>JALEFZ010000095.1 GCA_022760475.1 Bacteroidia bacterium | reverse complement strand
CACAGCAAGGGCCAACTCACCCCAAAAAATGAAGGAAATCCCTCTAATCGTTCTTTACATTTCAAACCAATTTGACACAGTTAGTTGAATACTCCCGGCAAATACAAAAGTAGCTGCCAATAAAATTGCTATTAAATGTCTCATTTTTATTTTTTTTTTTAAAATTCAAAATTGGCCCTTAGAGGGCCAATTAGAAGATTTACTAAAGATTCTAAAAATAGTTTAAGGTTTAACTTTTGAGGTTACAATACTAACATGAGGCTTGTCCCTCAAGAAGATTTCAATCTGAAGTTTATCTTTTACTGTATTGTTAACCCATACTTTTAGGTGTGATGGCTCTCCGTTAGTGAAGAGATATCCTTTGTTTTTATCTAGTTTGGTGACACATAAACCTTTTGCCCAACTATCTCCAAAAGTGGAATGAAAGTCTAATATCAGCTGGTCTTCTGATCCTAATTCGAAGATCCAGGTATGAATAGCCTGACCATTAGTGTAGGACGTTCCTTTAATTTTATTCTTTTCGAGCGTCTTAATCCGTAGGTCATAGGATACCTTTCCTATTGGTGTTCTAATCGCATGTCCTTGCCATTTACCTGTTAATGATTCAAGAAAAACGGAGGTTTGTTCAGTTTTCATTTTTACACATTCATTGCAAAGTGGATATTTAGGATTAGTCGTGATAGCTAGGCAAATGACTAGAATATTGAAAAGGTTAAACATCAATATTAATGATGATTTTTCCAATCTGATTCCCGCTTTCCATTCTTTGATAAGCCTTTACTACGTCATCTAATAAAAACGTCGAATCAATCTTACATTTATAATTTCCATTTTCAATATGTTCAATGATATGCTTTCTCGCAATTTCAAACTGATTAGGATTACCTAAGAGGTGATGACCACTGTCAATACCCGTAAGCTTGAGCGCTTTCATTAGCATTGGAAATAGAGGAAGAGCAGTCTCACTCATCGACAAAGTACCATAAGAAACGATGGTTGCTCCAAAACCTGCGGCTTCTGCTAACTGAGTAGTGAAAGGTCCTGTAATGGGGTCAAATGCAATATCAAATCCTTTCCCCGAAGTAATCTCTGCTACTTGATCTTTCCATTTTTCATCCGTTGTCGTAACTACATAATCTGCACCCATTTCTTTTAAGCTAGCCTCTTTTTCTAGTGTTCTACTAGTGGCAATGACTTTTGCTCCATGCGCCTTGGCAATCTGTATCGCCGGCAAACCTACCGATGAACTTGCTGCAGAAATGAGTACCGTTTGATCAGTATTATTTTTTAATCCTCCAGCATTCACTAATCCTTGGTAGGCAGTTCCATATCCCATCCAAAGGGAAGATGCTTCCTGCCAGTTGATTTTAGGTGGTTTTGTCACTATTGATGTACTGGGAACGACCGAGTAGTTACCGATCACGCCATATTTGTTGAAAGGCATATTTGGAATAATACAAACTTCGTCTCCTTGTTTGAAGCCATCAACTCCAATTCCGACCTGTTCAATAACTCCTGCTCCTTCATAACCTATATTAGCGGAAAGTTCAGGCTTAATTGGAAAGTGCCCATACATGATCATCTTTTCTACATGGTTCAGTCCGGCCGTCTTCATTTTTATCAAAACTTCACCTGGTCTTGGATTGGGGATTTCTTCATTCATTATGCTGATCGCACTCGGACCGGCAAATTCATTTAGTCTTGCTACTTTGTTCATTGCAAATCTTTTTTTTGTGATTTTTTATGTCACAAAGATTCAAAAAGACTTATGCACGTACCTACAAAGTATTTGAAGAAAGAGTATTAAAATAGTTTAAGACTGAGCGAGTTTCTTCCGAATCATGCTAAGGAAAACCGGTGTCACTCCTAGGTAAGAAGCGATTTGTACATTTGAAATTCGGTTTAGGAGATGCGGATACCGATTTAAGAAATCAAGGTATCTCTCCTCACCGGTTGAGCTAATATTTTGCAATATTCTTTTCTGATATTCAACAATTTGATTTTCCTTCATGATTCTGAAAACCTTGTTGAACTTGGGGAATTCATCGTAGAGGCGATAAAGATTTTCCTTTGTGATCTGAAGAATAATGGAATTTTCAATAGCTTCTACGTATAGTTTGCTGGGTTCTCCCGAATGAAAACTTCCTAAATCGCCAATCCAATTATTTTCTATTGCAAACTGAAGGTTGTGCTCTTTGGCATCTTTATCTACCATATACATTTTGAGGCAACCTTGAACGACAAAGTTGGCATATTTACAAACATCTCCTTCATGATGAATAAATTGCCTCCGCTTGATTCTTCTTGGAACGAATAGTTCTTCAATAATTGCTTTTTCGTTGTCATTAAGTGGTAATATTTCGCTTAGATGTTTAATTAGGGTTGCTATTTCACTATTGAATTTAGATGGATTTTTGTACATATTACAAAAGTAACGGATTTGGAATTAAATCTGTAAGGTACTACTAACTAATGGTGAAATTTAATTGAAAGCTATTATTATTATTGGACAGAACGGTTTATGCAAACGGCGTAGCGGCGCTTAGCCGCTATGAACGTTTTGCATTTTGTTGGGCGTTGTTTTCACTTTTGTTACTTTTTCAAATTCATTTTTGATTCTGTTTTTACTTCTAATTGCAAGAGAAAAGAATATAACTGCAATCACTAAAAAAGTCACTATCGCAAGAATTGACGCCTTAGTGAATGATATTGGGTCATTTGTTGAAATGTTTACTATAATTCCCAATATTGCTCCGAGAAATGTACCGCCAAGTGACATGAATAATGATTCGTCAGACATCAAATTTTTGATGGAGTTTAGGTCACTTGCTTTTAAATACTTTTCGTTAATATTTTCGGGTAATTCTATTCCGTATGCTCCCAAAATTGTTTTCGCATCATTGAATGTCGCATCTAATTGGTCACGTTTCAGTACTGTCTTGCCAACATTATTAAAGACAATTCTTGAAGAGCCTATATTAATTTGCTGGTCATCTATTTGCTTATTTGATTTCTTCTCTTCCATAGTTTTCTATTTTGAAGAGTTTGTTTTGCTATTCAATTTCTCAAATGCAAATTGAGTTAAAACAACTTCGTCTTCATTTTCATATTTTAAAAATGCAAGTTGTTCTCCTGATTTCAACCTTTGAGCAATCTCAGTTATAACTGATGACGCTAATTCTTCAGCCTCATTTTCATTCAATTCAGGATAGTTTCTTAATATGGTTTCCTTTAAAGTAAAAAAACCTTTCATTACTGGAATTAATGATGGCATCAATTCATTGACATTTTTCATCAATTCAACACTTGGATTCTTTTTGTCAGATTCTTCCATGTCTTTTTTTATTTATGTTAATAACGCCCAACGACACTACTACGCGCGGGTACGCAGCGCAGCAAGTACTGGACGCGTAGACGATGTTATAGGCACTTACTAATCTATTCAGAAATAAGCCTGTATAATAATTTCAACTCTTCTTTGGCTTGAAGACTCAACTAAATCTTTAAATTCCATTCCTTCGATTAAAAGAATTTCTGGAGGGTTATCAGCACTACAATTACCTGTTACTCTTGATAAGTATTCATCTTGAATATAGTTCGCTCTTAAAAATGGTAAATCTTCATTTATATATATACTATCTTCAATCAAGTGAATTTCTTGTGCATTAGTATAATAGATTGGGAAATCTCGACCTTTATCTCTGGGGTGCACAGGAGAATATTTTATTGAATCATAGTAATATGGCTTTTCTCTTAAGGTTTTACTCCATTCTCCTTTACTTCCATCAGCAAAACCTCTAACAAGTATCTTAGTACTATCTACATTAAAATTAGTAATCGTTTGAGATGCAACAAGCATTTCCCAAATTGGTAAATGCAAATTTGTTACTTTGAAAGATAAAGTATTTGGTACCTGAAAATTAACTTGAGTTTGAATTTGTTTTAGGGCCTGAGATATCTTTGCATTTTTATTCTGGGGTTCATTAATTTTTTCTAATACCTCACATACCTCTTGCAATTTGAAGCTGTTAAGTTGGTTATTTTTTGAGTGAATTCCATACTCAGAGTTTTCAAAATAATATGGAGAAAGAATTGCCGAATCTAATTTCTGAGTAATTTGAACTATATATGACGGTTTAGAATACTCATAGATTAAAGGCTCTAGAACCTTTTTTAAGGTGATGAATTCGAACCGCTCATTTAAAGAATCAATTCGACTTTCAAACTCCTTCAAATTCATTAATTTTTGTGTTGATCCAGTGGGAGGGCTTGGTTTTAGATAATTGGTATAAAAATACCAAGCGGCTATTATCATAAGAATTAGAGAAAGAATTTGCCACCAAGTTCCTCTGCTTAGAAATTTGAGAATACGCTTCATCATTCTTTAAATGAATTAATCTACTGATACCAGATTTTTTAGAGTTAGTCCTCTCTTAAAAATTCTCTGAGAATCCCTCAAAGGAGCAAATTTATGATAAAAAATATATTTTGCTTATAACAGCTAGCTACTCGACGGCCGACGTTTAGGAGGCTGGCCGTTGTAGCTTTTGTTATAGGCTTTTTAATTTACGGATTTAATCGAAACTTAGCCTATAAGTATAAAATAAAGAGTTTTGCTAAAAGTGTATTTTGTCTATCTGCCTCATATTTTTGGGAGCTATATGAATTCACTTAGTACTATTTTTGACTCTTATCCTATTAAGGCATATATGAAATGTTAGCTCATTAATAGTTTAATTTTATCCACCATTCGGCCAATCCGTACTTTCTCACTGTTTCATTAAATCTTCTTTCTGCATCCTTCCATGTACCATCTATCCTCAGCATAGTAGGTGGTGTTTGTCGAGTATTGCCTTGATTTACTGATGGTGTTTGTGGCCATAAATTCTCGTGTGAAGTGCCACTCCCTCCACTTGAATTGGCTAGCTTATGTCCTGCGTCCCATGTTCCACCTCTTGGATAAGCTTTTGTTTCTGGGTTTCTTACAGTGTAAACATCACTTGTATACATTATCTGTGATTTAGGATCTTTGGGATCTGGTTCAGGCCAAAGCCATTGTATAGAAACACTCTTAGGAATATCGTTCCATCGATTTACCCAATCTCGCGCAGATTGGTTCGTATCAGTTCCTCCTCCCAAATCAGCTTTGTGCACGGAAAAACCTTCCCAGCCGTTATACTTCCTGAAAGGTTTATCAATTACCATTTGTATCACATTATCTTTCTTTTGAATAGGTTTCCTTTGTGCATTTGCTTCATGATGGCTACTTACAAACTGAAAAGCTTTGGCACCCATCACATCCGCTTCTTTCTCCAAACCAACATCATCATTAATACTTACCTTGTTGTCTTTCATTTGTATAGTGGGTTTTACCCTACCTTGCTTTTGTTGCACCACATGCCATGCTTCATGAGGTAAGTGTTTTTCCTGTCTCGGGCCTAAGTGGATTTGAGAACCTTGAGCATAAGCATGGGCTTGTAACTGAGAAGGCTTATCGGAGTTATAATGCACTTTTACATCATCCATTGAATATCCTGAAAGATTCTCAATTCCTGTTTTTAAATTATCCGGTAAGCCGGTATTGTTTTCTTTCTTTTGGGTGGGCTGATGTAGTTTAGCAGAATAATTATCAGCCATCTCTTGTAATTGAGCCGCTTGTTTTACTTGGGGACTATTATCTGCTATTTCCTGAAAAGCTCTTAGTTGAGAGACTCGGGAACTATTATTTGTCATCTCTTGTAGTTTCCGTTGCGCAATGGCTTCAGGTCTATTGTCCACAAACTGAAGTGTAGAATCTCCACTACTTTTCTTTTGAGAAACAGTATTGGCGACTGATTGGCTTTTCTTCTCTTGTGATTTGTCAGCGTATGTATTCATGCCTTTTCTTTACGGTTTTGGCCAATTGCCTATAACAATACTATATACGCAATATTGCGTATATATTCCCTATAAATCCAGGTCCATATCGTCCAAAGGACTCCTCAATTTGCCCTCCGCTTCACGCAGAACATGTAAATACTTTTCTGTTGTCTTTATGGACCCATGACCCAGCATATGCTGAATATAACGAAGGTCCATCCCCCTTTCCAAACAATGGGTGGCAAAAGAATGTCTTAAGGTATGTACCGTGGCGTAAGGGTTTACGCCAGAGACCTTTACCGCCCTACGCATGATTTGTTGGACGCTCCTCTTGGAGTATTCTCCACCATGCATCCCCTCAAACAACCAATACTGAGGTTTATATTTTTTGCGATAAAGTTGAATCAGTTCCAAGACCTTGGTAGATAGGATCACATACCTGTCTTTTTTGCCTTTACCCCCCTTTATGAATATTTGTTTTCGGTCGATCAGTATGTCATCGAGACGTATGCGGGTAGCCTCGCCAAGGCGAAGTCCGGCAGAGTATATCAAAGATAAAATACACCTGTGTTTGATGTTGGAGACTGATAAAAGAAGCCGTTTGACCTCTTCTTCACTTAGAATATCAGGTAGATTTTTAGACTTCTTTGGCCGCAACTGGTAGAACTGCCTGTCCTGTCCAAGAACTTTTTCGTAGTAAAATTTAATGGAATTGACTGCCTGGTTTTGGGTGGACTCAGACCATTTTCTCTCCTGAATTTCTCCCAGAAGATAGGATTGAATCTCAATTTTACTTAGTTCCAGAAGATTGGATTCGGCAAAATGCTCGAGGAATAACCTGAAATATGTTCGATAAATCCCCAATGTATGATGACTGTATCGGAAAAGCATAAGCTGTTCAGTCAATCGAAGAAAGGCTTCCTCATGAGAGGGAGGCAATTCTTTATGATGATTCTTGTGGGCTTTCTTATGCTGTCTTTGGGGCTCTATTAGTAGGTTATCTTTTCCAAATAATTGAACCAGACGTGAATAACTCTTTTTGTGATAGGGGAGAAGCCACCCAACCTCCTTTTTATAGAAAGTTCCGGGAATGCTTTTCATTTTTTGCGGAAAGTCAGGTTCAAAGCCTGTGGCTATGGCCTGGATACGGGTTTGGCCTTCCCAAACGATTTTTCGAATGTAAATTTTCATGATTGTGCGAATCAAAAGCGAAATTCTGGATACAGCCTAAATCTGCAATGCAGTCTTACTTAACTCAAGTTGCCATTCGCCTTACATGCCTTTATTTGCCTAAAGACAAAGTTGTTATTTCCAGGCAATCTGGGATATCAGTCCAGGCTCAGGCCGGGCAAGCGAGGCTATCATTTCGACCTTAAGCGAGAAATCTACTCATCGTGTTGCATAGAGCTCTCATTGATGTTCGAGGGAACATGCTCCATTCGAAACGTCAGTTGGCCTGTATCGAAACTGCATTTATCCTTTGAATGCGTTAACTGGCAACTTGGCTTACTTAGGCTGTCTTATAACTTACTAGGAATGGGTAATGGGTGCAATAGGGATATGATTCAAAACCTAAAAATATTCGGATATAATAGGTGATCTTGATTTGGACATGCACATATCGCTCTGACTTCACATATCCTTATTATTTTCCATAATTCGTGATCCTGAGACAGGTTTGCCTCCTTGTGGCCCTATGATTCCACTATTTGGGAAATACACATTGGCGTATACACACCAATTTCGCATAGCCCTAAATTTCATATAGCCAAAAGTAATTTGCTAGCGCTTCTGCTACTCCGCTATGCAACTACCCTTATACAGAAAATAGAAGATTGGTTTTAGGCCAGGCTTCCTCAGGTAGAAACTCTGATCAAGGACTGAATATAAATATGGTTGGTACTCAAATTGACCATATTCTCCCACCATTTCCACCACATTCTCCCACCAACTCTCCACTTTTTCCCCCATTTTCCCACTTTTAATTCCTAGTTATGCGAAAATTTTTTGCCATATATGCCAATATATTTTGCATAAATGTGTATAATTATTAGTATTGTTGATAAATAATCTAAATATTTGAGATAAAGCGTTTTGATAAAATAAATTATCAAATATTTCGTGGGAAAAAGTGGGAATTTGTGGGACTTTTTTCTTTATTTTACGTACTGTAATGTGAACTACATGAAATGATTTCGCTGATTGGAGAATATGATTGCAAGCTGGATGCCAAGGGCCGCTTTTTGATGCCCGCGGGTTTACGTAAGCAATTGCCTGAAGGTCAGCAAGATGAGTTTGTTGTGAATAAAGGCCTGGACAAGTGCCTTGTGTTGTATCCCATCCCTGTTTGGGAAGAAGAGCTGAAAAGGTTGCAATCACGCAACCAGTATGTGAAGAAAAACAGGGCGTTTTTGAGGATGTTCCTCAATGGGGCTACTCGAATCACCCTTGACGGGAACGGAAGGCTGCTGTTGCCAAAGCGATTGATAGGAGGGGTGGAGATTAGCAAAGAGATTAAACTTGTCGCCCAGATAGATAAGGTAGAAATCTGGGATTCTGGAACCTACGACAATTGGATGGACAATCCGGAGTTTGATTTTGAGGAGTTGGCAGAAGAGGTGATGGGAGACATGGAAGATAATGAGTAATAGCGAATATCATATCCCTGTGTTGCTGGAAGAGTCCCTTGAAGGACTCGACATCAAAGAAGGTGGCACATATGTGGATGTAACCTTTGGAGGAGGAGGGCATAGCAGGGAGATTTTGAAGAGAGTAGGGGAGGAGGGGCAGTTGATTGCATTTGACCGCGATGCAGATGCTAGAGAAAACCTTCCAGAGGATGAAAGACTGATATTCGTAGCTAAAGATTTTAAGTTCCTTGAGACATCCTTGAAAATGAAGCGCATTGAAGGCGTGGATGGCATCCTGGCAGATTTGGGAGTTTCCTCCCATCAGCTAGATACTCCCGAAAGGGGATTCAGCTATCGCTTTGATGCTCCCCTGGACATGCGCATGGATACCAGTTATGGGAAGACGGCCGCTGAAGTGCTCAACGAAGCAGAAGAGGATGAGTTGGTTATGATTTTCTCCCAATATGGAGAAATCACCAACTCAAAGAAGTTGGCGCGGACCATCGTGATGAAGCGCAGCGCAGCACCGATTACCCATACCCAGCAACTGGAAGGCATCATTCAGTCTTGTATTCCTCCCAAAAGAAGAATCAAGTACCTCTCCCAGTTGTATCAGGCACTTCGAATTAAGGTGAATGATGAAATGGTGGGTTTGCGGCTTTTGTTGCAAGCTGCTCTGAAGGTACTGAACCCGGGAGGACGATTGGTGGTAATCTCCTATCACTCTCTGGAAGACCGATTGGTCAAGCGCTTTTTCAAGGCAGGAAACTTCCAGGGCAAGGAAGAGAAGGATTTTTATGGAAATCCACTCACACCCTGGAAACTCATTAGTAGAAAGGCCATTCAGGCCGATGAAGAAGAAGTTATGCGTAATTCTCGTGCCCGCAGCGCAAGGCTAAGGGTGGCAGAGAAAAAATAGATCCCGATCCGTTAAGGATCCACCGTTTAGGAAAGAATTTCCCCTCAAGTAGAAAGTCTTTCCAATTTCTATATCCGAAAAATCCGAAAGTATCAATTCATTGACCAGTTATGCGCGTGATCACACGTCAACGGAACACTTCTAACGCAAATTCGCCCAGAGAAGAAAAAAAGGCCAAAAAAGGTCTATCTTCTCGAAAGGTGAATGACTACCTGCGTTTTTCGTTTTTCCTTGTTTTGATTGGTGTAGCATACATCTGGAACTCCTACGAAGCGGAGCGAAAGGTCAAAATGATGGAGGATTACCGCAAGGAGGTAAAAAGGCTCAAGGCCGAATACCTGCTTCGTCAATCCACCCTCAGTGCCGGAACCCGCTTCTCAGAGATCAAAGATCAGATCGATACCCTTGGGCTGAGGCCATTAAGGGAACCCGCTTACAAGCTGGTAAAAGGGCTTGAAGTGCCCATGGAACGTCTGAATCGCCCTGATCTGGAGGAGTTGAGATTGATGCCGGAAGATTCTGTCGGAAAGACCGGACTTGCGATCAATCAACGACAAGGTAAAGCCAGGCCATGAAGCAGGTATCAGATCATATCCTTCGCCGAGTTTACATCCTGTTTGGATTGTTTGTCCTATTTGGGGCAATCATCCTCCTCCGCATTTTTGCCTTGCAGGTGAATGTAGGATACTGGACAGAAAAGGAAATCGAAGAACAGGTTTTCTTTAAGAAAGTCCTTGCCGACAGGGGAAACATCCTCTCCGAGGATGGAACCATCATGGCTACAAGCCTCCCCTTTTATAAGATAGCACTTGACCCCTCTATCCTGGATACCACCAAATATCCCGGATATTCGGACTCCTTATATAAGCTCTCTCTCAATTTTGCTCTTTTAGAAGAAAATGAAGAGGAGCGAGACAGCCTTCGCGTTTACAGAAAGGTCATGAAGGCCATTGCTGAGAGAGATAGACATGTCTACCTGCACAGGCAAAAATTGAACTTCCATCAACTGGAAGTGGTCAAGGAATGGCCGCTGCTGAGTTTGGGAAGGCTGAAGGGAGGACTTGTAGTAGAAAAGTTTAGCCGGGAAAGGTTTTATCCACTGGGCGATCTTGCTAGGATTACTCTTGGGAAAATCATCAGAGATACGGTGCCCATCAGAGGGATTGAATATTCATTCCACAACGAACTCAGAGGAGAAGATGGATACATCCTTGCCCAAAAAGTTGTGGGAGGTTCATACATCCCGGTCAATCAGTTTGGTGAAGATGCTTCCACTGATGGCTATGATGTTGTAACTACCCTGGATGTTGACTTGCAAGACATCGTAGAAAATGCCTTGGAGAAGGCCGTGGTCAGGAACTATGCCAAATTTGGAACAGCTATTCTGATGGAAGTGGAAACAGGAAAAATCAAGGCCATTGCCAATTATCCCGAAACCTATAACCATGCCATAGCCACCCAGATTGAACCGGGTTCAACCTTCAAAACTGCCTCTGCGGCTGCCTTATTTGAAGATAAGTTGGTGAGTCCAACTGATATCATTGCTACAGGAAATGGTAGCATCCTGTATGACGACAAAGAAGTAACGGATAATGGAAAGGCTTGGGGAAACATAACTTTTGAAAAGGTATTTGCCCATTCTTCAAATGTTGGGGTTTCGAAGACCCTTAATGAGATGTATGAAAAGGAGCCTGAAAAATACCTTGCCCACCTGAGAAGGTTTGGCTTTTTCGACAGGGCGAATGTACAGTTGAGTGGTGAGCCCTTGCCGAGAATTATCATGCCTGAAGATAAGGATTGGACGATTGCAACCCTGCCATCCCTGTCTTACGGTTACTCTTTGCTGGTAACTCCCATCCAGATGGCATCTTTCTACAATGCCATCGCCAATGATGGGAAGCTGATTCGTCCATGGATCATCAAAGGGGTAGCAGATAACTCAAGGGTCGTTAAAGAATATCGTCCTGAGGTGCTGGAAGAGAAAATGCTTTCCGATGAAACGATAGAACAATTGAAGCAAGTGATGAAGGCCGTTACGGATTATGGAACAGCAGCCAGTGCTTTCAAGGGTTTTGAGGGAGAGGTGGCAGGAAAGACCGGAACAGCTAGGAAAACGGAAATTGGGAAGGGATATGTGAGGAAATATAGGGCTTCCTTTGGTGGATTTTACCCAGTGGATACCCCCAGGTATTCCATGTACATCATGATTGATGAACCAGATGGAGGTACGTCTTCCGGGGGTAAGGTTGCCGCGCCTGTCTTCAGGGAGGTGATGGATGAAATCCTGAAAATGGATGTCAAACTGACCCAGCCACCCAAAAGGAAGGACCAAAAACCTCATCGCAAGCCTGCACCGAAGGCAGTATTTGCCCAGACGGCACGTGAGGTTTATGGCAAATTGAATGTGGCGACCAGTAGCAGCCCCAATTCTGAGTGGTATACCACCACTTCTAACAAGCACCAGGTTAACCTGGATGTCATGTCGATCGAAGAGGGGAAGGTGCCAAATGTGAAAGGGATGACAACCAGAGATGCCTTGATTTTATTGGAAAAATTGGGGCTCAGGGTAGAATTAAAAGGAAATGGCAGGGTAAGGACGCAGTCTTTGTTGCCTGGACATAGACCAAAAGAAGGAGCTAGTATCACCCTTTATTGCAGTTAAGTATTAACCAATGAAGCTATCAGCACTTTTTGAAGGAATACAGGCAGAATTGATTCAGGGAGATTGGGATATGGAGGTGAATGACTTCCATTTTGACTCCAGAAAAATAGCCACATCCGACCTGTTTTTTGCCATCAAAGGCACTGTGGTCGATGGGCACAAGTTCATTGAAAAAGCTATAGATCAAGGAGCAACAGTGGTTGCTCTGGAAGATATTCCTGCTGAACTCAAGCCAGGGATAGCCTATGTCAAGGTAAGAGATGGACGAAGGGAATTGGCGAGTGTTGCAGCCAACTTTTACCAAAGACCTGCTGAGAAATTGAAGATTGTAGGGGTAACAGGGACCAATGGAAAAACCACCACGGCCACCCTGCTGCACAAGGCTTTTCAGGCAATGGGGTATACTTCTGGCTTGATTTCTACCATCAGGTACCTGGTCGGGGATGAGGTTTATCCCTCCTCACACACCACGCCTGATCCCAAGCAGCTCCAGGAGTTGTTTGCCAAAATGGTGGATTACGGTTGTGAGTATTGCTTCATGGAAGTGAGTAGCCATGCTTTGGTTCAGCGTCGGGTAGAAGGGATTGAATTCCAAATGGGGCTCTTTACCAACATTACCCATGACCACCTCGACTACCATGGCACCTTCAAAGCCTATCTTGAAGCTAAAAAAATGCTTTTCGATGGCTTGGGGAAAAATGCTACGGCCATAGTCAACATTGACGATAAAAATGGCAGGGTAATGGTTCAGAATAGCCCGGCGAATGTCAAGACTTACGCCTTGAAAAGGATGGCGGATTACAAGGCCAAATTGATAGAAAACACCTTTGAGGGCTTGAACCTGGAGATTGATGGAGAAGAGGTATGGTTTCAGATGAGGGGCAGCTTCAATG
The DNA here is from genome assembly GCA_022760475.1 of Bacteroidia bacterium. Taxonomy (GTDB): domain Bacteria; phylum Bacteroidota; class Bacteroidia; order J057; family J057; genus JALEFZ01. Next base: position 241,213 of record JALEFZ010000095.1, on the reverse strand, counting down.
CTTACAACCTGTTGATGGTTTATGCAGCTGCCAGGGAATTGGAAGTGGAAAAAGAAGAAATTCTAAAGACACTCAGTGGCATAGGAGGGGTAGCAGGAAGGTTTGAATTGATTCATGGACCTTCTAATGAAAGGGGAATTGTAGACTATGCTCATACACCGGATGCCTTGAAGAATGTCCTTGATACCATCGAAGACATTAACAAAGGTGCCCATAGGATCATCACTGTCGTGGGTTGTGGGGGAGATCGGGATCGGGAGAAGAGGCCAATCATGGCTCAAATTGCAGTAGATCATTCTGACCAGGTCATTTTGACTTCTGACAATCCCCGAAGCGAGGAGCCGGGAGTAATTGTAGACGAAATGATGGCCGGAGTGCCTGTGGTAAGCCAAAGAAAGGTTCTGAAAATTCTGGATAGGAGGGAGGCAATCAGGACGGCTTCGGCATTGGCGAGAGAAGGAGATATCATCCTTCTGGCAGGGAAAGGACATGAAACCTATCAGGAAATAAAGGGAGTAAAACACCCTTTTGATGATAGGGAAGAACTTGGAAAAGCGTTAGGGCTTTAATCGTAAGCAGCTAGTAAATAAGCACGGGCATTTAATAGTGAGAGTTAGGTCAAGTAGGTGAAATTGCTCAAATTTGCTCCGGTTGCTTAATCAATAAAAACACTCACAAAGATGCTTTATTATCTGCTCGATTGGCTTTATGACAAGTATGATTTACCCGGATTTGGTGTATTCCAATACATCACCTTCCGATCCATACTTTCGATCATCTTTAGCTTGATCATATCCTTGCTGATTGGCAAGAAGATCATTGACTTACTGAGAAAAAATCTGATTGGAGAAGTGGTCAGGGACGAGAAATCAGGTCCTGATCACCAACACAAGAAGGGAACCCCAACCATGGGCGGAATCATCATCTTGTTGGCCATTATCATCCCGACCTTGCTTTGGGGAGATCTTGAGAATGCCTACATATGGTTGATCCTTTTGGGAACAATCTGGATGGGTGTCATTGGTTTTGTCGATGACTACATCAAGGTATTCCTCAAGGACAAACGTGGCCTGAAGGGAATGTTTAAACTTGCCGGGCAGGTCAGCCTGGGCCTTGTTGTGGGATTGGTCATGCTCTTTCATCCTGATTTTCAGGGAAGCAGGGCCCACTTGACCCAGCTCAACAAGGTCATTCCTTCTGCTATGCTTCGTGAAGCAGGCTTTGAGAATGGAGACGAGCTTACCCATATCGGAGAAGCTGCCTTCGTATCTATTCCCGACGGAGATGATTATGCTGATTTTGGAGAATATAAGGTCAAAAGGCCTGTATTGACCCAGGATGGTGAAATGATTCAAGAGGAAAAGACCATTAGTGTAGGAGAAGGAGATAGAGAGAGAATCGCAGCCGAACTGTTTGGCCCCAAAGACAATAGTTTCATCTATACCACAGACTTTCCATTTTTCAAGGACTATGTTTTTGATTATTCGAATGTGGTGATCCTCAAAAACTTTGTGGACAAGGATGTGCTTGGGAAGATCATCTACCTGCTGGTGGTAATTTTCATCATTACTGCGGTGTCCAACTCGGTCAACCTTACCGATGGCATCGACGGATTGGCTGCAGGGACTACCTCAATCGTAGGTGCAGGGCTGGGTGCCTTCGCTTACATCTCAGGTAACTTCCTCTTTTCGGGATATTTGAATATCAGCTACATCCCGCTCTCTTCCGAACTGCTGGTTTTTGCCGCGGCATTGGTGGGAGGCTGTATGGGATTCATCTGGTATAACTCTTATCCTGCCCAGGTATTCATGGGAGATACGGGTAGCCTTGCACTAGGTGGTGCGGTTGGAATTCTTTCCCTGATGGTTAAAAAAGAGCTCTTGCTGCCCATACTTTGTGGAATCTTTTTCGCGGAAGCTGGCTCTGTAATCCTGCAGGTAACCTACTTCAGGTACACCAAAAGGAAGTACGGAGAAGGTAGAAGGATTTTCAGGATGGCGCCTTTGCACCACCACTTCGAAAAAGGAGGCCTACACGAAGCAAAGATTACCAATCGCTTTTACATCGTGGCCTTTATCCTTGTGGCAATTGCCTTTGCAACATTGAAATTGAGGTGATATGGGAAAGATCGTGGTCCTAGGTGCAGGTGAGAGTGGGGTAGGAGCTGCCTTGTTGGCAAAGAAAAATGGTAGAGCGGTATTTGTCTCCGATGGCTCTCAGATTAAGACTCAGTACAAGTCAATATTGACTGAAAATAACATCCCCTTTGAAGAGGGTGGACATACAAAAGAATCGTTCTTTGACGCGGAAATCGTAATAAAAAGCCCTGGAATTCCTCCCTGGGTACCATTGGTGAAGGATTTTGTAGAGAGAGGCATCGAAGTCATTTCTGAAATCGAATATGCCTATCGCTTTGCAAAAGCCCCCATCATTGCCATTACAGGTTCTAATGGGAAAACCACAAGCAGTTCTCTGATTCATCATTTATTGGTGGAAAATGGAGTAAAGGCCAACCTGGGAGGTAACATCGGAGTCAGTTTTGCGCTTCAGGTAGCTACGCTGCCCATTCCAGAAGTCTATGTGCTTGAAGTAAGTAGTTTCCAATTGGATGACTGTGTGCATTTCAAACCCAATGTGGCTCTCCTGCTCAACATTACTCCTGATCACCTGGACAGATATGATGGTAAAATGGAGGCCTATGCAGCTTCTAAATTCCGAATCAGCCTCAACCAGAACGAGAATGATGTTTTCATTTTCAATCGAGAAGACCCCTGGACTGCATGGGGATTAAAAGAACTGAAAAGGAGTGAGGCAAGCAAAGTGAGTTTTGGCTTGAATTCAGGAGGAAATGCCTGGAGAAATGAGGGCAAACTCATGATGCAAACGGGGGATTCATTTGAGATCGAATCACTAAAAATTCTTGGGCCTCACAATCAATTGAATGCATTGGCTGCATTGCTGGCACTGGAAGCATTTGGAACAAAGGTATCGCCAGACGCTTTGAGTTCCTTCGATCCCATACCACATCGACTTGAGCCTGTCAGCAAGATCAAGGGTGTCCATTTCATAAATGATTCCAAGGCAACCAATGTTGATGCTGTCAAATATGCCCTTGAGGCTATGGATAGTCCGATAATCTGGATGGCAGGTGGAGTGGATAAGGGCAATGATTATCAAGAATTGAAGGAATTGGTAGTCGAAAAGGTAAAGGCAATCCTGGTTTTGGGAGCCAATGATGAAAAGTTTAGGACTGAGTTTGAGAAGCCTGTTTTCACACTTTCAAGTATGGCAGAAGCCATCAGAAAAAGCCTTGAATTGGCCGAAAGCGGAGATACAGTGCTGTTAAGTCCTGCCTGTGCCAGTTTTGACTTGTTCAAAAATTACGAAGACCGTGGAGAACAGTTCAGAAATGAAGTTTTAAGCAATCAAGAATAAATAACCAGCTATGTTTCGTTGGGTACTACATAAACTGAAAGGGGACAAAATCATCTGGATTTTGACAATCATTATTGCCCTGACCAGTATCCTGGCCGTCTACAGCGCATCAAGCGCCATGGCCTTCAGGATCAAGGGGGGAGATGTGGAGTACTTTGTACTTAAGCATATCATCCTGATTGTCATTGGTTTGTTGGTCATGTTTGCCGTTCATTTACTGGATTACAGGGTCTTTGCTCGACTGACAAATCTTTTGTTGATGGTAACGATCCCCTTGTTGGTGTACACCATCATTCAGGGAGCAGAACTGAATGAGGCTGCACGATGGATCACGGTCTTTGGACAGAGTTTTCAGCCTTCAGATCTCGCGAAGCTGACCCTGATGATTTATTTGGCGAAGCTCCTAACCCAGCGTCAGGATGTGATCAAGGACTTTACTGATGGATTCCTACCTGCACTATTTTGGGTAACCATCATTTGTGGATTGATTGCTCCTTCAGACTTGAGTACCGCAACATTGATGTTTATCGCTAGTATGATGGTCATGTTTGTTGCAGGTGTAGATATGAAATACCTGGGCGTATTGATGGCCATTGGTGCTATTGGATTGGTTATCCTGATTCCTACTGCCAAACGATCAGTAACCTGGGAAAGCAGATGGGATGACTACGCCAAAAGGATAAGCTCAACCGATTATGCTGGTAATTACCAGACAGTTCAATCTCACATAGCGATTGCAACTGGAGGGGTTTTAGGAAAAGGAGTCGGGAAAAGCTCTCAGCGTAACTTCCTTCCCTCAGCGAATTCGGATTATATCTTCTCCATCATTGTTGAGGAGTATGGATTAATAGGAGCATTTGCCGTTTTGGCCATGTTTTTACTCCTGTTATTCAGAAGTGTGAGCATTGTTACGGTGTCGAAGACCTTCGGAGCCTTACTGGCTTGCGGGATTTCGTTCCTGTTAGTTTTGCAGGCAATGATGCACATGGGAGTTGCTGTTGGAATTCTGCCAAGTACAGGATTGACGCTGCCCATTGTCAGTACAGGTGGAACGTCGATCATCATGACTTGTGTGTCCCTGGGAATGATTTTGAGTGTAAGCCGGGATGCCATGGAAAAAAATAAAGGTAAAACAACTAAAAAAGGAATTTTCAATCGCCTGGCAAGGGCATAATGAGTTGAGAGACTCACCAAAACTATGAAGCAGAAATTTATCATATCAGGAGGAGGAACTGGAGGGCATATTTTTCCGGCAGTCTCTATTGCTACTGAAATCAGTCGCAGAGATCCTGATGCAGATATTTTGTTCGTGGGTGCCAAGGGGGGGATGGAAATGGAGGTCGTTCCACGATATAAATTCCCCATTAAGGGGGTTTGGATCAGCGGTATTCAAAGGAGATTGACCTTTAGAAACCTGCTGCGAAATTCGCTCTTTCCCTTCAAGTTATTGACCAGCTTGTTACAAGCCAGGAGGATCATGAGGGAGTTTAAGCCCGATGCAGTTATTGGAGTAGGAGGCTTTGCAAGTGGACCCATGGGAAGGGTTGCCAGCGGGAAGAATGTCCCACTGATCCTTTGTGAGCAGAATGCTTATCCCGGTCTTGTAAATCGCTGGTTAGCAAAGTATTCCGATAAGATTCTGCTAGGCAATGGAGATGCAAGCAAATATTTCCCGAAGGAAAAGATTGTAGTTACTGGAAATCCGATCAGGAGTTTTGAACTGCCTGAAAAGGCGGAAGCAAGGAAAAAATTGGGACTGGACCCAGATAAACCTACCCTGCTCAGTCTGGGGGGAAGCCTGGGAGCCAGAACATTAAATCAGGCTTTGCTGAAGGATTATCCTAAAATCATTGATGCTGGGGTACAGATCTTTTGGCAATGTGGAAAAATCTATGTGGATGAGCTAAAACAACAAGTTGAACCCCATCCACAAGTTAAACTGGAAGCATTTATTCAGGACATGGCCACTGCCTATGCTGCTGCAGATCTGATTATCAGCCGTGCAGGTGCAAGCACCATTTCAGAATTGATTGCTTTGAGCAAGCCGGCTGTGATCGTTCCTTCGCCCAATGTAGCTGAGGATCACCAAACAAAAAATGCGCTTTCGCTTACAGAGAAGAATGCCGCAGTATTGGTGAAGGATGTAGATGCAGGTCAGGAACTGGTGCCAGTAGCATTGAAGGTGTTGACAGATGAGCAGCGACTTGCAAAACTGTCTACCAACATTGCTTCTATGGAGAAACATGATTCTGCGAAGGAAATTGTGGATGTGATTTTAGAAGAATTAAACAAAAGAAAATAAAGGCAAAGGCTGCCTGGATACAATGAATGTATTTGAAGCAAATAGCGTTTACTTCCTCGGAATTGGGGGAATTGGAATGAGTGCCCTCGCCCGGTATTTCCACCTTTTGGGCAAGGAGGTCTCAGGGTATGACCGTGCTTCAAGTGTTGTAACAGATAGCCTTGAGGAACTGGGTGTTAAGGTGTTCTTTGATTTGAACCCGGATAGGATTCGTAAGCAGGAGATTGTCATTTTTACTCCCGCCATTAAGGAGGACAATGTGGAAAGAGCCGCAGCCATAGAGGCGAAGCTGCCCATGTTCAAGCGAGCAGAAATCCTTGGTCAAATTTCAGGAAACTACAAAACCATTGCCGTTGCCGGAACCCATGGGAAAACGACCACTTCAACCATGTTGACACATGTATTGAGGGAGGCTGGCGTAGACGTAACGGCTTTTTTGGGAGGAATTTCCTCCAACCTCAAGTCAAACTTTGTTTTTGGGAAGTCTGAATGGCTGGTGGTGGAAGCAGATGAATATGACCGTTCATTTCTAACGCTTCACCCAAGCCATGGAATCATTACCTCTTTAGATCCTGATCACCTGGATATCTATGGAGATGAGGATGAAATGAAGCGTACGTACAGACGCTTTGCCCATCAGGCAAAGGAAGTCAGGGTACAGAAGGATATAGCCTCATTTGATTGGCAGAGAGAGGTAGAGAGCTATGGGGAAGATGGAGATTATATCTGCAAAAATCTGAGGGCCAAAGGACTTACCACAGTATTTGATTTTGAGGCCGCAGGAACTGAGGTGAAGGACATTGCTTTGCCAATGCCAGGACATCACAATGTCATGAACATGAGTGCAGCATTGAGTATGGGTGTGAGTCTTGGAGTACCGATGGATAGGCTAAAGCCTGCTGTTGAGTCTTTCAAGGGAATTTACAGGAGGTTCGAGGTACAGTTTCACAGCGATTCCTTGACCTTTGTGGATGATTATGCTCATCACCCCAGTGAAATCAGTGCCGTCGTCAAAACTGCCAGGCATTTGTTTCCTGAAAGGAAGTTGGTCGTGCTTTTTCAGCCGCACCTGTTTACCCGAACCAGAGACTTTTTGGATGGATTTGCTGAGGAATTATCAAAGGCTGACAGTTGTATCCTGCTTCCTATTTACCCTGCGAGAGAAAAACCCCTGCCCGGGATCACCGCGACAGCTATTCTTGAAAAAATGAGTCTTGGAAAAAGCCAATTGGTACCCAAGGCAGACTTGATAAAATATATTGAACCTGAGCTAGAAGGAGAGGTCATCGTACTGAGCCTTGGAGCTGGAGACATCGACAGAGAAGTACCTCTGATCAAAGACTGGATGGAGCAGAAATTTGGTGGAAGCATTGAATAAATAAACAAGACCTATGTCAGTAGTACATTTTCCACCTCCTCACAGACCAAAACCCAAAGGGCAAAACAAGCCTTTGGAAGAGGAGAAAAAGGAGACTAAAGGTCCGGTTTTGAAGAAAGGAAAACTGAAAATCGGCCTGGATATTAAGAAGCCTTGGTATATCTACCTGGGAGGGCTGGTTTTAATCCTTGCGCTTGTAGGACTCTATTCCTTTCAAGACAGGATTCCACTTTCCAGCGTAGCCATCAACTGGGCAGATGGCAGTGAAAATTCATTCATCAATCAAGATGAAGTTCTGGATCAAGTGATTCCTGGAGGAGAAGCGGCTTTATTGGGCATGCCTTTGAAAGAAGTTGATCTGGCAACTATTGAAGCCAATCTGAACGCCCATCCAACCATCCAGCATGTAGAAGCTCATAAGAGTTTTACAGGTAGCTTGAAACTGCAGGTAGAGTTGAGGCAGGCAGTTGGAAGATTGGTAAGCAACTCAGGCCAACACTTATACATAGATCCCAATGGAGTAAAGTTTCCTACCTCTTCACATCTCTCAGCTTATGTTCCATTGGTTAGGGGGGATTTCGAAGAAGGGCTGGTGGATACCTTCAGTTGCGAGACGGTCTTTGATGCGGTTCCAGTTCTGGATTACATCAGCAAGGATGAATTCTGGAAAGCCCAAATCGCAGAAGTGATAGTAGAACAAAGTGGAGAGTTGGTGATGCTTCCCTCCATAGGCAATACCAGGATCGAATTTGGATACCCGGTGAGGATCGGGGAGAAGTTCAGTAACCTTATGGACTTTTATAAACAGGTCATTCCTGTCAGAGGCTGGGATGAATATAAAAGTGTCAGTTTGAAATATAGAGGACAGGTAGTGGGAAAGAAACGATAACCATGAAAAGCAAAAAGAATTTAAGCCAAATGTACTGTATCTCCATTGACTCCATAACAGGAATGGATCAATGGGAAGGTCGCTACCTTGTTCATTTTTTTACTCAACCTTCATCTTAACAAAGCTAAGCTATGGCTAACGAAAAGAACTCTAACTCAGAACAAATCGTTGTCGGCCTGGATATTGGTACAACAAAAATTTGTGCTATCGTCGGCAAACGAAATGAATTTGGAAAGATCAACATCCTCGGATTTGGGAAAGCCATGTCCGATGGCGTACAGCGAGGTGTGGTCAACAACATTGAAAAGACCGTAAATGCCATCCGAACGGCTGTCGAAGAGGCAGAAAAGCATTCCGGTATCAAAGTGGAAGTGGTGCACGTAGGCATTGCAGGTGAGCATGTCAGGTCCATGCAGCACAAGGGAATCATTACCCTCAACAATCCTGACTTTGAGATCACTCATGAAGATGTCGCAAGGCTTCATGAAGACATGTTCAAGATTGCGACACAGCCTGGAACAGAGATTATTCATGTGCTTCCTCAAGAGTACACGGTTGATAACCAGACAAGTATCATCGATCCCATTGGTATGAGCGGGGTGCGTCTGGAAGGAAACTTCCACATCGTAACGGGTCAGATGACTGCAGCTAATAATATTTACAAATGTGTTCGCAGGGCAGGTTTGGAAGTAGCTGAATTGATTTTGGAACCATTGGCATCTTCTGCTGCGGTTCTTACGCAGGAAGAGAAAGAAGCCGGGGTTTGCTTGGTGGACATTGGGGGTGGAACCACAGACATTGCTGTTTTTGAAAACAACATCATCAGGCATACAGCTGTAATTCCATTCGGTGGAAATATCGTAACCGAGGACATCAAGCAAGGCTGCAAGGTCATGAAAAAGCATGCTGAACTCTTGAAAATTCAGTATGGCTCAGCCTTGGCTGAGGCATTGAATGAGGATGTGATCATCAGCATTCCTGGACCCAGGGACAGACCTGCCAAAGAGATCCATAAGTCAATGCTGGCCAGAATCATCCAATCAAGGATGGAAGAAATCCTGGAATTTGTTTTAGCCGAAATCAAAAACTCAGGCTATGAGGATAAGCTGGTAGCAGGAATTGTGGTAACCGGTGGCGGTGCCCAGTTGCAGCACATGAAGCAGTGTGTGGAGTACGTAACCGGAATCGATACCAGAATCGGACTTCCTGGTGAACACTTGGCAAGTGGCCTGGTGGATGAAGTGAACTTCCCAATGTTTGCCACAGGTACAGGTCTGGTAATCATGGGACTTGAGTCAGGAGAGTATGAGATCGCACCAGCTACTGGCAAACGCGAACTTCAGCAGCAGGCTTTTGGGAGCAATTCCAAAGGCGGACCTAAAATCAGCTTTATCCATAAGGTGAAAAACTGGTTTGAAAGCACCCTTACAAGTACAGGAGACTTTATTGAATAAGAACTAATTGATAACATCTACATCCGAACAGTATAAAAACAGAGCTATGCAATTCGATTTTCCTAAAAACCAAAACTCCATCATAAAAGTCCTCGGTGTAGGAGGAGGTGGTGGAAACGCTGTAAACAACATGTTTGAGCAGGGCATTGATGGGGTAGACTTTCTGGTCTGCAACACTGACATTCAAGCCCTTAAGAGAAGTGATATTCCTACACGAATCCACATTGGACAGGCCCAAACCGAAGGCCTCGGAGCAGGTGCAGACCCAGAAATCGGCAGAAAAGCTGCGCTGGAAAGCCTTGAGGAAATACGTGAGGTGCTGGCTGAAAATACCAAAATGGTATTCGTTACAGCTGGTATGGGGGGAGGAACTGGTACAGGTGCCGCTCCTGTCATCGCTGCCATGGCAAAAGAAATGGGGATTTTGACGGTCGGCATTGTTACCACTCCTTTTAAGTTCGAGGGACCGAAAAGAGCCAAAGCTGCCCTTTCAGGTATCGAAGAACTGCAGGAGCAGGTGGATACCATGATTGTCATTGACAACAATAATCTCCAGAAAATACTGGGGTCGAAGATTTCTATGAAAAAGGCCTTTGAATCTGCTGACCAGGTGCTCTGCAACGCAGCCAAGGGTATCGCCGAAATCATCACCACTGAAGGTTACATCAACGTGGACTTTGCTGATGTTTGCACCATCATGAGAGATGGAGGCAAAGCACTCATGGGGACTTCAACCGCCGAAGGTGAAGGACGCGCCATGCAAGCAGTTGAAGAAGCCATTAATTCCCCATTGCTCGATAATATCGATATCCACGGGGCAAGAGGCATAGTCGTGAACATCACCGCCTCAGAGGATTCTCTGGGAATGGACGAGACCACCGAGATTGTTGAGTTTGTGCAGGAGTCTGCCGGAAACGAGGCTAATATCATCTACGGTATTGTCTATGACGACGACATGGGCGATAAACTTCGTGTTACCGTTATTGCCACTCGCTTTGCAGATGGCCAAAAAGAGAAAAAGGCTTTAGAAGCGGTAGCAGTTGAGCAAGAAGAAGAAATTCTTGTAAAAGAAGATGTGGTTGTTAATGAAGAACAGCCCGTTGCCAAGGAAACCAACTTCCGTCGTTTGAATCGCAATGAGAGGGAGCAACGAATTGAAAAACTCAATTCCAAAATGTATGATATCCATGATCCAGAGAGCCTGCAAGGCCTGGAAACTGTTCCGGCTTACCAGAGAAAGCGTATGATGCTAGACCTGGACCATCAGCCATTGGAACCAAGGATGTCCAGAACCAAAATAGAAGAAGACAAGGAACAAAAGTACATTCTAAGAGAAAACAATCGCTTTCTCCATGACAATGTAGACTAAAATAGGGAGCTCATAACTCTGTTTTTGTACGTTCCTTAGAGCCATAGCAAATATTCGAATATGGAGAGTTCTCTATAACTCCTTCGGATACAACGATTTTTTGAAGTCACAGGTAAAGATTTATTCTTTACTAGACTTCGTGTTCTTTACGCGCATATACTTTCGGAGCCTCTCCGCTTATTCGACATCGTCGTGATAGGTGGGAGGTTTTTTTATGTCCGAAACCTGGATACTGATTAAGTATAGAGGAGCGAAGCGTAGTTGAGTTTATTGAGAATCAATGGGCTTAACACCATTGGATTTCTATAGACTAAATCAAACTTTTGTACCTTTTTAGTATAAAGATATATAGGCTATTGTGTAATATTTATTAATATAGAAAAGATCTGTTATTGATATTTTGAATTAGATAAATAGTGGATTTTTCTAAAATCAGTTATATATTAAGTGAATTTCGGAATGTTTTTATTTTGAAATAATAGACATTTGAAATACTAAACCCTAAATTTTACACCTACTTTATGAACCTACTTCATATCAACTCTTCTCCAAGAGGGGAGTACTCTCGTACACTTAAAATTTCCAAATCATTTATTCAGGAGCTTTCCACTCAAGTAAACGCCTTGCAGGTCGATCAAATGGACTTGTTTGATGAAGACTTACCTTCCCTCAATGGAATGGAGGCCAATACCAAAATGGCCCTTATGGGAGGAATCATGCCGGAAGGCGATGCCAAAGCAGCCTGGGATAAGATCGCAAACTACGCTACAAACTTCCTGAAGTATGACGCATACCTGATTTCAGCACCTATGTGGAACTTTGGGCTTCCATACAAACTAAAACAATACATTGACACCATTATCCAGGCGGGTATTTCTTTTGAATATACTCCCGAAGGACCACGTGGACTGGTCAATGGAAAAAAGATGTTTGTGATAACTTCAAGGGGAGCCGATTACAGCAGTAACAGCCCCATGAATAGCTTCGATTTCATGGAAAATTACCTCAAAGCAATATTTGGTTTTGTTGGGATCTATGATATTACATTTGTTCATGCACAGCCTTTGGATATGGATCCAGGCTTGACTGAATTAAAAATGAATGAGGCCCAGGAAACAGCTAAACAAATGGCCAACAATTTTTCATAAAAAAAAGAGCCTGGAATTAATTCCAGGCTCAATTCTGATTGCGCTTATAATCAGTTTAGTTACAGATGTTTCCTCCTGAGTTATTGCTGAATGTATTATTAGACTCAGTCAATGTTGCGTTTGAGTTGGTAAAGATACCACAGTTATCATTATCAGAGATATCGGAATTGGTAACAGTCATCGTTCCACTCTTCAGGAAAAGTCCCGCACTGGCGTTACAGCAGTAAACATAATTGCTACCTGCATTTCTGATGTCCACATAGTCAAGAATATTTTTTGAACTGGTGGTCTCTGAGTGAATTCCTCTCCAATAACCAGTTAGGTTCTCAGAACCTTCAAACTTAACCCTATTTGTTGCAGTACCTTCTGCATTCAAGCTACCGTTGTTGTAGATTCCCATTCCGCCATTCTCTTCGAATACGAACTCTACGCCTGGCTCTAAGGTCAAGGCCTCAGTGATATCCAGAACCACATTGTTGGGAACCCTGAAAGGAACATTGTTCTTCTTCATAGTTGTTGCCACATCCATTTGGTCGCGGTAAAACAGGATGAAGTCCTTGTCATTACCTGTGTAATCAGAGTTTTCTCCATCCAGAGAACCTGCCTGCCAAGTAGCGATGTACAAAGGATTAGAAGTATGGGTGGTAATGGTGTTGTTGGCATAGCCACTGAATTCAAAGTCAGCCTTTGTCGCAATTCCATAGTTTCCACCGTTCTTGATTTCAGTATTTTCGATGCTCATTTTTCCATCTTTCAGGAAGATAGAAGCTACCGTGTTACAGCAGTAAACATAATCAGAACCTGCATCAGAGATTATGGCATAATTGATGGAGTTGGTGGTGCTGTTGGACTCTGTGTGGATTCCTCTCCAATATCCTTTAACTGCACTTTTACCCCTCAACTGTACCTCTGAACCAGATGCTCCCTGAATGTCAAGTGTTCCATTATCGAATACCCCAATTCCACCATTTTCTTCAAATACAATGTCAGCACCTGCCTCGATGACAAGATTTGCAGTTACATCAACTACATTTCCTTCAAACAAATAGGGTACATTCAATTTAGAAATGGTGGTGTTAGCATTTACATCAGAATTGTAGACGTAAGCGTAATCCTCGTCATTACCTGTGTAAGAAGATCCTGTACCATCCAATTCACCCAAACGCTCTACATCCAGAGATAATGGATAGCTTTCATGGGTAGTGATGGTATTTTGAGAATACTCGCGCAGGTCAGAATTTCCGTCAGCTCTTAGCCCGATTCCACCACCGTTGCTGATTTGGCTGTTCTTGATGCTCATTTTTGCTCCTTTAAGGAAAACAGAAGCTACAGCATTACAGCAGTAAACGTAGTTGCTACCTGCGTCAGAAATCTGTACAAAGTCAAACTGGTTGTCAAGTGTATTGGTTTCAATGTGAATTCCTCTCCAATATCCAGCAGAAGCAGAAAGACCCTTGAGCTCAATTGGCTGAGAAGCTGTTCCTATAGCCTTGATGGATCCATTGTCGTACACCCCCAAGCCTGAATTTTCGCTAAACTGGATGACAGTTCCTGCAGCAATGGTCAATGGAGCAGTGATGTCTATTACACAACCTGATGGTACGATGTAATCAATTTCTGCATCAGTATTTTCCCAGGTGGTAGCTGATGAAATTCCGCTACAATCCAAGGTGGTAGTTGTGGCCTTCGGTTCAGTATAGGCACTTTGAATAACCCATTTCTGAACATTCCCCGCACCTGAAGATTGGATGGTAATTCTCGCTGTATCTCCATCCAGGAGCAAATCTGCATCATAGTATAACCCATCACTTCCCAGCTCGTCGTAAGAAAACTGGTCTTCTTCTGTTGCGACAAGGTCTTTCCACTTAACATCACCTATGTCAAACCCACCTCTAGGATTTGCTGTAATGGTTCCGTTGTCATTGATTACAGTAAGCTCTAGGCCATCATTTGAAGGGTTGTTGCTCTTTACACGGTACCATACACCGGCTAATTTTTGAAGCTCTTTATCTTGATCTACATTGCCAGGATCTCCTCCATCAGGATTAAACAGGTTACATGAGCTGAGTAAAACCCCCATGGCAATTATCAGGACTAAAGTTGATCTGTGAAATGTTTGCATGACTATTATTGGTTTTTGAGATTTTAAAATGAGAGCGCTGATCCAGTACTAGCTGAAATCAACATAAGCCCAAAATCATCAGCCCACCTTTAATAATCTGGGATTTGTCATCAAACGGAAGGAGCTTGTCACCTTTTGATCAAGCTGTGTCACCAAAGGAAATGCCGGATTACAGCTTTCGAAGCCTTTCATAAAAGACGTCGCGATAAGTTTTGCCCAAGGGAATCTCGTATTCTCCTATCATCAAGGATTGATTTCCTTCATGGATGGCTTCAAGGTGGATGGGATTAATCAAGTATGACCTGTGTACCCTTAAGAAGGGCGAAGGGGCAAGTTTTTCCTGGATTTCCCCAAGCGTGCTCCTGATATGGGCTTTTCTGCTTTGGGTAACCACCTGACAATAACGATTTCCCGAAACCTCAATGTAGAGCACTTCTTCAGGATGGATTTTGACCAGCTTCTGACCAATTTTCACGAAGAAACAGTTCCTGAAAAAGATGTCTGATTCCCATTCGGTAGAAGGCTCTTCCTGCTGTATAACATGCTGCAAGGCCAATTCAATGCTGGATTGGAGGGCAAATGTCTCTACCGGCTTGGTCAGATAGGCATAAGGATGGGTATAACTGGCTTTCTGGAAAGTGGTTGAGTCAGCAAAGGAAGTGATATAAATGATGGGAGTCGGCAACTGCCTATTGATCTGATGGCCAAGGTCAATCCCCGATTTTTTACCTGCCAGATGAATGTCCAGCAACACCACATCAGGATTCGCAGACTGAACCTTAGGCAAGGCAGATTCAGCCTTATCCTCAAGCCCAACAAGCTGGTAACCAAGTTCATCAAGGCTCAACTTTAGGTTCTCCTGATGAAAAAAGTCATCTTCAAAAGCAAATATTCGTACAGATTCCTTACTCATAAATCCTGATTCCATCCACTATACTTTCCCAAAATAGCTCATTTAATAAAAAGATGTTGTGTTTTGATGGCTAAATAGGCCAATTAAGATGGCAATTCAAGAATGATGCTGGTTCCCTTACCACTTTGGCTATCCACAGACACATTCCCTCCTATATAATCCAACAGTTGCCGAACAATTTGGTTGCCTAGACCCGTTCCCTTTTCCCCGGCTGTTCCAGGGTTAGAAAGGCCCACTTCTTCTGAAAACAAACTATTCTTCTGTTCATCGGACATGCCAATACCAGTATCTTTTATTTCTATCCTCAATTTTCCTGCCTCTTTATGAGCCGTCAAACTTATCTTTCCATCTTGGGTGAACTTCATTGCATTCCCAACAAGGTTATTCAAGGCAACTGAAAGTCCGTTTTTATCTCCATACCAACTCAGGTTTTCATCAATTTCCATGAGCAATTTGTTATTTTTTGCCGTAGCATGGGACTGATAACGACTGAATATTTCCTCTCCCAATGCCTTCAATGAAATCTCTTCTTCCTGCGGCTTATACCTACCCAATTGCTGCAATGACCAGTTCAGTAAGTTGTCCAACAACTGTCGGAGTTGATTGGATTGGCTATTGAGCTTTTGGCTTACAACAGCCAGACGTTCATAGTCGCCTTTTTCCAGGTAATGGTTAAAGATTTTTCCTGAAGATTGGAAGCCCGTTATTGGACCTCTCAAGTCATGGGAGATCATGGCAAATAGTTGGTCTTTGGTTTTATTCAATTGAGCCAGGCCTTCGCGCTGAGCGCTGATTTCGGTATTTTGAGCATTCAGCCTAAACATCAATATCCCCACTATGATACCCGCTAAAGCCAAAATTATGGCAATCCCTAATAAAAAGTTGTTCTGAGTTTTGGTCTGGTTAATTTCCAGGTCTTGAATGCGATTATCCTGTTCTAGTTGCTTGATTTCAGCTTCCCTTTGTGTAGTTTCAAATTTTACCTCATACTCGGCAACTTTCTGGTTGTAATTTCTATTCGAATTGGAATCATTCCATTGTAGAAAAATCAATTGGTTGTCATAGGCAGATTTCCACCTTCCTTGCGCAGAGTCACATTTGGCAAGTCCTTGATAAACCTGTGCAAATAAATCAGCCTCATCCTTTTCATTTCCAAGGGAGAGAACCTCTTTATAGAGTTCGCGAGAATTTGAGAAATTTCCATTTAGGAATTCTACCTCAGCCAATTGAAGCAATACAAAGTCTTTGACGGCAGCCTCTTTATCTGATTCTCCTATCTTTTTTGCGATACGAAGTTGTTCCAATGCTTCAGGGTATCTTTTCTGAAATTTCAAAAATTCTCCATAGTACACCCTGGCCAATTCTTCTGCTCGTGGGTAGGGAATGAGTTTTGTCGCCGCCAGGGCTTGTTGGAAATATACCTCAGCAGAATCTTTCTGCCCTAGGGCAGACTTTACCCTGGCCTGATCCACAAAGGCCGAAACGAAGTTGATAGAAGGCTTGGCTTGTTCGATTTTCAATGCCTCACTGGCAAATGGAGCAGCCTTTTCGAATTCTTTACGATTAAAATAGTAAGCAAATAACAAGGCCTTAACTACCCGTTTCACCTGGACATTTTGGGTTTCATCGGCCAGGCGATTGGCTTCCAGACCGTAGTATATCAATGAGTCTGCATAGCCAAGATCACCATAGTATTCCGCCAAATAGAAAAGTAAAATGCCTTCATAAAGTGGAGCTTTATGGTTCCTGAGGATTTCTTTTCCTCGCTGGAGGTAGGCACCGGCTTTTTCACTTTTCTGCAGCTTGGCCAGGCTTGCCAATTGACTCAGCGTAGCCGCAATTTTAATGCTGTCATTGAGTTCTTCTGCGATGACAAGTGCAGACTCCCTGTACTCGAGGCTTTTATTCAAATCAGAGATGAAGGCCAGGTAAGCTGCGTAGCTATAGGCCTCATATAATAGGTCGTTGTTTTTATGTTTTTTGGCGTATGTCAAAGATAGGTCAACGAATTCCTGTGATTCAGCAATCTTACGCATCGGGATGTAACCTGCACTTAAACTGAGTCCAGTTTTGAGTATTTCCAGTGAATCCCCAATAGTCTGGGCCAATTGCAGAGCAGTCTGGCCATCTTTCACCAGTTGGGCAATGTTTTGCTGGCGAAGTCCCCTCGACCAGGATAAGAGACGATAACTTTCAATCAATGCAGTGGTATCGGATTGAGCAATTGCAGTTTCTTGATATTCAAGGGCATATTTACTCACTGAATCTACCGCAAATGCCCTCAGATCTCTGCTGACTTCAGCAAGGAGCTTAAGGCGCTTGGCACTTTCCAGGGGCAAGTTTAGCGCTTCTTTTTTGTAGGCATCCAGTTTGGGCGACTGGGCTTCGACCGAATTACAAAAGAGGATAAAAACTGCCAGTAAAAGTATTATTCCAAATTTCATATATGGAATAAACAGAATTTTTCTCAGAGGAATGGAAAATATGTCTGAATTTATGATTGGTCAGGAGTAAAAATTTCTCGGAATGTAAATGCGTCCCCGCTAGGGCCATTTTTATCCAGATATTCCAGTTTCGCCTTGGCCTCTTCAAGGCTAGGGATATGTCCAGCAGGAATCCACCACATGACCATATGATTGCTTTTCATGTGTTTGAACCAACTTTTTCGCTTTCGCATGATATCTACATGGCTGCTTTTATAGGTAAAAGCCTTTAAGGCTTCAACGCTCCTCCATACTGACATATTCACTAGGTACATGTCAGGATCAAAGAACTGATCTGTGTCTTCCAATAGCCTCCAGACAAATCCTGGATCAGACTCGGCGATCTGGTTGATCCGATCAATATTCGCTACAAACTCTCCCAGCTGGGGACTATCAATGGGGTATAGCAGCTCAGCGATGTTGAGCTGGGCGAGGTGGTAGTTGGCGGTATTCATCGGGAAAATGGTTAGCTTTAAAAAATCAAACATACGCAACGAGCTTCAAATGGTTATTTCTACACTAGATTGGGGAATAGTAATTTCATTTTTTGCCATTACCCTGGGAATTGGTATCTGGACAAGTCGAACTGCCGGAAAAAGCAGCAAAGAATATTTCCTTTCTGGTAGATCCATGCCCTGGTGGCTGCTGGGAATATCCATGGTCGCCACAACCTTTTCGACAGATACCCCAAATCTGGTTACTGAATTGGTCAGAAAAGATGGAGTCTCAGGCAACTGGGTTTGGTGGGCGTTCTTACTGACAGGACTTTTGACGGTATTTGTGTATGCTAAGTTGTGGAGGAAATCAGAGGTAGAAACCGACATAGAGTTTTATGAGCTTCGTTATGGAGGACGAGCAGCAGAGTTTCTTCGTGGGTTTAGAGCGGTATATTTAGGCTTGTTTTTCAATGTTTTGGCGATGGCCGGTGTATGTTTGGCAGCCATCAAGATTGGTGAGGTCATGTTGGGTTTGAGTCCATACGAAACCATCGGAATTGCAGCTGTGGTGACAGCTATTTTTAGCTCACTAGGAGGCTTGAGGGGAGTGATCTACACAGATTTACTGTTGTTTATTGTTTCAATGATTGGTTCGGTAGGAGCTGCAATCGTAGCTGTGAATCATCCCAAGGTAGGAGGCCTGGGGAACCTACTCAGCAATGAAGCTGTTCAGAGCAAAATGTCCATGCTCCCGGACTTCAGCGATCCCAATGCATACGTTCCCATTTTGATTATTCCCTTGGCGGTACAGTGGTGGTCAAGTTGGTATCCCGGGGCCGAACCGGGCGGAGGAGGCTATGTAGCCCAGCGCATGTTGGCTGCCAAGGATGAAGAACATGCGATGAAGGCAACCCTGTTTTTTAACATTGCCCATTACGCACTGAGGCCTTGGCCCTGGATTTTGGTGGCTTTAGCTTCCATTGTAGTTTTCCCGAATGCAGATAGCATCGTTGAAGCCTTTCCTCAGGTATCAGAAGCTAAAATTGGGGAAGACTTGGGGTATCCTGCCATGCTCACCTTTTTACCCATGGGCTTGATAGGTTTGGTCTTGGCCTCTCTCATAGCGGCCTTCATGTCAACCATTTCAACCCACCTCAATTGGGGCGCTTCCTATATGGTGAATGACGTCTATAAAAGATTTTTCAATAATGGAGCCTCTGAAAAAGAACTGGTAACAGTAGGCCGAATCGTAACCATATTATTGATGTTCTTGTCTGCTGTCTTTGCATTCTTTCTGGAAAGTGCTACCCAGATATTTCAGATCATTTTGATGTTTGGTGCTGGAACAGGACTTATATTTATCCTACGCTGGTTCTGGTGGCGAATCAATGCCTGGTCGGAAATTGTAGCGATGTTTTCTTCCGGAATCATTTCAATCTTATTTACCAAATTAGGAGATAATTGGCCTGGACTATATCCGGAATCATGGCCGGATTGGGGCAAGTTTCCTCTAATTGTTGGTATTACAACCATCCTCTGGCTAGTCGCTACCTTCCTTACCCAAGCTGAATCCAAAAAAGTACTAAAGAAATTCTACCTCAAGATCCAGCCCGGAGGCCCTGGTTGGGAAAAGGTTGTACGAGATGCTTATGAAGAGGGAGAAATCATTTATTCAGATACCCAAAAATGGACAGTTCCAAGGGGAATCTTATCGGTCTTAATAGGAACAGTTTGTATTTACTCTTCCCTTTTCGCTACGGGCTACCTCATTTATGGTCAATGGACAATGGGAGGCGGTTTGGTACTTTTGGCACTATTAACGGGTGCAGGACTGGTTCGCGTATGGCCCAAAGACGAATTTTAAGGTAGAAAGATGGCGGTCAAATAAATAACTTTCTCATTTCTAAGCATGAAATAGTGTCGTTGTGGAATATTTTTTGTCAAAATATACAATGAATCTTACATGTGATTTGATCTTTTTTTACATTTAAGACAAGAAATAGAACCTCCAAATTCATGCGTACGTCTACCCCCGGTTTACAAAAACCGACATCGCCCCTGTTTAGGCTTAAGAAAACACTATTAACCTTACTTCTCGGAACGATCCTGATCGCTGCAGCTGTGCCCTTGGGCATTTTACAAAGCGGCATCGATAACCCTACACCTGTTGGTGCTTTCCTCGATGGGAAATTGCCAGTAACCACTCCCTCTACTGTATCCGCCTGGACTACAGAGGTTGCTTTCCCAAATCTTGAATTCATGGACCCTCTGGACCTGAGAGAGGTTCCTGGCCACCACAAATTCATGATGGCTGGAAAGAAGGGATTCATTTGGACATTTGACAAGGATACCACTACTGCGGTAAAAGACACCATGCTGGTCATTGAGGACAGTGTCTACACCGCGGGTGATGCAGGTCTCCTGGGTGCAATTTTTCATCCCAAATTTAATGCTACAGGAAATCCGGCACAGGACTCCAATTACCTTTATGTCTATTATCGATTTGCCTATGAGCAAAATGTACAAAGACCAAAGGCATATTGCAGGCTTTCAAGATTTACTGTAGACCCTGTTACACTGAAATCTCATGACAGCACAGAGTTTGTCATGATTCAACAGTATGACCGCCATGATTGGCACAATGGAGGTGGGATGTTTTTTGATGAAAATGGATTCCTCTACCTAACAAATGGAGATGAAGGTGGAGCCAATGATGTGTACAATACCTCACAGAAAATGAATGTAGGTCTGTTAGGAGGAGTTTTAAGGATTGATGTGGACAATGATCCGAGTAAGTCAGATCCGGTTGTGCGCCAACCCTTGAATCCTGACACTCCCCCTGCGGGCTGGCCGGGTAGTTTTTCACAAGGGTACAGCATTCCCAAAGACAATCCCTGGAATGACAGAACTGGAGATACACTTGGAGAATTCTGGTCGATTGGTCTCAGAAGCCCTCACAGGATGACTTATGACTCAGTTACAGCTACGATCTGGATTGGAGACATTGGTCAAGGAAGTAGGGAAGAAATTACCCTGGCCAAAAAAGGCGCCAATAACCAGTGGCCTTACAAGGAGGGGAACCTTTCAGGACAGCGTTCTAAACCCACCAACCTGATTGGTTATGACCTTCCACCTGTTTTGGATTACCCAAGAAGCGACGGAACCTGTGTCATTGGTGGTTTTGTATATCGTGGAGACAAATGGCCTGACCTGAAGGGCAAATACATTTTTGGAGACCATACCACAAGGAAAATATGGGCAATTGACGCCACGGATACCCTGGGTACTGCGGATAAGGTATTCCTGGCTACGGTTCCTGCCTTTGGTTCAGGCGGAAAGTCTGGGATTTCATCATTTGCGACAGACTCTACGGGAGAAATTTATGTCCTGAAACTTTATGGGACCAACCTCAATGGTGGAAGGATTTATAAACTATCTGCGGCAAACTCTGCTCCAGAACCTCCTGCTTTGCTTTCACAACTGGGGATTTTCGATGACCTGAATAGCCTTACTCCAATGGATTTCATGATCCCCTATGATCTCATTGAACCATTCTGGTCTGATGATGCCTTGAAAAGTCGTTGGATGGTTATTCCTAATGATGGTACACATAACAGTGCGGCAGAACAAATTGTGTTTGACGAAAACGGAGATTGGGAATTTCCTGAAGGAGCTGTCATGGTAAAGCATTTCGATATGCAGATTGACGAAACCAATCCTTCATTAACGCGAAAACTCGAAACCAGATTGATGGTTAGGGGGACAGATGATTTATTTTATGGGGTTACTTACCGTTGGAGGGATGACCAAAGCGATGCTGAATTGCAGACGGTGGGAAGGTACGACACCCTTCAGATTGCCACCGCTTCAAGCGGCCCGAGGGAAATACACTGGTATTATCCAGATAGGCAGGAATGTTTGTTCTGCCACAACAACGGCTCAAAGAGTGTCCTGGGCCCTAAAACCCGGCAGTTGAATGAAGCCATGACCTATCATCAAACCGGGAGGTCAGCCAATCAGCTTAAGACATTGACTCACCTTCAGGTATTCGATACACCTCCCGATACCAATAACCTGGGAGCACTACTTACTGCGAAGAGCAAAGATGATACGGGCGCCAGCCTTGAGGATCGAGCCAGAACCTATCTGGATACAAACTGTGGTTATTGCCACCGTCCAGGCACGTCTATTTCGGCCTTCTTTGATGCCAGGTATGACACTCCATTGGAGGATCAAAATATTCTATACGGACCGCTGTTTAATAAATTTGGTCTCGTTGATCCTAGAGCAATAGTTCCGGGAGACCTCGAACATTCTCTGATTTATCAACGAATGAATGCCATCCATGACAACCTGGCTATGCCTCCATTGGCTAAAAATCTGAAGGATACCGCTGGTATTGAACTGATGAGGGATTACATCCTTAGTCTTTCACCTGATGTATCGGTAAGCGACAACCTGATCGTGGCAGATTATGGCGATGATTTCGGTGCCCCTTCTGGCAATGGTTGGGAATACCTGTGGAATGGAGGGGGACCCATTGGCAATGATGCCAACTATCAAAGCCTTAGCTGGAACGGAACCCTTTATGATGGAGATGGTGCAAACAATGGATTCCCCGATCCCGTAACTTTCTGGGCGAACCTATCCAATGTAGGTGGCCACCCAGGTAGGGCATTGAATCAAGGACAGGCCACTTCAAGGTTTGTGATCGCTGGATATACGGTTTCAACAGGTGGAGACTACAGAATTACAAATAGTGAGCTTATCGACGCGAACGTTAATTGTGGAGATGGTGCTGAGCTTAGGGTGTATGTGAACAACACCCTCATTCAGACAATTGCCTACAACAATGGGCAAAACACCACCTTTGACATGGATCTTGGAACCTTGACCAGTGGGGATAAGGTATATGTTTGCCTGGGTCCAAAAGATACGGGAGATGGTTGTGATGGCTTCCAATGGGACTATAGCATCGTAAGAAGCTCAGTGAAATATGGCCAGCGTATCACATTCCCGACCATTGCAAGGCAAACATCTCAGGTCTCAGGCATCACTGTTCCACTTGGAGCATCAGCCAGTTCAGGCCTGAATGTGAATTATACCTTGATAAAAGGCCCGGGAAACATCTCAGGCAACTCCCTTATTGTGCCTGGAAATGCAAGCGGAGAAGTTATTATCAGGGCGGAGCAGACTGGAAATAGCAACTACTTTGCGGCTCCCTCTGTCGAGAGATCCTTCTGGATTACCCCTGTCAGCACAGCTGAGGGAACTGGGCTATTAGCCACCTATTTCAACGACAAAGACTTCCAGTTTGTGAAAGGCTATAGGGTTGATCCCCAGATTGACTTTAGATGGGGCAGTGGAGCCCCTCTGCAGGGCATGGATTTGAATACCTTTGCAGTGGCATGGGAAGGGGAGATTGAATCTCCTGTTAGTGAATTGATTACCTTCTATGCCACTACCGATGATGGTGTCAGGCTATATGTCAACAACCAATTGGTCATTGATAACTGGAAGGATCAAGGAGCAGAAACCGTATCAGGTACCTACTCAATGTTGGCCTGGCAGCGATTGCCCATCAGAATAGAGTATTATGAAAACAGGGTATATGCCAGGTCTATCCTGGAATGGTCAAGTGCAAGCATTGATAGAAATGTCATTCCAAGCATGTTCCTTTACCCTGCTGCAAATTCTTCCTTCCCAATTGAGCTTTCAGGCTTTTTCGCTGAGGCAGATGGGCCTCATGTACGCCTGGATTGGACGACGGAGTTGGAAGAGAATGCCAGTCATTTCGACATTGAAAGGGCAGCAGATGGCCAGAACTTTGGAAAAATTGGTCAAATGGAGGTCAATGGAAGAAGTAGACAAGGAAATGAATACGATTGGTTGGACAAGCGTCCATTCCTCGGCCCCAATTACTATCGCTTGAAAATGATCGACACTGATGGCTCATTTACCTATTCTGAAATTCGAATGGTAGAAATGACCAATACCTTCATTTCCATCTATCCTAATCCGGTTTCCAGGGCAAAGGCAGCCTGGTTAGAATTGAGCATGGAAGAAGCCCTTCCTGTAAATGTGCGGATCTTCGATCTTGGAGGAAGGATGGTTTCTGAAGAAACAATCAATTCCAATTCAAAGCAATTCAAGACCCGCTTGAATACCTCTCAACTTGAGGCAGGAACTTATATGATCTTTGTCAAAGTTCCGGGTAACAGACCCTATATCAAGAAATTGACTGTGATGTAAATAAGAACTTTCATCATTTAGCTAAAGGATGGGATCAAGTGATTCCATCCTTTTTTATTTAATATTTCACTCCTCCTTAATAATCAAGTCACAGGAAAGAGGTGCATTTCACATAACTAACTAATTAATTCTATGAAACAATCATTGCTCTTCTTTTTCATTCTTTTTGGCAGCCTGGCATGGGCTCAAGAACCAGCCCGCATAAAAATCGATACGGATGGAGATGTGCATCCATGGAACATGCTTGAGGTAAACAATGACCCGAATACATTCCAGTTTGCCATAGTTACAGATAGGACTGGAGGCCTCCGTCCAGGGATTTTCCCCGTTGCCGTTGACAAGCTCAACTTGCTTCAACCAGAATTTGTCATGAGTGTAGGTGATTTGATCACTGGCTATACGGAAGACGAAAAACGGATCGATCGGGAATGGGATGAGTTCACAGGCTTCATAAACAAGTTGGAAATGCCATTTTTCTATGTACCTGGAAACCATGACTACATCAATGATGTCATGGCCCAAAAGTGGAAAGAACGCTTCGGGAAAGATTACTATCACTTCATTTATAAGGATGTTTTGTTCCTTTGTCTCAATACAGAAGAAAAGAAGCGTGGAGCAGGTAGGGGGTACATCGACCAGCCTCAATATGACTATGTCAAAAAGACCCTTGAAGCGAATCAGGACGTGAAATGGACGCTTGTATTTATGCACCAGCCCCTTTGGGATCAGAAAGACAATGGAATGTGGGCTGATGTGGAGAATCTGTTAAAAGACAGGAAGCATACCGTATATGTAGGCCATAGACACAGGTTTGTGAAGTACGAAAGAAACAACAGCAAATATTTCATCCTGGCAACCACTGGAGGAGGTTCAGGACTTAGGGGACCAGCATTCGGAGAATTCGATCATGTGGTCTGGATCACCATGACCGACGATGGCCCCATCATGGCCAACCTGCTATTAGATGGTATTTGGGATGAAAATGTCCAGACTGAAGAAGCATGGGCAGTAACCCGTAAATTGACCGGTGCTGATCTATTGGAAGTTAAACCTATGAAGGGCAAGGAAGGCAAATTCAAAGAGGGTACATTGACCTTTAAAATCAATAATCCTGCTGACATTCCTTTAAAGGTAGAAGTGGAATTGAATGCTCCAACTGCCATGCTGCTAAAACAACCTGTTGGAGAAGTTTCAATTGGACCAAACTCTGTAAAGGAATTAAGTTTTGAGCTTGCCATGGAAAAAGAAACACCAATCAATTCTTTAACCTCAAACCCTTTCAAGGCAGAGGTAGAGTTTACCTATGAGCGCAAAGGTGCCCCAGAGTTGAGTTGGGAGAAAGAAGTTAATGTGTTGCCTCTTGATCCTCAGGTGATTGAAGTCGCAGGAAAAAAGGTAAAGATTGATGGGAAGCTAAAGGAGTGGGAGTCATTGAAACTTGTAAAAACTCCTTTTGTGGATTCTGACCCTTTTGCACATACAGGAAAAAAAGATGCTTCATTTAGCTTTGATATTAAGCAAGATGACGATTACCTGTATCTAGCCATGGAGGTTATGGACGATGAGTTGATTCTTTCTGAGAAAGGAGACCTTTTTACCCAGGACGCTGCGGTTTTTCAATTGGATGCCCGTCCCATGGAAAAAGTGATGAACGGAGAAGAAGGACGCTATTACCGGGACTGGATTATCCTGGGCATTAGTCCTAATCCTGATGGATCTGCGAAACTTTTTCGCCCTGACTTGCTTCCAGAAGGCGTGGAGTATAGCTGTAAATTAGGGGATAAGTCCTACACAGTCGAATTTGCTGTGCCGCTGAACTATATGGAAAACTTACAGGGATCGGATTGGGGACAAATCAGGATCAATGCAGGAGTTCATGATGTAGACAAAGGAGGAGAGCATGATTCCAGGTTGTTTTGGCAAGCAGACTGGATGGGAGATCAAAACATCCTCGGTTCAGGGATTTTTGTCAAGGAATAAGTTCATCCAGGTAAATTGAATATAGGCCTTTCTGTTATTGAAACAGGGAGGCTTTTTCTTTTTTAAGCGCTTTCTTCCACTACAATGAAAAAACCATCTTCACCCTGGGCCTGATACAAAGGCATGAGGATGAGTCCCGTATATGGAGAGTGGATGGGGCCATTTTTGTCTCTGGCCAACTCTTCTCCTCGTTTGATGGGCATAAAATTTCTGTATCCAGGCTTCATGACAAATTCGTCTCCTTCCTTGATTCGATGTCGGTAAACGATCTTGCTGTTCAGAGGAAGTGAAGGCTGACCTTCGAGTCTTTTTTTCCCACTCAGGGGGTGCTTGTTTAGGATATCCAAGGCCATCATTGCTTGTATGATGGCAGAAATCGCTACACTTATTGCTTGTGGAGACTCATGCTGGCCTGCCTCGAATGCCAAACTAGCTGTTTCGACCTTCCATGGATTGTGGGCTGCGTATTGAATAAGGGTACCTTGGAGACTGCCGCTAAGCCCATGGATAACTGGTACCTGGAGGGTATTGGCGACTCGTTGAGCTTCTGGTTTGGGAATGGGAATCGAAAAAGATCCTCCGTTTGCCGTGGTGGTATGGATGTCAAAAATAAAAAGATCCTTTGCTGGGTAAGACCTTATTTCTTCAACTATGGCTTCCTCCAGGGCGAGAAGTTCCCGCTCTTCCCGGTTAAGATCATCAGTGGCATAATGGGGAGTTTTGATCGGCAAGATGCGCTCAGAAGTCCACATTCTGTTGAGGTCTTCATCCAGGAACCTGAAACCGGCATCCGCTGCGGGTATATTTCCCACAAGACCAACAATTTTCCCTGCTATACCAAATCCCTTATCTTCTTCAATGTTCAGACGCAACATTTCAAACACCTTTTTCAAGGCTTTGGTACCGGCAGGTTCGTTGCCGTGCATCTGTCCCAATGCAATGAAAAGTGTGCCATTGGGACTTCCTTCCAGTTCATCAATTTTTCTTTCCATTCCGTCCTAAGGGGCAATTTAGGAAAGAAATTTATCGATAAAAACCTCTCAAGGCATCATTAACCTACGAGTCATGCGCATAAGGTTTGATTCTGAGAGCATTCCAACCAATTTGCTTTCAGCAACCACGGGCAAACAACCAATATTATTTTTGGTCATGATGTGCATGGCCTCAAGAAGGGTCTCTCTTGGGGTAATTGTCAAGGGCTGATCAATCATGATATCTTCTACGAATTCCGCCTGGGTACCAAATGATTTGGTCCTGCGCATGAAATGCCTCATCAGAAGTCTCGAAGTAACCAGACCTACCAGGTTTCCATCCTTATCTTCTACAGGCATATGCCTGACGTTGCGCCAGTCCATCATATCCGCCACCAATTCTAGTAAATCTCCTTGCTGCACTGTACAGAAATCTGTGGTCATGCATTCCTCTACCAACTGATGACCAAGGCTTGGGCTTGGATTCTCTGATAGTTTCGGGATGTCCCACTCATGAACAGGCTTGTTGGATTGTTGCCTCTTGAGCATGGCAGCAGTCATTGAGGAGAGGGCTTGCTCCCGGGTGGTTTCTTCATTGAATGAAGTAAAGGTTTTCAATATCCACCTTGCTCCTGTTGCATGCTTTCTGGCTCTTTCCTCTATGATTCCCAGGTATTTGTCGATGTCTTCTTTGCGAATATTCCTGGATTCCAGACCCTCCCTGGCAATTGGTATCAATTCTTTCTGGATTAATTCTGCGGCTCCTACTTTCTGGTCATTTATCCAATTGAGGGTACAATCAATCCCGTTTCTTGCAGACTTAATGAAATTGTCTCTTACATCTGCAAAGCTCAGGAATTTGGTAATGTCGGGATACAGCCTTGCCATTCCGGTCATGGCACCTAGCCAGAAGGTAGTATTAGCCATCTCATCGTCCAGGGTAGGACCTGCTGGGAGAATGCGATTCTCAATACGCATGTGAGGCCTTCCATCAGGATTGATGCCAAAGCATGGACGATTCCATCTGTAGACAGTTCCATTGTGGACTTGTAATGCCTTAAGTTTGGGAGTTTTACCTGCCTTTATTTTTTCAAATGCATCCTCAATTTCCTCAGGGCCCAGTACGGGTCTGAATCTGGAGATATCTTCTTTGTAAATATCGAGTATTGACTTTTTCAGCCAACCCGAGCCAAAAGTTACCCTTGGGCTTTTTTCTCGCTGATAGTCATAACTGTGGCGATCGTCAATTGACTGCTGAAAGAGCACGATTCGAGTCTCGTGCCAAAGCCTTTTTCCCATCAGCATGGGAGAATTTGCTGCGATAGCCATAGTGGGACCTGCTAAGGCCTGGGCTATGTTGTACATGGGGACGAAGGTCTCTGGCTCTACCTGTAGGTGAACCTGAAAACTGGTATTGCAGGCTTCAAGCAGTGGAGAGTCATGCTTGATCAGCAATTCGTCAATTCCGCGGAATTTTATTTCGTAGGCCGCCCCACGCATTTCGCCTAGGGCAGCCATCAAAGCATGATATCTTTGTTGGGGAGTAACATTGTCTGCCGTAAGGTCGAATTTTCGGATGGTAGGCAGAATGCCTGTAAGGACAACATCTGTCCCATGCCTTTTGGCTGCTTCCTGGACTTGATCAAAATTCGTTCTTAGTTCATTAGCTAGACCAGAAATGGCATCACCTTCAAATACATAAGGCGATAGGTTAAATTCGAGGTTAAACTGAGCCAATTCAGTCGTCAACCAATCAGGGTGGAAGTCCTGGAGGATTTCCATGGCCTTATTGGCCGGTTTTCCAAACTGATCTACCAGACAGAATTCCTGTTCTGCTCCTATTCGAACCACTCCCGTTTCGAACCAATCGTTTTTTAACATGTATTCCAGCGCATGTACATCTGCGAGTAACTGCTGGACGAAATGTTGTCTTTCTATCTTATCTCTTGAGAGGATTTTTACCCGTGCTTCTCCCATGAATTGTAGTTTGTGTATGTCTTTGGATTATTTAATATAAGAAAACTCTCATACTAAAATGTGGTCATACCCCACTTTTTGTTCTTTTCACGAAAAATAATTCCACAATCGAAAAAAGGCCATTGCTTTTCTTGCAATGGCCTTGTCCTTCCCAAAGTGAGAAAAAATCTTGGTCAATTTTATTGGTAAAGTACAGTCAAGTCTCTTCCTTCTACAGTATAAAGTAGAATAACCAGGACAACACTCACAATAAGACCCAAAGCGGCCTTACCTAAGTCTGCAAATACCATGGTAGTCAAGCCTTTATCTGGTTTAGGGCCCAGGCGGAACCTCATTGCAATTTCGCGGCCTGCAAGCAATCCAAGGAATACCCAAGTGGTACTCATAGGCAATTTCCCTTCCCAGAGTCCGAGTGCATTGTATTTGAATAGGTAAAGACAGATACCATAGAAAAAGTCTATAAAGGTAGCTGATCTGATGTCTGCTGTATTGGTTTTAGATTTTACAATTCCCTGAATGGCACCCCCTTTCTGGTAAAAAATGAATGCCAAAAGTCCGAGAAGTATAACCAGGGTAAGAGCAAACATACCCGGACTGATGCTTTCAGGATTCCCTAGGTAGACATAGATATTTGCAAGGTCTTGAGTCAACCATTGAGACCAAAGAAAACCCGTAGATACCCACTGCAAGGCTACCCAAAAGTTTCGATTTGCCCACAGACTATCGTCTGATCCCATTTCTTTTTGCATAAATACCTTCTCAAGTGCTTTACTTAGAAGGATATACATGATCAATGCAAACATAAATGCAACTCCATAACCTGTTAGAGACTTGATCAACATGCCCGGAAGGTTTTTGGGAGAGAAAAAGGAGAGAATCAAGAAAGTTGTAGAAATCGGTATGCCAAATCTTGTGATAAACAAGAGTATTAGGGGGGGGAGAACATACCAGAAAGTCAATTTGATATTTCCCTTTTTGGTGACACGCCCCATCTCATATTGGAGGTCATCCAGGTGAGTCTTTACCGCCTGATCATCTGTATTGGATCTTGGAACCAGCCAAATGTTGCCTTCATCGTCAATTTTTGCTGTGTCGTTGACCTGGACCCCTTTGCTTGAAAGGTAATCACTGATCATCTGGATTTTTTCTTCAACCCTTTCGGTTGAACCTTTAATTTGGAGGCTTCCATCTTCATTAATTTTGAAGCCATCTTCCTTCAGGCTTACAATGATCTTGTCCAGTCTGTCATAAGCTACGTCGTTCCCGCCTAGAAAATCACCAACACCTAGGTAGCCAATAATCAGAATCGTGGCCATGATTCCCCCAGCAAATAGCCAGAGGACCCACCAGGGCCTTTTTTCATTCGAAGTCAAAAAGGTACCCAGGGTTTGGATCACATCATTTCCCACTACTGAGTAGGAAGCGAGGGCAAACCCGATTAAAGCAATAGCAAGTTCCATGGATAGTTGGTGTGTTAATTTTTTTTGAAAATACTATCCATTTTCCAACAAAACCAAATTGCGTAGTGTAATTCCCTAATCTCTTAATTGGACCATCCAATCCTTTAAAAGATCAGCTACGACGAAGGTACTTCCTCCAACAAAAATCAGGTCTTTGGAAAGCTCGGATTTACCAATAGCAATCTGAACAGCTTCCAAAACCGAGTCAAATACCTCGCCTTCCATGCCTAAACCCTCAGCTATGATTTGGAGGGTATGTGCAGGTAAACCTCTGGGAACATCTGGTTTTACAAAATAATAATTAGCATCCTTTGGAAGGTGACCTAACATTTTGTTGTGGTTTTTATCTTTCACCATTCCCCACACGATATGAAGACGGTCATATTCCATGGCAAGGATTTGGCCAATGGCCATTTTTACCCCCATTTCATTATGGCCGGTATCGCACCATATTTGCGGATGTTGGCTTATTTGTTCCATCCGTCCCCTGAAACCACTGTTTTTACCCACCAATTTCAATCCCCTGGAAATCTCTTCGGTAGTGATTTCCCAAACGTCTTCGCGAAGCATTTCCACTGCTGTCAAGACCGTTCTTAGGTTCTGGAGTTGGTAATCGCCCATCAATCCAAGATCAAATTTTTCTTCCTCCTCCGCTAGCAGGTCTTCAGAATGGACAAGCTGAGTAAGCCCCTGCTTTTCTAATGGGGTGATCTTAAATCTATCCTCAGCGAAAACAAAGGGGGCATCCAGTTCAGTTGCCGTTTCTACAAATACAGATCTTGTCTCAGGATGATTTTCTCCCAGGACTACAGGTGTGTAAGGCTTGATGATCCCTGCTTTTTCACCTGCAATGGCTTCAAGGCTATCGCCAAGGATGTCCATGTGGTCATAAGAAATGTTGGTGATTACAGAAAGCTCAGGCCTGATGATATTGGTTGAGTCGAGCCTTCCACCCAGCCCCACCTCTATGATGGCTATGTCAACTTCTTTTTCCGCAAAGTATTCAAAGGCCATGGCGGCAGTCAATTCAAAAAAAGAAGGCTGTATTTTTTCAATGGCCCTTCGGTAGCAATCCACAAATTCCACTACATCTCTCTTTCTGATTTCCTTGCCGTTTATGCGAATCCGCTCGGTAAAATTTACAAGGTGAGGAGATGTGTAGATGCCAACCTTATAACCCGCTTCCATCAGGATACTGCTCAGCATAGAACTTACAGAACCCTTTCCGTTTGTTCCTCCGACGTGTATACTTCTGAATTTCCATTGGGGAGAGCCCATGGCCCAGCAAAGCTCCTGGATATTCTCAAGGCCTTTTTTCATCGCTTTGTTCCCATCCTTCTGGAACATGGGAAGCATTTCATACAGGTAAGTTAGGGTATCTTGATACTGTTTTTCAATCATTCGGTCTCCAATAAAAGAAAAGCATTTTCAATGCGTTTGGGAAATAAGTTGGGCGAGGCACATTTTCCGAACCAATCACCCAATAAATTTTACATATTGTCCGTTTTCAAGGTGCAGACTTAGAATAGGGCTCATTTTGAATAATTTTTGTGAAAAAAATCTTTTCTGACCTATTTAATCAAATAGATTTTTAAGTAAACTTATGCATAGATTTTTACGTTTGTTTGTCCTTTTGGGATTAGTAATCTCTTCTCAATTGCAAGCACAAGTAATATTCGGACCCCCATCCATTGGAGGCAGAGCTGCTGCCCTTGGCAATGCTTATACCGCTGTAAAGGGAGATATCTGGAGCAGCTTTCACAACCCGGCTACCCTGGCCGGAATATCTAATATCGAAGTTGGTACCTACGTAGAGCAACGCTTTTTACTTTCTGAGCTTACTTTTGGAAGTGCAGCCATTGCTTACCCTTTTACAGATGATCAAGCAGCTGCATTATTTGTATCCAGCCGCGGATTTTCCGCTTATAGGGAAAGTGTAGTTGGGCTGGCATATGGAATTACCCTACTGGATAAAATAAGTTTAGGTGCAAGGCTAAACCTCGCCAATCTTGCCATCAATAATTACGGATCTGTAGCTTCAGTTTATGGAGATTTTGGAGTCCATTATCAATTCAACTCACAAATCGGACTGGGCGCGAGTATGAGCAACATCAACCAAGCCCAGGTGACCAATAATTTTGGCGAAGCCAGTACTCTACCTACCATTATTTCCTTAGGGGTAAGTTATCAGCCAACAAAGCAGGTGTTGGTACTTGTTGATGCTGTAAAGCAGGTAGATCAGGTCATTTCATTTCGCGGGGGGGTAGAGTACCAAATCAACGAAATCCTGTATGGCAGGCTAGGTTTTGGGACAGAACCCCTTTACCTAAGTGGAGGAGCTGGAGTGAAATGGAACGGTTTGAAACTGGATTTTGCTATGAGTTACACTGAGCTTCTACAGTATACTCCCCATTTTTCGGTGGCGTATACCTTTGGAAATAAGAACAATTAATCCCCACTATTCCCCCTAATTTAATTCCTGCTTCCACTGAGGCAGGAATTTTGTTTTTTCTCCCCTTATCAATGGATTTTTATCATTGATTTCTCCATTTTTCTTTTCGAAAGATCCAAAAAATTAAACTACTCTATGAGAGCCATTATTTTTGACCAGCCAGGAGGACCAGAAGTTTTAAAGTTAGGGGAATGGCAAGATGCTGTTGCAGATAAGGGAGAGCTGTTGGTAAAGGTACATGCTAGCGCGATCAACCGTGCTGATACGTTGCAAAGAAGGGGGAAATACCCTGTGCCTCCAGGGGCAAGCCCTTTGTTGGGCCTTGAGATGGCGGGAGAAGTGATAGGCTTGGGAGAAGGTGTAGATAAATGGAAAATTGGCGATAGGGTATGTGGTTTGCTGGGAGGAGGCGGACATGCAGAACTTGTGAACATTCATCAGGATATGTGCATGGCTATTCCCAAGGACATGAGCTATGAGTCAGCTGCTGCCATTCCGGAAGTATTTTTGACGGCTTATCAAGCACTCTTTTGGTTAGCCGAAATAAAGAAAAATGATCACATTCTGATTCACGCAGGTGCGAGTGGGGTTGGGACGGCTGCTATACAGCTTGCCAAACTCATGGATGCCCATGTGTTCGTAACTGCTTCAAGCCCTAAGCATGATTTATGTCGGACGCTTGGTGCTGAGCTTTGTGTGGATTATCGAACCCAGGATTTCCATTTGGAAGTCATGCAACAGACCAAACGGCGAGGAGTAGACATCATCATAGATTTTGTGGCTGGACCTTACTTTCAGCGTAACCTGGATTCCCTGGCACTGGATGGAAGGATGGTAATGCTTTCATTGCTGGGAGGAGGGAAACCTGATCATACGGATCTTGCCTCTATTTTAAGAAAAAGGTTGAAAATAGTGGGATCTACCTTGAGGAGCAGAACCCATGACTACAAGGTTGAATTGACCCAGGGTTTTTACAAATTCGCATGGGGCGAATTTGAGAATGGGCACCTTAAGCCTGTGATAGACAGGGTAATGGATTGGTCAGAAATTGTAGAGGCACACAAGTTAATGGAGGAGAATAAAAACGCTGGTAAAATTGTCTTGAAAGTAAGCTAAGAATCAAGGGTTTACTTGTTCATAGCCCTCATCTACCCTGAGGTCTCCAGATTTTGCAGCGGACACTGCCAGTTCATCACATCTCTCATTGCCAGCAATCCCGGCATGGCCTTTCACCCATTGGAAGGTAACCTTGTGATGGCGATAGATTCGAAGGAATCGTTGCCACAAATCGGCATTCTTTTTTCCTTTAAATCCTTTTTTCTCCCAGCCAAATACCCATTTTTCAGATACTGCTCTTTGTACGTATTGAGAGTCGGTGTAGATAAGAATCTCTGTATTAGGCTTTTTCAATGCTTCCAGTCCTACGATTACCGCTAACAACTCCATCCTATTGTTGGTGGTTTTGCGGTAGCCAGCAGAAATCTCCTTTCTATGAGGTCCTGCTGTCATCAAAACTCCGAAACCTCCTGGACCAGGATTTCCCAAAGAGGAACCATCTGTATACATTGTCACTTTCATGGGAACAAGTTAAGGACTATCAAAGGGTAGGCCAAACAGCTTCTCATATTAGGACAGAATAAAATGTCCAATAAATCAAGTGCTTACATTTTTTCCTGAAATGTTAGGGTTTGGTACGGTATTAGCCCTAATATTAATAAAGGTTAAAGCTTTACTTTAAGTATAAGCTGAAAATTTATTACCTTGTATTATCCGATTGTTGATGCGCGTCCGGAACAGTAATTCCAGAGCATGGATTTTTTTTGGACAAACCATTAACACCAATATGATAGCATTAAAAAGATTGATCTTCGCAGGGATAGGCTTTCTCATTCTGGGAATGACTCAAGTATCTGCGCAGGTTCAGTACGGAGAAGCCAGCTATTATGCTGATAAGTATCACCTGAAGAGCCCTACCGCAAGCGGAGAATTGTACGACAAATACAAATTCACAGCTGCCCACAGAACCCTCAAATTCGGAACCATCCTT
The DNA here is from genome assembly GCA_022760475.1 of Bacteroidia bacterium. Taxonomy (GTDB): domain Bacteria; phylum Bacteroidota; class Bacteroidia; order J057; family J057; genus JALEFZ01. The sequence goes on along the minus strand of JALEFZ010000095.1, from coordinate 206,144 downwards.
AAAGTTACCCACCTTGAGAATAAGCGTTCGGTAACCGTAAGAATCAATGATCGTGGACCCTACAAAGATGGACGGATCGTAGACCTGTCAAGAGTCGCTGCCGAGCAGATAGGCTTGATAACCGAGGGAGTCGCCAAGGTGAAGATTGAAGTTGTGGTGGAAGGAACGACTACTACAGCAAAGAATACACGTTCAAGTAGCAGAAGGGCAGAGTCCATTGACCTGACTGACAATAACTCCGCCAAAGATGTAGGAAGGGATTTGAGCAAGTTGCCATTGAGAGACCATACAGGAACCCTGGTCAATGACAGCAGAAGCCGCTCTACCCATACTCCCGTTACAACAACTACCACTCCCACTCGGACAATCCCTGTGAACACTGGATCTACCAGACGGGTACAACCTGAATTCAGGGAGATTACCGAAATGGATCTGGGTACAACAAATACAGACAGGAGTAGTAGCACGACAAATAGACGTTTGGCTTCGGCCAATACTGCATTTGCAGATCCAGCCTTGTCAGAAGCCGAAAAGTATACACCTAATATCTTCAGGATGATTGCCATCAAGGATAATTCCTCCGGCTTTGCAGTCCAATTAGGGGCATTCTACAGTTATTACAGGCTATTAGAGGGTTTGAGTAAAATCAATTCCAAAGGCGTAGAAAATACCCTTGTACAGAGTGGCATGAAAGATGGTAAACCCATTTTCAGGATTCTCGCAGGACCCTATTCCAACAAGGCTGCCGCCGATCAAGCAAAGAAAGGATTCAGCAGAAGAGGGATGAAAGGCTTGACAGTAAATCTCAGTACGTTGAACTAGAGTCTGTTACGATAAAGATTAGAAGAAATCCTGTAAATTCTTACAGGATTTTCTTCATTTTAGTTAAATTTAATAGTCCGTTAGTTTATCTCCGTGTAGCTTTATCGTTCTTTATTCTCCTACACCTGAAATAATTGCCTACTTTCCCAGAGATAAATAGGTAAATTCTCCCTATACATTGAGTAAGAACATTTTTGGTATATAAATAGCTATAAATAAAGAGCTTGCTCGACAGGCTATTAGCCTAACCTACAATTAACACGTTTTAGAAGTAAAGGGTAGACTGGGTATCTGCCTTTATCAATACCATAAGAACATTTTAGGGAATATGTTTTCCATCCAAAAATTGGAAAGACATGAAAAAGTTTGAAGTCGTACGTGAGCAATGGGTGCTACTTATGCTGATAGTATTAGCAGTTCATCCTACCTTCAGCCTTGGACAAGAGTATCAAGTCCTAGAGTTAAGGCAAACAAGAATCACAAGGGGTATCCATCAAGTCATTAGTGCAGAAAGTTATGTTCATTGTGATGGTAAAAATATTTCTGTCCACGTTCGGGTAGATGATCCGGAACTTAACCTGAATAAGTTAAGCAGCAAGTCTGACCAGATAAGGGTATGGCTTGCGTTGGAAAACAGTGCCTATCCCCAAAGATTTGGATACGACCTTCATTCAGACTACATCGCTTACCTGGCGCCCGCCTCAACAACTGAGAATACCCTTCGATTTTTTAGTACGGACGAAGCCGTTAATCCGGATTCGAGAATTGATGAGATTTTTCAGGATTCTGACTATCCCAAGAATAGCAAAAGCAGTTTGAATGTACCACCTATTCTGGATTTGACCGAGGCCAATGTCCCATTTGGGATGGTAGGCTTTGCCTTCTTTCCCGATAACCGTCCCGCAGAATGGATCAATGAAGAAAACATGATCGTTCTTGAGGATGCCCTAGGCCTTCAACTTGCCCAATTGAATGACAGTATCAAGTATGTGGCCGAAATCGATAAGAACAAAGGATATTCTCTGGACATTTCCTTTCCTCCATCGTCTCTGGGCTTCGTACAGCTTCCCGAAATGAACCGGATCAGAATGCTGGTTGAAGTCTGGAATGGCTCAGACGAAGAGGCAGGTGCCAGTTTAAGGCTTTCAAGCTCCGAAGAAAGAATAGCAGGAAGGCCAAGTACTTTTAATAGCCTTGACCTGAAGAAACCGCTTCAAACAAACTTTTCAGGCATTCCTAAAGAGATATTCTATAAAATCAACTTTTTTCCCACCTACATCTATACAGAATCTGAATGGACCCCTGCCTCAGTAGATGTGGATGCATTAGTCTTTTTGCCGAAACAAACGAGCGAAAACCTCACTGAGGTCAAGTTTTATAAGCAAATGTTGGATTACGACCGGAGCATTTACAACGGTTATGCAGTCGAGACCTTAAGGGTTCAGCACGATTATGTCAATCAGGTATCCAAGGAGAAGGCCTACACTTTGGTGAACAATCAGTTGATAACCAGTGAAAAAGCTCCTTACTTGATCTCTGACCCCCAAAATATTCGCACAGGCTTTTTTGTATTTCCCGATGGGGATTTGGGACTGATCGTAAAAAATTCTTTCCCCGTAGATCCCTTTGGTTGGGAGAATTGTGAAACCTGTGTAGAAGAAAGGATAAATATCCTTAAGATCAGCCCATTTGGCCAACAAACACTGCTGAAAATAGAGCAAGGTGAGGGCAAGAATTCCTACTGTAGGGTAGGGGACTTGGAGTTTGATGAATTTTATCTCGCAGCTATTGATTGGATAAAAGAAGGGCGTGTGATGGTGCTTGGATTGAACCACCAATACTTGAAAGAAAAAAGACGGGTGAAAGTCAGTTGGAAAGATGATGGTTCGGATGTCAAACTAAAGATCATTGACTGATCTGGATTGCCCACAGGGATGCTTAAGACCGTCATTATTAACTCCTTCCCCTAAAATTCCCTATCTTTCGGGCATGAAAGAGATTCTGCTTGTTGCAGCTACCTACGGAGAATCAGTGCTAATTCGAAAAAATTTGTTCGATTCAGATGAAGAATCTCCCTATTTAAGCCAAGAATTTGACGGTAAGAAAATTTCACTCATCCATACCGGGATTGGAATGGTCAATACTGCCCTTAAACTTGGAAGCTACCTGAGCCACCATAAACCAGATCTAATGGTCAATTTTGGAATCGCAGGAGCATTCAATCAACGCATCCAACTGGGGCAGGTGGTAGACATCCGCGAGGATATTTTTGCAGACATGGGAGCCAATTCCCCTTCAGGCTTTCTTGATATGAAGGAATTAGGATTTCCTACGATGAAAAAGGGTGGAGTCCAATACTTTAATTCGCTTCAAAATCCCATAAACTGGCAATCAGGCCTTCAAAAATGTCGAGGTATTTCTGTGAACGAAATTAGTGGGGTGGCAGCACAAGTTGAGTTTCGTAAATTCAAATGGGAAGCCGATGTAGAGACCATGGAAGGAGCTGCATTTTTCCAGGCAGGCCTTTGGTTTGATATTCCTTTTTTGGCTATTAGAGGGATTTCAAACTATGTAGAACCCAGAAACAGAAATGCCTGGGAAGTACCCTTGGCGCTGAAAAATGTCCAGGAAAAAGTTTTGGAACTTCTGGAAAGCCCCTCTCTTCAGGAGCTATATAAATTCAGGGAAAACATATAATTCCATTTCAAAAAAGTCATTTTAAACGTAAATTGCTTCATATTCCTCATAACTGCCCTTTAATCTCCTATGACAGCGAAAGAACCCTCATCAAACACAAGTAGAGTAATCATTGTGATAGCGAGTATTCTGGTCGTAACTGCCTTGGGATTTTTTGCTTATAATTTCTTCTCCCAAAAGGAAGTAAACCGGAAAACACTGCAGGAAAAAGACCTCCTATCATCAGAAATTCTTGATCTTGAAAAACAGATTCTTCAGTTTAAAATAGAAAATGACTCTCAGGAATCTGCCCTTATGGCCAAGGACGGAGAGTTGGCACAAGCCAGAAAGCAAATCGACCGCTTTGAGTCTAAACTGGCAGAACTGAAAAGAGAAGCCAAAGATACCAATCAGGAATTAGATTTACTCAAGAAAAGGTTGAGCAACATGCTTACCATGATTTCTCAGTATGAGGATCAGATTGAACAGTTGAAAGCCGAAAAACTTGCCTTGGTTCAAGACCTTGATTCTGTTACGACTGACCTTGAAGCAGCAAATGAGGATTATTCCAAGTTGGAAAAAAATAGAAACGATGTAGCCAATGAGTTGGATAAGACCAAAAAGCTAGGCTCCATCCTCCGTACTGACAACATCACCTATTATAAAATCAACGAAAAGGGCAATCCCACGAATGACAAAGGAAAGAAGAGCTTTCGACGCATTACCTTCAAAACAGTCAGGGTTTGTTTTGATGTACTTGATAACCTTGTCACAGATCCAGGTCAAAAAGAAATTTACTTAGTACTTGAAAGCCCTGATGGGACCATCAACACCAATATGAAGGATGGCTTCAGCGGGACTTTTAAATACCAGGGAGGAAAAAAAGAATACTCCTCCAGGTTGACCTTCAATTATAACAAAACCACCGTCAACGTATGCATCGACTACTCCATACCTGAAGGCCAGAAATTCCAAAAGGGGCCGCAGTTTGTCAGAATTTATTCAGGAGATGATAACCTGATAGGGACAGGCCAGTTTGAGGTGAAGTAGTTTGAAGATCTAAAGAAGGGGTTCCAGTTTTTGCCAAAGCTTGGATTGAATCTTCTTTGAGGAGCCTGAGATTGTTTCCTGGAAATAGCTCTCGCCGATGGTATTTCTCAATTCTCTTTCTTCTTTCCAAAGATCCAGATATGCTGTTTGGTTATTTATAGCCATTTCATGTACCATGGTTTCCCATTTTCTGACCTCTTCTGGCTTTTGGAAAGGCTGCATGGTATTCACCATCAAAACTGAACTCATGGGATATTTGGAAAGGGTCAAATCAATGATGGATTGTACGTTTTGCTGGCTTGAATCAAGTGGAATGCTTCCATCGAAGTCAGATTGGCAACAAAATACAACCAGGATTTCTACAGGACTTTGTAAGAAGGGTTTTAACTCTCTGATGGTAGAATATGAATTTCCTTTATCGCTGTATGCATTGATGATGTGGAAAGGATATTCTGCCTGGTTAATTTTTTCCTGAATTAAGGCATAGATAGGTTCATCTACCCCTTGATTTGATTGTGGATCCATCAATTCATCTCCCACAAAAACAATATTTTTGATGTCCTTCAATTGATTTTCGCTTCCCTGAGATTTGGGAGTGAGGCAGGAACTAAGTCCCAGCATAAGAATGATGGCAGGTATCCAGATCAAGGGCATACATAAATATAGAAATTCCTTTCCATGTATTTAAGGCCTTGTCAAAAAATGGGAAAAATTGTAGAAAAAATAAAAAGCCCTCCATCTATACTTAGGAGGGCCTTTAGATATATAATCTCAGGAAAATTTACCTTAAATCCAGGTAGACTTGATGATCAAATCCACCTTGTTCTTCGATTTCAATGTAATACCGTTCCCTCGGGAGGTGGGAAAGATCCATGATCAATGGCTTGTTCGGTGAAATCTGGTACACCTTTTTGGCCAAAACTGACTTTCCTCTCACATTTTTAACCCATATCCTGATGGCTTGCTGCTCTGTTACATTCATCCTGAGCTCTACTTTCATGGCATCTGTATCAGGAAATGCCTCAACAAATTCAGCAAATCCGCCCATGTTGGGATTGGCTGTACGCAGGGTCGCAAAGGAATTTTGGCCTGGGAGTACAAAACTTGAAATCTCGGAGTATGCTCCATTTTTCTCGCCTTGGTTTGCCCTTATGCGGAATAGGTACCTCTGGCCTTTTTTCAGGCGAGAAAGACTGGCTGAATTATCAGTTACAATTTTGCTATAGACCTGCTTGGCACCAGCCACTTTGTACTGTACTTTGTAATTAGAGGCTTGTTCTACCTTCCTCCAATCAATTTTTGCGGATTCTTCCGTCAGGCTGGAAACCCGAATGTTCGAGGGGCCATGTTCCATAGGATTTTGATATCCCTCATCGGTACAGCCTTGAGTTTCAAAAATTAGAGAGGAAGAGAAATCGCTTACTTCCCCACCTACTACGGAGGCTACCTGAATTTCATATTGACTACAGCTTTTCAATTTGCTGGCGTTCACAAAGTTTCTATCGAATGGCTTGGTAATCCACTTTCCGGTACCTTCTCTTTTCAGACGTACTAGATAGGCGGAAACTCCCTTGAGTTGTTCCCAGTCAATCCTTGCCCTGTTCTCACCTACGGTACTTAGTTTGATGGTAGCGGGTGGCTCTACCGTTGCAATTGGAGTAACATTTTCAAGTCCATCCGAATTTAGGATAGAATGGCGGAATCCACCAGGAGCAAACAAAGCCCTCATCCTGGAGGCCTGGCCTTTTGTAAACAGGTTCATGCAACCATCATCGGAATAGTCCATAAAGTTGGTAACCATGTCAAGGTTTCCACAGGAAGAAAAGCCCATCGCACAGCCATAATGCTGTCTGTCGGTAGGAGGGGTATCTGCTACGCCATCATCCACACCGCAAGGGCCATCTCCTGAAATGTGTTTCAAGTTAAGCCAGTGCCCCACCTCATGTGTGGCTGTCCTTCCTAGGGTAAAGGGCGCCATGACGGTACCCATGGTACCAAAGGCTTTGTAGTTGATCACTACACCGTCTGTTTCTGCGGGTCCACCTGGAAATTGGGCGTAACCTAGCACACCAAGCCCCATAGGCCCAACCCAAATATTCAGATATTTATCTCTTGGCCAAGCATCAGAACCTCCCATGTTGGAATATTTGATGTTGTTGCTGGTGGTATAAAAGGCTGATTTACCTGTCTTTTTCCTAATGATACCCGAAGTTGGATTCCCGTCAGGGTCCTTACTGGCCAGCCTGAATTCAATTCCACTTGAGGCTGCTACAGCTTTAAATGGGTCAGGTGTGTTGGATGTATCAGAGTTTAGGCGCTGGTAATCCTCATTCAATACCTTTATCTGAGAATAGATTTGCTGATCGCTAATGTTTTGCTCTGCTGTATTGTAAACCACATGAATTACTATGGGGATAGAGATCTTGCCCTTGACGGATTTCACACTTCCATTGGTAACTCTAAAAGCATTGTTTTCTATCCTCTGCATGCTTTGGCGCATGTTGGGATGGCTTTCAATAAGGTGGTTCAAATGGTCTACAGTTCCACAACTTCTCTTCAATTCTTGAGCAGAAATGGTCGAAATAATCCCTAAATAGGAGATCATTAAAAGCAGTCGAAGAAAGGTCCATGCGTTTGTCATAGGTATTGGATTCTGATAGGAATTTCTTCTGTATCCTGAACTATAACGCTCAGTTTACAACTTCTTTAAGGATTTTTATGGCTTTTTGTACAGTTAGGTAGGTAAATTTTTACTCGATAGTGTGGACTTTAACTTTAAAACGAAATTTCAATTGAATGAGTTTCATTGATAAATATGCTCAGGATTTCTATTTACTCTACAAATAGCTGGAAAAATACCCTAGCCAGACAAACTTTTATCTAATCACTTTTTTTTTACCTTTGTTGAATCGTAAACGGGGGTGCCCAAGGAAAAGGCTTTTTCTATTCCTATTCGGGCTGAGATCATACCCTTTGAACCTGATCCCGGTAATGCGGGCGAAGGGAGTTATGGTGCCTCTACCAAAGAGGCCTGCCTGACTCCATATGTAGTACCATTAACAAAAAAACTATGCATCGAATTTGTATGCAGCTATTGCTGTGGCTTTTGCCCACCTTGATGATTGGACAGGCAAATTTGAACGGAGTCATCCGCTCAGGAAATCAAGGAATTCGGAATTCACTCGTAGGTATCGAAGGGGCAGAGGTGGCTATTCCAGAACTTAAAATTGTCACCTTTACAAACAACGAAGGGCAATATGCCTTCCAGAATGTACCGAGAGGTAAATACAGCCTCATATTAAGGGCTGTTGGGCATGAGTCCATGACTTATGATATTGATGTTGCTGATGAGGACTTGATTCTTGACTACACCCTCACCAAAATCAGTATCCTTGAAGATGTCCTGATCACATCACTTCGTGCAAGTGAAAAAACGGCTACCACTTTTTCCAGTTTGAACAAGGAAGAGATTGCCAAACAAAACTTTGGGCAGGATTTTCCTTTCCTGTTGAACCAACTGGCTTCAACTGTAGTAACTTCAGATGCGGGTGTAGGTGTAGGTTACACAGGCATTCGTGTGAGGGGCTCTGATCCTACCCGCATCAATGTTACTGTCAACGGAATCCCTTTGAATGACTCAGAATCTCATGGAGTATTCTGGGTGAACCTGCCAGACCTGGCCTCATCCGTTAATTCTGTGCAAGTCCAGCGTGGGGTGGGAACTTCTACAAATGGTGCTGCAGCCTTCGGTGCCAGCGTCAACATCGAAACGCGCACAGCTGCCTTGAATCCCTATGCCGAGTTCAACAACAGCGCAGGCTCATTCAATACCTTCAAAAATACCTTATCTGCCGGTACGGGATTGATGGACAATGGCTTTGCCTTCGATCTCCGCCTCTCCAATATCCAGTCAGATGGCTGGGTAGACAGGGCCTCTTCCGACCTGCAATCCTGGTTCGCCTCAGGGGCTTACTATGGCAAAAAGGGCTTTGTAAAAGCCAATATTTTCTCCGGTAGGGAGCGGACTTACCAATCCTGGTGGGGAGTTCCGGAGGCCATCATTGATGGAGATGAAGAAGCCCTCTTAACTCATTACTTCAACAATGTAGGAGTAACCTACCTTACGCCTGAAGACTCTATTAACCTATTTAATTCAGACAGACGCTACAATTACTACACCTATCCCAATCAGGTGGACAATTACTCTCAGACCCATTACCAATTGCTGTATGGTTATGAGTTTAATGACCAGCTAAGTTTGAGTGGGGCATTTCACTATACCAAGGGACAAGGATTCTTTGAAGAATACAGAGAAGAAGATCCCTTTGCCGCCTATCCTGTATTGGGAGTTACCGAGCTTTTAATCAATGAAAACCTCCTTACAACTACTGATCTGGTCAGAAGAAGGTGGCTGGACAATGATTTTTATGGAGCCGTATTTTCCCTGGATTATCGACCTTCTTCCAGTTTTGAGTTTAGCCTTGGAGGAGGAATCAATCAATACGATGGGGATCACTTTGGTGAAGTAATTTGGGCACGTTTTGCAGGCAATTCAGAGACAGAAGATCAATACTACAACAACAGGAGCCTGAAAACTGATGGGCACCTATATGCCAAAGGGCTCTGGCAGATATCCGAAAAGTTTTCGGCCTATGTCGATTTGCAGGTGAGGAACATTGATTATGTTTTGGGGGACTCTACCCTTGATGGAACAGGAACTGACGAGGGGCAAATTCCGATTAAAGGAGATTTCAATTACCTGTTTTTCAATCCCAAACTTGGTTTGACCTACCAGTTGGGACAAAAGTCTCAAGTATATGCTTCTTTGTCCGTAGGCAATAGAGAGCCGGTAAGGTCTGACTTTATCAACAGTCCTACAGATGAAGAACCTACGCATGAAACTTTGTATGATGTGGAGGCAGGCTATAGATATTCCTTTGGGAAACTTACCTTGTCTGCGAATGCCTACTACATGTATTACCAGAATCAGTTGGTCTTGACAGGTGCGTTGAATGATGTAGGAGCCAACATCAGGCAAAATGTGGATGCTTCTTATAGGGCAGGAATTGAAGTTGTCGCTCAAACGAAACTAACTGATTGGTTGAATTGGGGATTCAATTTCACCCTTAGTCAAAATAAGATCCTGAACTTTGATGAGATCGTCTATGATTATGCTGTATTCCCTGCAAATATTGAAACCAATTCATTCACGAATACCGATATCTCGTTTTCTCCGAATGTCATAGCCGGTTCGCAACTGGTCTTTGTTCCAATAAAAGGGCTTGATATCGCCATTTTGAGTAAGTATGTAGGCCGCCAATTCCTGGATAATACCAGCAATGTAGGCCGCTCGATAGACCCATGGTTTGTGAACGATCTGCGCATCAATTACCAGCCATCATTTGTAAAAGGAGTTACCTTGGGGCTTTTAATAAATAATGCTCTCGACAGTCAGTATGAAGCCAATGGTTATACCTTCAGTTATCGATTTGGAGACCTGATTACTGAGAATTTTTATTATCCGCAGGCAGGAAGGAATTTTCTTTTAAGCCTTGGTCTTAGTTTTTGATAATTGACGAATTATATTTTCAGCAATGAGAGGCCGCTTCGGTCTCTCATTTTTTGTATATATTTAAGCCAACACATTCAAAATCCCTATGAAACGCATTCTAAGAACCCTTTTCTTCCTTTTGCTGCTACTAATCGCAGCAGTAGTAGGTTATTTCTACTTCGGTACAGCTGCAGATACTCGTTCTCCATGGGAATTTGTTGCTTCGGATTTCATATATGCCATTGAGTCAGATAAGCCCATCAAGGATTGGAGAGATTTGAGCAAGACGGAAGTTTGGCAGTACCTGAAAACCAATGAGTTCTTTTCTGATGTAGAAAAGGATGCTGATTATGCGGACTCACTGCTTATCGCTAATGAACGAATTCTCAAATTTGTGAATATCGGTGGCTTGGTAATTTCAGCCCACCTTACCCCTCAGGGTAAGGAAGATTATGATTTTGTCATTTTGGTAGATATGGAAGGGAATGCAAGGCTTGTCAATAAATTTAAGGATTGGGCGATGCCTCTGATGAAGAATGTGGGCTATGAGGTGAAAAGGGAAACCTATTTTACCATTGAAATTTATGATCTGTATGACCCCAAGGAAGACCTTTCCATGTACCTGGCGGCTGTGGACAATATGCTGATTATCTCCTACTCTAAATCTTTGGTTCAAAAGGCAATCAAGCAATCTGAGGAACCGGACATCAGGGAGGACCCAGCATTCAAGCAGGTGAAGGCGAAGACCAATCCAGGTGAACTATACAACCTGTTCATCAATTATGGGACGGTCAACGACATGATGGCTGCCTATACAGCAAGTATGCCTGAAACTGTTCAAGGCCTGGATAAAACCCTTACTTTTTCGGGCATGGACCTTACTTTGAAAGATGACAAACTTATCCTGAAGGGATACACCCTGCAAAATGACTCATTCCCCAACTACCTGAGGGTGTTTAAGGATGTAGGGCAAGGGAAGATTCGCGCTGCCAACGTATTGCCTCGGAATACGGCCATGTACACCAGCATTGGCTTTGATGATTTCTCGGACTTTTATACCCGCCTCATGGGCTACAACAAACAATCAGATCCTGAGGGGTATGCCAGTTTGCAAAAGAGCCTTGATCGTACCCAGAAGCTACTTAAGATTGATTTTGAAAGGGATTTCTTTGAATGGATGAATGAGGAAATGGTCTCGGCCATCATTCCGGCAGATGAAAAGGCCAGTAGCTACGATTTCTTTGCGATGTTGCACTTTGACGATGAAAAGGTCGCCAAAGAGAGAATGGATTTTGTGGTCGAAAAGATTCGCAAAAGAACACCATTGAAATTCAAGTCGGTAGATTACAGAGGATTTGAGATCAAATATCTCGAACTCAATAGCTTTTTCAAATTATTCTTCAAGAAGATGTTTTCTGAAATAGAAAAGCCCCACTATACCTACATTGATAATTATGTAGTCTTTTCAAATGATACCACTTCCCTGATAAATATGATTGAAATGTACCTGGATGGTCAAACGCTTTCAAACCAGGAGGATTACCAGGAATTCATGGGCAACTTCTCAAGCTCTTCGAATGTATTCAACTATGTCCAGATGCGGTATTTTTACCCATATCTGTACAGCACCATGGATGCTGAATCCAGAAGGGGATTGAGAAAAAATAGGCAATACATCTTTAGTTTCCCACACGTGGGACTCCAACTATATCCCAAAGGGGGCATGTACAAAATGGATTTGTACGGTGCATTTGAAAAACCGGGAAGCTAGACCTTTACATAAATTTTCTTTTGATCAAGTAAGTATGCCACTGCCCAGCACAACATCATAAAGGCAAGTGCAAAGGCAAACGAACCTATAAATGGGCCCATCCATTGGAATACATTCTGATAGATGTAGGCGTATAAGGAGGTCTGTTTGTCTACCCTTATAAACAAGGCCAGAATCGCTACATACTCAGAAAGCAGATAAATAAAGAGGGAGTTTTTACCAAATACCTGGAAGAAATTGTAGTTCCATGAGGGGGTGAGGAAGTCAGTGGTGTAAAGAATCAAGGCCAGGATGACCAGGTCAAGGCCTACAGTAAGCAAGACATATGATGATGTCCACAGCTTTTTGTTGATTGGGAAGAGCATGTCCCACGCCAGGGCTACAAATATGGCAAGGGCTCCCGCCATGAGGACTTTTGCCAGCTTTTCGTAATCAATCTTGCCTGAGGTGAGGAAATTTCCCAATAAAAAGCCTGCAATGACATTTACAATGGAAGGAAGTGTACTAAGGAGGCCTTCAGGATCAAAGGGAATTCCATCTCCTGCATAAAGGTGGGAGGGGCCTAGCAGAAATTGATCCAGTTTCCTGACAGCATTGCCTTCCAGGCTATAATCTCCAAATGCATACATGATGCCCCAATAAGCCAGGAGGATACCTCCGCTGATAAACCAGAGCTGTCTGGGCTTGAAAAAGTAAACCAAAAAGGCTCCAATCATGTAGCCCAGGGCTATTCTCTGAAGAACTCCCGGAATACGGGTATCCTGAAATGGAATAAATTCCAGCCCACCTAAATCTGTCCACCTTACAAATGGAATCCAGTACATGGTGTAACCCAGGAGAAACAAAATGAAGAACCTGCGAAGCACCTTCCTGGCAAATTCACCAAAGGGTTTTGATTGCCATTTGCCCATGACAAAGGCCAAGGCATTGCCCACGGCAAACATAAAAGAAGGGAATACAAGATCTGTAGGAGTAAACCCGTGCCAAGAGGCGTGAAGCAGTGGACCAAAGGTACTCCCCCAATCTCCAGGAGTATTCACAATAATCATGAGACAGATGGTCATCCCTCTAAAAATGTCCAGTGAGCGAATTCTTTCCATTAAATAGGCTTTAATACGATTTATTAAAATAAAGACTTTAAGGGAATATTTTTATAAATTATTGAGAAAATCCAATTTGAAGATCTCCTACACCTTAATCCATGAGCAATCAATATACTAGAAGACAGGCCCTGGGAACCCTGGCAATGGGCCTAGGCAGCCTCGGCATGATGAGGTCCAGTTGGGCCAGTAATGAACAAGGCTTTCCTTTGATTCTGCCCGACCAAAACAAGTATCCCAAACTGGAAAGGCCTGTTACGGCCATCACCTTGGGGGCGGGGAACCGAGGAAAAGTATATGGAAACTATGCGGTGGAATATCCTGACCAACTGGATATCGTAGGGGTTGCGGAACCAATTGAGATTCGGCGACAGCGGTATGTGGACAAACACAAAATTGCCGATGGCAAGCATTTTTACACTTGGGAACAGGTCTTTGAACAGGAAAAATTCGCGGATGCAATCATCATTTCTACCCCGGATGACCTGCATTATGGCCCATGTATGGCAGCCCTGGCGAAGGGATATGACATCCTTCTGGAGAAACCCATTTCTCCCTCAGAAGAAGAATGTAGGGATATACTAAAATTGGCACAGAAGACCGGGAGAATTGTGGCGGTTTGTCATGTGCTTCGATATGCACCTTACTTTATTCGCCTTCGGGAACTGGTTCAGAAAGGTAGTTTGGGGACTGTGCTCAGTATGCAGCATTTCGAACCCATCAACCACATTCACATGAGTCATTCCTATGTAAGGGGGAATTGGCATAACTCTTCAAAGACGACTCCCATCATCCTTGGAAAGTCTTGCCATGACCTGGACATCATGAAATGGATACTAGGAAAGCCTTGCGAACAAATACAGGCTTTTGGAAAACTGTCTTGGTTTCATGAAGGTAATGCGCCTGAAGGGAGTACAGATCGCTGTGTAAATGGCTGTGCTGTGGAGAAGAGCTGCCCTTACTCTGCCCTAAAGATTTATCACAGAGATAGAACATGGTTGCACCATTTCGACTTACCTGAGGATAAATCCAAGCAGGGCGATAAAATTATGGAATACTTGAAAGATTCAGACTATGGGAGATGTATCTACCGAATGGACAATGACCAGCCTGATCATTATGTGACCACCATTCAATTTGCAGATGAGGTTACAGCTGCCTTTTCCATGGAAGCATTTACCTCCTATCAAGGCAGAAGAACCCGGATCATGGGCAGCATGGGGGACATAGTAGGTGACATGAAGCACTTCAGGTATACTGATTTCCAGACAGGAAAAGTTTTAGAAGAGAAATTTGAAGGAGATGACCACGGAGGTGGTGACTGGCGCTTGGTAGCGGATTGGATACAGGCTGTCTCCAAACAGGATGAGTCCTTGTTGACCTCGACTATTGCGGACTCCATCGAGAGTCATATCATGGGCTTCCAGGCAGAAAAGAGTCGCAAAAACAACAAGGTCATGGAAGTTAACTTATAAAAAAAACGCGGAGCTTGAACTCCGCGTTTTTTAATTTTTTCAGAGAATTGATCAGCTTCCAGCGATGGTGATGGGCAGAGATAGTTTCTCCCACATCATAACCAGCTTATCGCCATCGATTGCGAAGGTCAAGCCTTCGGTTACGTCCTCTTTCATTTCAGGCTTGGCATCTACGCTCAAGACATCTTTTGCGTCGTCTTTGTTGTAGGCACCCCACTGCTCAGCTTCGCTGTTGAAAACCAGCTTCCAGTTTCCTTCTTCAGCAGGCACTGCAAATACCGCATATTTTCCTGCTGGAAGTGGTCCAGCTCCATTTACCATGATGTCAGCTGAAGTTTCAAGGGTAGTAGCTTCATTGGCACCCATGCGCCAAACTTTACCGTATTTTACCAATTCTCCCCAGATGGTACGGCCTTTTACTTTCGGGCTACCGAAGGTTACTGCCAAGGTAGCATCTCCGATTTTACCTGAAAGCTCCATTCTTGGGCTTGCAATGGTATCATTCAAAGTTTTGAGGGTAAAGGCTTTGTCACCATCAGCCATTTCAGGCTCCTTGGCAGTGGTTGCTGTAGGTTCTTTCTCAGTAGTAGTATTGGTCTTCTGAGTGGTGTTACAAGCGGCAAGCAAGATTGCCAAAGTAGGGACAAGGATGAAAAGTATTTTTTTCATAAGTAATCCAGATTGATTTTTGCTAAAATTCTTATTTAAGGGAATCAAATGCAACGATTATGCCCTTTTTAAGTGTTAAAGAATTCTTAAATTTTCTGGATTACAGGCTTGATTATCAGTATTTTTTAATATGTTAATGTATATATCCTACTTCCAGATATTTATTGAAACATGCGGCGGTTAGTCTTTCCAATTCTTCGAATAATCCTGGTTCTACCTTTTTAAAATTAAAGCAGGACTTGCCTTGCATTCTTTTTTTAAGCCCCTCTGTCATGCCATCAAGGAGGTCTGGGTGGGTATAAACCGGCATGAGGTGAAAACTTACATAACTTTTCTTGATGGTAGCAGCACCAAAGAAATGAGGCCTACCCTTTTTAAATGGATCTCCGGGACAGTCAAGGTAGAAGTTGGATTCATTGTCATGTAAAACGATCAATTTATCCTTATGGGGGTGGAAGATTTTACTTAAAGATTCAAAAACGGGCTGGAATTTTTTTTCTGTAGCCATGGAAGGGTCTTTTTCTATGAAGATAATAAGTAATCTCTATTTCGATCAAGCTTTGTCAAAGAAGAAAAAAAGAGCCAACCAGGAGATACCCAGTTGGCTTTTCGTAAGTTAATAACTCTTCTTACTTGATGATAATCTTTTGCGACATGTCCACGGACTCGCCATGTACACGGATGAGGTAGACTCCTTGTGAGAAGCGTTGGCTTTGGAAGGCTGCCTTGTGATGCCCCAGGGGATAGAATCTATTTTTGACTATGTCTTTGATCAGTTTGCCATCCAGGCTGTAAAGACTGATGGAGACTTTTTCTCCCTGAGCCAATGAAAAGCCTATATCTACAGGGCCATGCATGGGATTGGGAAAAATCGGATAGAATTTATTCTCCGGGAAGTCAAAAGCCCCAATGTTCGTTGGGTTAGAAGTATTTGATCCAAAGCCGGATGTATCTACGATCTGGCCAGCAACTCCTGTAAGGCTGTTGTATTTTATCAATTGAGGTTTCTGAGGGGGCAGAGCTACCTCCAGGCTTAGCGTATCATCTCCTGGCAAAGTAGGTACAAATAAAATTGGAAGGTAATACATCTCATCAGAAGTCCCTTCTCCCCAGCTCACCCGAGTTGGTGGATTGTTGGGATTCAGCGGGTTGCTGCTTGTATTGTCATAAGTGGCATAAGCGTGAATTATGGAGCCTGCTTCCAGAATCTGAAAATTCTTGTAAAAGTAAATCCCCTGCCAGTTAAAGTCCCAATCCGGAATACTGATCAGGTTAGTCGTGTCTCCATTGGGCTTAACAGCAAATACCTCCCAACCTGTGCCGAGTAGGTGCATGTGGGGACCAATTCCCATAAGGCTAACATCAAAGGGTACAAACAGTGTCCCGTGAAAAGTCTTCACCTGATTGGGAGGGATGGAAAATGGTTCTCCAAGGCTGGTCCTTGAACTGAAAGGCTGCATGACTTCGATCATTACCTGGCGGTTAATGACTTCATTGCTATCAGCAAAAAACAGGTTGATCGTAGATGAATCACTTTGCGCCACAGAGGTGGGAGCGTAGTGCATCTGAACAACTATATCGGAGTTTTTATAAATCCTTTGCCCGATGGCATTAGGATATAAGAATGCCTTGGAACCCGGTACGTAGCCTGGGAAATTATCTGCGACATCAACCACAAAGCCTCCAAATCCATCATATCCATACTCAGGAGACAATGAGTCCAGTACCCTTGCATTTCCCGTGGTATCCATGGCAAAGAGGGAGTGGTGAACAATTCTTGAATTGCCAGGGCGAAGCTCAATGGCTTTCAGGATCTTATCCTCTGTGAGATTTGTTGGCAGAACGAAGTTTTGGTATTGATCTTTGTTGTTGCCTTTGTGTTGAAAGGCTTCAGAAAACGAAATCACCAAATCAGGTTCTCCAAGCTGAGATCCTTGTGGGAAAGTGGGGAGGGCAGGTTCGTCATTGGGATTGCCTTGGGGCATCCCGGCGTTGACCCAATCCTGGATAAGTTGTTTTTGTGTGGCTGTAAGGAAGCGTTCACCTTGAAAAGTCGAAAAATTCCTGTCAGTTTTCCAGGGAGGCATGTAGTTGATATCCGTTACATAAGCTATCATGCCACCCCAATTCATGACCTCATTGTAATTGGTAAAAGGCATTGGGCCAATCTCACCAGGTCTGTGGCAGGGTGTACAGTTGTTGTAGATAATTGGGGCGATGTCCTTGGTAAATGTAACCTGTGCATGCATTCCCTGAAAAGAAAGGATGATGGCAAGGGACAGGACGGTAAAAAGTTTCATGACTGGTAGTTTGTTTAATTGAAAAAGGTGATGAAACAACCTACGGCTGTGGCATTTTGAGTTTTTATGGGTTTCTGAGTGTGGATGCTGTGCAAAACATCCCTTAATTCTGTTTGGGTGGGGGAATTTCTTCGCCTTCCAAGCGAAGCATAGGTATTGTCAATCCTTCCCTGATAAACGATTTTTTTCTGGTCTTCATTGTAGACCACAACCTCAGGAGTAATTTTTACACCAAATTTTTTACTTATGGTCTGATGATATTCTCTCTTGAAGGGAAATTCGAATTTATACTTCTCCTTGAACTCTTTGATTTTTCTTTCGGTGGATGCCCTGTTGGGGAAAAGACCAATGAATCCTATTTCAGCTCCATAGCTTTGATACAGTTCATTGAGTTCAAGGCTGTAATATTGGCAAATGGGACAATCCTCAGACAAAAATAGATAGACGGTTATGCTATCACTTGCCTTGGATAAGATGGGAAAAACAAAAATGAGGAAAACGAATACCTTTTTCATTGCCATTAGATGCCTAAAAGATTTCAGGGTTTAATATTGATTCAGAAGCAAGTAGAAAAAGTACCGAGTGGCAGGGCAGGTTAGCTGAATTGCTTCAGCCTTATAAATTTCGAGCTCTTGGACAAAGGTAAAAAAAAATATGTATAAGTCATTAATTATCAAAAACCATTATTTCCCCCTAACATAGCTAACGATGGCTTTATTTTAAGTAAAATATCTAAGTATCAATTAATTCATATGCGGCAGGGTATAGGAAAAATGATATATTCATAATAAAAAAATATCAGTTTTGACCTCAATGGCTTGAAGACTTTGATAAAGCATTTATAGATAATTCACCTGCTTCTGATTATCTTCCCCAAATTATTGATTCAAATGAAAATCAGAGTCGGCGGTGTTCCCGAACATTTCAATTATCCATGGCATATTGCCATTCAGCAGGGCTTGTTTAGTGAAAATACCGGGCTTTCCATCAGATGGAGAGATGTACTTGGGGGTACAGGTTCGATGAAGAAGAAACTGGTTGAAAATGACCTGGATCTCGCCTTGATGTTGACTGAGGGAGCTGTCAAAGCCATATCTGATGGCCATGAATTAAAAATTATTGGAACATATGTAAAGTCTCCCTTGCTATGGGGTTTACATGTACCGGCTGATAGCCCCTTTGTCAAGCTTGAGGATTTGAAAGGCCAGCCAATTGCCATTAGCCGAAAGGGATCTGGTTCCCATTTGATGTCCTTCGTTCTGGCCGAACAAATGGGCTGGGCATTGGATGATTTGGATTTTGTGATAGTCAAAAACTTTGATGGGGCTAAGGAGTCATTTGTTAAAGGAGAGTCCTCCCTTTTTTTATGGGAAAAGTTTACCACCAAACCTACAGTTGATCAGGGAGAGTGGCGTAGGATAGGCGAAATCCCTACCCCTTGGCCATGTTTTGTTCTGGTCGCACGAAAGGATGTGGCAGAAAGTAGGGTAGAAGAACTCCTGGAAATTATGGCACGGGTAAAACAGGCCAGAACTGCCCTTGATTATGAAGAAACGATCGATTATCTCAATAAAAACTACCAACAGAAAAAAGAAGACCTGGAAGAATGGTATGATCAAACAGAATGGGAATGTGGACCTGTAGTTTCAGGAATAGACCTTTCTCAGGTTCAGATTTCTCTTCATGATCTGGGACTAATTTCGGGAATCAGGGACAGTTCTTTTTACCTGAGTGATCATTGCCGAATTATTTAGGCATGACCATTTGCGAAGCTAATCTGACCATTTCTGCACCCTGAAATTTTTTCTTCGATTTCTCATTCTTTTTTTGGGAATTATCTTTTCGTTTTTGGGAAATATACTGACTGCTAAAATCTATGTAGTTTCGAATTTGATGCTGATTCCCAGTGAATTAACTGTATTCAGGTTTCAAACGGCACGCCTTTTGTTTGAATGGTATTGCCCAAGCTAACCTAAATGCAATTAATTTATGAGTACGCAACAACTAGCCGTTCAAAAAGCAAGCAGGAAAAAAGTGGGTCCCTTGTCTCTTCTAAAGAACATCGTTCTGGTTTGTCTGGGACTTGTTGGACTCCTTCTCGTAAGCATATTCATGCTTTTCAAGTAATCGAATAACCTCACAACTCTTTCAATATCAGGGAAATCACCAAGGAGTGATTTCCTTTTATTTTTTAGCCAATTGTTTTTTTATCAATTTAAGCCCCCACATATAATGACTGGAGGTAGCAGAAATCAGATATGCTGCCAAGGAAGTGCTGCCAGTCCACTTATACCTTTTCTTTTTAAATAATTCCTCATGACTGTACAATTCCATGATCTTGTGCATTTCCATATGTGTCTTATTCAACCACTCTTTTAATTCATTTAAAGAGCTTGTGCGATAAGTTTCATGAATTTTTCTATTGAGCGCTGGGACTGTTTTCCAATTGTAGCCTTCGGCAGGCATGGGTGGTTTTCCTCCTTTCTGCCCAATGTCATGCCAGGACTTCATCATCAGTTGCCAATGGTATAAATGTCCCAATACATCCCTGATGTTTCGGTTCATGGTTCCAGGAGGGAATTCTCTATTTCGTTCTTCCCCGGGAAGTTCCTCGATCCAACTCATCAAGGCATCGAAGCTGGTTTGACTTGCCAGAAGCAATTCTTCTTTATTCTTTGGCCTGGGCATAGGATTATTGGTGTTGATCACCAAAAAATAAAACAAATTTGGTAAGTCGTATGATAAACACCCATAAAGCCGATGATCCTTGACAAATATTTTGACTATTGGTCCTTTTTTAATGCGAAAGCAATTTCGCCCCCTCCCAAAATGAGAAACAGGATTGCTAGAATGATGCTTAGGTAGGGGAGGTACCAAAGCTGTTTTTTAAGGCTTTCTATTTGTAGAATAGCTATCCCTTGACTACTCATCTGAACGGGGTTTTTATACCGATTCAACTTTTCAATCATACCCTGGTAAGAATTTTGGAGAATATACAATTCCACCTCTGCACCTATAACAACGAAATATTCAAATTGGGGATGGGCTATTGCTTTGGATGCTTGTCCCTGAATTCTGAACTCACTTCCATCTTCTAAAAACAACCTATAACCACCTCCATCTCTATAGACCTTTTCGATAGAGGAGATTCGTCCATACACTTTGTAACAATTTTTGAGGTCTATCCTATATAAGTAGTCTATATGGGATAAGGAGACGATGGCAATTCCCAGGAAGGCAAAAGCTCGAAAGAATCTTTTCAGCTTGGGGTTCATTAACTTGTTTTAGGTCATAATCAGATAAAAAGTTCTGGTATCAAGATAAATCTAAAGAAAAGAGGTCATCTAAATGATTAGATGACCTCTTTTCTTCATCCCATCGAAATGGCCTGGATTATTTGTCTGCGGTTATGGTATTTGACGGGGATGAGAGCTTAAGGCTCTTGTACTTGCTCCCTTCCTTGGTAAAGGTAAGTTTCGTTACTCCATCCAATCCTACAAACTCTGTCGCAGAAATGGGGATCATGTAAGCTCCGAAGAAACCAGGAACCTCCGCATAGACCACACCATCCTTGTTTCTGATCCAAATGTCAAAGCCTCTAAATTCATTGATGGCATAAGCACCTAACATCTCATCTTGTATGGTGAATTCGCCATACTGCTCCTGGAGACTTGGATAACAGTTGTCCAATAGGTTGTTATCAGGAAGGTTATAATTGACTATTATATTTTTGACCTCCTTATAATTGTCAACTTTGGTGGTGAACTCATCGCTGTCTTTCCAGTTTCCTGCCTTAAAGTTTTCCGTTTTGCTAGTTCCATCTTCATAATTGATCAATAAACTGATAGGAGTGGGACGACTTGCATTTCGATTGACTATCAGTTTGCCCTTTTTGAAAGAAGCAATGCTTACATCTACATTTCCGTAGTTGAAGAACCATGGTTTCCAAAACCAGCTCAGATCTTGTCCGGATACATTTTCAAAGGTGTAAAAGAAATCATAGGGTGTTGGCGATTTTTTGGCCCAGCGTCGGATATATTCCTGCCAACACTTCATGAATGTCTCTTCTCCCAGTTCATCATAAAGAATGGAGTACAGAAAGGCTGGCAAGGGATAGGATGCATAGCCATAGTTGCTGTTGTCCATAAATTGGGTGGAGGTAATGAGGGGTAAATCACTCAGCGATCCCATGGTGCCTTGCACCTGTCCTGCAAAGGTGCCAAAAAAGGCTTCCTTTTCATCTTCCTGGAAAAACCTCCTGATGACGAAGCC
Organism: Bacteroidia bacterium; assembly: GCA_022760475.1. Classification (GTDB taxonomy): domain Bacteria; phylum Bacteroidota; class Bacteroidia; order J057; family J057; genus JALEFZ01. Next base: position 184,458 of record JALEFZ010000095.1, on the reverse strand, counting down.
GGTCGTAAAGTCTGCCCAACCTTCATCCATCCATGCAAATCGCTTCTCATTGATTCGAACATACATGGGGAAATAGGTATGAAACATTTCGTGGACGGTTACTCCCAGCCCCGGGTTGCCATTGTTGGCCATCATGGGATACTCCATGCCACCCCCTCCAATGGCTACAAAGGTGGTAAACTCAGGATAAGGGTAAGGAATTCCAGGCACTGATTCAGAGAAGTGTTTCATCGTTTTTTGCTGAATCGAAGTCAACTGATTGGCGCGTTGGCGCATTACCTGAGGATAAAAAGAATTGACGAAGACATTGCGGTCTTCGATTTTTTGATTGGCTGCATCCCAGCAGTAGTGGTCGCTCAAGCAAAATGCAAAATCGGTGACCTCATCAGCCTTATAGTTCCAGCTTCCTGATTTGAAATGATAAGTTCCTTCCAGGTTCTTTTCATCAATGATGCTAATGGTTTCAGTGGAGGTCTTGGCCTGGTTGAAACGTTCAAGGATTTTACCCTCCATGATCTCATCGGGATTTTGAAGCACTCCCGTAGAAAGTACGACAAAGCTGTCTGGCGCAGTGATCCTGACATCGAAATTGGACAGGTTATTATAAAACTCGGTACTCAAGTCGTAGGCGAGGTTGTCCCAACCGAAGACATCGTCGTAGACAGCAATTTGAGGATACCAGTAGGATACAAAAAAGGACGTGCTGTCGTAGGCACCTCCCCTTACTGTGGTAAGGGGGACTTTCGATTCCCATTCTAGCTCGAAATTTTGCTTTGCCCCCGCAGGGATGGGCTGGCTGGAGAGGCTTACCCTCATGTTGGAGTTTTGCCTTCGAATGGTTCTGCGATTGTTCAAGTCAATTTCAGTTTCTCCGATGATCAACTTCTTAATGATGACTCCATCATTGATGTCTTCCTCTGACACTCGTTGCGCCCTTGGGTTGGCCTTTCGAAATACATCTTGATAAAGTCGAATGATGATCGAATTCAACTCGTCCGGGCTATTGTTTGTGTAAGTGATGCTCGCCTTTCCTTTTAATGTCCTCTCTCCTGGAATGACCTCTACATCTATGTCATAGTCAACGGTATTTTGCCAGTATTTTTCACCGGGTTTTCCATCATAGGAGCGTGTTCCATTGGAATAGGCTTTTTGAATCTCCTTGGGCATAAAGAAACGAGTCTCCTGGCCAATTAAAGTTTGGTTAAAGAGGATCACTCCAATAAAAATCAGTAAGAATCCGGTTTTTTTCATAATTATAACAGAAATGTATGGTGATAGAGAAATTACTAAATCCCTTTACTATTTGTTAAACTTGATTCAACTCTTAGCAAGATCAGGCTTAAGGTAAAGCATTCGGGTTTTTGAGTAGCTGTAAATCTTGATATTTCTACCATTTGTCTAAAATTATCTTCCTAAGTTATTGATCCTCGGTTCAATACGAGTGTATTGTTCTTTATATTTCTATTCTAAAATTATTTACACATGAATAAACCTCGACTAATTACACTACTATTCTGTTTGTTGTTGCCTTGGGCGCTTTTTGCCCAGAAAAAAGGCAAGAAAAAGGATGGCGAAGATAAAAAGGCTACCAAGGAGTTGCCTTTGGAGCCCAAGAGATCCTACAAGTTGAAAACCAATCAGGGCACATGGATGAGCCTTGACGTTTCTCCTGATGGGAAAAAACTCGTTTTCGATATGCTTGGTGATGTCTACATGCTTCCCATCGAAGGGGGAAAAGCTGAGCAAGTGATTGGAGGGCTCTCTTATGAGACCCATCCAAAATTTAGTCCTGACGGCAAAAGCCTGGTGATGACCACCGACAAGTCAGGTTCAGAAAACATTTGGACTTATGAATTGGAATCCAAAGAATGGAAACAGGTTACCAAGGACAAAGACCAGCATTACCAATCAGCAGAATGGACTCCCGATGGTGATTACATCATAGCTTCCAAGGGGATCAGGAACCTGAAGCTGCACATTTATCACAAAGACGGAGGGCGTGGAGCACAACTCCTCAAGAAGCCCGATAACCTTAAAATGGTAGAGCCCGCATTTGGGAAAGATCCCAACTATATCTGGTTTGCCCATAGGATGAGTGCCTGGCATTACAATGCCCAGATGCCCCAATATCAAATTGCTACCCTGGATAGGAAAACCAGTGAAGTAGAAAATAGAACCAACCGCTATGGATCAGCGTTTTCACCCACACTTTCTCCCGATGGGAATTACCTGGTTTATGGCACCCGTTATAACGCCAAAACCGGATTGATCAAGAGGAATTTGGTTACAGGAAAAGAAGATTGGCTGGCCTATCCCGTACAGAGGGATGACCAGGAGTCTATCGCCCCACTTGGGGTATACCCTGCCATGAGCTTCACTCCTGATTCCAGGTTTTTGATTGCCTCTTATGGTGGAAAAATCCATAAAATTAACATTGAAAATGGGGAGGCAAGTGAAATTCCATTCGAAGTAGAGGCAACCATTGAATACGGCCCTCAGGTACATTTTGATTACCGTGTTTCCGATGACTCCCTGATGGACGTTACTCAAATCCGTGATCCTCAAATTTCCCCTGATGGAAAAAGGGTTGTTTTTACTGCACTTAACCGCCTTTATGTCTCGGATGTGAATGGAAGCAACATCGCTCGTCTTACCCGTAATGATTTTACTGAAGCAATGCCTACATGGAGTCCTGATGGAAAGGAAATTGCTTTTGTGAGCTGGGAAGGAAATGGAGGCAACCTGTACAAGGTTTCAAGCCAAGCTGGAGGCGATCCTGTAAAACTGAGTCAAGAAGATGGATATTATATATCGCCGGTATGGGATCCCAACACCAATAGGATTTTGTTTACCAAAGGACCAGCTCAAAACTATATCAATGCAATCAATCCTTTCTCATTCGGCACAACTCAGGAGTTTTGCTGGATAAATGCAAACGGTGGAGACATAACTGTGATTGACAACACCCACGACAGGTACAATGCCCATTTCATCAAGGGCTCGGAGAGAATTTACCTGAATCATGGTCAAAAAGGCCTTTTATCAGTCCGCTGGGATGGAACCGATGAGCGTCAGCATTTGAAAGTAACGGGGATCACAACCTATCCGGCACTGTTTCATGAGCACAGCTGTATGCTCATGGCGACAGCTTCAGAACCCAAGAAAAAGCCTTCCAGTGCCTCACAGATGAATCTTTCTCCAGATGGAAAGCATGTCCTTGCCAAGATCAACAATGAGATCTATCGGGTAAGCCTTCCATTGACAGGTAAGGATGTCCCTTCCATCAATGTGGCCAAGCCGGCGGCCTCCTCCTTCCCCTCAAGTAAACTTACTTTCCTTGGAGGTGAGTTTCCCCACTGGAATGCAGATGGAAGCGAGGCCCATTGGAGCCTTGGAAATGCATATTTCTCCTATAATTTTGAAGAGGCTGACAAGATCAAAAAAGAGCTGGCAGCCAAGAAAAAGGCGGAGAAGGAAGCTGAAAAAAATGGCAAAAAGAAAAAGAAGGATTCCTCTAAAGATAAAGAAGATGAGAAGGATGAAGGCTACAAAGCAAAAGAACAGCGCATTGTAGTCAAATTAGGGAGAGATACCCCGAAGGGAAGGGTATTGTTGAAAGGAGCCAAAGTCATCACCATGAAGGGAGATGAGATCCTTGAAAAGGGCGATATTTTCATTGAAAATAACCGTATTAAGGCTGTTGGAGAAAGCGGAAGCCTTGACATTCAAGGTGATTATGAAAGTAAGGACATGAGTGGTAAGACCATTGTTCCTGGCTTTGTAGATACCCATGCCCATATGTGGCCAAACTGGGGCTTACACAAAAACAAAGTCTGGATTTATGCGGCTAATTTAGCATATGGCGTTACTACGACCAGAGACCCACAGACCGCTACTACGGACGTTCTGACTTATGAAGACATGGTAGAGACAGGCATGATTCCCGGGCCAAGGATTTACTCTACAGGCCCTGGGGTAGGTTTCTGGGCTTACAACCTACAGAGCTACAAGCAGACCAAACAGGTGCTAAAGCAGTATTCTGAGTATTATGATACAAAGACGATCAAGATGTACCTGACAGGAAACCGCCAACATAGACAGTGGATCATCAAGGCTGCCAAAGAGCAAGGGTTGATGCCTACAACAGAGGGAGGGCTGGATATCAAACTCAACTTCACCCAATTACTGGATGGTTACCCTGGTCATGAGCATGCCTTGCCAATCTATCCCATCTATGATGATGTGATAAAACTTATCGCAGAGGCTGAGATGTGTGTAACGCCCACGCTCTTGGTAGCCTATGGAGGCCCTTGGGCAGAAAACTACTTCTATTCGAGGGAAAACCCGCAATATGACAAAAAACTGAATTATTTTACCCCTAAAAAGGAGTTGGATGAAAAGACTCGTCGCCGTCCGGGATGGTTCATGGATGAGGAGCATGTATTCAAGAAACATTCTGAAACGGTGAAGCATATTGTGGAAGCTGGAGGCCTGGCAGGTGTCGGCTCTCATGGGCAATTACAAGGGCTCGGGTATCATTGGGAACTATGGGCAGTAGCTTCAGGAGGAATGGATGAGCACGATGCATTGAAAGTAGCCACCATTTTAGGAGCAAGGTCAATTGGCTTGGATAAGGATTTGGGATCAATCGAAGTTGGTAAGTTGGCTGATTTGGTCATTCTGAATGAAGACCCCCTTAAAGATCTAAGAAATACCAATACCATTGACAAGGTGATGAAAAACGGCAGGCTTTACGATGGGAATACCCTCGATGAGGTATATCCTCAACAAAAAAAGGCAGGGCTGTTTTTCGATAATTCAGGAGCTCCCAGCATGGGGCTACCAGGAGTGAGGAACTAATAATTATGACATAATTAAAAAGGCCGTAAATCCTGAGATTTACGGCCTTTTTAATTGGGCGTTTAGCCTAATCAACCATTTTCGAGAAACTCCATTACCTCAACCATTCCTTCTACAGTTCCGACTTTAATCTTATTGGCTTTGATGTGCTTTCTGATTTCAGTTTTTACGTTTGGGAAATTCTTGTACAAGGCTCTTTTGGATAGCTTGAACTTGGTGAAGTATTTACCATCCTTGGAGAAGAGGTAGTAGCCTGTATCCTTGAACTCATCGTATGGTTGGCCCATATTGTAGGGCCCTTTGAAATTGGCCTTCATGAATTTCTTATGGGGTTGATAATAGAACTGATGCTTTTCTCCTTCATAAAGAATTTCTGAAAAGTCATGGGGGAATACCCCTACAATCCAGTCTATTTCCCTACGTTTCATCCTATAAGTTTTGCCTTTGACCGTTAGGTTGAATCCCTTGATGGTCTCATTAAACAGGGGATGGATGGTCCCATTGTAATATACCAGGATTTGATCCCTAAATACATCGTATTTCATGGGAATTCCCCTTACCCAGGTTCCACTTTCCAATTGGATGTCTCCCCTTGTCCAATCAGAAACCCAATATGGGCTTCCCTGGACACCTTGATAACGGTTGTCAAAGGAAAAAATATTCTGCCGGGTAGATTCGCTGATGAGCAAATTGAATTCCGGTCGGTAATCCCCATCTACATTTGGAATTGAGTGTAGCTCTCTTTCCCTTTTGGCTAGTTCCTCAGCATCATCTTCTGGCATGGGTAACTCCTCCTCCTGGGCAAAAGTAGTGAGGAGGGTAAATGAAAATAACAACAGTAGTACAGCTTTAGGCATATCGATTTGTGTTAAATGGTTTCTTTTTATCCACAAAGAACATCTAATCAAATTCTTTTTTTAAGACTAGTCAATATACAGAGTTGCTAATAATAATTAGCTCCCAAAAAAACTTCCAATTCCTTAAAAATAGCAACGTATTTTAAACTGCTGAGGTCAAAAAAAGTAAGATTTTTCTTGAAAAATTCTGGATAAAGGTATACACTTGAATAAATATTAAGCACAGAATGAAAACCACAAAATTTTTGGGGGTGTTGGCATTCCTTTGCCTTTTACAAATCCCCCTTACCGCTCAGGTAGATTCCACTAATCTTGATGAATACTTTGACGATGGAGGTATGTCTTCAAGTATTCACTTACTCAAGATTGACGTAGCTCCAATTTTACATAACCATTTTGTCCTCATTTACGAGAGGTCTCTTTTCAGGAGAATGTCAATACAACTTGGGGTTGGTCCGGTTTTGCCTTATAACATTCCCACCCCAATTGAATTGGTAGGTGAAGATTTTGTTGAAAGGAAAATCAATTCAGCCCCGACTTCAGGCTTCATTTTAAGGGGGGATTTGAAGTTTTACTACCTGGAAGGAAGCTCCCAAATTCCTGATGGATCGTATTATTCTTTGACTTACCGAAGGACGCTATACCAATTTAGCGATGACAATCCCACTGATGGAAGAACTGCCATACACGATTTTTTGATGGGTTATGGCATTGTTAATTCTTTGGGAGACAGGTTCTATGTGGAGCCATGTATAGGTTTAGGTGTATTGATCAAGAATGTAGAATCTCCTGTCTCGGCTGAGCGAGAACTGATTCCTGGATTTGCCTACATGTTCTCGCTTTCTCTTGGTACAAGGCTTTAACATTAATTTTAGCAATCATATGAAAACAACTAGACATCTAACTAAACTTTTCGCGCTCTTTATTTTATCTGCTATTATCCAGCCCTTGGTAGGGCAGAACCTTACTAAGTCTACAATTTTTGAAGGTAAGGGCTATCAGCATCTGGAGGAAGTTCTCCAAACATCAGAGGGATTTTTTGCCTTTAGAGAAACTGGAAAATTCCGTACAAATTTTCAGGACTGCTTTGTCGACAAACTAAGACCGGATTTGAAGATCATGGCTACCAACCAGCTTAAACTGGAAAGGGACAAATCTGACCTGCTATTTGTTTCTGCGATGAGCATGAACGACAAGATTTATGTATTTACTTCTTTCCCCAATATGAAAAAGAAAATACACTATTTATTTGTCCAAACGCTTGATCAAAAAAATCTGGTTCTCAACGATGATTTGAAAAAGATTGCAGAGCTGGATTTTTCAGAATCTAGGGGGCGAGGTAATTACGGTGCTTTTTCTGTCATTCAATCTCCGAATAAAAAGTATTTTACTGTGAGTCAATACTTGATTGACCAAGCTGAAGGGGAGCAACTATTGGTGTTTGACTCAAGTATTGGATTATTGGGGTCATTTATTCACGAGGTAAAAGATGGTTCATATACCAGTTTTCCGGCAGTGACAAATGATGGCAAACTATACTTTGCTGAGACAGAGTCAAAAGAGGGGAAGGCATGTACCCTATATGGTTACAGTTCTGACGGAAATCTGATAACTCAGGAAGAATTGAATTATGGATTAGATGATGGGTATCGCTATTGTCTTTTGAGGGTGATGGATGAAAATAACATCATCATTGCGTCTCAGAGAAGGGCCAATGATGGCTATTCCTCTTATGTTGTAGATGGATTTTACACAGGCGTTTTCAATTTGAAGGATAACAATTTTGTTTACCAACTATCCGAGAATTTTGAAGAAGATTATATAGACAGGACTCCTGAACCCAAGCCTGGGAAAAAGCAAAGGAGTAGGCGACCTGATGGCATTGATGACCTATTGCTAAGGGAAATTAGTACCACTCCATCGGGGAGGGTGTACCTCAGTTTTGAGCAATATTCGACCTTTAAAAAGGCTTCTACCACCACTACCCGAAATGGAGCCACAGGGGACACAAAGACCAGAACCAGTTACAAGACCTACTATAATTTTGATGATCTTTTGACTGTTTCTATCTCCCCCAAGGGAGAATACGAGTGGACCCATCGCATTAAGCGGAACTCCATGGGGCCAATTGACGAATTGGACTGGATGTCTTACTTTGGTTTTGTGGATGGGGAATCCTACAATTATGTCTACAACGACGATCCGAAAAACATGGAAAAGGACTTTGATGAGGTTGCCTCTCAGTATCGTCCTTATAGCCTTCGCTCAGGAATAAATACTGTTTTGATTTCGATTAACAATGATGGGGAAGGAAAAAGAACAGAAATCAGTAACATGAAGAAGGATAAAATAGATTTTATTCCTAGGCATAGTGTTTTGATGGATGACAATTCCTTGATGCTTTTCTCACGCCAGCGGCTTACGGGACTTTCTGTGAACATGCAGAAAAGAAAGGCTGATCTGATGTACCTCAGGATGACCCTTGATTGATAAATTTTTGATTTGATAAGAGAACCCTGTCAGGCTTATAAGCCTGACAGGGTGTAGGATTTTCGTTCAAATCATCAATAAATGAGTCCATTTGATTCTCCAAATTGCCTCAAACTATTGTTTTTTTATTCCTTTTTAGTTAGAATTGACTAATAGTTAGATTTATTTAACTGATAGTTAGTCTTGACTACCAAGGAGAAAATCATAAAAGAAGCTGTCATCTTCTTCAACAAAGAAGGCTTCGGAGCTACAAATCTCTACGAACTGGCCAACAGGATCGGGATGAGCCGTGGCAACCTTGCCTACCATTTCAAGGATAAAGACATCCTACTGAAGGCCATTGCGGAGCAGATGAAGGAACAGCTAGATAAGGAGCGAGCGAAATCTCAGCAGTTGCCCTCCTTCAAAAACCTGCACAACGAAGTGCAACTCTATTACCGCTTCCAACAAGAGTTTTCATTCCTCTTCATGGACCAGGAGGCATTTCGCCACCCCTTCGTGCAGAAAATGTTCCGACAGATGAGTAAGCAGACAGTAGAGGCCAATAGGGCTACCATTGCCTTCTCAATCAAGCTCGGAAATATGAAGAAGGAGGCCATTCCAGGCCTTTACAATAACCTCGCCTTTATCACCTGGATGCTGGCATTCTACTGGCTGCCTCAACAAATCATCCGTGGAGAAAAATCCCCTGATGAGGGCGAAAAAATGATCTGGAGTATCCTCACGCCTCACTTTACCCAAAAGGGCATCAGGTCATTTATCAAATTTTACGGAGAAGGGTACTTCCAAAGCCTTGGGACTCCCTTTGAGTATGAGGAACTCGATCAATTGATTTCATTTTAGGTATGCAGGTACTTCAATCAAATATCAACCCTAAAAGCCCTTCTTTTCTGAAGAATGTTGAGGAGATGAAGGCCTTGATCAAAATACTTGAAAAACACCTTGAAGAAAGCCGTTTTCAAGGCAAAGAAAAACATATCGCCAAAGCGAGGAGCCGAGGGAAATTGCTGGCGCGAGAGCGACTCGAGTATGTCCTGGATCAGGATAGCCCTTTTCTGGAATTGCTTCCTCTTGCAGGCCTTAAGCATAAGGGAGGCTTTGGCCCCGGAGGGACAAATGTATCCGGGATTGGCCTTGTCAATGGCAAGTTATGCATGATCAACTCCAATGTTGGAAGCCGAAAAGGAGGCTCTGTGGACAAAGCCACCGTTTTCAAAGGACTTAGGATTGGAGAAATCACCGAAGAAAATTACCTCCCCTCCATTAACCTGGTTGAGAGTGGGGGAGCAAACCTGAATGATCAGGCAAGTATTTTTAACTACGGGGGTGAATCATTCCGCCAGATCATCCAGCGATCTAAAAAGGGGCTTCCTACAATTTCAATTGTATTTGGGAATGCCACCGCTGGAGGTGCATATGTACCGGGCATGTCTGATTTTGCCATTTTTCAGAAGAAAGCTGCTAAAGTATTTTTGGCAGGGCCGCCGCTTGTGAAGATGGCTACGAATGAGGTCTCTACAGACGAAGAACTTGGAGGTGCTGAAATGCATAGCCGGGTTTCAGGAGTTTCAGATTACCTGGTGGAGACCGAACTGGAAGGGATTGGCCTCGCCAGAGAAATCATGGAGTGGATAAATGTAGCCAAGCCGCATTTTCAGCCTGAAGGCGAAATTGCCGAACCTTTGCATGAGGCGGAAGAAATTTTGGGGATCTTATCTCCTGATGTGAAAAAACCTCTGGATGTCAGAGAATTAATTCTTCGAATTACCGATGGATCACAATTCTCTGAATTCAAACCCGAATATGGTTCGACCATGATCTGTGGTTGGACTAAGATCCATGGATATCCAGTAGGTATTTTGGGAAATAATGGCGTCATTTTCTCTGAATCCGCCAATAAGGCCACCCACTTTATTCAGCTTTCCAACAAAAACAACATTCCCTTACTCTTCCTCCAAAACACTACAGGTTACATGGTCGGGAAGAAATATGAGGAGGGAGGAATCATCAAAAATGGCGCAAAACTCATCAATGCTGTCTCCAACAGTGAAGTCCCACATATCACCTTGATGATTGGGTCTTCTTATGGAGCCGGGAATTACGGGATGAATGGACGCTCATTTAAGCCCCGATTCTTGTTCTCATACCCCAATTCTAAAATCGCAGTCATGGGACCTGAACAGATGGCCGGAGTCATGGAAATCATTGGAAGGTCTTCCGCCAAGGCACAGGGGCGTGAATACAACGAGGAACAAGGGGAAATGCTCAAACAAATGATGATCAAGGAAGCAGAATCCAAGGCTTCGGCATGGTATTCTACCTCAGAAATATGGGACGACGGAGTCATTGATCCCCGTCAAACAAGAAACTATATGGGAATTTGCCTTGCGACTATATACAGCCAACCCATCAAAGGAGCTGAAGGATACGGAGTTTTCAGAATGTAAAAATGGAAGGAACAGAGAACATACAGCTAAAGAACATTGATACCATTCTGATTGCAAATCGGGGCGAAATCGCAAGGAGGGTGATCAAAACATGCCGCAAAATGGGCATCAGGACAGCCGTAGTCTTCACCGAAGCGGATGCTCAACTTCCCTATGTTCGTGAGGCAGATCTCGCCATCAATTTGTATGAAAATGAACCAGCGAATTCATACCTGGACATAGATAAAATCATCGCTGCTGCCAGGACTTCCAAAGCAGATGCCATTCATCCTGGATATGGGTTTTTATCTGAAAATGCAGCTTTCGCCAGGAGATGTGCTGTGGAGGGAATCATTTTTATTGGTCCCCAAGCAGAAAGCATAGATGCCATGGGACTCAAGTCTGAGGCAAAAAAACTCATGGAGACCCATGGTGTGCCTGTGGTACCTGGGTATACGGGAGCAGACCAATCTCTTGGACATCTCATGGAGATGGCCAAAGAAATTGGTTTTCCCTTACTTCTTAAGGCAGTTGCAGGTGGAGGAGGCAAAGGAATGCGTAGGGTAAATGAAGCTACAGAACTGCCCATGGCCATCGAGGCCGCAAAAAGGGAGGCTTTGTCAGCTTTTGGAAATGAAGACCTCATACTCGAAAAATACATCCAATCAGGAAGGCATATTGAGATCCAGATCTTCGGTGATTCCTATGGAAATCAATTGCACCTCTTTGAAAGGGAATGTAGCATCCAGCGCAGGTTTCAAAAAGTCATAGAAGAAAGTCCTTCTCCTGCCTTGGATCAGGAGATCCGGGAGAAGATGGCATCAGCCGCCTTGAAAGCAGCAAAGGCCCTCAACTATGAGAGTGCCGGAACGGTGGAGTTTATCTTTGACAATACCAGTAAGGAATTTTATTTCCTCGAAGTCAATACACGCTTGCAAGTAGAGCATCCTGTTACAGAGATGGTTACAGGAGTAGATTTGGTTCAGATGCAGATTGAAGTAGCCATGGGGCTTCCACTTAGGCAGACTCAAGAATCATTGATGGCAGAGGGCTATGCCATCGAAGCCAGGTTGTATGCAGAAGATCCTGAGAATGACTTCCTCCCGGCAGTGGGTAAAATCCTGAGCTTTTCAGTTCCCGAAATGGATGGACTCAGGGTAGAAAGTGGCATTGAGTCAGGTTCTGAGATTTCGGTTTTCTATGATCCCATGATCGCCAAATTGATTGTGTGGGGACAAAATAGGCAGATTGCCCATCGTAAGATGCGATACCTCTTGCGCAGGATGGAGTGTTTGGGAATAAAGAGCAATCAGGAGTTTCTTCTTTGGTTGTTGGGGAATGAACATTTTGCCAAGGGGGATTATGATACACATTTCATTCAGAACAACTTTGGGCAGTTTGGAGGGCAGGACTCAGAGACCATAGGCCTCTTTGCCATGGCTGCAACCCTTTTCCTTTGGAAAAAAAGGGAGGCGAAACGTAGGCTGCTCAGCTCTGTTCCTTCGGGCTGGAGAAATAGTTTTTATCAAGCTCAATTCGAAAGTTTTACCTACAAGGGTGAAGAAGTAAAGGTCTTTTATAGATACCAGCATGGGAGTTTCATTGCTGGATTGGATGAATTAGACCATCAACTGAACTTGATCGAGGCTTCGGATGATCTACTGCGATTAGAGGCAAATGGCTTGAGGTATAATTTCAGGATTGTAATGGAGGGAGCGTCTATTTTTATTTCAAATGAAGGACTAGGGCGAATTAAGCTTTCCCGAAATCCCAGATTCCCCATTAAGGAAAAAGAGAAAATCGCAGGAGAATACAGCTCTCCTATGCCGTCAAAAATAATTGAAGTAGGTGTAGTGGCAGGGCAAATGGTCGAAAAGGGGCAGGCCCTTGTGGTTTTATCCAGCATGAAAATGGAGAATACCATCCTCGCCAATGAAGCCGGAAAGGTGGAGGAAATATATGTCGAAGCAGGCCAGTCTATAGATGCTGATTTTTTGTTGTTAAAAATCACTCCCAATCAGGACTAAGCAATGAACTATTACCCGAAAGAATTAATAGAAGAATTTACAAGTCAAAAATTTGCCTTCCTTGAAATCCAGGTACAGGACAGGGTATGTCACATTACCCTGGATCGTGCAGAGAAGAAAAATGCCATCCATCCCCAGATGGTAAATGAACTGGCCTTTGTGTTCCAATATGTCATGGAAAATAAAGAGATCTGGATGATTCTACTTGGAGCAAAGGGGGATGTATTCTGCTCAGGAGCTGATTTGAAGGCCTTTATGGGCATGGGGGGAAGCCACGATTCAAGCATTCCCAAACCTGAAAATGAGATTTTGATTGGTCCTTTGTTTCAGGGAATGCACAAACCCATTATCACCAAACTTGCCGGGAATGTCTTTGCAGGAGGAATGTTTTTCCTCACTGGTGCACATATTGTTCTTGCTGCAGATCATGTAACCTTAGGCCTTCCCGAAGTGAAAAGAGGGCTATATCCATTTCAGGTAATGGCTGAATTACAAAGAGTTATGCCCAAAAGGAAGGTTCTGGAATGGTGCATCAGGGGATATTCGCTACCCGTGCAGGAAGCAACAGAATTGGGTTTGATTACAGCTTGTTACCCAGCGGGGCAACTGGACGATGAAGTGGCTAAGGTAATTGAGGAAATGAAGGGCAATAGCCCCACAGCCATCCAATTAGGAATAAAGGCTTTTCAGAAGTTGAATGCCCAGGACAGCGACCATGTTTACCTGAGGTCAATGCTTGCAAAAGCAGTTTCATCTGCCGATGGGCAGGAAGGCCTTAGGGCATTCAAAGAAAAAAGAAAAGCTGTTTGGAAAGGAGAATAAAACATTGAATTCCATGAATTATGCCTGATAAGAAACTCATACTCTCAGCTGCTTTGACAGGGGCGGCAACCAACAGGTCCCACTGTCCCTATATTCCTTATACCCCTGTAGAGTTAGGGGAGGAAGCAAAAAGGGCTGTAGATGCAGGAGCGAGCATTGTTCACATCCATGCCCGTGAAGACAATGGTGTTCCCTCTTGGCGACTTGAGGTATTTGAACAGATACACGAAGAGGTCCGCAAGAGATGTCCCAATGTGATCATCAATTATTCGACAGGGGCCATCGGGATCAGCAATGAAGAAAGAATACGACACGTAAGGACAATCAAGCCGGACATGGCAGCCTTCAACATGGGCTCCATGAATTATGCCATTTATTCCAAGAAGCAAAAGAAGTTTCACTGGAATACAGTCTTCGAAAACTCCTTCAGCACGATGGAATTCATGGTGAAAACGATGAACGAAGCTGGCACTTGCCCCGAAATGGAGTGTTTTGATACAGGACATATCCATAACGCGCTTCCTCTGCGTGAAATGGGTTTGATTCCCGATAATGCTTGCTATAGCCTTGTAATGGGCGTATTGGGAGGGATTCCTGCAACGACAGAAAACCTGATTCACCAAATCAAGCAAGTCCCTGAAGGAGCTTATTGGCAGGTAATCGGGATTAGTAGAAAGCAATGGAGATTGGCGGCTGTAGCATGTAGCATGGGAGGAAACTTCCGTGTTGGACTGGAGGACAACTTTTACCTTCCCAATGGAGAAATGGCCAAGTCTAATGGAGAATGTGTGGATTGGGGAGTGAAGCTCGCCCACATGATGGGGAGAGAAATTGCCTCCATTGAGGAAACAAGGGAAATGCTTCGTCTACCCCGCATATCGTAAGCAATACCTAGAAACTGGACTTTAATAAGGACTACATATGTTCGCAAAGGAACTTTTTAATAATCAGGTTGCCCTTGTTACAGGGGGAAGGAGTGGCATTGGCTACGCCACAGCAAAAATGATCCTCCAGCATGGAGGAAAGGTGATGATTGCTTCAAGGAAGGCTGGACTACTTGAAAAAGCTGCCAAAGAACTGGCAAAGCTGGGTGAAGTAGGTCATCATCCATGCGATATCAGGCAGACTGAGCAAATAAAAGAATTGGCAAAAGCCATTGAGGAGCGTTTTGGAAAACTGGATATCCTTATCAATAACGCTGGAGGGCAGTTTCCAAGCCTTGCACGTACACTCAATGATAAAGGATGGAATGCTGTGATCAACAACAATCTGAACGGCACCTTCTACATGACTCGAGAGATGGCTAATCACTTTTTCATTCCCCAAAAACATGGAGTAGTGGTCAATGTCATCGTCAACCTGCTTCGAGGTTTTCCAGGTATGGTACATACAGGTGCTGCCCGTGCCGGAATTGAGAACATGACCAAAACCCTGGCAGTAGAGTGGAGTGAATACAACATCCGCCTCAATTGCCTTGCACCCGGAATCATCGAATCCTCAGGGCTGGAATTGTATCCACCACCAGTCCAACAAATGTTTGCAGAAGCTAAAAAGGGAATTCCGATGCAGCGATTCGGCAAAGTAGACGAAGTCGCCACTTCCATCTGCTATTTGGCTAGCCCTCTTTCTTCTTATGTCAATGGAATAAGCCTCTATGTGGACGGGGCACAACACCTGAATTATAATGTAAAAGGCCTTTCTGATACCCTTAATTCATTTTTATCCTGAAAAAAAATATCCATGGAAATGAAAATAGAAAACTTAACCAAGGGTGGAGCTTTCCTGCTTCAATCTCCCTCTGCATCAGCTATCTATGGCCCGGAAGACTACAGCGAAGAAATTGTCATGCTGCGTCAGGCCATGAGGGACTTTTTGAATAAGGAATTAGAGCCTATCAAAGAAAAATTTGATTCGAAAGAGGGTACTACCATTGCCCCATCACTGCTTGAGAAGATGGGAGAAATGGGCTTTCTAGGCCTGGGAGTACCTGTTGAATTTGGAGGAGGAGGAGCTGATTTCAAAACAGAATTGGCTGTGGGTGAAGTTGCTTCCGATAGCTTTTCTTTTAGCCAAAGCATCGGTGTGCAGGATGGTTTAGGGGTATACCCGGTATTACTTTACGGGACTCAGGAGCAAAAGCAAAAGTACCTAAGCCGAATCATCAAGGCAGAATACAAATGTTCTTACTGCCTGACAGAACCAGGAGCGGGCTCTGACGCCAACTCAGGGAAGACAAGAGCAGAATATTCTGAAGATAGAAGTCACTTCATTCTTTCAGGACAGAAAATGTGGATCACCAATTCAGGTTTTGCGGATATTTTCTTTGTGTTTTGCAAAATAGAAGATGACAAAAACCTCTCTTGTCTGATTGTAGAGAAGGAATGGGGAGTAAAGCTAGGAGAGGAGGAAAACAAATTGGGCATTCATGGTTCTTCTACCCGGCAGGTGTTTTTTGATAAGGTCAAAGTACCTGTGGAAAATCTGCTGGGAGACAGAAACAAGGGCTTCAAAATTGCTATGAATGCTTTGAATGCAGGGAGAATCAAAATTGCCGTTGCTGGAACAGCCATAGCCAAGCGAGCCATGAGACTGGGCATCAGTTATGCAAAGGAACGGGTTCAATTCAACCAGCCCATTGCTAATTTTGGTGCGATTCAAGCAAAAATTGCCCGGATGGGCTGCCTGATCTACGGCATTGAAAGTTCATGGAACCGTTCGGCGGATGAGGTCGACAGGGTCTATGAAAATATGATTGCGGAGGGAACTGATCCCCTGGAAGCCAAATGGAAATCTGTGGCTGAATTTGCCATAGAGTGTGCCCTCACCAAGGTCTACGGTTCAGAAGCTGAAAGTTTTGCAGTGGACGAAGCCCTTCAGATACATGGAGGAATGGGCTTTTCTGCTGACAGTGAGATTGAGACCCATTACAGAAATATCCGAGGCAACCGCATTTATGAAGGTACAAACGAAATCAACCGAATCTTGATCCCTACCATGCTTTTGCGCAAGGGCTTAAAAAATGAGCTTCCATTGATGGAGGCAGCCATGAAAGCCTTTGCAGAACTCCAAAGTGGACAGCTCGCTGCCGTAGAGCCAAGTGAGGATGTGTTCGGACTTTCTATTGGATTCCTGAAAAACCTCAAAAAAGCAGCCCTTCTGGTGATGGGAATGGCTGCACAGAAATTCCAAAAGGGAATCGCAGAAGAACAGGAAGTTTTGATGAACCTGGCGGATATCCTAACCCATGTTTATGTCTTTGAGTCTGGACTGCTGCGAGCCATGAAACATGAGAGAAGTGAGCCTGAAGGGATCAGGAAATCGATGGCCCTGCTGCTCATGTACGAAGCTGCAGAAGTCTGCACCAAATCCATCAAAGAGGTGGTATTTGCCTCTGCTGGAAAAGAGGCCATTCAAAGTTTCAAAGGAATCAACCGCCTGCTGCAACTTCCTGCATGGAACCTCAAAGAAGAAAGAAGAACAGTTGCCCGATACTTCATTAACAAGGGAGAATACAAACTATAAATTCAATTTATCTCGATGATTTAATCGCCATTTTCAAATTAGGACTACTACTATGAAAGAGCTAACAGAAAACCTGCGAACCCATCTGGATTACTTTTATCAGTGGGAAAGAGAAAAACCTGATGCGGTATTTTTGAGGCAGCCATTTGGAGAGCGATGGCAGACACTCACTTACAAGGAGGCAGGCCTGGAAGCGAGGAAAATGGCAGCTGCTCTACAGAATTTGGGACTCAAGAAGGGCGAACACATCGGGATATTTTCTAAAAATTGTTACCATTGGGTACTGGCAGACCTGGCCATCATGATGGGCGGTTTTGTGTCTACTCCCTTTTACCCCAACTTATCGAGTAAACAAAGCGAGGTCGTTCTTGAAAGGAGCGATGCACGCTTGGTATTTGTAGGAAAATTGGATAGTTGGGATGCACTAGACCAGGCCATTCCTGAGGACCTTCCCATTATAAAATTTCCCCATTACGAAGGGAATGCAAGGGTGAGTAGGGGAATGGATTGGGACGAACTCGTTGAAAATCAAATGTCCCTCCAAGGAGAACCGCTACCTGAGTTGAGTGATACCTGGACAATCTTGTTTACCTCCGGTACTACAGGGATTCCCAAAGGTGTGATTCACGATTATGAAAATGCTGCCATGGTGATCAGGTCTGAAGAATTGATCGATAACCTCAAGACCGGCGAACTGGAACAAACTTCCTTCTTTTCATTTCTGCCCTTGAATCACATTGCAGAAAGGGTGGCTGTTGAAGTTGCAGCCCTTATGAGCGGAGGCAAAATATCTTTTGGGGAATCCCTGGATACTTTTGCAAAAAACCTTCAGGATACCCAGCCGACGCTTTTCTTTGCTGTACCAAGAATCTGGACCAAGTTTTATATGGCTATCTTGGCCAAGATTCCTCAAAAGAGGCTCAATTTTCTCTTAGGAATACCTGGACTTTCAGGTCTATTGAAGAAACGATTGAAAAAAGCCCTTGGCCTTAGCAATACGACCATGGTCATGACTGGAGCTTCGATGACTCCAGAGCCCCTCAAACAATGGTACCGCAAACTGGACATCAATCTAAGAGAGATTTATGGCATGACTGAATGTTGTGGAGGTTTTTCACTGATGCCAGCAGATCGCCACCAGCCCAATACCGTAGGCAAAGTCTTGCCCTTCTGCGAAGGGAAAATTGATGAAGAAACAGGCGAAATTCTCATGAAATTGCCCTGGGTAATGAAGGGCTATTACAAAGACCCTGAATTGAGCCAGGAAGTATTGAAGAATGGGTGGCTGCACTCAGGGGATAAAGGTGAATTCGATAAGGATGGCTTTTTGAAGGTCATTGGGAGGGTAAAAGATGCCTTCAAAACCACCAAAGGGGTCTTTGTCGTTCCAGGAAGCCTGGAAGAAAAGTTCATGGACAGTGACATCATCGAACAAGTTTGTGTGGTAGGTATTGGGATTTCTCAACCCGTGGCACTGGTCAACTTATCTGAAGATGCTGTGAAAATGCCCAGAGAGTCCATAGAAAGGAACCTGGTTCAACAGCTCAGCCAAGTCAATGATTCAGCGGCCAATCATGAGACAGTATCTACCATGATAATTACGAAGGAAGCATGGGGAATTGACAACCACCTCCTTACACCCACTCTCAAATTGAGGCGTGGAGCCATAGATGAAAGATATAGAGAGCGATTCCAGGAGTGGCATCTTTCAGATCAAGATATTATTTGGGAAGATTAATTAGCCTATATGAACCAGATCTCATTCAAGCAGAATATTCACACAATAAAGGCTTCTTTTGAAACTCAGGGAAGTTTGGACAACCTTCAACGCCTTAAGGATTCCAGCCCAAAGGATCGTTTGGTGAAGCTGAGAAAAATTGAGAAATATTTATTAAGAGAAGAAAATCAATCAAATTTGTATGCTGCCTTAAAAGCTGACCTATCCAAGCCCGCGGAAGAAAGCCTTTCTACAGAACTGGTTCCAATCCTTACGAGCTTGACCCATATCAAAAGAAATGTCAGGACTTGGATGAAGGACAAAAGGGTAGGATCTATTCTTGGGCTAGCCGGAATCAATTCCCGAATTAGGTATGAGCCCAAAGGGCAAGTCTTGATTTTTTCCCCATGGAATTATCCATTCCAATTGGCCATAAATCCACTTCTTTATTCAATTGCGGCTGGAAATGCAAGCATCATCAAACCGTCAGAAATGGCGCCTCAAACCTCATCCTTTATCAAGAAAATGATGGACGAGCTATTTGATGAAAGTGAAGTGAAGGTGATTGAAGGTGGGGTTTCAACTGCCACAGCATTGCTCAAACTGCCCTTTAACCATCTTTTTTTTACAGGAAGTCCAAAGGTTGGAAAGGTAGTCATGGAAGCTGCCGCCAGGAATCTTTGCTCGGTTACACTTGAATTGGGAGGAAAATCCCCAGTTATCATTGATTCAAGTGCCAATGTCGGAATGGCAGCTCAAAAAATTGCATGGGGAAAATGCCTCAATGTCGGGCAGACCTGCGTCGCACCGGATTATGTCCTTATTCATGCCAGCCATTTGGATAGATTCAAACAAGGCTTTATTGATACAGTAAAGGCATTTTATCAAAAAGAACATGACTCCATTGAGGAATCTCCCTATTATGGCAGGATTGTAGACGAAAAAAATGCAGAAAGATTAAATAAACTCCTGGATAAGGCCATAGGGGGCGGTGCCAAAGTAGCATGGGAAGGAAAGAGAGCTGGTCGGTTCATGGCACCTGTTCTGCTTGAAAATGTAAACTGGAACATGCAAATCATGAAGGAGGAGATCTTTGGTCCCATTTTACCCATCATCCCATTTGACGATTTGGAAGATGCGCTACAATTTATCAACCGATTGCCTGCAGCCCTCAGTATGTACATGTTTTCACAAAGAAAAGACCAAGTCCAAAAAGTCCTTCAACATACACGCTCAGGTGGTTTTGCACTGAACGAACTGATGATCACTTCCATCAACCCCAAGTTGCCATTTGGTGGGGTGAATAATTCCGGTATAGGTAAATCCAATGGCAGAAGGAGCTTTGAAGATTTTTCCAATGAAAGGGGAGTGATGGTTCGTAAATGGTTGGATTGGAGGATGTTGTACCCTCCTTTTAAAAAAAATATATTCAAAAATCTGACTAAAGTTGCCCGTTTATGAAAACTGCTCTGATTACAGGTGGGTCAAGTGGCCTGGGACTTACACTTTCTGAAAAACTTGCCGCTGAAGGCTATCGGATACTGTGGGTTTCCAAACTTCCGGATGAAATTGAAGCATCTCGGGAAAAATTGCTTCTTGTTTACCCCTCCCTCCAATTGGATGCCCTTACTTTGGACCTCAACGAAGGCAAGGCACATGAGAAAGTTTGTGAGTGGTTAGATAAGAATGGCTATCAAGTTGATATTCTGGTAAATAATGCGGGTTTTGGAAGCTACGGCTTCCTACTGGAAACAGATCTGGATCGTGAGTTGGGCATGATGAATCTTCATATGCAGGTTGTTTATGTTTTTACCCGGATCTTTTTGAAGCGCATGGAGAAGCGACAAAAGGGTTTGATCATCAATATCAGTTCCAATTCTTCATTCCAACCTACACCGCTTTTTTCAACTTACGCAGCAACCAAGTCTTTTGTGTTGAGTTTTACCCGGGCCATCAATGAGGAGCAGAAGATGAGGAGAGGAAAGGTGAGGCTCATGGCTGTATGTCCTGCAGCTTTGAACGATACCCCCTTCCAGGGCAGGGCCAAGATGGAAAAAGTCAATACCTTCCATGGAATTGCCGCCACGAGTCGTGAGGAGGTTGCAGGAGACATCATGAAAGGGATCAAAAAGGGAAAAGAACTGGTGGTCAGTGGCTGGAAAATGCGTAGCCTCTACAGATTTAATGGGTTATTGCCCCATTCCTTTAAAATGTGGCTGGTCAGACGAGAAGTGATTGAGACACAGACCTAGCCAATTTGAATGAACATTAATCAACAGAATATAAAAAAACAGCAATATGAAATCCTTATACCTTACAGAAGAACACGAGCTATTTCGAAGCAGTTTGAGAAGTTTTTTGGAAAAAGAGGCTATTCCACATATTGACCAATGGGAAGAAGATCGACGAATTCCAAAGGATATCTGGCACAAAATGGGGCAAATGGGCTTCCTTGGACTAGGGTATCCTACCCAATATGGAGGTTCTGAACTGGACTTTTTCTATGATGTGATCTTTACTGAAGAAATCTCCAGATGTTTTTCAGGAGGTTTTGCCATTGTCCAAATGGTGGTTCAATACATGTCCGGCCCCTATCTGCTGAAGTATGGCAGCGATAGACTGAAAGAAAAGTACCTTCCTGGAATTATTTCTGGTGATCTGATTTCCTGTATTGGTATTTCAGAACCGAGTGCTGGCTCCGATGTCCAAAACATCAAAACTACGGCTCGAAAAGAGGGCGATTATTATGTGGTGAATGGTTCCAAAACCTTCATCACCAATGCTGTCTATGGAGATTTTATTGTGACTGTCGTCAAGACTGATCCAGATGCTGGACCAGCGGGAGTGAGTCTACTGGTTATTGATCGGCATGCTGAGGGAGTAACAGCTACCAAGCTTAAAAAATTGGGTTGGCATGCTTCAGATACAGCAGAATTGGCCTTTGATAATGTAAAAGTACCCGCCGAAAACCTGATTGGGGAGGAGGGACAAGGTTTCTATTACTTGATGGGAGGTCTCCAACTGGAGAGATTGATTGGTGCCATTGCAGGTTATTCAGCTTCTGAACTGGCTGTTTCCCATGCCCTGAATTACATGAAGGATCGCCATGCCTTTGGTAGACCCCTTACAAAGTTTCAAGTCTTGCGCCACCGCTTGGCTCAACTATCAAGTGAGATTGAGTCTGTGAAGCAGTTCGTCCTTTACTGTTCCAAGATGCATGACATAGGTGAGTATGTAGTGAAGGAATGTTCTATGGCAAAACTTCTCGCGACCGAGTTGTCAGACAAGACCATGACCCAATGCTTGCAGTTTTTCGGAGGCTATGGCTACATCGAAGAATACAAAATCGCAAGGATGTTCAGGGATAGCCGAATCGGCACGATCGGTGGAGGAAGTTCGGAGATCATGCGCGAAATCATCTCCAAGATGGTTATTGATGATGTGGTTTACCAGGAAGCCAACATTCCCATGGAAGATGTCTCAAGCCAGAATGGTTCTAATGGTATAAATGAACTGGTGGTAAACATTCAGGCCAGTGCAGTCAAGGCTTCGCCTCTAGGTTCTACCCTCAAGTTTGACTTCGGCGCTGAAAAGCTGTTGATCGATGGAACCGGAGAGACCAATACGGTGAGTACCGATGACAGAGATGCAGCCTGTACAGTAGAGGTCTCTATGGCAGACTTCAAGTCTTTGATCAAGGGGCAGTTGAATCCCATGTCGGCCATGATGAGTGGTAAATTGAAAATTAATGGTGACATGGGGGTTGCCATGAAATTGCAATCCTTGTTCGCCTGATTTATAATGAACCAGAAAAAAAGATCCCCTCGCCACCACAGCGAGGGGATGGGTAGAATCCCTCTACCTACACACAACCATGTATCAAATGCCCGAAGGCGGATTATTTTAGTTCATAATAGACAGCCTCACCGAAGAAAATACAAAGGCAGTCATCGACAACTGGGAAGCCAGCATATTCATTTGCTCCATTGTTGATTCTTCCTGATAGTCGGCCGCGAGATAAAAAATGTCTTTCACCTCTTCCAGCAATTCCTTGCTGGTGCCAATAAGGGTTTGAACCGCATCCTCAAAGCCTTCCACCCTGTCTATGCCGCGGATAAAGAGCTTAGAAGGCAAGTAAGAAGGTGTATGGGCCGCAACCGAAGGTGATTTTCCCAAACTTAGCACCTGTTCAGCCAATTTGTTTTGGCTGCTGCTGCTTACCTTATGAAGGAAGTCTACCTTGCTATTGAAATCCAAATAGGGGTGCAAACTGCGTTCCCAATGGATCTTACGAATGTTGTTGTGATACACTTCGTAATTCTGTAAAAGATCATCCAGCCTCTCTGCTAATTCTTCCCTTTGTTCTGGGCTCGTATTTTCGAAGTTTATCAAATCCATGGTTCCAATTTTGCTTACAGTTAGTTAGACGGTTCCTCAGGCATCAAGTTTCTTAATACGATGTTAAAACATTGAAGTGTCATGAGCCTGACCAAATTCACCTGTATCCACATCCCACACTCACATTTCTTTCAGATGAATTCACTTGTAAATAGCAATCGTTAGACCAATTGAATAATTGCTGACATGATGGCAAAAAAATAGCCCTTGCCTGTCAAAGCGACAGACAAGGGCCAAGAAAAATGACTTTATATCAGGATTTTCTTGTGAAAACCCATTCAGTCTCATTAGATAGACTATCATTGAAGGCATAGCCCATCCCCTGGAAATCCTTCAAAGACTCTGGATCTTGTATTTTTTCTTTGATGACAAAATCGCACATGGCACCTCTTGCTTGCTTGGCATAGAGGAAAATTGCCTTGAAGCCACCGTTTCGTTCTTCCTTGAATAAGGGTGTAATCAGCCTTCCATTGAGCTCTTTGGCTTTTACAGATTTGAAATACTCATTGGAAGCGAGGTTCACAACCGTATTGTAGCCTTGAGTTTGCAGGTCTACATTGATTTTGTCTGTAATTTTATTTCCCCAAAAATCATATAGATTTTTTCCTCTTCCATTCTTCAACCTGGTACCCATCTCTAGCCTGTATGGCTGAATCAAGTCCAGGGGACGAAGCAATCCATAAAGTCCTGATAGAATTCGAAGATGTTGTTGGGCAAATTCAAATTCCTCTTCCTGATAAGATTCAAGCTCAAATTTCAGGTATACCTCTCCCTTAAAACTAAGCAAGGCTTGTTTGGCATTATTGGGGCTAAAGGGTGTATGGAAAGATTGGTACCTGTCATAATTTAACTTGGAAAGATTCTCACTGATATCCATGAGTTTCCCCAGTTCTGTAGCTTGCATACCTGCCAGTTGGCCAACCAACTCTTCAGAATCTTCTATGAAGTCGGGAAGACTGAATGAGTCTGTGAGCCTGCTCTCCTCGGAAAAATCCAACTTTTTAGCTGGAGAAATCAACAATAACATATGTGTTGCTTTGTTTTGCGAAAATAGAATCTAATCAACGTCTGATTTTTACAGTTTTTGAACAAAAACTGTAATACTTATGTTTTATGAAGTATATTTATGAAAATTAATAAGGCTTCACTTACCAGAAAAATATCCTCGCTGTTAATTTTATTTATTCTTGGCCAATCCCCCTGCGTTGAATAATGATATTCGTTCGTCTTTGGAATAAAATATCCCACCTGGGAGTCACTGATGAGATCAGCGACTTTGATCGTAGAAGGGTTATCCTCCTCAACCGATCAACGGCCGCCATCCTACTTATTCCCCTGTTCTATGTATTTTCTTTCTATACGCCTGAAGCTCCCTGGAGCTCTGGGGCAGTTTTATTTGCTGACCTGATCATTCTGGCTGGGCTCATCGCTAACTACCGCAGAAAATATATCTTGGCTAAGTGGATCGGTATGCTTGGCTTTACCCTATATATAAATATCCTCATTATTTTACACGGAAAAGGGCTAGGTGGAAATATCACCTATCTTGTTTTGGGCCTATATGGATTTATTTATTTCCCAAAAAGAAGGGATAAGGCAATCATTTTCAGTGTCATCATCCTAAGTTTGATAGGAACAGAATATTTCGTTCAAAATTATGAATCCCCATATGCCAGCTTGGTCAACTATACGGTATACATTTCTGCACTGCTGGGGAACTTCCTTGCAGTGATGATACTCATTGGTTTCATCGACTATGACCAAAACAACTATGTCAAGGATTCTGGGAAACTACTGGAAGAGCTTCAGCATAAAAACCAGGAACTGGAAACGAAAAACAGGAAAATTGCGACCCAAAATCAGAAGTTGCTCAACTTGAACAATGAGCTTCAGGACTTCGCATATGCCACCTCTCATCATTTTAAAACGCCGCTTCGCACGATCCACTCCTTCATGGGACTGCTCGAAAAGCAATTGGATTCCCAAACCCTCGCTCAAGTTGAGGACTACCTGAATTATGCCAAGGATAGCAGTGTCCATCTTTATGAGCTTACACGTAATCTTTTGGCATTCAGCAAACTTTCTGTTTCAGAAGGAGAAAAGACAGCCGTAGATCTTAATGAAATCCTGGCGACGGTCAAAAATAACATGAGCAAGGATATAGAGGACAAAGGAGTAGAAATCGAAGCGGAGAAGCTACCCATACTGTGGGGCTACCCCTTTCATTTTGAGTTGCTGCTACAAAACATCCTGGACAACGGCATCAAGTACAACGAAAGTAATTCTCCAAAAATTGAACTTAGTTTTGAAAATCAGGGTGCATGGGGGGTAATTCTGATTTCAGACAATGGAATCGGAATTCCGGAAAAGTATCAGCAGCAGATTTTTGATATGTTCAGCCGCTTGCACAATTCCGAGCGTTATGAAGGGACTGGATTAGGGCTTTCCATATGTAGGAAGATCATGGAGCAGTATGACGGAAGCCTTTTACTTAACTCAAAGGAAGGCATCGGGACTACCTTTACGTTGAGGTTTCCTGCCTCAATCCTCACAGCTGAAAAGGCATTGCAAAGGGATCATCAAATTTAAAGGTATAAGCCAGCTTCTCACGGGTATAAGCATTGTCCAGAATGGGAAATGGTGAAGGCTCACTCTCAAGATATATGGGCGGAACTAACCCCTCTCTAATGGCAATTTCAGGATAATACAGCTTTTTTTGAGGTTTTTGAGCAGCTACTCCAAGCAAAGTCTCTTTCCAGGCTTGATGTTCTATGATGGCTTCTATCAGGCCGATTACATCTGCTCGATGAATGAGGTTGGTCGGAAGATATCCCCCTGCCAGACCTTTTTTCCCCTGTAGCATCTTTATTGGATGTCTTCTCCCGCCGATCAAGCCCGCCAATCTTAGGGTTGTGGAGTCTTTACCCGTAGAATGAATGAGTTCTTCAGCTTCTAATAACCTCTTCCCATAATCACTTGAAGGATTTAATGATGTAAACTCATTGACCTCGCCTTTGCATTCCCTATAAACCCTGGTCGAACTTATATACAGGACATGTCGCAGGGAGCTTTGAGCAATGCCTTGTGTCAATAGTTTTAAGCCTTCGAGGAAGTTTTTGCCTTGATCTTTTCGCCCTTGGGGAACATTTAAAATGAGTATCTCACAATCCAAAAGGGGCATTACCTGCTTGATATCAAGTCCAGGCTCCATTTTGAAAATGGAGGGATTCAGACCCAAATTCCGAAGCTGCCCCGTTTTTTCCAGGCTTGTTGTTGTCCCAAAAACTTCATGTCCATCTTTTTGAAGTCGCTCTGCGAGGCTAATTCCCAGCCAGCCCAATCCCATGACGCAAATCCTGGATTTATCAGTTGACATATAGAGTCAGATAAACCGGGAAATGATCGCTAAAGCCATTGTCCTGAAATTTGCCTTTGAATATGGCTCTCCTGGGTACAAATTTGGTATTTCTGTTGGGAACCCTGATCATTTCTGAGTTGAATACTTTTGCAGAATTAGGAAGGTAGGAAAGTGAATGCTCTCCGTCCAGGAGGTCTTCACTGATGATGATTTGATCAAAAAGATTCCATCTCCCACGGTAAGTAAGAGAACCGTAGTTCTCAGGATCAAAGATTGGACTCATTGGATTGTAGAGTTGGTCTTCGTTGAGTTTTTCCTTGCTGCCAACAGCCCCCAATACACGGGTGATGCTTTTATCGAATGGATCGTCATTAAAGTCTCCCATGACCACGAATCCAGCCTCAGAGTCTTCCTTTAGAATTTCTTCTATCTTACTTTTCACCCTATTGGCTGCTGCTACCCTGTTGGGTTCACTCTCCTCTTTTCCTTCTCTCCTGGATGGCCAGTGATTAACGAAAAAGTACATTTGTTGTCCGTTGATGTTACCTTTAACCATAAGGATTTCGCGGGTTTTGAAGTTTTGATCTCCTTTTTTTACGACTTCCAAGGCTTCGTAACCTTCGTAGTTCATCTTTTCTGGGTCATAGAGGAATGCAACATCAATTCCCCGCTCATCGGGCGACTCATCATGTACCAATTCATAGCCCTTATTTCTAATTAGCTCGTGGCTGGCTAGCCTTTCGGCTACAGATCGATTTTCCAATTCTGCCAATCCCAGAAAATCTGGCCCATTATCTCCCAATTGTCCGATGACTTTGGCCAGGTTTGCCAACTTGATTTCCAGCTTTTCTTCAGTCCAATTATATCTTCCCTCAGGCAAGAAGTCCTCATCTGCGGTTTTAGGGTTGTCTTTGGTATCAAAAAGATTCTCGACATTATAAAACCCAACTACCAATTGCGTCCCTGCTGGTAGTTCAACGGAATTCTGGGAAAGCTCCGTAGGATTTGCTCCATTTGTATGAGTCCCCTGGCTGCTGGAAGTAGCTTCGCAGCCTAGCAATGAGGAAATTACAAGGAGAATCAAAGGGAGGAAATAATTGATTTTCATTGTGCTTGTTTGTCTGGGAAAGTTGTTTAAGGCTTGAAAGTTAATTGATTATTTTATTTTTCAGGCAGTCTTTTTTACAAAAGTTGATTATTTTAAGAATGGCAAGACAAAGTTTACGTTTTGTTGAGTTTACAGGAAAAAAAGACCCATTAGACTAGCTCATTTTACCTGTATTTTCAGATTTTTAATTGAACCTATTTCAGGTTAATGTTAAATCCTTATTCGAATTTCTTCGTATTATTATATCTGAAATAAAAGAAAAACTAAATAATGGACAGTTTTAGAAATACAAGTGATCAATACTTTCAAGGGGCTACAAAACCCCTGACCAAAGACAGGGCGAATGCATTTCTGAGGAATGTATTTACCAATATGTCTATTGGGCTGCTACTGACAGGTCTTACTGCTTGGTTAGTTGCCTCCAATGAGGGCTTGAGGGACTTCTTTTACGGCAACCAGATCCTTTTCTACGTTGTTATGTTCGCTCCACTAGCATTGGTATTTTATTTGTCTGCAAGGGTGCATAAGATGAGTTTGGGAGCAGCTACACTTGCTTACACAGCATATGCGGTTCTAAACGGGATTACCTTTGCTTCAATTTTTATGGTCTATAAGCTGGGTACGATTTATACTACCTTCTTTGTAACGGCAGGTACCTTTATAACTATGGCTGTTGTTGGGTATACAACCAAGGTGGACCTTACCAAACTGGGCAATATCCTTTATATGGCCCTCATAGGACTGGTGATTGCTATGGTGGTGAACTTCTTCCTGGACAACGACCTTATAGATTATGTGATCTCAGGTGTAGGGGTGCTGATTTTCACAGGCTTGACTGCCTATGATACCCAAAAAATGTTGAAAATTGGGCAAGCCATTGATCCAGAAACAGACAACGCCAGAAAGATTGCCATAATGGGTGCTTTGACCCTTTACCTTGACTTTATCAACCTCTTCTTGTTCCTGCTTAGGTTCTTCGGAAGTAGAGACTAATTAGAGTTATTGAAATAACAAAAAGGCTGTCCATCTGGACAGCCTCTTTTGATTTATGCTTATTTGATTTCCTACTCAATGGATAACTCCAGGTTAGTAGCTTCTGCTCCATCCAGGATTTGCAAGGTGTAGGTCCCTTTGGAATATCCGGTAAGGTTTATCTCCTGGGTATAAGTGCCAGGTTTTACCTGAAGGATACCAGCCAGCAGCTGCGCTCCCTTGCCATCAAGCAGCCTGACTTCCAATGCCATGGCCCTTGGGCTTTCAATGCTCAGTATAAATATCCCCTTGGAGTCTCCCTCTGTTACCTTGATGTTGCCTTCTTCCGAAATATCATACAAGCTGCTGCTGTTCTTGACCGTGATGGTTTGAAGGGCAGTGCTGTAACAAGTTCCATCACTTACCTGAAGGCTCACGGTATAATTCCCCGGCTGGGTATATATGTGGCTTGGGTTCATTTCTCTGGATATCCCACCATCTCCAAAGTCCCACAACCAAGACTTGGCTTTTGGGGTCTTATCAAAAAACCTAACCTCTCCGGTTTCACCTTCCTGAGCCAGGTCAACTTCATTTTTGGATGCACCAAAATCTACCAATGGAGCCCTCACCACAACTTCTACTTCAGCGGTATCCTTACAGCCGTACTCATTTGTCCCAACCACCTTGTATACGCTGGCTTCTTCAGGAGCTACCTTAACTTCAAGTCCTCGGGTATTGCCCAGCAAGCCATCGGCAGGGAGCCATTCGTAACTGGTCGCTCCCCTGGCGGAAAGAGAAAGTTCTCCATCTCCTTCACAGAAACTCGAAGCGGAGGCAGTTGCTTCCAGGAAATTGCTTTCGTGTACAGTTACAGTTACGGAGCCTTTGGTGGGACAACCATTGATGTCATAGCCCGAAACGGTATAAGAAGTTGTCTGGCTAGGTCGTGCCTCAACGTTTGATCCAAAGTTGGAGGATAAGCCAGGACTGACCTCCCACTCGTAGCTGGACGAATTGGTCGCCATCAGCATGATGGACTCTCCTGCACATATTTCAGGATGAGCTGGATTGATGACTACAGGCTCAGGTTGAACCACTTCAATGGTAATCTCTCTTGTCGTGCTACATTCATCAGAACCTGTAGAGAGGGTGTAAGTCGTAGTTTCTGTCGGGAAGACCCTGACCCGATTGCCTTTTGTGCTACTTAAACCCCTCGAAGGGCTCCAACTGATGTTGCTGGAACCTTCCACAGAAATAGAAGTGGTATCACCCAGACAGATTTGCTCCGATAAGGCTGTAACTTTGATTGTGGTTGGGTCATTGACCTCAACAGTTACTTTACCTTCACTAGGGCAACCACTGGCATCAGTACCAGTTACAGTGTAAGTGGTATTTTCTCCTGGATAGGCAATTACCTCCTGTCCGACTGTCGTATTCAAACCGTAGGAAGGAGTCCAACTGTAAACCCCCTCGTTTAAGACCTTTAGGGTAGTTGAAGTACCTGGACAAATCTGGATTTTCTCTGGTACAAGGCTCAACGGAGTGGTGGGTATTACCTTAACCGTCAATGTATCACTGGATTCACAGCCATCCATATCACGGCGGGTGACGGTGTAAAGGGTTGTCTGCTTGGGACTTGCAAGAACGGTATTGCCATCTGAGCTTTCAAGCGACTCAGAAGGTGTCCACTGAAGTCCAATTCCTGGATCATTGACGGAAAGGCTGATGGAACTACCTTCGCAAATAATCGGAGATACCGCGTCAATCTGAACCGGGTCTTTGCCTTCTACAAGTTTGACCTCAAAGGTCTTTTCCATGAAACATCCATTTTCATTTTTGGCAATAACGGTGTATTCCATATCTCTCAATGGACTAACGCTTACTTCATTGCCTTGGGTAGTGCTTAGCCCTTCAGCCGGAAACCATTCATAATCCAATGCCCCTTCAGCCTGAATGGTATAGGAACTTCCTTTACAGAGGGAAACGGTCTCATCACTGATGGTAAATTCAAATGGTTGGCCAACAACTACATATTTTGTTCTTTCGGCCCTATATTCTTCTCCGCTACAAGACCTTATAACCAGGAATACATCATAGACTCCTTCTTCTTTATAGACCACAGAAGGATTTGCTCTTGTAGAGTTTCGGGGAGTTCCACCTGGAAATTCCCAGAAATACTGGGTAGCTCCAATACTGGTAGAACTGAATTCAACCTCCTGTCCTGCGCAGGTGAACCTGTTTTCAGACACAAAAGAAGCCTCAGGGATGACCTGATTATCCGTTACCTCAATCTTGGTAACTTCTTGGATCTCGCATCCCCTCACATCCGTACCTACAATTTTTATAGTGGTAGGATCATAAATAAGGGCAGTGTATTCGGTTGTTCTAGGAGACAAGTCCAATCTGCTTCCATTTTGGTACCATTGATAACTTTTGGCTCCAGAAACCTTAAGGGTAACCCTTTCGCCTATACAAACTGAAGATTTGCTTCTTTTTACATCCAATTTAGCCGTTTCGAATACATCTACGAAGACTCGGGCAGTATCTGTACAGTTGAAACCTGTGGTACCTATTACGGTATAAGTTGCACTTTCCTCGGGATTGGCATAAACTGTCGGGCCGTCATTGTCAAGCAGGCCTGCACTTCCAATCCAGGTATAGCTTTCGGCCCCTCTTGCGTTGAGTTCTACCTCTTCACCAGAGCAAATGGTTTGCTTGTCTGCAGATGCATTTATACTTGGGCCTGGATGAACGGTCAGCTCGATACTCTTGGATGCCTTACAACCACTTGGACTCAAGCCATTGACTGTGTAGATGGTATTGTTTTCTGGGAATGCAATGACCTTTGCACCATCAGTTCTATTTAGCCCAAAGCTGGGGAACCAAGTATAGCCTGAGGCTCCACTGGCAATTAGATCTAACTTTTCTCCCTTGCACAATTCTGTTTTGGAGGCGATGATTTCCAGGCCTTCTGGCCCGCCTTCGACTTCAATGAGAATGGAGTCTTTGATAACACATCCACCTGAGGTGGTTCCGACTACAGTGTAGGTGCTCGTACGGCCAGGCGAAGCCGTTATCCTTCCGCTGACATTGGTGTTCAGGTTTTCATTGGGACTCCAAACATAAGAATCAGCTCCTGTAACCTGTAAGTCAATGGATTCTCCTGAGCAAATTTTAGCTTTTGGAGGGGTAATCGTCAATTTTTTCTCTTGATCCACACGAATAGCTACCGAACTTTCCGCTTTGCAACTACCCGTACCGTCGCTTTTGATTTTATACACAAAATCTTTCCTGGGACTAATTTTGAGAAGATTCCCATCGGGAATTTTGTCATTTTCATCCACGACCCATTGATAATTCACATCTGCCTCTGCCTCAAGGGTTATTTCTTCTCCCTTACAAATTCTTGTTTTAGAAGCGTTCAACTTTAAACTTGGCACCTCTCTAACCCTGATATGTTCTTTCTTTTCAGTTGTCCTTTCACCATCTTCATTGATCAGGGTAAGGAAGACATCATAGCTCCCCGCGGAGTCATAAGTTACCCTTGGAACCAAGCTCGTATCACTGGCAGGAATACCACCAGGGAATGACCATACCCTCTTGGTAATTTTGCCTTCACTTAGGTCCTTAAACTGGATTTCTTGCCCAGGACAAATGGAGCTGGTATTTTGGGTAAATATGGGATCAGGTAGGTTGGATTTTTGTTCACCTATATAGATGTTGTCAAGGAAAAGGTTGTTTCCATGTCCATTGAAGGTCACAAAGGCCACCTGGATACTCTGGAACCCTTTGTAGGCATTCAGGTTGATAAGTTCTTTTCGCCATTCTTTGTTTGTAGGGACAAACTTCTTTTGTACTCCTTCTTTTTTGGTAGTATTCAGGCGTTTTCCTCCCTTGTAGTAAATGCTTTTGAAGACAGTCCCACAATCACCTGCGATAAATACCCCCAGCGTATCTTCATACTTTGAACTGAAGGGTGCGTAAGCAAGGTCAAAACTAAGGATAAGATTTTCTACATCATTGACATCCAGCAAAGGAGACACAAACCAGTCTGAGGCATTTAGCAGGTTGTTGTCAAAGTTGTTGATGGTCATAGAGCCTTTTCCTAAACCTTCACCACTCACAAGATGGGTGATTGTCCATTGAAAATCGTCGTCCTCAATGTTTTTGGTAAATGTTCTAGGAGGAAAATCACTGTCATCTTCAAAACTAATTAGATAGGGAAGGCTATCATTGGATGAAAGTACCTCTATATATCCTTTTTTTGTGATGGCTCTTGATCCGCCTTTATTACTCACTTCAAGGGTAACTGGATAAACTCCCGGATTTCGGTAGGTTACCTTGGGATTTTGCTTATTTGAGCTTGAGGGACGACCCCCTGCAAACGTCCATTTCCAATTTTGAGGTTGATTGGTAGAGATATCCTTAAACTGAATTTGCATAGGGGCACAACCCAGGACAAGGTTGGCTGCAAATGCAGGCTCAGGAGGGGCTATGCCAGCACCGCATGCGTCAGAATTGAGAAGGCTTTTTCTTCTTGGGCTGTTTTCCAAAACAGTTCGCATCCTCAGCCTTTGGCTGATCGTGAAGAGGTTCATGCATGCATCATCAGTGTAATCCATGAAATTCTCGATCATGGCACGTTGCCCATCACAACTCAGTCCCGATGGAGGACAATTGAAGGTGGGGGAACTGGTTTCTGGGGTATCATCACAAAAATCATCCTCTCCACAAGGTCCATCTCCCCAAATGTGTCTCAGACCCAAAAAATGGCCTATTTCATGGGTGGCCGTACGGCCTTTGTTGAAAGGCGAAATCGCAGTTCCCATGGTTCCAACAGCCAGGTAGTTCAATACCACCCCATCTGTTTTTGCGCCACCGGGAGCCCCAGGTAATCCTACTACCGGGACATTGCCTGACTCAGGAAACTGGGCAAAACCAAGGATTCCATTTGATAGGCTGGCTACCCAGATATTCATGTATTTTTCAGGGTCCCAAATGGTTTGTGGTTTCACTACCCCATTCATGAAGGACTCTGTAAATGGAGCTCCTGACATAGAAACCCGGTGGATGCCATCCGTAGGTTGACCTTGAGGGTCAACTCCTGCCAGACAAAATTCAATACCTGGATCTACTGCGATATTTCCAAATGCACGAGGGGTTCTTTCCTTATCCGCATTTGTCCTTCTATAATCGCGGTTCAATACTTCTAATTGAGAAAGAATTTGTTCTTTACTAATGTTTTCCTCAGGCTTGCTGTAGATCACATGAAATACTACTGGAAGGGTATAAATCTTTTGACCCCGGGCAGTAGATCGTCTATTGACACTTTCTAACGTTGTCCGTTGGTTCATCCATTCTTCAAAGGATTCTTTGGACTCCACCTTTTGGCTTAGAGACCTGGTCTTTTCAGTTTCGGTAGTTCCACACTTTCGGGTGGTAGGAGGTACAAATTTGTTGGTGCTAAATTTATTGAAGTCGAAGCTGGTCTCCTTCTTCAAGCTTCCTTTATCAAGGTCCTTGATGTCCAGCGTCCGGAAGGGGGAACCTCCGTGATATGCAGGTAGCTCGGCTTGCTGCCCAAATGTCAGGGTTTGAATCAAGCATACACTCACGGCGATGGCCAGTGATCGAAGCATAGGTTGTCGGTTTTCTAAGGGTTTTTGAAATTATGGAAGTTGAAAAGTTTAATTTCTTCTTTAATTAAGGGAATATATAATCACTTTTTCCACAATTTAGCAATTGTAGAGGAAATGGCAAGGTTGAAAATCAGACGAAAAGCGATGAAAAAGATCAGGCATGATCTTCCAAAAGGCTGAGAATTTCGCGGTATATGCCTTTTTTCCCTTCCTTGTAAAACTGCCAAGCCAAGTCAAGAGCTGTCCTGCCCTGGTTGTCTGGCTGGAGTGGATCGGCTTCATGTAAAAGCAAACTCGGCAGGAGGTGTCCCCGCTTGCAGGCGACTGCATAATGCAATGGAGTCCTGTCATCGTAAATCCCCGCAGCGGGCAAGTTCGGATCTGCCCCGGCTTCCAACAGGTATTCTACCAAGTCTTGGTGGTCATTATAGACTGCCCAATGTAAGGGACTTAACCCACCACCTACAGGTTTTGCGTTGACATCTATCCCCCTGTTTACCAGTTCTCTAGCCATGTCTACTTCACCGTGATAAGCGACCAGGTGAATGGCAGATCTGCCAGCAATATCTCCAGAAGTAATGGTCGCTTCGACCTTTCCTCCTCTTTGGATGATTTCCAGGCTTACCTCCTTGAGGCCGTTTTCACAAGCTACAAGCAGAGGCGTCCAGCCCTCTTCATGATCTACAAAATCAGGGTTAGCACCATTGTCAATCAGCCAAATGGCCAGGTCTGTATGCTTTTCATTCAAGGCCAACATCAGTGGTGTCCACGGCCTGGTAGGACTGATGCCATCTATATCAGCACCAAATGCCAAAAGAAGGGAGGCAGCTTCGCGATTTCCATAAATGGAAGCCACCTGCATGGGTTTGTTTCCAAAACCGTCTGTAACCTCAGGAGAGCCACCATGAACCAGCATCAACTGCAATGCCTCCAGAGAGTTTTCATAAATGGCGGTATGGATAAGCCCATTTCCATTTTTGTCAATCACAGAGGGAGTACCCCCATCTTTTAAATAGGAGTTGAGAGATACAAGGTCATTATTCTTTACCGCATTAAATATTGGCATTCCCTCTGGTGCAGATTATTTACCTGATCTTAAGTTATAAGAGCTTGGGATTCCCTGCAACCCATTTTTAAAAATTTAGGCTGAATTTTTTACAGAGGAAAGAAGATATGGATGTCAATATATTTTTGCAGAATGAGGAATCTTGTTGGAATTTAATTTTGAGCTAATTCCAGGACTAATGCATTGATTATGAGTTTTTTATTTCTGGGGAATGCCGAGGAAGTATTTCACGAACTAAAATTCGCTGGTGAAATGAAACTGAATTTCAGGGAATAATTCCTGCGTAGAATTCAAATCCCATGAGGTTTCTGCCAAAAATACATCATTGCCATGCTTATCTTTTGCCATGTTTTTAGCCTTTCGGGATCTGAATGCCTTCATGACAGCAGCGTCATCACAGGTGATCCAGACTGCCTTGTGAAGCGAGGCATGTTCGTATCGGCAAGTAGCCCCGTATTCATGAAGCAGTCTGTGCTGAATCACATCAAACTGTAGTGCGCCTACTGTACCTATGATTTTTCTATTGGTGTATTGGTGGAGGAACAACTGGGCCACTCCCTCGTCCATCAACTGGTCAAGTCCCTTTGCCAATTGTTTGGATTTCATAGGGTCTGCATTTTCTACATACTTAAAGAGTTCCGGCGCAAAATTGGGTATGCCCGTAAAATGGAGTTGTTCCCCCTCACTCAATGAGTCCCCAATCTTGAAGTTTCCAGTATCATAAAGACCTACGATATCTCCCGGAAAGGCTTCTTGAACGATTTCTTTTTTGGAGGCCATGAAAGTGGTTGCGTTGGCAAATTTGAGGTTTTTACCCAACCGAATGTGTTTGTAGGCTTTCCCTCTTTCAAATTTACCTGAACATACCCTCACAAATGCGACCCTGTTTCTGTGCTTGGGGTCTATGTTTGCATGTATTTTAAATACAAAGCCTGAAAATTTATCTTCGTAGGGGTCTATTTCTCTTTCCTCAGTCAGGGTTTGCCCAGGCGAAGGAGCAACCTCTACAAAGCAATCCAGCAATTCTCTTACCCCAAAGTTGTTGACTGCAGATCCAAAAAAGACGGGAGAAATATTTCCCTCCAGGTATTCTTCTACTTCAAATTCAGGATATACGCCCGTAATCAGATCAGC
This sequence comes from Bacteroidia bacterium, assembly GCA_022760475.1. Taxonomy (GTDB): domain Bacteria; phylum Bacteroidota; class Bacteroidia; order J057; family J057; genus JALEFZ01. The sequence goes on along the minus strand of JALEFZ010000095.1, from coordinate 148,062 downwards.
TTCTTCCCTAAGTACCTCTGCCGCGCCATCCCCAATCATTTGATCCAACTCCTCATTTTCCAGATTTTCAAATACCTGAACATCATTTTCCTGCTGCTTGCCATGAGCAGTGAAGAGGACCAGCTTTTTCTCATAAAGGGAATAAACTCCCTGGAATCTCTTCCCCATGCCAATAGGCCAGGAAAGGGGTAGGGGATTCAGTTTGAGCTTTTCTTCGATTTCATCCAGCAATTCGAAGGCGTCCTTTCCTTCACGGTCCAGTTTGTTCACAAAAACCATGATGGGCGTTTTTCGCATTTTACAGACCTCCACCAACTTTTCGGTCTGTTCCTCGACACCTTTGGCTACGTCAATGACTACTATCACTGAGTCGACTGCTGTCAAAGTTCGATAGGTATCTTCAGCAAAGTCTTTGTGCCCAGGGGTATCCAGGATATTTACCTGAAGTCCTCGGTATTCAAAACCCATTACAGAGGTGGCAACAGAAATACCTCTTTGGCGCTCGATTTCCATAAAGTCAGAAGTAGTTCCCTTCTTGATCTTGTTGGACTTTACGGCACCAGCTGTCTGGATAGCTCCTCCAAATAGTAAAAGTTTTTCTGTAAGTGTGGTTTTCCCCGCATCCGGGTGGGCGATGATGGCAAATGTTCTCCTTCGCTGAATTTCCTGTTTCCTATCCATGTATCTGCTGATTCTATCAAAAAATCAGGCAAAAATAAGAAAATTTAAGCCAGAAAATGACCAATTGTATTCAATTCAAATCTTATCCCAAGAAAAATCGTTAAAAAACCAAAAACCTAGCTATTCAATCATATGAATTTCATCTTGAAAATACAGAAGGGCATTATCCTATTTAGCTTTATGCTATTGGTTAGCTCTCAATCCTGGGGGCAAGAAGCGAGCCTAAATAAAATGTATCAGGCAGTAAGAGATGCCAATCAGGTCTCCTTTAAGTTTCGTTCTTTCGAAAGGATGGAAAAAGGCATGACTGAGAAGGTCATGAACGTCAGCATGACCCACCGCCCACTGGATGTTGAAATCAACATGCTATCTCCCAATAAGGGCACCAAAGTCCTCTATAATGCAAATAAGAGATCAGCCTACGCAACTGTATATATCAACCTGGGTATTGGATCTGTGCCGAAGGACTTTTTTATTCATGGATCAACCATTATGGCAGATACGCACCATCCCATTACAGCAACAGGCTTTACCCCCATTGTGAATCTGGTCAAGTCAGCTTCCAAAAAGGCAAAAAATGAAGGTAGATTTAATCAAGTCTTCTTTGATCGTGGAAATGTTAGCCTTGATGGGAGATCCGTCCATAAGATAGAAATTAAGGATGATCAATATTCATTCACCCAATACACCGCCAAATCAGGAGAGAGTGTGAATGCAATTGCAAGCAAAATGAATATTTCTGCCTATAAGATCATGAAAATTAATCCTCAGCTTTCAAAGTCATACAAAAGCATTGAGGGGCAGAATATCAAGATTCCAACATCTTATGCTAAATACACCTGCCTTTACATTGATACCCAGACCAACCTGCCATATATGGCGGAGGTTCATGACGAAAAGGGACTGTTCGAAAAATATTATTTCCTGGACGTGAAATTGTAAACTAAGGAAAGAGCAAAAATTCTTTGGATAAATTTTTGATTTCTTCTCTAGCAAGATCAGGGCAAGACTTCCTTTTTCTCCTTTTTCTTTTGGTTTGAGGAGGTTTTACCCTGAATGCTTCCACATCAAACAGGGTCAGCTGAGGATTGCTGAATTTTTTAGCGTCAAAAAGCGCCAACTGCTTATGTGGATAATTAACGTCCATTGTATTTGGTGGATGCTAATATAAAGAGAGTTTCCCATCAGCAACAGGAATTTATTCACAATTTGGAAATTTTCTGGGGAAAACGCCCAATTCCATTTTTTGTAGACTGATCGGATTGGGGAGGGGATTTGAAAATGAGAAATCAGCCTTCCATTTTTTCTCCATGAACCTGGATTACTTGCTCCTCTACAATAGCAAAAATGGCTTTTGCTTCTGTCGCATCCATCATGTATAGACCTGTAAAACTTCCAAATGCAGGTAGGATGCCTTCCTGTTCTCCAAAGAAAAAACAAGGCAAACTGAGCTTTTGTCTACCTGAACCTACCAGTCGGACACCTGGGTGAATATGAGCCGAAAGGCTATACTTCCCTTCTATTTTTTGATCAAGGGGTTCATGACATAGGGTAAAGGGGCCCAGGGAATAGCAATGCTCAAATACCTCCATCTTTGCCTGGGCATAATGCTCAGCTGTGAGTATGTCGTGGTTTCCTTTTATCAGGATGTTTCTGGTCTTGTTTCTATTCAAGCTAGCACAGAATGCCTCCCACTCCTTGTTGTATCTTGAGTGAAACAGGTCTCCAAGGAAAATGACTTTTCTAGGTTGATAGGTCGAAACCAGTTTTTCAAATCGCTGGAGTGTATTTGCATTTACCTGATTGGGGATAGCAATCCCATGAGACCTGAAATGCCCAGACTTACCCAGATGAAGATCCGCCAATAGCAATGCTCCTTGTTCAGGCCACCAAATGGCCCTTTCTGAAAGTAGTTGGAGGGTTTCGCCCTGAAGGGTGATCTCAATCTTGCTGTTCATCAGATCCTGAGGTTGAAGGGCAAAGGAAATACAAATTCTTGATGAAATGCAAAGTCAAAAAGAGATCATGTGAGAATGACCTGAGAAAATTAAATGTATGATTGGCATGCTCAGGCTTTCCCCTCTTGAAATCTTCCTGTAAATTTGCAGGCTACAAGAAGAATAATGAAGCTCGAATATACCCTTCAACATACAGATCCCAAAAGTTCAGCCAGAGCGGGAAAAATCGTTACGGATCATGGAGTGATTGAGACACCCATTTTTATGCCTGTCGGCACGGTCGGTAGCGTAAAGGCTCTTTCTCAGCAAGACCTGACCGATCATGTTGATGCCCAGATTATCCTTGGCAATACCTATCACCTGTTTCTCAGGCCTGGTACGGATATCTTAAAGGAAGCAGGTGGCTTGCATAAATTTATCGGCTGGGACCGTCCCATGTTGACCGACAGTGGAGGCTATCAGGTATATTCTTTGGCTGCCAACCGCAAGATCAAGGAGGAAGGCGTAACCTTCGCCAATCACATCGACGGTGCCAAGCACCTCTTCACCCCTGAGTCTGTCATGGACATCGAAATGGCCATCGGTGCAGATATCATCATGGTGCTGGACGAATGTCCACCCTATCCATGCGAGTATGACTACGCCAAAGAATCCATGCACATGACCCACCGTTGGGCAAAAAGGTGCAAGGATTATTTTCATTCGAAAGAACCCTTCTATGGGTATGACCAAAATCTCTTTCCAATCATTCAAGGTGGTGCTTACAAGGATTTACGTACGGAATCTACTGAGTTTATTGCAGAACTGGATTTGCCAGGATGTGCCATTGGAGGTCTTTCGGTAGGAGAACCTCATGACATCATGTACGAATTGACTGATCTATCCTGTAGAATTCTTCCCAAGGATAAGCCCAGGTACCTGATGGGGGTTGGGACTCCGGCAAACCTATTGGAATGCATTTCATTAGGAGTTGATATGTTTGACTGTGTCTTGCCAACACGAAATGCCAGACATGGGCTAATATATACTCGGGAAGGTATTCGAAATATGAAGAACAAGAAGTATGAGAATGACTTTTCGCCAATAGATCCCGACAGCGATTGCCTCATGGACCAAAAGTACTCAAAAGCCTATCTGAGACATTTGTTTAAGGCTCAAGAGTACCTTGCATTTACCATTGCCAGCATCCATAACCTGCACTTTTTCTTATGGCTGGTTAAGGAAGCTCGAAAACATATCATTGAAGGGGATTTTGCCAGTTGGAAGGATTACATGATGAAAAAAGTAGATAATCGACTTTAACTTTTGGTGGTAAATATATCCGCATGGCTAAGTTTACCAATAAGTGCATTTCTCAAGAGTTCTAAATTTATCGTTACTCTGGATGATAATGATACGCCACATATTCCACCTTCTTCTTTTCCTACTGATTTTCAAGTTTGGGCAGAAGAACCCATTAGGCATGTAGAGGAAGAACTCGGAGTAAAGACAGACTACTTTTCTGGTTTAAGGATAGTATTTGGAGTTAAACTTACCCCCGTATTTTCTAAAAATAATTGAAAGCATGACAGCAAGAATATACATTTTTCTCATCCCCCTGGTACTTTTTCTCCTGTCCTGCATTTCAATATGACAAGTCTATCAGAATCCTTAATCGAATGGAGGAGAAGAAGCCAGCAAAATTTACGATCCAGCATTCACGTACAACCCTGGAAGGTCAAGCTACAATACCAAATGGACGATCACTCTTCAAAAGTGAGTTTGGGGAATATTGACTTTTGGGATGAAACCCGTGGGCCGATATTCCAAATTTTACTTTTTCGTCCTTGTGAGTTTTCTGTCCAAATGTTGATCTCGCCATTCACGGATACAGGTTTGGTATACTCTTTAACCTCTTTTGATCCCTTGATGGTGTAAAAAATCTTCAAGCCTGGAAATTCAACATTGGCATGGAGGATTCCATCCTTTATCATGGCACCAGGTGGAGGGATGCGGTAGAGGTATCCACCCGACAATTTATCGAGTATGGGCAAGTCTTCAGTTCCTATACGGGCCGCGAGGTATTTCCATTTTTTCATTCGGATTTCATAGGCATTGAAGACGCCCTCTTGATTTTCTAAACGATTATTCCAGGCTACTTCTGCCATGCCGATTAATTTTGGCAAGGCATAATGCTCCAGCATTTCAGGGCCTTCAATGGTTTCACTCCAAAGTTGCGCCTGTATGCCTTTGATGCTGTCCTTTTTGTTTAGTTGTAGTTTTTCCATATTGGAATATATGCCATCAACTCTTGGGCTGTAATCAATGAGCTTGTCCATGTTGTCCCGTCTGGTCGAAGCAAATACATTCAAAGGCATCATGCTAAAGGCATCCCGGGTGTCCACATATCCTCCCCAATAAAGCCCTGCTTCCTCTGGGTCGCCGTTATAAGCAAGGTCAAAATAGAGGTTTGTTACATTACACAAAATGACCGGGTAACCGGAATTTACAAGGCGATTGCCCAGATCAGTAGCTCCCCAAAGGGTATTCCAGACATAACAAAGGAATTGATCCTCAACAAACTCAGGATTGACACTGCCATCTTTATTCATGGCGATTTCTTCCCATCCAGCCAATTGATATCCCCTTTCGGCGAAGTTCTGTGCGAGTCTCCGGTGGAAATACTTTTCCAAATCCTTGAATTCCTTGATTTCGGGATGACTCTTAAGGAATTCCTGGCAGATCGGAGAACCTTCCCAGGCTCCTGCAGGCACTTCGTCGCCTCCCGTATGGACGATATCAAGCGAAGCTCCTGCCTCCGCATACATGCTGGCTACTTCATCCAATACTTTGTCATAAAAATCAAATACTGATTCCTTGCATACACAACTAATATTATCGGTGTAATGCTGAGCGGAGAGGTATTTTGATTGGTCGTCAGGATCTATGAGCCAATACTTTTCTGCTGCTTCTTTTTTGCCCTCAGCCATCAGGCGTTCATGTCTCGCATTCATGGCCTTGATGGCAGCTCGTGCATGTCCGGGAAAGTTTATTTCGGGGATGACCTTGATGTGTAGTGACTTAGCGTATTTAAGCAAGTCAATGTATTCTTCTCTCGAATAAAAGCCAGAACCCCAGTCAGATTCTTTAAATGGCCCCGAACCATAGGATGGATGGAGAACGTTATCATCCTTACCTCCATGTTTCCGTTGGCCACCAACCTCCGTTAGTTCAGGCAAACCAGGGATTTCAAGCCTCCAACCCTCATCCTCAGTAAGGTGAAGGTGCAGGACATTCAGGCGATAAAATGCCATGGCATCCATTAATTTTTTGACTGTTTTGACCTTATGAAAATTTCGAGCTACATCCAGGTGCAGGCCTCTATACTCAAATCTTGGGAAATCTATATGAGAAAATCCATTCTCTTCCAGATGAAGTGAGTCCCCAGAAAGTGTTCGAAGAAGGTCTTGAATCCCATAAAAAATTCCCTGAGGACTGTTTCCAGCAACTAAAATGTATCGATTGTCATAGGTAAATTGATAGCCCTCCTTATGGGTAAGGAAGTTGTGAAATGTCAGGTTAATAGTTCCAAAATCATCGGAATTCTTGATTTTCTTGAATTCCTTGAGTTCAATAGTTGAGGAAGAAAAGTATCCCAAGGTCTTTTTGAGGTAGTTGGCTTCATTTTCTAGGCCTTTTTCATAGTGAATGGAGGCTTTGTCTCCCAAGACATTAAAACCCGTAAAGGTATTTTTAATAGGGGGGGCCATGTCTTCTAACATCCTGTTTCTTTCGAAGAGGTATTTTGGGGTAGGAAGGGAGGCACTATCGGCTTTATGTCTTGTCAAGGCATCGTTTGATTGCCAAAAGTAGGACGTCTTGACTGGAATGGGCATGGCTGCTTGACCATCAGAAAAGTAAACATAAGCTCCTCTTGGTCCATCACTTTCTTTTATGAGCCATGCTGCTGTATAATATTCTATCAGAAGGCTGTCGCCCGGCAAAATAATGAAGTCTTCCTTAGGCTCCAGTTTGTAAAAATCTCCACTTATCTGTGTCAATTCTCCTGCTCCGCTGGTTTTTCTGACCTTCCTTGGACTGTGGTTAAAATAAAAATCCCAGTTATCTGCTTTGATGCTATCTGTACCTTCATTGATAAACCAAAGCCCTGCATGACATTCAGGAGTTTCTTTTTCCTGGTTGCTGAACACAACCCATTTTACCTTGAGATTTGAAAAAGGAGATGTTGGAATAGGCTTAGAACACGCTACGAACATCCATAAAGAAATGGGTAGGCAGTAGAATAGGATCCTGGTCATGGGATTTTTTTTACAAGAATTCGAAATAAGGTAAAGATTTTTAGGTTAATTATTAAGTGCGTTTTTATTAAGTAGAAAATATAAGTAAACGGATAAGGCCATTCTTTCGTCATTAATTTAAAACTCAACCACCGAAACATCAATTTATGAAACTTATATCACGCCTATTTCTAACCTTTTTTTTCCTTTTTACATTTAGCCTAAGTCAAGCTCAACCTGATATCACCGGAAAATGGGTTGCCCCTGGTGAAAAAGGATCTGGAATAGTGGAGGTCTTTATCGGGAATGATGGGAAATACCACGGAAGATTTGTGAATGCTTCTGACCCAGACCAAGACAGGCAGATTCGCGAAAAAATGGCAAAAGATGGCTTGGTCCAAATTCTAATCCTTGAAAATCTTGAATATAAAGGTAACAATTCGTGGAGTGGGGGGACAGTTTTTTCTGTCTCCAGGGGGACCAAGTTTGACTGTAAATTACAGCTAAAAGACTCTAAACACCTGAAAGTTACGGGTTATTTTGGGGTTTCATGGTTGAGCAAATCCTTTACCTGGTATAGGGAGGAATAAAAAAAAGCCGCCCAGGATCTCTCCTGGACAGCTTACAGCACAACCATGAAAAAGTCTTCGAACACTAAGATTAAATCTTAATGGTTTGTGTGACGCAATTGGGGCTGCGTGTGCAAAGACTGACTACATGGCTTTCATGACAGGGGTTTTGGGTTTTACGCCAAATCCCGGCTTGTGTTTGGTTTTTGACCCGAGGGTCAGGGGTGTTGTGTGATAAAAAAAGAGTTATCTGAAAGTACTAAAAAAATACTGGTGTTTGTTTGTGTTATGATTTACTATACGCCCTTTAGGTAGCCAGGATTTACCAGAAATGCGCATGGGATGACCAAAATTGTGCAGGTTGGGCTATAAAAGGCGTAGTTGGTCAAAAAAACGCTTTTTGTAGCTGGCACCGATGCCGATTTTTTGATCTCCAATCAGGATCATATTTCCCATAACACTCTCAATTTTATCCAAATTGATCATGAATGAGCGGTGTACCCGCATAAAATTGGTGCTTGGTAGTTCCTTTTCCATCTGGTTCATGGTCTGATGTACCACAAACTTTCTTTTGGTGGTATATATCGCCACATATTCCCTCATGCTTTCCAGGTACCTGATTTCGGCAAAATCCACCTTTTCCATTTTATGATTGCTTCGGACGAAGAAGTGATCCTGTGTAACTTCCTCCTTGGAATCGCTTTGTGGAGGTGCTGCTTTGGTTTTTTCCAGTTGAATTTGATTGGTTGCTTTATTAACGGCCTGTAAGAATCTTTCAAATGAAAAGGGCTTAACCAGATAATCCGTAGCGTCCAGGGAAAAGCCTTCAACAGCAAACTCTCTATAGGCAGTCGTCAGGATAACCTTAGGTTTGATTCTTAATAATTTTAGCATCTCCAAGCCAGTGAGTTCAGGCATCTGAATATCGAGAAACAGCAAGTCAACCTGTTCCTTACCCAATGCCGCCGTAGCTTCAAGTGCATTTTCACAGCTTGCTACCAACTTGAGGTGGGGCAATTTGGATATATAGGCGGTTAATAATTTCAGTGCAGGCCTTTCATCGTCAACAATCAGGCATGAATAGTTCATGATGGATTCATGTTAATGGTGAGATTTACATCGAACTGATCTTCCTTTTCTGCAATTTGGAGGTGATGCCTATCTGGAAATAATAAAACGAGTCTTTGACGAATATTTTCTAAGCCAACTCCTCCCTTTTCGTATTTTTTATACTCCTTTTTTAATGAATTTGAAATCGAAAAAATCAATTGTTGATCCTTGAAGCTAAGTTTACTCCTTAACCAACCGTTTTTGACATCTTCGATGTTGCCGTGTTTGAAGGCATTCTCAAAAAATGGAATGAACAACATAGGAGTTATAAAAATCGATGAAAGATCACCTTCAAGTTCAAACGCTACGTCCAGTTCTCCATCCTTTTTCAATTGCTGAAGGTCGATATATTTTTTTAGATAATTGATTTCTGATTCCAAATGGACACTTTCATTTTTGCAGTCATAAAGCATATAGCTCATCATATCTGAGAGCTTAAGGATCATTTCCGGGGCTTTGGAGGATTGGGTAAATGACAATGAATAAATGTTGTTCAATGCATTGAAAAGAAAGTGGGGGTTAACCTGCGCCTTTAGAAATCGCAGTTCAGCTTCCAATTGATGAGTTTTAAGTTCCTGTTCCAATTCGTTTTTCTTAAACCAGTTTTCGATTAATCCCAACTGAGTACTTAGAAGAAGAGCGAAAGCACCTGACACCGTCATGCTGCCAATGAGATTAGGCCCAAACCTTTCTAATACAGCCCAGCCCATCCAATTGACCATTCCCCAGCCCACATAATACCTGAACAGAGACGTAAGGACAAGGAGGAGGAATAAGAGGATTCCATAGGTTACGTATTTTTTTGTAGAGAAAAATCGTGGAATCAGTACATTAAGATTGCCATAAACCAGTATAGCTATTCCCAGGAGATTTACTATTGTAGCAGAAAATGTGATCGCCACCTCTTTGATATTCATCCATAGGACGAGGTAGAATATTCCTCCGAGGGCTATCCAGAAAGCCATATGGATAACAAGTTTCCAATTTGGAGCTCCTTTCATCAAATTTCCTGTTTCCCTCAATGTAATGAATTCGACATTTTTTCTTACTGAACAGCAGTAAATTAATGCTGGATTTGCCTTGTCAGCTAATTTATTTTGCCAATAGATGAATTCCTTCTACCAAGGCATGAAATACTTCCATCAAGTTGAATAAGTCGTAGAATCCTTATCGGTTGAAATGAAAGGACTGCCCATAGAAAGATTCGCCTTTTTCGTAGAAAAGAGTTTTTATGAAGAGTAAGAAATGCTAAGATTAAAACATGCGGAACTGAATTCAGGCATGCATAGAAGAAGTTCCCCCATTCAATTCATGGATGTTCTGAGTAATCAGTTCTGCCCTTAAAAAAAGCCTCTCAATATTCATTGAGAGGCTTTCGTAATATAGAAATGTAAATTCTGTTTTTAGGCCAATGCTTTGGCCACGGGCATTTTATTTTTCTCAAGGATTTCCTTGGCCAGGTTCATGTAGTTTACAGCTCCTTTGGACTTGGCGTCAAAAGCCAAGACAGGCATACCAAAGGAAGGAGCTTCACTCAGGCGGGTATTTCTATGTACGATGGTATCAAAAACGATTTCTTTGAAGTGCTTTTTTACCTCATCGATTACCTGATTGGCCAGGTTCAGACGCTTGTCATACATGGTAAGCAGGATGCCTTCATATTCAAGGTCTTTGTTTAGGCCTTGGCGGATGATTCTGATGGTATTCAATAGTTTACCCAATCCTTCCAGTGCGAAATACTCACATTGTACAGGGACAATAACCGAATCTGCTGCTGCCAATGCATTTACGGTAATAAGACCCAGGGAAGGGGAACAGTCGACCAAAAGAAAGTCATATTCTTCGCGAAGCTGTTGAATTACAGGCCTCATTTTTGTTTCTCTACCCGCCATTTCTACCATTTCTACCTCTGCCCCAATCAAGTCCTCCGCAGAAGGCAATACATGAAGGTTAGGAAAGTCAGTTTCTTCGATTAGATCTCTTACCGAAGTCTCTTCGTCCAACATGGCCGAATAAACAGAAGCCTCCATTCCATGAATATCCAATCCTACACCTGAAGTTGCATTTGCCTGAGGGTCAACATCTATCAGTAGGGTTTTATAGTCAAGTGCAGCAAAACTTGCCGCCAGATTAATTGCAGTAGTTGTCTTACCAACTCCGCCTTTCTGGTTGGCCAAACAAATAATTTTACCCATGATTTTTATTAATTTGCTAAAACAAATATAAAGAATTGAGACATACCTTATTCCACCGATCGAAAATATATTTGTTCATGGCTTGTGTATTGGGGATAACCCTGTTTACAAGCTGTGGAAAACCAGAAAAATCTGTTGATAATCCAGAGGTTTTCCACATGAACCTTTCCGAAGGACTCAATACCCTTGACCCGGCTTTTGCTCGTTCAAGGGGAAGAATCTGGATGACTGCTCAACTATTCAACGGATTGGTTGCCCTGGATAGTGCATTAAACGTCGTTCCCTCAATATCCAAGAAATGGGATATTTCACCCGATGCAAGAACCTATACCTTCATTTTAAGGGATTCTGTCTTTTTTCATGAAAATTCTGTTTTTGGAAATTCTGGAAAAAGGAAGGTCGTCGCAGAAGATTTTAGGTACAGTTTTACCAGAATTTGTGATCCCAAAACCGCCTCAACAGGTAAATGGATCTTTGGTGGAAAAATTTTTGGACTCGAAGACTTCGTTGAAGGTAATAGCGATAAGGTCGCTGGCTTCAGGGCATTGGATGATACCACCTTCCAGATTGTGTTGACGAAGCCTTTCCCTGCATTTTTATCACTCTTGGCCATGCCATATGCCTATGTGGTGCCCAAGGAAGCCGTAAATCATTATGGTGAGGACTTTCAGGTGAATCCTGTGGGTACTGGACCTTTCCAATTTTATCGATGGGAGGAGGGAAATTTTCTTATCCTGCATAAAAACAAAGATTACTTTGAGGATAAGAATGGAGAACAGCTTCCCTATCTGAATGCAGTCAAAGTTAGCTTTATTCCTTCCCGCTTGTCTGCTTTCATTGAATTTGTCCAAGGCAGCCTTGATTTTATAGGCGATTTGGACAACAGTTATAAAGACGAAGTATTGAAGCTGGATGGCAGCATTCGCGAAGACTATTCCCAAAGATTCCAATTTTTGTTGGCTCCCCAGTTAAATACTGAATACCTGGGTTTCCAGGTTGATGGTTCACTGGAAGTGGCAAAGGGGCACCCCCTTCTGGATGTACGTGTCAGAAGGGCGTTTAACCTGGCCATTGATCGTCAAAAAATCAGTTCCTATTTGTTGAATGGAATGGGATATCCCGCCAACAGCGGATTTGTGCCGTATGGCATGCCTGGTTTTTCTGAAGAAAAAGTTCCAGGTTTCAACTTTAATCCTGATTCTGCCAAGAAGCTATTGGCAGAAGCGGGCTATCCAGGTGGAGAAGGGCTAGGAGAAATTACCCTGAATGCGACCCAGGAATATGCAACTATCATGGCCTTCGTCCAGAAGTCCCTGGAAAATATTGGAGTGGATGTCAACATCCAGAACCTTCAAAGCGGAGCTTTGAGGAGGGAAATTTACGGTTCCAGAGTAAACTTCTGGAGAGCGAGCTGGATTGCTGATTATCCGGATGGGGAAAATTATTTAGGCTTGTTTTACTCCAAAAACCACTCTCCATCCGGACCCAATACAACCCATTTCAGTTCGGAGGCATTCGACAAGCTCTATGAAAAAGCATTGACAGTTACTGATGATTCTTCTCGACAGGGCATTTATCAGCAGATGGACAGGCTGATGTTGGAACAAGCCCCTATCATTCCCTTGTATTATGATAGGTCTTTCAGAATGCTTCAAAATGAGTGGACAGGATTGAGTTCGAATCCCATGAATCATTTGTTTTTGAAGGAAGTGAGAAGGAAATAATGCCTTCCCCAACTGTATCTCCGAGGCTCAGGAATTCCGATAATTCCAAATTTCTGTTTTAATCTACGTCAGGGTTCCCTATTTTTGCGCAGTTTTGGGCCAGATTCACGTACAGGACGTTTACTCCTGAATTCATGGCCTTTTTTTAGACCTAAAGGCATAATACTTGCCGATAGCAACATTTTTCTCATGGAGAAAAAGATCATTAGCGGAATACAACAAATCGGAATAGGAATTCCGAATGTCCACCAGGCATGGGCCTGGTATAGAGAATATTTCGGGATGGACATTCCCATTTTTGAAGAAGCAGCCGAAGCAGAATTGATGTTGCCCTACACTGGGGGAGAGCCAAGGTCTCGCCATGCGATTCTAGCTGTGAACCTCCAGGGAGGTGGCGGATTCGAAATTTGGCAATATACCAGCCGAGTCCCCGTAGGCCCTGAATTTGAGCCCCAATTGGGGGATTTGGGCATATTCATCACTCGAATTAAAAGCGATGATGTGGAGGCTGCCTATGAATTCATGAAGGAAAAGGGCGCCGAGATCCTTTCTGGAATTCAAACCGACCCTTCTGGAAATACCCATTTCTTCGTCAAAGACCCTTATCAGAATATATTCCAGGTTATCGGGCATGATACCTTTTTTGGAAAGTCTCCTTCCAAAACAGGTGGGCCTGCCGGATGTATGATTGGGGTATCAGACATTGAAAAAGCCAGAAAACTTTATACCGATATTCTAGGCTATGACCTGGTGGTCTATGATGAGGAAGGCGTCTTTGATGACTTTGCCAACCTGCCTGGAAGCAGCCAAAAAGTACGTCGAGTGCTACTGACCCATAGCCAGCCGCGAGAAGGTGCCTTTAGTCGCCTCATCGGTCCTACCTATCTTGAACTGGTAGTTGGTCTGGAACGCACGCCTAAGAAAATCTTCCAGGATCGCTTCTGGGGAGATCTTGGGTTTATTCACCTTTGTTTTGATATCGTCAACATGGAAGCCCTCAAGCAGGAATGTGAGGAAGCAGGCTTCCCTTTTACGGTTGACAGTACCGCCGCTTTAGGTGGAGATTTTGATATGGGGGAAGCCAGTGGCAATTTCTCCTATATAGAAGACCCTGATGGTACGCTTATCGAATTTGTGGAAACCTTGAAAATGCCAATCGCCAAAAAACTGGGCTGGTACCTGGACCTCAAGAAAAGAGATCCCAAAAAACCACTTCCAGATTGGATGCTTAAGGCATTGAGGATCAATAGGGTCAAATAATTTTCATAAAAAATACAACTCAAAGGTGATGAGTTCCGTTAGTTAAGTGAAGATTAGAAAGTAATGGTATAAGAACCAATTGAGTTCTTATGCCTTTATTTTTTTACATTTTGGGATTCCTTTGAGCTGAAGAATTTTATTATTTTAAAGCTTTAGCTAACGATTATGGAATGCGCTGCCCTAGATAAAGTTCATCTCAATTTTTCTCCTCAAAGTCTGATTTTCCTTGACATCACACTATTCATCATCATGTTTGGTGTGGCATTGTCTCTAAAACCTTCGGATTTTGTCAGCCTTTGGCAACGTCCAAAACCTGCACTTGTCGGTATAATTTCCCAGTTTCTCCTCTTACCTGCGATTACCCTGCTTCTGGTAACCGTGATTCAACCTTGTCCCAGTATTGCATTGGGGATGTTTTTGGTGGCTGCTTGTCCAGGAGGAAATGTATCGAATTTTATTTCACAGATGGCGCAGGGAAATGTCGCTTTATCTGTCAGCCTATCGGCTCTTTCAACCACCGCTTCGATGGTGATGACTCCCTTTACCTTTTTATTTTGGGCACAGTGGTACGCTCCGGCAGCAGCCATGCTGGAGGCAATCAGCCTTGATCCCTTGTCTATTATCCTGAAAATTTTGGTAATTCTGGGGATTCCCTTGGTATTGGGGATGATAGTGGCTCAATCCTTTCCAAAATTTACTGCAAAGATCCAGGGGCCTATGAAGACCCTCTCCTTGATAATATTTGGGGGATATATCGTTGCAGCCCTGGCGGGTAACTGGGAAGCATTCAAAATGTATGTGCAGTATATCGTAGGTTATGTTGTGATCCACAATGCCTTGGCACTGGCTGGAGGCTACTTTCTGGCTCATTTGGCCCAAATAAAAGAAAGAGATCGCCGTACCGTTGCTATTGAGACAGGAATCCAAAATTCAGGCTTAGCACTTGTCCTGATTTTTGGGCCAATTTTTAATGGAATGGGTGGAATGGCTATGATTGCAGCTCTCTGGGGCATTTGGCACATAGTAGCCGGTCTTTCTGTTGCAAGTATTTGGTCCAGGCTCATGCCCCTTGAGCCTACACAATTGAAGGCCTGATTGCCTTAATCCTTTTACTTCTTTTCCTTTACAAGATTTATTATCCAAAAAAATGAACAAACCCACTTATAAAACAAAACCGATCTACACCATCATGAGGGCATTGGTTAGATGGGGACTGAAGGTTTATTATCGAAGGCTGCAAATCGTCGGTTATGAGGATGTACCCAAGGATAAGCCTTTGTTTTTTGCAGTCAACCATCAAAACGCATTCATGGATGCCCTGGTGGTTGGGGGCAATACTAAGGGAAGGCAACAACCCAATTATATCACTCGTTCGGATGTCTTTAATGAAAAAACCTTAAAGTTTTTGGAGCTCTGGAAGATGTTGCCCATTTACCGTCAGCGAGATGGTTCAGACTATATCCAGAAAAATGAGGTGATGTTTCAGCGCTTCATTGAAATCCTCAAGTCAGGAGATAGCTTGCTTATTTTTCCCGAGGGGAATCACGGTCGAGCGCGAAAACTCAGGGTTTTGAGAAAGGGAATAGGCAGGATTGCCTTTCAGGCCATGGATCAAATGGTAGAAGAGGGCAAGGAAGAAGATATACTGATCGTACCGGTGGGCTTGAATTATAGCAACCATTTGAATCTACGCGGAGATATGCTCCTTAATTATGGAGAACCTCTCAAAGTCAAAGATTATTTTTCCGAGTACAAAGAAAACGACCGAAAAGCGCTGATCAACCTTCGAAACGACTTGGCTGGTTCTATGCAGGCCTTGATGGTTCACATCAAATCTCCTGATTATCTTGAAACCATAGATCAGCTAAGGATGATGTTTTCAGATTATCTGTTGGAAAATTATCCCTCAGAAAAAAAGGATCAATTTTATAGGCTGCAGGCTGAAAAGGAAATGATTTCCAAGGTGGAAGAGGGGATTGAGTCGGGGGAAGTAAATGGAGAAGAATTAAAGGCTGAGGTAGAAATTTATAATAATGGTCTTGAAAAACTCAAGATCAGGGACCATGTGGTTAGGAATAAACCATATAGTATGCTTGGACTTCTGATCAAGGCTGTCGGTTTGTTCCTTGGGCTACCTGCCTTTATTTGGGGCTATTTGAACCATGCATTGGTTTATCATTTCAGTATCAATACCACCAGGAAAATGTTTAAGGATGATCACTTCCATTCTTCTGTGATGTTTCTGATGGCTTTCTTCCTTTTCCCGATTGCATATTTGATTCAATCAGGCATTGTCTGGGCACTTACGGACTGGAAATGGGCATTGGGATACCTGATCAGTCTACCGATTTTCGGAAACTTTTCTTTTATCTATCATAGGTGGTTCAAAAAGTGGCGCGCAAGATGGAGCTTTCAAAGCAAGTACAATGGAGGAAATGCTGATGCCGAGGAGTTGGTTTCATTGAGGGAAAGAATCTTTGGAAAGGTGAAAGCCTTGATGGAGAAGAAAAGCCCTGAGTATGTCAAATAAGTTTAGGTCTAAATAGGAAAGAACAGGTCAGCTCTTTATTTGGGTTGACCTGTTTGCTTATTATCTGTGGATTTAGGTAAGCATTGTGTGAAATTTTAGCTAAATTGTCTGACTGATGCCCTCAATTATGTAATTGAGAGGCGATTTGTAGAAAAATTGATAAGTTAATTAGCATACATGCGGAACAATCTCCTGGATCCCAATTCTGGACCTCTGGATGAGGAGAAGCGTCTTCGACCCCAATTGCTGGATGATTTTACTGGCCAGAAAAAGCTGACTGAAAATCTTAAGATTTTTATAGATGCTGCAAAGCTGCGCGGGGAGCCATTGGATCATGTTATTTTACATGGACCTCCTGGCTTAGGGAAAACAACCCTTTCTTTCATCATTTCGAACGAGTTGGGAGCAAATATTGTTACTACCTCGGGGCCTGTGTTGGAAAAGCCAGGTGATCTTGCGGGACTGCTTACCAATCTTGAAGAAGGAGATGTGTTGTTTATAGATGAAATTCACAGGTTGTCTCCAGTAGTAGAAGAATACTTGTATTCTGCCATGGAGGATTTCAAGATTGACATCATGGTTGAAACAGGCCCTAATGCCAGGAGTATTGAGATCGCTTTGCTTCCGTTTACCCTGGTTGGAGCAACCACCCGGGCAGGCTTATTGACTTCACCGATGCTGGCGAGGTTTGGCATCAATGCCAGACTGGAATATTACAATGCCGAGACCCTAAAGAGGATCATCATCAGATCTGCAGGCGTACTTGGGGTACCCATAGAGGAAGATGCTGCGCTTGAGATTGCCCGTCGCAGCCGCGGGACTCCCCGTATTGCCAACAGGCTACTCCGTCGTACCCGGGACTTTGCCCAGATAAAAGGAGATGGTACCATCACTCAGCAAATTGCAGAAATGACCCTGACCGCACTGGAGGTGGACAAGGCAGGTTTGGATGACATGGACCAACGAATTCTTCGTACCATTATTGATAAGTTCAAAGGTGGCCCCGTGGGACTGAATTCAATCGCTGCTTCAGCAGGTGAAGAGGCTGAAACCATCGAAGAGGTCTATGAGCCTTACCTGGTAATGGAAGGTTTTATTAAGCGTACGGCGCGTGGACGTGTGGCCACTGATAGGGCATATGAACACCTTGGAAAGGTACCTGGGAAGAGAGCTGGTGAGCAAAAAGACCTGTTTAGCTGAGGTTATCTCATAATAAAATCTGAAGGATTTTCTTTTCCAGGCTGGGAGTTTCAATTTGGAGAAGAAGTACCTTTGCCATTTAACTTCTAATCTATCTCAAATTTACAGTATGTTCCGCGCTAAGGCTAAGGAACAACTTTTGACATTGGGGAATTCTTTGGAGAGTTTTACCTTAACTCAGATTATCTCTGGAACGAAAAGCTCCTTCTCAACATCTATATGAAAAGAATTCTCAACAAAATCTCACTCGTTGTAAAAGATTATGACGAAGCAATCGACTTCTACACCAATAAACTGGGGTTTCTCCTCATTGAAGATACCCCATTGCCAGACGAGCCAGGTAAAAGATGGGTAGAGGTAGCCCCATCAAAGGCATCCAGCTGTCATTTGTTGCTGGCTAAGGCAAAAAATGATAGCCAGGAGTCCAGGATTGGGAACCAAACAGGAGGTAGGGTTTTCCTCTTCATGCACACCGATGATTTTGTCAGAGACTATACGAATTATAAAAGCAAAGGCATCAATTTTGTGCGAGAACCCAAGGAGATGCCTTATGGCACAGTTGCAGTCTTTGAAGACCTGTATGGAAACCTTTGGGATCTAATTGAACCTGTGGATTTTTCATAGTTGAAGTACAGTTTTTGCGTATAAAACAATCATGAATTTATTTAAGCGCCTAAGAAACTTTTCCTTTCAAAGAGGTCCTGGTATGAGGGAGAGCGATAGAATGTGGCTTGAAAAACAGTTTCTTAAGTTGATAAAAGCCTACGGTTATCCAGAGCATGGCCAATATTCCCTTTCACCTCATTTTTTCCCATTTACATTCAAAGAAAAAGACATAAAAATTGAGAATGTGATATCAGATTGCCTAAATCTGCTGGATATGGAGGACGCAGAGGTGGAGTATGAAATTTTTGAGGATGTAAGGGAGTCTGAAAATCTCATGATAGGGAATAACGGAAGTGCCAGAGCCAGCTTCGTGGATTTTGACCGCAGGGACAATGTATTTCGACTTGAGTTAGCAGGTGTTGTACTTACCCATCCTATTCGTACGATTGTAACCACCTGTTTCGAAATGTGTCGTGCCAAGCTACTTCAGGGAGGAGATTGGGTCAGAGATTGGGAAGATTCTGATTTGCTGACCTTCCTGGCATCACTACATTTTGGGTTTGGCCTGATCATAGGCCCGAATCTGGATGAAAACTCAGAGTTAAGCCAGAGTATATTCCAGGAAGGTTGGGGTATATACCTGGGGTTTCCTTCCTCGCTAATGTCATATGCCTTCGCAATTTTTGCCTGGTTGAGGAAAGACTTGAATCCCAAATGGAAAAAGGGCTTACACGTAGATTTGCGTAGGGAATTTTCTAGGGGCATTGCCCATTTGAGCAGTCGACCAGATTATTTTGATGCAGCTAAGCTGGAGTATTCTGCATCTCTTGAGGAAAAAATGGAATTAGCTTCCAATCTTTATGATAAGGGAAAATACGAGCAAGCTATAGAACTTTTGGAAGAGCTTTCAAGGGTAGAGGATTTTCCCGGGGACAGGTCAATTCTGTTCAATAACCTTGGATATTACAAAATGAGGTTATTGTCATTCGAAAGTGCGATTGTTGACCTGCACCAGGCAATTGAGCTGGATCCAAAGTTTGGCTATGCCCTGGATAATCTTGGATTATGTTATATCCATGTCGGTGAATTGGAAAAGGGAAAAAGCTACCTTGAACTGGCTTTACGTAGCAGTACCAATGACCGTGCCTATACCTTGCGGAATATGGGGATCTACAACCACAAGTTGGGGAAGATGGAAATTGCCAAAGATTTTTTTCACGAAGCCTATTCTAAAGGTACGGAGGTAGACCTGTTAGATTATTATTATGGGCAATTTCTGATCAGTTATGGAGAGTTGGAAAAGGGAAAAAAGCATATTGCCCTTTCAGCGGAAGCAGGTGAGCGAGAAGGCATCAAACTGTTGAAAAAAATTAAGGGTAATTAGTCTTTATGAATGAACAGCTTGACATTCCCAGGGTAGGATTTGAAAACAGGAATTTTCCCAAGTCAAAATTTGACATCGTTCCCTTATCATTCCCGCTTACAACCACCTTTGCGGATCATGACCCTAAAAAATTTCACCGAAACAATTTTTACATCATCATGGTGGTAACCTATGGAAAAGGTTCCCATAGTGTCGATTTTAAAGAAATTAATTATAGGAAAGGCAGCATCATTACCATTAGAAAAGATCAGATCCATAAATTCCATGCTAGTGATGCCCAAGGTTATGCACTTCTTTTTACTGAGGAATTTGTAGTCAGCTATTTGGAAAAACAGCAAGCCTTAAAAACGCTCCAGCTTTTCAATGAACTCTTGGGCAGTCCTTACCTGGAGCCTGATGTTAAATTGTTTGATGATATCCTAAGTCTTGTTGGACAGATGGAAGGAGAGTATGAAAAAATAAAGGATGAATATTCCCTAGGAATCATTAGAAGTCTCCTCCATATCCTCATAAGCAAGCTATATCGGATAAAATCGAAGCTGAACAGTAGTTTTTCTGAATTGAAATACCTGGAGGACTTCATCCAATTCCAGGCATTGGTAGAAAAAAAATGTTTCACGACCCGGAAGGTGAAGGACTATGCAGACATGATGGCCATTAGTTCGAAGACAGTAAATAACTTCGTCCGGGCTGTGTTGGATAAGCCAGCCAAACGCTTTATTGATGAGATCTTTATCATACAACTCAAAAGGCTATTGGTAAATTCCGGGCACAGCATAAAAGAAATTGCCTATCAGGCAGGTTTTGAAGATCCTTCCAACCTCTATAAGTTTTTCAAAAAGTACACAGGAACCACTCCTGAAAAATTTAGGTTAAACTTGCTCTAGTTTCCCATTTTGACAGTCTTTGTTTCCTTTTTGATAGCACTCCCCAAATTGTTATCCCCCATCTTTGAGGCAAATATTCAACTCTTATGAAAACTGTCTCAATAATACTTTCCTGTCTTTTGTTGGTCGCTACCTTTGCTTGTAGTCCCAAAAGCCAGAATTCGGAATCTAAAACCAAAGCAAACGTAACAATGGAACTTAGCAACAAGGAAAAAGTTGTAGCCTTGCTCAACAGCTTTAACACGGGTGATCAAACTCCCATCTCTTACATTAATTCTCAAAAGTACATTCAACACAACCTCGCTGTGGCAGATGGCCTTGAGGGATTTGGTGCGGTGATGCAGAACGCTCCCGAGGGTGGATTTAAGGCAAATGTGGTTCGTTCATTTCAGGATGGAGACTATGCCTTTGCCCACACAGAGTATGACTTCTTTGGCCCAAAGGTTGGCTTTGATGTGTTCAGGTTTGAGGATGGAAAAATTGTAGAGCACTGGGATAACCTGATTGAAGTGAAGGAACCAAATCCAAGCGGTCGTACCCAGCTGGATGGAGCTACAGAAATCAAGGATCTTGACAAAACTGAAGCAAACAAGGCTTTGGTAAAGGACTTTGTTAGCACAATCTTGATGAAGGGCGAAATGGATCAGGTTGGAAACTTCATTGAAGGAGACAACTACATCCAGCACAATCCAGGCGTAGCCGATGGACTTTCTGGGCTCGGAGCTGCCTTGGAAGCCATGGCAAAACAGGGCATCACGATGGTATATGACGAAGTTCACATGGTATTGGGCGAAGGAAATTTTGTCTTGACCATCAGCGAAGGAAAATTCGGTGGGGCCCATACTTCTTATTATGACCTATTCAGGCTTGAAAAAGGCAAAATTGTAGAACATTGGGATGTTATTGAAAGCATTCCACCCAAGTCAGAATGGAAAAATGACAATGGCAAATTCTAATCAGCATTGATCGTTTTGTCATGAAGATCTAAGGAGGACTTTAACAGGTCCTTCTTTTTTTTAGCTTGAATTATATTTTGATAATATGAAATTTCCTTTTGGACTTAAACGAGCTGCTACCCTCTGTATCCTAAGGCATGGGGATCAATTTTTATTATTAAAAAGGGACAAAAATCCTCATAAAGGTATGTTCACACCTGTTGGAGGAAAAATTGAAGCACATGAAAGTCCAAAAAATGCTGCCATCCGTGAATGCTTTGAGGAAACAGGAATCAAGCTGGAAGACATGGATTTCTGTGGAGTTTTGACCGAAACTTCTCCAGTCAAATACAATTGGATTTGTTATGCCTATGTGGCTGAAATTCCCCACATGGATCCTCCCGACTGTGATGAAGGAACCCTCGACTGGATTGGTTTTGATGAAGTTCCACAAATTCCTACACCTACTACGGATTGGTTCATTTACAAATTCATCATAGACCAACAAAAATTCGTTTTGGATGCTACTTATAATGCTGATTTAGAATTACTCGAGATGAAAGATGAGTTAAGCGGAGAATTACTTTTCAAAAGGAAAGGGTCATGAATAAAAATTTTAAAACCATTCTAAAGTACTTGCTTGAGCTCCTGATTGTATCTTTTGGGGTCTTTCTGGGAAGTTATGTAGGGGAGTGGAGGGAGCAGAAAGTCCTCGATAAAAAGGTAGATCAATCCCTTGAACTGATGGTGGAGGAACTGAAAGAAAACAAAAACAGCCTTGAACGAACGGTTGAGTACCATAAAAAACTTAGGGTAGAAATAGATTCTATCGGTAAGCAGCTCACGAAGGAGGAAAAAGACCAGCGAATTTCCAGCACTTCAATTTTCTCCTTGCAGGATATGCCGTCCTGGAAGGGAATCCAGCTTCCTGCACTTGAAAGTGTCGCCTATGAAAGCGCAAAAATAAATGGGACCCTGGGTGAAATGTCATTCAAAAAAATCAGGTATTTCTCAATCATTCAGGATAAAATCAGAATTCAGGTGGATTATGGCGACCGCTTAGTGGATCAACTCCTGTCTATAGATTCTGAAACGAAGGTCTCTGATTGTATTAGAACCATTAAGCTGCTGACTTATGAATATGCGAATCTGGAGGGGGAGCTTATAAAATCTTTGGACAAAGGGATCGGGCAATTGGAAAATAAGAAAAAGACAAAAACTAATTCTGATTAAAAAGCCTCATTATTAACAGACTATTTGTATGCGATAATTGCAAAAGAACGCCTAATTCTTTAAATTACATTCAAGAGATTAATTATCACATATAGATATTTAATTTCATTAATTAGGCAATTTTTTTGCGAAATTGGTTTATGTAATAGTTTGGTTTGACTTGACTGTGCCATTTATCTGATGGCACAGTTTTTTTATATTTGTAACATGAACCATAGAGCAAGATCCATCATCACCGATGTTGTGCTGGGGATTTCCATCATAGCGATCCACCTCGGACTGAGGTTTCTTTTTGGAAACCTTGTTTCCTACATCTCAACAGTAATTCTTTCATTTTGGGTAGGATACCTTCGTCCTGGAGGTTCAGAAGCAAATTCCTTTCCTCAGTGGATGCTCATCAATTTTTGGTTCTTTATCTATTTTCCAATGGCTATCAATGGAAGCAGTGAGTCCTGGATGTTCTTACTAGCGTCTTATGGGGCAAGTGGATTGGGATTCATCACAAATAAATTAACAGCCCAATTGCTTCGATCACTTTCACTCGGGATAGCGATTGTACTCAGCCTTGGCTTGGCGGCACTGGGATGGGTAGGAAGTATCAAAGAGTTCTTATAAGGCAGTTGCATGAAATATATCGTACTAGATCTTGAAGCTACTTGTTGGTTTGAAAGAAACAAGAACAAGGAAAATGAAATCATTGAGATAGGTGCTTTAAAGATCAACGAGGAAGGGAAGGTCGTGTCTGAGTTTGAAAAATTCATCAAGCCAGTACGAAATCCCATTTTAAGTGAATTTTGTATCGAGTTGACCACCATTAGCCAAAAGGAGGTGGATGATGCATCTACTTTTCCAAAGGTTATAGAAGAGTTTCAGGAATGGATAGGAGTTGGAAGGGAGGAATATTTCTTATGCTCATGGGGGTTTTATGACAAAAAGCAGTTTGAAAAGGACTGCAATTACCACGATCTTGACATTTCCTGGCTAAAGCACCATATAAGTATCAAGCACCAGCACCAAAGGATCAAGGGTTTGATAAAACCGCTTGGGATGGGACATGCCTTGAAAATGGACTCATTTACATTGGAAGGTACCCACCATAGGGGAATTGATGATGCCCGAAACATCGCCAAGATCTTCATCAAATACCTTAATAACTGGTCATTTTAGCTTCTGAGGGTTTTAGATTAAGGCAAGAATATGATATTTTGAATGTCTCGAGTTAACCATTCAACTTGAACTTCATGAAAAATCTTCAATTCTTCCTTTTGTTATTCTTTTTAATCCCCATTTCTCAGGCACAGAATCCTTTGGATCAAATTTTGGACGAACAGGAGCGGGCAGCCCTCATTGATGAAATCCTTCAAGAACGCATGGAAAACCTCTTGCCTCAATTGATGGAAAAGGCAGGTATTGATATGTGGATTGTCATTTCTCGAGAATACAATGAAGATCCTGTCATGAAAACCATGCTTCCAGCTACCTGGTTGTCCGCCAGAAGGCGTACCATCATGGTTTTCTACAATGGAAACAAAGGCCTCGAAAAAATTGCCATTGCAAGATATAGTGTAGGAAAATTGTTGAAGGGGCAGTGGAACCTCAATGTTTATCCTGATCAATGGGAGGCTTTGGTACAGATCATTAAGGAGAAAAATCCCGAACAAATAGGATTAAATTATTCCAGGTATTTTGCCTTGGCAGATGGCCTTGTAAAAACAGAATTTGAAGAATTTCAAGAGAAACTTCCTGAAGAATATCAAAAAAAGGTCGTTTCTGCTGAAAAACTGGCCATTTCATGGTTGGAAACCCGATCTGAGAAAGAAAAGAAAATCTACCCACTGGTTTGTGCCATGGGCCATCAAATCCTCCAGGAGGCATTTTCAGAGGCTGTCATTACTCCAGGTAAGACAACCTCCGATGATGTGGTGTGGTGGCTCAGGGATCGTGTAACCAAACTGGGGCTGGATACCTGGTTTCACCCTTCTGTTTCTATCCAACGCGCTTCCATGGGAGACAATGCATTTCTCCGATCCTTTTCCAAAAGGCCGGAGGACGACATTATCCAATATGGAGACCTTCTACACGTGGACTTTGGCATTACCTACCTGCGGCTTAATTCTGATCAGCAACAGCATTTTTATGTCCTTAAACCTGACGAAGATGACATTCCCAAAGGCTTAAAAGAGGCTTTTGTAAAGGGAAACAGGCTACAGGATATCCTTCTTTCTGAGTTTAAGCAAGGAAAATCCGGGAATCAGATCCTGCTCGATGCCCTCGAACAAGCCAAGAAAGAAGGGATTCAGGCCTCGATCTATACCCATCCCATTGGTTTTCACGGGCATGCAGCGGGACCAACCATTGGGATGTGGGACAAGCAGCAAGGCGTAAAAGGAAATGGAGATTATCCCTTGTTTGCCAATACTGCCTATTCCATTGAACTGTATGCTGCCTCCAAAGTGCCGGAATGGAACAAAAGTATCAGGATCATGCTTGAAGAGAATGGCCTTTTTGATGGCGAATCTTTTGAATTCCTGGATGGCAGGGCTACTCAAATCTTCCCCATTCCCAGAAAATAACTAGAAATCGCCTGCAAGCATTCAATTCCTTGCAGGCGATAACTTATTTTGATTGATGTAGAAGAAAGGAAGAAAGATTGTACAAAACCCTTGCACCTACATTGCCGTCCCATTCATTTCCTAAGCCAGCTACCTCACACAGGTCAAAACCAATCAGTTGTCTTCCACTCTGAATGATTTGTTGAATCAAATAGTTCGTTTGGCTTAGTTCTAGCCCTCCTGGTACTGGTGTTCCTGTCTCAGGGCACAATTTGGGGTCCAATCCATCAATGTCGAAGCTGATGTATACTTTCTTGGGCAAGGCTGAAATGATGTCCTGGCAAATGTCTTTGAAGGATTGTCCTTCGTACATACGACCTTTGATTTGGTGATCATAATAAACCCTGACTTTATCCCTGGAATTGCTAACCAACTCTTCCTCTTCTTCGCACCAATCCCTTATTCCTACCTGCACGATGGAGGAAAGCTGGGGGATGTCAAGGGCATTTTTGAAAATGGAGGCATGGGAGTAAGTAAATCCTTCATAGGCATGTCTTAAATCCATGTGGGCGTCTATGGTCAGGATTCCAAAAGAATTGTGTACGGTTGTCAGGGCTTCCAGGTATCCCAGGGGAACGCTGTGGTCTCCGCCTATGAGCCCAATCAATTTGCCTTTGTTGAGGTATTTGAGTGTTTGATCGAACACAAACTGTTTCATTTCTTCGCAGGCGGCATTGATGGAAGATAGTTTTTCTGCCATTTCCGTGCTTTGTGAAAGTTCTCCACCAGATTCGAGGAATTCAATGTATTCGATGGCCTTTTTTCTAGAGGCGTTGTTCAGCTTACCGATTTCCTGATTTACCTGAGGCATAAAAATTCCCTTTTTCCAGGCATCGGGGCTATAGGGATTGGCAAAGTCTAACTGATAGGAGGCCTCCAGGATATTCTGAGAGGCGGTTGAGGTGCCATCTTTGAAAGAGGTCGTTACATCCCAGGGAACTGGGAGCAGGATCAAGTTGGCATTTTCTTCGTCGATTGGCAGTCCCATGAAGTTGCCATTTTTGACGGTTACTGTGTTTGGGTCGAACATCTCTGTGTTGTGTTTAGGCTCCTTTTTCGGGGGCAAGTAAGTAGGTTGATTTTTTTTGATAAAAATAAAAAAAAGACAAGCTATATTTTGCTGCTATTTATAGATTTACGGGAAAAATTTAGCCTTAAACCAAATTTCTTAAGCATATCATATATGTCAAAGGTATTGATCATTGGTGCAGGTGGGGTCGGAAGGGTGGTGGCCTACAAATGTGCCCAACATCCCGAAGTCTTCAGTGAAATCATGCTTGCCAGCAGAACCATTTCCAAGTGCTATGAAATTGCCCTGGATGTGGTGAGGGATACCGGCCATAAGAACTTTAAATGTGCCCAGGTTGATGCAGAAAATGTTCCTGAATTGGTGGAACTGATTCGGTCATTCGGACCTGAAATGGTCATTCATGTAGCCTTGCCTTATCAGGATTTGACCATTATGGATGCCTGCCTCGAAACAGGGGTTCATTACCTGGATACCGCGAACTATGAGCCCAAGGATGTAGCGAAATTTGAATACAGTTGGCAATGGGCATATCAAGGCAGGTTTAAAGAAAAGGGCTTAACTGCTATCCTGGGATGCGGGTTTGATCCTGGTGTTACGGGGGTCTTTACTGCCAGGGCAGCCAAGCATCATTTCGATGAAATCCATTATCTGGATATCGTTGATTGCAATGGCGGAGACCACGGAAAAGCCTTCGCCACGAATTTCAATCCTGAAATCAACATCAGAGAAATTACCCAGAATGGGCGCTATTGGGAAAATGGTGAATGGGTTGAAACCAAACCATTTGAAATACATAAACCCCTGAACTACCCGAATATCGGGGCAAGGGAGTCCTACGTACTTTACCATGAAGAATTGGAGTCTTTGGTGAAAAACTATCCCTCTATCAAACGGGCAAGGTTTTGGATGACGTTTGGAGAGGAATACCTGACTCACCTGCGTGTCATTCAGAACATTGGGATGTCCAGGATTGATCCGGTGAATTACAATGGCCAGGAAATCATTCCTTTGCAATTCTTGAAGGCCGTTTTGCCTGATCCTGGAGAACTGGGAGACAATTATACAGGAGAAACCTCCATTGGTTGTCGCATCAAGGGCATCAAGGATGGAAAGGAGCAAACCTACTACATCTGGAACAACTGTAGCCATCAAGCAGCTTTTGATGAGACAGGTGCCCAAGGGGTGAGCTATACCACAGGCGTTCCAGCCATGACAGGGGCAATGATGCTTCTTCAAGGGCATTGGAGTGGGGCAGGTGTCTTCAATGTTGAAGAATTTAATCCCGACCCCTTTCTGGATAAACTGGGTCCTCATGGTTTATCATGGGAAGAGAAGTTTGACATTGATCTGGAATTGTAAGTAAAAATAAATCATGCAATCGGAGGCAGCATTTGCTTTGTTGCCTCCGAATTTTCATTAGCCCAGTCTGCTTTTGTAGTCTTCGTATCCAAATTCACGGATCATCTCAAATTCTCCTGCCTCGGTGATCCTTCCCAGGTTTGGATGTTTGATGCCATTGAACATGGTGGTTTTTACCGTTGTATAATGCATCATGTCCATCAGGATCACGGGATCTCCGATTTTCAGTTCATTCTCAAAAGAATAATCTCCCATAAAGTCCCCGGAAAGGCAGCTTGAACCTCCGAGCTTGTAGGCATGTTTCCCTTCCACTATAGATGAATCTGCTCCCAAAACCCTGGGCTGGTAGGGCATTTCGAGTGTGTCAGGCATATGAGCGGTAAAGGAAACATCCAGGATGGCTGTTTTTATGTTGTGGTTCTCTACTATGTCAAGTACCCTGCTTACGAGCACCCCTGTTTCCCATGCGATGGCACTACCGGGTTCGAGGATGATTTTCAGGTCATACCTTTTTCGAAAATTGCTCAACAACCGGATCAGGTGCTCAGCATCATAACCCTCCCTTGTAATGAGGTGTCCCCCGCCCATATTTAGCCATTTGATTTGTGGAAGGTAGTGAGCAAACCTTTCCTCGAAGGCAGCAAGGACCTTTTCCAGGTCGTAGGAACTGGCTTCGCATAAAACATGGAAATGCAGGCCTTCGATTTCTTCTGGAAGCTCTGCAGGCATTTGGCTGGCCATGACTCCGAAGCGCGTTCCGGGAAGGCTGGGGTTGTACATGTCAACTTCAGAGGCAGATGCTTCAGGATTCACGCGGATTCCCATGGAAATGGGATATTGATGTGAGTTAACCCTCTCTTTGTAGGTTTGAAATTGCTTGAAAGAATTAAATGTAAGGTGGGATGTATAGGTCAATAATTCATCAAACTCCTCCGGGATCAAGGCAGGGGTGTAGACATGTGCTTTTTTTGTCATCTGCTCAAAAATGAGGCGAGCCTCATGCAAGGAAGAAGCCGTAGCTCCATGGAGGTATTCTCCAATCAAAGGAAAGTATGTCCAGTTGGCGAAGGCTTTAAGGGCCAGGATGATATCTATCCCTGCTTCCTTGGCTACAGAATTTATCTTAACCAGATTGGATTTCAACCTTTGATCCTCCATCAAAAAGCATGGGGATGGGATTTTATTGTAATCAATCATGCCTTGAAATTTTGATGCCGAATTTATTCAGTATCAGGCAAAAATCTTCTTCCAGTAGAAAAATATTCAACAAATCTTCAAATAATTTAATGGATTTGAACTATTTCTGATGGTTTGCTCGTTGTATGAGCTAGTGGAGAAAGTAGTTTCGAATATTTGAAACAAAACTTCCGTTTAGTCATATTTTTGGGTAATTCGATATATAGCTTATCTTTGGTTTGTTTGTTACAAGAAAGTCTATTTTCTACTATGAGGAAACTTGTTTACAAACAATATTTACGGAATAAAGAAGCTTATTCGGCCCATTATTTGCGAATTCCACCAAAATCTACCTGGTAATGAAAGCAGCTGCCCTACAGTTTTTTCTTGTTCTTGGAATTATTACAATTTGGCCCCTTACCAATCTCGCCCAAACCACCAAGGTTTACGACAATTTCCGCACCTTGACTGATCCTGACGGAGTTGTGTACACTTACAATATGGTGGGTGATCTTGAGGCCGCTGATCCAACCCGACCCGTACCCGAAGCCTTAAAAAAGGCAAACCCAGATTTTTGTAAGGCTGTATCCAAAGACTGGATCTCCTATGCCATACTTCACCAGCTTACCAAAGATAAAGACCTAAGAGATTCTGCCAGAAAGATCATTGATCAGGCAGAATATGCTTTCATGAGGGACAAACCTTTTTCGAGAGTCTTTGGTGATCTCTGTAAAGTTTCCAATGAAATTACCTTTGGATCGGGCTATTATACATTTTGTCCTCCTTGGGCAACAGGGGGAAGAAAAACAAATGACCTTCACTTTACCGGTTCGGGCTATAAAGACACCACTTTTGCCTATCAAATCCACATCAATACGAAAAAGGGAAGAATTTTTATAGCAGAAAAACTCAATGGAAGGGTATTGGAGGTGAATGAGACCTATATTGGAAAGGTATGGTTTGAGAAAGATTATGAAAGTTGGTATGAGAATCCCTATCCCAATCCTCCTAGAGATTTGGATTGTGAATACGATCCTTACTCCCCTCCAACAGCCATCATCACAGCTGACAAAACCGAGGGAAAAACTCCTTTGACGGTGAATTTTAAGGGAGATAATTCATATGACAATGATCAGGATTCCCAGTTAATCAAAGTTTATAAGTGGAATTTCGGTGATGGTGGAACATCTGATGAAGAAAACCCGAGTTATACCTTTGTAAAGGCTGGTACATTTGATGTTATCCTTACGGTAACAGACAATGAGGGCGATACTGCCATGACCAATCAGCCTATCGTTGTGGCACAAGGTGAGACTCCTACGCCTCGTGGCCCTGATACTACCACCATTGCCCGTAAGCCAGATCCATGTCCCCCTTGCCCTGAGTGTACCCCGGTCGTGATTCAACCTGACTCTTGCTGGATGATGTACTATCGTGTGCAAAATTGTGAGGGACGCATTGATACCCTAGAAAAAACTCCTATTCGCGTACAATGTCCTGCTCCACCGGCACCCAAGGTGGTCATGACGACCTGCTGCTGTGGAAACAATGATAGCGTAACGGTAGTCATTCCAAAAGAACCAGAACCAAGAATTGAGTTGGCTGGGGGAGCAGTATTCAAGAGATACAGGGGCCAATTGCCGGAATATGGACTGGGGGCCACTGGACAGATTCGATACAGATTCACCAATGACAGGAGATGGGCTGGTTTTGTTGACCTGTCAGTGATCCCTGTTCGTAGAGCTACTCCATTGGACGACAGGCCATTCAGATGGTCGAGTTTGAGGGATTCAATTGATACAGAGACGGGCTTGCCGTTGGTTTGGTTTAGAGGAACTTCCAGAGGAACTGCAAACCTTGCAGCGGGTGTAGAATTCAAGCCTTGGAGAAGGATATTTATCCAGGGAATGGGGGGGGTGCAGCGCACCTTCCAGCAGGCAGAAGAATCAGACCCTCGCAAGGACCCCTTCAACCAGTTTAAAGGTTTTGACCTTGAAATCTTCTATGGAGAATTCCGGGTGGGATTCAGGTCTACCCATTTAGAGATTTTCTTTGCCTATCAGTTGTTGCAGGAGAATGAACCCTTTACCAGGATTCCTGCCAACACACAAGGAGGAACATTTACTCCCAATACAGACAAATCTTACAATGCAGGTGTTCAAATCCTGTTCTAGGGACTGAAAAGATATTTTGAAACTCCGAAGGTGAACCATTGCCTTCGGAGTTTTTTTATTTGCTAAATTAAGTTCACACAAGTCATTTTTTTATTCAAAAAGACCCATTCATGAAACCTTACCCCATCCTTTTATTAATCTTGATGCTTTTTAGTTCTTGTGTGAAAAGGGAGTTTATCCTGTACAGTACGAGCCAAAGCGGCAATTCAGATATTTTTTTGTTGGATTTGGAGGATAGAGAATTGATTGCCATTGCCAATACTGAATTTGAGGAATGGGCACCCAGTTTAAGGGCTGATGGCAGCTTGACTTATCTCATGCAAAAGGGAGACAGTATTTTCAGGATGGAAAAAGGGCTTTTTGACATGAAGGGTCGGAGGATTGCCCATCCGACAAATTGCATACTGGATGATAAAAATGTGTTGTATTCACCAGATGGGAAATGGGAATTGTATGCCTGTAAGGGAGATATTTTTGTGAGTGAAATAGGGGGGAAGGAATTCAGGAATCTTACGGAGGATATGGAGGGGGAACAGTTTAAGCCAGTGTGGTTTCCCAATAGCCATGAAATTGCCTTCACCACCAATCATAAGGGGAATCAGGAAATTTTTAAAATGAATTTAGAAGGGAAGGAGTTGGTGAACCTGACTCGAAATGCTTTCAATGACGAAGCTCCTGACATCTCACCTGATGGCAAATTCATGGCATTTAGCAGCAATCGTGATGGGAGTGATAACCAGGAAATATATGTGATGAACTTGGAAGATCCTGCTGTAGAAGTTGAGCGGATTACTGAGACGCCGGGCTGGGAACTGATTGCCAGGTGGTCTACGAATGGCAAATGGCTATACTATGGTAGCAATCAAAATGGGAATTGGGATATCTTCAGGCATAGACTTGGAACAGACAAGCATGAACAGTTGACTGTTTCGGAGGAATTTGATGGAGATCCACGACCATTGCGGCTTCGCCGTGATTGATTTTACAGTTAGCCCTGACAGGGTTATAACCCTGTCAGGGTTTTGTGACATTTTTCCCAAAAAACAAAGGGGAACTGTCCTGAAACAGCTCCCCTTATTCTATTGAATCAATTCAAACTTACTTCTTAACAAAACGAGTCGCCTCATTCTTGTCAGAACGAATCACATAAACACCAGGCTTAAGGCTTGATACGTTTACGTTTTTGGCGTTCTCAACTGTAGCTACTTGCTGTCCAACCATGTTGAAGATGGTGTAGTTGCCAACTTTGTTGAAGAACAACTGGCTTCCGTTTACAGGGTTGGGATATACCACCAATGGAGTGTTGGTTTCTACTTCCTCCTCTACATTGATGCTCAACTTATCACCTACAGAGTAAAGGGTAACTGTACCCGATACTTCGTTTGCAACAGCGATCATGGCAGTTCCAGGAACCGGGCTGTCATCACCAGTGATAAACTTGATGTCCTCTGGAGCAAGGTCTCCAGCCGCTGAAGTGTCAGCAGGGAAGTTGAAGTCTCTGTTTAGCTCGTACTCTACGAATACAGGAGCCTTAGGATCAGTAACGTCATATACCATGATTCCACCCATTCTCTCAAGACCGATGAAGGCATAAACAGTTCCGTCTACTGTACCCAGTTCGATGGCCTCAGGCTCAGTACCCTTGTCATCAGAACGGTTGTCGAAGGAATCGTTGTCGTCATTGGTAGAGTTGAAGTGAGCAGGTACAGAGTCTGCTACGATTTTACCAAAGTCGTTTCCGCTGTCCCAAACCTGGTTTCCATATTTGTCCCAGATAGAGAATGAACGGGCACCGTATACGTAGATCTCATCGTAGTCATCATCTCCATCAAGGTCTCCAAGGGTAGTGGTAGTGTTGATACGGCCCAGGTTTTCATCCATCTGTAGGTTGGCGAAGTCAGGGAAGGCAACTGGATCAAGGTCGAGGTCACCCGCTCTTTCTTCTTCAGAGAAACCATCGTAATCACGTGCATCACCTTCGTTGGCAGTGAAGATGTAGGTATCACCGTTGAAGTCGTAGGCTTTGGTTGCGTCAGGCTGGTACATACCGAATACGTTCCAGTTTTCGAAACGGATAGAGTCGTCGCGGTTGGAAGCATCCAGGCTGTAGTTGTCTCCGAAACAGATGATGCCCAGGATGCTGTTGTCGCTAACACCTGCGCCAGCCAAACCGAAGTCGTTGTCGTTCAAAACAGCCATCCCAACGCCAGGAATCAAGGCCAGGCCTTCAGGCTTGTCAGAAGCCAGGTAGCCGATGGAAGGAAGATTAACCACCTTACGCTTTGCAGCAGGTCTGATGCCCATAGCAGCAAGTTCATCCGCAGACATGGACTCTAGGGTAGCACCTTCAGTTCTGTTGGAAAGTTCGGTTCCCAGGATGTTGGTCGCACCAGAGAGGTCAATTTCGAATACGTATTTTTTCCCTTCTTCTTCATCAGGATTGGAAGAATCTCTTTCAAGAACCCAGTACTTGTCGTTTCCAATGTAAACTGCATCACCAATTTTGTCTACCCTGCTAATTCCAAATCTGGAACGAGAATTTTGCTCAAGTAGGTAAACATATTCTGCAACAGGAACACCCCCTCCATTAACCATAAGGATACGAACCACATCGCTGTGTCTTACTCCACTATTTGGATTATCCATAGGGGTCTGGATGAAGGCAGCTATTCTTATTCTATCGGTGTCTAGAGCAATTGCTTCGAATCCGCGGTTGGCTCTTCTGTTGTTGTAAACTGCTGGTAAAGTAAGGCCGTTAGTGCCTAGGTTGTCAATAGCATATTCAGTGTAATCTGCCTCATGAGAACCCAGGGTAGCCAATACGGTATCTGCAGTAGGACGAATTTCAACGATCCACTCAGAGTTGATGCTATCTCCGCTGGCTGCAATGTTCCAGTCTGCGTTCCCTTTGGTTACAAATCTTTTTCTGATCAATGTTTGATCCCTGGTTCCGGCAGGAACCCCGGCTACATCCCAACCAGATCCAGGATCCGTTACAGAGAATTCTCCAACCTGGTCTACAATGGAGCTGTCAGAAGCTCTAACGATTCCATACCAATCATCACCGTTGGATAGGAATTGGAAGGTAGTATCAGCCTGGGCCAGGATATCAGCCTGAGCAGAAGGGTGAGCAATCACAAAAACTTCCCCAGGAGCCAAGGTCTTATTGGCGATAAGGGCGGTATTGTCAAAATCCCATTCTCCTGCTACATTACAACCATTGGAACAGTTTACAAGCAGGTAATTGTTGAAGTCAATGGTAGAATCAGTTGGGTTGTAGATCTCCAGGTATTTGTTGTTGGAAGAACCCTCTGCATATTCAGAGAAGAAAATTTCCTTTCCAATTGCCCCTGGAATATATCGGGCTAGCATTACACCAGTACTGTTAAAGGCGTAAATAGCTGGTCTGTACTCATCAACCATAAAGTAATTTCCGCTGCCAGGTGCCCTGAAAATTCCCTCAAAATCTCCACCATATGGGTCATAGGGAAGTTGGTGATAATAGGTCGTTCCATCGAAGAATGAGCTATCGTTGTAAGGGGTATTTGGGTCAGTGTAGGTAACAGGAACTTCGTCTATGGTAGGGATGTTTCCACGTCCAGAGATGGGAGTAACTCCATCAGGAGCAGTCAGGAAGATTTGATCTGCTGAGTCAAGGGTTAGTGTATTTGTGGTCAAATCTACACTGAACTTCACAATCCTGGCTTGATAGTCAGGCAATTTGAATGGGCGAAGGTTTTTCGCCATTGGGCGAGTAAGGGTACTTCTGTTAACTGCGCCATCGTTGGGGCCACGGTCAGGAATGGCGTAGAATACAGCATTGGTGCTGGTAGACCGAGCAGCGTCATACCAAAGACCAGAGAATCCACCCAGCTTTACAGTTGGTTGTCCACCTCCATATACGGGTGTACCCAGTGTAGGCAAGTTGGGAAGGTCATTGATTCTGAATTCCTGTAGGGTTGCAGTACCTGTGCTATGATCTTTGAATCCGAAAGGCAGGATGTCAACGGCTACGGCATTTTTGTAGTCGATTACGATCATGGCGTTGTTTTCCTGACATACTACATATGCGATGCTGTCGCTGTTAGGATCTACGGTTACGTACTCAGGCTCCAGGTCGTTGGCTACATTGGCTATCAGGTCGGAATTGGTTGAATCCACACCGAAGATGCGCACACCAGCATTGATCAAGGAGTACTTCTGGTCGTTCCAGGCAGTTAGCGTGATTTGAGAAACCACACCTGTAGCGGCACCTCCGCTGATGTCTACTACGGTGATAGAGCCTTCTGGATCTACATCGTAATCGTCATTTGGCTCGCCTTCGTTGGCAGAGATGATGTAATTCCCATCAGGCGTAAAAGTTACCATGTCGGGCAATACGCCAGCGGCATACTCAGCTATAAGGGCACCCGCAGTATCTAATACGACGATTTTACCTGGCATTTGATCCATGCCTTCGATGGCCATTGCTACGTTTCCAGAAGAACTGGTTGCTACAGAGTTCAGGCCTTCACCATAGGTGGTAATGTCGATTGACCTGATCAGGGTCGGCTTGAAAGGATCAGTGATATCGATGATATCAAGGGCGTCATTTTCTGCATTGGTCAAGAAAAGACGGTTGCCATAATAGGCTACGATCTCGGCTGCACCCTCATCGAAGGAACCCGCATCGTAGGTTGAAACAAAATTCAGCACTTTGGATTGCCCGAAAGCCGAAAGGCTCGTCGCAATCATAAGTACCAAAATAATCACTTGAGTAGAGATTTTCATATGATAATTAGAATTTGGTAAGATTCGCCCCAAATAGACAATTATCAGTTAAGTAATTTCCCTGTTCAGGTTTCCAAATTGTTAAGGAAGTTGATAATGTGAAATATCTAGTTTTTGATATATTTTATAAATTGTGAATAAGGCTATCCATTTATACTGAAATTGAATATATCGCTGCGGTTATAATGCCCAATGGGATCAAAGTCGAGTTTGGCCTTGATGATCATGTCCAGGTCCAACTCTACAGAAAGCACTCCCGCTTCACCATACAATGGCCCAGCGAGTATTTCCCCCAAGGGTGACACAATCAAGCTACCTCCTCGGCATAATATTTCATCTTCCTCTTTGACGAATTTTTGATATTTCTCGGGATATTCTGATTTGCTAATGAACTGATTAGCTGCTAAAACAAAGCATCTTCCTTCCAGGGCGATGTGTTGCATGGAAGCTGTCCACGCTGTCCGGGAGTCAGCAGTAGGAGCCATGTAGAGTTGAACTCCCTGCTTGTACATGGCCATTCTGGCCAGTGGCATATAGTTTTCCCAACAAATGAGTCCGCCCATGATGCCATAGGGAGTTTGGAAACTTACCAGAGATTCAGCACCCGCCTCCGCCCAAATGAGCCGTTCGGTTCCGGTGGGCTTAATCTTGCGATGGACTCCCATCAGTTTGCCTTCAGGGTTGAAGTACAACATCGAGCAATAGAGGCTTCCATTTTTTGCCGTTCGCTCTGTTACCCCAATCACTAGGAAAATAGAGGCTAGTCGGGCTATTTCGGATAATTGTTCTTCATCTTCTGTCCCCAATTCGAAGCTCTCTCGCCAATATGTGTGGTACAGCTCTCTTCCCTCCATGCTTCTGCTTCCAACCTTCGCCCCAAAGTCAAATCCTCTAGGGTAGGCAGGGATGAAGGATTCAGGAAAGAGCATCAAGTCGCAGTTGGTGCTATGTTGATCGACAAGTTTTTTGACTTTTTCAAGGGTAGCGGCTTTGTCAAAGAATACCGGGCTATCCTGTATCACGCAGGCTCTTAGTATGTTATATGGATGGGGCATTGCTTATATTCATTTAAAAGAAAAAAAGATCAGCACATTCAGTAAGGTAAGCGTCTTTATTAAAAAAAAGTAAATGAGCACGGCTAATTTTCTTCTGCTTATTGCCATTTTGACCTTCAGTTCATGTACTCAAGAGATCATTGAAGGGGTTACTGACCCCAACTTATTGGGCACATGGCGATTGGAGGAAGTACTGGCTGATCCCGGTGATGGGAGTGGGACTTTCCAGCCCGTAGACAGCGATGCGGAAATCCGCTTCCTCAATGATGGCACCTTTACCTCCAATACCGCCTTATGCAAATTCTCCGCACAGTCAGGCTCAAGTATGCAGGGAACCTATTCTGTAAGCGAGAAAGTACTTCGTTCAGGTGATTGTGCATCCCTTACCTGGCAAGTTGACTATTCTGTCGATGGCCAGTCTCTTATACTTAATTTCTTTTGTATAGAGCCTTGTGCGCAGAAGTACAGAAGGGTATCCAGGCGGTAGGGATAGGGTTGGCATAACTCACCGTCTTATTTTTTTATTTAAAGTAAAAATATACAAAGTAATCCCTACCCCTTTTTCAGGCTTGTCGCATTCATTAAGATCTTACCCTGTTGACTGAACGATTTGTTATCGTTTGGTCATTCTGTATTGAGACAAATAACTATTTAGGTAAAAATGTATATTCAGAACTTGAATATAACCCTCCCATCAAAATATAGTCAGCTGTGTTTTTTTATGGGTCAATTTCTATGGCTTGATATGGAGCAACTTATCATGACTTTGGCAGCGTCTGGATGAGATCTTTATGGCTGAAGCATGTTGTATCGAGACTTTCCAATTCACAAGGTGTCAATTCTAAAAAGTTACGTCTTAAATAGAGGAAATTCCTTTAAATATGAAAAGCCCAAATCTGATTTAAGAAAAATTTATAAGGTCAGATTTACTATATTTCATATAAAATAATTATTTTAAATAAACCATGATTCTAAGCAATAAAGTAGTAGTTGAAAAAATTACTAAAATAGCATTACCTACTAGGATTGAGCATTTGTCAGAGATCATTCAAACAAAATTTTCCGAAAAGTTTTATTGGAAACCAAATGCTCATGAACCAGTCAATAATTGTGAAGATGCAATACGGGTGAGGGGTATAAAACCTCACCAAGAATTAAAGTCAATCATGTTAAAGTTAAGAGGTGGATTTTTACTTTTTCACTTAAGAGGAAATGAGAGAATAGATCCCAAGAAAGTCAATAAGATTCATAGAGATATTTTTGGGAACAAAACTAAAATAAGGTTAGCCACAGATAAGGAATTATCTACATTCAATTCAATCAAAGGGACTGTTAATCCTTTATTGATAAGTTTATGGAATCTGCACCATGTAATTTCTCCTACGGTATTTCAGGAAAGTTTTGTGTGGACGAATGATGGTGAACTTAATGGATATGTCAAGTTTTCTCCGAAATTATTATTGGAGGCTCAGAATAATAGTGTGTTAGACTTTATACAATTTAGAGATGAGTAATAAGAGAAAAAATTATAAATCAGAACCTTTCAAAGGTTTTTATGGAATTCAGGAGGTGGCTTTACCAGAAGAATTCCCAAAGAGCTTACAAAATAGGTTTGAAAAAGCCAAAAGGATCGGATTTTCTGCTTTAGATGATTATCTCCCCAAAAGGCTTGATGGTAAGTATGCATATGTCAAAATACTGGATAGTTTTTTTTCGGATACTTTTCCGCAAAACCTTTTGGTTGAAATAGTTTCTCTGTCTTCCGAATTTGGTTATAAGATTCAGATACTCCTTCTCAACCCGTTTTCTGAGATTGCATACATGAGGTCAAGGTCACTTAAGAAGAATGACAATATAATCAGGTTGAATAAGGGACTAAGCAAAATTATCGCTGCTCTAAATAATAAAAGAGAAGTTGTTGAGCCTGTAGGATTAAATAAACCTGAAACCATTATTGAACAATTAGCTAAAATTGAGGCTTCCAAAAAGAATATTAACCTGGAGATCCAATTTACTAGTGAGTTTACAGAACTTCCGGTGTACATCATTTCCCAATATGCCTTTAAAGGCCATGTCTTGGTAGGTTCATCGGCGGTCGATAATCCTTGGATAATTTGTGTAGATGATTACGAACAACCAGAAGATCTATACGATACCTACTACAATAATTTCAACAAACTCTGGGATAATAGTCAAAAAGAATTAAAGATAAGTACAGAGATTACCAAAAACTCGAAGGTGTTAATAGAAAAAGCAAATGGCCTGAATTTAGAGGATTTTCCTAATAATGATGCCTTGAAAATCCATTTAAAAAACCTGGTGGGGAAAAACGAAATCAAGGAAACATTCGACTACTTATTCAAATATTACTACCTGAGAGGGAATGAAAGGCAAAACTATAATAATTTAGTGATTCTATCTTCTCGATTCGAAACGGTTGTAACAGAATATAGGGTCGGAATTTTGGATTTTGAGTCTTACAAAACTGAAATTGCTAATTTACAAGCTGGGGTTCTTCTTATGATTGATGCCATTAAGTAATTTCAAGTAGAGCTAGAGTTCAATGGTAGGCAGTTTTTCAACCTTTCTATTTAGCTCAAGTCGCCAGTTACCTAACTTCTGGCTAGGTTTTAAAGATCTTTCGTCGCTCATTTTTCAGATTCGCTTCTGAAGAAGACAACTTCGCTTTAGATATCTACGTCCTAGCAGCATGTAAAATAGGAGGGCAACTTGTCTAGCTATGCGACAGCGAAGAATCTTTGTCAAGCCGTTTAGAAGTATTTTAGCATTTGTTAATAAGCCTTACTGTTCACTGACTTTGATAGCCATTCTAAATGGCAACTTGGGGTAATTGATCAATTCTCTTTATTTGGATAAACTCAGGCAACGAGGTATTTTTTTTTTAGAACGAATTGGTTCCAATTCGTTCTAAAAAAACTATGAAAAATATTTATCGACTTTGGTTGATCCCATTAATAACCAAAATCATTGCCCCCATAGTTGCCTCCCGGTCTTCTTCCACCGCGTCTCCCTTTCTTGCGATCCTGGTTCAAGAGGTAATTGAATGACAAGGTATATTGTCTCAGTCTACGCTGGTATAGCAAAGTCCTCTCAAATCCAGGGCCTTCAACTACGGATCTGTATTTCCTGGAGTTGAATACGTCCCTTACATTGAAGTTGAGGCTGCCCTTTCCTTTGAGGATGTCTCTGTTGAATCCCAGATCCAAAGCGTAAATCGCTCTTGAGCGTCCTTGGGGGGTAATTCTGGGGCTACGGTAACTGAAGGTGGCTTGAACGACGCCCAATTTTTTTGCAGACCACCTGGAATTGGCGCGACCGATCAGGATATAGGTATCGGCGAAGAAAGTACTGTCTTCATAAACGCCACTGGTGATGGCGCGGGAAAAATTGGCATTGGCACTCAGCTTCCACCATGGAAAAAGGTCTCGAGTTACATTGGTCTCCAGACCAAATGCATTTTGCGTAGACAGGTTGATCGGGAAAATCCTTGCACGGTCATTTTCAAATACAGTGATTCGTTCAATTACATTGGTGCGGTACCTGTAGTATACACTGAACAAAAATGATCCCTTTTTCTGGTAGTCCAACATTCCCAGTTCAAATGATTGCGTGAATTCCGGATCAAGAAAGGGATTACCCTCATAGGTATTTCTGGCATCGGCAAAGTTTCTGAAAGGCTGCAAACTCCAAGCACTCGGCCTTGAAATCCTCCGGCTGTAGCTAAATTGAACC
This sequence comes from Bacteroidia bacterium, assembly GCA_022760475.1. Taxonomy (GTDB): domain Bacteria; phylum Bacteroidota; class Bacteroidia; order J057; family J057; genus JALEFZ01. The sequence continues at coordinate 107,584 of JALEFZ010000095.1, read as the reverse complement.
GTTGTACTCGGTTTTACCTTATAAGATATGCCTGCACTTGGAAAGAGGTTGGTATAATTTCGTGGGTTGCGCTCTCCAGTCATTTCCGACTCCGTCACAATGTCTGTATGCTCAAGCCTCAATCCCAACTGGTAGGATAATTTTTCTTTTTCCTGACTAAGAATTGCATAGCCTGCATAAATCCCTTCCAGGTATAGGAATCGGTTGAAAAACTCCTCATCAGGAACCCACTCCCCGCCGATGAAAGACTCTACCCGATAGTCGTTGTCGAATGTCCTGTAAGAGGCTCGTCCTCCTCCTTCGAATTTGAACTTCCTCTTCAAGGGATGGATGTAGTCTGTTTGAAGAAGGAATGTCTCTCTATCTTCTATATTCGCTATTTGCTGATCCACAGGATCGTCTCCCTGCCCTTCAAGCAAGGCTTGAGCTACTGCTGAAAACTCCTGGTCATCGGTTCTATCCCAATTAAAATCTGCCGTCCATTTTCTGCCTTTCTGCTTGAATGTTCGGGTATAATTGGCGTCCAAGCCAAAGGTGTTTTGGGATTCAGTCTCGGTACTTACCCTTTCTGTAATGCTGGTTTGGACCTCATCTTCATCAAAATCAGTGTATTTGATGGTCGTGATATTTTCTCCTGAACGAAATCTTGCATTACCGGCCAGGGTGATGGTGTTATTTTTATTGATGAAAAATTCTGAACCAAACCTGACAGAAGGTGTGATGCCCCCTCGTGTGAATTGTCGATCGGTGATGGAAGAAAAACTGGTGTCTGCAAAGCTGTTGCTCTGTGTAAAAAATGCCCTTCCGGGGGCATTTCTATAATTGACTCCGGCATTGAGGAAAAGGTTGAGCCATTTTTTGCGGAGGTTCACATTGGCTGATCCGCCAAAGTTTTGGGGATAGCCTGCATTGACTGTGAATGATCCATTAAGGCCTTTGGTGCGGTCTTTTTTCAATACAATGTTGATGATGCCGACCTCTCCCTCTGCATCGTATTTGGCAGAAGGATTGGTGATGATTTCTATCTTCTCAATAAGGTTTCCCTGCAACAACCGCAAGGCGTCTGGCCCTCCGGTAAGCAAGCCTGAAGGCTTTCCATTAATCAATATCCTCACATTCTGACTTCCTCTCAGGCTAACATTTCCTTCCCCGTCGACTTCAACAGATGGCAGGTTTTGAAGCAGTTCATCAGCAGTACTACCCATAGCGGTTACATCCTTGCCTACATTGTAGACCCGCTTATCAAGTTTGAACTCGACCTGGCTCTTTTCTGCAGATATTTCTACCTCATCTACTTCGACCACAGATTTTTCCATGCTAATGGCTCCAAGGTCTTTTTTATTCTTTCCGCTGTTTAAATCAATGTCCCCAACAATTTTATCAGCATAGCCCAGGTAATTGATGATGAGGTAATAATTTCCTCTTCCGAGTTTGATCAGGAATTCTCCTGCTTTATTGGTGAGTTCACCACCAACTACACTGCTATCTTCTGAGCTAAATACCCGAATGGTTGCAAATTCAAGGGGTATAGCTTCCTCTGCATCTACCACCTTCCCAGAAAGGGCAATCACCTGATCATTTTTTGGCTTGGAGGGTTGGCCACTTATTTGACCAAGAAAAATCAAGAGGAAAGAGGTTAAAATTAAGGATGATTTATTGACTCGCATTGTAGTTAGTTAGTGAAGAGAAAACATAGCAAAACAGATATACTAACACTGAGAAAGCAATTTTGGTTAAAAAAAATAAAGTTCTAACACCAATTGGCAACAATGACAAATTTTTTCAATCCCCAAAGGCCAACATTCACTCCCCAAATTTGGGTATTCATCCTTCTTTCTTGCATCCCTTCGCAGACAAATATGGTAATTGAGGCATAACAAACAACACTAGATACCAAATACCAAAATCATGAAAAAGTCAATCGTTTTACTTACCCTTCTTTCAGCCTTTGCAATTACCTTGTTTCAAACCTCATGTACCACTGAGGGAATATGTAGGAATGGAAATGGAATCGTAGAGACTGACAGCCTAAGTCTGCCAGCTTTCTCTGCTATCAAACTTGCAACCTCTGCAACAGTGGAGGTAGTCCAGGGAAATACCCAGGAAGTAGTATTTGTCGGAGATCAGAATGTTCTTGAAGCCCTTGATGTAAGGGTAGAAAGTGGAGACCTCATCATCGATGTTGATGGATGTTTCTTCAGCTATGACCTTGATGTATTCATCACTGTACCAAGCACACAGCCTCAGCGTGAGCTTACCGTTTCTGGTTCTGGAGAAATGGTCATCAAAGACAGCTTGATATTGGACTCAGACTTTAGAGGGATTGTTTCAGGTTCTGGGGAACTTGAGCTGAAAGCCGCCAATGCGGTAAACAATGCTTCATTCACCATTTCTGGTTCAGGAAAGATGATCATGGATTATGTAGCGACCAGCACGGAGTCAGTAATTTCAGGATCTGGTAACCTTACCTTAAACGGAAAGTCTCAAGACCACAAGACCAGAATCTCTGGATCTGGTGATGTATTCTCCTTTGGATTGTTTACAGTAAACACAGACATTACAGTCTCTGGTTCAGGTGATGCCGACATCAGAGTAGACGGTGGTACATTGGATGCAACGATCTCAGGATCTGGAGATGTAAGGTTCAAAGGAACCCCTGCCAGCATCAACTCTACCATTTCGGGTTCAGGAACCCTTGAAGATGCGAACTAATCGTGAGGATTATTTATAGGTAGGCTGCCCGACTTCGGGCAGCCTTTTTTTATTGTTCCCAAGTCATTAGGAGCGGAGGCGAAGGATCTAAATGCCATGCAGAAGAATTCCTGAAAACTTATAATTCATAAGCTACTTTGTTGATAAAGAATACCTTTCGTTTACGATCTGCGCCCTTGTCAATTTTATTCTTGATCTTCTGACTCCCATAGGTAAGGAAAAATCCATCGTACCAGTACATGATGTTAGAATTGGTCCACCTGGCTCTGTCTCCTTGAAAGCCAGTCTCAATAAAGTCCAGGCTCTTGTCCTTGATGACCTCTCCATCCAAGCCAAAGGCCTTGTATATAATTCTTCTCCCACTGGTGAAAACCATCTTGATTTGATCGCCTTTGGATTCCTGAACTTCAATGAATTTCCGAGGAGTCAGGGGTTTTTCTGCCTGCCATAATTCAAAGGTCTGATCCCAGATCAATTCTCCTTCAAAGTCAAATTTTGCCAGGAATGCATGGGTATATTGATAACCGTCAAAGACAGTTCTGGTCTGGGTTACCCTTCGTGTTACTCCATTGATGGTTTGTGTGCTGGTATAACTTTCAGTTCTGTAGGTGGGGTAATAGGCCTCAGCCAATAAGATAAAGCCATCAGCGACATTGATGATTTCATGGGTCTCAAGTAGGTACCTCAACTTGAGCTCCTTGCCTTTGCTCTTCTTACGGGCCTGCTTTTTTTCAATTTTTGCCTTTCGCTTTTCTGGCAGGTAACTCAGGAAGTTTTCCAGGTCGAAGAACTTATAGAATCTGACAAAATCTCTTTCGCCACCCTTCAAAGAGGCTATATAAAATCCTTCCGATTGAACCCTGTCTTTGTTTGAAAAAGTTCCCGTTACCAGGTATTGGTTTTCATTTACCGCACCGAAGGTCGCGTTGAGGATGTTGGGATCGACTCCCTTGAAAAAGTTGTCCTGAGAGGAAAGTCTTCCCAATTTATCCAACTTGAGGGCATGAAACTCATTCTGCTTCTTCGAAATTTTGGCTTCAACAGAAACAATGATTTCCTCTGTATTTTCGAGGATTTGCATATCTGCAATTTCGAGTTTCTTGGGAGAGAACTTCTTGACCTTGATGGGATAGTATTTGGCATTACCTGTGAATAAATCAATTACAAGTATGCTGCGTATCCTCCCGACTTTGGCTTGACAGTAGGCAAAGTCATTGAGCACTTTCATACCTGTGATGGTAGTCCTTGGCTTTAACTTACCCGTGATTTTTTCCACTTTTAGGCTCTGGGCATTTACGGAATATGCCTGGTACTCATCATAGGATTTTTTATAAATGATGTAGAGTTTTTCTTCATCACTGAATCGAATGGGGCTACCAAAATTTTCGGGAATCTTGAATTCTACCTCATCCTGGAGCTTAAGGTTTTTGTCAAACTTTTCAAACTTGTATAAATAGTTAGGGCCAACTTTTCTACGCGTTCTTGAGCCCATAATGACTCCATATTTTTTAAATGGATATAAGGTCTCATTTATGTATCCATCTTTTAGCTCAAACTCAACCCTTGTTTTGGAGTCAATTTGTGCAAATGAAATTGAGCAACTTAAAATAATGAGGACAAATAACAGGTGCTTCATGTTACTAGAATTTGTTTGTTGTAAGTTAACCTGATTCGGTCATTTATCTCTACGTAAAAAAATAGTCTATTTCATAAAAAAAGAGTAGCATTCCGAAGAATGCTACCCATTTAGAGATATGCTATCTGTGAATTACTTCATTTTTACCAACTGAACATTGATGTCCAATTCTACTTCCTTGCTTACTACCAGGTTACCACTTTCAGTAGCAGCGTCCCACTTAAGACCGTAGTCGAATCTGTTCAATTCACCAGTGATTTTGAATCCAGCTTTGGTGTTTCCGTATGGATCTTGTACAGTACCAGAGTATTTTACGTCTAGCTCAACTTCTTTGGTAACTCCTTTCATGCTAAGGTCTCCAGTCAACTTGTACTTATTGCCTTTTACTTTTTTCATAGACTTTCCTTTGAAAGTGATCTTTGGGTGGTTAGCCGCGTCAAAAAAGTCAGGGCTTGTCAGGTGACCATCACGCTTTTCATTTCCAGTGTTAATGGATGCTACATCTATAGAAAAGTCAATGTTGGCGTCAGTGAAGTCCTCCTTGGAAGTAGTTAGTTTGCCTTCATACTTGGCGAAACTTCCATCTACCTCAGAAATTACAAGGTGGGTAATGCTGAATCCTACGTTAGAGTGAACAGCGTCAAAACCCCAGGTAGTCTGTGCAGATGCAGTGCTTGCGAAAAAAAAGGCCAAGGCCAATAGGAATAAATTTCTCATTGTTTGAAAGTTAAGTGATGGTTGTTTAAACATCGTTTGACATCATGAACGATGTTTGAACATTAATGTTTTGAAAAAACTGGACTTTTTTTTCTGTATGGTCAATTCAAAGACATTTTTCATTCCTTCCTGAATCTTCCATCTTTCCAACTCGGGAGAAAAATCATTATCGAATGTTCAACTGTTCTAATTGTCTTTTGAAAAATCCGTAATATTGCCGCATGAATACACAAGAAACGCTAGTGGAAAAACAAGTTTTTATTGATTTTGACCAGACCTTCATACAGGTCGATTCTCTCGTAGAATTGGCGGAAATAAGCCTCGCCATTCATCCAGAGAAAGAGGGAATAATAGATAAAATCAAAACCATCAGCAGTTTGATGGAGGGGGGAGAACTTTCGGTAGAGGAGGGGATCATCAGAAGGATAAGGTTGTTGCAGGCCAGGAAAGAGCATATTCCCTTACTGGTAGAAAAGCTGAAAGGCATGATTTCGCCTTCTATAAATCGCAACAGGGATTTTCTAAAGCAAGCCAATGTATTCATCTACTCCTATAGCTTCGAAGAAATAATCTTACCTGTTTTGGAGGATTTCGAAATCAGCTCGGAGAGGGTCTTCGCCAATGCCTTCATCTTCGATGAGGATGGCTATATCGTGGGATTCGACACCAATCGAAAAATCGCTACGAATGAAGGCAAAAGCAAGCTCATCCAGGACCTAGAACTAAAGGGAGAAGTCCTCATTTTGGGAGATTCCTACACAGATTATCAAGTAAAGGAAAAAGGCATAGCAGATAAGTTTTTTGCCTTTACCGAAAATAAGTTGAGTGAAGGAATTTTAGGCAAGGCTGACCACATTGTACCTACCATGGAGGAATTTTTATTCCTCAACAACTTCCCCATGGCACTTTCCTATCCCAAAAATAGGATCAAGGTACTTCTACTGGAAAATATTCACCCTCATGCCGAGCATTATTTCAGGTCTGAAGGTTATCAGGTAAGCACGGTTAGCAGGGCGTTGAGCGAGGATGAACTCATCGAGGCAATCAAAGGAGTCAGCATCATAGGGATACGATCCAAAACTCAGATTACCCGCAGGGTACTCGAGCATGCCAATAGACTTATGGTAATCGGGGCATTTTGTATTGGAACCAATCAGATTGACCTGGAAGCAGCAGCGGATCATGGTGTGGTTGCCTTCAATGCGCCTTACAGCAATACCCGTTCAGTGGTTGAGTTGGCCATAGGTGAGATTATCCTTTTGATGAGAAGGGTTCCTTACTTTAATCGACTGATGCACCAGGGAAAATGGAATAAGTCAGCCAAAGATAGCTATGAAGTAAGGGGTAAATCTTTGGGTATCATTGGCTATGGAAACATTGGAGCTCAGCTTTCAGTCCTGGCAGAAGCCTTGGGCATGAAAGTTTACTATTATGACCTGGTTGAGAAACTTGCCTTGGGCAATGCCATCAAAGTCAACAAGCTCCATGACCTATTGAGCATGGTTGACATTGTAACCCTACATGTGGATGGAAGAGAAGATAACCAGAACATCTTTGGAGAAGATGAATTTGCTGCCATGAAACCTGGGGCGGTTTTCCTGAACCTTGCCAGAGGTAAGGTAGTGAACATCGAAGCCCTGGTTAAATACCTCAAGAATGGACATTTGCAAGGGGCAGCGGTAGATGTTTACCCCTCGGAACCCAAAAGCAACGATGACCCATTTGTGTCTGAGTTGTTGGGTTTGGATAATGTGATCCTGACTCCCCATGTAGGCGGAAGTACCCAGGAAGCTCAGCAAAATATTGCCCATTATGTCCCATCCAGGGTCATGGATTACATCAATTCAGGGAATACCTTTGGAAGTGTCAACTTCCCTAATCTGCAATTGCCAGAACAGGGCAAGGTTCATCGTTTGCTACATATCCATAAGAATGTCCCTGGAATCATGAGTCAGGTAACCAAAATTTTGGCAGGCCATGATATCAATATTCTTGGGCAATACCTGAAAACCAATGAACAAATTGGTTATGCGATCATCGACATTGACAGGGCATATGATGAGGCTGTTCTTGATGAACTAAAAGGTATCAAAGAAACCATCAAGTTCAGGGTCTTGTATTGATGTTAATATGTTGTATTTGTCATGCATCCAACTTTTTTCAAAGTAGGGAAGGCGTAATTTTGACATTACATTGACCCCAAATCATATCCATAATGTTGAGAAAAGCCCATATTTCTTTGCTGAAAGACCATTGGAAAACCATTGATCAATCTAATTGTGAGGATTTAAATAATATAACGGACGAAATTCATAGGCTAGCCCAGTTTCCTGCCATGCTTGGGAAAAGATATTTTGAGCATAAGGATGACGACAGCCAGACCAATATGCACTGGATCGATGGAAGGGGCTTTGTCGGGAAGAAAAGTGAAGCCAATCCTCATATTCAAATGAGTTTTCTTCCCTCAGCATTTCAACTTAGCTTATGGGTATCTGATAGAGGCCAAGCTTTCATCTTTGATGTGCTCAACAAAAGCAAGGCCGATTTGACATCAGAAATTAAAGCTGCATTAAGAACCATTGGTAGCTACGAGGCGGAATTGTTTAATCTGAATTTACATTATGACATCCCTGAGCACCATACGGATAGGGGAGGGCGGTATTTTGAACATTACAATGATAGTCAACTCCAAGAAGTGCTCAACTTTGAAAGAATCAGGTCAAATGCGCATTTGGCCATATTGGAAGTAGTCAAGCAATTCACTGACTGTACGGAGGTAGCGACTTGGCCCCATCATTTTGATGTGGGGAGCTACCTGGTACTTGAAAGGGACGAACAGGGACAAATGACCAAGACCATAAGCATTGGCATGGCGATCCATGATGGAGTGCACGAGGAACATTATTTTTACGTCAATCCCTGGCGTAGAGAAGGAGAATTTAAGGCAGAAACTTTTCCCGAATTAGCTAATGGCAAATGGTGTACAAGTGGAAATTGGACAGGAGCTATCCTGCCTATTTCTTCCCTACAAGGAGATGCTGATTCGCAGGTAGCTACCCTTGCAACATATTTCAATAAAGCATTGAGTCAGGCACTTGAGACTATTGAAGCAGAAGCTCCGGCATGGACAACTGCCTGATTACAGGTTAAAATACCTTTCCAGGTAAACCAAAAGACCGGGTTTGAGGATAAATACCAATATTATTCCAGCCAGTGAGCCCCAAAAGTGAGCATCGTGGTTCACCTTCATTTTATTAGGAACGAGGGTGAATACCAGACTGAATATGACATAAGCTCCAGCGACCACATAGGCGGGAAGTGTGAGGATGGGGTACATTTCAGAAATGACTGGAAACCCAAATTTCAGGTAAGGTGCGCAGATGACTGATGCGAGTACCACGCCACTGATAGCTCCAGATGCTCCCAAACTGCCCTCGTAAGCTGTATCTTTTCTATATCGGATCAAAACCATGAGGTTGCTTATTACAAGGGAAGCAAAATATAGAAGGGCGAATTGACCATGACCAATCCGGTGCTCCAACATAAAAGAGAAGAAGAAAAAGGTGATCATGTTCATCAAGAGGTGCATCCCGTTTCCATGGATAAAGCCACTGGTCAATATCCTCCAATACTCCTTATAAACCAGGGTGTCGTAGGGAACTAGCAAGTTTTTGTCTCTGAAATTTTCATTGATCAAACCCAGGATGCTTATGGCCAGGGTAAGGATAAATAGGCTCAAAGAGACAGGTGCTTCTAGTAAATACGAAATGCTCATCTTACTTTCTTGATTTTGTTCAAAGAAAATAAGATCACAAAGATTAAAAAATACAGTTTTGGAACAAATCTGTCGGCTGAAATTTAAGCCTACAACTTTCTTTTTGAGATAACCTGTAGGTAATCCTTAAGCATCTCAAAATGGGTCTCCTCAGCCAATTCTTCTCCCAAGCTGATGGCTTTTTCAAAATAATCCTGAATCAGTGCCTGAGTATGTCCTTTGACATCCGTCGCATTGAAGATATTCAATACAGCTGCAACTTTTTCGTCCGAATTACATTCCTGAGTTGAAAACCACTGATTGAGCTCACTTTGCTGGCCTGCGCTTGCAAGTTCTCTTGCCTTTAGCAGCAGGTAGGTTTTTTTATTTTCAATAATGTCTCCGCCTACTTGTTTGCCAAAACCTTCTGGGGGAAAGGCATCCATCAGGTCGTCCTGAAGCTGGAAGGCAATCCCCAGAGATTCGCCATAGGCACGAAACTTTTCTACCAGTTCTTCATCAGCTCCTGCCGCAATGGCTCCCAATGCCAGACAACCACCCAGCAAGGCAGCAGTCTTCTTACGGATCATTTCAACATAAATTGGTATTTCTACCTCATCCTCCTTGGCGAGGTCCATGTCTTCCATTTGCCCCTCACAAACAGCCATGGATACCTGGGAAAATTCCCTGGCCAGGGCTGCGGCTTTTTCCGGAAACTCTTCAATGACCATCCCCATGGAAAAGGCAAAAAGTGCGTCTCCAGAAAGGATGGCAACATCTTCATTCCACTTGATGTGGACAGATGGCATCCCTCTCCGGAATGGTGCCCTGTCCATGATGTCATCGTGCATCAGGGTGAAGTTGTGAAACAATTCTACAGAAGTGCCCAATTTCAGGGCATTCTTTGGGTCCTGCCCCGAAACGGCCTGATAGGCAAGCATGGTAAGGATAGGCCTGATTCTTTTGCCTTTCATAGAAAGGATATAGGCCATGGGACCATAGAGGTTTGCCGGTTTCATGGATGAAAACTCCAAAGAGTTTACATACTCATCAACGATCGTTTTCAACTGGGCGGAAGTGGTCATCTTCAATTCTGGATGCAAGTTCATGTATTTAGGTAGCGAATATATGTCTAAAACAGCATTTCTCTAATACAGTCTTTCATATATAGAAATTCACATTATTTGAAGGGAATTCCCTTGTCTAAGGCTGGCGTTGTTTTGTATTTTTTCTAAATTTCCAAGCCATATAAATACAGCTAGATATGATCCCTTTTTCAAATATCAATATGTGGGCAGGGCCACGAAATATTTCAACAACTATGATGTATAGCTTTGCCCAAAGAGCTGACATAAAGGTGGTAGATGAGCCTCTGTATGCATATTATCTCAAAAAAACAGGGATTCAGCATCCTGGAAGGGAGGATGTGATTGCTTCCATGTCAGACAATGGCCAAGAAATCATGGAGCAATTGGCTGCATGGCATGAGGCAGGGAAATCCCTTTTTGTCAAAAATATGGGACAGCACTATATCGATCTGGATGGGAGCCGATTTTTGAATAAAATGAAGCAGGTTTTTCTGATTCGCAGGCCGGATCAAGTGATTCATTCTTTTTCGAAGGTAGTGCCCGAACCTGCGTTGAAGGACATCGGAATTGGAAGGCAATGGGAAATATTTCAGGAGGTACAGCGCCTTGGTGGAAAGGCCATTGTGCTAGATTCCAATGAAGTCCTTAAAAATCCCAGGTATGTGCTGGGTAAATTATGCGAAGAACTGGAATTGGAATTCGATGAAGCCATGCTGAATTGGGAGACGGGTGGCAGGCCAGAGGATGGCATTTGGGCAAAGCATTGGTATGCCAACGTCCACAAATCCAATGGATTTAAGCCTTACCAGGAGAAGAGGGTAGAACTGAAGGAGGAATTGAGAAAAGTGGAAGCGGAAGCCAAACCATTTTACGACAGACTTTTTGAGCGATCAATCATTGCTTAGGCTTACTTGTTAAATCAAATACTATTACTACATAACACCCTAATTTCATGCAAAAATACAACCCTAAAAATGCCGATATCCAGGTCTATATTGGTGGCGAGCTTTTCCATAGAGATCAAGCAAAAGTCTCGGTTTTTGATTCTACTGTACAAGGCGGTGATGCCGTTTGGGAAGGGCTGAGGGTTTATGATGGAAGAATATTCTCCTTGGATCATCACATTGACAGGATGATTGCCTCAGCAAAGGCGATGGCTTTTTCGGAGATTCCGAGCAGGGATTACATCAAACAGGCCATCTTCAAGACTTTGGAAGCCAATGGAATGCGCGATGAGACCCATATCAGGATGACCTTATCCAGGGGCTTAAAAACCACCTCAGGCATGGACCCTTTGCTTAATCAATTTGGGTCTACCTTAATCGTATTGGCTGAGTGGAAGCCCCCAATCTATGACAAGTCAGGTATCCGCTTGATTACCAGTAGCATTAGAAGAAATTCCCCTTCTTGCATTGATTCGAAAATTCATCACAACAACCTTATCAATAACATCCTTGCCAAGGTAGAGGCCAATGTTGCAGGTGTGGATGATGCGTTGATGCTTGATTTGAATGGCTTTGTGGCTGAGACGAATGCAACCAATGTATTCATGGTCAGGAAGGGCGAAGTACATACGCCACTGCCTCATGCCTGCCTGCCTGGGATCACCCGAGGACTTATCATGGAAATCTGTAAGGAAAATGAGATCCCGCTTTTTGAAAGAAATGTATCCGTAGCGGAGTTTCATGCTGCTGATGAGGTCTTTACTACTGGAACCATGGGAGAATTAAGTCCCGTATTAGAATTGGACGGGAGGATAATTGGAGATGGAGAAATTGGTACAATGACTCTGAAATTGAAGGAACTTTTCCACAAAAGGACCTTGGTGGAAGGAGAGCCACTTCCTTTTTGATTTGATGCCAATGCTGGCTCAATTGTTGCAATTCAAACGCCAGTAAACCTGGATAATGTCCACAATTAGAAATAGTTGTCGGAGATTGTTTAGATTGAGATTGATCTTTTTACTAAAAAAGTCAATATTTTGCCCCAAACCGTATTAAGATAAAATGGCGACGAGGAAGAACGGCTTTTTATCCAAAATATTTACTATCCTTTTGGTGCCTACCGTAATGGCAGGGGCTGTATACCTCATTTTCCAAGCCTTTCAGTCTGCCTACACTTCTGAAGCCCAAATTCAGGTAAATGAAGCCTTGTGGCTGGATCCTTACAAGGATTCAACCCGTCTGATCAATGAATTTACCTTGAATAAACGGGTACAGGAAATGGTAGGACAGATAACCTCTGACCCACCTCTTATTCTGTTGGGCTATCGATTGGGGCTTCATGATTTGGGAGAAAATCCTTTCCTGCGGCATCGATTTCTGGAAGAATATGATGAGGAAAGCCTGGACGAGATCAAACATACCTTCCAGCAGAAGCTTGAAAATCTTGATCCCAATCTCCTGGATACAGATGAGTCAAGGAGGCTTCATTCTGTGATGAGGGCCATGAAATACCTTCCAAACCAACTTCGAACTTCGCTTAATGCCACACAGATTCCAGGCACCAGTTTGATCCAGGTTCAGGCCAATGGTCGCAGTCCGGAAATGTCAGGATTCATGGTGAATGCCTTTTGTGAAGAATTCATTCAATTGGTCAGCAAGAGCGAACGCGATCGCCTTGAAGATATGCTAAGGGTGCTTGTCAAGCGATATGAGAAAAAGAAGAAAGACCTGAAGGGCAATATGGCTAAAATGGATGTAAAACCTGATACCGATGGGGAGGTCATTGATGAAGAATTGTGGGAACTCAAAATGAGGATCAAAAGGCTGGAAAACACCCGCTCCCAGGAAGAGAAGCGTTACCTGGATTTGGAAAAGTTTTACCAGGAAGCGGAAGAAAAAAACAGCATTAAGGTTCAAAATCCTACTGCCAATAAGGGAACCAAGGATCTCGAAGGCTTGAGGATTCAATTCGAAGAAAGTAGAAAACGGCTGGAAGCGATTGATAAACAGCTGGATAAATTGAGAGGAAAGGTGAAAAGTCGTGAAGAAAATATCCTTCAACCCATTCAGGTATCGGTAGACTCTACCAAATACTCTCTGGCTGCTTTGGAAAAAGATAAAGAAAAGATTGAGCAAGCAATAAATTATACTGATAAGCTATTGATACAGGTAATCAAGGGAAAAACGAGGCATCCCAGCCCCTATACCAGTTTGTTTCTCGCCCTACAAGCTGGACTTGCTACCTTATTGTTATGGCTTATCTTTTTACATCAAATGAACTTTATTCATTTGTTCAAACCCCCAGCAAAAAGGGCTGTTGATGCAGGACTTGATTTGGAGGGAGATTTTTAATGTGAAGAATGTTGCCTTTTGCTAAGAACAGGGTGCAAGATTTGAAGGAATTTATTACGAGTATAAACTTTTAATTCGGGGGATAATTCTATTATTTGGACCTGAGATAATTTGTCTATGGACCTTATCAACTTTTTAAGGGTATTATCAAGAAGAAAGTGGTTGATCCTTGCGATTACAAGCATTGCATTGATCACTACCTATTTGATTGCCATGCAAGCCCCTGCTGTGTACAAAGTCTCTGCCCAGTTGAGTACTGGTCTGTCTGACTTTAACAATCCATTCATTCTCAACCAAAGAAACAGGCCTTTACAGAAGTTCGAGCTTGAAACAAAGCTGAAAACCCTGGTAGAGACCATCAAGAACCCTGTCGTATTGAGTCAGGTTTCTTATCAACTATATTTTCACGACTTGAAAAAGAGTTCACAGTTCAGGTCTTGGGAAAAAATTAATAGCAACTATTCTGCGGCTGAACTGGAGAATGCCAAACGGAATTTTCAGGAAAGGTCCGACTCTTTACTGGCACTACGTTCCTCTGATGAGATCGATGCCAAGCATTTGGGAATTCTCAAGGAATTAAAATATGATGCCAAATCCTTGGCATCCACTTTAAAAGTAGCACGTATTCCGGGAACGGATCTTATTCAGATCATTTACGCTTCTGAAAATCCGCATCTTTCACAGTTTGTTGCCAATACCCTTTGTCAGGAATTCATTCGCTATAATTTCAGCAACCGTGCCCTTCAATCCCGTCAATCGACTGAGTTTTTTGCTCGTCAGGTGGATATCAGGAAGGCAGAGTTGACCCAGCGAATCCGTGAATGGGAAAATTATCGAAGGCAAAATGGGCTTTCCGAGGTCGAAAATCCCATGGGAGAAATGTTCCAGGTGATTGAGCGTTTTGAGCTTGAGCGCGATGAAATGAGCAGGGCTAAGTCAGAATCTGAAGAAAAACTTGAAAATTTGAGAAACAGGGCCAATCTGACCATTCCATATTCCATTCAGGCTTACATGAACCTGGATGATAGGGGAGGGGAGAAAAACCCCGTAGTGCTCAATGAAAAAATGGCTCGATTGAGCTATAATTATGTTCATTCCTACTTCCAGAATGATAAATACAAGGATTCCCTGATGACTGTCAGTCAGGATCTGGAGGAGGCACTTTTTCCACTGGCTCAAAAAATGAATCCTCAAAGCTCAGATGATGGGGCGATTCAGGAGGCTGTGGAAGAACAGGTAAAAGTTGAGTTGTATCGCGACCGAATCAAGGCCATCAATATAGAACTCAGGCAAATGAGCCGTGAGCCAAGCAGTTTTGCTTCTCTGCAGTCAGAACCTTCTGTTTATGCCCAGGAGGTAGAACGTGCCAGAGATGTGTACCTGCTTGCACTTACCAAGCTCAACGAAGCTGAACTGGCTTCACAGGGCTTTGACACGGGTAGCATCAGTCAGGTTGCCTTTGTGCAGCCGCCTCAGAAGCCTGAACCTTCGAATATTCTGCTTTTGACCATCCTTTCAGGTCTTGTAGCGCTTTCTCTGGGAATAGTGGTGACTTTCGTTTTGGAATACCTGGATACTTCGGTGAAGTTCCCGTCACAATTTGGGCCTTTGACTGGACTTCCCTTGTTGGGATCTCTGAACCAATTGAATACCAATAACCTTGATTTGGTTTCACTCTTCAGTGAGACCCATAAAAACAAAAGCCTTGAAACCTACAAGCAATTGCTGAGGAAGATAAGGTTTGAGGTTACTGAAAATAACATCAAAAGTTTGCTGATTACCAGTACCAAAGATGGGGTCGGAAAGACCTCATTCATGGTTTCCTTGGCTTACTCTCTTAGCCTGAATGGGAAGAAGGTGATCTTGATTGATACCAATTTCAAGGATAAGTCTTTGACCGAGATCATCGGTGCTGACCCTAGCCTGGAGAAATACCTCAATGGAGAAATATCAAGGCGTAAGCTCATTACGCCCTCACTATTTGATGGAGTGGATGTAATTGGTTGTGAGGGAGGAAATCTATCTCCTTCAGAAATTTTCCCTGAAGATCGTTTTCAGGACTTGATGGAAGACCTCAGCAATAATTATGACCTCATTTTGATGGAAGGTTCGCCACTTAATTCCTATGCTGATTCCAGAGAATTGGCAAAGTATGTCGGTAAAGTAATTCCTGTCTTTTCTGCTGCCCAGGGAATTAACCAGCGAGACAAAGCGTCTATCAATTACCTACGAGACCTGGATGAGCAGGTCATGGGAGCCATTTTGAACAAGGTAGAATTGAGAAACTTGAATCTTTAAACCCTTCGTTATCCTTCTGGATAATATGGGAAGGGTGGTGGTGGCATGCAGGTTATGAGTATAACTTGAGTGGCTACACCTCCCAGACTGAGAGCATCGCTTAGGCTAGCCTCATCTCCTAGGGGCTGCCCGCCTGTAAACCCCACCGCTGATGTCCTCCTGTGGATTAAGGCTGAAAGCCTAGTGACGGCGGATCTAACCAGAACCGCATAAAGATTCCAGCCACTTTATGGAATCTCCCAATATCCTTGCTCCCTTAGGAAATGTCATTTATCAACCAATACTACTTCCAATGAAAAGACTAGGCATAATCATAGCTTTACTTGGGCTGTTATTCATCTCAGCAGATAGCGTCCAATTGATCACCGTACAGGGAACCGTCAAATCCGCTGACACAGGCGAAGGACTGGCAGGAGCAACAGTTATTATCAAGGGGACAACCAAGGGTACCTATACCGACTTCGAAGGGAGATATATCCTTAAAGATGTTCCTGAGGATGCAATTTTAATTTTCAGATTTATAGAAATGGAAACCCATGAGGAAAAAGTCAAGGGAAGGAATAAGATCAACGTAAATCTGAAAAGTGATGGAATCCAACTGGACGAAGTCGTTGTTACGGGTGCAACAGTTGGGGTAAATAAGGTACGAATCCGCAAAAAGCGGAAAAACAAAAGCCATAAGCCTGCGCCTACAAATTCAGCTCCTGTCCAAAAAATGGAGATGGAGGAAACTATTGCCCTTCAAGAACAACTTTCTGAATTAAAAAATGAAACTGAAAAACTAAAATATCAATTAAAGCAGCAGGAAAAGGCCGTGGGGGAAACTGCGAAGATTATAAGCAGCGGAGAGGGATACGATGAAATTGTTGAAAACAACTTTCGAAAAGTCGAGGAAACTCCTTTATCCACTTTCTCAATTGATGTAGATAAAGCATCCTATGCCAATGTACGCAGGTTCATCCATTCGAATCAAATGCCACCTAAAAACGCTGTTCGAATTGAGGAAATGATCAATTACTTCTCCTACGATTTTGCTGAGCCCAAGGGTGAGCATCCCTTCAATATCATCACTGAGATGGCCAATTGTCCCTGGAATGATCAACATCAACTGCTACAGGTAGCCCTGAAAGGCAAGGAAGTAAGCATGGAGGAAGCACCTGCTTCTAACCTGGTGTTCCTGGTGGATGTCTCCGGCTCGATGTCCTCGCCTAACAAATTACCCCTCCTGATTAAAGGACTTGAGTTACTTGTAGAACAACTCAGGCCAGAAGACAGGGTGGCATTGGTAGTTTATGCGGGTTCTTCAGGCCTGGTTTTGCCATCGACTTCAGGAAACAACAAAAGGATGATAAAAGATGCCCTAAAAAGGCTGCGTGCAGGAGGGGGAACCGCAGGTGCCGCAGGGATCAAATTGGCCTATGAAGTGGCAACCGAAAACTTCATCGAAGGCGGAAATAACAGGCTTATCCTGGCTACAGACGGAGATTTCAATGTGGGGATTTCCAGCGATGATGAATTGGTAAAAATGATCGAGAAGGAGAGAGAAGCAGGAGTATTTCTGACTGTGCTGGGCTTTGGAACAGGGAATTACCAGGATGCCAAAATGGAAAAACTGGCAGACAAGGGCAATGGGAACTACGCCTACATCGACAACATTCTGGAAGCTCAAAAGGTGCTTGTTGAGGAGATTGGAGGTACACTATTTACCATTGCCAAGGATGTAAAAATACAGATTGAATTCAATCCTGCCAAGGTTCAATCCTATAGATTGATTGGTTATGAAAACAGGATTCTGGCAAAGGAAGACTTCAATGACGACAAAAAAGATGCAGGAGAATTGGGAGCTGGACATACTGTAACAGCCTTATATGAAATCATCCCAGCCGGGCTTCTCGACAATAGTGTGGCCCGAGTAGATCCATTAAAATATCAACAACTCCAGCCTGCTGAGAATAACTTATCTAAAGAATGGCTTACGGTTAAATTCAGGTACAAGCATCCAGAAGAGAGTAAAAGTAAGCTGATAGTCAAGACTTTTGAGGGGAAAGCTGTGGATTTTAAAAAGGCAAGTGAGAACCTTAGGTTTGCTTCTTCTGTAGCTGGTTTTGGGATGATGCTAAGAGATTCAAAATATAAGGGAGACTTCAATTATGATCAGATTATCCAATTGGCAAAAGGAGCAAAGGGAGTAGATGACGAAGGTTATAGGGCTGAGTTTATTTCTTTGGTAAAGAAGGCTAAGCTGATGAATTAGAATATGGTGGTTTCAGAATGTTAGATTATTGAGACTTTTGTAAAGTTGATTTAATTATGGATCGGCCTTTGTCTGGCGAGTTGCAGGCAAAGGCCATTAAAATTATTAGCCCCAGGACTTTTAAGGGATATGAACACTTCTAAAATATGAAAGGAGAACTTGAGTAATTAGCTTGAATAATTCAATTAATGCATGATTTTTAATTAGGTAACCTAAACATAAGCAAAGCCTGATAAGTCATGGAAAAAGAGTATAGCCGTAGAGTACTCATTGTGGATGATAATGAAATGGATAGTTATTTAGCCACCCATTCACTTCTGAAGTCTAGGAATGATTTATTGTTGCGAACATTTTCTAACGGGAGAACCGCATTGGCTTATCTTCAATCCGGTGAAGATGCGGAAATCCCAATAGCTTGTCTGATTCTGGATGTAAATATGCCTGTAATCGACGGGCTTGAGCTGCTTCAAATATTACAGGATCAAAAGCTCAAGCGATTTCCAGTGGTGATGATGACAAGTCTAGGTAAAGAAGATGACAGGCAAAAGAGCCAAAAATTAGGGGCATCTGGATTCTATCAAAAACCCATGGGATATAATGAATCCAGGGAGTTTTATCAGATGCTAATGGGAAAGTATTGTGATCGAATGAATCCCCTTGCCAAGGATGCCTAATGTGGCATTGATATAGTGGGATTAGGTATAAATTTGATTTTCCGAAAAAAAAGCCGCCCAATTACGGACGGCCTTGCTTTATTTTTTCCAAATTCAATCCAGTGCAGCGATACCTGGCAAGGTCTTTCCTTCCAGGAATTCCAGCATGGCACCACCACCAGTGGATACGTAGGAAACCTTATCTTCAAGGCCAGCCTTGGAAATAGCTGCGGCAGAATCTCCACCTCCGATCAGGGTAAAGGCACCTTTATCGGTAGCCTCTACGATCGCCTTGGCCACAGCATTGGTTCCTGTAGCGAATTTCTCCATCTCAAATACGCCCATGGGGCCATTCCAAAGGATAATCTTGGAAGCCATGATGGTGTCATAGTAGTATTCGAAGGTCGCAGGACCGATGTCCAGACCCATCATATCGCTCGGGAAGTCCTCATTGCGAACAACTTTTACCGTTCCGTTCTCACCAAACTCGGAAGAAACTACACTGTCCACAGGTGTAAGCAATTTTACATGCTTTTGATTGGCCTTCTTAATGAGGGCGGCAGCCGTAGGTACCTTTTCCAACTCAAGTAGAGAAGTACCGATGTTGTAACCTTTGGCGCGAAGGAAGGTATAGGCCATGCCTCCACCGATCAATAGGTAGTCTACCTTTTCGAGCAGGTTCTCTATGATGGTGATCTTGTCAGAGACTTTTGCACCACCCATGATGGCACAGATTGGGCGGTCATCGCTGTTCAATACCTTATTGGCAAACTCGATCTCCTTCTGAAGGAGCTTTCCACAGTATTTTTCTTCGAAAAACTTCGAAATCACTGCTGTAGAAGCATGTGCCCTGTGAGCTGTACCGAAGGCGTCGTTTACCCAATAATCCCCATGCTTGGAGAGCTTTTCAGCAAATGCCTCATCACCCTTCTTTTCTTCCTTGTAGTAACGAAGGTTGTTCAAAACAAGGATCTCACCCGGCTTCAGGTTCGCGCTCAACTCAAAGGATTCATCGCTGATACAATCTTCAGCAAAGTGAATGGGTACATCTACATACTTTTTCAATGTGCCCAGTGTATGTTTCAGGTTAAATTTATCTTCATTCTCTTTGGGACGTCCCAGGTGAGACATAAGTATGCAACTGCCACCATTGTCAAGGATATGCTTGATGGTTGGTATGGCTTCACGGATACGTCTGTCGTCAGTAACCTCCAAATTCTCATCCAAAGGAACATTAAAGTCCACACGGATCAGAGCTTTGCGGTCTTGTACTTGGGCCTCTTCAATGTATTTCATAAGGTAGAAATTAATTAAGGGAAGGTAGTCTTATGAATATTGCCTGTCCTTCAGGCGCGTGAAAATTAGACAAAGATTTGCTAAGTCCGAAATGATTATTCTTCTATTTCCTCTTCTTCCTCATCTGCTTCTTCTCCATCCACAAACATCAAGTCTCCGACATAGTAAATGCCCAAGGGTTCCTCTTCATCATTGCTTTCGGAGGTAGCCTCCAGAATCTCCAGGGAAGTTTTGTCGACATATTCGATTTCGAATTCTTTGATCATTTCGAGGGCATCCTGTGGAGAATTTGCCAGGACCACATATTCAGAATGGAAAGGATATACCACTTCCTGCTCCTCATCGTCAAGCAATACCAACCTGCCTTCTACAATTAATTCGTAGATGTGTGCTTCTTCAGAATACTCTTGGTCCATTTCCCTGATCAGCCACAGCGATTGTTGGTTGGTTCGATCCAGCTCAATGGCTCTTTTCAGGTGGTACTGAATGGCATCTGCATTGTCTTCCTCTTCATACCAATATGCTGTTGCTACCCTTGAATAAATATTGGAAAGGGTCTGATTTTCCTCGGGATCTTTGGGGGCAGAAAGCAGGGCCAACTCTTCCTTGGCCATGGCCAGAATCAGTTGGTGCTGTCCCAAAATATCCAGGATCTCAAGTTGGAGAGAAAAGGCTTCGTTGATGGCCTCTGGATGGTCGATGACCTGAAGGGTATTCAGTGCATCGTCGACCATGCCCCCCTTGAAATAGGCTATGCCTCGGTTAAGCTCAATCCAATGAACTTCTGCTCCTGGCAATTGAGAGGCTTCATCAAAAATAGCCATGGCTACCGGGATATTTTGAAGCTGTCCATAGAGGTTGCCCAGTTCCAGTTTCAATCTCCATGAATTGGGATTTTTGTCAATCCCTTCTTTCAGGAGGTTTACAGCCTCTTCTGGCTCCTCCTTCAAAGTCAAAATTCCCGCCATCAAGGGGTAGCCTGCCTCTTCCTCAGAGTGTAGCAATTTTGTGGCAATTTCTTCTGCCTCATCGTATTCTCCCAGGTCCATGTGCTCCCATGCAGCCTGAATCATTTGGGATATTTCTCCTTCGTTATACTCAGCCATCAGCTTAATTTTGGGTGCAACATACTACAATTTGAGGGAAAAAAATATGACCTCTTAACATGTAGAAAAGTACATTCAAATTGTAGCGGCTGATGAAGGGTTTTCTTAGGAAATCTTCTCCAGTTTTACCTTGATGGACTTCGAAATTGGGGTGTGGCTCTTATCAGCAAAATGCATCAATGGCACCAATACATTGCTCTCCGGGAAGTAGCAAGCGAGGTTTTGTTTGGGAATGGAATAGGGAATAACCAAAAACTGTTCAGCCACCCTTTTGACTCCATCGTATTCACTACTGATATTCACCAGGTCTTGCTTTTTAAGTCCCATTCTTTCCATATCATCAATATTCATGAAAAGAACCCTTCTTTCATTTTTGACTCCCCGATACCTGTCATTGAGTCCGTAGATGGTGGTATTGAACTGGTCATGGGAACGAATGGTCATCAAAAGGAATTCATCTTTTTCCAGGGAATGCTCAGGCAGGGCACAATTGGCGAAGTGAGCCTGCCCATAGGGTAGGGAAGACCAATCGCCTTTTCTGGCATTATTGGGTAGGTAAAAGGAGTTTTTACTCGAAATCTTTTCATTATAATCTTCAAATCCGCTTACTACCTCGGCGATTTTCTCCCGGATCAACTCATAGTTTTCTCCCATTTCCAGCCAATTGACCTTCACTTTACTTTGAAGTGTATG
Source organism: Bacteroidia bacterium (assembly GCA_022760475.1). Taxonomy (GTDB): domain Bacteria; phylum Bacteroidota; class Bacteroidia; order J057; family J057; genus JALEFZ01. The sequence goes on along the minus strand of JALEFZ010000095.1, from coordinate 86,081 downwards.
TTTAGCCAGTCTGGCGATGATCTCAGGTTCGCTCATGAGCTGATCGCTAGCAGGCTTGAGTAGCCCCTTGGTGGCGTGGACCTTTCCCATGCTGTTTTCAACACTTAGTTTTCTGGCTTTACCATTTTTCAAATCCTTTTCAGATCTGCCAAGGGTAGGTAGAATAATTGAAGTCCTTCCGGCGAGGGTATGGGTACGATTCAGCTTGGTACTGACCGAGACTGTCAATTCACAGTTTTGAAGGGCTTTAGCTGTATAAAGGGTATCTGGAGCAGCTGAAAGGAAATTCCCTCCAAGCGCAAAAAATACCTTGGCACGGCCTTCGTGCATGGCCTCTATGGAATGGACGGTATCAAGCCCTTTGCCTTCAGGACTTTTAAAGCCGAAGGCTTTTTCGATGGACTCAGCAACCTGGGGAGTAGTCTTGGATACAATACCTACCGACCGATCTCCCTGAACATTGGAATGTCCTCTTACCGGACAAGTGCCTGCACCCTCCTTGCCTATGCTGCCTTTGAGCAAAAGGAGGTTTACACACTCGCGGATATTCTCAACTCCGTTTTTGTGCTGTGTCAGCCCCATCGCCCAACAAATGATGATCTTTTTGCTAGATGCCAATAAGTCAACTACTTGATCTATATAGGCCTCATCCACCCCTGATCTTTCTATCAGTTCTTCGAGTTGATAAGTAGCCAAATCCATGATCAGGCTTTCATAGCCTCGGGTATTGTTGTGAATGAAGTCATGGTCAAAAATGGGCTCCCCCTGCTTATCACGCAGGTAAAGTTTCTTCATGATGGCTTTTAGTAAGGGAATGTCCTGGTTGATTTTTACTTGTAGGTAATGATCAGCCAGTTCGGTTCCAGAACCGGTATAGCCAACGAGTTTCTGAGGGTTTTTGAAACGCTTAAGTCCAGCTTCGATGAGTGGATTGATTGCTACGATCTTTCCGCCATTCTTTTTGCACTTTTCAAGGGCAGAAAGCATTCTGGGATGATTGGTTCCTGGATTTTGCCCAAGGATCATGACCACCTCAGCTTTTTCAAAGTCTTCCAATAACACAGACCCTTTCCCAATACCCAGGCTTTCTTTTAGAGCGACTCCGCTGGACTCATGGCACATGTTGGAACAATCTGGCATGTTATTGGTGCCATACGCCCTGGCGAATAATCCATACAAAAAGGCAGCTTCATTGGACGAACGACCAGAGGTATAGAATACAGCCTCATCAGGGCTCTCGAGCGCATTGAGTTGTTTGGCAATTTCTTCAAAGGCCTCTTCCCATTCTATGGCTTCATAATGATCTTTTCCCGGTCTTAAGATGACTGGATGGGTAATTCTGCCACTCTTTCCTATCTTATAATCCGACCAGGAGGCAATTTCTTCAATGCTATGAAGTGCAAAAAAGTCAGGATCTACCCTTTGATTTGTGGCCTCCTCGGCCAGGGCCTTGGCTCCATTTTCACAATACTCAGCGAAGCTGGACCGCTTTTTATCAGGGTCAGGCCAGGCACAACCTGGACAATCGAAGCCATCCTTTTGGTTCATGTGCATCAGCGCTTTTAAGGATTTCCATACCCCCATTTCTTTAAAAGTATGTTCCAGGGCAACCTTTACTCCAGTTGCACCGGCAGCATAGGTGGATGGTTCTGCCAGGCTTATTCCCGTAAATTCAGGTTTAGGGATGGGGCTAATGCTTCTTTTATTTGAGGGTGAATCCATGAATCCAATTTTTTTCAATATAAATAAGTCCACAGAAAGTTCGAATCAATCCTGTGATACTAGAAAATTTTTGTAGGTATAAGGAAAAAATGAGGGTAAATTAAACTTTGTTGTTTAAACATCGTTTTTTAGATTAGGATATAATTTAAGGAAAATGAAACGTAGAAAATTCATAAAAGGCTCGGCTATTTTGGGGACTACCATAGCTACTCCCTTATTTTTCAAGGCCAATTCGGGAATGTTTGAGATGAAGGGCAATCGTAAAGTTGCTTATATATTAGATGCCAATAAGTCAATGGTGGGGACCCTTCCTATTCTCAGGGCTTTTGCTGGGGGGCATACAGATCTGGTTTCTCCCTATGTATTGCTGGACGAGTTTGGTCCGGTGGATATTACTCCCGGTAAGGACCCTTATAAGGTGGAAGCCCATCCACATGCCGGGGTTATCCCGACTACTTATTTATTGGAAGGTTCAGGGCATCACAAAGACAGTCTCAACTATGATTTTCAAATTTCCCGAGGTGAATTCATGATGTTCAACTCCGGTAAAGGTGCCATCCACATGGAAGAAGGTGGAAAGAAGATGATTGAAGAGGGGGGCAGGGTTCATGGATTTCAGATTTGGCTGAATATTCCTGCGGCACATAAATTTATAGATCCGTCTACAGATGTATTTAGAGATCCTTCCATGGCTAGCGTGGATAAAAAGGATTATTCCCTGAAGGTCATCCTTGGCGAAGCCTTTGGTAAGAAATCGAAGATTGACCTTTTGAGTCCAGCTTTTTACTTCCATGTAAAAATGAAGGAGAATGGCAGGATGGATCTACCCACTAATCCTGGGCACAATGCTTTTGTCTATGTGGTAAAGGGAAGCCTGGAACTTGAAGGTCAAAAAGCTCTCGTAGCAAATCAGTTGGCTTTGTTTAACCGAGGAGAAAGCCTGATCAATCTTTACTCCCAACATGGCGCAGAGTTTCTCATTTTAGGAGGGGAACCTTTAAAGGAGACAGTTTATTCTTATGGTCCATTTGTGATGAATAATGAACAACAGATTATTCAGTGCATCCAGAACTATAGATCCGGAAAAATGGGCAATCCTGCATTGGTAAATCAAGGGTATTGAGAAGACATGCTAGTTGGAGATTAGCTAATTGGAAATGGGTGTTATTTTTAACATAACCCTGACAGGGTTTAAAACCCTGTCAGGGTTGGGGCTAAATTAGCCGCAGGAGCGAAAAAATTTATGACAATCTTTGCTGATTTGCTTTGGGCTTGCAAATGGCCACTTGGACCCTGTACTTTTCAAATATTAGCGATCAAAAAGAAAAGCCATATTCTTTGATTTTTGAAGAGCGCCCATTGTCCAAAAAGATAAACTTCAAACAGTTCCTGCATATTTAAATAAAGAAAAGATGGCTGCCCAAGGTAATTTCAAACCCTGGACAGCCTATTTTATTCGCTAATGATGAATTTAATGCCTTGTCGTGATTTAGATGACTGAACTTCAAGGAAATAGATTCCTGGACTTAGGTTCTCCAACTCAAGTGTATACGACTGCAATCCCGCTGCCAATGACATTTCGTTAACTACCTGCCCTGAAAGGTTCAGTATCCTGGCTTGGAATTTTTCGACTGTTGGCTTACCAAAAACCAGTTCACATTTGCCTTGTGTCGGATTGGGAATCAGCCTGAAAGCTGGTATAGCTAGAAGGGCCTCATTATTCAGCAAAGTTACTGCTATTGTATCTTTGTGCGTACACCTTCCATTGATTCTTAGCCTAACTTCATAATTCCCTATTGAATTGTAGAAATGAATAGGGTCTCGCAAAGTAGATGTGTTGCCATCTCCAAAGTCCCACAACCATGAAATGGCGTCCTTCGACAGGTCGGTAAATTCAACTGTGCCTGGAGGGTTCACTTCCAAGAAGCTAAAATCCGCAATAGATACCTCGACCTTTACTTCTACCAATTCGCTGAAACATTCGATCTCACCCATTGAATTCAAGAAAACTTCCCTAATAAAATAACTGCTATCCTTGAATAATGAGCCTGTACCAAATGTACTTCCTCTAAAAAGAGTATCTCCAACTACATCAAACCAAATGTATGTTCCTGAACCCGAAGCTGTCAAATTAATGCTATCCCCTTCGCAAATGATCTCATCTGCAAGCACAGGTCCAGCAGGCAAGTTTACCTTTACAATTTTTTGAATGGTATCAGCACCTTGCCCATTGCTTACAATAAGGGTAACAGGGTAGCTTCCACTCTCTTCATAGCGATGAACGGGATTTTGTGCGCTGTCCATATTCCCATCTCCAAAATCCCAGATCCAGGATTCAGGCAGTTGAACAGAGGAATCTGTAAAGGTAAGCACGCTGCTACAACTGCTTGAGATTTGAGACCCAAAATCTGCAATTGGCCTGGCCAGGCTAACAATCTGAATGCTATCCTGGAAAACGCAAAGCCCGTTTACGCTCAGGCTGACCAGATAAGTTCCTGTTGCATGATAAGTATGAATAGGATTCTGGCTGTTGGCGGTATTGCCATCACCAAAGTCCCAAAGCCATGTCTGGCCATTGTTGGTGGAATTGCTAAAGCTCACCTCTCCGGAAGCTGTCTGAGGGGAAAAGGTGAAAGAAGGATCCACAACCCGCACATTCGCCACCGAAAAATCCGTCTGGCAATCCGGTTCACTGAGTTCCCAATCATAAAATGAATAATAAGGGCCACTTCCTATGCTCCCATACCCAGAACTGATGCTTGCAACTCCCTGTAAAAAATAGGGGTAACTGCCTTGATCATTTCGGTAAAGCCCGTATAGATTGCCGCTAATGCTGTATTGGCCTGGTCCAGGAATTCTCAGACTTAACTGAACCCTTTGCCCACCCACTTGATTAATTGAAAATGAGGCATTACCAATGATGTTTCCCCCTCCCGAATAGGCATCCCTCAAGATAATAGACCAACTGCCTACCGTATCTGCATGTATCCAGGCCGAAACCAGCGTAAAAGGCCTGAAGGCTTCAAAGTTGGTTCCTCCAAAGTCTCTTGAACGGTTTGGGGGGTAGCTACCTGGACCAAATGAGGAATCTGCTGGCCCAAGTTGAGCCATGATTCCCTGTATAAATTGACTGACCAGAAAGCTGGTATCTCTATTGATTTGTGGGATGCTAAATGTAGGGGTATTTGCAAGGGTATCACCTGTGGTGCTTGTCCATGTATAATTTCCATTTGCAGGCAAGCTAAATTGTATAGAATCTCCTAGGCAAATTTCTTGATCTGTAAGTTGGGGACCTGCTGGAAGAGAAATGGTAATTTGTTGACTAATGGTGTCAGACCCCAGTGGATTGCTCACCACTAGGCGAACCTGATAAGTTCCCGAAGATGGAAAGCTATGCAAGGGATCTGCCACGCTATCTGTTGTGCCGTCCCCAAAAGACCAACTCCAATTGGTGGGTATGGAGTCTGATTGGTCTAAAAACTGAATTTTCAAGCTACAGGAGTCCTCAATTTGAAAGCCAAAACTCGCGATCGGGGGAGCTACCGGAATGATGCAGGAAGCAGGAAGGTCGAATGCTTCTATTTGATCAGACCTGTTGGTGGGACTTCCTTGATTGGCACTTAACCCAAGCCCCCTTCGTGCAAAGGCTTGCCAAATCAGGCATTGGTTTGCGCCTCCATTGTTGAGGCTGTCCGCCATGAGGATCGCATCTCGCCCATCGACGAAACCCGGTTGGCATGGTTGCAAGCTCAGCCCGTCCATGATCAATTGTAAGGCAATGTTATTTCCACCTGTTCCTGTATAAAGATCAGGGTCATAGCCATAGACATCTATCAAATCAAATGTCATTTCCCAAAGCATATTTGCCCATACCATGCCAATCCCATGTGGCTTTGTAGTCAACATGGGGTCATTGGTACTGGCATAGGTATATTCATTGATGGCTGTATCCTGGGAATATTTACGCTCCCGAACCCCAGGACCTATAGGGTTTTGATCCAATATATAGGTACCAATTCCTCGATTTTTGATAGCCGTATCAAGGCTCATATAAAGATAAAAGAAGTCGCTCCAGCCTTCACCCATTTGTTCATCATTGCGCAGGCAAGTAGCATTGAGTCTTCCCCCTGTAAGCCTGGTTGAAACTCCATGGCCATATTCATGTGCTATGACTCCATTGGCATAATCGGAGGCAATAAGTGGCTTAGGTGCTCCCATGAATGGATCGGAGAGACTGGCAAAAATGCTATCGCCAGCCATTAAGACGATAAGTAAGCTGTCTGCATCTTCTTTTGCGATCATCAAACTGGGGATGGTAACAGGAGAAGCTGGGTTTCCGCCTAATGGAAAGGGGGGACGTGAAATAGGGAGATAGTAAAGAACTGCCGCAGCTCCGGCATTCTGCATTTCAAGTATCTTTTCAGTAGGTGGGCAGCCCACCAAATCAAGCAAGACAAAGTTCCCCGCAATTTCATTGAGATTGATCGGGCTCTCACATCCATCATATGGCAAGCCTACTGTGTCTTCCGCCAAAACTACCTTGCCCAGGATGGGGCTGGCGGCAGGCCTTGGAGAGAAGATGGCAGGTACAGCCTCATATGATCTGGCAACTGAATTTGGCGAAGTAATATGCAGGTAATTTCCCCTCAGGTTGGGAAGAAATGGAAACATCTGCATTCGAGGATTGAACCCATCAGGAGGGCTGGAAAATATTGCGTTATTGAGGGAAAGGCCATCTTGAGCCTCCGTAAGCACTTCATCATTGCCCAAACCTCCTCGGTTATAATTATTGCGTTGAAAATTTCCAGCTGCCTCTGTAAAACCATAATAGTATAGAAGGTCATGCAGGATATTTGAATTGTAGAAAAGATTTGTGACCGCCGCATCAGTGTTGGTCAGGGAGTCTATGGGAATATTCAAGTCTAAAGGATAATCAAATACCAGATTTATACCTCCATCTGGCCTAAAAGCTGGGGTATTATTGCCATTTAAATCTGCATAGGCATCGACATTATTCCCTCGGGTATCTGTGAACTCTGCCCCCAGGATGCCGTTGGTATCGTGCCAGCCAAAGGGGGAGGCCAGGCTATCCGAGGGATTGATTTCCAGGCTTCTACTACCAAAATTAGGGCTTTCTACTCGATAGTTAAACACCCTGTAATTGCCTGTTGCATGGCTGCTAAAGTTTTCCTTGAAGTGATGGTGGGGAGGAATCCCTGATCCTTGTTTGCCATGCAAATGGGTTGGAAGTTTGCACTCCAATGTCCAACTGACTTTGTCCAAAACTTGCCCATTTGAGGCATCTATTCGCATACTCCACCAGTGGTGGCCATTTTTGGGGTAGATCGAAAGATCCCAGCACAACTTTAAGCTGCTATCAGCCATTGGGAAATAAACCAGCTTGACAGGAATATCCTCAAAAGAGAATTTTCCCTTTGAAAATACCTTTTTTCCGCCCTTTTCACTGCTGATTTGAACAAGACCTTCCTTTATGGCAATTCCTAGATGCTTACAAGCGAAGTTAATAGCTTCTTCTTCTGAGATCGAGGGTTTATCTGTATTGAAACGTTGATTTACATGGGGAATGAACCTGTTCCCCATCGCCCTTACCCTTCCGTCCTTGATCGCGAGGTTCATGATGGCCAGGTAAACAGGGATTCCGTTGCAGTTTTGTTGTAGATAATAGTGGCTTACCCCATTGTGGGAAGTGGTGTGATTGCTGCTCAAAGTCCAATGCTGAAAATCTTCCTTGGTAAATGGCTTAATCTTAAGGTTTTGGACGTGAGAGTTTACGATTTCTAGTCCCTTTTCCTGGGAGATTACTTTTTGGATGGGGAAGAGGCATATAAAAAGACAAAATCCCAGGATGGAAATTTTATGGAGAGGGTAGATTGATTTTCCCATGGCAGTGTTTGTAGGTTGATATTTAAATAAGAAGCTGTGGGCCAAAGATATGTTTGGTTCTCTTCCTTAAGTTAAAAAATTATGACTAGAAGTGATGACAATAAAAAAGGGGCAAGAATAAGTCTTGCCCCTTTTTTAATTCCTTAATTCTGATCATTCAACCAACAGCTTGATTGTCTGTGTTTTCTCCTTCGCCTGAACCTGGATAAAGTAAATTCCTTTGCTCAGGTTTTGAAGGTCCCATGAAATCTCTTGAGAACCGGCTTTCAAAGTTCTGTTCTCAATAAGTTTTCCCTCCATGTTGGTCATCCTTAGTGCAACGTCATAGTTGAATGACTCACCAAAACTAAGCAAGGTGCGCTTGCTGGCAGGATTTGGCAACAGCTTAATGTCCATTTGATTCAAATCTTCTAGCCCTGCAATGATAGATGCTTTGATTGAGTCCTCCTTAAAACAGCTTCCATTGATCACAAGGGTAACCCTGTAGTCGCCTGGAAGTGCATAGGTATGAACGGGATTCTGTAGGGTAGAAGTATTGCCATCACCAAAGTCCCATGACCATGAAGTAGCATCGTCAGATTCATCTGTGAAGGTAAAGGTTCTATTTGTGCTGTCTTCTACAAAACTGAAGTCTGCTGAAGAAACCGTAACCGTAACTGGTACCAGTTCACTCACACAAGAAGGACCCCTTACTTCCCAATCATATAGATAATAGTAGAACTCAGATGGTCCTGTCGTTGCAGATGATGAGTTGATAGAAAGGATTCCGTTGATCACATATGGGTAAGCGGCATTCTCACTGTTTCTGAATAGGTCAATAGAAGTACCACCTACACTGTATATACCCGGTCCTGGAATTCTGAAGTTCAGGTTGATCCTTTGTGGGCCAGCAGGAATATTTACAGTAATGGAGTCTACAATGTTTCCACCCCCATTGATGCTGCTCCAAAGGAAAATGGTACGAGGGCCAGGACTTCCGGCATCTACCCAGGCAGAAATCAGTTCAAATTCGCTAAATGCTTCAAAGTTCAGGGCTCCGGTGAAGCCTGTGTTGTGGTATCCACCAGCAGCGAAACTACCATCTATGGGGCCTACATTATTGGTGTCACCATCAGTGATCTGACTGACGAAGAATGTCGTATCGTCAAACAGGGGTGGGGTCGGAAGCTGTGGGTTCGTCGAAATAGTATCACCCTGGCTGGTCTGCCAGAAGTACCTCGCTCCACCTGAAGCGGTTAATAAAACTTGTCCGCCGATACAAGTATTTTGATCTGCAGCAGTAGGCCCTGCGGGAAGGGTAATCAAAATGTTTTTCAAACTGGAATCCATTCCAAGAGAATTGGTTACTACCAATTTAACAATGTAGGTCCCTCCCTGACTGTACTCATGCGAAGGGTTTCTTACTGTATCTGTTGCCCCATCTCCGAAGTCCCATCTCCAAGCCTGAGGAGTAGACTGTGAAAGGTCTGTAAACTGTACCCTGGTACCACAAATCTGATCAATAGTGAATGAGTAGTTCGCAAAAGGAGGAGCAGTAGGGGTCTGACAGACGGTTGGGAGGTCAAAAGCCTCTACCTGGTCAGTTCTACTTCCTGAGCTACCCTGACTTGCACCCACACCCAATCCCCTTCTGGCAAAAGCTTCCCAGATTAGACATTGGTTGGCACCGCCATTGTTTAGGCGGTCAGCAAGTAAGATTGCATCACGACCATCTACAAAACCTGGGTTACAGCTTTGAAGTTTCAAGCCATCCACGACCAATTGAAGGGCTATGTTGTTTCCACCGCTTCCGCTATAGATGTCAGAATCATATCCGTAGGTATCTATCAGATCAAGGGTCATGTCCCAAAGCATGGTACACCATACAAATCCGATCCCATGAGGCTGGGAGATGGAACCTGTCTGATTGGTGGCAGCATATGTAAATGGATTAATTGAAAGATCTCGTGAATACCTGGCTGGACGAATACCACCTCCGGTGATACCTTGCCCAATGGCAAAGGTTCCTATACCTCTGTCGGTAAAGCTGGTATCAAGCCCCAACATAAGGGTAAAGTAATCACTCCAACCCTCTCCCATCTGCTCAGCATTGCTCAGACAGTTACTGGTAGCTGCTCCACCTGTCAGGCGGATAGAAATTCCATGTCCATATTCGTGGGTAATGATACCGTTGTCGTAGTCTCCGTCAATGTTTGGAGAAATGGCATCGTTCAATGTACCATTTACAGTGAGTCCGCCATTCAGGGCAGCGATGATGGCATTGCCATCTGCCTGAGAAATCATGACAGAGGGTATAGTTATGGCAGGGCCATTCCCTCCAGGTGAAAAGGATCCCCCACCAACATTATTGACAATAATAACCGCCAAAGCTCCTGCAGTCTGAGCTGCCTGAACTTTGTCTACGAAGTTACAGTTTCCTCTTCTTACCACTGCAATCTTTCCACTAAGACTTGGCCCATTTGTAAGGGGATCACAAGCATCATTGGGGTCACCCAGACCATCTGTTGCAAGAACAAGATCAGCAGTTATACCAGCAGCAGGAATGGCAGGCCCGAATGTTGCAACATTTCCCGGGTATCCACCTGCAACTGTAGCTGGTGAATTTACTGTAAGCACATTTACTGATCCTGCAGGCGACCACAAAAACATAGTCATCCTTGGATTGAACCCATCTGGAGGTGTACCAAAGGTCGCATTGTTCAAACCACCTCCATCAAGTGCATCTGCAAATACAAAATCATCGTCAACCCCACCTCTGTTATAGTTATTAGCCTGGAAGTTTCCAGCTGCTTCAGTAAAACCATAGTAATAGAAAATGTCATGGATGACATTATTCTTATAAAAAAGGTTCGTGATGGCAGCATCAAGGCTGGAATCTGGCTGCAAAGAAAGGTTCAAAGGGAAATCAAATACCAATCCTGCTCCTCCATCGGGAGAGTAACCAGGCTGGTTGTCGGCATCTCTGTCTTCAGAAGCCCAAACGTTGTTCCCCCTCGTAATGGTAAACTCCGCTCCGGCAACTCCATCGGTATCATGCCATCCAAATGGGGAGGCAAGGCTATCCGATGGATTTACGATCAACTGTCGGGGACCATGATTAGGGCTTTCTGTAAAATATGGGAATACCCTGTAAGTTCCCCCCATCATGTTGGCCTGTCTGGCAGCTACATGTGAAAAATGACTGTGCTTATGGTTATGGCTGTGCTTGTGAATTCCTTTAGGATGATCAGGGAAGGAGCAAGACTGCATCCAGTTCTCTTTCGAACGAAGTTCTCCTGTGTTTGCATCAATTCTGACAGACCACCAGTCTTGACCGGAATTGGGCATGATGGCAAGGTCATAACTCAGAAATAACTCCCCTTCGGGACCAGGCTGATACATCAATCTTACAGGAATTTCAGCCTGAGAAACTCCACCGTCAGTGAAGATAATATATCCACCTTTCCGGTATTCCATCTCTTCCAGATTGCTTGGATTGGCTAAGCCTAGTTTTTGGCAAGCTTCTGCAATCGCTTGAGAGGCATTCATGCCAGGCTGGCTGGTATTTACGCTCTGAGAGAGTCTTTTTGCAAAGCTCTGGTTCATGTGTACCACCTTCCCATCTTGCAAGGCAAAGTTTGCCACGGCATTGTATATCGGGATGCCCTGATATTGCTGCTGGATATAGACATGAGAGACACCATTGTGAGAGGTAGTATGGGAGTGTGTAATGTCCCAATCTGAAACATCTGCCTGGCTAAAACCCTTTTCCTGAGCAAAGGTAGAGAGATGTTTTTGAAGGAGCCCTTTTTGGAAAGCTTGGGCATCAACTTTTTGAGGAAAAAATAAAAAGCCTGCCAGAATTATGGCGAGCATTTTTAAGTGTTTGGTAAGCATATTCATCAAAAATCGTAGTTAATTCGTTTCAATGATATTTGTTCGTTAATAAAGAAAGCCTGGGGGCCTCTGTTTGTTACAGCTTTCAAAAGCGAATATGGATTTATCCTTTACTCTTTTGATTTTATTGACCCATTAGACCTTTTAATAAGATCGTTAATCTAACAAAAAATTATCTTGATTTTTGTCCCTGTCTCGACCAAATCCAGATAATTGTTTCTCTTCTCAAATTAAATCACCACAAAATATTATAAAAATCCTATATGATCGCGAATTGGAAGGGGATTACCAACTTTCAGGGGAGAGACTTCAATTTAATTTATATTTCTTTAAGTACCTTGAGGCATGCAAGATTTGCTGGCTAAAATTTCGAGCGTTGTAGATGTCTCCTTACCATTGGAAGAACGGATAACTTCCATAGCGACAGAAATAAAGTTTCCAAAAAGATCCAAAGTAAGGGAAGAGTCTTATGTGTGGAAGGAGTTATACTTCATACAAAAAGGCTGTGTCAGGCATTATTTTGTCAAACCTGACGGAGAAGAGCTTACCTGCGACTTCAGCATGGAAGGGCAATTCTTTACCGATTTCATCAGCCTGAACCAGCAAACTCCCTCTCGGTACAATTATTTATGTATGGAGGACTGCCATTGCTTATCTATCCCTTATGGGAGATTATTAGCAGCCTATAAAGATTTTCCCGAATTAGAAACTTTTGGCAGGCTGATGGCAGAACAAACAGCCAATCGGATCTCTGAAATGGCCCATGGATTACTGACACTAAAATCTGAAGATAGGTATCGGAAGTTGCTTGAAGAACGGCCTGAATTGCTACAACGAGTTCCCCAAAAATACATCGCCAATTTTTTGGGAATAAAAGCTGAGAGCTTGAGTAGAATCAAGCGAAGTATTCATCAAAAGTTATCCGATTAATTTTTGATGAATAAAATTAGAAGTCTAGATTAATTTTAGAAGAAAATCTCATATCTAACTTAATATTCAAAAGCTAAATTAAGGTACTTGCAAAAAAAACTTACCTCCTTTTACAGGCTATCTTTCTGATTTAGCTGAATAAAAAATCTAATTGCAACATTTCTAGGTATATTTTTTGATGTTTATTATCTTGAATTCAACAATAGATTTTATCCCTTTCTTGCCCCTTTCTTACTAGCGCCTGTTATTTTTATTGGGAATCTATTTACCATTTCAATGAAAAAACGTCTACCAAAAGTAATTTTATTAATGCTTTTGACCCTGACTTTTGGACTCAGTCTCCAAGCCCAGCCTGCTGGATTTGTCGACAGGGTTTATTCTTCAGGATTCAATCAAGCAATTGGACTAACCTTTGATGCTCTGGGAAGAATGTACGTCTGGGAACGAGGCGGAAGAATCTTCGTTGTGGAAGATGGATTAAGGACAAGTAATCCATTACTAGATTTAAGTGATGAAGTAGGTGGCTGGAGAGATTTTGGCCTGTTAAGTGTACAGCTTGATCCCGATTTCCTGAATAATGGTCATATTTATCTGCTTTATACCGTAGATTTCTACCATTACGACCTGGGAAATACTGCTACGGATAATTTTTATGCTGCTTATGGCAGGATCACCAGATATACAGTAACCAATCCCGGTTCAGCCATCGATGTGATGACGGTTGATCCCCTTTCCAGGCAAATATTGCTAGGAGATACCCCTCAAACAGGTTTTCCATGTACCCACCAATCTCACCATGTGGGATTCTTGCAGTTTGGCCAGGATGGTACCCTGCTGGCTACCTGTGGAGATGCTGCAAGTTATAGTGTGGTAGATGAGGGTGGCCCCATAGGTGGAGGCTGGATCCCCGATTGTATTCAATATGGAATTCTGGATACCACCACCGGTAGAAACGAAAATATTGGAGCCTACAGGAGCCAGGTTACCTGGTCTCTCAATGGAAAGATGGTCAGGATAGACCCTTCAAACGGTAATGGCATCTCTTCTAATCCCCTTTACGATCCAATGAAGCCTAAATCGATTGAATCTCGAATCTGGGCCAGAGGACTTAGGAATCCTTGCCGAATGACCAGAAAGCCAGGAACAGGTAGTACAGATCCCCTTGCAGGAGATCCGGGAGAATTTTTTATAGGTGATGTAGGTTGGGGAAAAAGAGAAGAATTCAGCATTTGTGATACAGCTAACATGAACTTTGGATGGCCATGGTATGAGGGATTTGGGCTAGAGGGCAGGTATAACAATCCCCTTTATCAGCCAGGTACAAATGGAATTCCTCCACATGATCCTCCGGTATTTGACTGGAGAAATGGCCGTACGGCCAGGGTGATGAAAGACGGAGTCCTGTACAACATGGGTGACGGAGGCAATCCTGTCGCTGGAAATAGCTTCAATGGAAACTGTTCCATTGGCGGAGTTTGGTACACCGGTACAGATTTTCCTCCTCAATACCGTAATTCCTATTATCAGGCAGATTATGGGACGGGCTGGATTCAGCAATTTGTATTCGATGCCAACAATCAACCCCTTGAGGTTAACTCATTCCTTCCAAATGGAGGTGCTGTAACCGGTTTGGCTACCAGCCCAACAACTGGTGCGATCTACTATGTGAATTTTGGTTCGGTAGTTAGAAAAATCTCCTACGTTGGAACCAACCTTCCACCAGATGCCATCATCATGGCTGACCAGACCAAAGGGCAGGACGGGCTGCTGGTTTCATTCCGCGGCAACAGGTCTTCTGATCCAGAAAACGATCCGCTGAGCTATAGCTGGGATTTCGGTGATGGCCAATCCAGTACCGACATGAATCCCAACCATACATTCTCAACAGGAAGCAATAGCCCCCAGAAATTCACGGTGAAATTGACCGTAGATGATGGAAATGGATTTCCTGACGTTGACAGCCTGGTTATTTCCTTGAATAATACCGCTCCCGTTATCCTTTCTACCAGCATCGATAGCAAGCATTATTACAGCGGGACAGAAAATATCAACCTGACCGCAGTTGTAACTGATGTAGAAGATAATCCTGCTGACTTGAAAATGGAGTGGCAGACATTCCTATATCATGATAACCACAACCATGCAGAACCTGTAGACCAGGTGGCTGCTACCAATACTGTTCTTAGCCCTGTAGGCTGTGATGGTGTCCTTTATTTTTATCGAATTAGACTGAAGGTTACAGATACTGGTGGATTGACTTCCATCTTCGAAAAGGACGTTTATCCTGATTGTGGAGGTAGTGGCAGCAATCCTGTGGCAAGGTTTATCTTCAAGGAACTTTCACAAAAGCCTACCCAATTCTCATTTGATGGGATTTCCTCTTATGACCTGGATGGCCCCCTTGTGAGTTATCAGTGGGACTTTGGCGATGGGACTACTTCGAATGAAATCAACCCTACGCACGTATTTTTTGAGGAAGGTTCTTATACCGTTTCCTTGACAGTAACTGACCAGGATGGCCTGAGCAACACCACCAATAGCGTCATTCCAGTCCTTTGTGGATCAGCCATTTATGGGACCCCAACTGGTGAGGTCGAGTACGAGCGTTGGAACAACGTGAGCGGTACCAACCTGTCTACAATCGATTGGGACATAGATATCCCAAGTTCAGTTCAGGCACTTACTGAAATAGAGACCCCTACCAATGTAGCTGATAACTACGGAGGACGGATCAGGGGATATATCTTCCCGCCTCAAACCGGGACTTACAACTTCTGGATTGCTTCAGATGACCAGGGAGAACTATTCATCAGCATTGATGATGATCCTGCCAATAAGGTATCTATTGCCAATGTTCCAGGTTGGACAAGTTCAAGACAGTGGGCTAAATATCCCGATGACCAGCAGGGATCTGTAAGCCTTGTTGCAGGGCAACGTTATTATTTTGAGGCAAGATTCAAAGAAGGCGGTGGCGGAGACAACCTGGCGGTTCGCTGGCAGTTGCCTGACGGAACCTTCGAAGAGCCTATTGGCGCAGGTCGGATTGCCTCTTTCAATGGAGGTGCATATCCATTGCTTTGGAGGGAAGAATTCCACCTTCCTGACAACTTGTTGACTGACGATGGTGGAACCAAATGGGACGCCAATAGCAGCAACCTGGGAGGCAACGCAACTTATGGAACTTCTGGACAGGCACTTTTGGGTACCAACCTGGATGGGGAAGCGATTTGGACATCTGATTCTGTTTATATCGGTTCAGAAAGCAGTGTAACCGTTTCTTTTGATTATAGAGGAGATGGAGTATTTGAAAATCCTGATTACTTCAGGGTGTATTACAAATTGGATGGAGGAGCAGAGCAGTTGCTGCTTGACATGACTGGTTCTGCCATTCCTGCTGCTACAACCACTTTTACTTCTGGACCCATTTCAGGAAGCAGAATTGAATTGGTTGTAAGGACGATCAATTCCACTCTGGATGAGACATACTTCCTCGATAATGTAACGATCTCCTCAAATGGAAGTGCCAGCAGCCTCGGAGCAGCAGAATGTGCAAGCTGTGTGTCAAGTATTGCCGATCGTGTAGCCTTGCGAGGCCAGTACGGTTCCTGTGTTTCCGAGTTTAACAATGCATTCCTCGAAATCCAGGATCAATATGAAGAAGTTTTGCTCTCCATCAATGACAACAACCAGGATCTGGGATTGGTAACTGTAGAGACCTTTGATCATGGCAATGATCCCTTTGTATATGGCGATTTCTACTACCTGACTCGTTCATTTGAGATCAGTACGCAAAAGACCTTTGCTTCCCCAGTGAGAATCAAGTTATATGTTTTGCCTTCAGAGTTTGATGCCTTGAAGGAAAGCAACCCTACGGTTTCAAGCCTAAGCGATCTCGTTTTGGAAAAATATAGCAATGGCAAATTGGGTGAGGTTGGAAATGGCTCCCTTACAACGGTACTTCCTGTTAGCACTTCTTTAGGCACAGGCCCTGACGGAGCGCATGAACTGGTATACGATGTGAGTTCCTTCTCCACATTCTTTTTGAGGGCTTCTCAGACCACCTTCCCCGTAGAATGGCTGGATTTCAAAGCTAGCGTAGAAGGCCTGGATGGCTTATTGAAATGGGAGGTAGCTCAGGATGGAAAAGGAAGCCATTTTGAAGTAGAAAGGTCTACAGATGGTACCGAATATAAAAAGATTGCGACCCTGGTCATGGAGGAGCCTACCGGTCATAGCAACTCTTATGCTTATACGGATAAGAATATTGCAGATCTGGGTGTTCAGACCCTTTACTATCGAATTCGTCAGTTTGATTTCAATGGCCAGGAAACCCTCGGGCCTATCCGAATTTTGTCTCTAGATCTGTCTAAGCAATTGAGGGTAAATATATATCCTAATCCTGCTACAGATGGCTTCACCCTCAGGTATTTCTTACCGGAGAACACAGCTGCACAGTATGAGATTTTTGATGCATTAGGTAAGGTAGTGGCCAAGGGATTGCTCGAAAAGCAGGAAGGCATCTCCAAAGTGATGATTTCAACCACTGACTGGTCCAAAGGTGTTTACTTCATAAAGGTTAGACATTCCCTTGGTAGCATCACTGAAAAGATTCTGATAGAATAAAGAAATTCCGCACCTCAATATGGAAGAAAGGCTGCCCTCCTAGTGGGGTGGCCTTTTACTTTTGGGGAGCTTTATATTAAATTCTACATAGGCTAACAATCATTAGTTAGTGTACCATTATTTTTCTATTTTTGATTGCTAAATGAATATTTCGCCTGGACAGGCGCCTCTCTTTTCTCAAAAGATCAACTTTGACATGGCTACAAAAACCTCGTCGACTACCAAGGAAAAAATTAAACTGGAAACCCTGCTTACGGCTTACGGACTTATGTGTACAGAAAAGGCCATGGCAGAACTTTATGAAGCCAATAAAGAAGTAACAAACAAGTACGTTCACGCAACC
Source organism: Bacteroidia bacterium (assembly GCA_022760475.1). GTDB lineage: Bacteria > Bacteroidota > Bacteroidia > J057 > J057 > JALEFZ01. The sequence goes on along the minus strand of JALEFZ010000095.1, from coordinate 68,683 downwards.
TCAAGGGGGCATGAAGCTATTCAGCTCGCCTTGGGGATGCAACTGTTGCCGCAGGATTTTGTAGCTCCTTATTACAGAGACGATTCCATTCTTCTAGGGATAGGCATGGAGCCATATGAATTGATGGCTCAATTGCTCGCAAAAAGGGACGATCCATTCTCAGGGGGAAGAACCTACTACTCACATCCTTCTCTCAGAAGGGAGAATATGCCTAAAATCCCTCACCAATCCTCTTCTACTGGTATGCAGGCCATTCCCATTACGGGAGTAGGGCAGGGGATGAAATACCTCGAAGAACAAGGCATATCCAATCTGGACACTGGTCAGGCTCCGCCTGTGGCTGTTTGTTCCATCGGAGATGGGGCGATGACTGAGGGAGAAGTTTCCGAAGCCATGCAAATGGCTGCCTTGCATCAAATGCCCATGCTTTACCTTGTTCAGGACAATGGATGGGGTATTTCTGCCACGGGAGCCGAGATGTACAACCAGAATGCAGCAGAATTCGCCAAAGGATTCAAAGGCATTGAAACCCGAAGCATTGACGGCAGCCACTTTGAAGAATGTTACCTGACCCTTCAGGAAGTACTAAAAACCATCCGTAAAGAAAGGAGACCATTTTTGGTCCACGCCACTGTTCCATTGTTGAATCACCACACCTCCGGTGTGCGCAAAGAATGGTATCGCACCGACCTGGAAGAGCATAAACCTGAAGATCCCCTGATCCACTTGCACCATTACCTGATGGAAAAAGGGGTGAAGGAAACTACCTTAATTGACATTCAGCAGGAAAAGCAAACTTTCGTAGAGGAGCAATATAAAAAAGCCCTAAGTCTTGATGACCCAAGGCCTTCGGATCTGTTTACACATACCTTCCACCCCAGCCCTGTTTCTGAGGAGGCCGGAACCCGTAAACCTGAAGGTGGAGAGGAAGTCATGATGGTCGATGCAGCCCTTCATGCGGTAGAAAATATCCTGAAAGAATATCCTGAAGCCCTGCTTTATGGCCAGGATGTAGGTGGAAACCTAGGAGGTGTTTTCCGCGAAGCGGCTCTCCTGACCAAAAAATTTGGACATAAAAGGGTCTTCAATACTCCCATTCAGGAAGCATATATTATTGGGAGTACGGTCGGCATGTCTGCAGTAGGATGCAAACCCATCGTTGAGATTCAGTTTGCAGATTACATTTGGCCCGGCTTGAATCAGTTGTACGCAGAAGTAAGTCGATCTTACTACCTATCCAATGGAAAATGGCCAGTACAATCCCTGATCAGGGTACCCATCGGAGCATACGGAAGTGGAGGCCCATACCACTCTTCTTCTGTAGAATCTGCCATCCTCAGCATCCGTGGTGTGAAAGTAGTTTATCCTTCAAATGCAGCTGATATGAAGGGCCTGATGAGGGCCGCCTTCCTTGATCCCAACCCGGTGGTAATGTTTGAACACAAAGGCTTGTATTGGGGGAAAGTTCCCGGATCAAAGGCATCAAGAACCATCGAACCCAGTGATGATTATGTCATTCCACTTGGAAAAGCCAACGTTTATCAGGCTGCCAGCGAGGAAGCCATTGAAAATGGCGAAAGCTGTGTGGTGATCACCTACGGAATGGGAGTCCATTGGACAATAAATGCTTCTAAAGCCTATCCTGGTCAAGTCGAAATCCTGGATTTGAGGACCCTGGAGCCACTGGATTGGCCTGCCATTGAAGCAGCTGTAAAAAGACATAATAAAGTCCTGCTATTGACTGAGGAGGTTCAAATGAATTCCTTCGCAGAATCGATTGCTGGACGAATCAGTTCTGAACTGTTCGAGCAATTGGATGCTCCGGTTCATATCCTGGGCGCAGCTCCAATGCCAGCTATTCCACTGAATTCTGTATTGGAAGCTACCATGCTGCCGAATGCTGAAAAAGTACAAGCAAAATTAGAAGCTCTGCTTTCCTATTGATACGACAACTACACTCAAAAAAAAAGGAGTTTGGCTTAGCTGACCAAACTCATTTTGTATTTAAAAAGAAAGTCCTTCCTTAAAAATTGTTCTTCCACATCATGGACTCAACAGGCTTTAAAGTCCTGTCAGTGTATTTTGCACCTGGTTTCTTGTTGTAGGCATTTATCACGTCTCCATCAACTGCAAAATAAATCAATTGACCAATGGGCATCCCTGGATATACCTTTACAGCTTGAGCTACAGTAATTTCGAGCGTCCAGGTATTACAAAATCCTACATCACCCTTTCCAGCAGTTGCATGAATGTGAATTCCCAATCTTCCCACAGAGCTTTTTCCCTCAAGGAATGGCACATGAGAATGGGTTTCTGTATACTCCTGGGTTACACCCAGGTAGAGGGTGTTGGGCTGCAAAATGAAGCCTTCCTCGCCCATTACAATTTCATCGATTTGATTGTGCCTTCTGGCATCCAAAACGCGATCCCTGTAGACGGCAAGATATTTTCCCAGGTGGACATCATAGCTGTTGCTGCCCAGACAATCACGATGAAAAGGCTCGATCAGGATGTTTCCTGCCTCTATTTCCTCTAATATTTTTGCGTCAGTTAAAATCATTATTCAAGCTGTCATATGAAAAAATCAATCCCCTCAAGGATTGATTCACAAAAGTAGTTGAAATTATTTCTTTTGGTTCCTGGACTTATCCCGATTTGTGGAAAACAAGGCTTATCTCCAGACGAATTTATCCTCTTTTTCTAATCCATTCGACATAGTTCTTGACCCGCTCTTCTTCCAGGAGAAGCTCAACCGAATGGTATTTCCTCGCCAAATCTTTGTGAGAAAAGAAAAGATGAATCTGTCGATGACAGTTTTTACAGAGATCAATGGTTTCATTCATGGCTTCGCGGCTGAAGTTCTTGCGAAACCATTTGTTTTTGTGGACTTTTCTTGGAATGACATGGTGTTTGGTCGTAGGTAAGCCCTCCCTTTCACACAGTTCACAAGCGACCTTCTTTGACATGGATTTTTGCTGTTTCAAGAAGAAATTTTTGCTCTTCTTCTTGAAAGAATGTACGCAAATACCAATGAAAGGATGGATCCCATAACCACAGAACTGAAAAAGTTATTAAAAATACCTGAAGCACTATAAAAGGTAGGGTCAGGAGCAAGTTCCAATAAGGTCGGATTGAGGTAGTTTGCCCAGATCATTTGCCAGATAATACTTCCTAAACTACCAACTGCATATACCCCAAGCATGACAATAAAACCTTCTTGAAGGCTAATCTGAATCTGATTTTTGTCTCGGTATTGATAGCCCGCATAGATCATTACTGCAATGGTGATTCCCATTTCTACAAGGGGGAGCCCATTACCTGAAAAGATCGACTCCAGCCCAAACTGGAATGCAAATAATGACTGGATCATGATTCTCAGCCCAATGAGAACGGCTCCCATTTTCCATATCACTTGAGTAACTGCGGTATTAGTTTTCATCTTTTCCTTTATTTCTAATCTTCAACAGCAACTATTGGCGAAAGGTTTTAAATATATAAATCTGGATATGGGTATTTTTTGATTTAGGGAATTAAATAGCTGAGCATATTGAATTCGGTATTTTTTGGAAAAAATGACCCAAAGGATACCGAAATGAGATTGCTCGACTACTTAAAATAGTTTTCATTATTCTGCTTAATTCTCATGCATCAATTAGGGGAGTAAAGATTTTTTTTTTCATATTAGAATTATATTTCCAACAACAAATTTCATGAGACTGCGTGTTTCTTCAATTGATCCATCCATCAATAAAATCCGCCTTCAAGAAATTTTTGAAGAGCATGGTGATGTGGTTTCCGTTAAGATATTCAGAAGTCTGGATGGCCTAACCCCAACTTTGGGATTTGTAGAAATGAAAAGGGATAGAGAGGCCGAAGCTGCCCTGAAAGCCCTAAATGGTTTGGTCATCGGAGATACTGCCATGAAGGTAGAACTGTCCAATGACATGGTGAAATCTCACAATAAACCTGTCAGCCCTCCCATTGATGAGGATGAGGAAGAGGACGATTATGATGAAGAGGATGAAGGTCAAATCAAAGAAATTCCATTACACGAATTGGACGAGGAGATATAAAATGAGCCCTGTTTAGGGAATTCAATCTACTCCTTGAGTATATTGTTCTAAGTGAGCAAAATTAACCTTGTTCACTTCAGAACCCTATGTACCTGCTATCGTTTTACAGAAAATGAACCTACTTAGGATTTTTTCCATCATCTCGCTAAGCCTTGGCGGATTACTGGCCTGTAGCCCCCCTGCCAGCAAAGCCCAGCAAAGTTCAACGAACTTGCCTACCCGGGCAGAATTAATAAGAAAGTTCCGGCAGGAAAGAAAAATGCAGGTGATCTATCAAGGGGAGCAAGCTGAAACTACAGAGAAATGGGCCGAACTACTCACCAATATCAAGAAAAACCTACCTTCATGGTATGGCATTGAACTACACCAAGCTGCTGAAGTAGATGACAGCCTCATCGTGAACCATCCATGCCTTTTGATCGGGACAACAGCAGGAAATCCCATTATTGAAAAGATCCGAAACAAGCTGCCCGTTTCCATAAGTTCAACTCAATTGGAGCTCGCCAATGAACTTTTTACAGACCCACTGACCAGCCTTGGGTTAAACTTCATTCCTAATCCACTCAATCCCCAAAATCCCCTGAATATAATTACTGGCTTAAGTGATCAAGCCATTACGGATAAACTGACTGGACCCTCTATGACCGATTTCTCAAATCCATTATGGAGTAATTATGGGTTTGAGGTATCAAGAAAGTCGGAGAGACTACTACTTGGACTCTTTGGAGAGTCCTGGGAATATGATGCTGAGCGTTCCTGGAATTTTGTAAATGAAAAGGAGTTTGTCATCAAAGGGCCAGTGTTCTCACTGAAAGCTCACGGTTTTGACCTCACAGAAAATCAAAAAAAGGAGGTAAACCAACGGGTCGAGCTCCGATGGCAACAAATCCAAAGTTTTTTCGATTCTTTCCCTGAGCCTACCCCCTTTGTTTACCATTTGTATAAAGATGCAGAATTGATGGGCATGCAAAGGCGGAAGATGTTTCAGGGATATTCCGACTTCCGAAACGCCCAAGTCCATGAGATTTACCATAGGGCAGTCTTGGATCAGGAGTTTGAGTCCTTTAATGGATATTTGGTTCAGAGTCTTTGGGGCAAGCGTTTTCCTGACTTCCTGGCTGAGGGATTTTCTCACTTCTTTTCTTCCAAGTGGCAAAAAAAAGGTGCCCTAGAATGGGCGATTCGACTTCAGAAAGCCAATGCCTTGCTTCCAGAGGAAGACCTTTGGGATAATCAAAATTATGAAAGAAGCTCCATGTATATCAGGGGAGCTACCGTGGGTGGTTTGATACATTTTTTGGCAGAAAAGCACAAGGAAGTATTGGTTCAAGCCTGCAACGATCCCGAGTCATCACAAGAACTCATTAAACCGTTTTTTCAAGAATATAAAGAGTACCTGGCTTCATTTGGTCAAACCCCAGAGGCCCGAACTCCAGCATCATTGCAGTTTCACAGGGGAATGACCTTCGCCCATGAGGGCTACAACGTATACGACGGCTACGCCTCCCAGCTTGGAAAGGAGGCATTGTCTAAAATCCATAGATTACATGGAAACTCAATAGCCATTGTGCCTTATTCGGGAAGTAGAAATACCAGCAAGCCACAAAAATATCGTTTATGGGAAGGCGCAGGAGGGGAAAACTCCATGAGCATTGTTTTTGCCAGGTATCATGCTTCGGAATATGAGTTAAAGAGCCTGTTGAAGCCTCAGATATACTATGGTGGAGCATGGCCTGGGGCTGTCAAAATGGAGAGCAAAGAAGATTGGCTAGCGTGGCACAATTACTACAAACAATGGATCATGCATTATGCCATGGTTGCTGCGATGTTTGACTTTGAATATTTCTGTGTAGGGGTAGAATTTGTCAATGCTACCCTGGAGAATCCCGAACTCTGGCGTCAATTGGTGAAGGATGTGCGAGAGGTATACCGTGGTCCGGTTACCTATGCAGCAAATTGGGGGGATGAAGCCGAGAAGATTGCATTTGCTGATGAACTGGACTTCATAGGTGTGAACTCTTATTATCCCTTAAGTGAAAAGGATGAACCCAGTGATGAAGAATTGCTTCAAGGGGCGATGGCCATCAATAAGAAAATGGAGGCGATTTATAACAGGACTCAAAAACCCATTGTGTTTACCGAAGTGGGTTACCGTTCGGTAGAAAAGGCATGGAAAAATCCTCATGAAGAACCCAATGGCCGAGGAGTTGACAAGCTTGCCCAAAGTAGGTCTTACCAGGCCTCCCTAAAGGCTTTAGATGGGCAGCCCTGGTTCAAGGGAGCTTATTGGTGGAAATGGCCATCCTATCTCGGCTATGCCAAATCTGTGCAGAAGAGCTTCACTCCTTGTGGTAAGGAAGCTGAAGAAGTCCTGGAGGAGTGGTATAAAAAATGGGAATGATTCGCGACTTGATATAAGTAAAAACAGAATAAGCTGCCTGGAATCCCAAGCAGCTTATTCCTTTTATACATTAGGGTATAATCTTATCTCATAATGTGTGCATTCTTTTGACGGTAGATCTGTGGAGTGGCTCCAAAACTTCTTTTGAAAAGTCTACCGAATGAAGAGCTGTCTTTCAATCCTACCTCATGGCAAATTTCATGGAAGGTTTTCTTGGAAGATACCAGGAGATTCTTTGCTCTATCTAGCCTTTGCTTGATAAGGTATTGTCTTGGTGTCTCACCATACACTTCTTTGAATAACCTGATGAAATGGTATTTGGACAAACAAGCCACCTGGGAAAGGGTATCCAGGTCAAGTGGAGAGTTCAGGTTTCCATGGATATAAGCCTGAGTCTGGCAAAGCCGACGGTAAAGCTCAGTTCGGGTCGATAACTTGGCTGAAGTCAACCTGGCAATCTTCATGTACACCGTTCTTTGGGAGTTAAGAAGTTGGAGGCATACCAGCCTAAGGGCATTATCTTCTGCGACTTCTCCTTCTGCGATTTGCTTCAACAATTTACCCAGGTCGTCCATGCTAGCCAGGTAATTGTGATCACAAAGGTGAATATGCTTTTTGTCTTTTTTATAAAATCCCTGCCATGCTTCTGCACTGTCTACAGATAATTGGCTCAACTCTCTTTTAAGAAGGGTTTTGGGAATTTCGAACCAGAGGCCTTTGGATTGTTCTTCAACAGTAAAAACCATCTCTCCCGGATTCAGGATAAGATATTCTCCGGGTAGGAGGTAGTGGGTCCTCCCATCAATTTTGAATTTCTCGTTTCCTTCAAAAAGGTAACGTACAAGATATCCTCTTAGGGAAATCTCTTTTTTTGTGGGTTTGAAGTTGGAAAAGTATGAACTTTTTCCAGCATCTGTAGCTTGACGTACCTCTCTTTTGGAGGTGTACAGCATGGTTTGACTAGACATATCTCTTAGGCTTAGGTTACCAATGCTGCGTTAGAGTGCGTTGTAATTCGGGGATGAGTAACGGGGTATGTGCGGTACCACTGTGCAACTTTCACCACTATATATATATCGGATCTTGGGGATGTGAGGTTTACGGATTTTTTCAAATTTAGCTTACCCTACCGATTCCTTCGCCGAATTACATGTATGGTTCGACAAAAAGCGCATTGTTAAAGGAGTTTGGATGAGGATAAACTTAGCTTAATGGATAAAATTGATCCAGCCAATCTCTGTCTTGGATTGGGTATATGGGGAAATGAAATTTGATTCCAATACCGGAATTTAATCGAAATTTTCCTTCAATTAATTAGTAATTCCTTACTCATAATCAAATGGGTTGATTATAATTGGCCAATCTGCGTAAATTGACAAAAACTATTATTTATTCCATGAAAAAATTAATCACACTTCTAAGCACCGTTTCAATTCTGTTTTTTATGGTAGCCTGTGGGGGAGGAGAAGATTCCAACTCCGCAACTCAAAACAATGGCACCGAAGGAGCAGATACAGATAATTCCATGGCAATTACAGAAACTGACATGGGTTCTGGAGATGTCGCTGTATGTCTTTGGCCAACTGTAGGTCTTAGAGATAAAGCAGGAAGATCAGGTGCCAAGTATATCACCGGTATCAAATTTGGGGAGACTGTAAAGTTGACCGGAGAGACCGAGGAAATCGAATCCGAGAAACGCACCTACCTCGAAATGGAGCTTTCTGATGGCAAAAAAGGATGGGCAAATGAGTATTTGTTTGCCGTAAACGGCAAAGCAGTGGTTGCAACTGCTGACATTGATGTTTTCAAACGTCCAGACCTGTCTACCTTGACTACCAATAAAGTAACCTCAGGGAGCCTTTTTGCCATCGCTGAAAGTAAAGACAAAGCCGGATGGGCTGAAGTATTTACCCAGGAGAAAAAAGTTGCAGGATGGACCCAGTACAACGAAGACTTGTTTACAGATGAAGCCATTGACATTGCCCTTGGAAAAGTACTATCAGAGGTAAAAGGCCTTAAGTCTACATCAGAGAAAATTAAAAAACTTGAGTCTGTTTCCAGTAGCTCTACTTTCTCTGGGTCCAGCCTGATGCCTATGGTTACCGAAATGCTGGAAAAACTGGATAAGGGAACCAACCTGCCAAATACCCAACTAATGATCACTGCTGAGAACCTTAATGTTCGTTCTTCTCCGGACAATACCGCAGACAATGTTGCCTTCCAGCTAAATGATGGAGATATCTGCGAAATTCTTCAGCGTGGGAAGGAAATGGTGAAGATCAGAGACATGGAGGATTATTGGTATCAGATAGAAAAGGATGGTCAGACTGGATGGGTATATGGATTTTTTACATCTAAAAAACAATAAGCTCCTTCAGGTCAGTTTGGCTTACCAAAATAAAACGAAAAATGGAAAGCCCTGTCGTTGGACAGGGCTTTCTTTGCGTTTACCCCTCTTGAAGAGCATTTAGCAGATATGACCTGTCTCCCTCTAGCCTGCGGGCTTTTAAGTTTTCTCAAAATCTTCCTAAATTACTTTTTGATCCATCTGATTACACTGATCTAAAAAAATTATGAATAAGAAAATTACCCTGCTATTTGGAATAGCTTTATGTCTGCTTGTGTTCGCCAATGGACAGGAGGTAGATATGGACTTTTTCAAAAATATGAAGGCCCGGAGTATCGGACCTGCCGGAATGAGTGGCCGAGTAACGGCCATTGATGCAGTTGTCTCAGATCCCAACAACATTTATGTGGGGACAGCCTCTGGAGGGCTGTGGAAGTCTGAAAGTGGGGGTGCCAAATGGGAGCCTATCTTTGATAAAGAAAAGGCAGCTTCTATCGGGTCTATTTCTATTTACCAAAAAAATCCTGACATCATCTGGGTAGGAACCGGAGAAGGAAACCCAAGAAATAGCCAATCAAGTGGGTATGGAGTCTACAGGACACTTGATGGGGGGAATACGTGGGAATGTATGGGCTTGGAAAAAACCCGTAACATTCACAGGATTATCGTCCATCCAGACGATCCCAATGTAGTCTATGTGGGTGCTCAGGGCGTAGCCTGGGGCGAAAGTGAACACAAGGGAGTGTACCGTACTGTAGATGGTGGAAAAAATTGGGAGAAAATCCTGTATATAAATGAAAATACAGGGGTCGCAGATATGGTCATTGATCCCAAGAATCCCAATAAATTAATTGTTGCCATGTGGCAGATGAGACGCTGGCCATGGTATTTTGAATCAGGTGGCGAAGGCTCAGGACTTTATATTACCTACGATGGGGGAGATAGTTTTAAGAGGAGAACCGATAAAGACGGTCTACCCAAAGGAAATCTTGGAAGGATGGGCTTGGCCATTGCTCCTTCAAATACCGACATTATCTATGCCTATGTAGAGTCTAAAAAGAATGCCTTATATAAATCCACAGATGGGGGTTTCAAATGGCAGCGGATCAGCACGAAAGGTAATTTTGGAAACAGACCCTTTTACTATGCAGATATTTTTGTAGACCCAGCCAATGAAAACAGGATTTATAGCATCCATACCTTGGTCACAGTCAGTGAGGATGGAGGGAAAAACTTCAATATTTTTGTGCCAGCCTATGTGGGGACCACCGGTGTACACCCGGATCACCATGCGTGGTGGATTCACCCCAACGACCCCAACTTCATGATTGAAGGCAACGATGGGGGTATGGCCATCACAAGGGATAGAGGCAAGACCTGGCGCTTTGTAGAGAATATCCCAGTTGCACAGTTCTACCACATCAATGTAGACAACGAAGTGCCTTACAATGTATATGGCGGGATGCAGGACAACGGTTCATGGAGAGGACCAGCCTACGTATTTAGAAGCGGAGGTATTAGAAATGCATACTGGGAAGAACTGATGTTCGGAGATGGCTTCGATGTGGTTCCTCATCCCGAAGACGCCAGGTTTGGTTATGCCATGTCCCAGGGTGGTAATATCGCCAGGTATGACTATGTTACTGGTGATCAAAAATTTATTCAGCCCATCCATCCTGATGGAGAATTTCTTCGATACAACTGGAATGCAGGTGTAGCCCAGGATCCCTTCAATAAGGATGGCCTATACTTTGGGAGCCAATACTTGCATCACTCATCTGATAGAGGAGAAAACTGGAAGCTGATTTCTGGCGACCTCACTACCAATGATCCTGAAAAACAAAAATCCCTTGAAAGTGGAGGCTTGACCTATGATGCCACACAGGCAGAAAATTATACCACCATTATTTCAATTGGCCCTTCGCCTGTCGAAGAAGGTGTTGTTTGGGTAGGTACAGACGATGGAAATCTCCAATTGACACGTGATGGTGGAAAGACCTGGAATAATTTGACTTCCAAACTTCCTGACTGCCCTAAAAATGCCTGGATTGCCCAAATCCAGCCTTCAAAGTATGAAGCAGGTGAAGTTTTTGTAGTTGTAAATAACTATCGCCAGAATGATTGGGACCCCTATCTCTACCGCACAAGAGATTATGGAGCTACATGGGAGCGATTGGCAGATCCTAGCAAGGTTTGGGGGCACTGCTTATCTGTAGTCCAGGATCCCGTAGCCAGGAACCTGATCTTCCTTGGAACAGAATATGGCCTTTATGTTTCTTTTGATGAAGGACAAAGCTGGAATGCCTATAAGCACGGCTATCCTACTGTGTCTACAATGGACATGGTGATTCATCCACGTGAGCATGACCTCGTGATTGGAACCTTTGGAAGGGCAGCATATGTATTAGACAACATCCTTCCACTTAGGAAAATTGCCCTTGAAGGGCTGGAGGCCATGAAAAAGCCTTTGATGGCATATCCAACTCCTGATGCCTACATCACTCCTTACAGGCAGGCTGCAGGAACTCGTTTTGGAGGCAATGCGGTATATGCAGGAACCAATAGGGCCCGTGGGGCAATGATCACCTTCTCAATTAATTTTCCTGAAGAGAAGAAAATGGAAATGGACAAAGAAGAAACAGATGCCAAAGCAGGAAAAAAGAAAAAGAAAGCCAAGGATGAAGTTATGAAAGAAGAGATGGGTAAGGATGAGAAAATGAAAAAGGGTAAAATGGGCAAGAAGGCTGGTAGAGTAAAAATTCAGATTGTAGATGCCTCAGGAGAAGTGATTCGAAATCTTTCTACCAAAGCAGATACAGGGGTCAACAAAGTGATGTGGCGCCTGGATGCCAAGGGAGCTGATCCAATGAGATCGGGAAGACCCGGAGCTCGTGCTGAGCAGCGAGAGAATGGAGGTGCTTCTATCATGCCCGGTGAGTACAAAGTCAGGATTTCATGGGGTAAACATAAAGATTCAACCACCGTTAAAGTGATCCCCAACCCAAACATGCCTTTTAATGCAGAAAATTGGAAAGCTTCAGTTGATCTGGAAAAGCAAATGATCAACTGGCAGAATAAGTTGACAGCTTCTTACAAACAGTTGAAAGATGCTGAGAAGATTCTAGGCAAAGTCGAAGCCATGATGAAGTCTCAGGAGGCCATGGAAGATTCTGTAAAAAAATCTTTGATGGCATCTACCAAAGATATGAAGGATACCCTAAAATCCATGTCGGATTGGTTCAACAAAAGACCGGAGAAACAAGGTATTTACAGGGATCCCAATACCCTCCTGTCCAAAACCTATAGGGTTTATTCCTACCTGGATCCTTCAGCACAGCCAGTAAACAGTTCTGCAAAAATGATATTTGATCAATACAAAGAGAAGGTGACTGAGACGGTCAACAAAATCAACGGCTTCTTTAAAGAGGAGTGGCCATCCTACCAGGAAGAAGTTGAAAAAGCACAAATGTCCATGTTCAAGAAGTTTGAGGCAGTTGAACTGGATTAATTTCTAATATTTACATTAATTCCCGGGGCCATTGGCTTCGGGAATTTTATTTTTATGAATATGAAGTTGACTGTAGATCAGAGTTTTGAGCATCTTTTTTCTTTTACCCAAGAGGACGTTGTGAAATTTGCAGCCTTGACAGGAGATGACAATCCCCTTCATCTTGATGCAGAATTTGCTGCAAATACCAGTTTCAAACGCCCCATCATGCATGGCATGCTGGCAGCTACTGTATTTTCAAAAGTATTGGGAACCATTTTCCCTGGGAAAGGGTCAGTTTACCTGGGACAAAAGTTGGAGTTTCTCCGTCCGATGTATGTCGATACGACTTATAAGGCTACTTTCAAGATTATAGAGGTCAATGAAAAGAAGCATACCGCCAGGATCGAAACTCACATCTACACCACAGATCGCAATAAAATTACCCTGAGAGGAGAGGCTAGTGTCCTGAATGCAGAAGTATTTGCTGCCCAGGAGTCCTAGCTCCAGACCTTGGTTCCTTCCGAACAGTTTTGGCAGATATCAATCTGTTTTCGTGAGTATAGCAATTGCCTCCTAAAGGAGTTATAGGCAGGTGCCTGCCAAATTTTTCCCAGTTCCTCTTGCTCAATGGTTCCCATTTCGTATTTGGCATCTTTGTCAAAACAGCATGGGAGAACCTTTCCATCCCAGCTTACTTCCAGGCCTTGCCACATTTTCCAGCATTGATTGTTGAGAGGATTCTTAATGTGGTATTTCCCATCCTCACCTTTTCTGTATCTGCTGTATTTCTCATTGGAAGGCATCAATTCATTTCCATTCTCGAAGTCATAGATTTGGGCAGTCTTAAACACTACCCTGTCAACCCCAAGCTCCCTGCCCAATTCCTGGATGGCATCGATTTCATGTTCATTGGGAGCCACCACCAAAAATTGAAGGATAATGAAAGGTCCTGGGCTGTTTAACTCTTCTCGAACTTGTACCAATTGTTTTACCCCCTCTTTGACCTTGGAAAGTTTTCCTCCCACCCTGTATGACTCATAGGTCTTTTGAGTGGCTCCATCTATGGAGACAATGAGTTCTGACAGCCCGCTTTGCACTGTTTTAATGGCATTTTCTCTGGATAAGTAATGGCCATTGGTACTGGTTGCTACATAAACCCCTCGATCATTGGCGTAAGAAATCATATCAAAAAAGTGCGGATTTAAGTAAGGTTCACCCTGGAAATACAGGAGCAAGTAAATGAGGTCTTGGTAGGATTGGTCAATGACTCTCTGAAAAAGCTCAAGCTGTGCCATTCCAGTTGGGCGGGTAAACGATCGCAAGCCAGATGGGCACATAGGACACCTGAGGTTGCAGGAAGTCGTAGGCTCAAAACCAATCTTTAGTGGTTTTCCGAGGATAAAGGGGGTTCTGAAGGCTTTTGATACATAAAAAGAAAGGTAAAGGAGGAAAAAATTCCACACTTTACGGAAACTAAGTTTCCTGAGGAGAAGTCTAATTTTGGTGAAGTGAAGCAAGGCTTGAATATTTGATATAAATCAAATAAAGAAAAACGAAAGAAAATGGACAATTCATCAATAAAATTGACCAACCCATGCAAAGCTTTTGGAGTTATAATAATAATAATTCAGTTATTCCCGTTTGACAACACACATGTACATTTGATCCTGAAACCCCAAACCGGAACCTAAACAATTCATGTACAAAAAAATAATTCTCTTTTCCCTTATATCTTGGATGGGATTTGGGCCACTTCTTTCCCAGGTTGATACAGTAAGTGGAGTGATCAATGATTACGCCCATGTATCAGATCTTGATGTTGTCACCAGCCTTATGACTGTAGACGATGCTACTCCCTTCTCTTCAGATGATAGGGTCTTACTTATCCAAATGCGTGGAGCTGCAATCTTTACCACCAATAATTCCAGCTATGGAGGAGTGAATGGACTGAATGGGGCAGGTAGCTACATGTTTGCCAGAGTCTGCAATGTCAATACTGGTACCAATGAGATCAGTTTGCAAGAGTCTATTGATCCTTCTTTTGCTAGTACGGGGCTGGACAGTGCTGGAATCCAATTGATTAGAATTCCTTTTTATACGGGTGATGTTTTTGTGAACGGAACCCTAACGGCAGATCCATGGGATGGTCAGAAGGGAGGGGTGCTCGTTTTTGAGGCCAATGGCAAAGTGATCCTGGACGCAGACTTGAATGTAGATGGACTGGGTTTTCGAGGGGGAGAGCTAACTGCTGATGGTGGGGGCTGTGTCCCGTTTTTGTCCTCGGGACAAGAGCGTTAGACCCGGGCGAGCCAGGACGGTGGGGGCAAGGGCGCAGGCATAACCTCCTTTATTTCAGGTGAAGAGGCAGGCAAAGGCCCCATGGCCAATGGAGGTGGTGGTGGAAATAACCACAATGCAGGTGGCGCAGGCGGTGGAAACTATGGTGCAGGTGGGGCTGGAGGCTCCAGAATTGCAGGCTTTGCAACCTGTGCTGGAAACGACCCAGGTAGGGGAGGTAACAGCCTTTCATCCTTCGGGTATAGCATCGCCAATCAACGCTTATTCCTCGGAGGTGGAGGAGGAGCCGGACACAGTAACAATGTCGGAAACGGTATGCCGGGTGGAAATGGTGCCGGAATCATCATTATCACGGCAGATGAAATAGAAGGAAATGGATTTGGAATATATGCACGTGGAAATGATGCCATGGATTCCGGTTCTGATGGCGGTTCAGGGGGTGGTGCAGGTGGGGTTATTGTTTTGGAGGCCAATACGTTGACTCCCCCCTTTGCCTTGAATGTAAAGGGTGGTGATGGAGGCGATACCGGGATCAGCCAATGCCAGGGGCCGGGTGGAGGCGGAGGCGGTGGTGTTATTTGGAGTTCCGTCATTACTCCCATTGGAATTACCCTCAATGGAAACGGCGGAGTAGGGGGAACGGCAACAGTTTCTGGCTGTGGAGGAGCACAGGGTGCTGGGACTGGTGGAGCGGGGATCGTGGGTGCGGGTTATTCGCGTCCCACAAGTTCAGGAGTTGCTTGCGTACTTCCGGCCTACTGGCAAAGCCTAAAGGCAAGCGTTACTCCTACCGGAGTGCGTCTAGAAGGGAAATTACATTCGGCTGAATCTTCATTCTACCAGGTTCGAGTAAAAAGGAATACAGGTAAAGAATGGAAAGAAGTTGGTATACTACAGACGGAAAGAAGTCTTAGGAATGAGTTGAACCCACTTTGGGAAGATCGAGCTCCAATACTTGGCAAACAAAAATATCAGATGTTTTTGGTAGATGCTGATGGGAAAGAAATACCCTCTCCAGTAGTTGAAGCCCTTTGGACTGTAGAAGAAGGATTTTCATGGAGAAACATGAGTTGGACGGATAATACTATGGAAATCTGGATTGAGAATCCCGCTCAAGCATGGTTCTCCTGGGAATTGTTTGGAATGGACGGCAGGAAGGTATGGGGAAGTCGCGCTGAGTTGGAGAAGACTAAAGGGGTTGTTTCTTTTGAGTTGCCTGATGTTGAAGAGGGGCTATATCTACTCCGTGTCAGTCGAAATGGGCAAACAGGGCATGTTAAAATAATAAAATAAAAAATGCCAGATCGCAGATCTGGCATTTTTTATTCTTGAAAAGCTAAGTCACATAAGAACTTAGGCTTTAACCAATTTTCCTTTCATTTTTCCGATTGCATCAACAAGGAAGTCAATCTTCTTCATTTCGGAAATGTCATACTTCGGGAAATCATCATTGGTATATTTCTTCAGCAAAATTTTGAAGACTACCAAGGTGTCTCTAATCATGTTTTCAGCCATGATGTCAGCATACATTCTTTGAACGTCAGCATAGAAAGCCAAGTAGATGTTCATTCTTTCCCTAGAGTCAAGCTTAGATTGAGTCGGCTTGTCAAATTCGAAGAGTTCTGCGATATGGTTGTCATAAATAGGATTCTGAGATCCATCTATAACGTTGGCCATTTTAGCCAAGTAGGCGAATTGAGCTGAACTGAGTTTTCTTTTTGGACGAGCTCCCAGCAATTCTTTTGCAACCTGACGAAAGTTGAAGACTTCGTCGTTTTTGTGAGCTTCCAAAACCTCAAAGTATCTCTGGATAAATTCTTTATTTACCCCCACGCCACCAATGCTGTAATAACTTCTAAAAGCCTCTTGATAATCAGTGCTTTCTGCTACATTCTCAGTATGTAGTCGGGTCTTTAAATTGATGTAGGATCGGATATCATCAATTTTGATAGCATCTAGCAAGTTCCCGCCGTTATTGTTAATAACACGGCTTAATTCCTGTGTACCTATCATTGAAAAAGGCTGTTTTAAAGGACTAAATTTTCTCGATTTCTTCCGTAAAGTTACGTTAAAATTAAACTTAAGGCAAAATAAGTTTAAAATATTGTTTTTTATTTTTAATTTAAGAAGTTTAGACGAAATTCAGCTTCTTTTTCCTCTTAGAATATCATCTTTTTCTCCTCTATTAATAATTCCTAAATCCTCATTTTCAAAGACTTAATAAATAGGGCAATACATTAAGAAAATTTAATGTATGATGTGCCTTTATTTTGTCTCTTCGTAATTTGTCTTATAGCGAAACGCGAATACCTTCAATTCTACCGCAGATAATTTGTTTTTCACACTGATTAAGAAGAACCATATGGGCCATTAAAAATGAATTTTTATTATTGAATGTAGTCATTATTTGCAGGTGGGCTAAAGGAGTTTTATTTTTCCCCTGCTGAATTGAATGCCCTGAAATTGAATAAAAGTATCCATTATTAAACCAAACCGTGATGGACGAAAATAAAAATGAGCATATCCCCGAAAGTCAAGAGGGAGATGCAGTAGAAAAACTTGATAACCTGCTTTCGAAAAAAGATCCCCTGAAAGACAAGCCCTCAGGGACAGGAAAAAGATCCTACAAAGGGATAAGAAGGGTATTCTTGATTTCAACTGCCACCATTTTCATTGCCATTGTAGCATTCCTTGGTTATTTGGCAACGGATCTTCCCCCTATGAATCTTATTGAAAATCCTGAATCGGATCTTTCTACCCAGTTGATTTCTGCTGATGGGGTGGTGTTGTCAAGGTATTATTCCAGAGAGAATAGGGTAAATGTCAAGCTCAATGAAGTTTCACCTTATGTGATCAATGGATTGATTGCTACTGAGGATGTGAGGTTCTACGGCCATAGTGGTGTTGACCCCAAGTCTTTCTTTACCATTCTGAAAGATGTAATTCTTGGAGATGACGTTCGAGGGGGTAGTACCATTACCATGCAGTTGTCTCGCAACCTTTATGATGAAGTAGGAAACGAAAGTGTTTATATCAGAAAACTCAAGGAATATCTGGTTTCTGCCTACATAGAAAGGAAGTTTACCAAGGAAGAAATCATGATGGCATACCTCAACACCGTAAATATTTGGGGGACATCCTATGGTATTGAGACTACTTCGAGAAGATTATTTGACAAGGCTGCAAAAGATCTGGCCATTGAAGAAGCTGCCTTGGTAGTAGGGATGTTGAAAGGACAAGGGGTATACAATCCCTTCCGTTATCCAGAGAGAACCCAAAAGCGCCGCAATGTAGTTCTCACTCAGATGGCTAAGTATGGAATGATTGACAGCTCAAGGTATAGCCTGGACAGCCTGAAATCTATTCCCTTAAGTGCCTCTCTGAAAAAACAGGAACAAGAACATACAAAGGGACTTGCCCCTTATTTTCGTGAGCATATCAGGGGATGGCTCAAAACTTGGTGTAAAGAAAATGGACATAATCTGTATACTGAAGGTCTAAAAGTCTACACCTCTATTGACTCCCGAATGCAGACGCATGCAGAGGCGGCTGTAAGAGAACATTTGATGGACCTTCAGAAGACCTTTGACAAGGTTGAAAGGCGGGGGGAAAGGTTATTCAGCAAGGACGCTGGCATCGTAGACAGGGCAATGAAGAGAAGCCGGAGGTATCGAAATGCCAAGAAGGCCGGGAAAACCCCAGCAGAAATTGCGAAGGAGTTTCGCACGAAAGTGCCCATGAAAATATTCACATGGGAAGGGGAGAAAAAAGTGAACATGGCTCCCATGGATTCCTTGAAGCATTATCTGAGATATCTTCAAACAGGGATGATGTCCATGGACCCCACCAATGGTCATGTGAAAGCCTGGGTCGGGGGTATTGATTTCAAATATTTTAAATACGACCAGGTAGCAAAAGGTAAACGACAAGTAGGGTCTACATTTAAGCCATTTGTATATGGACGTGCAATTTCCGGAGGCTATGAGCCCTGTACCGAACTACTTAATCAGCCCGTTACCTTTGAAAATGTGGGAGGAGGACGATGGACTCCTAAGAACTCTGACGGGAGCATTGGTGGGAAAATGACCCTCCGGATGGGGCTTGCTACTTCAACCAATATCATTACTGCCCAGTTGATGAAAGATTTGGGCCCACCTTCAGTGGTTGATTTCGCCCATAAAATGGGAATTAAGTCCAAGCTGGATGCTGTTCCTGCCCTTTGTTTGGGGGTAACCGATCTTTCAGTCCTTGAAATGGTGAATGCCTACTCCACCTTTGCTAACATGGGTACAAGGATCGAGCCTATTCTGGTTACCAGGATCGAAGACCGTAATGGTGAAATCCTTTGGCAAGCCAAGACCGAAGCACAGGAAGTGCTGGAAAGAGATAAGGCATTCTTGATTGTAGAATTATTGAAGGGAGTAGTAGACCTGGGAACAGGTCGTAGACTTCGCTTTAAGTATAAGTTCAGAAATGAAATCGGTGGGAAAACCGGAACAACTCAGAATCAGTCAGATGGTTGGTTCATGGGGATCACTCCACAACTGGTTACAGGTGTCTGGGTAGGGGCTTCAGATAGAAGGGTTCACTTCCGATCTATCAAATACGGACAGGGTGCCAACATGGCTTTGCCTATCTGGGCATTGTACATGCAGAAGGTTCAAGCTGACACCCGCATCAATGGCCTGCTTGAGGCCCATTTTGAAAGGCCGGATGGCCTGACGGTGGACTTGAGTTGTAAGAAGCCCGTCAAAGACGAAGATGGTGGTGATGATCATGCCCCATCGGCTGATGACTTCGATGACTTCGAGTAAAGGCAATTGAATGAAAATAATGATGAGCTGTTCCATGAGTGGAATGGCTCATTTTTTTGTCTGTCTATCTCCGAAGATCCTTCGTCATTCGAGCTTTGCCCCCATCCCTCAAGTTGACAGCTGTGCTTTTGTGGGGAATCAAATGAGAGCCATATTAATCGAAACAGCTATATCCTTACAGACAGACATATCTACCCGGATAGGTATGTTATCCAATCAAACTTGTCATTCAAGCAAGCCCGTCATTCAGAGTGAAAGCGAAGGATCTTTACCCTCTTTCATTTCATCAGAAACAAAAAAATATCATCCTTTAAATTATTTCTGGCTGATTGTCAGTTGGTTATGGGGGATTTGAAAATTTCTTTGCAAAAGTCGAGTACAAAGAAATTCCTGTTGTCTTAAGAGGGTGTAATTGGCAACAAATAAACAACAAACTAGTAACAGAAATGGAATTATTATCGAAAAACACCCTTAAGCTATTCTTGGTAGCTTTCTTCGCTGGGAGCATGCTTGTCTCCTGTGATGATGCGAATATCGGCAACCTGCTGGGGAGTACAGAAGTAGGTGCAGAAGAAGTAGCGGATGCTGTGGAAGATGCTGCTGCCAGAGGTTCTGCAGATAGCAGTGGTAGACATCGAGATGGATGCTTTGATCTGGTGTATCCTGTTACCCTTTCCTTTCCGGATGGAACCAGCTCAGTAGCAGACAGTGCAGAAGAACTTTACGACCTGATTCAGGACTGGAAAATCAACAATGGAGACTCTGCCGGTAGGCCTAGCCTGGTGTTCCCGCTTGACGTCGTGCTGAGTGATGGGACAACAGAAACTGTGGACGATGAGGATGAGTTCAAGGAAATTTTGGCAGACTGTGGCTATGGAAAAGGAAAACGTGGAAAAAGAGGGGGCAAAAAGCATAAAAGAGCCTCTGCTTGCTATGAGATACTCTTCCCCGTAAGTGTTTCATTCCCGAACAATACTACAGCAGTGGCAGATAGTGCAGGTGAGCTAAAACAATTGATTCGCGACTGGAAAGCGAATGATTCCACGAATTTGGGAAGACCTAGCCTCGTATTTCCCTTTGATGTTACAATCCTCGCTGACGGTAGCACGATAACGGTAACCAGTGAAACTACACTGGACTCCATTCGGAATGAATGCTTCCAGGGAGGTAGGGGAACAAGATGTGGAAATGATAGTACAGGCGTAAGCCCTTGATATAGATTGCGTTTTTTCATGGTGAATTCCGGTTGGTTAGGGGTAACTTCCGGTTTATGTGCAGAAGGAGTCGTATTTTACGGCTCCTTCATTTATTCTTCACTCTGGATGAGTCAGTTGGTAGGTAAATAATTGGACGAGGTTTTGTATTTCTGAGTGGAAATTATCATATTTGCCCTCCCATTAGAAATTACTTGAATAATATAAAGAATCATGGCACGTGTTTGTGATGTAACAGGAAAGCGTACCGCAGTTGGAAACAATGTTTCTCACGCCAACAATAAGACCAAGCGCAAGTTTTACCCCAATCTTGTGAAGAAGCGTTTTTATATCCCTGAAGAGGATCGCTGGATCACATTGAAGCTATCTACCCAAGCCCTTCGTACCATCAACAAGAAAGGTATTTACGCGGTAGTGAAAGAAATGCGTGCCCAAGGAAAGAAAGTCTGATAGTACCTTCTTCCTTTACAAAATATATAACTCAAATTGCCAAAGGTAATTTGAGTTTTTTCTTTATTTGCATGATGCTACAGGCAACCACTTGAAGGTATTCCTGCGTCAAAGAAAAGTATGCATTTGCATAAAATCTCAACCAAGACTATGAGCTTTAGAATTTTCCTGTTTACGCTTATCAATATTCTTTTCTTTTCCCTAAGTGGAATTGGCCAGAATTTCAGCCGTTCCGGTTACCCTGCACCAAAGGAAGACCTCCGCACCCTAAGGACCTTTCCTTGTGGTGGAATCACCATTCTGGATGAGTCTTTAGAGGCCGATAGCCTTCCCCAAGGCTGGACTGTTTCTGACCTCGATGGGAATTCTCCTCAGGGAAACCTGACTTTTCTGCTTCCAACCGGAGGCTGGCAAGTGAGTAAAGATCCCAAAGATACCACCAATGGAAACTTTGTCTTTGCCTCTCCTTCATGGTACACCACTCCCGACACCTCTGACGACTGGTTGGTAACCCCCGAAATCACTAACCTTCCTGCAAGGACTTGCCTTTCATGGTATGCCTATTCCGCAGATCAATTTTTTGGCGAGGATTACGAAATTTGGGTTAGTACCTCAGGAAATTCACCCGCCGACTTCTTTAAAAATGGAGTCAGGATAGATTCTATAGGCAATGAAGGAATAGAGTTTACCTTTAGAACCCTTTCCCTTGAAAATTTTGCAGGGAGGGACATTTACCTTGCATTCCGCCATATCTCAGTCGATAAGTATGCATTGGTTCTGGATCAAATCCGCATTGCACAAGTAGAAGAAATTGATCTAGCCTTGTTAGCCATAGATGAAATCCGTGCCAAACCCAATGAAGACGTAAATATCTCAGGGGCATTTATCAATCGTGGCCTGGATACAATCAGGATAGATACGAACAATTTTCTAAATATTTTTTATTCGATTGACAATCAGGATACAAACAGGTATGCCTTTCCAAGAAACTTCAGCCTTCCTCCAAATGATACCTTAAATTTTGTCCATGATAGCTTGTGGATTCCTGAGGAGAATAGGGCATACAGGATAGAAGTTTGGCTAGAGCAGGTAAATGGGGATACCAATCCTGAGAATGATACCATTGGATTCTGGCAGGGGATCGGTACTGCCACATCCAATGAGATTCCTGAAAAGTTTAGTTTTAAGGTGTACCCGAACCCTGTGAAGGATTTACTTCAGATAGAATTGGATAAAGCCAGACCTTCCTGGGAAGCAGTGCTGTTCGATGCCACTGGTAAGGAAGTATTTAGGTCAGGCAAGGAAAATGGAAGATTCTTTGAAATAGACCTAACCAACATGATGGGTGGACTATATTTCCTTAGAATTGAAGGTATTGAGGGAGGAAAACATGTTCAGAAAATATTGGTAGAGTAGCAATGCCTAAATAAATACTCTAAAGAAAAGGTGCTGTATTTTTATACAGCACCTTTTCTAATTCTCATTTTCAAGTTAATGAGAATAGATTATTTAAGTCTTTTGAAACGTACTTAAAGGTGTTCTGGTTCAATCCAAATAACATCTCCATCATTGTCTATGTAGGCAAATCTACCATCATAATCTCCATGGATGGGGCCAAGCCTTACCGGCGAAATCCCATTTTCAAAAAAGCCTGCCCATCGGAATTCATGTTCGGTGATCATGCTTCCATTTTCCCGAATGTAGCCCCATAAACCGCCTGATTTTACTGCTGCAAAGCCTTCGCGAAAGCCCCTTGCATTTTCATATTGGGGGTTTATGATAAAGTGTCCTTTGAGGTTGATATATCCCCATTTTCCCCCAGCTTCTGCAGTTGTGGACAAGGTTTGAGGATACACTACCGGATTACCAATTTTGGAGCCCACCAAGGCAGGAGCAAGACCTGAACCGTACATGCCTACCCAGTCAAACTCTGATTCTGTCATGGGGGCACCATGGATATTTACAAGAAGTGTCTTTCGGTTATCTCCAATGTTGCTGGCTTCTCCGATCCATTTGGGCCTTACTGTTCCATATCCATTGATGAAGTGCGTTAATATTTGATATTGAGGTAGGTATCTAAAACCTTTTTTATCAATGAGGATTTTTTCACCTTTCTGGTTGACTACAAGGGCAAAACCCTGTCGGAAATTGGCTGGAAACAGGAAGCGAGGTTCTATAACCATTTCACCATAGGAGTTGATGTAGCCCCAAAGCCCCCGGCGCATGTCTTTGGTTTTGATATAAACATTGGCCAAGCCTTCATTGAAGGCCCTGGCAGATCTGATTTCTGCTTTTCGGATTTTAATTTCCCCTTTTTTATTGATGTATGCCCATTCGCTGCTCCTGCTATTGTTGCTTTCGACACAAACGGCTGCTAAGCCTTCGGAGAAAAGGTATGCCTGATGAGCTGCATAGGCAAAAGAATCTGGATTGTAAAAGCCTCCAAAAACAGGTGGAGAATAAAATTTGGGATTGATGATAAACTCACCCTTCAGGTTGATAAACCCCCACTTCCCATCGGTCGGCATTTTTCTTTTCCTGAAATTTCCACCGATATTGACTCCTGCGAGTCCTTCCGAAAAGGGCATGGCAAAGGAATACTGAGGGGCAATTACTTCATTCCCTCTACTATCCATGAAACCAAACTGGCGTTCATTCCACTTGACCAGATAAATCTCTGAGTCGGTTTGGGTAAACCTGTTTCTGCATCCCAATACGCTAAGTGAAATCAATAGTACCAGTAAAAACCTCATTCCAGGCAATTTAGAATTAAATATAGATCAATTTGCAAAAAAATAGGGACCGTTTCATCCACGGCCCCATAAAAAATATTGAATAGGTAAATTGGTATTTCAGAATTACTTCCCGGTAAATTCGGGTTTACGCTTTTCCATAAAGGCTGCTGTACCTTCTTTGGCATCCTCAGATACGATGGCCTTAGAGAAATTTTCAGCTTCGATTTCGTATCCGTTGCAATCCTCGATTCCATTTCTGCTTTTGTATCCAGCATTAATGGCGTGTAGGGTATACCTGATGGCCAGTGGGGATTGCTCATATGCCTTACTGAGGATCTCATGGCACTTTTCGGTCAATTCTCCCCTGGTTGTAACGTAATTTACCAGCCCCAAACGATAGGCTTCTTCAGCCGTGATCATGTTACCGGTGATCAGGAGCTCAGTAGCTTTTCCCCTACCAATGAGTTGAGCCAGTCGCTGGGTACCTCCGTAGCCAGCTAGTAGCCCAAGTTTTACCTCTGGCTGGCCAAAACGAGCATTCTCAGAAGCGATTCGCATATGACATGCCATGGCCAATTCGCAGCCTCCACCAAGTGCAAAACCATTAATGGCTGCAATGATTGGCTTATGAGAGTTTTCGATGGCAAAAAATACCCTCTGACCATACTGGCTAGCCTCCATGGCAGCTTTTTCATCCAGGGCTGAGAACTCGGAGATGTCTGCACCCGCAGCAAATGCCTTATCCCCTGCGCCTGTAATGACAGCTCCCTTGATGTCATCGTCGTCGTTCAGCTTCTGAACGGCATCGTTTAGCTCTTCTAGCAGTTCACGCTTCAGCGCATTCAGAACTTTTGGACGGTTGAGGGTAATTACAAGCGTGTGGTCCTTCTTTTCCGTTAGAATAGTGTTGTACATAGTTAGGAGTGAATTTCAGCAACTTAAAACAAAAATGGGAAGAATTTGATCAATCTTCCCACCTGTCTGTATATTATTTACGATTAGATTAGTCTTTTATTTTTCCTGAGAAATCATCCGAGTCCAGAGATTCTCCAGAGAACTCTTCCTCGCCTAAATCAGGATAAAATTCTGATTTCATCAGAAACTCTATCTCCTCCATGGTCTGCTGTGTCTGTTCAGTTTCAAACAGCAGGTTTTCAATCATCACATCTTCGCGCTCAGTATTTTGAAGGCTGATGGGTTGATCCTTGATATATTCTACCATTTCTTCAATGGTCTGCAACTGCTCCTCAATAACCTCTCTGTTTTCCCTAACCTTATAATAATTGTCCATCTTCATCTGCAGAAGTTTAAGGCGCTTTTCCTTTACTCTTTTCAGACGGCTGGAAGCATTTTTCAACTCCTGGTTCAATTTGTCGATCTCCTGAACAGTTTTTTGGATGACGGTTTCATTGGTTAGAGAAGGGAATTTATCCTTGTAATACAACAGCCTCGCATATGAAAGCTCGATCGCATTTAACTTATTGAGAAAATTATTTACCAATGAGGGTACTGCTGTATTTACCTTGTTAAAGCCATCCTTAACAGCTTTAATTCTTCTTCTAAGCTTATCGAATCTTTGTTGAGATTCCTGGGTAAGGTCGTTGTAATAGTCTACCAGGGTCTTGGTCTTCTGGAAGGCATCAATGTCCTTTTGGTACTTGGCATTGATCGCCCTGATGAAACGAGGGTGGTTGCTAATGGCGCTAAGTGTCATCAACTCAGCTCCTCCACCCATTAATATGATAGACCAAATGAATAAGGTAGGATCTGACATCCCAATCAGTTCGCTTAGTTCAGGAGCCAAGAATACACCAAGTGCAGATACACCCGTAATTACAGCCATCATGGTCAGATGCACTGGCCAAAAGAAAGCTTCTTTGGTGTAGTTAATAAATTTCTGAATTCTCGGTTTAACTTTTTTATCTTTTGCCAAAATCTTTCAGCTTATTAATTTTCAGTTTTACCCAAAGGCTATATCAAAGTTACGAAATTAGTTCGCCAACTGTTGTTTCACTTCGGGGAAAATAAACATCCCAAATTTAAATTGAAAGTCTTTTGTACGATATTATACAGGAATGGCTTCGATTGCTATGTCGATCCTGCTAAGCGTTTCTTCCTTCCCAATCAATGCTGCAATATCGAAAACGCCAGGACCACCTGCTACACCTGTTAATGCCAACCTTAAGGGAGCCATGACTTTTCCCATTCCTAGCTCCGCATCTTCCAGGTGTTTTTTAAAGACTTTTTCAATTTCTTCTGAATCCCAAGACGAAATGGAATCAAATTTATTTTTAAGGTCTAAAAGTATAGCAGGAGAATCGGCTTTCCATCTTTTCTTCACCACCTTCTCATCATAGCCTTCGGGTGTGGCAAAGAAGTAAGGAGCCATTTCCACAAAATCTCCTAGGACAGTTACCCTTTCTTTCATGAGTTCAATGGCCTGAAGAATAAAATTATCTTCAACTCCTTCTAGTTTACCTTCTGGATCAAAGTTTTTGACCAAGGGTAACAAGTCCTCATTGGCCATGTTGCGAATATAGGTCTGGTTGAACCATTTCAACTTATCCAGGTCAAATTTTGCGGCTGAATTTCCTATTCGTCCCAGGTCGAATAATTCAACCAAGCGATCATGGTTCATCAATTCCTCATCATTTCCAGGATTCCAACCCAGGAGGGAAAGGAAGTTTAGCAATGCTTCAGAGATATAGCCATCTTCACGATAACCGCTGGATACTTTCCCATCTTCAGGATTTGTCCAGGAAGTAGGGAATACTGAGAATCCCATTTTGTCACCTTGGCGTTTGGACATCTTGCCCTTGCCGTTAGGGTTAAGGATTAATGGAAGGTGTACATATTTTGGGATGTGGGCTTCCCAGCCAAGGGCTTTATATAGCATGACATGGAGTGGGGTAGATGAGAGCCACTCCTCACCACGAATTACATGATTCACACCCATCAGGGTATCATCCACAATGACAGCCAGGTGGTAGGTTGGCATTCCATCTGACTTGAGGAGGATTTTGTCGTCCAGTTGAGATGAGTGGAATACTACCCAGTCTCTCACAATGTCATGAAAGCGAATATCTTCCTTCTTGGGCATTTTGAAACGAATCACATAGGGATCTCCCTTATCAATTCGCTTTTGAACCTCCTCCTCTGAGAGGGTGAGGCTATTTTTCATTTCCCTGCGGGTAACGTAATTGTACTGTTGTACCTGAGAACCTGCCTCTTTGAGGCGTTCGCGCATGGCGTCGAGTTCTTCAGAGGTATCAAAGGCATAATATGCCCAGCCGTCCTTTACCAGTTGATCGGCATATTTTTGATATAGGCCTTGAGCCTTGCGATCGCTTTGGCGATAAGGGCCTACTTCCCCGTCTTTGTGTACCCCTTCGGTAAATTCAATGCCCAGCCATTTGAGGGCTTCGATGATGTACTCTTCTGCACCATGTACATAACGGGTGCGGTCGGTATCTTCAATCCTAAGGATGAATCTCCCGTTGTGCTTTTTTGCAAAAAGATAATTATAAAGGGCGGTGCGGACTCCCCCGATGTGAAGGGGGCCTGTGGGGCTTGGGGCAAAGCGGACGACAACTTGATCGCTCATGATGAAATATCCCTTTGGAGTTTTAGGAATGGATTCAGGTAAATTTTGAAAGCCCAAAGTTAAGGGGGGGATGGGGAACTTACAACCTGGATTCGGTCAAAAAAGAAGGATCTTTGTTCAAAGATCCTTCTTCTATAAGTTTACACCAGTTTAATCATTAAAGCCTGATTGACTTGCCATATTCAATCACATGTGTATGACTGATCAAAAGAAGGAGTGATTGGCTAAACTTTTTGTAGCTAATCATTCGAAGGAGTCAAGCTGCTCCTCAGGAAGCCTTAGCCAAAGAAGAGGACAAAGTCTCCTCAAAAAAACGGGCAGGATTTCTAATGGCACCTGTTAGATCGAATTTAATAGAGGACTCGAAAATATCTTCCTTTAATACATGCGTACCAAAAGCCCCTTCTCGATGAGTAAGTTCCGGCGCAAGGGATGCCAGTACCATCCCTGCCTTTGTTAGAATGGAGGTTTCTCCAAAATGAGCTCCCATCTGACAGGATATTCCGGATAGCTTGGCCAGCTCACATATTTTAAGGCTCCTAAGTAAGCCACCATGCTTGGAAATTTTCAGGTTGAAACGGTTGCAGTAATTTCTGCTTATCAGTTCAAAAGCAGAGTTAATGTCGGTCAATGACTCATCAGCCATGATATAAGCATCTTTTCCAAAATACCTTGACAAAAAACCCATATCCTTATTCCTTTCTGGGAGGAAAGGCTGTTCAAAAATATTGACGCCCAACTTCAGGAACTTCGGGATTTGCTCTATAGCATCCATATATGACCAGGAAGTATTGGCGTCCATCCTGATAGAAATATCATTTCCATAGATGCTCCTGATGAAGGCGATCCTTTTCTCGCTTTCCCGAAAATCATTGCCAATCTTGATTTTGATGCTCTCAAATGAAAAAGCTTCGAGGATAGGCCTGATCCTGGACTCGCTACCCATAGGAACTACCCCTGAGTAAACGATTTTTTCTGGACTGCTACCACCTAATAAGTGCAGCACATGGGTTTTCTCCTCCTTGGCAAAAGCATCCAACAAGGCCAGGTCGAAGGCACATAGCGCCGCAGGCCGAAGCATGGAACCCAGATCAAGTAGAATCAAATTCTTAAGACCTTCCAGATTTAGGATGCTAAGTCCTTCCAATTTTGGAATGGCAGTTCGAATCTCCTCAAGGACGCTTTCAGGACTTTCACCTGTTACGTAAGACCTTGGACAGCATTCTCCATAACCTACCAAACCATTTTGGGTATAGATTTCCAGAATAATGGAATTCGAACTTGGAGCCATGCTATTGGCTTGCTTAAAGGAAATCTTCAGCGGAATCCTAATCTGGTAAGCATTTATTTTCTTGATAATCATTTTCGCATAATTAAGTGGATAAGGATTCAAGAAGGGTTCAGATTGGGCCTCAGTTTAAATATGGAGCCAAACCTTTGAAAGCCGTTACGGGTAAATTTTTTGAACAACCTGATTGAAGTATCCCATGACCAAGGGGTACACACCAGCATCCCGTTACCCTTTTGGTATCCTTTATTCCTTTCTGCATAGAAGCGGATGTATTTGTTTTCAAGTAGCCTTGGATAAATCGGAGCAACATGGTCTTTGATCAGTTTTTTGTCCTTACTTACACAACCTGTCTCGGGGTCGTAGTTGCCACCATACCTTTGCGTTCCAAGGAAGTCCATGAAAGACTTATAATTGGCAGGGGTCTCTACATCTGGATGGGGATAGAATTCCCGGTTGTTTTGTGCGATCAGGATGTAGGGCTTGAAGGTCAGGGAGTCAGCCCAAATGATGGGCTTTAACCAGGGGCGAAGCAATTGTTGACGCAGCATGATTTTGAATAAAAAGCGCTGGATAGGGTGATTCCCTCTGTAGGCCTTTTCTATGAACAACTGCCCGATATAAAGTGAGAATACCGGTCTCCTGAATCCTTCATGTTTAAAAATGGAGATTCTTATACCGTTGAATCCTACGATTTTGCCCTCTTCCTTAGATACAAACAACACGATGCGGTCAAATCCACCCGTAATCCTCTGAAGACATTCCTCCTTGCTGATGTTGTGGTGGCGAAGGTAAACTGCGCACATTTGATCCTTTTGCTTAGAACTCAGCGAGGCTGGATTTACGATCTTTACTCTGATTTGCTTTTTCGTTTTCATGAATTGGTGTTTTTTGGATTGAAATTAAAGGCAGAGAGTATTTTCTTTTTCAGCTACATTTCAAAGTTCTAAAACGTACGAGCGAATTAATAGCAGGATACTTCTCTAATTGTAAATTAGGTAGGATTGACCCCTTAATTCAGTAAAAGTACGGTAACGGCCGTTACCTAAAAACCAGTTGATTGCTGGTATTGACGTAGTAAATCCTACCTCCCTAAATTAATTACTGGATGGAGTCATGACTTGAGAAATGTTGTGAACAGAGTTCTGTCGGTCATTAAGGGATGGATTATTGTGGCAGATATCTAAATATGGCATAGGTTAAATTTAATCGATGGTATTTTGTTAATTTGCCCCTTATTAAAGATGTCGTGTCCCTGATTCATTTTCTGATCCAGCTTCAATATAATTCCGGGCGCATGTTTAACGGAGCCTATAAGCACTTTTTTCTAAACCATATTCTGGTATTTAGCCCCCTATCCTGTCCTTGCGCTTGCAAATTTTGCCTGGATGCTAAATGTCAACAGACTAGGAGGGAAAATTTCGCATGTTGAGGCAAGGGACGGTTTTGTTGTGCTTGAACACGATCACCAGGATGGTGACCATTGATAGATTTTTTTGAATTTAACATAAGCATGAGCAATGGCTAAAGCAGAAGTCAAAAGTGGGTTGATGGATAAATTCCAAACCTACCTGGGGGAGTTTGTATATGGAGGTATTGACGGAAGTGTTACCACCTTTGCTGTGGTTTCCGCCGCGACAGGTGCTGAGCAGGCCGTGAGTGTCATTCTTATTTTGGGCTTTGCCAACCTCCTTGCTGATGGTTTTGCCATGTCCGTGGGCGCATACCTGTCTTCTAAAGCAGAGAGTGATAGCTTTGAAAAGCATCTGCGTGAGGAAAAAAAGCGTATTCAGGACAATCCTGATGAAGAAAAGGCCAAGCTGAAAGAGATTTACCAAAGCAAGGGCTTTGAAGGGGAGCTATTGGATCAGGTTGTGGAGGTCATTTCTTCCAATGAAGATCGATGGGTTGACATTAAAATGAAAGAGGAACTGGAAATGGTGGAAGAACCCAAATCTCCACTTGCAATGGGGGCAGTTACCTATCTCTCCTTTATCTTGATTGGACTGATTCCCCTCTTGGTCTATGCATTTAGCGGATTCCTGCCTTTGAATAACAGTCAACTATTTCTGGCATCTAGCACCTTGACAGGGCTTGGCTTTTTCATTATTGGTTACCTGAAGGCCTATGTGGCTGAGACCTCCAAAATAAGGGGAGTTCTCGAAACACTGGCTTTGGGAGGGATTGCCGCTGGTGTATCATATGTGGCTGGAGACCTATTGGAAAAACTCATTGCTGGCTAAATATCTCTCCAACCCTTGATATTCAAATCCTATCATTAGGTTGATAAGACAAAAATTAACCTCTTAATGAATTGGATATGATACCCCGTTACAGTGATGGATCCAAATATGAAGTTCAATTCCAGGATTTTGTGCCTGAGCAGATTCAGCCACCCAAAATTTTAAAAAAGGCGGTTTTTGAAAGCCTCCAAAGTGTTCTGGAAAGAATGAATGAATGGCTTAATTCCAGTAACAACCTGAAGGTTTTACAAATAGAAACCGTTACCCTACCCAATATCCACCATAGTCGAGAAGAGGGAAGTGAAGATCCTGAGTTGAGGATTGGAGAGATGGAAGGTTATGTTACACGCGTCCATCAGTTTTTCAGGCTGTGGTACGTGGTTGAATACTAATACTCCTTCATCATTTCACATAAAAATACTGAACCATGAATAACACTAGCCTTAGAAAAGGACTTTTTCCGATTTTCCTATTATTGATTTGTTTGGGCTTTGCTTGTCAGCCAAGTGCAAGCCTTAAGGATAAAAATAACAAGTTGGAAACAGCTTTAGTCTTGAATGAAAGTAAAGATCAAAGGCATGAATTTTTTGAATCGACTTCTTTGTCTATTCGGAAATATCCTGCCACAAATACTTTCCTGACTTTCCAGACATGTTTTGAAGATACTAGGGTTGGAGACCTGATCCATCAGCATGAAAACGGTAATTCCGATTTGGAAATTAGCACCACCAAATCTAAAAGGGAGTTGTGTGGTCATGAAATAGATACCATCATTATTTCAGGAGCTTTTGAACCATGGGAAGCTAAAAATGAGTTTGAAAGGCATATGCTCGACCTTCTAAATAAAGATTTTTACCAGAGTTATTTTCCCAGTAATGAGGACCTGAGCTTGGACAACAAAAGAATTGAGCTTCCTTTTAATTTAAGGGTTCCTTTGGGTGATACCATAGTGAATGTTGAAGGAATGGCTCAATATACCCTTAAGGAAAACAAACAAATGAAAGACCCAAAGAGTATGGGAGATGTCGTAGCAGATGTTTCGGTAAGAACATTTGCGATCTATAAAGGTCCAGGTCCCAAAGAACCTTCACTCGATTTCAAACAACCCTATAAATATGAATACCTTTATAATTTTAATGGCTTATTCAACTTGAGCAAGGGAGAATATTATGGTGGATTCAGGGAGTTAAACATAGAAGCCCAATTTCCAGTGGCTGATGTCGATGGAGAGAAAGAAGGTAGGAAGGAATACAGGTACAGGTCGTACACTAATTATCACAAGAACCTCAGTATACCAGATTTAGGCTTTTAACTTCAGCAAGGGAAAAGTTCCCTTGCTGTATTATAAGGGAATTAATAGAGAAGAGAACACTAAAATATCCACCCGAATCTCAAGACAAAATTTTGCGGTGTATCGTAGCTTAGGCCAATCAGGATCTTGTTTAGCTGAGCATAGGCGCCTGTGGACAGGCCAGGAGAAAACTCACCGGCTCGGGATACTCCATTGGCTTCCTCCTTGTTGTAATTCAGCCCCAATAAGCAGTTGAGGTAAAAGCGATTTTTTTTCTTCTCCTTATTAAGGTAGAGTCTCCCTCCTGCCAGGGCATTTACTGCATTTCCAGTTGTTTCATCTCCTGAAAGGAAAGAAGAGTTCACGTCGGTATAAAGGTATGACAACTGGCCTTCTGCAGTGAGTCTAGCCGTAAGGCGGTAAGCTGGATTCAAGCCCAGGTGTAAACCTATTCCATTGTCAAGGAAGGGAGTGGTAATACCCATGGTAGCTGCGGTAGAGAACTTTTTATCCTGGGCTTGAGCACATAAGCCAAGTGATAAAAGGCCTATCAGCAGGATTAATTTTTTGAGTTGATCTATCATAGTTTTGGTGTTTCAAATACGTTTTTCCTTGAAGAAGTAAACTTCTTCCTTGGAGAATGATTATTAAACAAATAGCAAACAGTATATCCTATCATTTGCTAAGCAGATTTAATCTGGTCGTTCATGAATACCTACAAACTTAATTGGTTTGAGCGAATTTGGATCTTTTTCCACCTTGGAAAAGGAAAAGGATTTCTTTGGTTTTTGGTAATATGTTTAATTCCGCTAATACCGATAGCCATTTTCCTTCCCGGGGATGCTTCAAACCCTGCTCAACCTATGCAATTTTTATGGAAGAAGAGTGCACGGTCGAAAGGAGTAGTTCTTACAAAGGGAATTATTGGGAGCAGGGGAACGAGACCCAACATGAAGCCTATTTGGAGATATGGCTTTAGTTTTGAGGATCAGCATGGGACGCTTTTTGAGGGGGAATCTTATTCTACCGAGCTGATTTTTGAAAAAGGAGACACTGTTGAAGTGAAGTTCCTAATTTCAAATCCTGGCTTCTCAAAAATAAAGGGAAGCAATAGGTATACATTCTCTGTAGGCTGGATATTTTTCTTTTGTTGTGCAGCTCCCATTTTCGCAATTATCTTTTATGCAGCGAACGGCGTCTGGAAATCTCGACTTGAGCAAATATTGAAAGACTTTGAATTAAGTGAAGGCCAGAAATCTAAGAAAAATTCCAAGAGTTCATTCACTCCTTCAGTTATTAGTTACAGCTACGAGGTCCAGGGAAAAACGCTTCTCCGAAAATTTAAGCGACTCAATGATGAAAAGTCTTTAGGTACAGACTGGATTCTTTACCAAAGAACTGATCCCAAACAAGCTATTTTGTTGGGTTCAATACCTGATCCTATTGTGAAGAAAATTCTACTTAAGGCTAACAAATGCTGAATGTAAAAGGATTTAGAATTAGGCTGGATTGATTTTCCTGAAAAAAGATCTTGAGTTATGCCCAGTTACAAAACCGTTTTTGGTGACAACGTTCAGATTTTCTTCAAGTGGGGACATGCAATTGGTGGTCTCTGGTTTCTGCTAATGGGTGGAGTTCCTGTGGTCTATTTGGCCATCATTATGCCTGATCAACTCATCCAATCAACTGATTTTATCCAATTTTATACCGAGGAGGTAGTCCATACTGAAGGGGAGGTCATTTCGAGACATAAGCGTGGAGTAGAGGGGCCAAGGGGAAAGACCAGAACTATATGGCAATATGGCTTTACCTTTAGTGATGACAATGGAGTGCAGAAAGGTGGATATTCATATTCTTCTAAACTAACACTGGAAAAGGGAGAAAGGGTGGAGGTGGTTTTTGTTAAAAAAAATCCACGAATAGCCAAAATTAAGGATACCAGGCTTCAGCAATTCACCTTTTTGTGGATCTATGTGTTTTGGAGCATTTTCCCTGTACTTGGTTCCATATTCATTTTGATAAGTATGAAAAGAACAAGGAGAACAGTCCGGATCTTGAAAGACTTTCAGGTAGTGATTGGAGTGAAAACTCCATCAAGCGGGGCAATTACCCATAGTGCAGCAAAGGAAAAGTTTACCTATGAGGTTGGTGAAGAGAAGTTTGTTGGGAAATTTCCCTCCTCTGCCAAAGCCAATGAAAGCCATAGCGATTATATTCTATTCGAACGAAATAATCCTCGTAATGCTCTCAGGCTCCAATCCCTCCCCCAAAATCTGGCCAGAAGGCTGGCCCACCTCCTGAAAGATTAAGGCAGGACTGCGATACATTCTATTTCAACCCTTGCGCCTTTGGCGAGGGCATCTACGCCTACGGCTGATCTTGCAGGAAAATGCTCCTCAAAGAAAGTCTTGTAGACTTCATTCATCCGGCCCCATTCGTTGATGTCTGTGAGGAAGACGGTGCATTTGACCACATCATCCATGGTAGCTCCATGCTTGGAGAGGATGACCTGAATGTTTTCGAGGGATTGGCGGGTCTCTGCTTCTATACCTCCAGGGACGACCTCTGGCTCACCAGGCTTTCTGCCGATTTTTCCTGCGAGGTAGAGGGTGTTTCCCGCCTTTACGACTTCTGAATAAGGGATTTTTTCGGCTCCTGATGATGGAGGGGCGAAGTATTCTACTTTGGTAGGCTTATCCTGATTGACAGCTGTCTGTTGGCAGGAAAGGAGGAGGAAAAGACTGGAGATGAGGAGGAATTTGAGAATTTGCATGGGTCTATTTTGATAAGTTCTTAAGTCTAAAATGGTCAATTCTTAAATGAATTACCTGATTTTTTGGGAAGAAGCAGGTATAGAATATATTTATTCCAGCGGTTGTTCTCTTCTGTATTCTCATGAAAATGAACGTAGATTTTTTAACTTTATAGAAAGAGTATATGGAATAGCCTTTCTACTTAATAACCTACATGAAAGTGAGCTTATATTATAGGTCCACTTTAGGATTACCTTCTTTTTACTCTTCAATCCTCTGGCAATTTCCAATTGAATGATTGTCTGTGAAAAGGACTTGGGCCGTGCTCTCGGATGGCGATCTTATGTTTTTTCGTTGGGTAGCCCTTGTTGCCATCCCAGCCGTATTCGGGATATTTTTCGTGAAGGAATACCATTACCTCATCTCTATAGGTCTTAGCAAGGATGGAAGCTGCGGCGATGTTGGTGTATTTGGCATCTCCCTTGACTACACATTCGAAGGGAATCTCTTCAAAAGGCTTGAATTTGTTGCCATCAATGGAGATAAAGCTGGGTTCTTGTCCCAATGCTTCAATCGCCTCATGCATGGCCTCAAAATTTGCCTGAAGGATGTTTATTTCGTCGATTCTGGAGGCGGACTTCATCCCTACACCCCATGCAATGGCATGTTCGAGTATATAAGGACGAATGTTCATCCGTTGGTCGTGGCTGAGCTTTTTAGAATCTGTGAGTATGGGATGCTCAAATCCATCTGGAAGAATGACAGCTGCTGCCACAACTGGTCCTGCCAGACAACCCCTTCCCGCCTCGTCTATTCCGGCCTCATAGAGGTGGGCGCTGAATCTTAGTTCCATTTCGGTATTCTTTGGGCTTTCAATTTTTATTGGGACATAGTGAAATATTTTGTCCCCAACATGTATTCTTGTTACATTTAGGTTTAGTTTACAAAGCTATTACCTTAACCTAACCAAAACTACTGTATGAAGAAGGTTTTTACTTTTTTGTTGGTGGCGGCTGTAGGAAGCA
This sequence comes from Bacteroidia bacterium, assembly GCA_022760475.1. Classification (GTDB taxonomy): domain Bacteria; phylum Bacteroidota; class Bacteroidia; order J057; family J057; genus JALEFZ01. Next base: position 32,657 of record JALEFZ010000095.1, on the reverse strand, counting down.
TCCTGAGCTTTTCAGGATCGCTGATGGCCCAGACGGCACCTGTAAATGATAGTGTATGTAATGCCATCGCTATTACCGATTTCGACACCCTGTTAATGTATACCAACATTGGTGCTGGTACCCAGGCTGGGGAGGATTTGATTGCTCCTTCTACCAATGGTCCTGCTGGTACTACCTGGAATGAGAGCGGAATTACTCACTCTGTTTGGTTTACTTTCATTGCTCCTCCTTCGGGTGCAATCAAATTTGACCTATGTAATGACAGTACTGATTTTGATACCCAGTTGGCGGTTTATGAAGTTACTGACTGTAACAATTTCTCTTCCTTTAACCTAAGAGGAGCCAATGACGATATTGATGGAAGATGTCCAGTGGGAGACGAGTGGGCTTCTATCATCGAGGTTAACTGTCTGGTTCCAGGTGCTGAATATTATCTAATTGTAGACGGATGGGTATCCGGTACAACCTTTGACAGCACAGGTAGATTTGGACTGGTAATGTCTGAAATTCCTGCTTCTGTGCTTTCTGTAAGTCCATTTTCTCTTGACCCGACTTGTACCAATACAGGTGATGGAATCGCAGCAGTTGCTGCTTCAGGTGGAGACTTGAACTATACCTACCTATGGAATACAGGATCGTCAAATAGCTTCTTGCCAAACGTTGGACCTGGTACCTATACCGTAACTGTAAGAGATGGTTGTGACTCTGCCCGTACTGCCACAATTGTAGTCAATGACCCTGGAAGCAGCCCATTGGTTGTATCTGGTCCTGATACAGTTTTGATGTGTAAGGGAGGTTCTGTAAACATTGGTGAAGACCTTCAGGTAAAAGGTGGTGTACCTTTGGTACCTGCAAACTCATTTGCCACTAGACTGGATCAGAATGGCCCACAAGGAATACGCCATAAGATTCGTCAGCCTAACCAGCCAATCAACCCTGTTACATACTCAGCTTTATCTGATGTAAGATGTGGTGATTTTGCCTTCGGTGCTTTCTTTACCCTTGACAATGCAACTGATCAACTGTATGCAATCAATACAACCAACGGTACAGCTACACCTGTAGGTAGCCCAACCGGCGTGCTTCAGCCAAACCAGTTCTGGTTGGGAATGGCTTTTGACCCAACTACCAGCACCATGTATGCGACTACCGGATTTGGTGGATTCTTCCCCATCCTGTATACCATCGACATCGCTTCTGGTGCAGCTACAATTGTAGATACCCTAAGAGGAGTTGACGCCCTTCCATTGTGGTTGGCTTGTGATAACAACGGTAACCTCTACGCAGGTGAGACCTTGAATGATAACCTTGTTAGCATCAACAAAACCACAGCTGAAGTTACCAACATTGGTTACCTGGGAACTGAAATCTTCTTCGTAGATGTTCAGGACGCTGACTTCGATCCTATTACCAATCAGCTTTACATGGTATCTGCTGGACAAAATGATACCAGAAGTTTGTTGAGTGCTGTAGATGTTACTACCGGCCTTAGTGTACCTATCGGAGCTTACGCAGGTGGTACTTTTATCACTACATTCGGCATTGAGCCAGCTTCCAATACAGAGTACTCATATACCTGGACTCCGAACAACTTCATCACTGATATCAATGGTGCGAATCCTACTGTGAATCCTCCTGCAGGTTTCCCTCCTTATCAGGTAATCGTAAGAGATGAGTGTGGAGACATTGCTCGTGATACCATCTTTGTACAGGTTCAAGAGAACCTAACTGTAAATGCAAGCTCAACTGCGGATGACGGAACCGGAAATGGTTCAGCCACTGTTACCCTTGTAGACGGTGTGCCTCCATATACCATTAGCTGGAATACAGGAGCTACTTCTGAAACCATTTCAGGCCTTCAAGGAGATTCTACCTACACTTATACTGTTTCAGATACCTGTGGTACTGTTGTCTCTGGTGATGTTTTTGTGGTAGGCCCCACTTCAAATGAAGAGTTGGTTGCCTTCGGACTTAGCCAGTTGGAGGTCTATCCAAACCCCGCCAGTAATTTCCTATTCATCAGCATCGAGACCATTAAGAGAGAAGATGTTTTGGTGAAATTGTTGGATGCCAAAGGTGCTCAGGTAAATGCCAGAACATTGAACGGAACTTTGGGAGAGGAATTCAGAATGGACATCAGCGACCTTCCAGGTGGTATGTATGTTCTTCAGGTTTCTACTTCTGAGGGAACTGTAAATAAAAAGATTGTGAAGAAATAATTCACTCACATATAAGATTGGATCGGAGCAAGTCTTTCTTGCTCCGATTTTTTTGTGTAAAAATTTCAGCTCTTTGATCTTTTTTCGTTTTAAGTATGTTTCGGTATAACCTTTGCACAAATAAAAAGCCCCCTTAATGCTATCGTAGGTTGCTAGGTAGGCAGGGGCCATATGAAGACAATGACTTGTTGTGCTTCATCACCATTCAACTAAACCGCCTTATCCCAAAAATGAAAACATTTGTTTCGAATCTTTCGACTGGCCTATTCCTGACTTTCCTGCTTTTTGGAGCTGGGCTGTTGGCCCAACCTGCGAACGATGACCTCTGCAATGCTGTCCCGCTGATTGTTGGGGCAGGCTGCAACGGTATCCCCAATGGAGATAACACAGGTGCCTCTATTCAAAATGGAGAACCCAATCCTTCCTGTTTCTCAGGAGCAATCAATACTGTTTGGTACAGCTTTGTCGGACCTGCTTCGGGAAGGGTAAAAATCAGTACCAATTATGCCATTGGTACCAATATGGATACTGAAATTGCCATGTATGCCCTAAATTCGGGACAGTGTACCAACCTTTCAGGGCTTAGCTTGATTGCATGTAAGCAGGACGACAACATGGCTCCTGTCTTTTTCAATTCTACAATTGATGAAGCCCCGGTAGTTCCAGGGACAACTTACTATGTAGCAGTCTCCGGCTGGGGAAATACCCAAGGGTCATTCTGTGTTACGGTGGATGAAGTGCCATCACCTGTACCCGCTCCACCTGCGAATGATACCCTTTGTAATGCCATCGTGTTGGGAGTAGACTCTTCCTGTAATGGCATGAGCAATGGTCAGAATGTAAATGCATTTTTCGAGGTAGGTGAACCACTAGGATCGTGTACCAGTGATAACAATACGGTTTGGTTTTCATTTGTTGCTCCAGCCGCAGGCGCAGTTGAAATTACTACGGATGTAAATGTAGGAGGAAGCAATACGGTAACGGATTTAACTCTCTTTGCATTGCCAGGAGGTAATTGCACAAATCTTTCCGACCTTTTTGAGATTGCTTGTGCAAGGGGAAATGGGACGAATGGTTCTACGATTGATACAACCAGGGTAATTCCAGGTGATACATATTATGTAGCTGTTTCGGGTGGTAGCGGAAGTTTTTGTATCGAAGTAAGTTCTGCGGGAGGCATTGTTTATCCTGTTAACGATAACTTATGTGATGCAATTTCTTTGACTGTAGGAGCTCCATGTCAAGGTAATTTTGACAATACCAATGCTACCTTGGAGATAGGCGAGCCAACGGGAAGTTGTTTTGTGGGAGGAGCTAACAGTGTTTGGTTTTCTTTTGTAGGCCCTAGCACAGGAGCAGTGAGCATTACGACAGATATTGATTCCATGGGAACCAATGACGATACTGAAATGTCTGTTTATGCCCTGCCAGGAGGAAACTGTAGCAACCTATCCGATTTGGTAGAATTGGAGTGTAGCCAGGACAACGGTTCTACGCTCCAGTTCAATGCATTCATTGAAGGGGTACCTGTTGATGCAGGTGTAACCTACTATGTTCAGGTCTCTGGATACAATGGAACTGAAGGAACATTCTGTATCGCTGTGGAAGAGGCCTTCCTGCCATCTAATGATAAAGTATGCGATGCCATTGCAATCCCTGTTGATGGCATGATCTACGATTACTTCAACCTGTCAGCAACGACTGAACCGGGTGAGGATACGCTGGTGAACATACCAGTAGGCGATGGAGAAGGAAATTTTGCATGGTTTGAAAATTCTCTGCGTACGACTACTTGGCATAGCTTTGTAGCTCCGACTTCCGGATCTGTAAGGATTGACCTTTGCAATGGTGGAGCTGGTACGACTGATTTTGATACCCAGTTGGCGGTTTTCAGTGGGGATACTTGTGATGGATTCCAAAACTTTAGCTTTATCGCTGGAAATGATGACGACGCCTCAGGATGTACCACGACCCTGAACCGTTTCTCCTCTGTTTTGGATGTAAACTGTCTGACACCCGGAGATAGTTACTTCATACTTGTAGATGGTTTCCTCAATCAATCAGGTTTCTACAGCATCTCCATCAATGAAATTCAAACAGGTCCAATCAAATTGGAATTTGATACCTCAAATCCTACCTGTGCCAATGACCTGGACGGCCAAATCATGGTGAACGTAGAAGGTGGAGCTGGACCTTATTCTTTCAGTTGGAACAATGGGGATTCTACCATGGTCATTGATAGCGTTGGTTTAGGAAACTTTATCGTAACGGTAACAGATTTCTGTGATTCTACAGCTATAGGTTCTGTTGATCTCTTGCCACAGCCTGTCTTGGCTAGCAATCTGATCACTGAGGATATTTCTTGTAATGGAGATAGCACTGGCTTGGGAATCATTCTGGCAGGTGGTGGCCGTTCTCCTTATTCCTACTCATGGAGTACGGGAGACAGCAGTTCGATCGTATCGGGCTTGAAAGCTGGAAACTATTCAGTTACGGTAACTGATGTATGTGATACCACCCACACACTCAACTTGAGCATAGTCGAGCCTACAACTCTGATTGCCTTTGCAGGACAAGATCAATATATCTGTGATACACCTTCGACCAATATCCAATTGGGAGTAGATCCTGCAGCCATGGGTGGAAGCCTACAGCCTTTGCTGCCTAGGGCATATGGCTTTGCTTTGGATCAGATATTCCAGCAGGAAGTGAATCTGGTAGATAACAATACACAATTGACTACTTCAACTCAGGAGTTTTTTGCCGGAGATGTAGATGGAAACACATTTTACTTGATTGGGCAGGATACCTCTGCAGGAATCTTGTTCAGTTTTGATATTGATAGTTCGAAGGTCAATCAGGTAGGTAGCTTCTTTACCCCTGCGAACCAACTTTGGCTGGGACTCTCATATGACCCTAGCAGTTCGAAACTTTTTGCCATCAGAACAGGATCTTTGGGGAGTTTCCTATTCGAAATCAATACCTCTACAGCACAATTAGATAGCATTGGGGAACTTGAAATTGATATCCCACTTTGGCTTGCCATTGATAATCAGGGGCAAATGTACAGCCTGGATGCACTTTCTGATCAACTCCTTAGCATAAACCCTACAACGCTCGAGGTTCAAGAGCTTGGGAATGTAGGCTTCGATGCCAACTTCATTCAAGATGCTGATTTTGACCCTGAAACAGGGCTACTTTACCTGGCAGCATTCAATGACAGCACCGATATGGCGGAATACAGGCTCATAGACCTGAACTTGGGCGCGGAAAGTGCCTTCCTTGGTGAGTTTCCCCAAGGATCTGCAGTTCAAGCCTTTGGTATCGGAAGAAAAGGCGCAGATATTGACCTGTATTCCTACGAGTGGTCTCCCGCCTTGGGCTTGAACGACGCGAGCCTTACACAGCCCAGCTTGACCTATGTTACTGACACGACTTATGTCCTTACAGTAATGGATTATTGTGGAAATGTAGCCACAGATAGCGTAGAGGTAATCCTCAACAACAGCCTTTCGATAGACTCGGTTGTTGTAAATGGAAGCACTGCGACTGCCAATGCAAGTGGAGGTATCCCTCCATATACTTACAATTGGAGCAATGGAGATACAGGCAGGGTAGTCAATAACCTGGTCGATGGCTCAGGGACAGTAACTGTAACGGATAATGTAGGATGCTCCAGGGTTTCCTCGTTCAGTGTTACCGTATCCAACGAGAGAAGTGAGAATTTCAGTTCCTTTAGCCTTTATCCCAACCCCAACAAAGGACAATTTACCCTTGATTACCAATTGATCAGAAAAGAGGCCTTTGAAATGTCTATTTACAGCACTGATGGCAAACTGGTTTATCAAAAATCATTGAAGGAAAGCCTATCCGGAAGTGAATCATTGAAACTGGAAAGTTTGCCTAAAGGAGTTTACAAATTAACCCTTCGTTCAGGAGTCAGCTTCCTGTCCCGCTCCTTTGTATTGAGATAATTATTATCTTTGAATATAGTTTGGTGAGGTTAGCTACATTGTAGTTAACCTCTTTTTTAATTCTCAAAAGATATGTCCTGGCCTGAGCCTTTTTTAACTCGGATGAAGAAACAGTTGGGAGATTTATTTCCTGACTTTCTGCAAAGTTTGGATACGCCTGCACCTGTTTCTATCAGGATAAATAATTCTAAGATACAGGCGAGACCAGAGCTGGAGGCAGTTCCGTGGATGGAGTCAGCATTTTACCTTCCAGAAAGGCCTATTTTTACCCTTGATCCACTTTTACATGCGGGTGCTTATTATGTCCAGGAAGCAAGTTCGATGTTTTTGGGGCATGTATTTAAAAAAGTTGTTCCGCAAGTAGATAAACTGAAGGTTCTGGATCTTTGTGGGGCACCTGGAGGAAAAAGCACCTTGTTGGCTTCCTTGATGCCTGAGGATGGTATGCTAATTTGCAACGAGGTGATCCGAAGCCGAGCCAATATATTGGTAGAGAATATCCAGAAATGGGGAAATCCATTGTGTTGGGTTAGCAATAATGATCCCAAGGATTTTTCTTCCCTGGCTGGTTTTTTTGATGTATTGCTTATTGATGCTCCTTGTTCAGGGGAAGGCTTATTTCGAAGAGATCCCAAGGCTGCATCGGAGTGGTCCCCTGCCAATGTTCAACTTTGTGTAGAACGTCAAAGGCGAATCCTGCTGGATAGCTGGGACAGCTTGAAGCCAGGAGGTGTACTGATTTACAGCACCTGTACCTACAACCTGGAGGAAAATGAGGAAAATATTGCGTGGCTAACAACAGAGGTCGAAGCTGAAAGCCTTGAAATTCCCATTATGGAATCATGGAATGTCAAAAAGGAACAGCTTGGTGAAATTTGGGGCTATCGCTTCTTCCCTAACCGTACCAAAGGTGAAGGTTTGTTCATTACGGCTGTTAGGAAAGGGGAGAATGGTAAAGAATTCAAAGTGAAGAAAAACAGAAAATCTATATTTGAAAAAATAGACAAAGAGACTCAAAAAGAACTCGGTTCCTACCTTAGGGAAAAAGAAAAATTCCAGCTGTTTAAACGGGGAGACGAGGTATTTGCTCTCCACCTTAGCCAAAAGGATATGGCTCATGCCTTGGAAGATAATTTAAAAATTCTGCACAGAGGAATACCCATAGGAGAGGTAAAAAAGAAAAATTTCGTTCCGGCTCATGGACTGGCTCTTTCTCCATTGATCAACCAAGATAATTTTGAAAGGGTAAATTTGGATCATGGAGAATCACTCAAGTTTCTTTCGAGGGCACCTATTAGTAAAGAGCTGAAAAAAGGCTGGAAACTATTTTGTTATCAAAACCATCCTCTTGGTTGGGGGAAGCCTGTAAATCAAAGGATTAATAACTATTATCCCCAGCATTGGCGAATAAGGATGAACATTCCGGAGGAGGAGAGATGGTTTAGTTTGAGTTCTTTGATAAACGAATAATCTAGTTAAAATGTCAAGAAGCTAATGAACAAATAGATTATTCCTTAAATTCGTACGGGTTTATATTGGAAGTATACAACCAAACTAGACCTATTACCTACATTAACCAAACTAACTAATTATAAATTCATGGATTGGATGTTATACATTCCCTGGAATCCTGACCCGGAAATCTTTACTGTTTTGGGGAGAGGGATCAGGTGGTACGGACTCCTTTTTGCCGGAGGGTTTTTGGCCGGTGTCTACATTTGCCAGGCAATGTTTCGAAAGGAAGGTGTCCCTGAAGAGTGGCTTGAAATTGGTTTCATAGCAGTACTTATTGGAGCCGTCCTTGGTGCACGTCTGGGACATGTATTTTTCTATGATTGGGAATATTATCAGGATCATTTGATTGAAATTCCTATGATCTGGAAAGGAGGATTGGCAAGCCATGGCGCCATTCTCGGACTTGGGCTTACGCTTTGGCTTTACTCCCGATATGTTACCAAGCGTTCAATGATATGGATATTGGATAGGGTAGTGGTCCCTACGGCCCTGGCAGGCAGCTTTATTCGGATCGGAAATCTGATGAACTCTGAAATTGTTGGTAAACCCGCTGAAGTTTCCTGGGCATTTGTATTCAAACGACTTGCATTCAGAGAAGATATTGAAGCCAATCTAAGGTTAGTACCCAGGCACCCTGTTCAGATCTATGAAGCCTTGGCTTACCTTGGAATCTTCTTTTTCCTAATGTTTTTGTACTGGAGAACTGATTCTCCAAATAGAAGGGGATTGATATTTGGCTGGTTTATGGCCCTTGTTTTTACGGCAAGGTTCTTCCTTGAGTATTTCAAAAATAGCCAGGGAGGGTTTGAATCAGCTTTTGGGAATGTACTAAGTACAGGCCAGCTTCTTAGTATTCCATGTGTCTTGGCTGGGCTTGTATTTATTTATTTCGGCTATACACGTGAGCCAAAACCTTGGCCTGCGCCTCCACCAAAAGAGTTAAAGCCCAGGAAAGCCAAGAAGAAAAAATAAAGAATTATTGTTGCTGGAAAGTTTGTTTGTAATCTGAAAAGAAATGCCTCTAAGGTTCTTAGAGGCATTTCTATGTGGTATTGATTGGTGTTTATTTGGTTACAAGTATTCGCTGCCACTGTTCGCCAACCCTGGTATTTATCCTTATTAAATAAATGCCTTCTGGGATCTCCTCTATACCTACACTGACCTTTCTGTCTGAGACCTGACGACTTAGAATTAGATCACCGAGCATGTCATACAAGCTGAATTCGCTAAGCTGGACATTGGACTCAATGGTAACTTGCTTTCTTGCTGGGTTTGGATAAACGAGCATGTTGATAGCTTCAAACTTCTCAATACCTACTCCACAAGGAGTTTTGAGGGCTGAATCACTCAAAACAAATGCAGGCTCCTCCCCTGAACATACTTGCCTTAGCCTGAATTCGTAGAGGCTACATCCAAAGAGGCTATCTGAGTTAATAACTGCAAAGGTGGTATCTGTACCAAATGATTGCCAAACAGTCTGCCCATCTAGTCGATAACCCACTTCAAAATTAGCATTTTCATTCCCTTCCCACTCCAATTGAATGTCATTGGTGAGGCTATCTATCCGGGCTGTAAGATTACTTACTTCAAGGCATTGAGGAACAAACTCAATACAGTAATCTTCATACTCCCCAAAACCAGCTAGTAAACAAGCATCCCAGGGATCTGTAGATAGTAACAGCCTTCCTGCGACTCGCATGCGGGTGCTACCAAGCGGTAGATCTTCGTCAAGGTAGATGGGGGTTTGTATTCGATTTTTTGGGAATGTTTCATCAAGTATGCGCTCATTTGTATCATCAAAAACTCCATCCATGTTAAAATCAATCCAAACCCTCCAAGCCAGGGGAGTTTGACCATTGGTAGCAAGGGTCAAGCTATAGCTAGAGTCAAGTTTGAAAATATACTGGGAGGAGGTAAGGTTTGCGAATCCCAGGGGAGAGGTACCACTGCCCTCATTGCTGATTGGACCAAACGAAACGGTATCAATGAAGGCAGAGTTGCTGCTTATGGCAGTGGGATCACAGTAGGTGGTGTCTTCACATTGATCGCAGCCTGGCAAGTCAAAATTCAGTGCCGTTTGGAAGCTCATGATATCGCTGTAGTTGCCTTCTGTACTATCCGAAAAGAAACACAGTGCTTTTATTAGGTATTCATAGTCTGTACATCCATCAAGACCATTGAGCCAAAAACTTGTATCAGTAGTGATAAAACTATCCCAAAAATTTGAATTTGTCTCTTTGACCATCAGTTGGTATTCATAGGCTCCAAGCACAGGCATCCAGCTAAGGAGTGCGGAATCTGAAACAAAGCTAATGGAATTAATTGTAGGACTTTCGCAGCAACCCAGGGTCTGACTGATGCTTTGGCTACAGGGGAAGAAGGATTCTGCAGTCGAGCAAAGGTTTTGAAGCTGAAAATTATATTCGGTACATGATTCCAGCCCCGAGATGGTGAGGCTTGTAGTGGAATAAATCGTAAGGGTATCCCAATCTTGTGTCCCAATCTTTGTGTACCTCAGGTTTATGCTATCGAAGGTGAAAGAAGGAGAAAGTTGAATGGAAACACTAAACTCATCGATAGGAGTAATTGTCCAATTATCAACAAAAGGACATTCAGGATTTTCGATACAGCATACCTGGCTATTTAAGATAGGGTTGCGCAAACCTCCTGGATCAAATTGTGCTCTCATCAAGTTCTTTTGTCCAGTTGTGAAAAGGTTCATACATACATCATCAGAATAATCCATGTAGTTCTCTACCATATCTAATGTGCTGCAAGTACTAGCACCAGTTTCACAATTGGTATGAGGTCCATCAGAATTCGGTGTGTCTGCGATATTGTCATCGCTTGAACAGCTTCCATTACCAGGGCCCCAGATGTGAAGAAGATTTAGCCAATGTCCTACTTCGTGGGTAGTTGTTCTGCCAAGGTTGTAGGGTGGAGAGGCAAATTGAGAGCCTCCAAAGAAGGGAGTATTGATTACCACGCCATCGGTTGAGGCACCCGTACCTGGAGGAAAAACATAACCCAGAAGGGCGCCACCAAGATCTCCCACCCAAAGGTTCATGTACTGATCCATGGGCCATGCATCTTTTCCTCCAAAGTTGGAAAAATGGATATCTGCACCTGTAAATACTGTTTTGTTGGTTTGGGTCCGGGTAACGCCATTTGTAGGCCTGCCATTGGGGTCAATTTGAGCCAGACAGAACTCAATCCCAGGGTCATCTGCTTGAGACCAAAAATTGGAGGTGTCTGCATTCAACCTTCGAAAATCTTCATTCAGGATATCTATTTGAGATTGTATTTGTGCAAAGCTGATGTTTTCTGCTGGGGTATTGTAGACGACATGAACCACTACCGGGATGGTAATGACCTCATCAGCCATCCTATGGCTATGGGAATGCCCATTGGCAAGATTTCTCAAAGCTTGCTCTCTGAATTGCTTGCTTCGAAGGAGCAAAACAGGATTGTGCTTGAGCAAACTGTCTCTAATTGCCTCAATGCCACAAGTCCTTTCTTCAGGTACAAGCTGAGAAGGATTTTGGGCATGTATGGGAAAGAAGTTTAACAGGAAAAGTAATAAGAAGAAGTAGGGAGTCTTGGTAAGGGAAGTCATAAAAATTGGTCTCTAAAAAGGTAATAAATCTACAGTATTTAGAGCCCCTTACCAATTGTAATTTCTAAAATAGCTATCACATTTTGGCATCTTTATGCATCTATCCTTCTGAAGTCCTATCTTTGAGGAGAATTGAATCCTATATTGCCATCATTCTTTTTTGGGCATATAACCCCAACATATCATGAAGGACAATTTTTCCAAACTCCTCCTGTTAGTCTCTTTCGTTTTTTTTATTCCCACCAAGAACCAAGCACAAAAAGCCATTCCCTTCCAAAAGGGAACCAATACGCCTTATGAAGAACGAGAGCCAGTTATCTCGCCTGATGGGAAAACTATGTACTTCTGGAGGAGAAAAGATCCTCAAAATACAGGTGGTGCTGTTGATCAAGGAGATATTTGGTTTGCACAGCGTGGATATAATGGCAATTGGTATACGGCTAAACCCATGGGGTCTCCTTTTAATACCTTTGGCCAGGAATTCATCTGGCAAATCTCCCCACAAGCAGATACATTTTGGGTGGTACGCAATGGAGGGCTTGCCGGAGGATCAGGAGCTGGATATATGGTCAAGGAAGGACCTAACTTTTGGAGCAAGATTTATCCCATTCACATACATGGATTCAAATTTGTGGGAGTGTATAAGGATTTTAGCTTTAGCAAGGGACGCGTGATGATCTTGACGAATCAAGGTAGTGAAAGCTATGGGGGTACAGACCTGTATATTTCATTTCCCCTGAATGATACTGCCTGGACAGAGCCTGCCAATCTAGGCCCTACTATAAATACCTCCTATGACGAGGACGCTCCATTTTTAACTCCTGATGGGAAAACCCTCTACTTTAATTCTAATGGACATGGCGGGGAAGGAGACCACGACATATGGGTCTCTTACAGATTGGATGACACATGGTCAAACTGGACAGAACCTGTGAACCTTGGTCATCCAGTAAATAGCGATGCTTATGACTTTGACTTTACCCTTTCTCCTGATGGAAAGTGGGGTTACTTCGCTTCTGCCAGAGAAGGCGGCTTTGGAGATCATGATCTTTATAGGGTCAATTTTTCAAAATGTGGGCTCAATATTTTTCCCGAAGGCGATCATACAGTTTGTAGCAACGAAGGCATTATGTTGGAGGCTGGATTTTTACCCGAACAAAACATTTCCTATCAATGGTACAAGAATGGAAAAAAGCTGGACGGGGCCACTGAAAGACAGCTTGAAGTCAAGGAAGAAGGGGAGTATTATTTAGTAAGGAGAAGCCAATTCTGCAAAGATAGTTCGGAGGTTCAGCGAATCAATACGGTTGCACCCCCGCTTGCCAGCATCCTTGTACCTGCCGATACGCGCTGTGTAGATGACTCCATTCTGCTGAGAGCCATGGCTCCTGATGCCATCTCATATGAGTGGATTTACAATGGCCTTAGTATTCCATATTCAGATAAGGCATACCTGAAAATTCAGCGTACAGGTAAGTACAAGGTTAAGGTATTTAACGGAAGTTGTTATAGCACATCTGAAGAATTGGAGATCAACACCTTCGATAAACCGGAAATATTTAGAGGAAAAGATACCCTCCTAGGGAAATTGGGACCCCTATCAAGGTGGTTATGGACCAATAAGGTTCCTAAAAGCAAGAAAAAAGTACGTCTGCTGGATGTTACAGTAGATAACAAAGGACAAAGTTTTGTATTGGTCGCCAATCAAAAGTTGGGAAGAGAACAATTGTCCATTAAGCAATTTTCCAGGGAAGGCTTATTCAAAAGTAAATTTGAATCTGTAGTAATTCCAGGTAAAACCCACGGATACCTGGCAGCCAGTCCTGATGGTACATTGATTCTTGCTGATGAAGATCGTTTCTTGGTCAAGTTTCGCAAGGATGGAGATGTGCTTTGGAGCAAAGAGAGAAGCATGCCTGACATGCGGGGCATGGCGCTCGATCCCATTGGCAACATTTATGTTTGCGCGGAGTATAGTGATACCCTGCGTTTTGGACGAAAAAACTTTGCCCCTATTGGGCGTGGAGGAATATTTCTGGCTAAATTCTCTTCACGAGGAGAGATGTTATGGGTAAAGACCTTTGGGATGGATCCCCTGAGAGGAAACATGGGCAATTGCCTTAAAACGGATAAAAACGGAAATGTCTACCTCTTGCATAGCTTCAGAGTTGCGGCAAATTTCAGGAAGCAAATTGTCAGGGCTTCACTTGCTGGTGATAATTACTGTGTAGCCAAGTTTAACCCTGAGGGCGAATTGAGCTGGGCCAGCCGCTTGACTGCCCCAAAAGTACGACCACGGGTTTCTGCTTTTCACGTAAGTGAGGATGGACTTACCTATGTAGCTGCAAACAATAAGGTGTGGCAACTGGACGCTAACGGAAAAGAGGCATGGAAGAATGATCTCGTTATTCCTAAAGGAAAGGGGCTGCTAAAACTGGATATGTCAGGAGGTAAGGGGGAAGTCTTCTATGCCGGCCTTACCAGTGGGAAGGATTATTTCGTAGCTCAAATCAATCGAATAAAGTCCCAAACCATTATTTGGAAAGGAGATAAAGCCATAATTGATAATGATGATTTTCCTGCATTGACCACTGATAATCGGGCTAGCCTGTATGCTGCCGGGAATTCGAAAGGGAAAAGATTTCCCGGAGCGCAGTTTGACCTGGTCAGTAAAAACAGGGTCTTCTTACAGAAGTATGGGGTTCCCGATGGGAATTTTCAGAGAGACCCATATTTACTTTGCAAAGGGGAAAGCATGGTTTTGCTTACCAATGTCGAAAAAGGACTGCGATACCAATGGTATTTCAACGGAAATCCTGTAAAGGGAGCCAATAATTACTATTTGGAAGCCAAAAAACTGGGTACCTATCAGGTGCAGGCAGTTTCTGATCAGTGCGATAAACTTTCGGATCCCCAACTCCTGATTGCTTGTGACGAAGATCCCATGAAGAATCCTGTGCCCAAGGTCGTTGTAACGAAGAAGAACAATCTTCCTCCTCCAACTCCCAAAGATATACCACCTACTCCACCTACTCCACAAATTGCCAAGGACTATGGAACCAGCATTTCAGGTAAGCCCAAGCGATTAAAAGGCAGGCCTATTAAGCCCCAGGATAAAATGGAGATCAGCAGTGAGCAGGCGACCATCTACCTCTGGGACTATGGAACCTACGATCAGGATACCGTTTCTGTAAATGTAAATGGCGAGTGGTTGGTAGAAAAGTTGCCATTAAAAAAGGAAAGGATTGCCATACCATACACCTTTAAGCCTGGTAATAACTACATCATTCTCTATGCCTTGAATCTAGGGAAGGTTCCCCCCAACACCGCTTCAATCATGGTTGACGATGGGGTGAGGAAACAGACCCTGGAACTCAGATCTAATTTGAAAAATAGTGGGATGCTTCGGGTGCGGGTAAAATAGCCCCTATTCATTATTAAGCATCTCCCTGTATTGTTGGAACTGCGCCTTTCGCTCCTCATCTACAGATGGATAGCTCATATCCAATTTCTTTAGGTGATCCAGGATAATGGCTGATACAATGAGTCTCATGTTTTTCTTGTCATCAGCTGGAATGACATACCATGGGGCATGGGGGCTGCCGGTTGCATTGATGCAGTCCTGGTAGGCTTGCATGTATTTGTCCCAATATCCACGCTCCTTTACATCGCCTCCGGAGAATTTCCAGTTTTTAGATGGGGTATTCAGCCTTGCAAGGAAGCGCTGTCGCTGTTCTTCCTTGGACAGGTTAAGGAAGAATTTTAGGGTCTGGGTACCATTATTTGATAAATGGGTTTCCATTTGATTGATGGAGGCATACCTGCCTTCCCAAACTTTGTCCATGTCAAGGACTGCTTCCTTAGGCAGGCGCTGACTACCTGTCAGGATGCCTGGGTGTACTTTTACAATGAGTACTTCCTCATAATAGGATCGGTTAAATATTCCGATTTTTCCTCTACCAGGGAGCTTTTTATACGTTCTCCAAAGGAAATCATGATCCAGTTCTGTTTCACTGGGCCTTTTGAAGGAAGATACTTCGACCCCATGGGGATTAACCCCTGACATCACATGTTTGATAGTCCCATCTTTTCCAGCTGCATCCATGGCCTGGAAAATCAATAGAAGGCTATACCTGTCATGAGCATACATCATGTTTTGCAGGTCATCTATTTCTTCCCTGTATTCTTCCAACAGTTTTTTATAGTCTTTTTTGTCCTCATAAAGGGGAGCGACGCTGGTTGGAAGGTCTTTGATTGTGGCTTTCTTGCTGCCATCAAACCTGAAATCCTCGGTTTTTATGTCTAAATGCACGTGTGAAATTTTATTGTAATGATTACATGATTGATGTAATCTATGAATTTTTAACAATATGTTAAAAAAACTCAAAAAAAATGAAAAAAATATAATTTTATAAGAATCTGAAAATGAGGCGATTGAATTAAGGTTGCAACTTTGGCTTTCAGAAAAATCCAAATAAAACGTTGTATTTACATAACATTTTTGTTTAATTTTAATTATATAATGTTAAACAAAACAATGTACATATGCTGTGATATTTCATAATTTACGGTTTTTAATATATATGAAATACGCCATAAGAACCTAAAAATGAAACATTTATCTATGCTTTGATGTTGTTTTATAAATTTGTTTATTAGACTAAACATTATGTCGCTCTTTGTTATTGTTGAAAGATTTGTGGGTGTAGTTTAGACATTTTGTTGATTGACCTGAACGATTATTTACATTACATATTTGTTAATTAACATCACTAATTATTATGGATACTTTAAACTACATCAGCACACTGTTGGCTGATATGTTGGAGGCGGGTGATGCCGTCGGCTTCACTTTCTTTACAGGCTACATGTCTATGTTTGCCGCATCTGTATTTTTCTTTTTTGAGCGCCAGCAAGTAGATGGCAAGTGGAAGACTTCTCTTCTTGTTTCAGGATTGATCACTATGATCGCTGCTGTACACTATTACTACATGCGTAGTTATTACCTAGGTGTTATGGCTGAGAATCCTGAAGCTACCATGATGGAAGCATCTCCTACTCAGTTTCGTTACATCGACTGGACTTTGACAGTACCTTTGATGTGCGTTGAGTTCTACTTGTTGCTAAGGCCTTACGGTGCTAAAGCCGGTCTTATGTGGCGTTTGATCCTTGCTTCAGTTGTAATGCTTGTTGCAGGATACATTGGTGAGGCTATCCAGCCAGATCAGACTATCCTTTGGGGTATTGTATCTACTGCTGGTTATGTTTACATCGTATATGAAACAATTGCAGGATCTGTAAAGAAATTGGCTGACGCGTCTGATAACCCTGACGTATCAAGAGCAGTTACTCTACTTCGTAACTTTGTAGTAGTAGGTTGGGCTATCTATCCTATCGGATACATGTTGATGGATGGAAACCTAATGGCTTCTTTGAACACTAGCCTGAACATCGACCTTATCTACAACATCGGTGATGCTGTGAACAAAATCGGATTTGGTTTGGTGGTTTACTCTGTAGCAATGAACTCTACCAAGAGAGAAGCTACTGCATAAGCTGGGTAATCACTGACCACAGATTATTATGGACACAAGGCCCTGGAGAGTCCAGGGCCTTTTTTTACCGCCATTTTCCTTTCAATTTAACTCTTGCTTTATGGAGGACTTCGACTACATCATTGCAGGCGGGGGTTGTGCTGGCCTGAGTTTAGCTGCCAGGATCAACCGTACAGATCTGAAAACCAAACGAATACTCATTCTCGATACCGAACCCAAAAGTCGAAATGACAAGACATGGTGCTTCTGGTCTGAGGGGAATGAAAATATATTCACACCTTATAAAGGATGGTCCAATCTTCACTTCCATACATCGGAGGGAAGCTACACGCAGGACATTCTACCTATGCGCTACCAGTTTGTAAGTAGCATCGAATTTTACCAAAGCATTTATCAAGAACTGGAAGCCAATCCCAATGTAGAATTTCGCTATGAAAGGGTTCTCGCCCTCTCAGACGCCAAAGATGGTGCCTTCGTGCACACCAACCAAGGAAAATACAAAGCCCAATGGGTGTTCAATAGCATCAACTTTCCTTTCCAGAAAAAAGATTCAAGGACATTTTATCTCGCTCAGCATTTCTATGGTTGGTTTGTGGAAATGGAGGAAAAGACCTTCGATAAAGATTTCATGACACTGATGGATTTTAGGATGAAGCAAAACGGAGAAACATGCTTTGTCTATACCTTGCCATTCAGTGATAGAGAGGCATTGATAGAATACACCGTATTTTCTGAAACGGTATGGGAAACCGAACGATACAAAAAAGAACTTCACCAATACCTTTCTGATAGTTTCCCAGGAAAAAAGTTCAAGATTGTTCAGGAAGAACAAGGAGTGATTCCAATGACCAATCACCATTTTCCTCGAAAAAAGGGAAAATACATTTATAACATTGGCACAGCAGGTGGTTTTACCAAAGCAACCACAGGCTACACATTCAAAAATATTCAGCTAGATACTGAAAACATTGTTCAGGCCCTGCTCAAGACTGGGAAGCCACACTACCGATTGGACAAAAAAGGACGGTTTGGCTTCTATGACAACTTATTGCTGCACATCATCAAACATCGTGGAGGAATCGTACACAGGATTTTCCATCAGTTATTTTCTAAAAATGACTTCCGTACTATTCTGAATTTTCTATCAGAACAAACGAACATCCTTCAGGAAATCTGGATCATGGGAAGACTCCCTTGGGGCCCCTTCCTGAATGCTATTTGGCAATATTACATCCTCAGAAAGCCATTGGAGAACAGCTTAGAGGTAAATACTAAAATCAATCCTGGTTATGAACCTAAGACTACCGAAACTATATAGCCTGTCCCTTTTGTTCTCAGTTGCACTGGGGGGCTTCTATATATTGATGCCTGAAGTGGCAAAAGAATTGGAGTTGGTTTTTTTCATAGGCATCATGCTCAGCATAGGAATTCCTCATGGAGCCACTGATCATATTGTTTATCAATTTGAATCAGGGCAAGAACAACCAAACAGATCATGGTGGTTTTTCCTGGCTACCTATCTGGGTGCCATGCTTCTCTATAGCTTATGTTGGTTCTTTTTCCCAATGCTAAGTTTGTTGATATTTTTAATTATTTCTGCCTTCCATTTCGGACAATCCCAGTTGTTATTTGTCTCATGGAAGGAACTCAACCCATTAAAAGTATTGCTTTATGTTTCCTGGGGCTTTTTGATTCTATTGGGAATCATTGGTTTTCATTTACAAGATTCGCTGGAAATTCTCAGTTCACTTTTTGCCAAGGACTTGTTAATATCCCAGGAAACAGTAACTATAGCCTTGCTCACTTCTGGAGGGATTTACCTTTTGGTCATGCTGTTTGCCCTTGCGAAAGGGAAAATGAGTGGGGTAGCCTTTTTCTTTGAGTTGTTGAATACCTTTTTGCTATTGGGCATTAGCTATTTTACATCTTTGATGTTCAGTTTTGCCTTGTATTTTGGTTTCTGGCACTCCCTGGCGTCTATTTCCCACGAGGTGGAAATCATCAGGCAAGATCGCCCTGGTTTTGGATGGAAGGCATTTTTTAGGGAAGCCATTCCATTTTCAGTTATCAGTTTTGTAGGTATAGGAATATTATTGTTTGCAGGACAATGGTTAAATGCACTCATGTCGCCTTATTTGTTGTTCTTCATTGCCATTTCAACACTTACCCTGCCACACATGATTTTTATGCAGAAACTTTACAATGGGGTCAAATCTAGACCCAAACAATCTGCACTGGCCTAGGTTCTGTCTTTTTCAGGAATCAGTAATTGTAAAAAATGAACGAAGATTTTGTCATCTGGTGGTGTAGGAGAGATATGCGTTTGGACGACAACGCAGCACTTTTTCATGCGCTTACAAGCGGAAAAAAAGTCCTGCCTCTTTTTATATTTGACAAAAATATCCTTGATGAACTGCCTGCTGAAGATGCCAGGGTCAACTTTATCCATGACAGGCTGGGTCAACTCCATGGACAATTGCTAGAAATGGGCAGTAGCTTTTTGGTTTATTATGGCTTGCCTGAAGAGGTCTGGAAACAAATTATGGCTGAGCAAGGACCATTTGCTGTTTATACAAACCATGATTACGAACCCTACGCCAGAAAAAGAGACGCAGAGTTAAAAGAATACCTCAACTCGAAAGGAGTTGATTTTCATACATATAAAGACCAGGTTATCTTCGAAAAAGAAGAGGTTTTGACTGATGGAGGGACTCCTTATTCTGTCTTTACTCCTTACAGTCGAAAGTGGAAGGCTGGACTTAATCCAGATAACCTAAGGCCATTCGATTCAGAATCACATTTTGGACAATTCCTCAAGACTGCACCTAAATCCATGCCTTCTCTCGGAGAAATGGGTTTCAAGGGTAGCAGCATACCGATTCCTTCGATTCATCCGGATGAGGACATCATCAAGGATTACCACGAGATGCGAAACTTTCCTGCGATCAAGGGGACTACCAGGATTGGAATACACCTGAGATTCGGAACCATTAGCATAAGAAAACTGGCCATTTCTGCCTGGAAATTGAATGAAACTTATTTGAACGAATTGATCTGGAGGGAGTTTTACATGCAGATTCTCTGGAACTTTCCTCATGTGGCAAAGGGACCATTTAGAGAAAAATATGCAGCTGTACCCTGGAGAGATGAGGAGGAAGAATTTGAAAAATGGTGTAAGGGGCAGACTGGATATCCGATCGTAGATGCAGGAATGCGTGAATTGAATGAGACAGGTTTTATGCACAATAGAAGCAGAATGATCGTCGCAAGTTTCCTGTCTAAACACTTGTTAATCAATTGGCAATGGGGTGAAAAGTATTTCGCAACAAAATTGCTGGATTTTGAGTTAGCATCTAACAACGGGGGTTGGCAGTGGGCTGCAGGAAGTGGAACAGACGCCGCACCCTACTTCAGGATTTTCAATCCTGAATCCCAGATGAAGAAATTTGACAAAGAATTGAAATATGTCAGGAAGTGGGTGCCTGAATTCGGAACACCTGCTTATCCCAGACCTATAGTTGAACACAAAGCTGCCCGTGAGCGCTGTCTGAATGCCTATAAGCTGGCATTGGGCAAAGCCTAGACGCATTGCGCACGTGGGTTGTATTTGGTTTCATAATGGTGAGGCCCCCAAATTTTGGGGGCTGTTTTTTTATAGATGGATATAAGGAAAGTATGAGGTGGAAAACTTGAATATTATTCCTAATATCCAACCTGTGATACTAGCTGATAAAAATTACAAGTGGGACCACATTTGGGAAACTTTGGCAGCCGTCTATCTCGCGCTTCCGTGGATCATTTTCTTTGCCACTTGGCTCAGGCCAATTTTTGCTATTCTGGGGCTTGCCTCTATTGTTACTGCATTCATTCTTTTTAAGCATAGCAGTAAGCCGGAAATTTTTACACCAACCATCAATAAAAAGCAGTTTGGGCTTGCCATATTGATCTTGCTTGGCTTGGTCTTGTTTTCGGGCATTAGTTATCACTTCCCGCAGGCCATGGACTATGTCAAGCACCATGAAGTCTGGCAAGACCTACTCGTGAAGACTTGGCCTGTTCACTACGAAGTGAATGGAGAGCCGTTTTTCATGGATTATTATGTCGCCTACTACCTACCACCTACCTGGCTCGCGAAACTTTTCCATATACCCTACAAAATTCCATCTATCATTTGGGCAGTCGTAGGGCTTTCATTGGCCCTTTACGGCTTCGCGAGAATCTTCGGGAAGCGACCCATTCTGGGTTTGCTGATGTTTTTTCTGATTTCCGGCCAGGACCTCCTTTGGATCTGGAGCATAGATGTTTTGCATTGGTTCAGAACCGGGGAGTATGTACCCCTGCCTTGGGGGGAGATCATCGTAGAACCTTTGGCCTATTTGTCATTTATTTATAAAGGCACCTTCGATCACCTGCTTTGGGCGCCTCAGCATGCCCTTGGGGGCTGGTTGGCAAGCTTGCTGGTATTCAGGCGATTAAAACTTGAAATGGGAAATTGGAGTTCTGCCTTTCCCCTTATCTTGAGTTTCTTTTGGAGCCCTTTTGTTACAGTGGGTTTGATGCCTTTTGTGGCCTGGGATTTTTTATCAAACCTAGGTTTTACATGGAAGAAACTCCTTTTTGTAGGAGCAGGGGGAGTATTTGGTTTGATCATGCTTTTATATTATGAAGCCCATGAAGCTCCTGGTTATACAGGTGTTGTTTGGGAGCTTAGCACCAGGTCTGACTGGTTTCTGTTTTACCTGATCTTCCTACTTTTTGAATTGGGAGCATTTGCTGCTCTAGTATTGGGTAGTTGGAAAATAAAAAAGCCTCGAGAATTTCAGAAGAGGATGTTCCTATTTGCCCTGCTTTCCCTGATCCTTATTCCCTTTTTCCATATAGGTAGAGCCAATGATTTTGTGATGAGGGTCAGCATTCCTGGCTTGATTATATTTTATTCCACTGCCATCAATGCTTTTTTCTCAAGTTGGAAGAATCGATTACTCAGGCTTTGTTTTGGCTTGAGTTTAGGCCTTGGAATGATCTTGCCATTTGTAGAGGTCTACAAGGTTTGGCACAAGGAAATTGAAAAGCCTGTTCAAGAACTTTTCCCTACAGAAAAATATGAATTAACCCAATTGAATGAGGCCTACGAACTGGTAGGCGTAGCGCATGACTTTGATCTTTCCAAGCAATATGTAGGGAGCAGTGAATCCATTTTTTATAAATTCCTTTTAAAAAAACAGGTAGATGAAGTTCAGAATCCCTGATTTACGTCTTTTGAGCTTAGGCTACCTGGGCATCCCTATGTTGATTTTTTGGTGGGGATGGTGTCATACATGGTGGGCATTGGGTTTGAGTCTGTTGTTGTTTTGGGGAATGAGTTCTATGGCTAAAAACAGGCATTCATTTGTAATAGGTGCCTATGAACTTCTCGGAATGGCTATCTTGGCCTTGCTACTTGCTTACCTTTCAGGCATGGGCGGTTTTATCCCTCAGCAAGATGATTATCTGAAACACAACCAGTTGTGGCAAGATTTGGTGAAATTTGCATGGCCGATAGGCTATGAGTATCAGGGGGATGTCTTCGCACTTTCCTATTACCTGGCCTACTACCTGCCCCCAGCCTTATTGGCTAAATTATTTGGTCAATCTAGCCTTGGCTTTTTTTCCTTCATTTGGGGGTATTTGGGTGTTCTTATCGTCTTTTGTTGGCTGTCCAAACTGCTTGGTAGGAGAACTATCCTCCTTATTTTGATTTTCTGCCTTTTTGGTGGTCAGGACATGCTTTGGCGATTTCTGGTTGAATTAAGATATTTTTGGGTAGAGGGACATTGGGGGGAATGGCATTGGGATGAAATGGGTTTGCCTTACGAGCCAGGGCTTGGGCACAAACTCCCCACACATTTTGGGGCACTTTGCTGGGCACCACAACATTTCTTGCCGGGAGTTTTGGCAGGAGCAATGATACTCGAAGAGTCCGAAAGTAAGATGGCTTCTACCTCCTTGCCATTGGTACAGGCACTTTGCTTACTCTGGTCTCCCTTCGTAGCGATTGGCATGGGCTTATTTGTCCTACAAGCCCTTTGGAAAAGGAAGAAGTACTACCTAAACCATTTCTGGCAATTGATTCCTGCCCTGCTGATTGGTATTTTTTCAGCAATATTTTTTCTGGCACATGGTGAATTGGGTGAAAAGGGCTGGATATGGACGCAAAGCCAGGATAGCAATTGGCCATTTTACCTTGTCTTTTTTGCAATGATGAAGTTCTTGCCTCTGTTGGGATTGCTGATCTGGAGAAATCGATTGAATGCCAGCGACAAAAACTTGCTGGGTCTGGGGACAGCCACCCTTATCCTGACTATGTTTTATTGGATGGGGCACGCCAATGATTTGTATATGAGAGCCACGCTTCCGGCCTGGTTCATGCTTTCAGTTTTCCTAGCAAGGGAATTGGTAGATTTTGAATATAGAAACGTAAGGAAATGGCTTTTGCTTCTTTGCTTTGTGGGGGGGAGCTTGGTTCCCATAAGTAAAATATGGAACCATTCAATGGCAGCTTTGGGCAGGGGAGAAGGCTTTGCGAATACAGCATCAGATAAGGAGAAAGTCTTTATCCAAATCAAGGAAGTGTATACTGAAAGAGGCTTGATTGGCAAGGATAAGTTGTGGGATCAATATGTAGGAGACCCGGATGCTTTGTTCTTTAGATTTGTTTCAAAGCCTATTAATGTAGTTTCCAGCTCAAAAAATGAGAATCTTGAAAGGTGAAGAGGCACACTGAAGAATTCTTTCGTCATTTGGTTACTTTCTACAAGCTCTCAAAAACTCAATTTCCAGATCAAAAAAGGCGATTCCTTGGTCGGTATTCCTTAGATTTGCAAAAAATTGCTGAATGAATCCAAAACAGATCGTAGGAGAGAAAGCGTCTGAATATGTTCAAAATGGAATGAAGGTAGGCCTCGGTACGGGATCTACGGCCTACTTTATGGTTATGAAACTGGGCGAAAGAGTGCGCAACGAAGGGCTGGACATCATAGGCATCCCTACCTCCAGGGCTACTGAAGAACTCGCTCAAGAACAAGGCATTAAGTTGGCAACTTTTGAAGAAGTTCAAGACCTGGACTTGACAATTGATGGCGCTGATGAATTCAATCCAGACTTGCAATTGATCAAGGGTGGGGGAGGAGCCTTACTGCGAGAGAAATTGGTCGCATCTATTTCACGGAAGCTGATTGTAATTACCGATGCCCGCAAACAGGTCAATGTACTTGGAAAGTTTCCTCTGCCCATTGAGGTGGTAAGGTTTGGCTGGGAAATCACATTTGAAAGACTCAAAGCATTAAGATTGAATCCGATTTTGAGGATGGAGGGAGAAGAAGCCTTCATCACTGATAATTCAAACTACATTTTGGACTGCCATGTAGGGGAGATCCATGACCCTGCAAGTCTACATGAGGAACTCAAATCCATGCTTGGGGTAGTAGAAACTGGCCTTTTTATAGACATGGCTTCTGAAGTAATTATGGCGGATAATGAAGGTAATGTTCAGATATTCAGTAAGTAATGGTTGAAATTGGGAAAGAAGTAGAAAAGGCCGCAGAGTGGTTAAGAAAGGGAGAAGTTGTAGGTATTCCTACCGAAACGGTTTATGGCCTTGCTGGAAATGCACTTGACTCCATGGCAATTGCCAAAATTTTTGATGTCAAAAAGCGGCCCATGTTCAATCCCCTCATCCTCCACACAGACCATCCGGCCAAGATTCCCCAGTTTGCTACTCACTTTCCTCCTCTGATGCAAAAACTGGCGAATACATTCTGGCCGGGACCCCTTACCATGCTTTTGCCTAAAACTCCTGCTGTCCCGGATCTTCTGACAGCAGGGAATTCGCGGGTTGCGATAAGGATTCCTCGAAATTTTTTGACGCTAAAGCTATTGGCCAAACTGGATTTCCCCCTTGCCGCACCCAGCGCAAATCCCTCAGGGTATATCAGCCCGACTACTGCGAGGCATGTGGCCGAGCAATTGGGGGAGTCCATTCCATATATCCTTGACGGTGGCAAAAGCATCGTTGGTTTGGAGTCCACCATCATAGGCCTAGAAGCCGATGGCAGCCTGCGCTTATATAGACTTGGTGGCCTTTCCCTCGAAAAAATTGAGGAAGTGGTTGGCCCCATTTTGCCCATCAAACTCAAAGAAAGCCCCCAAAGCAGTGGCCAACTCAAAAGCCATTATGCCCCAGAGGCAAAATTATTTTTGGGGAAGATTGAAGAACTTTGGGAAAGACATGCTTCAGAAAAGACTGCCATCCTACGTTTTGACTCAGCTGTAGCCGAAATTCCCCTGCAACAACAGTTTATCCTTAGCCCCAAAGGGGATTTGAATGAGGCGGCAGCAAACCTTTTTGCCTATCTCCGCAATATTGACAAGGCCGATTTTGATACCATCCTGACTGAAAAACTCCCTGCAATAGGTCTTGGGCCAGCCATAAATGACCGCCTTACCCGTGCACAGCATGAGTTTAAATGACAGCTAACTACTTTTCAATTGAAATGGAGGTGGCGAAAAATGATATTTTTTCAATGGCCCATTTATCCTAAATTCCTTTCAATTATAGAAGCCGAATGTTACATGAATAGATTTCTGATTTTCTTATTTATACTCATATCTATCCTTCCGCAGCATGAATTATTGGCACAGGAGATCGTGGATGGGGAAATAATTATCCAGTTGAATGAAGGCGAAAAATGGGAAGATTTTGTCAAGAAAAGCCCTGGAATTCCATTTAGGCTCAAAAATACCCTTTCCAGGAGGATGAATATTTACCTTTTGGGAGTAGAGGAATCTGTAAAGCCCAAGGCAGTTCTTGGCAAACTAAAGAAACACAATTCAGTATATGCCGCTCAGTTTAACCACAAAGTAGAGCTACGTGAAAGTCAGGCTACTTTTCCGCAAGACTCCCTTTTTGGTAACCAATGGGCCTTAGACAATACTGGCCAGGCTGGAGGTATAGCAGATGCAGACATAGATGCGCCAGAAGCATGGGACCTCAGTCTGGGGGGAACCACCGTTCTGGGAGATACCATGGTGGTTGCCGTGATCGATGATGGTTTTTTCCTGGGGCATGAGGATATTCACTATTGGAAAAACCGTGCTGAGATTCCTAACAATGGCATTGACGATGACCAAAACGGCTATGTAGATGACTATGATGGGTGGAATGCTTACCAAAACAATGGACAAATACAGCCTGCTGCACATGGAACCGAAGTAGCAGGCATCATTGGTGCCATATCAGACAATCAAATAGGCATCGCAGGAGTGGGATGGCGAACAGCAGTCATGCCAATCATGGGGCTATCAGCCAGCGAGGCAACGGTCGTATTGGCCTATGATTACATCCTCAACCAACGCCTTCTTTATGAGGCAAGCAGGGGAGCCAAAGGCGCATTTGTTGTAGCCACCAATGCCTCTTTTGGAATCAACCGAGGCAATCCGGCAAATTTTCCAATTTGGTGTGGAATTTATGATGTCCTGGGGGAAGCAGGGATTCTTTCGGTAGCTGCTACAGCCAATGCCAACCTCAATGTGGATCAGGTAGGAGATATCCCGACGGCATGTACAAGCGAATTCCTAATTACGGTTACAAGTACTGACATACAGGATCAAAAAGTTGGTGGTGCTGCCTTTGGGCCCATCTCCATTGACATTGGAGCCCCTGGAAATGGAATTTTAACTACCTTTCTTGGAAATTCATATAGCACCGCTGCTGGTACCTCCTTTGCTGCTCCCGTCGTGGCTGGTGTTATCCCATTGATGTTGGGGGGAGCATGTCCTGGCTTGGCTTCCGATTACCTCAACAAACCTGTTGAAACCGCACTTTTGATTAAGGATTATTTGCTTCAGGGAGTGGATCAAAAGCCCTCCCTCCTGGCTGCTGTCCGAAGTAAGGGGAGATTGAATGCCTTCAATGCTGTTTCCTTTATCATTGATAGTTGTAATTTCATTCCTAATGACTGTGTTTCCCCCTTTCGTCCATTAGGGCAAGCAACTTCCGATTCTTCGATATCTTTTTCCTGGCAGAGGTATGCTGATAGTCTCCTCTCAAAAATTAGATACAGAGAAAAGGGTAATGGCCTTTGGGCAGATAGCCTTATTGTTAGCGGGACAGATACTGCCTTGCAATTACTTTTGCCATGTACGGTGTATGAATGGCAGGTAGCGAGTAGTTGTGGATCTGGCTGGTCCTCCTATACTCCCCTAAATGAGGCTCGAACCCTTGGCTGTTGTAAGGCCCCGGAAAGCATTTTCTTTCCCATGAAAACAGCCGCAAGCCTTAGCATGAGCTGGGGTAGACTTGAAACATCCCAATTGTACCGAATTGACTATCGGGAGCAAGGAAGTATGGTTTGGATAAATGATAGCACAAGTGATACTGCATTGCTTATTTCAGGCCTTGATCCCTGCACCACCTATGAAATCAGGGCTTGGTCTGTCTGTGATCGTGAAGCACTTGATACCCTCAATCTCACCGCAACTACCCTGGGATGTGGCGGTTGTACAGATTTTGTTTATTGTCAGGCAGAAGGGGGAAATACAGGATTAGAATGGATCGATTCCCTTCATGTGGGTAACATTGCCCTTCAATCAGGGATAAATGGTGGTTACGGTAATTTTACAGGAGAGATATTCAGTTTACTCATTGATTCAGCCTATAATTTCTTCATGAGTCCAGGCTATAATGGGGGAACTTTTACGGAAAAATGGAGGGTTTGGATTGACTTTAATTATGACGGTAATTTTGATTCTACAGAATTACTTATTGATCCCGCTGCTGCCCAGGGAGGTATCCTGGATACCCTAAGAATCCCTCCTGGAACCATGCCAGGCATTGCCAGGATGAGGGTCGCCATGCGGTGGGCTGGCTTCAATCAAATGACGGTTCCGGAGGCCTGTGGGATATTTGATAATGGAGAAGTTGAAGATTATTGTGTCAACCTAAAGGAGGGAAATGACCTTTATTGCGAAGCCTTTTCCGCAGGTATTGGTGCAGAGTGGATAGAACAGGTTGATATAGACACCACTTCCAATATTTCAGCTTTCAATCCAACAGGCTATGAATTTTTCCCCAACAGTATTTTCTTGAAAAGAGGTGAAAATGTCGATCTAAGGGTAATACCTCGTAGCCTTTTGCCTCAAGAGGGGTTCTTAAGAATATGGACAGACTGGAACCAAAATACCATTCTTGAAAATGCCGAGCTCTGGGTAGATACTTTCCTCGCAGAATTGGACACCCTGTCAATCATTGCAAAAGTACCGGCTTCAGCGAACCTTGGGCAAAGCAGAATGAGAATTATCCTGAGAAGAGACAGCCTACCTGAACCATGTGGAGCTTTCTCCTTTGGGGAAGTGGAAGACTATACCCTCGACATTTCGGAAGGAAATTCTAATGGAGGCAGATGGAAGGAAACTTTCAACATTTATCCCAACCCAAGCCGTGAAAAATGGTACATCCAAAGCGAAATACCTACCTCCTTTGAGTATGTCCTTTTCGACTTAAGTGGGAAGGCCATTAGCGCAGCAAAAACCGGACGCCAAAAAGCGCAGGTAGATGCCCATCACCTGGACCCTGGAATCTATTTTCTTAGAATCCGGTATGCAGGAAAAACTCATTGGGAAAAACTGGTAAAAAACTAGAACAAGCTTACTTTTTGCGCTCTGCTTTGGGGACCGATACACTGCCACCTTGCAAAAAGAAGCCAAATAGGCCACCTAATATACCTCCAACCAGGTGAGCAAATTGTGAGACCTGATCGTCCTGAAAGATGTTATAAATCTCTCTCCCCAAGTAAAGTAGCACAACAAGAATGAATGTAAGTGGAATACCTCCTTTTGATTGGGTAAAGGAGGCGAGTACAATCATCATGAACAGAACTCCACTGGCTCCGAGTAATCCTGTGCTAAAGAAAACCACATTCAGGATACCTGTAACCAAGGCCGTGATAAGGATCATAATGGCAAGGTTCCTAGAGCCGTACTTTTCTTCTAAAATTGGGCCAATCAGCAAAATGACTCCAAAGTTGCCGTAAAGGTGGTTCCAGTTTGCATGACCCATTACATGAGAAAATAACTGAAAATACCAGATAGGATTGGTGAAATCCGCATAAGGCGGAACGGTGAAGTATTGCATGACACCCTTGGTTCCGTCAGCATCAAATGGGAAGAAAATGGATTGAATTCCCAGAATGACCACACATATGAAAGTGAAATTCAGGGTTGTAGGTGCATTATATCTGATTTTCATGTCGGAAAATGCTTGGAATTTTAAGTGGTTTCAGCAAGTGAATTTATCAAAAAAGGATCAGCTTCTTAATCAAAGTTTACGGCTTTCTGTTAAAAAGTTGATATTTGCCTGTTGAAATAAAAAAGAAGCAATGAACTTAAGCAGGATAAGCATAGCCATTGGGGCATTTTTGGGACTCTCCGGAGTCATTGCCGGAGCCATGGGAGCACACGCCCTTAAAGAGGTATTGGAACCCTCACAATTGGACTCATTTGAGACCGCTGTTCGTTTTCAGATGTACCATGCCATGGCCTTTTTGATTCTTGGCCTTTTGATCCACTCCACCACATTAAAAGGAATGAGAACTGTCCTATTCATGTGGGGCATCGGGACTTTGTTATTCTCCGGTTCCATTTATTTGCTGGTGCTGACCAGCCTTAAAGTAGGCATCATCACTCCCATTGGCGGGGTATTTTTGATCATTGGATGGGGGGTACTCCTCCTTTCTGCCTTTAGAAAGTAAATATGGAAAGCATAGTTGACATCCTCTTTGGACCCTACGAAACCTATTCGTGGATTCAGATTGCCCTGGAAGCAACCGGAGTAGCACTGGGCTTGGCATCTGTATTTTTTGCCCTTTATGGCAATATTCTGGTTTACCCTACGGGGATCATCTCTACAGGTATTTTTGTATTCCTTTTATATCAATTTGGCTTATATGGGGATATGGGAATCAATGCCTATTACTTTGCGATGAGCATCTATGGTTGGTACAATTGGTCAAAAGGAAATTCCGCAGAAAACGAATTGCCCATCAGCTGGGCAGGGAACAAAAATAACCTGATTGGAGTGCTTATTCTTCTGGTATCATTTCCCCTATTTTCCTTATTCCTCGAATACCAGACCGATAGTACAGTTCCCTGGATTGATGGATTTACTACCTCCATATTTTTGGTAGGAATGTGGTTCATGGCGAATAAGCAGGTGGAAAACTGGATTTATTGGATCATTGGGGACTTGATTTCTATCCCTCTTTATCATTACAAAGGGCTTACCCTTACTGCTATTCAGTATGTGGTTTTCCTTGGAATGGCAATTGTGGGATTTTTTGTGTGGATGCGGGAAGCCAAAACCAAAAATGAAGTCAGCTACAATTAGGAAAATTGCAATTGTTGGCCCAGAATCTACTGGAAAGTCAACCCTGGCAGCCCAGTTAGCGAGGGAGTTAGGTACCGTTTGGGTACCGGAGTTCGCACGGGAGTACCTGGAGAATCTAGCCCGGCCATACGAACAGAAGGATTTATTAGCAATTGCCAAGGGGCAATTGGCCCTGGAAGAAAATCAGCTCTCAAAGGCAAATGGTCTTCTCATTTGTGATACCAATCTGCTGGTAATTCAAATATGGTCTTCTTATAAGTATGGAAGTGTTTCCAAGGAACTTCAAGGTCTCATTCAGCTTGAGGCGTATGAACTTCACTTATTGACGGATATTGACCTGCCTTGGGAATTTGATCCCATGAGAGAAAACCCTGATCTGAAAGAGAGGCAGGAGTTGTTTGAGATCTATAAGAATGAGTTGCTGGCAAGTAGAGTGAGGTTCACTATTTTGACAGGAAATGAGCAGCAAAGGCTGAAAAAAGCGATGGCCGCAATTGGAGCATAAGAATTATATCCAAAGAGCTAGCAGAAACTTGTATTATTAGTCCAGCTTCGCTATATTTGCCAACCATTTTTTATAAAAGATTTGTGGTTATATGCCAGTAAAATTGAGACTTCAACGCTGGGGAAGAAAAGCATCCCCATTCTACGCGATCGTAGCAGCCGACTCCAGAGCAAAGCGTGATGGAAAATTCATCGAGAAGCTAGGACACTACGATCCCGTATCCACTCCTGCCAAGGTTTATGTCGATCACGATGCAGCTATCAAATGGCTAGCGGTCGGGGCACAGCCAACCAATACTGTTCGTCACCTGCTACGTCATACAGGTGTTACCCTGAAGTTTGCCCTTATCAAACAAGGAAAGACCGATGATGAGATGGACAAAATTTACGGTCGCTGGAGAGAGGAGAAAGATGGCAAGGATAAGAAGAAAGTGATTTCTGTGGATGTCCACGGTACTCCACTTGAACCAGTACCTTCTCATGTCAAGAAAGAGCATGCGGGGGAGGCAAATCAGTCACCAGTAATTGAGCACAAAGAAGTTGCTGCTGCTCCTGTCGAAGAGACTCCTGTTGAAGAGGCTCCTGCGGAGGAGACTCCAGTCGAGGAAGCTCCAGCAGTTGATACTGCAGCAGAAGAAACTCCAACTGAAGAGTAAATAGAATTAGAAATATAAAAAGCATCTTTGGTTCTTCCGAAGATGCTTTTTTTTTACCCAAATTATCTATTCATGAATCCTGATGACTTTATTGAATTGGGCTACGTTTCAAAAGCTCATGGGATGAAAGGAGAACTCAAAGCAGTATTTGCGGTTCAAGACTTGTCGGACTTCATTGACATTCCTGTTTTCCATTTATCAAAAAAAGGTCAAGGAATCCAGGCTTATGTGATTGAAGACTGGAAAGTGCAGACCGAAAAACAATCTGTAATCAAATTGGAAGGTATTGACTCCAAGCCAGAAGCAGAGGCTTTGGTCGGTATGACGATTCTCTTTCCTGAAGAGGAATTGCCCGAATTGGAGGAAGGACATTTTTATTACTTCGAAGTGATTGGATTTCAGGTAGTGGATACAGTCTTGGGACCACTTGGTAAGATAATGGATTTTGCTGATGGCGCTATCCATGACATCATGATCATGGAATTCAAGGGCCATGAGGTCCTCATCACTGTGGCGGATCACATTGTCGGATTGGCAGATTTTGAAAAGGAAGAATTGTCAGTCACCCTTCCCGAAGGCCTGCTCGAAATATATATGGGAACTGATGAAGAGGAATAAATTACCTATTCAGATTCCAGCTCAAACCAGCCTGAAGCCCCAGCCTGAATCGCATTTGTTCAGGGGCTGATCTTCCAGAAAATGCAGCAGTAAGCTGTTGCTTGAATTGTGGGCCGGCATGTAGCTTCATGTGAGAACCCAAAAAGTATTCGTACCTGAACCCATAGTCCATATGGTAGTTCCAGGATTGGTAGCTTGGGAAGTCCCCTTCCCGAGCCAGTGCACTTTCAGCTTCTCGCGAACTAAAGTAATCGGACGCAACCAGATTTGCATTCAAAGAAGGCCCCGCAGACAAAACCAGCTGATGTCTTCCTTGACTTTTCAAGTGTAGATTCACATGGACGGGTATTTCCAATTGCCTTTGGCTAAATCGGTAGGTCTCTTTGCTTTCCAATCTTGATTCTGCGATTACAATTTCACCTACTGGCTCTTGGGATGCTTCTGGCAATATGCCAAGCTCGACCAGGCCTGATTCACTTCCCAGAAATCTTACCCCAGCGTCAACGCTCCACCTGGGCCTGAATTGATAAGCGACGCTTGCCGAAACACTCTGCATTATCCTTGGGTAAGTAACTTTGAT
>JALEFZ010000094.1 GCA_022760475.1 Bacteroidia bacterium | reverse complement strand
TCTCTATTAGCTGGCTAACCTGGTATTGGCCATTTGGCCAACTCGACCGCCTGGAACTCCTGGTTCTACTTGTATGGATCAAGGATAAAGGCTTTGGGGGGATAGAAATTTATCCAATACCTTCTAAGCTTCCTCCAAAGAGTTTTAGCCTTCCTCTGGCATCCTACCTTGAAGAAGTATTATATGCCGCAGGGAGAATGGGTATACAGGTCGACGTCCTGGCCGGTTCTAATGGAATGGGTATCCCACAACAAGCTCCAGATAGTTTCAAGTTAAGACACTTACTGTATGGTGAAAGCCATGTTCTGGGAGGAAAGCTCGTCGATATATACTTACCCAAACCCAAAATACCTTCATATTATCACCTTAATGGCTGGGAGATTCGCAAAAAAGATACCCCTTCACCCTTTCTTGAAGGAGGATGGGACAAAGCGAAATTGATCGCCACCTATGGTATCAAAGCAAAAAAGGAACTGAGAACAGGTTATTTTTGGGATTTACACGACCAAACTTTTTTGGACCCTGATTCTGTTTTTGTCCTGGATAAACTCGTTGACTCTACCCAAAATCTCAAATGGGAAGCTCCTGGAGGATATTGGAAAATCATTGCTATTTATGCTGCCCCAAATGGACAAAGAAGCTATCTCCCACTAGCAAGTACCAAAGGTGAGCTCGCCAACCCATTTGACAGCTCAGTGGTAGAGAAACACCTGGATCTCATTTTCAAATCTATTCTTTCTCCTGCTTCGCAAAAGATGAAGTCTCTTCATGGAGTCAGTTATGGACCTTTAACATACCAGGCAGATGAGTTTTTTATCAATGATTTTGAAGAGGATTTTGCTGTTGCAGGGGGATTCCAGATTAGGGAATGGCTCCCAGCATTACTTTACCAAGGAATGAATAATTCGCTTTTCCCTTATTATAGAATCAACAGCGATGCAGAATTTGTATTTACTGAGGAGGATAAGCGAATTCGAAATTCTTACAAGAAATTCGCCAATGATCGATTGATACATGCCACATTTGAGGTTCCTTCCTCCCGGCTCAAAACACGTGATTTATACATGGCCATCGAACCATATGGTTGGGATTTTGATGTGATAGAGGCTTCTTCAAGAGCAGATATTCCTGTTTTCGATCAATACAATTCATCTTCCAGTGCCTTGCTACAGAAATTGGTGAGTTCTGGGGCTGTATTGGGAGGCAAACGGGTAATCAGATCAAGAACCCTGGGATATAGGAGCCAGATAAGAAAAGTAAGTCCTCAAGAAATTAAAATTGCTGTAGACCAATGTTTTATGAGTGGGGCAAACCAGATTCTCCTGGATGGGATAAACTTCTACTCCAATGAAGAAAAGTCGGTTTACCAACCTGAGCCTTACCTACGAACTAGCCCTATGTTAAGGGAATACATTGATGAGGAATTTTTAAAAGAGTTGAACGCATACGCCACAAGGATGCAACAACTTTTGAGCCTTGGAAAGCAAAGTGTCGATATAGCCATTTACTACCCATTCAAGGGCCTTCCCAGTAACCTCACCTTCTCTTCTGAGCACAAAGAATTGTTTTTTAATGGGAATGTAGAGGAATTAAGAAAAAAGCAGGAGGTAGTCCCATTGGAAAGTTTTGTTTCCAACTTATTTGTCAAGGGGGAAGACGAACGTGTGAATTGGCTCAGAGCCATTACCCCATTGATCAATGAGTTGGATCAGCAGGGCCTAAATTGGATTTGGGTTAACGATGATTTCCTTTCTCAGGCATCATGGGATGGCAGAAGAATCTCCTTGGGAGCGACAGAAGTAGAATTGGTTCTCCTTCCTGATGTAGAGAGTATTGACCATCAAGCTGCTAAAAAATTGGCACAAATGGCAAGCAGGGGTGCCAAAGTGATTGCATATGGGAAAATACCTTCACGACAGAATGGGTTTTACAAATTTGAAGAAAGGGATGCTGAAGTCAAAAAAGCTATGGAGAGCATTGTATTCAGGTCGCCAATATTGGACCCACAGGAGTTGAGGAACTTGATCGAGGGGATATATATCCCTCAAAATATCAGTTTTGATGATGCTTATCCATTTTTGAGAAGGATCAGAAGAAATCTCCCTGACAGTTCAGAAATCAATGTATTCCATAACATTGGCTATAAAGAAAGGGTCTTTCAACTAGACCTGAAGGTTGAAAAGTTCTGGCATTATTGGTTAGATCCCCAAAATGGCAGCATACACCCTGCAAAGGTACGAGGAAAAAACAACATCCAGGGCTACATCAATGGGTTCAGCACCTGTGTCCTCCTTTCTTCGAAAAGCCAACTTCAAGATAGTTTGCTTAGTCCTCTTCCCCCTATTTCTTCAAATCCCTTCGAATATCGATACGTAGGGAAAATCAACCTTGAGAAATGGGATTTGGCTATCAATAAAAAGGGGAAATCAACCCGTGTGATTGATTATAGGGATACAAGCCTAATGAATTGGCGGGGACTTACTGAGTTGGACAGGCTTCCTGATGAGGCCCATTATTCTACAAAGTTTGAAATCGGGAAACTTGACAACAAAAAACAATTTCTACTTGAATTAGGAAGAATAAATACCATTGCAGATGTATTTGTGAATACCAATCCAGTCAAAACCATTTTCCATAAGCCATATACAGTTGAAATTAGCCCCTACCTCGAAGAAGGTCTGAATGTAATTGAAGTATGGGTCAAAAGGCCTCAACTACTTGATGACAAGATCAAACCTTCATCTAAAGTGCCTCAGGAACCTCCAGTTGGATTATTGGGCCCTGCACTCATTCATGTAATTGAAGGAAAGACAGTTTCTGATTAAATTTTTAATGGTCAGATGAAATTTTAATAAACCCTTTCAAGTTCTTAATTTGGAGGCCTGTACATAAAATTACTCTTGGATATGAAAAGGACATCAAACAAAGCTTTTTCCTGGATTTTAATTATTTCCTTTAGCCTTTTTCTGCCCCTTACTTCATGTAAAAGCAGAAAAAAGAAAGCCGAGGAGCAAGCCCGAATTGAAGCTGAGCAGGCAGCCATTAATTTTAAAAACGAAAAAGCTCAATTGATCGCTCAATTGGAAAAGTTGATGTCATCCCCTATCAAAGACATGGAAGATTGGGACAATAAGTTTTCAAGATTTCAAAAATTCAGGAGCTCAGAGAAATTCAAGGGAGATTCAGAGGTAGAAGCTGCCATGGCAAAAGCTGAAGATTTCTTTGAGTCAGAGAAAAAAAGACTCATGGAAGAAAGTTCTCAAGGGGAACCTAATGACTACGAAGATCCAAACGCTCAATTGAAAGTAGCAATCAATCAAACGTTTGGAGATATCGCCAATGCCAGCTCTTATGAGGAGGCAAATGACATGATCAATTCTTTGATGTCTCGCTTTGCTTCTTCTGATACTCCAATCCTGATTGTCATTGATCAAGAAGGAGGGGACAAAGCTTATGACAAACCTACAACAGCTAGGAAACTGCTCGATTACATAAAGGACAAAAAAGAGAATCCATATATCGTATCAGAAATCCTATTGAACAGAAGTGATAAAATTCAATCAATGGAATTGCTTTTAAAGAAATAATCTCTACTTTTCAAGAGTTAAAATGAGATCGAACTTTTGTAGCCCCCTTTCATTAATTAACTAGATATTACAGACTAGAATGAATAAGATTGCCCTAGTTATATTGCCCCTTACCTTTTTACTTTTTTCTAATCAAACTATTGCACAGGATGAAATAAGTACCCAACGAAAGGAAGCCATTGATTCTCTTGCGCTGGAAAAAGTGAGGGATTTGAGTCGCTACATCAGCATCATAGGAAATAAATCTACCCCATTCTCGGAAGGAAATCGTGTAATTGATCGTGCGGTGGAATTATTTGCGGAAGGCAGCGAAATTGGCGTTTCTTCTCTTTACAAAAAGGCAATCCAGTATTTTGCTGTAAGGAGATATTTTGAAAGATTGATGGCATTGAATTATGACCAGGTTAAAATTCAGTGGTATGACATTCAATATATTTCCGACCTTGAACTCCAGCCTGATGGCCGTTATGTCGGAGTAATTACCATTTTCCAGCGATTTGAAGGGGTTACCAAAGATGGATTGAAATACAAAGACACCACCAAAAAGGATATCACCATCTATGTCGAAAAAAAGACCATCCAAATCATGGGAAAAGACGTAGAATTTTGGGACGTACTGTTAGGAGATATTAGAGTAAAAGAAACCTTACCCTAATTTTGAGGCGAGCATATTCAAACCACCATATCAAACCCTTAGTTTTTCTGATCCTAATTTTTTCAGGCTCGGGTCTATATGCCCAATGGATGTCTGATTACCTGGGTGATGAATATGTCCTCTATGCTGAGACCAAACAGGTGAACCAGTTTTTCAGGAGATTCAATGCCGAAGAACTGCCCAACGGAAAAAGATTGTACCCCAAGGATAGCCTGTATCATAAAAAAGCACTGAGGAACGAGTACCTTGAAATGGTATTTGACCAACAAAGCATAGATATTAGAAAGGATTTAAAAAGCCAATTTTTGGGAGAAATGCTCAGTGCAACCGAGCAGACCTACCTAGACTTCCATGGGGGGGACTGGTTTGCAGAGGTCTTGACCACATTTACCTATAAGGGCAAGGAAGAAAAAATGCTGTTGTTCCTTTCTCTGGAAAAAGCCAAAATTGGATCCAAATGGGTATTCTCAGGTATTTACTTTGAACCTTTCAGAAAGATATTTCGGCAGGATAGCACGCCGCCGAGTCCCCCATTTATACACCCCCTAAGCCACGAGTTAGACTTCATGAACCTGATGAAAGTATTCAGGAATGGAGGAAAGCTGGAGGCTTATACCAGTAAAAGCTATGAACCCGACTACCTGACGCTGTTCTTGTATGAGATCAAAAAGAAAAACCTCACTTTTAGATCTGTGGACAGGGTTAGTTTTCATTTTCTTCAATTGGATGGCTGGTACTTCGAGTTGTCAGAGGTAACTCGAGAAGGTCCCAATCGAGGATGGCTCATTACCCAATTGAGCCAGGTTCCTCCAGGACAAAAAGACCGGCTTTTAAACTTTATTTACAGGAGATGAAGAAGTTATTCGTCGCATTTCTGTTGTTAATTTTTGGGCTTCAGGCTAATTCTATGGCTCAAGCCCTCCAGGATTCTTCCCTGAGTGAGGCAGAAATTTTAGCTTATAAAGATGAAGTCAGGGGCATTGTGAACTTTTACTCCTACATGCTCAACATCCTGGGGGACAGGAACAACCCTGCCAGTTATAAGCAGACCATCATCGAACAGAGCTACTTGAAGATTTTTCAAGATGCAGAAGTCCAGGTTGAGGATGATCTCGTATCTGGAAGGTCTACCATGACAAATAAGGATGTTCAAGCATACTTGAAGGACGTAGATTTCTTTTTTAAACACATTCGTTTTGAGCATGATATAGAGGACATTCAGGTTGCCAACCGCGGAGAATCCGGATTATTCTTCCTGGTAGAAAGCACCAGAATCATGGAAGGAAGATATGCAGATGGAGATAGTGTAAATGATCAGGAAAAACGTTTCTTCGAGATTAACCTTAATTTTGATAAGGGTGGGATAAAGATTGCCAGTATCTACACAACAGGGGAGGCCTTAAAGCCTGAGCTAACATCCTGGTGGAATACCCTTAACAAAGACTGGAGAAACCTCCTTGGAGATGAGATATTCCTGAATGATAGTGTGTCTCTGGGAAGCCTTCACCAAAAAGGACTGTATCCGCAAATAGGTGATACGCTGGTAGAAGTTGATACCTCCTACATTTATATAGATGATTCCCTTGTTTTAAATCTAATGGCTTATAAAGGAATAGAAGCCAGAATTGGCGACTCTGTTGCGCTTTTAGATACCATATCTACGATAGTGAATACACCCAGGCTGAAAGCAGATTTGAAACACCTCGTAGGAAAATCCAAAATCAATTTTTCAGGTAAGGGCATTAGAGACATAAGTCCACTCGAACAGTTTGAACAACTTACAGCCTTAAACCTTTCCCAAAATAACATCAGCAACATTTTTGCTTTAAGGCAGCTCAAAGGCCTAAAAAAGGTAGACCTAAGTGATAACCCCCTAAAATCTGTCTCTGCATTAAGATATTTACAGGAATTGGATAGCCTGGATCTTTCTTTTACAAAGGTCAACTCATTGGAAGACCTGAAAAGATTGAATAATCTCACCTATCTGAATCTTGATAATACCTCCCTAAAGCAGGTCAAAGGAATAGAAAATCTCCTGGAACTGAAGACATTGTCATACAACAATGGAAACATCACAAACCTTCAGGTCATTGGCAAGCTGAGAAAACTTGAGTTTTTACAATTAAATAACTCAAAATTGCAAGAGCTAAAAGGTGTCTCAGGCCTGAAGAGTTTGCAAGAGCTTGAAATTGAAAATACACAGGTTCAAGATCTCGAAGACCTAAAAACCCTTCACTCTCTCGTTTATATCAATGCAGCTGGAACAAAAATCACGTCTCTCAAGGCCGTCAATAACCTCCTCTCCCTAAGGGAGATGAATGTAAACGAAAGCATGGTTTCTGCTGAGGAAGTCAAGGCCTTCCAAACCAAAAATGATTATGTAACCATTTTCTTTAATACAAAGGAATTGAGTGATTGGTGGGCTTCACTTCCAGAAGAAGTTCAGGCAAAACTGAAATCGCAAGGCAAAGTCAAAGAGGTCAATGCGAGGAGTCTGCATAACCTGATTAAAATTAGAAATCTTGACCTGTCCAAAACCAATTCCTTTAATTCCCTTGAGTTGCTAAGACCGTTTCAATACCTTCAATCGCTAAATGTCAGCGATTGTCCCCTGGATAGCCTAGAGGGAATCGAGAACTACTCCTACCTTCAGGAAATCGATATATCTTCCTCAAGGGTTAAAGGTTTGGGTGCCCTAGATTCCATGGCAAACCTGAAATTACTGTGGGCTAATAATACCCCCGTGGACAGTCTGCCCCAATTTTCTTCCACGCATCCACTAGAAAAGATTTACCTAAACTCTACCAAAATAAAAGGTTTAAAATCGCTACTAGAACTTCCAAAGCTAAAATTGATAGAGGCAAACAACACTGAGCTTACCAAGGATTCAGTTTGGTTCTTTCTCAAAAGGCGTCCGCAAAGCTGTGTAATATTTCGTAAAAAAGAACTTGAACTTTGGTGGTATAGCTTATCTCCTTCCTGGCAAAAAGCATTAAAAAGCCTCATGAGGGACGATCCTGAAGACATATATGCCCTGCATAATTTTACAGCCCGCACCACATTGGAATTCAATTCAAAATGGCGACTCAACAATGTTCAAATGCTGGCACCTTTCTTTATGCTGGAAGAGCTTGTACTTGATGACATGGGAATTCGAAACCTCCGAGGTATCAATAAATTGGGGCACCTCAAATCTCTTCGCCTTTCAAAAAATCCCATTTCCGACCTTAAGCCGTTGACATCTTTGACTCAATTGTCATACCTGGATATTTCTAACACAGCTATACCATCCTTACAGCCATTGGAGAACATCACCAGCTTAAAGGCTTTAATTTGCTCAGGGAATCAGATAAGAAGCCTTCAAGGCCTCGAAAGCCTGCATACACTTGAACACCTCGACTGTTCCAGTACCCGTATCAAGAGTCTAGCTCCAGTAATGGGATTGGTTCATATCAAAACCCTCAACTGTACCAATACAGAGCTGAGCAAGGGAAAAGTATCCAAATTTAGGGACAAGCATCCTTTGACTGACATTACTTATTATTGATTTACGTTTTTTTAGAAGGGATAATTGAGCCCAATAGAGGGTAATGGCCTAAATCCGTTTGGAAAGACAGGCCCTTGCCTAAGCTGTATATTCCAACCTGTCTGGGCATTGTCAGGGTCAATCAAGGAAGGCGAAAATAATTGAAGGCCAAGATCCAGCCTGAGTATGAGGTAGGCAAAGTCAAATCGAATACCTAGGCCAGCATCCCAGCCTAGATAGAGGTTGTCAGTAGAAAGTACTGCCTTATCTGCCACCTCTTCGCTTAGCAATGTGCTGGCAGATCTTCGGGTAAGCCAGACATTACCTACATCAGTAAAGCCGGCAACTTCAATCCAACTAATAAGGCGGAACCTTAATTCTGCATTGGCTTCAAACTGAAAATCTCCCCCTGGGGAAAGCAAAGGTCCAAAATTTCCAATACTGTCAAGGTTGAAACCAAAATCTGTCAGATCAGTCTGGCCAGGACCAAGGGTATTTGCCTGCCAACCCCTAAGGCTGTTGACCCCACCGGAGAAAAATCTAGCTTCTTTTGGAGTCAGGCGTGTTTGAAAAAAGGGGCTTGAAATACCGATTTTCCCCCTTACAACAGCTTGTAACTTTGAACCAAGAGGAATGAGGTATTTTCCTTCAAGTTGCAGCTTCCCAAAAAAACCGTAATGGACACTGTCTACCCTCCTATCAGATTCAGGTATATTTTTTTGTGGAAACCACTCAAGGATGCTATTTACGCTATCGGGCCCTCTGTCCATACCACTTACCAAGTTGTACCTTTCCAGTAAGAAAGGGAGCAATCCTCCGTACTCAGTCCCTATTTGAAAATAGTAAGTCGGCCTGCTAAGACTTTCTCGATAGGTTTGCTGGGTATATGAATAAGTAAGTCGGCTGGTTATCCTTTCATTAAAGTCCCAATTTTTTATCTGAGTACCCTCCAAAGCCCTAAATATCAGCGTCGTGCTATCATTTTGAGGATCAAAATAGGATATGCTCAATGGAGACAACTTACTAACTGCCCTATTTCGAATGGAAGGGAAATGCTGCCATTGATAGGAAATTCTTGCACCAGGTACAATCTGATTGATCCCATTAAATCTTTTAAAGTTTATGCTCGAGCTCAGTATGGTAGTTGGGCTGTAGCGGGACAGATTGGAAACCAATTTATCCGGTAAGAAGAAAATAATC
Source organism: Bacteroidia bacterium (assembly GCA_022760475.1). Taxonomy (GTDB): domain Bacteria; phylum Bacteroidota; class Bacteroidia; order J057; family J057; genus JALEFZ01. Next base: position 14,289 of record JALEFZ010000094.1, on the reverse strand, counting down.
GGTTTGGAAAAGAGAAAGCTGTAAAACTTCATGCTAGCCTCAGCACCAAATTGATAAGAAACAAAACCATCCCTTGGATCACTGCCCTGGCCTGTGTTATATCCAATATTTCCTATGGTACTCAAGTCAAGAAGCTGAGACTTTTTTAAGGTATTTTTGTTTCTTAAACTCAATTTCAAACCCGCATTCGGAATCAGGTTGGTAGTTTCTGTAATATCATTTGAAAAGACCTCCAGCCCCAGTTTTGCCTCATATTGTGGCAAAAGTCTACCTTCTATCACCATTTTCAGTTGATTCCGCATATTAGGGTAGGTCTGATAGCGGATCAGCATGTACTGAAACATACTCAGTTCCCTTAACATGGAGCGAGTTCGGGTATCGAACTTTAAGGAATAAATCCTCCCTACCTGCATTTCGATGCGTTTTGCCAGGAAATTGTAGTTTATCTTCTTAAGCAATTGTCTGGCGACGACAAAATTGATATTGGTGGTAGAATCCAAGATCCTATGGGTTAGGCCCAGTGCTTCCCTTTCCTTGGCAGACAGTTGACTGGTATTGAAACGAACAAGGTCAGAATTGTCACCACCTTGAGGTGCCAGCAGTTGAAATTCGATTTCTCGGATGATATAGGATGGCCTTGATTCGGTAATGTGGATTTCTACCTTCACCCATTTGGTCTTTGGCCCTGGTTGATTAAGGGTATCAATCATGGAATTTACTGCCAGATTTGTATCCACCACAAAATTTACCAAGCTGGGTTCAAATGAATAAAAGCTACCAATCTTGCTTTGGTTGGTCGCCCGGGCTCTTTCCTGTTCAAACAACCTATGAGAATATAGTTTACCCCTTTTTATCAGGCTTGGAGTCCTAAAATACTGAGACCTGATAAGTGCTGTATCCCTGTTGGGTTGGTCAATGACAAATTTCACATCCTTAATCCGATAGGAAGTGCCTTCTTTAATGAAATAGGTAACATTTACCTGCTGTTTCTTCTTACGAACTCCCCGAAGCGTATCTATCTTATAAGAAACCTGGGGATGAAAATAACCATGGGCGAAACAAATATTTTTGAGAATCCTGATATCCTTATTGATCACAGTCGTGTCCAGGATTTTGGGAGGTTCTCCCAATTTGTACTGGATCCATTTCACGAATTTTGCTTTGGCTGAGGTATCATTAGCCAATGATTTTTTTCTATAAAGCCCTTTCTCCAAGGATTTGCCATAGTTATGAACCCTCAGGCCTAATCTACTGACCACTACCTTTCTGTTTCCCTCTAACTGAATCCCTTCAGAAAATTTTTCAGAAGGAATCAGGTTTCCATGCTTGACATCCGGATCATTTTTTAGCAAATATTGATCTTTTTCCAAATGTCTGCTTATGTTGCAAGAAGACAACATAAGGCCCATTAGCAGAACAATTGTTACAAAATATGGTGTCGAGATAATTTTTTTCATGCAACGGATTTCCAAAACAAAAATAAAACTTTTTTCAAGCCTTAAGCTCAAAAAAAATCGTCAAAAGCAGGGCTTGTTTCTTGTAGAAGGACGGAAACTAACACAGGAAGCGCTGCAATCCAATTGGATTGTTCAAGCTGTAATTGTTCGACAAGACAAAGTCGAGGATTATGCTGAATTACTGGAAGGACAAGAAGAAATCTATAGCATTGAAAATGAAGATTTTAAGCTAATCCATTCTTTACAAAGTCCTGAAGGGATACTTGCCGTTGTAAAGCTCCCTGAATTTTCGCCAAACCCTGAGGAAAAATTGAAAGGACCAGCATTTTTATTAGAAGAGATTCAGGACCCGGGAAATTTGGGCACTTTGATTCGAACGGCAGGATGGTTCGGGTTTGAGCAAGTCTACTGCTCCAAGGGCTGTGTAGATGCATTCAATCCCAAAGTATTGAGAGCCAGTATGGGAGCTGTCTTTCATACAAGAGTAATATATTTGGAGGAATGGGAAAAACATCTGGAAGCAATAAAATCCAGTATCTTTGTTGGACACCTCAAAGGAAAAGAATTACAAGAGGTTAATATCCCTTCAGATGCCTTTATTCTGATTGGAAACGAAGCCAGGGGGGTGAGTCAGCAACTACTAGAAAAATCTGAAATTCAAAAGATAAGGATACCTGGTAGTCATAAAGTTGAATCCCTTAATGCCGCCAATGCTGGAAGCATTCTTGCATGGGAATTGTACAAAAACAAGCTATCTTTATCCTAAATCCCATGACAATGAAATCCTCTTTCTGGCCTCCCATTTTCTTACTGATAAGCCTGACTACAAGCTTTTTTCTTTCCTGTGAAAACCACGCCACCACCAGGAACTCATCAGTCCCGACAATTGATTCCATTTCACAAGATAGCCTAAATCCAATGAGCTTTGATACCATAGAAATCAAGTATCTCCTGGGAAAGTTTACGCCTGAGGAGGATAGCAATTTCGTAAAAATGGAAGATCTACATTGTGCGGGAAGTGCCAGGAGACAAGTCATTGACAAAAAAACATATAAAGCCTTCATCAAAATGTATGAAGCTGCCAAGGCAGATGGGGTGATTTTAACCATTAAATCCGCCACCAGGAACTTTTACTATCAAAAGAGTATCTGGGAGGCCAAGTGGAATGGAAGCCGGCTTGTGGGTGGAAAAAACCTTGCCCAAACCGTCCCTAATGCCCAGGAAAGGGCAAGAATTATCTTAAAATATAGCTCAATGCCTGGAACCTCCCGTCATCACTGGGGGACTGACTTTGATTTGAATGCATTTGAAAACGAATACTTCGAATCAGGAAAAGGATTAAAAGAATTCCAATGGCTAGAAGCCAATGCCAGAAAGTTTGGATTTGGAAGACCCTATACCACAAAAGGTGAACATCGCCCTCAAGGATATGAAGAGGAGAAATGGCATTGGTCGTATCTTCCCCTTGCTCAGAGCTACCAAAAGTCTTACAAAGCACTGGTAAAACCAGAAATGATCAGCGGTTTTGCGGGATCTGAAACTGCCACTTCCATAGATGTCATCAAAAACTATGTTTTTGGGATTGACCCCTCATGTTTTGATGAAATAGGAAAATAAATTCGCGGAATCCCTGTTGAAAAAGTACAAGGCATCGCATTTCCTTTCCAATTACACATTCTCATGAAGAACATTATTCTCCTTATTTCTATATCGCTGTGTATCTATCCATCCTTTTCGCAAGACCTTGACTCCCAAATCAAGGAGCAAGAAGTTGAACTAAAAAGACTCTTTTTGCAACAAAAAGATGTCGAACTCAAGTTAGAAAAACTCAAACTGGCTAAAATCAGGCTGAATCTGGAAGAAATTGGTTTACCTGCCCTAAATGAAAGGGAGGAGGTGATCAAGCATAAGGCGATGTACCTGGTATATGATGAAGAGCATGAGCAGGCCAAATGGGTGGCACATATCATCAGGCCAGAGGTAGTTTTGGGAAATGTTGGGAGGAGCAATGACTTTAGGAAAGATCCCAAGATAAATACTGGATCTGCACAAGAAGAAGATTATTTCCTCAAATACCTCAAGCCTGATAGCAGTTACAAATATGACGGTTTTGGATATGATCGTGGGCACCTCGCTCCCTCAGCAGATTTCCGATGGTCATCAATTGCTTTGTCAGAGTCTTACTTCTACTCCAATATGTCTCCACAAAGCCCTAAGTTCAATAGGGGAAAATGGGCGGAACTCGAATCAGTAATTCGGTCATACATAGATCGCAATCCAAAGACTCAACTTTATGTGGTAACAGGCCCAGTTTTGGCAGATGATTTACCCAAAGTAGAAAGGAGCATAAATAAAGTCTCCATTCCCCAAAAATATTATAAGGTTGTACTTGATTACGACAAGCAAAAAGCCATCGCATTCCTATTGCCCAATGAGGAATGTTTAGCTCCTGTTGAGAGCTATGCCACAAGCATAGACGAAGTTGAGCAACTCACGGGGATTGATTTCTTTCCTTCCCTACCAGATGAAATGGAAAATGTATTAGAAAAATCTTCCTCACCAAAGGCTTGGCTACCGAATTCGATGCAAGAGGATGTTTTGCCAATAAAAGCCTCCAAACTGCCCCCCAAAAGCTACAACACCATTCAGGCAAGACTTTTTGCGGGCACAGGCGAAAAAGTAAGGGTATGCGGCACGGTGGTAAGTACAAAACTGACCAGCAAGGGGCATACATTTTTAAACCTTGATAAGAAATTCCCCAACCAGATATTTACGGTATCTATATGGCGGGACAATGCGAGTAACTTTAGTTATGCTCCGCATATCGAATTGAAAGACAAACAGGTATGCTTTGAGGGGAAGGTTACTTTATCCCAAGGGACACCCACCATGGAAATCCGCCATGAGAAAGTGGTTGAATTGTTTCAGCCATAAAGCAGGATAAAAAAAGCAGGAATGATAACCATCCCTGCTTTTGTGCCATCGCCAGGACTCGAACCTGGATCTAGAGTTTAGGAAACTCCTATTCTATCCCTTGAACTACGACGGCAAGACTTCAAAAATACAATATAGAGGTTTACGAATCAAGATTGATTCAGACCCAACATATTGCTATTTTTTATAAAGTCCTGACTAATCATTTACGATCTGAAATGGGATAGCAGTTGGCGTACAGTTTTAATGAATAATTGAAATTACCGTAATCGGTCTTAACTGTTATCTCTGCTTTCAACCTGCCCTCATCTCGGGGCGCAACCTTTGCAGTAATGTAGGCGACTTCATTAGGTTGGATGGTCTTTTGCGATTCCATAGCAATTACGTCCCTATGGCTTGACACAACTTCTTTGATGGTTACTACCCTATTGCTTTTGTTAGTAAGGAAAAAGTTGATCTCTGTAACATCTCCGATCACCATGGGGCCAATATTTCGGCTCTCCAGCGTCCATGAGAATGGCCCTCCACGTAGGAAGCCATTTTGTCCAGACGGGTTTTGCCCGACTGCATAGGTAAAGGTCAGAAAGACCCATAACAATAGGAAATTTAGTGGGATTGTGCGACTCATAAGCAAGGTTTTTAGGTTAAGGGGGATTTAACTACCTAAATACTAATTGATAAACATCAATCTGAACAAATATAATATAATATATTGAATTATTTTCAATACTAGAAATATCGAATTATTGAATAAATATTCAGTAAATTTTACTTCCCGCTATGTAGTTATATCAAAATAATAAATTTTAGGGGTATTTTCAGGAATCTCTCCAAAAAAATGGGGAAAATAGCATTAATACCGTAAACAACTCCAATCTTCCGAGTAACATTAGGAAGGAAAGGAACCATTTTCCAGCATCAGGTAATTGGGCAAAATTCTGTGCATTGCTAGGTGCAACTATGCCGATTCCGGGACCAATATTTCCTAAAGAAGCCGCTACTGTACCTAAGGAAGACTCAAAGTCTAGTCCCATGGCACCCATGATAAAGACACCTGCAACAAAAATAATGATGAAGATTACGAAGAAGGAAAGAATCCTTGAGACCACATCCTGAGGGATGGCCTTTCCATTGAATCTGACGGGAAGGATAGCCTTTGGATGAACTTGTCTTTTGAGTTCCAAATAGGAGTTTTTGAAAATAACCAGAAACCTCACCAATTTCATTCCTCCACTAGTGCTACCTGCACAAGCACCTGAGAACATCAAGACGAAAAATAAGACTTTGAGAAAAGGCCCCCAACTGGTGTAGTCTGCTGTGCCAAAACCAGTAGTAGTCATGATGGCCAGGACTTGAAAAGAGGAATCTCTGAAGGCTTTTTCTAGGTTTCCGTCCGTGCTCCCTATAAAATATACAATCGTTGTAACTACTGTAATGAGGATTAAGGTAACAAAGGTGTACAATCGAAACTCTTCATTTTGCCAAAGTTTAAGCGGTTTTCCTCTTAAGGCATGGAAGGTAAGCGCAAAGTTTACCCCTGCTAAAAACATGAAGAAGGTTATCACATACTGGAGGTAGGGACCAAATGCAGAGACACTTGCCTGCTGGGTTGAGAAGCCCCCGGTCGAAAGGGTTGCCATGGAATGGCAGGCAGCATCGAAAAAGTTCATCCCCCCAAGCATCAACAAAACAAGTTCTACAAGGGTAAGTGAGACATAGACCAGCCAAAGGCGTTTGGCGGTTTCGCGAATCCTTGGCGTCAATTTATCAGGAGTAGGCCCTGGCACCTCAGCGGCGTATAACTGCATTCCTCCAATTCCAAGAAGGGGTAGAATCGCAATGGTCAGTACAATGATCCCCATGCCACCAATCCAATGAGTCATGGCCCGCCAGAAGTGAAGTCCTTTGGGCAAGGCCTCTATTTCCGTTCCCAGAATTGAAGCCCCTGTTGTGGTGAAACCAGACATCGTCTCAAAAAAAGCATCTGTATAAGAAGGAATCGCACCACTTAGAACATAAGGTATGGCACCAATAAATGACATAACAACCCATCCCAAACTAACGATGACATAGCCATCCTTTTTCTTTAATTCTCGCTTTTGAGCCGCTTTCCTTGTACTAAACCAACCTGCCAGACCTAGTAAAACTGAACCCCATCCCGAAATCAGAATAGCATTGGCAGAACCATCCTGGTAATAGTAGGAAAAGGGTAATGAAAACAACATTGCTATCCCACTCAGTCCAGTGAGGAGGCATAGGATATTAAATACTGCAACAAAATTGAACATGATGGGTGCTTTTTCTGGTACTGACCAAAGTACAAACGGCAAATAAAAACAATTTTTTAAGAATTGATAAAAGCCCAATACAAGCAGTTGGAAAAAATCTCGTTTATGATGGTGAAGGAACTTATCAATCAGACATATGGGGAAGTTGCTATGATTTTTGGATGAGATTTTCTTTCTATTTGAAATAATTTCAATCAAAAAAAAATCCCAACACCTAAATTGCACACTTAATGATTTGTTAACCTTTTGCTTCTAGTAAGCACAAGATCCAATAGGAACTTTGGACGTTTTCAGGATACTTTCTACTTAACAAGTGTCTGAAAAACAGAATCTATTTATTCCCAACAAAACACAAACAAAGCAATACCCTGTTTTCCCTTAAGTAACTGAAACCTAAATCTCTGAAGAACTCATGAAAAAACTTCTACAACTTGGGATCATCACAGTATGGCTTTTATCCCCCCAGTTTTTATCAGCACAGTGCGCAACCGACCTATTCATATCAGAATATGTAGAAGGAAGCGGAAACAACAAGTACATTGAGATCTTCAATGGTACAGGTGCAGCAATTGACCTTTCAAACTATTCTTTGAGGCTTTATTCTAATGGGGCATCTTCCCCTAACACCTCCTCCGCCTTATCTGGAATTTTAGCAGATGGTGCGGTGATTGTTTACCAAAACTCGTCAGCTTCGATCTACACAGGAACGGCTACGAACCTCGGAGCTGTAAACTTTAATGGTGATGATGCCATTGAATTGTACAATACCTCCACAAACACGGCAGTCGATATCTTCGGTGAAATCGGTGTAGACCCAGGAAGCCAGTGGACGGTAAGTACCAACAATACACAAAACCAAACCCTTCAGAGGAACAACTCCGTTTTCGGAGGTAATACCTCCAATTCTGCAGGATTTCCCTCCTTAGGAACTGAGTGGACCGAGTTTGCTGAGGACGATGTATCAGGTCTTGGAAGCCACTCCATTAACTGTGGTGTTACTCCATGTACAGCTCCCAACTCTGACGCAAGTGTAATCCTCACTCCTTTCTTAAGTTCAATTCAGGTAGACATCACCCCACCCACAGGTGGTGCAGACGGTTACTTTACAGTTATCAAAACAGTGAACAGCATCACTGCTCCTACAAATACCACTTCTTACAGTGTTGGTAGTGCTTATGATGGAGGTACTGTCGCAGGTTTTGGCACCTCTACCTCATTCTCAATTTCAGGCCTTAGCTCTAATACAACCTACTACGTCTTCGTTTTTGCCTACAACAGCAGTGGATGTACCGGAGGTCCAGTTTATGCTTCAGTAGTCAGCCCAACCCCTTCTACAAACACACTAGTTTCCAACCCAACAACTTTAAATCCTGGCGATCTGCTTATTGTCGGATTTGATACTTATACAGGTTCTGGAGGTGTAGACAGAATAGTTCTTACCAATTTCAAAGCCATCGGACCTGGAACGACCTTTCTCATTGCCAATGCTGTCTATGAATTCAAAGCAGGAGCTGCAGAAAGAACCGACAGGTGGTATAACGGAAATGGAAACTTCGGATTTGATGTCCCTTTGATTGAAGTTACTTATGAAGGTTCAGGACTTACAGCAGGCTCGGTATTGTGTATTGACCTCAATACAGTGGGTTCTCTTGGGGGAGTAAGCATCTCCGGGATTGATGTTTCGGCCCAATTCAGTGAAACTGATCCCAGCACAGGAAAATTCGTCCAATTGAGTTCCTCCTCAGCAGATGCCTTGTTCTTGATGCAGGGAACCTTTTCAAATGGACAAATTGATACCGATGGAGATACCTATGGTACCCTGGATGTAGGTGGAGTAGTTTTGGGAGGTCTTCAAACTGCAGGAAATTTCCAATCATTTGCTTTGGCTGGTAATGCAGGTGGGTCGAGGGTATCAAGGGTTCACCCTGACATAGAATGTTTTGCCCTAAGCACAGGTGGTTCTTCAGGTGGTTTCTTTGGTTATTACAATGTGGCCACAGAACTGATAAATGGAACTCAACATAACCTATTAAAAGAAATTGCTAATTTTGGTGGAACATGGATTTCAGGCTCAACCTCCGGTACTGCGGGAGATGTAGATGACATTAGTTCAGTAATCTGTGCCCCGGGCTTTAGTTTTACAGTTACAGCCGAAGCTGAGGCAGGAAATTGGATTGGTGATACGGACGAGGATTGGTTCAATTGCCTTAACTGGGACAACCTTCAAGTACCTGATGAAAATACAAATGTTACCCTTGGCAGTGATGCCATTGACAATTGTGAAATAGACATCAGTGTCTTCTCTGTCAACGCAGCAAAATTCGATAACATCGCCAGTTGTAATGACCTTACATTGAGCAATGCCACATTCAAACTTGAAATATCTTCTGGAACCGAAGATACCCTTATCGTAAATGGAGACCTGACATTAGAAGAAGGAGCAAGTACCCTCGCAGATGATGGGGGATTCCTGGACATGACGGATGGAGCCAATGGAGGTACGCTGATCATCAAAGGAGATTGGAACGAATTCAACATTCCAAACAATAGATTTGAAGAAGGTATAGGAAGTAAAGTTTTATTTAATGGCAACTCCCAACAGACCATAACGGTTGCAGCCACGGGAGCCTCTCCGACTGCAGGAGTTGAATTTGCAAACTTTGAGATCGACAATTCAACAGGATTAATCCTGGCAGGGAGGGCTGAAGTTACACAAGAGGCCATTTTTACAGACGGTATCATTACTTCTCAGAGCGGGCTACTGGATGGGTCCGGTATAGGAACCGCTATAAATGTTTTCGTAATATCAGAAGGATCCCTGGTTTCTTCCGTAAGTGATGCCTCTCACGTGGATGGAGTCGTGGCTAAGTTTGGTTCTGCGGACTTTACCTATCCAGTTGGAAATGGCACTTTTTATAGACCTGCAACCTTGATTGGAAGTACTGGTGCAGTAGCAACAGATGAATTCAGGGTAGAATATTTTTCCAATGACCCTGCGGGGACCTTCACATCCAGTAATGGAGCAGCTATTTCAAATGCAGAATTCTGGAACATTGAAAGAAGTGCGGGTTCAGCCTCCAAGTCTGTTCAGTTAAGTTGGGATCAATCCAAAACTTCAGATGTAAGTAATCCATCTGTGGTAAAACTGAATACCATTACCAATCCAATGACAGATTTCTGGGAACTTGCTGGTGGAAACGGACAGGCCACAACTACTGGCCCAGGTACTGCAGGTGAGGTAAGTTCTGCCTTGGTGAGTAGCTTTAGCCCATTTTCCTTGACAGATGCCACCCCCTTTCCAATTGAACTGTTATACTTCAAAGGGAAAATCGAAGACAGGAATGTCAGATTGAGTTGGGAAACTACCCTTGAGATCAACAACAGCCATTTTATCCTGGAAAGAAGTCAGGATAATAGACATTTTGATGCAATCACTGAAATCCCTGCAATTGGTACAGAAAAGGGAGCCTACCAGTACCTGGATACACGTCCAAATATTGGAAAAAACTATTATAGATTAATACAGGTAGATTTTGATGGCAGCACTTCCACCTCTCATACCATAGAGGTAAATCTCCTCGAAACAGGAGTTGCAGGGGTCTGGGCTGTATATCCCAACCCAAGCAACGGCTTCATCAACTTTGATATGCAGCTTCCCGAAACCGCTCAAGTTAGGTTCAACATTATCAATGTCCAGGGGCAATTGGTAAAGACGGAAACAGCGATGTACTCTAAGGGGCAACAGTCTCATAGAATGAACACCTCCTCACTGGCTGCAGGATTTTATCACTATGAAATACTACTGTCTGGGAGAAGAATCCGTGGAAAGTTCCAGAAAAAATAAAATAACTTCATAAGTTGAAAGGCTGCCCCAGTTTGGGACAGCCTTTTTTATTTTTACTTCCCTAGCAAAAGGCTGCATTTTGATAAATTGTCCCTATTTTCGTTCGTGCAGAACAATTACGACATCATTATTGTAGGTGCAGGCCCGGCAGGTTGCACCTCTGCAATTAAACTTTCTGAATCAAATTTGAGAGTGGCCTTAATTGATAAGGCAGTATTTCCTCGAGATAAAATTTGTGGAGACGCCCTTAGTGGCAAGGTCATATCTGTCCTTAAGTATACAGATCTTCCAGCGGAAAAAGCTCTTCACAAATTTCCAGAAAAATTACCTTCATGGGGAATTCGATTTGTAGCTCCTAACGGTCAGCACCTTGATGTTCCTTTTAAGAAGGACTCTCCTTCAGGTCCTGGAACAGCACCTGGGTATATTTCCAAGAGGATTGATTTTGACAATTTCCTATTAGATGAAGTCAAAAAAAGGAATGGGGTAGACATTTTCGAAGGACAAAAAATAGATAGCATTTCAAGGGATCAGGCCAATGGAACTTTCCTAATCCAAAGCAACAAAGAAAGTTGGAACTCCCAAATGATCATTGGAGCAGATGGAGCTCATTCAGTGGTGAAAAGATTCCTGTCTCCGCAAAAGTATCCATCTAAAAATCAGGCCGCAGGTTTAAGGCAGTACTTCAGAGGGGTTGATGGTTTTGCCAACGAACAATATATAGAGCTTCACTTCCTGAAAGATCTCCTTCCAGGATACTTTTGGCTTTTCCCTTTGCCAAACGGTTGGGTTAATGCAGGCTTGGGACTGAGGTCTGACATGGTCTCGAAAAGAAAGGTGAATCTCAAAGTCCTTTTCAACGAAATCATGGAGACACATCCTGAGATCAGCAAGCGATTCAAACATGCTGAGCCCATGGAAAGTATCAAGGGTTTTGGCTTACCCTTGGGTTCCACCTGGCGTGAGACTTTCGGGGACGGTTTCCTCCTCACAGGAGATGCAGCCGGGCTGATTGACCCCTTTTCCGGAGAAGGAATTGGAAATGCCATGATCAGTGGAAAAATTGCTGCGGAGCAATGCCTTGAAGCCTTTGAAAAGCGTGCCTTTGACAAAGGTTCGTTGGCTCCATATGAATCAAAGCTCCGAAAAAAAATCCAGAAAGAGCTAGCTGTAAGTACACAAATGCAACAGCTGGCAAATTATTCCTGGCTATTCAACTTCGCAGTGAACAAGGCGAATAATAATCCAGCACTCCAGAGCATGATGTCCATGATGTTTGATGACATTGACATCCGAAATGAGTTGAACAAGCCCTCATTTTATTGGAAACTTCTTTTTGGAACTTAATCGCCTGAGATAAAAAACTGAGGCAGCAAAAATTAGCAAGAGGTTGATTGGAAGGGAAAATCTGGAAGCTCCATAGGGTCCGGTAACAGCAGCAAGGTATCCAATCAGGATTACCATGGAAAACCGTAGGTAAAGAGGCACATTTTTCATAAAAACAAAGCCGATAAAGCCTAGCAGTCTGAGAATATTAGCTATAAATACCAATCCCAGAAAAAGTAACATCGCAATAGGCTGTTTGCTCAGGTAGTTTATGACCCCTGCATAACCTCCCTCGCTAAACGCACGAGAGAGTCCAGGCCCACCTCCTACTTCCTGGATTCCCAGTATGTGATAAAGGTCAAACCTTCCAGGGTCCAAAAAAAAGTTGACCATCCCCCTAAGATGATAACTGACATAAAACCCTCTGTACTTCCACATTATCGCCATGCATTCTGCTTGCATTAATTTTTGTCCTTCCGCAAAGGAGGGTGCAGCAAGGGCCCTTTCATGGATGTCATCGGTTATTCTGACAGCCTCATCCTCTCCTACCCTGTTTATCAGCAGGTTCAAGGCCGTCAGTTGCAACAGGTTCAGGCTTTGCACACTTGAGTAATGAAAATAGCCTGTTTTTTTCAAGTTAATTCCTTGGTAAGACAAAACAAAGACAAGAGGCAATAAGCCAATCAAAACCAGCATCAGGTTTTTCACGTTAAATGCCTGAAAAATCATCAAGACCAAAAAAGGTAAAAAGAAGAGGTACATGACGGGTTTGGTAGCCATGGCCAGGATTAAAAGCAGGCTGATACCCCAATACCACTTGTTTTTCTCTTCTTCATGAGCCATGACCAATAACCAAATTCCCAAGCTCAAAAAACACTGGAAGAGAATTTCGGTCATAATCAGGTTGGCATAAATGAATTGGGAAGGCATCAAGATCAAAAATGCAAAAACCAGGATATAAGTCATCCATGATTCCTTGCCATGAAATTGTTTGATCAGGCGAAGAAGAAGTGTGCAATTGAAAATACTAAGGCCAATTTGCCAAATAGCTACAAAAGCGGGAGACTTCGTAAACAAATATCCCAAAAGCAAAATGAAGGGATAAAGAGGGGTTCTTCGGGTATGATGGCCAGGATCATAGGTTTCTGCCTTGTCCTTGGAATACCAGCTTCCATCTTCGGCCATATTCTGAGCAGCAAAAATATATTCCTTGGAATCAACCAGGAGCCAATTTTGATGATTGAGCTGCCAGATGAAGACCAGCAAATGTATAAGGGTCAATGCCCCCAGGAATATGAATCTCTTTTTTGCTAACAATTTCATGCAAAGAATTAAGTCGAAATTTAAGTACGATTTCCACATTGTCCCAAGACCTATGGACAAATTTTATGTACAAATCCGATAAATTAAATTAGATTGGTGTTGAAATTTCTTTACACTGTGATTATTCACCCTAACACACGCCATAATGGAACTTCCAACACAATTGGAGACTATCCTTTATAACTCGGGTTTTGTACTTTTATACCTGATTATATTTTTTGTGGGTAAATGGCTAAAAGGTACATTCTCTTCCTACAAACTGGATGAACAACTAACCCAATACGACAACAATGCTGTTTCTGTCAGTGTGGCAGGATACTTTATAGGGCTCACGGCTATTTTTCTAGGTGCCATTAATGGACCATCTTCCTCAAATTTTGTGGATGATTACCTAAATGTAACTGCCTATAGTCTTGGTGGCATTTTTCTATTGAATATCAGCAGAATCATAAATGGAAAACTGATCCTTTATAAGTTTTCGGTTGATAAGGAAATTATCAAGGATCAAAACCCTGGTACGGGCGTGGTAGAAGCGGGTGTATATGTAGCATCAGGTTTGATCATTTCAGGAGCCATTTCAGGCGAAGGTGGAAGTCCACTGACTGCATTGATTTACTACCTCATTGGACAAGCTTGCTTGGTCTTATTTGCATTCCTTTATATAAGAACAAGTTCCTATGCTGTCCATGAAGAAATCGAAAAGGATAATACAGCTGCTGGGCTAGGATTCTCCGGAGGCTTGATCTCTATCGGGATCATTTTGATGAAGGCAGTTTCGGGGGATTTTTATGGATGGAAAAAGGATTTGACTGACCTGGGCCTAGACATCCTATTGGTCTTTATTTACCTCCTTGCTATAAGGCTCATTTTTGACAGATTGATACTTCGAGATTCGGATCTTAATACAGAAATTGCCAATGACCAAAATTTGGGAGCAGGTTTACTTGAAATGGTAGTCGCTATTTGCTTCTCTTCCATACTTTATTTCGTGATTTAAGTCTGAATAATTTACGCATAATATTAGACCATGTTTGAATAAAAATCTAGGCCCATCTGTTCAAAATGATATTTACGAAAGCAATTTGAACAAAAGCCTTCGCTGAGAGGGCAGTTTTCT
>JALEFZ010000093.1 GCA_022760475.1 Bacteroidia bacterium | reverse complement strand
TAACTTCAATACTCCTTCCTGTGATGAGATCAGCTTTGAACAAGAAAAAGCCATGTATCTGGCGGGTCTAAATCAACTTAAAGGCTATGAGTTTGTAGACACCAACAATATTTTTATCCTTGGGCATGACTTGGGAGGTTTAATGGCTCCTGTAATTGCTAACCATCCTGAGACAGATATCAAGGGAGTCATGGTTTATGGAACTTTCCTCGAATCCTGGGTAGAATACCTGCTACAATTGGCCAGGTTCCAAACTCCCAAGCTGGGTCGAGATTATGTAAAGTCATCGGCTGAATACAAGGAATTATTTAAGATTTCGTTTGAATTATTTGAAAATGGCAAAAGTCCAGCTGTTTTGGCCAATGAAAATGAATCTTATAAGGCCACCCTTCAAAGTACCTTTGGTTGGGATGGGGCAGATGGCATTCTTGGTAGAAACTTTAAGTTCTGGTATGACATCCAGGCACTTAATATGGTAAGTGAATGGGCAAAATGTGAATCTTATGTACAGGTCTTGGCAGGAAATGTAGACCTGAAAACCCCAGACCTAAACCAGCAAAAAGAGATCGTAAAAATTGTAAATACATATCACCCTGATAAAGCGAAATTCATGCTCGCCGAAAATACCAATCACATCTTCTTGAAGTTGGAATCAGAAAAGGAAGGCATAGAGGCCATGAAAGACCCTGAAAAGATGTTTGGACTGTATCAAAGCAATTTCAACTTTACCTTAGTAGAAAAAATGGGAGATTGGATTCTCGAAACGGCTGAAAAATAGGAACTTATTTGGGTATTAAGTAGTCGAGCAATCTCATTTTGGCATCCTTTGGGCCATTATTTTCCAAAATCCAGCGTCAAAAAGCCTCGATGTAGCAATACTATATCCACATTTTTTCCTTGGCTTTTAAGAAAAAGGAAAGGAACCAAACCTGTGAATTTCTCAGGCATGGTTCCTTCCCCATTGGAGCAAGATCAAGGTTCTACCTCACTCGAATGGTTTGACCAATTTTCAGGTTTCTTGCATTGATTCCAGGGTTGAGAGACTGCAAGGTAGAAAGGTTTACTCCATACTTTTTGGAGATGGCCCATAGATTCTCTCCTTCCTGAACCCTATGAAATTTCATTTTCCCATTAGAGGGTGGGGGAGGGGTGCTGGCACTTTTGCTTTTGGTGGAACTGGCTGAGGATGTGCTACTTGAAACCCTGGAGGGCTTCGCGTAGATTTTTAACCTTTGGCCTACTTTGATTCTATATCTGTACAAGTTGTTCCAATCGGCGATTTGCCTTTTTGTTACTCCGTATTTCTCTGCGATTGAGCCCACGACATCTCCGCTCCTTACTCGGTAGTAATACAGTTTTGTTCCCTTAGGTCGATAAGAATAGCTACTATAGGTTTTGTTAAGCGCAGCGGTCTCTGCCGGAGATTTATAAGCCTGATTTCTCTTTTTGCCATATTTGTCATGGATCAGCCTACGCTTTTTTGCATAATAATCCGCTACCTCAGGAGTTACCCTCAGGACGTAGTTTCTGTGGCTGTAAGGTACCCTGTTTAACTTCAACTCAGGATTGAGGTACCTGAGTTCTTCCACATTTGCTTTGGACATCCTGGCAAGCTCCTGCATGGTGATATCCAATTTGCGAATGTGCAGGGTGTCCTGGCTCATTTTGAAGTCTGTATAAACCGGATAAATATTGTATTCCGATGCATACTTGAATACATAATTTACTGCAATAAATGCCGGAACGTAGCCTCTTGTTTCTCTGGGTAGGTATTTCCTAATCTCCCAAAAGTTTTTCTTTCCTCCAGAGCGGTGAATAGCCTTGCGAACATTTCCTGGACCGCAATTATAGGAGGCAATGGCAAGTAGCCAGTCTCCAAACTCTTCATAAGATCTCTTAAGGTATTTGGCAGCAGCCTCAGTGGATTTGTAAGGGTCCTTTCTTTCATCTACAAAGCTGTTTACATCCAATTTGTAAAGTCTACCGGTACTTAGCATAAATTGCCATAGACCTGTCGCACCTACCCTGGACCTTGCATGTGGGTTCAATGCGCTTTCTACTACAGACAAATATTTGATTTCCAAAGGCATGCCTTCTCGGTCCAATACTTCCTCGAAGATTGGGAAGTAAACCCTTCTTAGTCCTAGCATCTTTGAGGTAAGCCCCCTCTTGCTCTTGGCGTAGACATCGATATACCTTGCTACATAAGAATTGTATTCCATTGGAATAATCGTAGGCAAGCTGTACATCCTCCTGTTGATTACCTCAGGAGAAAATGTGGGGATTTCGTCAGATCTGTAATTATTCGTGTTATGAAGTAAGGTATCATACTTGGTGGAAGTGGGATTGGGAAAGCGATAAGTTTTCTCCAATTCTCGTAAGGCTTCCTTCACTGCTTTTTCTTCAAGTTCTGCATCTGCAAGAGAAAAATCCTTGTCTTGGAGGAAAGTTGTTTCTGAGGCTGGATTATCTTGAAAATCCAGGTTTTGAGCAAAAGTTACATTCAAGAAACAAATGACAAGGATGGGGAGATACTTAATGATGTCCATGAAGTTGGTTTGGCTTAAAGGGATACTAAAGACTAAAAGTAAAAATAAGGCAGTCAGGCTGTATTTCCGAATCTTTCTGCTTACAAAAAGTCCGAAAATCTTATTTATTCATCAATTTTGTTGAAAAACTTAGGATGGTCTCTTCATCAAAGGCTTTTCCCATCAATTGTACACCGAATGGAAGTCCGTTGCTGTGGCTACCCAGTGGCAAGGAGATGGCTGGAATTCCAGCAAGATTGGCATGCACGGTAAAGATGTCGCTCAGGTACATTTCGATTGGATCTTCTGACTTTTCTCCAATTTTGAAAGCAGTTGCGGGAACAACTGGAGAAAGAATCAAGTCTACTTCATCCAACATGCTGTGGGTTTCTTCCTTGATCTTTCTCCTTACTTTTTGAGCTCGACCATAATAAGCGTCATAGTAGCCAGAAGAAAGAACGAAGGTTCCCAACATAATTCTGCGCTTTACCTCTGCTCCAAGGGCTTCGGTTCTGGTTTGGGTATAGACCTCTTCCAGGGAGGCAGCTTGGGCATTTCTGTGTCCGTATCGGATGCCATCATACCTCGAAAGATTTGAGGATGCCTCCGCAGTGGTGAGAACATAGTAGGTAGAGACCAAAGAAGGCAAGAGCGGGAATGAAAGCTCTTTCACCTCAAGTCCTTCTTTTCTGAAGGATTCTAATAGCTGATGACAGGTAGATTTGATTTCAGGGTCCAGGGCAGGACTTTCAAGACATTCTTTCAGGAAGCCTACTTTAGGTTTGTTGGTAGAAACAAGGTTTAACTTAGGTGATTTGGCAGAGGTGGTCTGATCGTTCGGATCTTTTCCAGCCATGATTTCAAGCAACAAAGCTGCGTCCTCAACTGAATGTGATAGGACTCCGATCTGGTCAAAGCTGGATGCATAAGCAATTAGTCCAAACCTTGAAATTCTTCCATAGGTGGGTTTGAGGCCTACTACACCACAGAAACTGGCTGGTTGGCGAACGGAGCCACCTGTATCTGAGCCTAGGGATGCATGACACATCCTTGCAGCCACTGCTGCAGCTGAAGCACCTGAGGAGCCGCCCGGCACCCTTTCAGGGTCAATAGGATTGGCAACTGCACCATAAGCAGAGTTTTCATTGGATGAACCCATGGCGAATTCATCGCAATTCTGGCGACCGATGACAATGGCATCTTCATCCAGCAAGCGCTGAAGCGCTGTAGATGTAAAAAGAGATTCAAAATTTTCAAGGATTTTGGAGGATGCGCTGAGTCTGTGGCCTTTGTAGCAAATAACATCCTTGATACCGATGACAAGCCCCGCCAATCTTCCCGCTGTACCATTCTGTATCTTTTGATCTACCTCTTTGGCTTTGGCGATGGCTTCTTCCTCGAAGACTTCCAAAAAGATATTGAGGTCAGATTGGGAATGAATATTTTCTAGATAAAAAGCAACCAGATCACTGCAAGTCAGTGATCTGGCTCGTATGTCTCGCTGAATATCAACGAGCTTGTCGTAAATCTTCACGTTTAGTCTCTGTTAGGAATCCAGTCTTTTGGCATCCTCAATGTTAGAAGCCTCGTCGATTTCTCGCTTGATTTCTTGGGAAGCATCCTTGAATTCGCGGATACCTTTTCCAAGTCCACGTGCAAGCTCAGGTATTTTTTTCGCACCAAACAGCAGTACAAAGACAACCAAGACCAAAATGATCTCTGGTCCTCCTAAACTGAAAAGAAGAAAAGCGCCTGAAAACATATTAGAAAGAATCATAATCATCTCCACTTATCTGATGGTTCTACAAATATAAAAGAAAAGTTGGTTAAGCTTGAAATTTTTATCATGCTGATTACGTAATGACGAACAGCATGCTACCAATCTTTTATCTGTCTTTCGAAATTATCAATCCCTAACATTCCTTTGGCCCTACTCTATTTTTAAAAAAGATTCTCCAGCCTCAATTGTAGCCTTCATGGCAAGTAGGGTTTGCTGGGCTGCATAAGTTAGACTTTCCCAAGCCCCATTTAGTTTAAAAATATATTGGTCAATGAAGTATGAGGCGAATAAATCACCAGTCCCACCAAAGGATTGGTCCAGTTTTTCATGACGGTATTCTTTGAATATTCTGTTTTCCGACATTAAAATGCCCAGTTCGTTACCTCGATCGAGACTTGTTACAAGAAAGGACAGTTCAGGGAATTTTTGTTGAAATCTTTCAACTACCCATTCTTCCTCAATTTGTTCTTCAAGCGAAAAGCCTGAATGAATCTTTAATTCAGTAAAGTTTGGGAAGGCCCAATCTGCTTGGGCAATTAACTTTGGCCATGCACGGACAATCTCATCAGGGACATACAATCGGCCATGATCTCCTGATACAGGGTCAACCATGATCATTTTGATGATATCTCTGTAACGATCAATTGCTCTCAGGATAATGTCTACTTGATTTTTTTCTCCCAAATAGCCAACATATAAGCAAATTTCTTCATTTAGGTTTTGGGCAATCTGCAGGCTTCCTATGAGAATTTCTTCAAATGGGGGCATAAATTTTTTATGGCCAGGAATATTCGTTAGTCCTGTGAGCCAAAGAGAGGGCACAGGAAGAAGTTTGCTTCCCAAAACGCCTGTCATGGCTTTCATACTTGCTGTCCCATGAACGGCCATGCTATGAATGAGGAGTACTTTCATTGAGGTGAAAAAGAGAAAGGATAAGAATCCTTATTCAAAAATTTGGTAAGTAAAATAAGTTGTCAAATTTTCCCGAGAAAATATTTTTTTCAGGCTAATGGTGTATTTTGGGTTCCTCTAAATCTCATAGCCATGCTTTTTGTTTCTGACCTGGATGGAACCCTCCTTCAAAATGATGCTACACTTTCTGCTTTTGCCAGAAAAACACTCGAAACAATGATTTCGCAAGGGGTAGCTTTCAGTGTTGCTACTGCCAGAAGCATTACGTCTTCTCGATTGGTATTAGGTGACCTAAAACTTGACATGCCTATCATTTGTTCAAATGGGGCGTATATTGCTGATTTCCACAGTGGTGAACATCGTCATGTCTTTTCGCATCCAGAAGCCTCTGGGAAAGATTTGTTGGGGTTGGTTCTTTCTGCGGGCTTTCATCCGTTTTTGGGAACCTTTGATGGAAATGCAAACCATCTTTACATGGGGGAAATCGCTAATGAGGGTTTGAGCTGGTACAAAAAAGACCGCGAAATGGCCAAAGATCGGCGACTTAAGCTGGTGGATGATGTTTCCATTGGTTTAAGAGATCATGTAATAAGCCTGAATGTGATAGAAAGAGAAGGACCTATTCGGGAATTGGGAAAGAAGATTGAAGAATTGTTTCCAGGCGTATTCTGCCACTATGTATATGAAAATTGGTATGATGAGAGTTGGTTTTGGCTTTCCTTATACCATGTAAATGCCACCAAGGGACATGCTATCCAAACTTTGATACAAGAAGAGGGCTTTGAGCTGGAAGATTTGGCGGTTTTTGGAGATAACCTCAATGACATTAGCATGTTTGAAATTGCGCCTAAGGCCATAGCCATGGGAAATGCCAGAAAAGAAATTAAGGACATTGCCCATGAAGTCATTGGAACCAACGAAACAGATGCAGTAGTCAAATATATTGCAAAATCGACTGGTCACGCTCATCTTATCACTTGAGTCCATATAATTATTATCTTAATTGTAGAAACCCATTCACCGGATAGGAAAAAGTGTAGTTAGGAAGAATTCTGAATTGAAAAAAATTCGGGATGCGAGCTGTTTTAGTTCATAAAACGGAACGGGTTTTGTTTTCTAAAACCTGAAATGGAGTTTAAAATGGTTGATGCCAAAATACTTTTAAAGTCAGCGCTCAGGCCAATCGTCTTCCGTCCTGCGCCAGATTTACCTGCAGGTGCGGGTGTGTCTCTGCGTTCTCTCCAATTAGAGGATCTGAACAGGCTTTTCGACCTGATCGAACAAAACCGTTACCATCTCCAAAGGTGGCTGAGTTGGATACAGTCTATCCAGACAATGGCAGACTGTAAAAATTTCCTTTTCTCCGTAAATTACAAAAGCGTCTACTCAGGAAAGTGGGTATTTGGTATCTGGTATGGTGCCGAACTGGTAGGTCTACTGGATATGAACGAGCCCAATTCCAACAAAAAGGAAATTTCCATTGGATACTGGATTGCTGAGGCTTTTCAGGGTAAGGGGATTGTTTCCCGCGCAGTTACCTGCTGTATGGATTACCTGTTCACCGAAAAGAAAGTCGAAAAAATCATCATTAAATGTGCCACCGAAAACCATCGGAGCAAGGCCATTGCACAAAGACTTGGGTTTGAGTGGGAAAGTGTTACCCATGATGCAGGCCAAGTCAATGGCAGATGGGTAGACCTGGATAAGTTTGTCATGGAAAAGCAGGTTTGGTTCAATAAACGAAACCTTAAATAGGGAACTCCTTTAAAGAGCTCGGCTAACAAAAATTAACATAAGCACAAGATAAAATTATTTGTCAAGCATATTGAATTCTTGATATTGCGGATATGATATTGTTTTCATATCTGCTGCTGTCTTTTCTACTCATGCGTTTTTTTGTGGCGCTTGTTAACCTGATTCAAGCTCCCAAGCTCCCTCTTACCTCCCTTCAAAACTTCCCTTACCTATCTATACTAATACCTGTTCGAAATGAGGCAGAAAATCTTCCCAATCTTTTTAAGGTCTTATCAAATATCAATTACCCCCTTCTGGAAATCATCGCCCTGAACGACCATTCGGAAGATGAAACAGAAAGTCTCTTACAAGGCTATGCCCTTAGCCATGGCAACTTCAGATATGTCAATAGTAAGAGTTTACCTGAAGGTTGGTTGGGAAAAAACTGGGCTTGCCACCAACTGGGAAATGAAGCGAAGGGAGATTATTACCTTTTTTTGGATGCTGACCTTATTTCTATGAATAATTCTTTGATTCCGCGGGTAATTGCCCAAAGCCAAAAATTGGATTTGAGTCTTCTGTCTATTTTTCCTTATCAGGTCATGCTTACTAGGGGCGAAAAGACGGTAGTGCCCATAATGCATTACCTTCTTCTGTCCCTATTGCCTTTGTGGAGCATCTATCGCCTTCCATTTCCTTCTTTGGCGGCTGCCAATGGACAGTTTATGCTTTTTAAAGCGAGAAATTACAGAAGGTATAATTGGCACTCCCTGGTAAAAAATGTCGTTGTAGAGGACATTGAAATCATGCGAGAGGTGAAAAAAGCAGGCTTGAAAGGCATGACCTTTGTAGGTTCGGAACTGGTCAAGGTCAGGATGTACAAAGGGTTTAAGGAAGGTATCAATGGATTTAGCAAAAATCTTTTAGCTGGTTTCGGAAACAGTATCCTGGGACTTTGGGTTTACCTAATTCTTGTTGTGCTGGGGTGGGCAGTGGCATTTTTTACCCTTGAATGGCCTCTTTTGATGACATCTCTGGTGCTCGCCTTGTCTGTCAGGATAATGATTAGTTATTTAGCCAATCAAAATCCCTGGAACAATACGCTGTTTCACTTCAATCAAATGTGTGTCATGTTGTGGATTGGCGTACTCTCTACAGTGAAAAAAATCAGGAAGAAAAACGAATGGAAAGGTCGAAACGTTCAGTTGTAATTGCTACCATCATTCTGGTGGTTTTCCACCAGGTAGGTGTGATTGGTTTTCATCTTCCGGATACCAGGGCAATGTTTGAGACCCTTGTACCCTTCAATTTGCTTCTTTCTGTTATTATTTTGTTGATTTTTCACAAGGAATGGAGCATTCCTTTTGGTGTTTTTGCATTCATCAGTTTTTGGATAGGATATGGAATTGAAGTTGTTGGGGTACAAACCGGAATAGTCTTCGGGGCATACCATTATGAGACAGCCCTGGGATTTAAGATTGCAGGTGTTCCCCCTATCATTGGGCTTAACTGGTTCATGCTGGTATATTGTAGCAACATAATTTCACAGAAACTTTCGAATAATATTTTTATAAAAGCCACCATTGGGGCCTTACTGGTTCTTTTGCTGGACTTCTTCATAGAGCCAATGGCCATAGCGTATAATTTTTGGGAATGGGATAATGAAGGTGGGATCATTCCTACCCAAAACTATCTTGCTTGGTTGTTGATCAGTTGGCTCCTTTCGTTTGGCTTTCATACCATTTCCACCAAAAAAGAAAATGCGATTGCACCGGCTTTGTATGTGGTTCAGTTGCTCTTCTTTGCTTCCTTCATGGTAATTGATGGGGTGCAGGGATAACTTGGAGCTTTTGAATGGGACGATGTTCCTCACACTTCTTTTTTTATATTGAGCCAAGAAAACTATGTGCCCATGAAATGGATAGTCACCCTTTTGTTTATTCTCTTTCTGCTTTCCGGTCTTCAAGCGCAGAATTTTACTGGAGGCTTGACATCTGGACTTATAGCCAGTACCATAAATGGAGATAATGCAGGTGGATTTAGACAAGCTGGACTCATGGCCGGAGCTTATGTTCAATATCCACTCAGGGAGTACTTGTACCTTCAACCTGAAATCCTCTTTGAAGGCTTGGGTAGCAGGAGTGATTTTGGAACGGATGGCCTTCGCACCAATTATATTAGCTTCCCTGTATTGCTCCATGCCGACCTGAATTTTGTGATCAATGATTCAAAATTCAATTTAGGCCTGGAAGGGGGCCCCATAGTCGGTTATCTTTTGGGGGCTACGGATCAAAACAGTGGCCGAAATGTTACCAGTACCTACGAGCGCCTAGACTACAGATTGGCAGGTGGTTTGTTATTTAAACTTACTGAGAAGCTACATTTCTCGGCCCGCTCCAGTGGTTCAGTTATTTCATTCCTGAACCAAGGCAACGGTAGAAGCAACTGCTTCAACGGATTTCCCCGCTTTTGCCATTATTACTTCACATTTGCCCTCAGGTATCAAATCCTTAGTAGGTAAAATCTTTATGCCCATACCTGTCTATCGAATATATATCTTCCTGCTTTCATAAAAATTTTCTGATAGCAAGCTTACCAGATAAATGCCTTCCTCTCTTCCCGGAATTTTCACATTGATCTTTTGTCTAAATAGAGCTGGGGGAAGCGATTGGCTATGGATCAGCTGTCCATCCATGTCATATAGGGCAAATAGGCAGGGTTCAGGAGACTTGTATTTTAAGGCAAATAACTCTTTTTGCTGTTGATAAAACTGAAAATCTATTTTTGAAGGGGGCTTAATTCTGAACTCGATCACATTACTTACAGCCTTTTCTCCAGCGAGGTCTTTCATTTTGATCCTGTAATAGGTAATTGGGCGTGGCTTGTGATGTCTTGGGGGTATTCCCATGTCTGTAAAACGTGTGGTCTTAGTTTCGTAAATGGGTTTGAAACGCTTGCCATCCGAAGACTTTTCGACTTTATACATCGGCCCATTAGCTGTCAATAAGGCCTCCCAGTTGAGTTCGATCCCCCTTGGAGAGAGTCTTCCCCTAAGTAAAATCGGATCGATGGGGAGTACGGTTGAGGCTGTACAACTAGAACTTATATAAATGATGACCTCGGCCGTATCTACGAATGGACCTCCATCATCTTCATCTGTAAGATCCTGGATAGAATAAAGAAAACTAACGGTTGTACTATCTGTGCCATTAGGAAAAAATGTAAGTAGGGCTGTTTCGGTGGAAAAACTTGCGCTCCCTTCAGAACTTTCTAATGTTTCCACCACTACTGAGCTGGTATCAAGATCATTATTTGGGTCAAAGTCATTGTTGAGGATACTGGCCTGAATGCCATGACCTGGTCTGGTACATAGGGTATCGTTCTCAGCTTGTGGAGGACAGAATGCACCAATAATTATGCTGTCTTCATCAGAACTGGTAATGGTGTTCAACCAGGTATTGACCATGGTGTTGTTGCCCTGGCTAGAACCCCAACTGTTACAATTAGAGGTACAGCCACTGAGGTCACTGGTACCAATAGAGGTATTGGAATTGTCAAAATACATTTTGGGAGCAAAGCCCACAGGTCGGATAAGTTGACAATTAAAGCCATTGGTGTGGTTTTCTGCATCCCAAATTGGGAAATGGACAATACCTGCCAGGAATTCAACTTTCACCAGGCCTTTGGTGTCTACGTCAATGGTATCTCCATCTCCATCTATGCCATCCCATGGAATACAGATTTCGCCTGATGCTGAATTTCTGTAAGGAAAATAGACGTCTTTGCCTATGCCATTGGTAGAGAAAATTCCATCTCCATCCAGGTCAATGTACACGTTCATTTCACCTACCTTGGTGGTGTTTACGACGATACAATAGCTGTCATCCTGGGTACATGCGTTGACTTCAATGTAGGTTACTTCACCGGGTGTTCCCGAAGGAAAGGCATTTTCATCCGGCTCATTCAGGAATACGGGGTATTCAGGGATGGTAGAACTGGTAGAGGTGGTAGATTGCCTGTCAGCCACAATATCACCAGTATTGGCAGTTCCTGTACTGTTAAAGGAGACTGTGAAACCAAAGGGCTGGATCTCATTCATTTCCATTTTCATAACAAGGCTGTCAGGAGTCCAGGTGTAGAAATCCATACAGGCCTTGTTAGATCCGCTATTGGTATTGAGGTGCCAGCGGTAGGTATAGAGCCTGCCATCTATGGCTGTGATATTCGAAGGATTGCTGACATCAGCAACCGTAACATCAAAGGGATGTACAAAATATTTCGTTTCTCCAGGTGTGGCAATGAGCGAATCGGATACATTAAATTGTAGTATATAGTCTCCTGCTTGATCAGGTGTACAAGTTATGGCTTGGTAGCCCGTCGCACCACCTATGGCTTGAGGGCCTACGTACGCCTCGACCCCATTGTCATCGATATAGCCTGGATCTCCAGAGGACTCTGCCACCTTGCCCGTGCAATGAATATTCCCATCAGGATCCAGTACCTGATAGTACACCGATTTGGAGCTTGGCAACTTACGCGTAAATCCCATGTAGATGGTTTCTGTAGAAGGGTCTGTGATCCTGATGTGTAATAGGTCTGTTTCAGGCCTTCCATAACCTGGGCCCTCCTTCCCTGATCCATCATTTCCCTGTACATAGGTCACACATCCCGAAGACGCTCCAGCAGGAATAAGCTGCGCGGTACCTTCTGCCCAAAGCCCTCCATGCCAACAGATGAGTAATGCAGACAGAAAAAATATTTTTTGTCGAAACATATAAGAACTGTCAATTTATGGGTTCGAGTCGAAATATCGTTAATTATATGATTTGGTATAATACAATAAATGGAAATTGCTTACAGGTGTAATTGTGGGGATTCTATGTAAGGGGATTTCGTTCTCAAATTGAATTTACAGTATATACTAATGAGCTAGTTTGAAGGATTTATAAACTGCTTTTCTCCCATTTTCTATGGAAAAAGGTAATATTTTTCAGCTTGTGGCCTCTATAAATTGACTTGCTAAGATTTCTTTGGCTATTTGGTCATGGGTTAAAATATTTTTTCCTATAATTACCTTAGCACCTTTAGACCATTCATCCATGACTGTTCGGATATTCGTAACCGGGGGTACCTTTGACAAGACCTATGACATGCTGCGTGGGCAGCTTTATTTTGAGGATACCCAACTTCCTGAAATGCTAAAATTGGGAAGGAACAGTGTCAATGTTAGGATCAGGACCTTAATGATGATAGATAGCCTGGAAATGACAGATGAGGACAGAGATGTCATTGTCAGGAATTGTAAGGCAGCTGAAGAAAGCCACATTTTGATTACCCATGGTACCGATACCATGGTCAAAACAGCAAAGTTACTTAGTAAGGAGGTACCTGATAAGACCATTGTAGTTACTGGTGCTATGATTCCCTATCGATTTGGAAGCTCAGACGGTTTTTTTAACCTGGGAAGTGCCTTGGCCTTTGCCCAAACACTGGAATCAGGTACCTATGTAGTAATGAATGGGAGGTATTTTGAGGCAAATAATGTCAGAAAAAACAGGAAAACGGGGGTATTCGAAGAGCTTACGCCTGCCGATCAGAAATAAGTCCTTCATCCTTTAAAATCCAATATGCCGTATCTGCCACTGTAGTCCCTTTGTGTCGGGTATTGGGTAGAACTATCTTTCTGAGAAGGACTAAATCAGGTTTTTCTTCTTTTTTGGGGCTAAAACTTATCTCAAAATATGGCCTGGATTTCCCTGGAATAGCTTCATGGTAGCGAATCTGATTGATCTGATCTCGCTGGATGAGAGGTGCGAGGGAATAATTGCGGTTTTGGAAAAAGAGGTAGATAGCTACCACAGTAGTGGCAATCAGGAATGTAAGTAAGAAGTAATTGGTAAGGGTAAGGGAAAGTAAAGATGCTATAAATAGCAACAGGGCGGCTAATAGATAAACTGGACCAGCAGAATGTATATTTCGCTTGAAAAGCCAGTTTCCAATTTTTCCAGAGATATCCTCCTGAAGAATTTCAACCCTGTCTCGATAAATGGTACACCTCCCTGATCTGATATTGAAGGATTTCGTACTGCTACGCATGCCTCATTGCTTATTCTGAAGCTGCTTGTATTCTTCAAATAACTGAGCCTCTCTAAATACCTTCCTTACAATCACATATTTATCCTGAATCAAGTCTAATCTCCAAAGTTGCTCTTTGAAGTCCTCGTTGAGTCCATGGTCCCATCTGGTCTCCATATAAAGTTTTTCTGCATCCAGTCTTTCGAATTCTCCCCAAATCTTCTGGGGCCCATCGATGGTTTCGACTTCGAAATACGCCAATTTCAGTTTGTCCTTCCTGAATTGAGAAGAGCCATAAAGCTCAGTCCAGACTATATAGTTTGTTTTTCCGAGGTTCAAAAGGCCTCCTTTTTCTACATCAAATCGCGAGGCGTCCAACACCTTTCCGCTAGCGTCTTCAATTGAAATGCTATGAAGCCCCTTTTCAAGGGTGATATTTTTATAGGAGCCCGCAGGCATGTGGTATTTGATCTCATCAATTTGAACATAGAGCTCTTCTTCGCCTCCGTTGTCAAGGTCTATGTTCCCTTCTTCACATGAAATGGTGAAGAGGGCAATGGCAAAAAGCAGGATAAACTTTTGAATTTGCATGGATATCTAGCCGCTACAACCTATTGAATAAACAGACGAACCGATTTTGTTCAAGTTGCAAGGTAAATCGGTTTGCTGCATTAAATCTCATGCTAAACTACTGTAAAATCTTGTAATATAGAATAAGTGATAGGGGAGAGGAGGGAAATTGAAGCAAAAATTCGCGTTTTGCATCAGAATCGGGCAAGTTTTTAGGAATTGAATCGTTTTTGCACATGAATTTTAATAATAAAAAAAACCTGGATGAATCAACAAAAATTCATCCAGGTATGACTTTTAAATATTAAAGTGGAATTTTTCCCCTTTTAATTCAGGTTCCAACGTGTGAAAATTGCGAAAGAATTCAAGTTGGTGGTTAGGTTTTTTCCTCCAAAATGGTATCTGTAGCCGAAACCATACCTTCCTTCAAGTCCCAATTCCAACCTTCTAAGGAAGGTAATACTGGCTCCACCCTGGGCAAATACCCTTTGAGAGATTCCGTTTGAAATATCATTGTAATCAGA
The DNA here is from genome assembly GCA_022760475.1 of Bacteroidia bacterium. Lineage (GTDB taxonomy): Bacteria > Bacteroidota > Bacteroidia > J057 > J057 > JALEFZ01. The sequence goes on along the minus strand of JALEFZ010000093.1, from coordinate 11,581 downwards.
AAAGTAGGTATACTCTTCACCATTGTTGGCATCGAACCTTGCCACTCCGGTTTCTGCGAAGCTCAAATCATTGGCATCGATTGCCTGGGTTCCATAAATACTCATGGTGTTCGCAAAGGTAAAACCAAGGTTTGTACCCAAGCCTCCATATAGGCTAAAAGGACCTGCTTTAAGTCTTCTGATGAAGGCCATTTCGGCAGCTACTTCTGATCCCCAGGAGTCCAGGGTCAATGAATTATCATAACGGCCAAGGTCCGTATCTGACCAATAGGTAATGGCATCTACACGATTAATGATTGCCACCATCGCAGTATGAATCTCAAGATTAGGCATAGCAGCAGGCGAAAAGATTGCCTGGGCACGAAGATGTGGGTTTTCACAAATTCCAGCTGTCAAGTCTAATTGGTCTAGGTCAATATCTCTGGATGTGAAAAGATCATCATAGCCTGACATCCTCACAAAGCTGTTTCCACTGAAGTTCATGATCATGTCCTGTTCAACTCCAGCGGAGAGACCGAAACTTTTCAGCTTCCAGGAAGAAAACAAGTTGCTTACAATTTGTGCCTGAAGGCCAGCAGTGATACAAACCAGAGCTAGCGTGAAAATAATTTTTTTCATGGTAAAATAGATTTGTCGGAACAAAAATTAATATTGGTCAATATTAGCTTAATACCTGTATAATAATGGTATCAATTTTCTTACACCCAAGACGCATAGAAAGTTGAATGTGCTGGAAGATTTTAAATCAAATTACTTCTAGTCCAATAAAATATCATTCTGAATACCCCTTAAGTGCTGTTTTTTATCCATAAGAATAGAAGAGAATATTTCAGGAACTTGTTCAACATATCAATAGTTTGTTGATTAGGTGAAAATTTTTCCTATCAATTTTATTATGGCAAAAAGACCTTTGGCAGTCATTGTGGCAGGTGGTTCTGGAAAGCGAATGGGTGCCAGCCAACCCAAACAATTCCTTCCTTTGGAGGGAAAACCAATCCTGATTCATACCCTTGAAAGATTCCTGAACTGGAATGCCGAATTGGAAATTGCCTTGGTTTTACCCTCCGATCATAGCGAAACCTTTCTTCAAATGGGAAATCAATACCTTGAGAAAGATTTATTGTCAAGGGTACACCTTTGTAAGGGAGGTAAAAGTAGAACAGAATCTGTTTGGTCGGGCTTGTCTTTTTTGTTTGGCCATGTGAGTCAAGTAGAAGACTGCCTTGTTGCCATCCATGATGGTGTAAGGCCATTTGTTTCGGAGAAAGTTTTGGAACATGCTTTTCAGTTGGCTGAGGATGAGGGGGCAGCCGTGGTATGTGTTCCTGTAAAAGCCTCCCTTCGGCAAAAAGGGAAAGATGGGAATTCTGTAGCTGTAGACAGAAGTGAATTTGTAGAAGTGCAAACCCCACAGGTCTTTCACCTTGTAAGAATTTACAAAGCATTTACCCAAAGGCCTCACGACAATTTTACAGATGATGCCAGCCTTTATCAGAATCAGGGACACAAAGTGGTAATCGCTGAAGGTAGTTATGATAACATAAAAATTACCACTCCTGAAGACTTATCGGTGGGGAAGGAGATATTGCTAAGGCAACAGCAGTAATTGCAAGCAGGATATCCCAATGAATTTTGATGAATTAGCATATCTTAAAAGTGGAAGCATTGCCCAGCATATGGCATATGAAGACTTAATGCTTGACGGACTTTGGGATTTACTGGAAGGGTATAAGCCCCGACTTTGTGGGACAATTCCCTTAGGAATTCAAACAGCGAAAAGCGATCTGGATATCATCTGTGAGGCTGTAGACCTAGATGAATTCTTTGATTTTTTGAATGTTAAATTAAGCAATAGAAATGGGGGCGAGGTCAAAAAAAGATATAAGCGAGGACTGCTCTCTGTCATTGCACAATTTGAGGGTAAACATTATCCAATTGAGATTTTTTGTCAAAACCTGCCTGTTGAGGAGCAATTCGCCTATAGGCATATGCTCATTGAGCATCGGTTATTAGAAAGAGAGGGGGATAAGTTCAAACAGGCAATCATAGGCCTTAAAGAAAAGGGATATAAGACCGAGCCTGCTTTTTCACAGCTTTTAGGGCTTGATGGCGACCCTTACCTGGCACTTTTGGCTTATGGCAAAAGGGAATTTGGAATTTAGTCTTAGCTGGTATTTTTACGTGGAATGAGCCTGTTTCAGGCAATGCGTTTGTTGAAATTGATCAGTGGGTGAAAATGGTTATTTGGAAATGGGTAAAATTTTAGCTACAACCCTGACAGGGTTTAAACCCTGTCAGGGTTATACTTGCCAAAGCCGAAGGCACAAACCAATCTTTAGCAATCATTGCTGTTCTCCTTGAGCTTGCAGCATTCACCGAGCTTCTTAGGTATCATGCCTGATTCGAGAGGAGGAATTCTAACCCATTCCGAATATTTCCTGATTTTTTTCTGTGATTTAATGACAACTTATCATTGGTTTAGCATATTGGGACATGGAACCACTTGAAAATCAGTTGCTAGCCAGTTGGCAAAGGCATCAACGCATCAATGCTTATTTCCTGGATCATATGCAGGAATCCTACCTTTTGGATTCACTCGAAGGGGGGGACAGAAACATTGGGCAGCTTTTTGCGCACTTGCATGAGGTAAGGCGGATGTGGCTACAGGTAGCTGCTCCTGATTTATGGGAACAAACAAGCGCCCTAGACAAGAAAAGACTTTCCTATAGAAATTACCTGAATGATCAACTCGAAGAATCCGGGCATGCCATTGAGGCTTTGCTAAAAAGATCTATGGACACCGGTAAAATAAAAGGCTTTAAGGCTGGGTTGGTCAATTTTATGGCATACCTGATTTCACATGAGTCTCATCATAGAGGCCAGGCCATCATCATTTTGCGGATCAATGGCAGAGAAGTCTCAGAGGCGCTTGCCTACGGCATTTGGGATTGGGGGAAAAGATAGTCAAGCTAAGCTATCAAGGATTTTACCTGTCCTTCATCTATACCTGCTGCATATGGATGTGCGCCTGTGCTGTACAATTCCCAAAAAGTAAAGTCTCCTCCATATACGTGCATCTTGGCTTGTTTATCCGCCCCGAATTCGAGCAGTATTTCAATCATCTCTGTCAAGTTGGCCGGGACAAACTGCCTCCTCATTTCTATTCCATTTGAAGAAAGGTAATGTAGGAGTGTTGCCCTATGTCCATAAACTGATTTTTGCTTTACTACTCGTGGAAATACCCTGAAATGTTGCCTAAGAGCTTCTTTATGGCCCGACAATAGCAAGTCAATGGCTACTTCGAAAGCAGGATCAAGCTGTCTACTCGGCATTTTCTGAAGCTCATCCCAATTGGTGAAACCATGTTCCCTACAAGTCATCAATAAAAAATCATCCATATTTAGTGAGGGTGCATGTAATTCTTCTACAGCTTTCCCGAGGTAATCAGGATGGAAATTTGAGATCAGTTCCCAGGCTAATGAATCCCTGGATTTCCATGCTTCAAAGCTGATTGTTGCAAAGGCCTCCAGTTGGAGACTAATATCTGAATAAGCCTTAGGGTGATCTATGATAGGGGCATGTAATTGTTGGATTCTAAGAACAGAGGGGGGAACATACAGACTCATAAGCCGGATGGATTACTTTATATGGAATGCTAGAACGAAAAGTAAACGAAAAATATTATCAATGAATATGGGAATTGCTAATATTTTTAACAAGCCTTGTTTGAAAAAAATGTTCAATCTTCCTTACTTTAGCCCCTGATGATCATACTACGGGAAATAGGAGTGCTGCTCCGAAAAGAGTTTATGTTAGAGTGGAAGCAGAAATATGCTTTCAATGGCTTGATCATGTACGTGTTATGCATGGTTGTGGTGATTTCATTGGCATTTGTCAATAAACTAAACCCCTTGACATGGAACATTATTTACTGGATCATCATGCTTTTTGTCGCTATTAATTCTGTAGCTAAAAGTTTTCTTTCCGAAAGTTCAGGCCAAAGCCTTTACCTATATGGAATTGCCAGCCCTACTTCCATTATCCTATCAAAACTGATTTACAACCTGTTCCTTTTAGGTATGGTGTCCATTGTGGCTTTGTTTTCATATTCTTTTCTAAGTGATGTCAGGGTTGAAAAAATGGGAATGATGATACTGATTACCTTGATGGGAAGTATGGCAATGAGCGCGAACTTGACTTTGGTTACAGCTATTGCATCCAAGGCGGCGAACCAGGGGACCTTGATGGCAGTTCTCAGCTTCCCTTTGTTGGTTCCCGTACTCCTGGTTTTGATTAGATTATCTCGATATGCAGTAGAAGGCTTTGATGCTGGACTTAGCTCTGACAGTTACCTGATGCTTGGTGGAATTACAGTTGTTCTTACAATAGTGTCAGTCATCCTTTTCCCCTTTGTTTGGAGAGACTAAAGAAAGCCTTCCTTTAAAGAAAGGCTTCATGAACTAAAAACGTCATCAACCACTACTATCGAACTAATTAGAAGTGTAATCCGAAAAGATCGTTTTACCCTAGCCCCCAATCAATAAAACATGTTTTATACCTGAAATTCTTGAAAAAGGACTTCAGAAGGATTATGAGACTCTTGAAGATTAATTCTTTTCGTTTACAGTTGGCTTTCAAGAACCTGAGTTCATGATTTTTTGCTTTAGCCCCACCAAAACTCACAAAATTACTTCTTCAGAATCTTAATATCCTGCCTGAAAAAAGAAAATTCTAAATTCAAACAGCCCTAAAATTATTTTGATTGATGACTTAAACTTATGGTTGAAGGCTGACTTTGATATAAATCAACTATATCTTTCGTTCAAAAATACCTAACTTTGAGTTTAACAAATAAACGAGGAAAATTCCCCTGCTTTTTGAGGAACATTCAACGGTAAAAAATAGTTTATTTGCTATATGAAAAAAGTCTGGAATCTATCGTACAAGATCCTTGGAATAGTCCTTGTCGGATTCGCCCTTACATATGGCCTCTTTGTCCAAATGCCATACAATCCCATCTGGGGGCAGTCATCTAGAAACTTGTTTTACCATGTGCCTATGTGGTTCAGTGAAATCACCTTGATGACGATTTCAGTGGTTTGGAGTATTACTATGCTTGTAAGGCTGGACCCTGATCGAAAGAAGATGGACTACAGCGGTAAACCTACCATTGGCATGATTGATGCCAAAGCAAGAATCGCTGCAGAAATAGGAGTTTTACTCAATTCTGTAGGTCTGATCACTGGAATTATCTGGTCAAGGGTCACTTGGGGTGAAAATCTGCCTGACAATGATTTCTCTGCCTGGTGGGTATGGGACCCTATTCAGGTCTGTGCATTGATCTCACTGTTGATTTACCTTGGTTATTTTCTCCTCCGTTCTTCATTTTCTGAACCCGAACAAAGGGGACGAATTGCAGCAGTTTACAACATTTTTGCATTTGCCACTTTGATTCCACTCTTCTTCATTGTGCCTAAAATGTTGCCAGGGCTTCACCCTACGGCAGAGCAAGGGTCGCAAATCCTAGCCAGAAAATACGATGGAAATTCTTATGTGATAATGTTGGTTGGTATAGTTGGTTTCTCTCTGCTCGGTACTTGGATGTGGGAGGTGAGAAGTCGTTTGGCTGTCGTGAAGGAAAGGCTGGACCAGTACATATCAGATAAAACTTACGAAAAACAACTTCAGAATTAAATTTTCAAATGATAAATTCATTTTTCTCTATATTTTTGCTTCAGGAAAAGGCTCAAAGCTGGCTATTTGCGAGTGAAAAAGTAAATGCTGTCTTGGCTGTTGTCCTGGTCATCTTTGTTGGATTCATTTCATACCTATTCATTTCCCAGCGGAAAGTTTCGCAACTGGAAAAGCAAATGGATCAACTGGAAAACGAAAAATAAGATATAATCATGAAGCCATTAAATATCATCATCCTTGTTGTTCTAGCCGTCTTTATCGTAGGCCTTGGCTTGAACTTCTCGCAATCAGCGAGCATCTATACTGACTTTTCTAATGCCAAAACAACTGATAAACAGGTTCACATAGTAGGAAAATGGGTGAATCGTGAGCAGAGTCAGTACCATCCAGAAAGAGACCTTTTTCAATTCTATCTTCAGGACACTACCCAGCATGTAGAGTTGATTAACTATTACGAACCCAAGCCAACCAATTTTGAAAATGCTGAAAAGGTGGTTGTAGTTGGGGCATACAAGCCAGAGGGTTTTGTGGCTGAAAAAATTGTTATGAAGTGTCCTTCCAAGTTTGAGGCAACTGACCTTAAGCAAAACGAAAGCACTGACCTTTAATCGAATTATTTGTAGGACGGCAGAAATTTCCCTGAAATTATATGTTTGAATCTATCGGCGGAAAAATCGGAGAAATCCTGGTTTCCCTTGCATTCTCAAGTGCTTTGGTTGCCATGATTAGTTTTCTCATAGGCGATCAGCGTGAGGGACAAGAAAAAAAGAGTTGGGAGCGAATGGGAACTGTGAGTTTCGTTGCCCACATCTTAAGTATCATTGGAATCATTGCGACTCTTTTTGTATTGATTCACAGCCATAATTATGAATATCATTACGTTTGGGCACATTCTTCGAATGAGCTCCCAGTCCACTTTATGATTTCCTGCTTCTGGGAAGGACAAGAGGGTTCTTTCCTTTTATGGGCATTCTGGCATGGTATCCTCGGTGGCATTCTATTGTTTAACAAATCGGAATGGCGAAACAGTGTATTGGCCATTGTTGCTTCGGTGAATTTGATCATCACCTCCATGCTATTGGGGGTGTATGTCAGCAGTACCTGGGTAACTGGTATCTATCTGGTACTGGCTTTGTTACCAGGCTTCTATTTCGCATTCCATTTCTTCCAAAAAAGAGACAAACTTCCTTTAAATGGTAACTTTCATATTTTCTCATTGATTGTAGCGACAGCCTTTTTGTTGTTGTTGTTCCGTGGACAGTTGGGATACAATGTATCTCTGATCCCTGGCCAAGGAGAAATGAGTTTAGATGGAATAGGCTTCTGGTTATTCTTGTGGGTCATGATTGGCTATACGGTCATGTACGGCTTCTTTGCCTACGAATCGCATAAGTCTGATCAAAACCATTTCTGGGCTTTGTTTGCGGGTGCTGCACTAGCTGCTACAGGTTTGTTTGCGGTATTTTTCGAGCCGGAAACCTGGAAATTGGGTTCTACACCCTTCCTTTCTCTGAGAGCCGCTTTCCCAGAAGACGAAGTCTGGTTGACCGATCCAAACTTTATCCCCTCTAATGGAAATGGGCTTAATCCCTTGCTCCAGAATTATTGGATGGTGATTCACCCACCAACCCTCTTTTTGGGTTTTGCATCAACCACCATTCCATTTGCATTTGTAATGTCCAGCCTTATCAGAAGAAAATATACCGATTGGATTAAGCCAGCATTGCCCTGGATGAGTTTCTCAGTCATGATCCTGGGAATCGGGATCATCATGGGTGGTTATTGGGCATATGAAACGCTTAACTTCGGAGGTTATTGGAACTGGGACCCCGTAGAGAATTCTTCTTTTGTGCCCTGGCTGTGTGGGGTGGCATCCTTGCATGCCATGCTGATATTCCGCAAGACAAAGTCTTACCTGACCCTGTCTATGCTGATGATCATATTTACATTCCTCTTGGTACTTTATTCAACCTTCTTGACAAGATCCGGTATCCTCGGTGAAAACTCAGTTCATACTTTTACAGATCTTGGTCTGACAGGACAGTTGTTGGTATTGATAGGCTTGTATACCGCCTTTGTGATTGTCATGATGCTTTTTCGTGGCAAGGAGATTCCCAACAGACCTGATGATACGAAGGTAATGACTGCGGAATTTTGGCTGTTGATCGGAGTGATTGTGTTTATTTTCTCATCTCTGATGATCACGGTGGCCACTTCTTTGCCGGTCTTCAATAAGATATTTGGAACCAATTTGGCTCCACCACCCAATGTCCAGCTCTTCTATTACAATTGGAATGTATGGTTTGCCATCATGTTTGGCGTGGCCTCTGGTATTGGACAATTCCTTTGGTGGAATAGGGCAAAAGGAAAGCAGTTTGCTGATGCTATTTTCAGGCCATTTCTTCTTGCTGTAATTGTAGGAGTCAGCATCATGGTGAGCATTTGGTGGGCTGATTGGGAGTTTGCCTTCGATAGCGAAAGAGCAAAAATCATTGACCCTGAGTTGATGAGTCCAAATTTCTTCAAAAAAATAGGTGCCTATATCCAATATGGAATCCTCTCTGTTACAGATGAATTGCTGTTGTTCTCCTCTCTATTTGGGCTATTTGCCAACCTTGATGTGTTGATTTCTCTTCTGAGAAAGAATAAAAAAGGCCTGAAGGTCATGGGAGGAACAGTGGTTCACATTGGTTTTGCACTGATGTTGATCGGAATGCTCTTCTCCTCAGGTTATGACTCGGTGATTTCCAAGAACTTGAGACCTGGAGACTTGGCACGCTTTCCTGAAGAAGAGCGAATTGACAATGTATTGCTACCAAAGGATCAGAAAGTTCAAATTCTCAATTATGACGTAACCTATTTAGGGAAAAAAGAAGCAGAGGCACCCGTTTCCGACTTGAGTGTTCTGGAAGAGAACATTGTCAAATTCAAATTGGCCTTTAGGGATAAATCGGGTAAAAGATGGGCATTGATTCTCCCAAGAGGTCCATTTTTGAAAAAAGAAAACACCCAAGCTGTCAATAAAAACAACCCACGACATGCTGATCATCAGAAAGAACTGTTGGGAGAAGTTGACCTGGAATTGGTCAAACGCAAACTGAACGAGGATCTGGCCGCATTCGAGCCTCAAAGGATTAATACCCGCGTGGAATATGGCTTGCAATTTAAGAATCGTGGCAATGAGAAGGATGAATTTACCCTATTTGCTACCACCGAACTCAACAAGGTAGAGGAGGGGATCATTCCTCACCCAAGCAGAAAGATCTATTGGAATAGGGATATTTATGTCTATACTTCCAGCTTACCAGCAGAGGACAAGGCTGAAACGAAGTTTTTCAACCTCGATTTACAAATTGGCCAGTCTGCCAAGTGGGAATCCTTCAATTTCAAGCTGGAAAACCTGATCAACCTTAGCCAGAGGCCTGATTTGAAAGGTTATGATGTGGCCGCAGCTGCAAATCTGGTGGTGACAAATGGCGGTCAGAGCAAGACTGCTCAGCCGATATTTACAATCAAAGGCAACAAACCGGGGATGATTCAGGCTGGAATCAAGGAATTTGGGCTGGACTTTGCTTTCGTCGGGATCGAGCCGGAGAAGAACCTGGTCCACCTACAGGGCCGTTTTGTGAATCCTGAAGCCGACTTTGTGATCATTAAGGCGATTCAAAAGCCTTTCATCAACTTGCTGTGGTTGGGAACCTTCATCTTGACGGCTGGATTCCTGATTTCAATTTACAGAAGGACACAAGAAATTAGAAAAGGTAGAAAGGCGGCTTAATCGCCTTTTTGCCTATTCTTCCGAAAGAATAGCGGTGGCCTCAATTTCAACTACAAGGCCTTCCTGTATCAGAGAATATACTTCAAGGAGGGTGGCTGCAGGTTTTATGTCTTTGAAAAATTCTGCATGCGCCTTCCCTATCTCTTCGCTGTAGCTCATATCAGTGGTGTACATCCTTGTACGGACCACATCCTTCATGGAGCCCCCTGCATCCACCAACGCTTGCTGTATCTTTAGGAAAATATATTGAGACTGCTGGTAGGCATCATTGTAAAACATGACTTCCGCTCCATCCATTGCAGTTGTACCGGCTACTTCTATGATGTTGCCGACCCTGACTGCCCTTGAATATCCCACCTTTTCTTCAAAAACCGTCCCTGAAGAAATATTTATCCTCTTTTGCTTCATTCCAGATTTGATGCTGTACAAGTAAAATTACAACCTAAAAAAATGAAAATTATCCTTATACTTGAAAAAAACCTTCACATGCTGTCATTTTTTCGTCGTCTGTTTCCTTTTCTGTTTAAAGATGAGGAAACTGAAAATAAGGATCGGGGATTGATCATCAAAAATGATGATGTCAATACTTCTGCCACAAATACACATACAAACAGGTCTACATCAAATGTAAAGAGACTGGATGTGGAGGGGAAAAAATTATTGACACTTCGTAGAAACGAATCTGAGGCTCACTTTACCAAAGGGGAATTGATTTTTGAGGGGCAAACTTTGGCAATGACACTGGAGGGTCCGCTTACCAACCAGAACATTCATGAAAAAATGGCTATTCCTGCCGGTGATTACCTGATTGGAGTTCGATCTGAGGGAGGATATCATACAACTTACAGTTTTCGCTACGGTTCCATGCACCAGGGGATGATTCACATCAAGGATGTCCCCTATCTGAACTATGTGTATTTCCTAATTGGGAATGAAGCTTCACTCAGCTATGGCAATATCCTCTTGGGTGATGCATTTCATGGGGAGCACTTGATAGGCTCAGAAGCGGCTTACCATCGCTCATACCAGCAAATTACAGAGCTGATTGCTGAAGGAGAGGAGTTGGTTTTGAGGGTGGAGTAAGCTCAATCCAGGACAATAAAATTATCTATCCAGTCAAGTAGGCTAGTTATTAAGTTGTTCTTTATCAGTTGTTTTTGTTCCTGACTTAGGGTTTGTATAGATTTTTTGAAATCATAATAATTCGAGCTTATAAGAATCAAGCTATTCTCATAAGCTCTTTTCCGAGCTAGAGGTGTTTCTCTTAACCAATCTCTCAAAAACTTAATTGCCTCCTCGATTCTTGCTTTTGCTAGGAGGTCTTTTGCATAATATAAATCAGGGAGTTCCATAACTCAGGTTTTAGTTTTAGGGTACATATCCTTGTTTGAATGCAAAGGCAACCAGTTCCGCAGTGTTACTTACATTGGTTTTCATGATTAGCCTCCTTTTATAGGTATCAACAGTCGATGATTTTATCTTCAGGTTATTTGCGATCTCTTCTCTTTTCAGCCCTTGTGCCATCATTAAGAGAATTAACTCTTCTCTTTTTGAAAAAGAAATAATCTTTCTCTTATCATTCCTTGACCTAATTTCTTCAACCTTATCTGCAAAATCTTTCCCAAAAAACTCACGTCCCTGACTAAGATGATATACAGCTTCAATCAATAGCTCAGTAGGTTCGCCTTTAGTTATATATCCATTGACTCCAATTTCAAGTAGAAAATGGATATACTTTTCCTTGGCATGGAATGAGAAAATAAGAATTCGGACATCCCTGTATTCTTCTTTAATTTTTTTGGCAACCTTGAATCCACTTTCATTAGGGAGTTGAAGATCAAGAATAACAATGTCTACTTCTTTGGTTTTTAGCGTATCCATTATCTGGGACATATTCTGGCACTCTCCGATAATCTCTATTGAATCCTCTTTCTCAAATGTACTTCTTAAACCACTCAAGACTATTGGGTGGTCATCTGCTAATAGAAGTTTTATTTTTTTCATATTATTGCTGCTTGTATGTAATAACTATCTGTACATTATTTGTACTTAAAATTAGTACAAAAATATGACTATTAATAATTCTACTCTATTATTATTTTTATAGAT
>JALEFZ010000092.1 GCA_022760475.1 Bacteroidia bacterium | reverse complement strand
TACACCCAAGTGGGTAAAACTCGCCATCAATGGAGCTAACGTGGCTACGGTGGAACTCATGAGTGTTCCCTTTGCCTTTCAGGCCAATAGGGCGTTTATTTCAGACACAACTAGCTATGCCATCTATGCCTTGCAGGCAGAGCACGCCTTCTACGCCGATAGTACAGAGTTTGCAAAGAATGGAAAAATCCTGACAAGTGTAGGAGACGAAGCCCTATATATTGAGAATCTGAATGGAGATACTACCATGTCTCTGACAGATAGGGTGCTTCAAATTCGCGCGAGTACAAACGAACAGGGAGCTGTCTTGGGAGTAGGTAATACAGATATAGGTTTTGGAACCATCAATGGACCAACAGGTAACAGAAACGTATCTCTGGGAAGTTGGATTCAAGGCAATAATGGCCATATTTCCGTACATGATAGTCTGGGATCGCTTCGGGCACAGATGCATGCTGGACTTACAAATCCAAGTATCAGCAACGGCTCTGCAGGTCTAATCAGTACGAGAGGAGAAAATGGTACTTTGAATACACGCCTCGGTTCCTGTGGGAGCGGCTCGATACTAGAACTTAATCGTGGAAACATTGCCGTTTTCAACGAGATTGGAGCGAATGCTGCGAGCATGAAAGTCAATTCCAATGGTGATGGTGTTGTCGAAGCCAGTGGCGCCAATGGAGGTATTAAATCCTTTGTCATGCCCCACCCCACCCGTCCTGGTAAGGAAATCGTCTATGCTTGTATCGAAGGCCCTGAAGTGGCGGCCTATGAGCGAGGCACAGCCACCCTAGTGAATGGTGAGGCCGAGATTTTATTTTCGGAACACTTCGAGCTAGTGATAAATCCCGGGACTCTAACCATCTCTACCTCACCTTGGTCCGCTAAGTCTAAAGGACTGGCCGTGGTTGAGCGGACTGCCAGGGGCTTCAAAGTCAAAGAACTTTTCAGCGGACTGGGTAATTATCAGTTTGATTGGGAGGCCAAAGCTGTCCGGAAAGGTCATGAAGACTTTAAGGTTATTCGGAATAAACAAGAATAATCATTTACCTAAAAAACATCAAATATGAAATTTACCATTTTCACCTTACTTGCACTTTGCTTAAGCGTATCCAGCTGGGGCCAAACATCTGACCTATGGTTTGCACATGCAGGAGGCAAAAACCTGAATGCCCAAACAGGTCAACAAGGAAGTATTTCTTCGGGTTTTATCATTGGAGGAATCTCTACAAGCAGCTTAAATGCAGGATTTTCCTCAATCGGCGAAGTCCGTATTGGGTTTTATGACTGTAGCCACTGCAATAAATCATTTGTATCAAATGTATCCATTTTAAATCTGAATGGGATTTTTGTCTACCCAAATCCAGCTAATAGTCAATTGACCATTGAAAGTAAAAGGAATTCAATCTTTCAATTCTCAATTAGCACAATGGAGGGAAAAATATATACCCGTGACAAATTCTCATCCCCAAAAACGATAAGTCTTGAAGGTATCCCATCCGGAATTTATATCATCCGAATCGAGGATGAACATTCTGGAAGGATTTACAATGAGAAGCTGATAATCAAGTAAAGGATTTATAGCCTTTTGATAATGAGTGGAAACTTCAATTTGATTTTCTAGCGGAGGAAGGCAACATTTTTAGCAGGAGAAAAGAAGGTGATGTTCGACGATGTTATTACCTCACGCTAGGGGTTTTAAAAAGGGGAAATATAATCCAAGTCTTGTCTTTCTATATTGAAAATGAAGCGCAGCAATAGCAGATAAGATAATGGTTATCATTTCCCCTAAACTTATATGTCTTTAATGCTTCACACAAGCCTGATTTTTCAGCACATCTATTGTGCATTCAATGGCAGATCTCAGAGCCAATTTGATTCTATCTATCATAGGTGAGAGCTGCTTTTTCATATTTTTTCTGAGTTTGGTGATCAATTCAATTCCCCGTTTTTTGAGTTTTTTTGATATGTAACCCTGGTCTCCCAATAGCTGCCCCTAGATATTTCTCCCAATTCGTGGTTGACATTAGAAACATTTGCTGGGGTAACTATAAAGGCAACGACCCCTCCTAAGTCATTGATTATTAGATATAATTTGAGCCCAGAGAACCATCCCAAGGAAGTTTTACCCCTTCGGGCAAAGCCTTTAAGGTTTATTGTTGGCTGATTCTACGATTGTGGCAAGCCCAAAGAGGGCAAGAATCAATATATTGGGTTCCTCTACTTTCTGCCAAACATCTTTTAAGCACAAAACTCATCACGATGACTAGAACATCTGGAGTCCTTTGTATAAACCGGACTGTAAGAGGCCTGGCCTTGGAAGTAACTCCTTAGATATATCCCAACAAAGTGTTCATAGAAATGCTTGAAGTTCCGATATAGTAAAGGTAGCAAATGTAAATACTCAGAATTTCACTCATTTCGAGGCTACGGGAAAATCGGCGCTTTCAGGATTCATCTTCAAGAAGATTTTGTTTGAAATAGGCTAGAAACTGCTTATAGAAATCATCGACTTGGCAATAAATTTCAACCAACTTTTCTCCACACATGAGCTTCAGGGGTTGGGATTTATATTTTTGTCGACACAAATCTACTCTTAAAGCTCTAATTTTCTGAGGATCAATGGCTACTAGTCCAAAGTCACATTAAATTACAATTGCTTGTTTTTCACTAGACTAATAAATTCTTCAAGAGTACTTATCTTATCCTGATACGTTCTCGGAAAGCTTGATTTGTTTTGTTTTGGAACAACTAGTTTAACATGACTATTTTCCATCTCCTGAAGTTGGTTGACTGAAATCCCCGCTTGAAGTGTAAACAAATGTTTAGTTTTTATTTTGTCTGCTTCATTTAAGATTTGGCGCCATCGGTCTTTACAAGTTGTCTTTGCCGCCAGCATAGTTAGATTTTCATCCTTGTAATCCGAGTACTTATAAGCGATAGATCCCGGGAATAAAAAGTCAGGCTTTTTTTTCCCTTCTGTTTTAGCTTGTGTTTCGAAGATTAACTCAAACTTGGAGAAAACTTCTTCCAAATGAAGTTCTAGCGATCTTCCTGCCCTACTTTTTCTTCGATTTAATATCGTATTTGCTACTTCAACTAATTTTTCAACACTTTTAAAAGGGGTTTCTATTATTTCGGAGTATCTATCATTTTCAAACATTTTGAAGAGAGAATATTCTGCTTCAATCCACATAAGTAGATAGAAACTTGGTCTTTTTCGAATGTCAGAATTTCCAATTTTGAAGGAGTCTAGAAAACAATTCCTTGCATTTGTCGCAATTTCATAAGTTGATGGAAAGACTTCCTTGGTGCTACCAATAAAACGCTGAAAGCAATTGAATAGTAAAGTCTCTCCACTTAATAGTAATTGATCTTGCTTTGGTATTATTTTATTTATCCCTGAAGGAGAAATATTTACACCTGCTAAAAAATCCTCAATATCTTCATCGGATTGTAAAATCCATGCATTGTATTGCTTTTGCTCAATTTTACACATTACAAGTAAGTCGCCTACATTTTCAGGGGTTAAAAATGGAAATTCTTTTCCAAACCTGGTTAACCTGTACTCGTTTCTCGTTCCTTTTCCATAGTAAATTGCTCTGCTATCAGTCTCAATATCCCCTTGCCAAGTAATTGATATAAAGTTGTCTTTATTTTCTCCTTTCCTTCCAGGTGTTTCAAAAAAAAGCGGCCATGCATTTTTATGAATGTGATATCCTGATTGGTGCCCTCCTGTATCTCCTGTGTCGTTTGCGGTAATAAATTTACTGTATGCTATTTTGGAGGTTTGGACAGAATCAATTGCCATTTGAAGGATTTCACTCATAAGATGTAAATTATTATGTTCACTAAATCTAATATTTTATTTATCTAGTGCTGTGCCTTGTATCTCTTGGAATTGGACTTCACTTCTAATCCAGGTTGAGGTTTTTTCAATGATTTTGTGAAAGGGCAATTTATTTTTTCCTTTAAATGCACATTCCCATATAAGAAGAACTCTCCAGTTTGTCGATATGAGTGCCTTTATTTGTTCTTCGTCACGGAATTTATTTCTGCTAATCTTTTCTTTCCAAAACTTTGGTCTGGTTGAGGGCCATTTAAATAAGTGGCAATCATGCAAATGCCAAAAACATCCATGAATGAAAATCACTGCCTTGTATTTTTTCAGTACAAGGTCGGGCTTGCCAGGGAGGGCTTTTAGGTGAAGGCGGTACCTGAATCCTTTTTTATGAAGAGCCTTTCTTATTACTACTTCTGGCTTGGTGTCCTTCCCCTTTATTCCTGCCATCATTCGACTACGCACTTTCTTGGGGACGATATCTGCCATGGAACTAAAAAATTAAATTTCGAGCCTAAGCTGACCTTTTAAGGCTATTTCTTGCTGTAAAATATGTGAATGCATATGTTTGGCAACTGCTTCAACAACTGGAACGACCACTGCATTACCAAATTGCTTATAGGCTTGGGTATCTGATACAGGAATTTCAAATTGAGGTCTTCCTGAATGGTCAAAACCCATTAGCCGGGCACATTCACGTGGTGTAAGGCGTCTTGGCCTATTTTCTGGCTGTTTAATAAGGACTTCAGAACCATCTTTGTAATACCTCGCAGATAATGTCCTGGCAACTCCATCAGGCCCAAAGAGACCATAACCAAAACCATTTCCTTTAGCTTTATGTTTTGCTGCATAGTCTTTCAGGTATTGCCAGAGTTTTGGTGAAAGTGTGTATTTGGGATTGACTAGCCCACCTTCTGTCATGGTATAGGGTACTTCCGGTTCTTCGGTTCCATCTTCGGGATGCAAAATACTTTCCAGTCTCGGTCCAGAGTCAGAAGCAGGTATTTCAAGGGTATTGAAATCAAATCCAGTATCGACTCTAAATCCTGCGATGAAAATCCTTTCTCTGTGTTGAGGAACAAACCCTTTTGCATCAATTATTCTTGATTCAAAAGTATAGCCTAAATCTTCGAGAGTCTCGCAAATGATTTTGTATGTTCTCCCTTTATCGTGAGATTTCAGATTCTTCACGTTTTCCAACAGAAAGGCCTTTGGTTTATGGAAGGAAATAATTCTGGCAACATCGAAGAAAAGAGTCCCCTGTGTTTCATCAGCGAATCCATGTGCACGGCCAAGTGAATTCTTTTTGGAGACTCCTGCAATTGAAAAGGGTTGGCAGGGAAATCCTGCAAGCAATACATCATGTTCCGGGATATCTGCTTCATCTATTTTAGTAATATCCCCTTCAATTGGGTGATCACTACCAAAATTGGCTACATATGTTTGTCTGGAAAATTTATTCCACTCGCTGGTAAAGACACATTTTCCTCCAATAGACTCAAACCCCATTCTAAGGCCTCCTATTCCTGCAAACAAATCAATAAAGGTAAATTGATCTCCACCTCTAGAGCGATAGGGGGTAACAGGCTCTTGTGCCATTTGCCTGAGTTTGTCAATAATTGGAGGTTTTGGATGGCTCTGCTCACTTTCCCACCTTCTAACAGTTCTCGTAGTGTAACCAGTTATTTCAGCTACTTCCTCAATAGAAAGTCCTGCACTTTCTCTTAGTTCGCTGAATTTATTAGCAATTCTTTCCATTATTAATTAGTCTGGGAACAATTGTGACATTTTTTCACTGCAATAAGGATAATATTTTTATTATTATCAATGCATAATGCAATTATTATTGGAGTTGACTTCCAAGGTTATCGTTGAGGTAGATCTTTTGCTCATATTTTCTGTTAATTCTGTTTTACCAGTAAAACATGGTTTTTGACTGAGTGATTAACAAGTAAAGTGGGTTAGGTCGCACAAAACTAGGGCAGAGACAATAGTTTAAGAATTTAAGTTTTTGGAAAAAAATGTAGCCTTCACTCTTTCCCAAAGAGCAAGGACAGCCGTCAAGAATGTAATCACAATCCCAGCTCTTACGAAAAATACCTCCCATGTATTCCATTGCAACATCCAATGAGTCCCTGCAAGGAGTGAGGAAGTAAGTCCATTTACAATTCCAGATAAGGGAGAGGTCAGTTTGAGATATAGGTTTTTCATGAGTATTGAGTTAAATGCTTTTAGTTTAGATAACCATATCAATTGAAAAATTATCTCCAGGGCAGGAGGTATTGGTGTAGTCCCTGTGAACTCCAATGTGCTTTACTGAAGGAATGGTCAGCCTGAGGTAATTCAGCAGGAACTTCCCAGCAATGATCTGTGCCTGGGTAGGATGATCCACATTAAAATTCCCTGTGAAACAGATCCCCAGCTTATCGCTGTTTCCATTTTTGACATGATAGGAGATGGTTCGGTGGCGATTGCATTTGTAAATGACTCCATTGGGTTGGATGATGTAGTGGTATCCAATGCCTGGCCAGCCCCTTCCTCCGGAGAGCTCTGGTCTGGTATGGAATGCTGCATAGCTGAAAGGGTCTCCATTTGGATCACTTGAATGATGTAAAACGAGGGTTTTGATATCAGAAAGCCTTCGGGTCTTGTATGATCCTGCACCCTTGGGGAGCCTGTCTACCAGATCTTTAAAGGCCAAGTGCCTGATAACTGGCAAGGATGCTCCAATCAACATGGGGACTAGCTGAATCATGACTGACTTTGTTAATTTCTTTTCTTAAGTACAAAGACGATGAGCAAGGCAATGAGCATGGCTGTAAGCAGAATCAGGATGGTATTTTGCTGGCTTGCCCTGATCCTTTCTTCTTCTGCTTGAGCCTGAATGGCTCTACCCAAATTGATGTCATCCTGTGCGAGTCTTTGGTTCCTGCTTGAGACAATGGAGCCAACTGCAGTTGAGACTGAACTTAGGGCTTGGGCAATGGCCGTTACGGGATCCATACTTACTTGATTAACTTAAACGTGAATAAGAAAATGGCTCCTACCAGGGCAATTGCCACAATCAAAAAGATGGGATTGGCCTTTTGAGGTTCATGGTTGAGGACTTCCTCAGCAAGCCTTTCATCCTGCAAAAAGAAATCCCCCGATTCGCCGATCAACAAAAGAAATTCCTCCCTGCTTTGGGGAGGGTTTGAACCCTTGCAAGATGCCAGGCATGCCTTTTTGAGCTCCTTGTCAAAACCGAAATTGGCTTTGCACATGGCTTTGCAGTCTTTTTTTGACTGATTCGTTTTTTGTTGATCTCTTTTGAATAATCCCATGAGTTTTCTTGGCTTTTGATCCTAAATCGGATTTGATTCTAAACTGGATGTTACTCTAAATCGGATTTAGGACAGGATCTTCATCCCAATGGTTGATGGTTTTTATGATTTGTAGATCCGGCAGGAAGCTGCTTAAGGAAGGGACTTGCCTTCTGCTAAAGCCCAACCTTTCAATACCAAGATTGTATCCGTTATGGCCATCTGCTTGCAGTTCACTTTGAATCAGGGATGATTGCCCTGCCCTGAAGTCATAGATCCCAAAACTGGGTCCTCCCATTTTTGCAGTTGGGTTTTTCACCTCCGCGGTGTTTACATCCCAAAGCTCAATGAGCTGGACATTGACAAAGTCT
>JALEFZ010000010.1 GCA_022760475.1 Bacteroidia bacterium | reverse complement strand
GTAGAAATCTCAGAGTTTGCATCCACGTCAAGTTTACCAATAACTGCCTCACCTTCAAGCTCCTCTGACATTTCCTGAATGATCGGAGCAATAGCGCGACAAGGTCCACACCAGGTAGCCCAAAAGTCTACCAATACAGGTTTATCTGAATTGAGAACTAGGTCCTGAAAGTTCTCATTAGTTAATTCGATAGGTTTTGCCATAATCTATATTTAAAAATCGCTGTTAGTTGCTTAGTCGTTTACGGAAGCCTCCAGTTAAGGTTATCCTCATTTGTGAATGCCCTTTTTGCTTCAACTTCATACTACAAATTTAGTTGTTTTAACACAAAAAATTATCGGCTTTCAGACAAATGTTGACTTGATCTTAAAGCCAATCTATCCCTCTCTCATTCCTGGTCAATTCTTTCATCAAAAAATACCATGCCAAAACCAGCCTTTTGATCATGAACTCTCAGAATGGTCACTTGTTCAGTTAATTTAATTTTTTCCGCAAATAAAATGAACTTCGTTTTTTACAAAAAGAAAAGAATTTATCACATCCCTGGATAGATTTGGTTTATCACGAAGAAATTGGCCTAGAAATTGTATTTACAAGGGAAATTAACATTCATTTTTAAATCGTTCTTAACCCCATTACATGACTTACAATCATTCCTCCAAGACTACCTGCTCTTTAGACATTATCATTTGGCCATACTAGTGGCGGACAGCTTTGCTGTTTGGATCATGAGGGAAACATTAGACGAAATCATGATAATTTGAAAAGGGCTAAGAGGAATCTCAGCCACACGACAAGAAAAAAATAATGTATCTAGGAGGCCTGCTTAGGCCTCCTTTTTACTTTCTTCCTTGATATAACTCATGCTAACTGCCACGGTAGCCAGAACTGGTGCCAGGAACCATCCCAGAAAGGGGATGAACAATAGAAGGAGGAAAGGAATCCCATTACCTGTCAGCCAGATCCTGTTTCTACGGGCATACTTTACAGAGTCTTTGATTCCCATTCTTCTCCTGTCCAATAAGGAATCTGCATTGCCAAATCCTGCATAAAATGCCTGAACCATGAAAATGATCACTGTCGAAACAATGGTTCCAACACCGGGTATCAGCAACCCGGCCAGGGTAATAACAGCAACCCAGACAATTTCTCTAAGGATGTTTCGCAAGGCCATCAATATGCCTCTCACTGTGCTATTGAGGGTTTCGGAAGAATTCATGGCCAAAATTTTATTCCCCGTAAGGGTTTCCTCTACCTTTTCAGAAAGGGTTCCCATGAAAAATGGCACCACTATCATCACAATGTATTTGAAAAGGAAAACATCAAAAAGAAAGGCAAAAATCCAGGAAAGGAATTCTCCGAACCAACTGTTTATCAGCCAATTGGTAAAATTACAAACCGCATCATGCAGAAACCAGCTCTCAGGATAAACCCTACACAACCAATTGAATACTGCATCTACAAAGCCTTCACCTAATGAACCCAAAAGGATGAAGACCACTACCCCGATGCCGATGCTAACCAGTCCTGGAACAATGGCATAAGACCATAATTTATTCTTAGACAAAAATCCAAAAGCCCTGAAATAGGCGGTAATGGCACGAAAAAATCCTAGCATAATGTGTTCTTTGGCATGAGGTGAATATAAAAAAGAAGCAGTCAGAATTTCAATTCCTGACCACTTCTAAATGATTTATACCCAAACCGAAAGTTGGAAGTTAAACTTGCCTGCTTTCAAAATAGTTCTTTGAGAAGACAAATTAGATTGTAAATCGAATCCTCTCCTTATACTTATCAGTCTTGATCATCATGATATAACGCCCCTTGTTAAGGTCTGTAGTTTTCAAAATGGCTTTCTTTTTCTTCACCTTCAAGTTTTTACCTACGGAGACCTCTTTGCCACCTGTACTAATCTTCACATCTTCCATACTTACGCCTTCAGGTACCGTAATTTTGATCTTGGATGCAGATTTCAACAGGACAGTCTGAGGATTTTTTGTAATCAGGTCCTTCTTCTTTTTGGCCATGCTGGCAGGTTTTTTCCCACGCTGTGGCTTTTCTTTCTGAACAATTTTCACCTTGTAGAGATCTTGTCCGGTCTTCATGAAGGAGTCTGCCTTTACCAGATCGGGAATCCCGTACCCATAGGAGTTGTCTGGAAGACCAGCCTGATCGCCTGAAAGGCGGGCTGCCTGGATCAATTGCATATTATCAGCATCTGGATTTGCCTGCTTGAGGCATGCCATGAAACCAGCCATGATTGGACCAGAGAACGAAGTGCCGTAATTAGCTCCAACCCTGTTGGATGTAGTAAACACAGTCGTGCGGCTACCCAGTGCCATCACATCAGGTCTGATACGACCGTCTGCAGTAGGACCAAAGGAAGAAAATCCGGATTTTCTGTAGCTCCTATCTACACTTCCTACACAAAGTACAGAGTCCGCATCACAAGGAGCCGCAATGTAGTGCCACTTCCCATTTCCTTCGTTTCCTGCAGAAATCGTAACGAGGATACCCTTTGAAGCAGCCAGGTCAACCGCTCTGGTAACGATGGCCTTGTCTCCATCCAGGTCATCATAGGTGTAGTCTCCGATTCCACCGTCAAAATCTGTATATCCCAGAGAAGCATGGATGATATCGACACCTACGGAGTCGGCCCACTCTACTCCACGAAGGAAGTTGTACTCCTCCACTTTGGTTTCCGTTCTGGCATCCTCGGTCCTGCAAAGCACAAAAGAAGCATCCGGGGCAGTACCCACCATTTTCCCGGGCAGATCGGCTCCGATACAAGATAGAACCTGTGTCCCGTGATTGGACGCACGGTAAACATTGGGTTCATTTTCTACAAAATCATATGTAGCCAGGATTCTACCTTCATCGCGCATGGTTTTGAACGCATCCAATTTGTCTACACCTGGAAAACCTCCATCAAAAACGGCAATCTTGATTCCTTTGCCGGTATATCCTTCCTCATGGAATGGAAGTACATTGATCATTTCAGCTTGAAAAAGCGCTTCGCCATAATCTGTGGCATAGCTATCCTTGAGTTCAACTTCTTCCACAGAATCCCCATATCCCTGGGCCCTGAAAGTCGCACAAGGCATATAGCCAACTACGAAATTCAGTTCACTTTTAAGCGTCTCCAAGCTGGTAGGATCAGCCTTAACCGCAGCAGCATTTAGCCACTTGGAAGTCGCCAGAATTTGTATTCCCTGAGCCTGAAGTAAATTCAAATACTCAGACGAAACGGGAAGATCGCTATGGGTATAGCTAATCCCCTTTTCGGCGCGAAGTGCCTGAGCCTGTGGGGAAAAATA
This sequence comes from Bacteroidia bacterium, assembly GCA_022760475.1. Lineage (GTDB taxonomy): Bacteria > Bacteroidota > Bacteroidia > J057 > J057 > JALEFZ01. The sequence continues at coordinate 14,065 of JALEFZ010000010.1, read as the reverse complement.
CTGACTTGCATTGGCCAATCGGGCATCGGCATCCATGCCCTTGTTGCTAAACATGACCCAATAGCTTGATTGGGCTTGCGAGAAATAGGTCAAACATGCCAAAAGGCAGGTTAGGAATACTTTATTCATCTTAAACTATTAGTTATCAAAAAAAGACTTGGAAATTCTATTTAATATGCAAAAGCTTTTCAAAAAATAAGTGGACACTTGAAGATAATTTGAGATAGTTGGAATATTTTAATCCATCTGAAGCAAGGGTAAACCAACCTCAAAATAACTGTCATCATGTTTTATGTAGACCTCCTGATCCGTCAACAATTCATACCTCGCTTTGATATTTTTAAGCCCTTTGCCCAATGAATAATCACTTTTTCCTTTGGGATTGTAGCTATTGCGAACCACGAGATACCCTTGCTCAGTCGTAAATACCTCAATTTTCAAGGCATGTTTTCTAGAAATGATGTTGTGCTTGGTGGCATTCTCCAGGAGCATTTGAAGGGATAAGGGGGGTACATAGCTTTCTTTATCTTTGATATTCACTTCGAAAACCAATTGTTCTCCATGCCTGATTTTCAAAAGAAAGACATAGGCATCCATACATTCAAGTTCTTTTTCCAGAGAAACGACTTCCTCATCCACATATTCTAAAATGTACCGGTACATTTCAGACAGCTTTTTAATGAATAAAGCTGCTTGGTCTGCATCTTTATAAACCAATGCAGTCAAAGCATTCAGGCTATTGAAGAGAAAATGAGGGTTTAGCTGGGCTTTTAATGAGGCAAATCGAGAGTTTATCTGTTCGTTTTTAAGTTTTTCTACCCTCAAGGCAGCTTCTCGCCAGTGAAACAAAAACTCTCGGGCATGCAGCAGAAGGGTTACAACTGCCGTGATCAACATGGTAATCCATAGGGTTTCCAAGAGGCTCCCAAGGAATTGATCAACGGTATATCCCCTCCCCCAAATAAATACGATCATGTACATCAAAACCACCAGTAAGGAGGTATAAATGATCGTTGAACTGATTCCTAATACAGCCCTTAACACCGGTTTTTCTACCCAGGATACCTTATTACCAACCCAATAATTTATCCAACCATTCCCTTCAAACAACAATACAGTGATCAAAAAGGTAAATCCAATTGTATTTAAGTAGGCAGAAGGATCCGCATAACACCTCCTGCAAATCCATAGCAATACCAACAAGGTCATCCCTATGTATTGAAGTATCCTGACCCACAATTTCCTGAAGTGGTATTTCATGCTGATTAAAGTAGGAAAGTTCGCATGTATTTTCAAACAGCAAGAAGTGAATTGGGTTAGGCAAAAGACAGATCTGAATTTAATACCTTTGCGAAGTCAATTTTTTTTCTCTGAATACTCTCTATGGCAAGGTTATACATCCATATTCCTTTTTGCCGAAAGGCCTGCATTTACTGTGATTTTCACTTTTCTACTTCTTTAAAAATGAAGGCTGAAATGGTGGAAGCCATTATTCGTGAAATAGGAATGCGCAAGGATTTTTTTGGAGAAGACAGAACCTTGCAAAGCATATACTTTGGAGGAGGAACTCCTTCTGTCCTGGATCGAGCGGAGTTGGATGCCATTTTTGCAGAAATCACCAAGCACTTTTCGTTGGCACCAAAGGCAGAGATCAGCCTGGAGGCAAATCCTGACGACCTCTCCGAGGCATACCTCAAGAATCTCATTCAGACCCCTGTCAACAGGCTCAGCATAGGTATCCAAAGTTTTGATGAAGCAATTCTTTCCTGGATGAACAGGTCGCATAACAGGGCGCAAGCCATCTCAGCCGTTGAAATGGCGAGAGAGGTTGGTTTTGAAAACCTCTCAGGAGACCTGATTCTTGGAATTCCGGGTCAAAGCGAAGAAGCATGGGAAGCAAACCTCAAGCAATTTGCAAAATGGAAACTCCCCCACCTTTCGGTTTATTCTTTGGCAGTAGAGGAAAAAACGGTTTTAGCCCATCAGGTCAATCATGGCAAAACCTTGCTTCCTGATGATTCTCTCTACGAAAGACAATTTATCCAGGCGCATGAGTTTTTCTCCGAAGCTGGCTATGAGCACTATGAACTATCCAATTATGCCCTGCCAGGGATGAGGGCAAACCACAATTCCTCTTATTGGAAATCCGAAGCCTATCTGGGTATTGGGCCATCTGCACATTCATACAATGGAGTTGAGAGGAGTTGGAACCTTGCCAACAATGCCCTTTACATGAAGGAAATCAATAGAGGAAAACTTCCAATTGCGGAAAAAGAAAGCCTTACACAAGAAGACCATTACCATGAGTACTTAATGACCCACTGGCGAAAATATGAGGGCGTATCCGTTTCTCATATAAGCAGTCACTTCCAGGTTGACTGGCTAGCAGAACATAAGGTAGCACTAGAAAAGTGGATGAACTCAGGGCATTTGGTCAAGGAAGGAGACCAAATCAGGTGTAAGCCTGAAGCATGGTTGATATCTGACGATATAATCAGTGATTTCTTCTAGCCCGTAGACAACGAAAACTGCTTCTGATTATCAATAAATTAGAAGGCTGAATTGCTTTCTTTTTTTTTATACCCACCATATATCTACAGGAAAAAAAATTCTCTCCACTTCCTTTCTCCGAAATTCTGCTAAATTTGCCCGATAATACCAATTGGTTTACAACCAAAGCTAACCGAATCTTCAACCTAAAACTTGCCTTATGAGCCAGGCCCCGACGGAAAATCCATTTAGCCTCATGTTTATTTTTGAGGTTATCAGGAAATACCTGCTATACATCATTGGCGTTGTAGTTTTTGCTTGTATCATTGCTTTTATATGTACGCTTCCCTTCATATATCCACCTGAGTACAGATCTTCAACAATCATCTATCCCAACTCTGCGGAAAGATTTGACCTGGAAAACCTCTTTCACAAAGAGCCAGATATGTTTGTATATGGGGGTTCCAAGGAGGCCGAAAAACTGGTGAACATCGCGGACAATGTGAAGCTCAAACTGGAAGTCATCGATTCCTTGGATTTATGGCCTGTTTATGGAGTAGATGAAGAAAATGATGCATCTCCACATCATTATGCCTTGCTAAACTATGATTCCTACATCAGTGTATCGCGTGTAGCTGGTGATGGGGTACGCATTGAAGCCTTCGATATCGATCCCGACCGAGCTGCTGCCATTGTGAACCTCCTGGCCTACAAAATAGACCAATACAACCGCAATATGATGAACCGCAACAAAGCGGGAATTTTGGACATGTATCAGGAAGGTGAAACCGAAATGGAAGGCCGAATTGCATTGCTTTCGGATAGTGTGAGGAAGGTGAGAAAGAAATACAACATTTTCCGTTCTCTTACTCAGACAGAAAGAATGGTTGAAGCAGCTCTCGCTGCAGAAGGTGATTATGCCCAAGCCATGGGGGAATTTAAAGCAGGAAGTAGAAAGCGCTCCAGAGCAGAAATTGCGGGCCTTCGCAACAGGGTTGAAGCATTGACTACTGACTCTGCCGGCTCTTCTATCAACCTTGAGCGATTCAGAGAGGGAATGGACAGGGTCATTGCCATCGAAGAGCAAATTGAGACCCTTTCAGAAGAATTAGCCTATACACGCAGAAAAACCGAATACCTTCGAATGATGGCCCGTAATGATTACAGCACCATCATGATGCCTGATCCTGCGATTCCGGCAGATAGAAAGTCCAGACCCGTCAGGTGGATCATTTTGGTTGCGACCTTCCTTATTTCAGCCTTGGTTTCTATCCTGGGAGCTGTCTTGATAGATAAGATCACAGAAATTACCGAAGGGAGTAAAACAGAAGACAAATCAGAACCTGCCAAGGAAACTGACAGCCCAAAGAAAGCCTAATCCATGATCGAACAACTTCTGCTCAGGGTTCCTATGAAAGCCTGGCGCTGGCTCCTGCTAGCTGCCCTGGCATTTATGACCCTTGCGGGAGTCTACCTGGGCATCAGATTCAAGAATAACTTATTCTTCGCCCTTCCGCTTGTAGTAGTGGTGGTACTGGCAGTTGTGTACGATTACAAACAGATTTTTTATCTGATGATTTTCTGTATCCCCTGGTCCATGCAAGTGGAGTTGGCTGGTGGAAATGCCATTGATTTCTTCTCAGAACCCTTCATGTTGCTTTTCCTGGCGATTTTTCTCCTTCAGGTATTGGCAGGAAATCAGTTTAAATGGAAAGGAAAACTATACCCTTTCCACATAATAATTTTTCTGATCCTTTTCTGGACATTGATTACGACCATTACTTCACATCATCCAGATAGATCTATAAAATTCCTCTTTGCCAAGTTGTGGTACTTTGCCTCCTTCGTCTATCTGGCAGAAAAAATCTTTGACCAACCCAAAGATGTAAAAAGACTTTTCTGGACCTTTTTACTTCCTCTCCTGATTGTCATCATCATCATCACCGTAAAACATGCCGCTGAAGGTTTTACCTTTGAAGCCTCCCACAACGTCCCTTTCCCCCTATTTTCAAATGCAGTCGGCTATTCTGCAACCCTGGCCCTTATCCTCCCCTGGGCATTTCTTGCAAGGAAATGGTATTCTCCCAAGACCCTGGAGTGGTATTTCCTCAACATCGCGATCTTCGTAATCCTGATGGGAATTTTATTTGCCTACAAAAGAGGCGGCTGGCTCATTACAGCTGCTCTGCCAGTAATCTACTTCCTAATCAGGATCAAACTTTTCGATAAATTCGTATATGGGGCTGTAATTGTTGCCCTCATTGGAGTTGCTTACCTGCTGTACAACAACAACTATTACTATTTTGCTCCGAATTACGCCAGTACCATTTGGCATGAAGGAGACCTATCTGGCCACTTAAATGCTACTTTGGATGGAACTGAAATATCTGCTGCAGAAAGATTCTACAGATGGGTTGCGGCCAAAAATATGGTCGCTGACATGCCATTGGTGGGTTCAGGTCCTTCGAGCTTTAACCAAGTCTACAAAGAATACGCCGATGGAGCATTCCGAACTTACGTAAGCGACAATCCAGAACAATCCACCACCCACAATTACTTCCTGATGACCTTCGCAGAACAGGGCTTCCCAGGAGGAATTCTGTTTTTGGGCTTGTGTCTATTTATGCTATTGAAGGGCTATCATTTTTATCACAAAATTGAAGACCCCGAACGGAAAAATATCCTCATGATGGTGCTATTAAGTTACATCACCATCCTTTTCCATTCATTGCTGAATGAATTTATTGAAATTGACAAGGTAGGGCCCATGTTCTGGATGTGCCTGGTATTGATTCATAAATCAGAAGTATGGCATGAAAAAGCCCTCAAAACTCGGTGAAGATTTTTTCCATAATGTCCACGAAGTTGTAAAACTAATCCCTGCTGGCAGGGTGTCTACCTATGGTGCCATCGCCAACTACCTTGGTGCAAAGAGATCTGCCAGGATGGTTGGATACGCCCTCAACGGATCATTTTCTTTGGATAATGTCCCAGCACACAGGGTAGTAAATCGCCTGGGTATTCTGAGTGGAAAGCATCACTTCCCACCAGAAAGACCAATGGAAATGGCCTTGGCAGAAGAAGGAGTTACTGTCATTGAGGACAAAGTGCAAAACTTTGAAGAGCTTTTCTGGGATCCTGCCATTGAATTGGCACTTTGACTAAAATTCTGTTTCAAACCCGATGTAATTCCTGATTCGTGATCGTCATTTAGCTGTGAGCTTTTTGCGGAGCTCCATCAACAGGGGTTAGCGTCGGGCCAAGGAATTTGGCCCGACAACTTTTCTACCTGATTTCCGGTAGAACTTCTCCGAAATCTAGGATTGACTGCCCCAAAATTTGTTCTCACCTTTACGCAAACAAACCCCACAGTATATTTCCTTGATTTTATCCATACCTTAGTTTGCTAGGCAATGTATAGCAAAACGAGTTTTTCTCGTTCAATAATTAATACTGTCAAAAGAAAACATTCACAACTGTCGAATTTAATTTGGAAGATTTTTACCATACAGGAATGAGGGGGAGAATACATTTTTGTTTTCTGATTATTTGCTTTTTGGTTCCAGGCCTAAACTTGGCCTCCAACCTTTCTGATAGCCTTTTAAGAATTGTAAATGCTAAACCTGAGGCTATTACCAAGCTTCATATGCTGGATAATTTAAGCTGGAATTATCGACTATCAGAACCAGAAACTGCTCTTTTACTTGCTCGAACAGGGCTGAAGCTGGCATCAGATCAAAATAATCAGGAATTCTACGGCAAATTTCACAGCCGAAAGGCAAGTGCTTTTTTCCAACTCACGCAATTGGACTCTGCTGTAATCTCTATTAAGAAAAGTATTGCAATTGCCAAAGAACGCGAAGACATCATGTCCCTCGCTGGTTTATACTACAACCTCTCCCAATATCTAAATTATCAAGGAAACTACCCCAATGCCCTTGAAGCTGTGTACAAGGCCAATGGATTGTATATGAAACTCAATGAAGACAAATATCTTTCGCTCTCCTATCAACGCTTGGGAGAAATACAGACCAGCACAGAACATATTCCAGAAGCAATAGAAGCATTTTCCCGAGCCCTAAAGATCAGCAAAGGCCTTAAAGACACTTTATTGATCATCCCACAACTACAAAGTATTGGTACGTTGAAAGTAGCCGAGGCACAAAAGCAGGGTGAAAGCTTGAAAGAGGGCATCCAATTGTTGAATGAAGCAAAGGCATATGCTGAGCTATACCCAAAAGCCCTCAAATTTTTACCTGCTATCAACTCCAACCTTGGCTTGGCACATGCGAGATTAGGCGATTGCAAGGCTGCAATTCCCTACTTTGAGGAAGGCCTTCTGGATATTTGGCAATCATCCCAAACTGGAAGCTCACAAAAAGCGGCCATCCTTGAAAATTATGGACACTGCCTAGTTCAAATGGAAGAATATGAATCTGCCAAATACTTGGCATTGATTTCTCTTGAAGTGGCTGAAGAGTCCCAAAATCCCAGAACCAAGCTCGGAGTATACAATTTCTTATTAGAATTAAATGAGAAACTCGGAGATTATGAGGAAGCCTTCAAATACCAAAAAATAGCTGCGGATTTGGCAGAATCATTAAGAAACGAAGCCAGAGAAAAAGAAATCAACGCCATCAAAAAAGATTTTCAAATTCGTCAGGGGGAGTTGAAGGTATTGGAAGCAGAAGCACAAAAAAGAAAAGCTGAATATGGCATCTATGCATTACTTGCAAGTTTATTGGCCTTGGCCTTGGCTAGCTACCTCACCATTCAATTTCTGAGAAAAAGACAAAAAGAGCGAGAAATAGCCCTCATCAGGGATTCTGAAATTGAAAAGGAAGTATTATTGGACCAACTCAGGAAGAAGGAGCTTCAATCTCTATCAGCAGCGCTTGAGGGCCAGGAAATCGAAAGGAGGAGGATTGCAGCAGAATTGCACGATGGGCTTGGTGGAACCATGGCAGCTCTTAAGATGACCTTTTCTTCCATTTCAAGAAAAATAAACAAGCAAGAACCCCATTTCAAAAGTTACTCCAATGCCATGAAACTCCTTGACAATGCAGTCAAGGAAGTAAGGCAGTTGTCCCACCAGATGGCGGCCAAACAATTGTTGCATGAGGATTTGGAAGCAGCAATTAAGGAACTCTGTGAACTCCTTCGACAAAATGATACGCTGAAAATTAAACTAGATGTGGCAGGTCTTCAAAATGCAGATCTTAAGCAGGAACAAAAACTTCATATCTACAGGTTGATTCAAGAACATTTTCAAAACACCCTTAAGCATGCTGGCGCCAGCATGGTAGAATTGAGCATTAACCTGAGACACAATTGGCTGAGTATTGAGTATAAAGACAATGGAAAGGGCTTTTCGCATGTTGAAGGAGCAGTTTTACCTGGCTTGGGACTTCAGAATATCGAAAAACGCATCCAACAAATGGACGGTAGGTGGTCCTTACAGACCTCAAAAGGAAAAGGCATTCGCTCCTTTATTGAAATTCCCTTGCATCAGGAATACAAAGGCATTTAATTGATCACAAACAATTGCTTGAACATGATCCGAATTTTCATTGTCGATGACCACCAGATTTTTGCATCCTCTCTTCACCACCTGCTTGAAGAGGAAGAAGACTTCGAGGTTGTAGGAACAGCTACGCATCCCGAGGAAGCCTTTAAGCTAATGGAGAGCAAAGAAGTCGATGTTGTCCTGATGGATATACGAATGGGTGAGGATCACATGGACGGAATCGAAGGGACTACTTACCTCAATGAGCATTTTCCAACCGTTAAGGTCATTATACTAACCATGTTCAACCATGGAGCATTGATCCATCAACTTCTTCAGCAACAGGTAGGTGGATTCTTACTTAAAGATTCTGATGTTAATGATTTGATAAAAGCCATTAAAAAAGTATCCAAAGGGGAAACCTATTACAGTGTTGAGATCATGAAAACGCTGATGGATTATCAAAGGCAGCTCTACATCAAGGGACCAAATGTCAAACTTACCCCAAGAGAAAGGCAAGTTCTACAATTATTGGTAGAGGAGTATTCAACCTCAGAAATAGGCGGAATCCTAAATATTGGAGACACCGGAGTGGAGACACATCGACGGAACCTGAGAAATAAGCTGGATGTAAAAAATACCGCAGGCTTGGTAAGAGAAGCTATTTTGAGAAAGCTCGTAGACCTTAATAAGTTTCAAAAAATGTAATAATTTTATTGTATGAATATGCTAAATATTCCAGCTAGAATTATATAATATTTACTATTTATTATCATTTGACACATCTAATTAATCAAAATTTAAAACTAGATATTAACATTCTGCGAAAAAATCTCTTATATTTGAGGTGAACATTGTTATTATTGAATTCCCATTACCCTTGTTTCATCGGAGAAACATACTGGGCTACTTATTTTTCTACTCAATGTGCATTTTTATCAAACTAAAGTGACTTGCTAACGCCCCATAAGTCATTAATAAGTGTAAGAATTCCCAATTTTTTTGTTCCTCTTGCGAAAAACCTAAACTTCTCTCTACGGTATGGGCTCTTTACATTCTATTACCTCAAAAATTTCAGTCAGAATTATTTTAATCTCTCTTGGTGTAATTTTTCTGGCAGCTGTTATTCCTTCCAGGATTCTTGTCAATGGACTAAACTCCCCCGCCCCAGTTGGTGACTTTGTCAATGGTGTATTTCCTTCATCTACTCCTGGAGTAGGGACTGGTAGCTGGACCCTGGTGGACGCATTTCCAAATCTTGGTTTCACACTACCTGTGCACATGATTCCCGAACCAGGTGGCAACAGGTTGATGGTGGGTGAAATGCGAGGAAAAATCGTGGCTTTCGACAACAACGCCTCAACCAATACCATCAACACCTACCTCGATATTACTTCCCTTACCAGGTATGGCGGTGAAAGTGGACTTTTATCCTTTGCCTTTCATCCCAGATATGGCATTGATTCAAACTATGTTTATGTATTCTATTCTTGGGAAGCTTCAGGCGGAACGAGATACTACAGGGTTTCTCGCTTCGACGGTACTCCCGGGGGTACAGCCAATATTTCCTCAGAGGTGATTCTTATACAACAACAAGACCGTGCCTTCAACCACCAAGGAGGATATGTTTACTTTGGAACTGACGATTATTTATACGTCTCAATAGGTGATGAAGGAGGATCGTCAAACTCATACGGAAACGCTCAAAACACAGATTTAAGGTTATACAGTGGAATTCTGAGGATAGATGTAGATAGAAATCCTGTAAACAGTCACCCCATAAGGCGGCAACCCGTGCTTCATAATGGAGCTGACCAGAGTTTTACTGCGAATTACTACATCCCGAATGACAATCCTTTCCTGGACCCTTCGGGCAATATCCTGGAGGAGTTTTATGCTATTGGGTTAAGAAACCCATACAGGATGATGACTGACCCCATCACAGATATTACCTACATTGGAGATGTAGGGCAGGGAATCCGAGAAGAGGTAGATGTTCTGGTAAAGGGAGCTAACTACCAATGGCCATATAGAGAGGGAGATCACAATGGAACTGTGACCATACCTTCCCCCTTAACTGGAATTGATACGCCGCCTCTATATGCGTATTCTCACTCCAACAGTGACAAATGTATCATTGGAGGTGGGATTTATAGAGGATCAAGCCACCCTTCGCTTTATGGGAAATATATTTTTGCAGACAACGTCTCCAGAAGATTCTGGTCTATGGACATAAGCAATCCATTAAGTCCAACGGTCAATTTACTCTTCCAATCGAATACCATAGGATCAGGTAAAACAGGTATTTCCTCCTTTGCAGTGGATGCAAGTGGGGAAATGTATGTCCTGATCATGGCTGACAATAACCCCACGGGGAAAGTCATGAAACTTGCTACAGCAAGCGCTGGTCCTCCTGACCCGCCTGCACTTCTTTCTCAGCTGAACTTATTCTCCAACCTCTCGACCATGCAGCCAGAGTCCTATACCATTCCATACGAACTAAATGTTCCATTTTGGTCGGACAATGCCATCAAGACTCGCTACATGATCATCCCTAATGATGGTACGCACAACACTGCCGGTGAGCAAATATCATTTACTCCCGAAGGAGAATGGGAACTTCCTGAAGGATCAATAAGCATCAAGCATTTTGAATATGCCATTGATGAGTCAAACCCTTCGCTGACACAAAAAATTGAAACGAGAATCATTGTTTACGGAGCCGGTAGTGAATTCTATGGACTTTCGTATAGGTGGAATGCTGCTCAAACAGATGCAGAACTTTTGACCACTTCCTTTACAGATACCATAGAAATTGCTACTCCGAATGGCCCAAGACAAGTAGAATGGTACTACCCAAGTCGTGCCGAATGCAATTCTTGTCATACAGCCCTTACCAAAGGGGTACTTGGTCCGGAAACACCACAGTTGAACAAATCTATTACCTATCCGCAGACGGGAGTTAATGCAAACCAGCTAAAAACGCTGGCCTTCCTCAACATCTTCGATGTGGCTCCTGATACCAACAACCTGTCTAACAACCTTCGGATGCCTCCCATTGATGACAATACGGCATCATTGGATGAGAGAGTCTTGGGTTACCTGAATTCGAACTGTGGCTATTGCCATAGGCCAGGAACTGGTGTACTTGCTGACTTTGACGCCCGTTATTCTATTTCCAACTTTAAAAGCTCCATCATTCATAAGCAGGCCATCAACAGCCTTGGTTTACCTGGAGGGAGGCTTATCTTACCTGGTGATACGAATAATTCGGTGCTCTTCGAAAGGCTTAGAGCCGTTCACGAAGGCTATGCAATGCCTCCTTTGGCCAAAAACCTTATGGATTCTGCAGGTGTAGATCTCGTAAAACAATGGATCATGTCGTTGGATATTTCAAAGGGAAGTGCCTGTGATGCTGGAGACTTTTCATCTTCAACCCTCCTTACTTATGGCGGTACCGAAGATCAAGGGCAGGGATATATCCAGAATGCAGGTTCAAGGATTCTTGTAGAGAACAATGGCTGGAAGAAAATTTCTTATCCATATACCCTTACCGCAAATTCGGTTCTGGAATTCGACTTTGCCAGTTCCCTTCAGGGAGAGGAGCACAGCATTGGCATGGACAATGACGATGTGCCTGATAACAATCGTTTCAAACTATATGGTACTCAAGGAACTACGGCAAATACCACTTACAACAACTACTCAGGGGGAGGTGCTTATCAGCACTACGTCATCCCGATTGGACAACACTTTACTGGAACCTTCAGCCACCTGATTTTCACCGCTGACAATGATGCGAACCCAACTTCTGTGAACTCTTTCTTCCAAAATATCATCATCCACGAGGGAGATTGCGACCTAAAGAATTATCAGAAAATTGATTTCCCTTCAATTGCTGATCAAGACACATCAATGACTTCTATTGCACTAGGCGCCAGCGCAAGTTCAGGGCTACCAATATCCTATCAAGTTATTTCTGGTCCAGCTACTGTAGCCGGAAATATTTTGACCTTTACAGGAGACCCAGGTTATGTAATCGTCGAAGCAAGCCAGGCTGGAGACGGGCAATACGAAGAGGCTCCTAGCATGAGGCAGCAATTCTTTGTTCGTCCAAATGGAAAGGCTTCGGGAGATGGTTTAAAGGCTGTCTATTACAATAATGCTGACCTTACCGACTCAAGCATGACACAGGTGGACAGTGAAATAGACTTCTTCTGGTCAAATCAAAGACCTGAACCACAAATTGAGTACAGTACATTTTCGGCGAAATGGGAAGGCTGGCTTGAACCCCCATTTGATGGGAACTATCAGTTGGAAATCACAGCCGATGACGGGGTACGTGTTTGGGTGGACAATGTATTGGTCATTGATGAATGGAGAGATCAAGCTGCATCTAGCTACAACACTATTGTAAACCTCACTGCATGGGACAAAGTACCCATCCGAGTAGATTACTATCAAAACAAGGTGTTTGCGCAAGCCAGGCTTAGTTGGTCTCACTCCAACTTCAGCAAGGAAGTCATTCCAACTCGTTTCTTATATTCTACCCTGTCTTTGACACTTCCTGTAGCGAGTTTAAACCTGACTGCAGAGAAAGAAGGCAAGCACATCAACTTGCTATGGGAGACTAGAGAAGAAAAGAATGTAGGGCAATTTATCCTTCAGCGCTCTACTGATGGACTAAACTTCCAGTCGATAAATACCCAGGACAGCAAAGGCAATAGCAACTATGCTTCTTATACCTTTACCGATTTGTATCCTTCTCCTGGCGAGTACCTATACAAAGTAAAAATGATTGATATTGATGGGACTGTATCTTATTCTAATGTTGCCTCAGTACTCATAGCTAATAGATTGGATGAGCTAAGGCTTAGAATTTTCCCTAACCCATCTAGTCTGGATCAATCACGCTACTTAGAAATCGAAAGTTCAGCTTTTCAACAAACACGTATTGAAATTTGGAGCCTGGATGGAAGATTAATCAATGAGTACAAGCAAAGTATTGAGGCGGGCATCAAGATTTACCCCTTGGAAATGGGACAGGCTGGCTTAAGCTCAGGCATGTACCTGGTAAAGATCATCAACCCAGAAAGTTTGGAGGAAGATTATCAAAAAATATGGATTAAATAATTCTTATCCTTAAAATTTAAATCCCCTTATGGACTCATAAGGGGATTTTTTATTTTACAAGCATACCAAAAGAAAAATGAACGATTTTCGTCCTGTTCACGAATCTCGCATAGAGATTTCAGAATTAATGATCCCTTCTTACGCCAATTTTGGAGGAAAGGTCCATGGGGGTTATATACTCTCGCTAATGGATAAAATAGCCTATGCCTGTGCGACGAGGCATGCGCGCAATTACTGCGTTACTGCCTCTGTCGATACGGTTGACTTCCGACATCCTATTGAAGTAGGTTCTCTGGTAAGAATGTATGCTTCGGTAAACTATGTAGGTAATACCTCCATGGAGGTAGGGATTCGGACGGAGTCTCATAATATACGTACGGGAGAGTTTACCCATACGAATACGTCTTACTTTACGATGGTTGCCATTGGAGAAAATGGTAAAAAAACGCTTGTTCCGGGGCTGATTCTGGAAGAGAAGAATGATGTTCGTAGATTTTTGGAAGGAAGGGAACGAAAAAGGCTGAAAAGAGAGTATGGCCGTGCTCGAGCAAATTTGAAATCTGATTTCCAGATTGAACTAGCCATCAAAGAGCTTCAAAATGAAAGATGCGAGGTTGCCTGGAATCATAATGCTTAATCCAGGGAGTTGCTATGCTAAAGCTTAGCAAGAAATGGGATCTTCTGGGCTGAGCCTTTTTACACCTTCCAAAGGGGAAAGAGGGTTTGAATACACTATCTATTCATTTGTGGAAGCCAGGGGAAGGTATTAAATATTATTGTTAATGAGTGAACTCTTATCTTTAAAGATTAGTGATGTAGGGCTTTTGTTATCTTTTTGGTATCAGGTATAAAAAAAAAGCCCTTACTTTTCAGTAAGGGCCTAGATAAAGGTGGCATCGACCTACTCTTCCACGTTCTACCGCAGTACCATCGGCG
>JALEFZ010000091.1 GCA_022760475.1 Bacteroidia bacterium | reverse complement strand
TGTGGGTATGTTTCTTTGAATGGACTCTCCTACTCCATTGATCCGTCAGAATTCGATACTTTCAGGAAAAATTCCAGGCCGATCCCCTGGTCGAGGATTACCTTTTCAGAACCTGCTATGCTGAAAAAGGCCATTTCTGTTCTTGAAAAACAAAAAGATGTTTATTGGTATGAAGATGTCTCTCCATATAAGTTTACAGGTTATTTCATGATCAATCTTGACGGTCTGGCCTGGGATACAGATATGGATTCGTTAAAAGCACTTGTTAGACAAAAAATCGTAGAAAAATCAGGTACCCAGAATTTTTACCTAAAGGAATACTATCGTTACTCCCATGATAAAGTCATGGATATCAGATACTTGGTAAATTGCGAGCCCTACCTTGCAGATTTATTAACCAAATATCAATACCTTCCATGGCGAGCCCACATTCCAAATAAATTCACAGAAATTCATATCCTCGCTTTAGGGATAGACGAGAAATCCTTCAGGAAACTCATGGGACAAAATTAATTTTATGGGAGGCACTCATATGAATGCCTCCCATAAACTCATTTTTTTATAACTCTCCTTGCTCATTAGAAGTCAAACTGAAGGCTAAACACTGGAATCAGACCACTTTGTTTTTGGATAAAAAACTGGTTCCTAATTGGGTCCCAAAGTTCTTCCCTATCGTTTCTTCTATTTGTAACGTTCTGCACATCCAGAGAAAATTGAATGGCTGTCTTTTCAAAACTCTTCCTGTAAGCCACTCTTAAATCTATCCTGAAGTAATCTCCCAATTGGCTAGTAAAGGTATTTTCTACCGGAATAATTGGTCTTCCTGCCATCCTGGATGAGTCAGGATCTCCTTGAGAAAACCTCAATCCCCCAGCATAAAAACCCCTTGCAGCAATGGTAAGAAGTCCTGGTCCATTTTTCTTTTTCCTTTCTTTATTTTGCCCGAGGGTAAATTCCTTACCTACAATCAGGTTGGAGCTATACCCTCCATCATATTTGGTGCTGAAAGTCTGGTCAGGAATGAGGGTATTGAACCTGGATTGATATAAGGAAGCTGAAAGTTGCCCAAAGAGGCCTTTAGTAAATAACTTTTGGAAAGAGAGATCAATTCCCCTGTTTGTGCCTGTCCCTTCACTCACGAGGGCTTCTGTAGCGTATCCATCTCTTTGATTTAATAGCCAAAAGGAGGCTGTGTTATCAGGCAGAACCGGAATATTAAAAAGGTCCTGGTAATAAGCCTGGATGCTCAACCTCGCCACTGGTTGTTTACCTGAGGTAAATACCTGCTCTATTCCGGCTACAAAGTGATGGGATTTCATGATGTCCAGATCGCGGTTTGGGAAACTGACATTTCCATCAGGATTGGTAATTTGGGTAAAATAGTTACCGATGGGCAAGGTACGTCCATGTAGGCCATAGGCTGCAGTGAAGGCCGTGGTTTTGGTGATGTTATATTTAAGATTCAACCGTGGCTCTATGGAACCACTGCCATTCAAGCCTAAATACATGCCATGCAAGCCACCATTAATGGCCAGTTTCTTGAGCCGTAAACTTGCCTGGACGTAAGGTTGCACCAGGATAGTCCTTCCATTACCATCAATAAGGGTTACAAATTCTTCCGGCCTTTGTGGATCTTCATCTCTTCTTTCATGGAGAACATTGAATTGGATGGAGGAAGCAATTATCCCTGCTTTGAACTTAAGATTGTCATTTACCTTATGCTGAAGCCTTACATGAGCAGATAGCCTTGAATTTTGATAGTCTTCAGATTCAAATCTAGTCTCTGCCAGGTTTCCTAGTGGGGTATTGTTCGGGATGCCAGATATGGTCCTGACATCCAGGGTATCGTCATTGTCAATGACTTGGCTACCGATCACAGCAAAGGTAGCCTTAAACAAAGTGTTGTTCTCATTGAAGAGCTTGGTATAAGTAGCCCCCAAAGTACCCATATATGTTAGGTAATCACGAGTTGTTCGGTAGGGACGACTCCATAGGACAGAATCTTCAATGGGATCCCACAATTCCTCACTAAATCCGGCAATACCGAATATTTTTAAATTTGAGCTATAGTCCTTGGATCTAAAAAACAGGCTGAAAGAAAGATCCTGGAAATTATTATCGATGCGTTCATCCAATAGCCTATACCCCAGGTCATTCAGGATTCCCAGCGTAGAGTATCTATAGTTGACAAGGTATGAGCTCCGCCCTTTTTTAATGGGACCTTCTGTTGCGAGATCAATGCCCAACAAGCCGAACTTGAACCTATATTCCCTGTTCTCGAGATCACCATGGCGAAAATTCAAATCAAAAACCCCTGAAAGTGCATTTCCATATTCAGCCGGGAAAGCCCCTGTTGAAAAATCTGACTTCCCTAGAAGTTGGGCACTAAACATAGAAATGCCACCACCAGTATTGCCTTTACGTGCAAAATGGTTGGGATTGGGGATGTCGATTCCTTCCAATCTCCAGAGCAAGCCTGTGGGAGCATTGCCACGAATGATAATGTCGGCATTGTCATCTCTAACAGGTTGAACCCCTGGAAGGGTCATGGCATAGCGGCTGGGATCATTTACGGCACTGGGAGCCCTTTGAACGTCTTCGATTTTGAACGAATTTGCCAATGGATTGGCATCATTGACAGGAAGCAAGGGGTCTAGAGAAACAGTATTGCTCCCACCTTCTACCTGAAAATCTTTTACCTCAAAATCATAAATCAGGGCCTTGGCAGTGGTGAGAATTTGTGCTCCCTCAGAATAGGTCGTATCACCGAAATAATAGCAAACAAGCTCAACCCTTCCTACAGGAACATTTTCAATTCTGTAATTCCCTACCGAATCAACGTATGAGCCCATTTTTGTATCCTTTACCAGTACAATCCCCCCATTTGCGGGAATTCCTAGTCCTAAAATCGTAACCCTCCCTTTAATCGTTTGTGTTTGCCCAAATAATCCCATGGAGGAAATGAGAAAAAGGGTGATGATGGCTAGTTGTCTCATCTTAAATGGAGTTAGGTGTGAATGATTCGTGTGCAATCAAAAATGAAGTATTTTCAATTGATGCATGCAATCTAGTTTCGACACCTAGAATTACCGTATGGATTATGTCGGAGGGCCGAATGGTTCCAAAGGCAGAAGTTGAAAATAGGGCTTAGTTTGAGAAACTGAATTACTTTTTCATGCCCAATATTAACTTAAATGTCAGTTTGGGATTTTTTGCCAAATGAAAACGTAAGTCTAGCTTTTTTTGCCATTCTTCATCCACTTTTCAAATATTCTATCCTGAATAATTACCAAACAGGAAGAAATCTTAGGTAATGGCGCACATTGTCTTTGAGAACTCATCAAACAGCTAGACTTTTGATTGAATTCTAATGGCAGCATGAAATTTTACCTTACACTCTTATTGCTTGCCGTCTCTTTATTTGCCTGTACACCCAGTGAACAAAACTCATTGACTTATCGAAGCCAGGATAAGTTTGCATGGGAAAACCAGGTAAGAAAGCAGAGCCGGGAAATTACATCTCATCCCAATTGGGCTGAGCCCTACCAACTCCGTGGCTTCGCTTATTATCAACTGGCTAAATATGGATTAGCCCTTCAGGATTTCCACTCAGCTTTAGAGCAAGATCCTAATTACCTACTGGCAGCATTCAATCGAGGAATGACTTACCTCCAATTGGGTCAAAAAGATTCTGCATTAAAAGACTTTGAGTATATCTTATTGAGAGACAACAGACATGCACGAAGCTATTTTCAAATAGGTTACCTGAATTATTTAAAAGGAAATTTTGAAATGGCTCTTGACTATTTTTACAAGGCCATTGAAGTAAATCCTGAATATAAGAGTGCCCGACATTTTCGGGCGGCCTGTTTTTTCTATATGGATAAAAAGGAAGATGCCATCAGGGATTATACCTACATATTGTATGCTCACCCAGAGGATGAAATAGCCCTGATCAACAGGGGCCTGAGCCAGATCAGCATGGGAGAGTGGGAAAACGCTTTGACTGATATTGAAAAAGCCATTGAAATTGATTCTGCAAGTAGTCAAGCCTGGTACTTCAAAGGGCTTGCACTCCTCACTGGTAAGAAACACGATTCTGCCATTGACGCCCTAAGCAAGGCCATCAGGATCGACCCTTCTAATGCTTACTTTTATCTATATAGAGGTTTTGCCAAGCAAAAGATGGGAAACAACGCAGCCTCCAGGGCAGACTACGATCAGGCATTATTGAAAAATCCTGCCATAAAACTGATTCCGGATGAAGACCTTCCAGATACCCGGAACCACATAAAACTTGTTGAGCCCTGATTCTTATTCAGGAAAAACAACTTCTTTCCAATTTAGTTTTTAGTTTCGTTTTCTAATTCAAAAATCTCGGAACTAACTACACATGGATACATTTAACATTGATCGAAGTAAAAACCTCTTTGAACGTGCAAATAACTTCATACCAGGTGGAGTGAATTCACCAGTAAGGGCTTTCAAAAGTGTGGGTGGAGATCCTATTTTCATGAAAAGTGCCAATGGTGCTTACATGTATGACCAGGATGACAATGCTTACGTAGACCTGATCAATTCATGGGGCCCGATGATACTGGGCCATAACCATCCCTTCGTTGTCGAAGCAGTAGAAAAAGTAATCCGTAATTCATTCAGTTTTGGAACCCCTACCGAAATCGAGGTAGAAATGGCCAAGTTGGTAGTTGAAGCAGTACCTTCGGTTGAAAAGGTTCGCATGGTAAACAGCGGAACTGAGGCTACCATGAGTGCAATCAGGCTAGCGAGAGGATATACGGGAAAAGACAAGGTCATCAAATTCGCCGGTTGTTACCATGGACATGGGGATTCATTCCTAATCGCTGCAGGAAGTGGCGCAGTAACCTTCGGTGTTCCCAACAGTCCTGGTGTAACCGAAGGCACAGCGAAGGATACGCTTTTAGCGACATTCAATGACCTAGATCAGGTCAAAGAGTTAGTTAACTCCAACAAAAGTGAAATTGCGGCAATCATTCTCGAGCCTATAACTGGAAATATGGGAGTTATTATCCCTGATGAAGGCTTTTTAAAGGGCTTAAGGGAAATCTGTGATGACCATGGCATCCTACTTATTTTCGATGAGGTCATGACTGGCTTTAGACTTAGCTATAACTCCGCACAAAGCCTACTGGGAGTAATTCCAGACCTAAGTTGCTTGGGAAAAATCATCGGAGGCGGGATGCCGGTAGGGGCATA
The DNA here is from genome assembly GCA_022760475.1 of Bacteroidia bacterium. Lineage (GTDB taxonomy): Bacteria > Bacteroidota > Bacteroidia > J057 > J057 > JALEFZ01. The sequence continues at coordinate 72,990 of JALEFZ010000091.1, read as the reverse complement.
TGGCGGAAAACGAGAAATCATGGAATACGTTTCTCCGGCAGGTCCAGTCTATCAGGCAGGAACCCTATCGGGAAATCCCCTGGCGATGAACGCGGGTTTTGCAACCCTCTCTTACTTGAGAGACCATCCTGAAGTCTATGAAAAAGCTGATCAAGCTACTGCAAAGATGGCTGATGGCATGAAACAGCAATTGACTGAAAAAGGGATTACCCACCAAATAGCCAGTATTGGTTCCATGTTTACCCTCTTTTTTAATCCAAACCCAGTAAGGGATTTTGAAGGAGCAAAATCTTGTGATATGGAGAGATTCGGCAAGTTTTTTAGATCAATGCTCCGAAAAGGAGTATATTTACCCCCAAGCCAGTACGAAGCTATGTTTGTTTCAGCAGCCATGGGATCTGAGGAAATTGAAAAAGTACTAACGGCCAGTTCAGAAAGTCTTAACGAGCTTTAGAAATGCCTGAAGTAAAGGATCTAATTGAAAAATACCAGGAATATCCTGACAAAAAACTTATTGAGATGCTTCGATATGCCAAGGATTACATTCCACAGGCAGTCGAGGCAGCTCAGCAAATCCTGGACGAAAGAAGCATTGGGCAGGAAGAGATAGATGAGATTGTAGAAAAACTGGAGCAAAAAGAAAAGGAACAACTCATCGAAAAAACCAAACCCCTTTCTGAGGAGGAAAAGTTTCTGTTCCTCTTTATTCCAATAGTAGGGTTGATTTTTTTATTGATTGCTACCACAGATGCCCAGAGTAAAGGTCAGGAAAAGAGGATATCAGAAATGTGGATGTATTCAGGCATAGGAATGGGAGCCTGGATCCTCATCCTTTTCCTGCTCAACGGATTTTAGGCAAGTATGGCATATTAGCTCCATTCATATTTCTTTATCTTCAAAAGAAAATGCCGTTCCTAAGCCGTATCTCTATATTTATTCTTATTCTTTTCATATTTGGAGCTTGCTCCCAACAAAATCAGCCATCGCCAGAAAATAAGCTGGGAGTGTTCATGGGCATGACACCCACTCAGACGCCCAGATTGCTAGCACCGACCCTGATTGCATCTAGCCTGGATGAATATAATGGCAGTTTTTCACCCGACGGGAAAGAATTTTTCTTTACCACCAATGCTCCCAACAAAGCCTATATATCATATACCAGGATGAATAAAGATGGCAGTTGGACAGAACCCAAATTGGCTCCATTTTCAGGAACTCACTCCGAATATGATCCCCTCTTTTCCCCAGATGGCCAAAGAGTTTATTTCTCATCGGAAAGGCCCACTTCAGACAGCGCCGAGGGAGGCAAAACCAATATTTGGTATGTGGAAAAAGGAAGTAATTGGAAAAATCCTGTTCACATCCCCCTGACAGGTAAAGGTGATTATCACAGTTCAGTCACCAAGGATGGGAAAATCTATTTCAACGTTTGGGAAACGGGAGATCTGTACGTCGCCAGCCCATCGGACTCAGGCTATCAGGTTGAACGATTGCCTTCCATTTTGAATACTTCATCAGGAGAAGGCGATCCATTTATTTCACCAGATGAAGACTATTTGATTTACAGAGGCTACAACAAGAGCTTGGGGAGGGGTGATTTTTACATCAGCTTTAAAGAAGGAGAAAACTGGACTGAGCCTCAAAATCTTGGAAAGCCATTCAATTCAGAAAGACATGAGATGTGTCCAAATATCAGTCCTGATGGGAAATTTTTCATTTTCTCTAGCAGCAGGCAATTGGTTCCTTATGATTCCATCACCAATTTGAGTTTGAAAAACATTCGTCTCAAGCACCAATCCCCTGATAATGGACAGTTGAATAATTATTATATCTCCGCAGATTTTCTTAAAAATTTACGTCCTTAGGGTAATTTTTCCAATAAACCCCAAGATACAAATAGCTACTTATCAAGTATTTACCAATATATTTCGAAATTTTCCACTTTTATCATTGACTCTTACCTTACGTCATAGCCTACCTTTGTTTTGTCAATTAGAAAAGGGAAATAATGAGAGGAAAAAAGTACGGTGTAAAAGAATTGTCTGCTTTATCTGGAGTAAGTATCCGCACGCTTCATCATTATGATAAAATTGAGCTGCTCAAACCTTCGGTTCGAACTGAGGCAGGATATCGATTGTATGAAGACAAGGACTTGCTAAGGCTTCAGCAAATTCTATTTTACAAAGAACTTGGCTTCCCATTGAAAGAAATCAAAGCCCTTCTGGACGATGAAGATTTCGATCTGATAAAAGCCCTTCGGGAGCACGAAAAAGAATTATTAGCCAGGAGAAGGCACATTTCAACCTTATTGACAACCATTAAACATACCATTAAACAATTAAAAAAAGGAGGTATTATGAATGATCCAGAAAAGCTCTATGAAGGATTACCAGAAGAATTTAGGAAGGAATACCGGGAAGAAGCCATAAATGAATGGGGCCAGAAAGCTATTCAGCGATCTGAAAAAGCCCTAAGTCAAATGGGTAAAGCCGGGATGAAAGCCTTACAAAAGGAAATGGAAGAAGTTAATATGGCCTTATTCGAATTGAAAAATGAAAAGCTTGATTCAGAGCAAGTCCAGGAACTCATAGCCAGGCATTACCACATAATCAGGCAATTTTGGGGAACTTCTCAATTGGAAGATAGTCAAAAGGATGCTTATGAGGGGCTTGGAGATTTGTACATAAATGACGATAGATATATGCGCATTGATGGCATCGCCCAGCCTGAATTTGCCAGTTTCATGGCAGAAGCTATGAAAAGCTTTGCAAAGCATAATTTGTAGTCAATTCAAATTATCATTTCATTAAGGAGGTAGGAAAATTCCAATTTAAGGGAACTTTTCCTACCTTATTTTAATGGAAACCTCAATAAGCACAAACAGACTTTTCCTGGTGATTTTTCTAGCCATTGCATCCTTTGCATGCTCAACCCAGGATTATTCAGAGAAATCACTTCCGCTTGGAGACTCAAGATATAGCTATGAGGCACGAAAGAAATATGCTAGCCTGAATCTGGACTCACTTAATTTTGACTCTCGTCCCATTCGGGTCTTGCTAACAGCCAATCCAGAACATCGACTCTCCCCGGTATTTAAGGTAAATTATTACAAAAAAAGTAGGAAGCCTTATACTGGCACAATAAATTTCCATCAGAAATTCACCTCTTATGGAGAACCCGCAAACCAAAAATGGCATGATAACTTTATGCCAGGATTCGAAGCCATCTATGGCTTTGAAATGGTTAACATATCCCATTTCAACAATAAAATCCTGAAAGAGAACAAGTTATTTCCTACCCCCGTCTTGGTACAAACCCTCTACTACCCCACATTTGATAAGGACACCCTCAATGGCAAGCCTGTTATCAGAAATTATTATATCGTTTCTGTTTACGACGAGGACACCAATGGTGATGGCATGCTTAATAAAAAAGACCTGCGTAGAATTTATCACTTTGATGAAAATGGAAACAAAACCAAGGCCCTGGTGCCACCCAATTTCTCGGTTATGAGTTCTGATTATGATTCAGCAAATGATTATATGTATATCTTTGCCAGAAAAGACGAAAACAATAATGGAAAAATGGAGGCCAAGGAACCTATCCAAATATTTTGGGTGGACTTAAAAGACCCTGCAAATACAGGCTTGCAATATGAATAAAATCCCTCCAATAACTGATAAATCAGTGGATTAACCCATGAAAAAGACGAATCTCTCACATTGCCCAAATTGTAATGAGCCTTATGGCCCATCTGACAATTATTGTGGAAATTGTGGGCAGAAAAACGTAAGTCTCAAGACTCCCTTCTGGGACTTGGTCAGGGAGGTTGTTGGATCTATTTTTAACCTGGAATCCAATTATATACAAACGATCTTTGCTCTTTTCAGGCCTGGATTTTTGACCCAAAACTACCATGCAATGAAGAGAAAAAGGTACACCGACCCACTGAGGTTTTACCTTTTTGTTTCGGTACTGTTTTTCCTGGGGATAAACTACGCCAACAGGCAAAACCTGGATTCGATGAATGAATCCATGCATGAGCAGTTCAGTGTTGAAAATGTAACATCTGATGACACAACAAAGGTTGGAGGTATCCTTAGCTTTGACTGGGGATCTGCAGGAGACTCAACAAAGCAGGAGTTCAGGGAGTTGGCTCAACTGGATCCCATTTCCATCAAATCCTTTGAAGAATATTTTGCTGCCAAGGGAGAAGAAAGAGATTGGCTTGAGCTTAGGGTGGTGCTATTCCTCGTTAAATTCTTTTCGGGAAATATGGACTACAAAGCCCAGGTCTTATTGATCCTTGATGGGGTTTCCAAAGCATTTTTCTTTTTAATGCCCATTTTTGCACTGATCCTCAAATTGCTTTACATCCGCAGAGGATTCTATTATAGTGAGCATTTTATTTTTGCCCTCCACATTCATTCTTTCATTTTCCTCCTACTCATCCTCTGCTTTGGAATTAAGTTTTACATCTACAACTGGTTTTTTCTAAATATTCTTCCAGTTTTGGCCATTCCAGTTTATATATTCTTGAGTATGAGAAGGATTTATGGCCAGTCCAAAAGAAAAACTTTGTTCAAATTTCTCATATTGGGGCTCAGCTATTTTTTATGCTTTATCGCAGCTGTCGGACTCACCACATTCTTTACCATAATATCCTAGGAAGCTCTCAACCCTAGCCAACTCATAGCAACCAACTTATGAACGATCGATATTTAAAGGTCATTATCCTGTCGGGTATTCTTTTTTCTATTTCTATGGTTAACGCCCAAGTTTATGTTGAAAAACAAACCCGACATCGTTTTGCGCAATTAAATCTGGGGGTGGACTATCAGACAAACTTTGGCGGTTCAACCCAATTTATCGATCCGAATGGGGAGTTAGAGCGTCTTGATCTGGGATCACTTCACCGTCCACGATTTTTGATTGGAGGAACTCATTTTTGGGGGCATGCAGATATATTCATTGGAATACCTTTGTTGAGACCAAGGTTCAAGCGTATGGGGCAAGAAATCTCGTACTTGAGTGGAGTAGAGACAGTATTTAAGTACTATCCATGGCGAATTGAAAACAATAAAATAAGGCCTTTTTTAGGCGTATCTATTGCCCCATTCTATTACGAGCAAAGAAATTCGAATCTGGAAAATGGAAATGGTCCTGAACTCAATCATACCTCTCTTCCATTCACTGGGGGAATCACCTTTAATCGAAAGAGTTCATTGCTGGAATTGGGATTGACATGGAATTATGGCAATGAACAGCGTTATTACATCAGTAAGACCGATGAAATCAATATTAAGACTCCACCCCTTTATCTGAACTTCTCTTACAGGATAATGCTTGAAACCACTGGAAGTGCAGAAAGGTCTTGGGAAAGCGGAGAAGCAGAGAAACTGACACAAAAACTGGCCAAAGAAAAGAAGCTGGATAACTTTTTTATTGGAGGAGGACTTTCTTCCTCTTTCTGGATTGGCAATAGCAGTTATAACCTTCAAAATAGGAGATACTTAGAGAGATACAGCACCTCTATCATGCCTGACCTTTCTATAGGTTATTACTTTAATAACGCAGATTTAAATATTACAGGAAGTTTTAGACCTTATTCTAGCTCTACTTCTGCCTATGGAACCTTTCAAATTGTCCGGAGAAGATCCGTGGGTCTGGAAGTCACCAAGTATTTATTCGATTACAATGGATTTGTCCCCTTTGTAGGACCATTGGCGAGTTATGATCGATTGTTCTTTGGAGAATCATTGGAAGGAAATACTACACACTTCATTTGGGAGAATAAAATTGGATATGGTTTGGCATTTGGTTGGGACATTCGCCCAAATAGACTGCAAAAGTGGATACTCCGAACCAGTCTCAGGTGGTATCCAGACCTCAGTATCCAAATCAGAGAAAGGCAGGAAATATCATTCAACAACATTGAGTTCAACTTCATTCAACTCATCATCTATCCGGGAAGATTTGCCAAATGGTAAGTAACTCATTTATCAAAATGCCATTTTGACACTCCTTAGCAACCTCTGACTGCCACAACGGCAGAAAATAATCAATGGCACATAGCTTGTTAATGGTGAAGTGTATTGATCAACTGAAAAAATAAAAAAACATATGACATACTTCATCAAACACCCAAGCAATAAACTAAGAAGGGCTGCTTATCATGAAAATTTTCCTCCCGTCAACATCAAAGAGGATGAAAGTGGTTGGGACATAGAAATTGTAGCTCCAGGTAGAACAAAGGAAAGTTTCAAACTGGAGGTTAAAAAAGACCTTCTGACAATTTCGTATGAAGACAAGTCTTCAGAGGAAGCCAGCAAGGGATACACAAGAAGGGAGTTCAGATTTTACTCATTTGAAAGAAGTTTTCACTTGCCAGAATCTGTGGCTAAAGAAGGTATTAAAGCAAATTATGAAAGCGGGATTCTGAAGGTAGCCGTGCCCAAAAGTGAAGAGGCAAAACCTGAAGTAATATCGATTGATGTATCCTGATATAGAGGCAATTTAGAAACCTGAAACATTTACGTAGGGTTTCATTAGTATAGATGTTTAGTCGTTTCATGGTTGGTTAAGAGGGGGATGGCCGTTGGCCATTCCCCTTTTTTATTTAGTGCTCATGACCTCCAGGTCCATGTGCATGTCCATGTTCAATTTCAGACTCTGAAGCAGCTCTTACACTTACCACATCCACATCGAAATATAAAGTCTCTCCAGCTAGGGGAGGATTTAGATCAAGGAAAATATCATCCCCTTCGATTTTAGAAATAACGGCCATTGCAGTTTCGCCGGATTGAGATTGCATTTGAACCTGCATCCCAAGATTAAGTTCCTCGGTCCCTTGAAACATGCTTTTAGAAACCTTCTTTACATAGGCTTCATTATAGACTCCATATGCCTTTTCAGGTGGAATGACTGCATTAAAAGAAGCCCCTTTTTCCTTCCCTAACAACTCTTCCTCTAATCCAGGAATCAATCCTCCAACCCCATGCAAGTATACCAGTGGTTCACCATTCAACGACGTATCCAGAACCTTCCCCTCCTTGTTTTTTAATGTGTAATGCAAGGAAACCACAGTGTTCTTATCAATCTTCATGAAATTTTGTTTATCCGGCAAAGGTAGGGGGAATTCTTGAAAATAAAATTCCTTATCCGGCATTATACCATAGTCCAGTCATATGCAATGGTAGGTCCCAATCACACTAAATTCGTTCCCAAGAGTCCCTACTTGTCCCTTTCACCACAAAAGATTCCCATTGGCACCATTTTTTTCTGGGTCTCACCTACCCTTTCTAGCTTGTGATCCAATCAAAAAACTGACAAACAACAAATGACATTTTCAGCAAAAGAAAAAGATCGACTAAAAGCGACTTATGGTCCCTGGGCACTACTCACAGGAGCAAGCTCAGGCATTGGAATGGAACTAGCCGAAAGATTGGCAGAAGCAGGATTAAACTTGGTAATGGTAGCCCGAAGAAAGCATATACTTGAAGACTTAAAATCCAGGTGGCAACAAACTTATGGGGTGAAAATTCTATGCATTGAGGCAGATCTGGCAAGGGAAGATGACCTCCAGAGAATCTATGCAGAAACAAGTCAGCTTGACTTGGGACTCTTTGTAGCTGCCGCAGGTTTTGGTTCTGGAGGTAACTTCCTGGAAACTGAGATTAAAAATGAGGTAAATATGATTGAAATCAATTGCTCAGCGGTACTCAAGATGACTCATCATTATGGAAAAGTCTTTTCTGAAGAAAAAAGAGGAGGGATTATTTTATTCAGCTCCTTGCTTGCCTTCCAAGGAACTCCTTATTCTGCCAATTATGCTGCAACCAAGGCCTATATACAATCATTGGCTGAAGGCATAAGGATAGAGCTTGCCCCCTTTGGGGTAGATGTATTATCCGCTGCACCTGGCCCTGTTCACTCAGGTTTTGCTGCTGAGGCAGACATGAAAATGAATGCTGCCCTTACTCCAGGACAAGTAGGAATCCCTATTCTAAAAGCGCTCGGTAGACGTGGAACTGTATTCCCGGCTTTTCTTACAAAGTTTTTGACCGGTTCATTGTCCATTATGCCCAGATGGGCAAAAGTGAGGGTAATGAAATTGATCATGGGCGGCATGACTGCTCACCAAATGGAAGAGAAAATGGTTTCAAGTGTATAAAAAAGCAATGGATCCAATAATATCTGGATCCATTGCCGCACAGTATATATTTATTAGAATTGGCCCTTTACAACAAAAATGGCATTACTTGAGTAGTCGAAAAATTTCATTTCGGTATCCTTTGGGCCATTTTTCCAAAAATACCAAATTCAATATGCTCAACTACTTAAAAAATTTCTCAACCTTATGAACAGCGGAGGGCAGGGTGAATACAACAACCCTGTCCCCGGATTCAATGCAGGTATCGCCATTAGCTATGAAACTATCTTCTCCACGCACCACACCTGCGATAATGGCATCCCTAGGGAATTTTAGCTTTTTGATGGGTACATCCTTGATCTTACAAGCTGAATGTACATTGAACTCAAGCACCTCAGACTCGACTCCATGCAAGCTGGTTAATGCTTCCACTTCCCCTTCACGAACGTGTCTAAATATCTCGTTTATGGTGATCATCTTCTTGTTGATCAGGGTATCAATACCAATATCCTGTGAAAGACTGATGTAATCAATGTTTTCGACGAGGGCAATCGTTCTCCTCACTCCATGGTTTTTGGCGACGAGACAAGAAATGATATTGGTCTCGGAATCTCCAGTTACTGATAGAAAAGCGTCCATTTCCTCAATGCCTTCCTCTTCCAGAAATTCTACATTAGACCCATCTCCATGGATGACCATGGTATGCACCAGTTCCTCGGCCAACTCGAAGCACTTTTGTTTGTCCTTCTCGATCAGTTTGACGTGATATTTGTCCTGGACCATTTTTGCAAAAAGACGGCCTATCAAACCTCCACCCAGAATCATGATGTTTTTAATTTCAAATGATTCCTTTCCGGCAAAGTCCATGAGATTGTTCACACAGTTTGGATGACTAATGAAATATGCATGATCATTAGACTTGAAACTTGTGTCTCCTCGAGGAATGATGGTTTTATTCTTCCTTTGGATGGCAACAGCGGTGAATTTGAGTCGGGGATCAATCTGAGCTGCCTCAACCAGGTTTTTACCAACAATTGGGGCATCATCTTCAATCTTTAGCCCTGTAAGCGCCAGTTTTCCATCTCCAAACTCAAAGGAATCCGTAAGACTGGAGAGTTTGATCAGTCGATATATCTCTTTGGCTGCCAAATCTTCAGGAAAGACCATGGCGTCAATACCCAGGGATCCCATATCCAGCTTTCCCTCCGTATCCTGAAATTCAGGATTGCTGATTCGAACAATGGTTCTTTTGGCTCCTAGATGTTTACCTATAATGGAAACGCTAAGATTGGTCTCTTCTGATGAGGTGGCAGCAATTAGCAAATCGGCATCTTTGACGCCAGACTCTTCGAGCAGGCTGATTGACAGGGCATTACCCTTGATCACTCCTACGTCAATGTGGGACTCGGCATGTGCTAGCCGCTCATCATTTTTATCAATCAAAATGATGTCATGATCTTCATGAGAAAGCATTTTAGCCACATGGAAACCAACTTCTCCAGCCCCAGCTATGATAATTTTCATAATTATTTCGGGATATATATTATGTCAAATGGTTGTGCGATTAAAGAATTTGTTCAATCCGACATCCGTAGTAGGATGAACCGCAAAAATATTGCATTTCATATTTGAAAGTCCAGTCAGACGATCAATTTTTCATCGAATTAACAACAATTCTCTGTACTTTGGAAAAGGCCATGATTGGTCAGGTAGTAAGACTTCTAATTGATCGATCTTTTCTCTACAAAAGACCAATTGATTGGGTAGGATGTTGGAAAACTTTCGCGCTTGTTCGACTTTATCATTAATCCCCAACAATTCATCAAGGCTTTTATCAATTTCTTCAAGGCCAAAAAGAAGCTCCTCCCCTATTTTTGTTAGTTTTCTCAATAAGGAAAGTTCGCCATTATTATTGATTCCTAGCTCATTCTTCTTTAATGCCAGATCAGATAAAGCGGACTGATACTCACTAGAAGCCGGCAGAACATTGGTCATGATGAGTTCTTTCATTACCTGAGCTTCCATCAAGCCTTGCTGCAGGTATTTCTCAGTCAGCACATCATGCCTTGACTTGAGTTCAGCTTCACTCATGACGCCCATTTTTTTGAACAGCTTAATACTGGGATACTGGATCAGAGATGCTAAGGCATCCGGTGTCCGGGAAGACGTTGCCAAACTTCGTTTGGTAGCCAACTCCACCCATTCTTTGCTATAACTATCACCTTCGAAGCGAATATTTTTGCTTTCGGTGATAAACTCTTTCAACATATCAAGCACAGCCAGGTCCTGGGGCCTTCCACGATTTATTTTACTTTTCACCCTGGATCTAAATTCTATCAATTGTTCTGCTACAATGGTATTTAGAACTGTCATTGCAAGGGAACTATTGGCGGAAGCACCGACGGCTCGGATTTCGAACTTATTGCCAGTAAAAGCAAAGGGTGAAGTACGATTACGGTCTGTATTGTCAAGTAACAATTCTGGGATACTGGCAATTCCCAAATGCATAAGGGGATCGACATCTTCATTCCTCTTTTTTCTTGGAGGATTTTCAATGTCCTTTAGAACCTTATCCAATTGATGGCCTAGGAATACAGAAATAATCGCTGGTGGAGCCTCATGCGAGCCAAGTCGCAAGTCGTTCCCTGCAGATACGATAGCAGCTTTTAAAAGTCCTGAATGTTCCCAAACTGCTTTGATCACACAGACAAAAAATGAGAGAAACATTAGATTCTCTCCTGGTTTTGAGCCAGGGCTAAGAAGGTTCTTCCCACTGTCTGTCATCAAGGACCAATTGTTGTGTTTCCCAGAGCCATTCAGACCAGCAAATGGTTTTTCGTGCAGAAGGGCTACAAGGCCATGCTTATTGGCAATTCGATCCAACAAGTCCATGATCATCAATCCATGGTCTATGGCAATGTTCACCGACTCAAAAACAGGCGCACACTCAAACTGTCCTGGGGCTACTTCATTATGCCTGGTCTTTAGGGGAATACCCATCCTATGAGCTTCAAGCTCCAGTTCATTCATGAAGGCATAAATACGTTCTGGAATGGCTCCAAAATAATGGTCAGACATTTGTTGCCCCCTGGCAGGTTTGGCACCAAAGAGAGTTCTACCCGTCTGGTATAAATCCGGCCTCAATAGGTAGTAATTTTTATCTACCAAAAAGTACTCCTGCTCTAGCCCCAGTGTAGGAGTAACCTTGGAAACTTTTACATCAAAAAATTGACATAAATCTGTTGCAGCTTGATTGATTTTGGAAATGGATTTCAGCAAGGGCATCTTGTAATCTAGGGATTGCCCGGTATAACTGACGAAAATGGTAGGGATACACAAGGTAGTCCCAAAACTCGTATCCAATAGGAACACAGGAGAACTGCTATCCCAGGCAGTATAACCCCTTGCTTCGAAGGTAGTTCTTAACCCTCCACTGGGAAAAGAAGATGCATCGGGTTCCTGTTGGCTCAGCTCTGTCCCAGAAAACTTTTCTATGGGCTCCCCTTCAAGGAAGGCAAGGAAAGACTCATGCTTTTCAGCAGTACGACCTGTGAGGGGTTGAAACCAATGGGTATAATGGGTGGCTCCCTTGTCAATTGCCCAGGCCTTGATTCCTCCTGCCACCGCACCAGCGACGCCACTATCGAGGACGCGGCCTTTTTCCATCGCATCAGAAAGGGTTTTGTATGCCTGATCAGAAAGGTAGCTTTTCATGGCAGTCCTGTGAAAAACACTTTCCCCAAAAATTTCTTTGGTTTTGACTGCTTTATCTCCTTTCGGGGATAAAGCTCGGCTCAAAATTGAGCGCAGAGCTTCCTGCCTGACATTCATCTGCTTAAGACTTAAATAGGATGAGCGATTCCAACCCTTTTGCCTACATACTCATTTTTCACCATTTCTTCGGTGATAAAATCTGCGACATCCTGAACTGAAACTTCATTTTTTGCACCCTTGGGATAGTAATCTGCTGAAGTCAGGTACTCTCCTGTAAGTTCTCCTTTGTGCATAAATGAGGGACAAACGATTGTCCAATCCAGCTTACTTTCTTCCAGAAGATCCAATACCCTTTTATGATCTAAGGAGAGGTTCTGCAAATTTGGGGGAAAACTAAGGGTCTGCATAATCATCCTATTTTCTGTTTCCTGGAGGATTCCCGCACCGGTTATGGTAATTAACCGTTGCTTTTGGGCCTTTTCCATACTTTGGATGATGTTATTTATTCCTCTTGAGAGAAGGGTAATTGGACCGCTATACTTTCGAATACCAATCACTGAAAGTACAATGTCATGGTCCCCAAGGGCTGATTCAATCAGCATTGGGTACAAAACATCTCCCCTTAACAGCTTTAGGTTATCGTGGGTAATTGGATAGTTTTCTATGTTCCTGGCAAATGCAGTTACCTCATGCCCTTTTTCAAGGGAGTAATCTACGAGATGAGAACCAAGGCGACCGCTTGCACCAATAACAAGGACTTTCATTTGTGTGGTGGTAGTTTAGCAATGTAAATAACTAAATATGCTTCAATTAGCCAAAATCCTAGGATTCAATTATTAATAGAATACAACAGTAACTTTTTTAATTAATTTTACTTTAGAAGAAAAGGACAAACAACCTTTCTTACTCTTTAGCAGTCTACCCTTCAAATATTGGAATTGATGGTAAAAAATATCCTGATTGGCATAACCCTCCTATTTACATTTGTATCTGCTGATGGCCAGAGCCAGCCTTTAGCCCATATCATACCCATTTCCTGGACGGCTGAAACCCGTTTGTTTTCTCAGGATTCTAACTGGGAATATTTTCTGGCCGAAGACAATGAATACATTTATTTAGGCTTATTAATCCCTCCTGGCAAAGAAAGCCAGCAAATGCTAATGACTGGTTTGACAGTGTGGTTTGGGAAAAAAGAAGCACATAAACAGGCAGTAGGAGTCAGGTTTCCATTGGGATTCCCTAAAGAAGAGGTCCCAAATACTGCTCAGGAATTGAAGACTACTTTTTTTAATTGGAAAGAAAAGAAGGAAGCCATTTCAAAAAGTTTTAGTCAATTAGAGCTTATTAACAGAAATGGAAAAATGGATACCATTTTAGGTCCCACCAGCACAGTAGGGGGAGTAATGAGTAATTGTCTATTTGAAGGGGGGTTTTGGGTTTACGAACTGGCAGTTCCTAAAAAAGCTTTTCCACAAAACATAAAAGACCTAAAAAAGCACAATGTAGTAATCATGACCGGTGCCTTGAAGAGGCCTCGAGACCTCCAGGGTACCGATGCCGTTGGTTTTGCCAATAGCCAGCTTTACCGCATGGGTTCTAATGGGAAAAAAGAAAGGGAGCGTATCAGTGACTACTATTATTACAGCGACTTTACGAGTGAGGTCAAAAGAAAAATAAAAAAAGCAAACCTCAATTTTTAAGACCTAACGCACAAGAGTTATTGTTCCTGCCCTGTCTATTTTCTCTCCAGAGTTAAACGTAGCCTGAAGGCGGTAAACATAAACTCCTTCAGGTTGCTTGACGCCATTGAAGTTTCTACCGTCCCATTCATCTTCAATACTGGAAAAGCTGTAAACCTGTTTGCCCCATTTATTAAATATCACAAAAGAAAAATCTACGATCCCTTTGCCTACAAGGAAAAACTCATCATTGATACCGTCTCCATTTGGGGTAAATGCATTGGCAACCTCCAACTGGCCGTCAGGAATAATTCTCAACGTATCGGTATAGGTTACTGGACAAACATAATACTTATTGTAGGCAGTCAAACTGATTACATAGGTACCTTCCTCTGTATATGAAAACTCAACATCTTCCGTATCAAAAAGTCCCAGAGGAGCATCAAGATCCCAGAGATATTCTACAGAATTTGTAGAAGACTGATTAACGAATTGCATATTCTGAGCTTCTGAAAGCAACAGAACTTGGTCAATAGGAGGATCACTGATGAAGTTTGGAACGGGAGGTGGATCCTGTGGCACCACAATTCTCAATGTATCGATACAACCATTTCCATCCAAAACCCTTGTAATAAAGCTACCTCCTTCAATTGCTGACTGGCTCGCACCTTGGTAAGTACTGCTTCCCACCCAAACGAAATCGTAGGTTCCCACTCCGCCAGTAGCCTTGATGGAAGCATAGCCATTTGCAAGGTCACAGTATGCTTCCTTTATGCTATCCAAAGCTAGAAGAAGGGTATCTGGTTGGGAAATAGTTGCCTCTGCATCATCAATACAGCCATTGGCATCCAGAACTTCGATGCGGTAATCCGCAGCAACTATATTATCAAGTAATTCTCCTTCTATATCCGGGTTTCCATCCCAAAGGTATTCATAAGGCATTGTGCCGCCACTTACATTGGCCACAAGACTACCTGAATTTTCCCCATGGCAAAGCACATCAGAGCCTGTCAAATCCACCACCAACGAATCTGGTTGTGTAATCTCAAGGCCTGAAAGGGTATCCTGGCATGAAAAACTATCTGTCAGAATGATGTCGTAAAAACCTGGTTCAAGCATTTCGAACAGGCTATCAGAAACTGTTAAAACCCCATTTAAAGAGAGCTCATAGGGCATCATTCCCCCAAAACTTGCGACAAGAATTTCTCCGTTCCCATTTCCAAAACAATCCACGTCTTCAATCCTTAGTAAATTTAATTCTAGTGGATTGGGCTCGAATAGGGTAATTTCAAGGCTATCCGAACATGCCTTTTCATCTACAATTTCAAATAAATATGTTCCTGCCAACAATGAATCAAAGATCGGCTCACTTTGATTGGGCGATCCATCAACTGAATAACTAAATAAATTATTCCCTCCCATAAAACTCAACTCAACCCTACCCGTATTTTCTCCGTGGCATAAAATATCCAGCTTTCCTTCAAGACTCAACACCAAAGTATCGGGTTCCTCCACAGTGATAAACATTGTTGTGTTACAAGCACTATCATCGAGTAGTTGAATCTGATATCTACCCGCAGGCAGGCTATCAAAACTGGAAATACTTCCAAAAGTAGAGTCTATAAAGGCAAATTGGTAAGGCGCTACCCCTCCTTGAGGAGAAAGTTCTATGCTCCCATCACGATCTCCAAAGCATGATGCTGGAATAATACTATCTACAATGATTTCCAATGAGTCAGGCTCCAACAAAGCTGTGGAAACTCCTGCAGTACATCCATTGGCATCTGTGAGTGTGAAATTGTAAGTACCAGCAGCTAGGTTTGAAAAGAAAGTATCCCTTACCCCCGGCTGGGTGTTCATTACAATATCAAATGGACCAACTCCTCCTGAGACTCCAAGGGAAATTTCCCCACTATTGCCTCCAAAGCAAGCGATATCCCTGGCATTTTCTACTGAAAGGACCAAGGAGTCAGGTTCACCGATGATAAAGGGCACTGGTATGATACAAGCATTTGCATCCCGTAGGATTACGGTATCCCTTCTACTGGAGAGTCCCCCAAAGAATGGCCCCGGTGCGAAATTGACTCCGTCAAAACTGTATTCATATGGAGCAGTTCCTCCATTGGCAAACATCAAAATTGAACCGGTACTGGCCCCAAAGCAGTCCACATCTATCAAAGTATCAATACCTCCCCGAAGAGATGTGGGTGTAGGAATAAAAGTGTCTACTTCTGCCAGACAGCCATTAGCATCTAATACCTGACCTGTATAGGGCCCTGCATATAATGAATCAAAAAAGGTTCCTGTACGATATCCTGTACTTACATTTCCTGAGTTTCTAAATGCATACATATAAGGTGGAGTCCCTCCCATTCCCTGTAAGGTCATCCCACCTGATTGATTTCCAAGGCAATCAACTCCCAGTATGTTGGAGGCAGAGGCTTGAAGTAAAGTAGGCTCAGCAATATTGGCCTGAATGCTATTCTGGCAAGAGCTGTCATCTCTGATCAGGAAGGTATATGTTCCCACAGCCAACCCTCCAATCATGCTATTTGTATCAAATGGGCCATTTCCTAGGGCAAAGTAATATGACCCGCTGCCTCCTGCACCACTCAGTTGCACTGATCCTGTAGAGTCTCCAAAACAAGCAACATCAATCAGTTGATCAAGATTAAGGATTAATGAATCAGGTTGAGTAATCTCGAAGGAATCAAGGCTGACACAAGCGCTGTCATCCTGAACCGCAAATGAGTATGTCCCCGCAGACAAAGAGAAAAATGAATCAACTTGAGTGAATGGAGAATTGTTAAACGAAAACCGATAAGATCCTGCACCTCCACTACTCGCCAGTTTCACCGCTCCGCTAGAGTTTCCAAAACAATCCACGTTCTTTTGTAAATCAACAAATGGGCTTAGTAAAGGGGGCTGTGAAACAGCAACATTGAAAGTATTTTCACACCCAAGGGCATCTCGAACCCTCAGCTGGTAGGAACCTGCAGCTAATCCTGTAAATATCCCATTGGCCTGAAAAGCTCCTGCTCCCAAGGCATATTCCAGGTTACCTGTCCCTCCTGAAGCTGTGAAAAACAGTTTTCCTAAACTGTCGCCAAAGCAGGGGTTTCCAATCATTGAATCGAGACTAATTTGAATAGGAGGACTTTCATTTATAAGAAATGACAAACTTTCTTCACAATCGTTGGAGTCTCGTACTGTCAGGACATAGGACCCGGCAGACAAATTTGAAAAATTGGGATTGGCTTGAAAAGCTCCACCATTGATGCTGAAAGCATAAGGTGCCACGCCTCCAAGGACTTCTGCAGCCAATCTTCCTGTTGCTTGTCCATTACAATCAACATCAGTCGTTACGGGGTTGATCAGTTGTAGATCATCAGGTTCGGTGATTTGAAATGAATCCCTGAGCAAACAACCCGCTGAATCAACCGAGAGGTACAGGTAAGTTCCTGGTTCCAAGCCCGTAACTTCATCAGACATTAAGCCAGCAGAACTTATTTTTACGGGGGCACCAGTTGGTAATCCCCAAACCAGGGATGAGGCAGTTCCAATTTGAAGGTTTAGGGTAGCTCTACCGTTATTCTGACCTTGACAAAGGACATCAAAAACCTGCAAGTCAGGCAATAACGGAGGCAATACAGTAAATGTATCAGAAAAACTGCCGCAGCGGCTTGATACCTGAAGGGTAAATTCCCCAGGCTGGGTAGCTAAAAAAGTATCTGCGGTAGAGCCATTGTCCCAAAGAAAATTGGCAAATGGATAATCAGGGACTATCAGAATCTCACCATCTGGACAAAGCCGATAATCTTCTGTAAATATTTTGTCCAATGAATCCTGTACATAAACTGTTATCGTATCATATCGGGGTAGATTACAGCCATCGATTACTTCCACAAAGTAGGTGGTGGTGGTATCTGGAGTTGCAATTGGATTAGCGATGGTGTCAGAACTAAGTCCAATAGAAGGGGTCCATTTGAATTCATCCCCTGACCCTACGTTAAGTTGGACAGATTCTCCTGTGCAAATGGCTGTATCCTGGAGTTCTTCTACAAAAGATACAAAATCTAGGCAGAACTCATGTCTATTGGAATACCCTCCAGTTGCTGAGGTAAAACCCCAGAAAACCCTTGAGTCTCCGTTAAAAATGTCATTGATTATATCTCCAGTGTAGGTTAATCGGAGGTCGCAATCCACAAACACCCTTAACTTTTGGGTGTCAGGGTCCCAGGTAATCTTGAGGTCATGCCACTGGCAATCCTCCGCATTGCCTCCCGAAGATAAAATGGATGTGGGCCCAGAGAGGTTGTTTACAGAATTGTGGTTTACCACTCCATTTTTCATGATGGCCACATGGTCAATTGCGGGGTCGAACCTGTTGCCGTTTTGAAAGTTGTCAAACTCTATCGCTATAGAAGGGCTGATGCCCTGGTAGCCGATCCCCTCTCCCTGAGATCCTATGCTGGTACTTACCTGCTGCAACACAAAGGCAAGTCCATCCGCTCCTAAGCCATCTCTACATCCTAAAAATATCTCAAAATACAACTCAAATTTTGTACTGATATCCACCCTATCCAGGTACCATACCGAGCCATTTTTCCAGGGTTGATCGGGGGTCAGGGTAAAACAGTTTCCAGACCTTGATGCATCACCATTTACAGCATATTGTGCTTTGAGGCTATTGAATCCACCAATGAATATCAACAGCATTAACAAACTCAAGCCTGGTCTTTTATACATATCAATGAGGGTTGGAAACATTAAATTAATTAATTTCTATTTACTTGGGAATAAAATGGTGGAATCCTTTGTCAAACGGATAAAAAATAGCTCATAAAGCTATATTGTGATGGTTCCACAATGACAAATGATTTGACCTTGGCCCAAACGACAGAGAAAGAGCTGATTCAGCAAGCCATAGAAGGTAATTCCAGTGCCTTTCGAAGGATTGTGGAATCCTATCAGGACCAGGTTGCGAGGACTGTGGTAAGCATGTTGGGCAGGACACAATCGGCTGAGGACGTTGGGCAGGAAGTCTTTATAAGGCTTTACAAATCACTGGAAAAATTTAGGGGTGAAGCAGGGTTGGGAACCTACATAACTCGAATTGCGATCAACCTATCCCTCAATGAAATAAAACGTAGGGACAGAAAGAGGCTGTTTTCTTTTTCTTCTCAGGAAGATCAGGATCGTTTGCTAAATGTACCTAATGAGGATTTGAGCGAAGAAGAATGGGCGAGAAGAGAATGGGTACAGGCAGGCTTGCAAGTGCTGGAACCTAAATTCAGATCCGTTGTAGTGCTTCGAATGATCCAGGGTTATTCGACCAAAGAAACAGCAAAAATCTTAAACCTGCCTCAAGGAACAATACTTTCAAGGCTTGCGAGGGGACAAGATAAATTGAAAGTCATTCTTGAAAATTTACAATCAGTCAACACCCCCAAAGAGGTATAGTAAATGAAAAAGATCGACACATATAGGGACTGGATTTTGGAGAATATCAATAGCAAACTGGACGAAGATAAACAGAAAGAACTTCGCCAAGCCTTTGATCAATATCCCGAACTCAAAAAATATGAAAAGGAAGCTGCAAAATTGAACGGCCTACTTGAAACTCATATGCATACTTATTCAGGTTTTTTTGCAGAAAAAGTAATGCAGCAAATCGAAGCTCCTGATAAGGGGGTAAAGGCGTGGGAGAAGTTGCCAGTTGGTTTCAAATGGATCAGCATGCCTGCCCTTGCACTTACTGTATTCCTTCTGATCTTTTCGGTTTGGGGTGAGGAAAAGCTGGACCTAGATACCCTTGCAGGAACCAATGAAGTACATGTTGAAAATATGATGATCGCCGACTGGTCAGATTTTTAATTAAAAAGAAAATGAATTCGAAAGTTCAATCATATGGAATCCTTTTACTGACTCTGCTAATAGGGATTGTGTTGGGATTTATTTTAAATGGAATGCTCGTCAGACACAGGATGGAACAAGTGAGGTCAGTATTCCAAAATAGAGATCAACGGGTAGAACATTTGTTGGATAAAATAAATGTTACTGCTCAGCAAAGGAAAATCATCAAACCCATTTTAATTGAGCATTTCGATAAGATGCACGAACTCAATAAGCAGGTTCGAAGAGAAATGCGAAGCGAAATGATGGATTTGCGTGTAAATCTGGGCGAATACCTGGATGAAGATCAAATGGGGAAACTCACTTCGGAGATGAGGTTTTTCCGAAGAAAAAGGCCGAGAAAAAATGGTCGCCCCCCTTTACCGCCTCCACGACCTTTGGAGAATTAAACTTTGTTTAATACAAAATTTCAGCTAATCTTGCGCCTTCATTCTAAGGCGTATGAGAACAATAACTTACTTTTTCATTTCTTTTTTGGCTTGTTCAAGCCTTTTTGCACAGTCCAAAATGGACTTAGATACGGTAATGATTGCCTCACAGCGCATTCCTCAAACCATTGAGCAAAGTGGTAGAGACATTACCGTAATTGAGGGCAATACCCTTTTGGATCTCCCGATTTCCTCTATAGACGAACTATTGCGGCACTTACCTGGAGTAAATGTCCAAAGCAGGGGTGGATTTGGTACGCAAGCTGATATCAGCCTGCGGGGTAGTACTTTTTCTCAGGTACTGATGTTGATAGATGGAGTCAGGGTAAGCGATCCCCTAACTGGTCATTTCAACAACTACCTTCCGATTGCACCATCTGAAATCAAAAGAATTGAAATCATTTACGGACCATCTGCCGCTCTTTACGGACCAGATGCAGTAGGAGGTGTAATCCATATCATTACCTACAACTTCGACGGAGCCGAAAGAGAAAAGAGCTTCGCAGAAGGACAACTTGGGGCAGGAGAGTTTGGTTTTCTTACTGCCCAGGCTGGCGCGGGAATCAAAACCAAAGTTGGTTACCTACAAGCTGGAGTGATCCACCAAAGAGCTGCTGGACAGGACCTTCCTCCTGACTCCACTGACATCAAATCTGACTTCAACATCACAACCGCATCTGTCTCTTTAAGAAAGGATATCAACGACTGGAAGATTTCTGCCAGAGCTGCCATGGATTATCGAGATTTCAATGCGCAGTACTTTTACACCAGGAGTACCTTTGACCTTTCAAGAGAAACTGTTACCCAGTTTTGGTCTCAAGCAAGGGTAGTACATCAAGGGAAAAACAATAATACCAGTCTTGACCTGGCTTATAAGTCCACCAGGGATACATTTGCCTTTAACCCCCTCTTTCCAGCCAACATCCACAGAACACAATTCCTTTTTGCCTTGCTGAACCACAATGTGGTCATCAACGATCAATTAAGTCTGGCAGCAGGTCTTCAGGCAGATCTTAGAGATATCGTCAGTACTGACCGTGGAGATCATGACAATTTCCACACGGGACTTTATGTTACCTCCCTATATACCCCAACCAAAGATCTTTCTATCAACGCCAGCCTAAGGGCTGATCAGGATGACAACTTCGGATTCGAGCTTTCTCCTCAATTGAGCATCAACTACAAAGTAATGGATGGCAAACTCGGGATCCGAGCCATGGGCGGAAGAGCAATCAGAGCGGCAGACTTTACCGAGAGATTTATTTCTTCCCAGATCACCAACCTGAGCCCGGGGAGAAACCTTGGCAACCCGGATCTACTTGCAGAAAGGTCCTGGCAAGGCGAATTAGGAGTAGATATCAAGGCAGTCGATGGGCTTAAAATCGGAGTTACGGGCTATTACAGAAAAGACAATAACCTGATAGACTATGGATTGGTAAATAGCAATGACATTGTGAATAACGAAAACCTGGCCCCAAATTCAGAATACCTTTTGGCACAAAATATCCTTTCTGTGCAAACCCTTGGCCTTGAATCTCAAGTGAGATATAGGTTTTCTTCGGAGAACTTCAGCCTGGATGTAATCCTGGGTAACCAGTTTCTACAGACGGTAAATCCCACGGCAGAAGCTACTCGATATTTGTCTAATAGGGCCAGATTTTTATTTTCAAGACAAGCCATTTTCTCTTACAAATCTTTGGTAACCCTTTCAGTCCAAAGCATCAACAAGATTAGGGAGCGGACAGAAGACGTTGTGATCAATGCTGTTTTAGAAGATCGATATAACATTTGGAACGCCAAATTGAACGTCAACTTCACACCAAATATTGGTATCTATGGACAGGTGTACAACCTTGGAAATGTAGAATACCAGGACATCTTGGGGGCCAGATTGCCTTTGAGGTGGATTTCGGGTGGAGTGAAGTTCAGACTAGGAAAAAACTAGCCTTCTCAAAGTATGGTAGTCAGTTGATCCAAATGTGCCGGTTTTAATGGCTTGCTAATAAATGAAGCGACAAAGGATTGTTTTAATGCATTTTCTTTGTCGCTTTTTAATATGGATGAACTTAGGACACAGATAGGGAGACTTAAATTTAGTTCTTTAAATTTCCTCATGAAATCCCATCCATTCATTCCTGGCATATTTAGATCAAGTAAAATTAGGTTGGGTAGTTCTTCGGGAAGGGAACTTTTGAGGTACTCCAAAGCCTTGGTTGCATCAGCAAATACCTTGGTAAATGCTTTTCCTCCTGACCACACACTGATGACGGTTTCGTGAATTTGATTGGTCAAATCGTCATCATCTATCAATAAAATGCGTGATATCTTTTCCTTCATTCAGACTGTGCTTAATTCAGCAATAATCTATGCTTAGACAAAATTAATAAATAGATATCTATTTCCCTTTTTAAGGAAGTCTCCAATCTACAAAATATTAAAATTTCGACTTTTTAATATTCCTAAGCGCAATATCTAAATTTTGTGGAAATAATTATTAATTATTTACGACAAAGGGTAAAAATGTTGAACGTTCCTGAGTTTTGACATTCAGCCAATATACTCCTGAACTATAGGCATCAAGTGAAATTCTTTGTATCCCGGCTTGAAATTTAGACCTTATTTCCTGGATAATTTTGCCATCAGCTGACCAAACTTCGAGACCATCTACCCGTAGTCCTTCAGGTGTATCTACAGAAATATAATTTTGGGCTGGATTTGGGAAAAGACTGATTTCTTGGATTAGCCTTTCTTTCTCACCAAGGGATGTAAAAATTTCTAGTTCTGAATTTAGAGAGGAAGTATCCTGAATCAAAAATGGAATTCTGCAATTTTTGTATTTGCTATCAAACCAGCTTTTGATAGTAAGCATGGTAGGGAAAGTACAATCTGTATGTCCCAGGGTCTGATTGATGCTGATGGCACTAACGTCTGTCGCACCACGAGAAACAAAACCTGACAGAGCAACCAATGCATTTTGAAAAGGAACAACCTCATCTGCCTCACAGTAGTACATCCTCAGTTCTGCCCTCGGAGTCCAATTCAATAAGTCATTGTCTCTTAAAGCAACATTGGCAGGGTGCAGGCTATCGTTCCTCAAGGCATTGATAAAAGATGGCTTCAGCATCCTCAGAGCTGTATCCGGCCACATTGGATTGGGTAAGACAGATGTATTGCGGTCAAAGAATATGGGCACAATGGAATCATAAGGGGCAACAAAGACATCAGAAGGAATATTCCATAGATTCTCATACACAAATTGGTAGGAGGTCATGATAAAAGCCAAAAAGAATGAACTGGTCGGTCTTTCCTCCAATAATCTCTGACGAGAGGTATTTGAAATGTCGTATGGCCCACTTCCAGAAGCAACCGCAGTTATTTTAAACTCATTGGGAAAATTCTTTTCCATTTCTCGTTGAGTGGCCAGCGTCGTATGCCCACCTTGGGAATACCCACCAAGAAATAGCTGATCGTTGAGACCCACTCCGAACAGATCACAAAGGCTTCTGGTTGCCCGAATCATGTCTATCGTTGCTGAGGCCTCTGTTTTTGCATGTATGTAACAATGGGGATGATCTTTAGGAGTGTCTCCATATCCCAAATAGTCTGGCATGGCCATGATGTATCCGCCAGTAGCAAATGGAACTCCCAAGAACCATTCAAAACCCAAAGAAGATACCTCATCCCCATAAAAGGAAGTCCCGTGATTATAATTGAAAATAGGGAAACACAAGCTGTCACTAATCGGGATGATTACCAAGCCTGAGGCGGTAGTCAGGCTATCTCCTTTTGCAGCCGGGGTAAGGTAAGAAACCTTATAGACTTCAAGTGAATAGGTAATTGGAGCCAAAAATGGGGGCAAGCCAAAGCCTGAATATAAGTTTTGGATTTCCTGTTGGTCAAGGCTATCAAGGCGCAAAAAGCTAAGTAATTGCCCTCTGTTTCCATTTTGGGCAGAAGCAGAAAGAAAAGAAAAAGAAAGCAAAAAAAGCAGGAGGTAATTCTTCATGATTCAAATGGTTGTTTGCCCAATATGTCAGGCCAGGGTCAGCTTATAAACACCAACCTTACATTCGATTTCTTGTAAAATTACCAATTTAGTAAATTTTTCCATGTAAAATCCTCTATTTGTAAGTTGGGAGATCCAGGACTGTGAAAAACTCCTTCCAGGTTCACTGAGCCAGATTTCTCCATTTTCCACAATCATTTCGTGAAAGAAATTTACGAGAGGATCAAAAGCGCGAGCTTCATAGGCTACATCTGAAGCCATTAAAATGTCTGTTTTCCAATCGGGCTGGGGAATCCTCCAATCAAGCAACCTACAATCAGGCTCATAGGAATGGTTCAACAACCAGTTATACCTGGCTAGTTCCAGTGCTTCAGGCAGATAATCAGTTAGAACCACCTTTCCACCTTGGAATGCTGCGGCAATTCCACAAAGTCCCATTCCACAGCCAACCTCCATTACCTTCTGTTCAGGTTTCACAACTTTACCTGATTCGATCATTTCAGCCATTCCAATGGCAGCATGCCACAGCTCTGCCCAGTAAGCAATCTGCTCATCATCGAAGGCCTTATTTCCAGGCCCCTGAGTAATAATATCGTCAAGAAGTTTGTCAACATTAGCAATAGAAGCCAAATGATAATCCCTGTCTCCAAGTTTGAGGGTAAAATGCTTTAAATCATATTTTTCTTCCAGCCTCTTCCGTGCTTCATCCAATGTTGACTCAGTACTCATTCTTTTCTTTTAAATACCTGAACTGCACGGTTGATGTTGTATATACTCAACCATGAGGTACCATATTCATCCTCCTCAGTTACATAAGGAAGTTCATTCTGAATTCGATTGAATCCACCGAAAACTTCTTGATCAGAGTTAAGGATCAACTCGTACTCTCCACTATTTGGTACATAAAATTTGTAGTCAGGAACTGAGTTGGTCGGATGGAAATTGAAGACGAAAATGAGGTTTGCTCTTTCAAAAGCAATCACCATATTTTGAGGATCAATGTTGAGCTCCTTGGCTGGGAGTGCCATTGGCACATTGTCAGTTCGTAACAGCTCAATCATCGCCTTATCGAATGCTTGAAGGTATTTGTATTTCAATCTGTCATAGTCTGCCAAGGACCATTGCCTTCTGGCATGCTTGTATGACCAGTTGTTCCCTTCTCTCGGGAAATCAACCCATTCTGGATGGCCAAATTCATTTCCCATGAAGGTCAGGTAAGCCTCTCCACCAACAGCAGCTGTGATCAAGCGAATCATTTTGTGCAGCGCAATCCCCCTGTCAATCACAGGATTTTGTCTGCCTACCTCCATATCCCAGTACATGTCTTTATCCATCAACCAGAATGCCAAGGTTTTATCTCCAACCAATGCCTGATCATGAGACTCTGCATAAGCCACGTTCTTCTCCTTGTAACGCCTATTCCCAAGGGTATGCCATAGCTCATGAAGGTTCCATTCTTCATCTTTTTTATGCTTCAGGATTTTGATCCAATAATCTGGAAGTCCCATAGCTAATCTATAATCGAATCCAAGGCCGCCATCTTTTATGCTTCGACAGGTTCCAGGCATACCTGACATGTCTTCGGCAATGGTGATGGCATTGGGATTCAACTTATGAACCAAGTGATTGGCTAATTGCAAGTAGGTTATCGCATCCCATTCAACACCATCCTTGAAGTATTTATCATAATGATCAAAACTTACCCCTTCTCCATGGTGAAAATACAGCATAGAGGTAACACCATCGAATCGAAATCCATCAAAGTGGAATTCCTCCACCCAATAAGCAATATTGGAAAGCAGAAACTGCAGAACCTCCGTTTTGCCGTAGTTAAATAATTTTGAATCCCAACCACTGTGTTCTCCTCTTCCCCCTGGATGAAAATACTGATCTTCTGAACCATCAAATTGATTGATCCCCTCAGCCAGATTTTTTACCGCATGAGAATGTACAACATCCATGATCACTGCAATCCCCATTTCGTGAGCTTTGTTGATCATCGACTTGAGTTCATCTGGGGTTCCAAATCTGGAACTCGGGGCGAAAAAGTTGGAAACGTGGTAACCAAAAGATCCATAATAAGGGTGCTCTTGCACTGCCATCAACTGTATGGCATTATAGCCCAATCTCTTTACCCTTGGTAAAATATTCTCCTCAAACTCTCGATAAGTCCCTAGTCCTTCCTTCTCTTGGGCCATACCTGTATGAGACTCATAAATAGCCAAGACCTCCTCTGTTCTAAGATGGAAGCCTTCATCAGTCCATTTAAATTCCTGAGAGTCCCAAAATTGACCGGAAAAGTCAGTGGTATTCGTATCCTGAATCACCCTTTTTATATAAGCAGGAATTCGATCCATCCCCCCATTATCCCCAACCACATGAACTTTGATTCGGGTTCCGTTTTCGATCTTCCCTCCGAACTCGGAATCTGGAAAGAAGATTTCCCATATACCTTGATCATTTTTTTGTAGGGGGTGCGATTCTCTATTCCAATTGTTGAAATCCCCAAGTGCATACAAAGCATGTGCCTTTGGAGCCCATTCGCGGTAATACCAGCCCAGCCTTTCTCGGTCATAGTTTAACCCCAGGTAATGATGGGCATGAACAAATGCTTCTAATCCACCTTCCCCTTTGGAGATTTCATCGAGGCGATTTTCAAACCTTTCCAGGCGATCCAACAAATCTCGATTATAAGGCCCTAACCATGGGTCATCCTGAACCAATGCAAGTTTAATGTTAGGCTTTTCCTGCTCAGAACCAGATAAATTTGGGGTAGACATAGTGACACGGCTTTAGGTTGGTAATAATAAAAAAGACCAATTCAGAATGTTACACGGGCAAATGTATCTATTAAATTCAAATTTCGAATAGGCAACATCATATTAATCATCTAATATATCAATTAACTATACATTTTCCTGCACCTTACCTGCTTTAAAGGCCGAAGGAGTCATATGAGTAAACTTCTTAAAGGCATTGTAAAAGGCCGATTTAGACTTAAATCCCACTTCGTTGGCTATAGCAACGATGGTATAGTACTGGTAGGCAGGATGACGCAGCATTTCTTTGGCTCGCTCGATTCTTAATTTATTTATGAAATCAATGAAACTTGAGTCCTCAAGCTCATTAATTACCTGGGAGAGGTAGCGGGTATTGATCTTTAACCTGGAGGATAATTCGCTAAGTGTGAGGTCTTGTTCCAGGTATATTTTATCACTGATAAGGTAACTGGTCAATTGCTTGTGGTACAAGTTCTTTTTCTCGACACTCAAGGAAGAAGTTTCGTAGGGAGAAGGAAGCAAATCCTCTTCTTTTTCTACCCTTAGTATTTCGGGCAATCCCTGCAAAAACTCAGGTCTGGCCAAGGCGACAATCCCAATAACAGTCAACATGACAAAGACCCCAACGGCCTGAAAGTACATAATAGACCCATCTCCAGGTGGGGGTCTCATAAAAAAAATAGCCAATATACTCAAAGCAGGAATCAATAAGAGAAAATCTAGGCTTACCAGCCACCTGATATGTTTATTCTCGGAAAAGGATGCTTCGGCTTTTATAAACCTCCTATATTTAAGTATTAAGCGAAGTCCCATGCCCATATAAGTCAATGTCTGTATCGCAACAAATAAAGGAGCAATCAAAACAATTCGCTTTACCTCTCCTCCTCTGATCATATCCAGATAAGATGTTCCATCAGGGGTAAAAAATATCAATACAGTACTTGCGACAAGAACAAAAATTACAAAAGGCAAGAAGTGAAACCACTGCTTTCCTTTTAGCCTAAAACTTCTTTCTATGTAACTTTTTAAGTAAAGGTAGTAGAGAGGACCATAAAAGGTACTTAAAGGCAAAGAGTATGCAAGCCAGATATTTGAGTAAACTGCTTTACTTGAGAACTGAAAAATGGTGAACAACAGCCTCAATGCAAACATGGCTAAGAACCCGGCCAGTAGGCGGTTAGTAACTTTGTTACCCTCTTTCTTGAACCATAAGACAGGCGCCAAGATCAACCCCTGGTAAACCCCTATCCACATAACTACTGCCAAAAAGGTAAACTGAATTGGATTGTCCATCAAATATCATTTTTATGAATCCGAGCCAAAAATGCTCACTAAATTTTTAGGTTCAAATCATTTATGAGAAATACTAATTATCCACATTTTCAGTTTTTATCATATTAAAAGTAGCTTTTTCCCTTATTTTTAGGAGAAAAATATTAATTTTCAATAATTTACGTTTAGTTTCGTTTTTCCTTAGCTCAAACAAGCCTACATATGCAAACTCAGGAATTAATCCAGCAATCAGAGGAATTACGCCAATTGGTAACTCAAGCCAAGGATATAGCAGAAAAATTACAAGCTCAGTTACCCGAATTTGATGAGCCAGCCATGTTGGCACAGTGCAGCGTCCTCAGAACTTTTCTTCTTCAAGCGGAAAAACAAGAAGAAAGATTTTCAGATATGCTTAAAGCAAAAATGCAGGGCTAAACCCCCTCACATAAATATACTTAAACCTCATCCCAATAGAGTTGGGCTGAGGTTTTTTATTTTTAAACAATAGAATTTTCCGAACACCCAAGCCTACTAGCATTTTTAACATTCCCTGACCTTCAACAAAGGAAAAAGTATCCTTACTTCTCGTCTTCTGGGTAGTTCATACCTTCTGGGGGAGGATACAAAGATTTATAATCCCAAATAGGGATTCCCGGCTCATAAAGATCGGGCTCTTCTTCTTCAGCTTTTTTCTTTAGGTCTCCTTGTCCTCGAAAAAGCCAAGCCATCAATATTCCCATCAATGCACCAAATAGGTGAGACTGCCAAGAGACACCTTCCTGGATAGGCAATACTCCCCAAACAATGCTTCCATACCCAAAGGATACAAGCAGGGAAAGGACCAAAGCCCTGCGTTCCCTTCTGAAAACACCGCTGAAAAAAAGAAAAAATGCAAATGCATAGACCATTCCACTTGCACCTATATGATAACTTGGATTGACAAGGGCCCAAACAAATGCATTTGGAAGAATCCAACTCAATAGAAATACCAAAAATGCAGATTTCCTGTAAAAATAAATGATCCCCGTTCCAAGAATAAAGAATGGTGTTGTATTGGATATCAAATGATTCCAGTCCCCATGAAGGAAGGGAGCGGTAAGGATACCGATCAACCCACTGGTTTTCTGTGTATGAAGGCCAAAGTTTGTAACTGCCTCATGATGAATATCTAACAGCCATATTCCAATATGGATAACCCACATAAAAACAATCCATATGGCTGGTACAATTGCACTGTTAAGTATTTTTTTTAAGTCCTTGTTCACTTCTGATCTTTTACCCCGATATAACCTTCCTATAATTCAACGGATATGTAAGTAGGAAGTTAAATTATTCCCACGACTTTGGGTAATCAAATCCTACAAAAGCAAGCTCTCCGACAAAATGATTTTCCCCTTGGAAATAAAAAACTAATTTGGAATTAGAACTCTACAAGATATGGCAACATCGAATATATTGTCCCTGAAAAATCTAAGGGTAAGTTTCGGGAAAAAGGGTGCTTTACAACCAGCACTCAAGGGCATTGACTTTGACTTGAGGAAGGGAGAAACCCTCGGAATCGTTGGAGAATCAGGAAGCGGTAAATCCCTTACTGCTTTGTCTATCATGGGGTTACTTCCCAATTCAGGAGTGGTTGAGTCTGGCGAGATATATTTTTATCCCAATAAAGAGTCAAGCATAAACCTTTTGCAACTCAAGGAAAAAGCGTATAGAAAGTTGAGAGGGAATGAAATCGGGATGATTTTTCAAGAACCTATGATCTCGCTTAACCCAGTCTTTACTTGTGGAAATCAAGTAGTCGAATCCCTTCAATTACACAAAAGTCTATCCAAGAAGGAAGCAAAAAATCTCTGTCTGGAATGGTTTGAAAAAGTTCAGTTGCCAAGAGTAGAAGATATTTTCAAATCTTATCCTCATGAAATTTCGGGAGGGCAAAAGCAAAGGGTAATGATTGCCATGGCACTGTGTTGTGAACCCTCCATACTAATAGCTGATGAACCGACTACTGCCCTGGATGTGACTGTGCAAAAAAGAATTTTAGAGTTGATCAAGGAACTTCAAGCAGAAAATGGGACCTCAGTAATATTTATTTCCCATGATTTGGGTGTAATTGGTGAAATTTGTGATCGGGTCAACGTGATGTACAAAGGAGATGTAGTAGAGTCTGGTTCTGCCCAGCAAATTTTCACATCTGCCAAGCATCCATACAGCCAGGGATTGTTGGCATGTAGGCCACGGATGGAACAACAACTCAACAGGCTCCCTACCCTACAGGATTTTCTTATGGGAGATTCAAATTTCAAACCAATACTTATCACTGAGACAGATCAAAAAGATCAACTTTCAAGGCTAAAGGAACAGAAAAGCATTCTTGAAGTAACAGATTTGAAAACACATTTCCCTATTAGAGGAGGCTTATTCTCAAGGGAAAAAGAGGTAGTAAAGGCAGTGGACGGGGTTAGTTTTGAGGTATTTGAAGGTGAAACCCTAGGTCTGGTTGGAGAGTCTGGCTGCGGTAAAACTACCCTCGGGCGCTCAATCCTAAACCTGATTAAACCCACTGCTGGGTCTATCTATTGGAAAGGAAAATCCCTTTTGGACCTTAAGCCAGACGAAATGCGCAGGCAAAGAAAACAGCTTCAGATGATTTTTCAGGACCCTTACTCTTCTCTCAATCCAAGAATGACCATAGGTAAAGCCATCCAGGAACCCATGGAAGTTCATGGTATAGGAAGCAGTCACAACGAAAGAAAAGCAAAGACCATTGATTTATTGGTTAAGGTAGGACTTGAACCAGAGCATTATGACAGGTATCCACATCAGTTTTCGGGAGGACAAAGACAAAGAGTTTCCATTGCGAGATCTTTGGCGGTAAGTCCAGATTTTGTGGTCTGTGATGAGTCGGTGTCCGCCCTGGATGTGTCTGTCCAAGCACAGGTATTAAATCTTTTGAAGGACTTGCAACAGGAATACAAGCTGACCTACATATTTATTTCACATGACCTTAGTGTGGTAAAATTTATGAGCGACAGGATCATGGTCATGCAAAATGGAAAAATTGTTGAAACTGCTCCTTCCTTTGAAATATACAAGAAACCCAAAACTCCCTACACAGCCGAACTGATAAATGCCATCCCAGCTGGGAGTTGGGAGGAGATGATTCAAGCAAGGAAAAAATGGCAAAAAGCCTAAAACGAAAAGCCGAACCACAAATGTGGTTCGGCTTTTTCAACAAGCTCAAGGCTTATTACTTCATGATCATAATTTTATTGGTGTAGACACCGCTCTCAGAGTAGATCTTCACAAGATATACACCTGAGTTAAGACCACTCACGTCCATTGTAGTTGAGAAGTTGGTTGTTGGCTCAATTCCTTTAGACATAACCGTTTTACCGCTTAGGTCGTACAGGCTGATTCCGAAACCAGATAATCTCTCAGCAGCTACATCAATGGTAAGGATATCCTTAGCCGGGTTTGGATAAAGAGATACCTCGCCGTCGAATGTTTTTTCCAAATTGGTAGGTAGCAATGCAGTACAAGTCGCACCACCCAGGAATGAAGCAATTTCTCCTACAGTTTCTACTGTACATCCATTAGCATCTACTACAGTCAGCAAATACCTACAAGCAATTGCTTCCTGAAGCTGGCTTCTGTCATCAGACTGATCTACCTTAATGGTATCTCCCCAGAAGAAGTTGGTAGAGTCATTTGCATCTACAGAATCAAGAATTTGCCAGTAGTAGGTGTATGGCGTAGCACCATTTCTAGGAGTGGCTGTCAAAGAACCGTCAAATGGAGTAGTAGTCTTGGTATTGAAACCGGTAGTTACGTCAGCGATGATCTCATCGGGCTGAGCAACAGTAACAGTATCATTTACAGGACATCCATTTGCATCGGTAACAGTCAGGATATAAACACCCGCCCCAATGTTGTTTACAATTTGCATATTTCCAATTCCACCTGTCCAATCGTAGGTATATGGAGGGGTACCACCTGAAGCAAATGCCTCAACACTACCGTTGGTATCACCGAAGCAAGAAGCGTCAGTAGATGTAGCAGTACCGTTTACAGCATCAGGCTCAGTGATGGTAACAGAAGAGAAAGATGTACAACCATTCGCATCCGTTACAACAACCTGCCATGTTCCTTGAGGGATTGCAGAAGCAATCTTGGTAGTTTCTCCATGCTCCCAAACATAAGAATAAGGCGCAGTACCACCTACAGGATTCGCTTCTGCAGAACCGTCAACCAAACCAGCACAAGAAATATTCAGAACGCTACCCACAGTAACATCGGGAGCATTTTGATTACTAAGGATGGTAGTTGAAGTAGAAGTACAACCTCTTGAATCAGTTACAGTAACTTCATATACACCAGCTGACAGGTTGGTAGCAACTGCAGAGTCAACGGTTATTCCGTTGATGTCCCATGAGTAAGTATAGCCACTTCCCTGGCCACCAGAAGCAGCAGCAGTCAAAACACCATTACCCTGGCCACAGTCAGGTCTGCTTTCAGTAACATTTAGAGTAATAGGAGCAGAAAGACAGTTGAAGAAGTAACGTGGAGACTGGGTGAAGTCGCTACAACGGTTGAAAGATACGTCAGAGAAGTACCAGAAGTTGGTCTGGGTTAAAGTCGCTCCATCATCCAAGTCAGCAATTACTGTAGGAACAGTGTAGGTACAGGTATCTGTATTAAGTGCGATTTGAGAAGTTCTTGGCAACAAGGCACCACCACTAAAGTTACCGTCATTGAAGGTTCTATCTACAATTTCGGTCATCGTCTGGTTCTTCACGTCAAGAGCAACTGTAATAAGGTTGGATGCATCGTTGAATGCAGAAAGGGTGTCAGGAGTTTCAGTCCAGGTAAAGAATACAAGCTCTCCATCTTTAGACCTTGTAGTCTGAACACTACCTGTTACGGAAAATTCATCATCCGGATCACCGATGATACCCCATCTTCCCCAGAAGTTTTCAGCATAATCCAAGTATAGAAGCTGGTAATTACCTGCAGTATCTTTGGTCATGTCAACATAGAACAACTCAAGTCCATTGGTAATGAAACCGATCAAGGCAGTGTAGGTACCATTTCCATTGTGCTGGAATGGGTTGTAAAGAAGTGCCATCACGTGAGGGTTTCCGTTAGCATCTACTACCAGATCAACGCCAGCAAACTGAGCACCAGGAAGTCCCTGACCAGCAGTTACGGTATCACCTACGCTCAAACCAAGAGCTGGATTAGCAACAGTAACCGTATCAATGAACCTTGAAGTCAATGTATCAGCAACATCAGGGAAGTTCTCCAATGGGAATCTTTCAGGATTTGCCCAGCTTACACCACCATTACGAGACTCAGACATCCAGATTTGGAGGGTACTGTCTACCCCACCAGCCAGGTTACCATAACCAGCGACATAACCTACTTTACCTGCAGGGTCAAAGCCGATAGATAGACCTGTAGCTCCAGAAGCTCCAATCAATCCAGTACCACCAACACTAATGAAGTTTGGACGGATTGTTTGAACAAGGCTCCAGTTTACCGTATTGGTTGTTGTATCCCAATCACCTTTGTAGATTGAAGTTGTACCTGTTACAGAAGAACCATCATAGTTTGGAGCTACGTACCAGTACTCACCAGGAACTCTCTCAGTAAGAGAAAGAGAGTAAAGCTGACCACCGAAGAAGTATTCTTCCTCAGTAACAATCATTGGGTTTGGATCTGTATCAACATTGATTGCCGAACCTCTAAGTACCGTACCTGCAAATCCTACAGTAACACTTACCAGTACAGGACCTGTATAGGCCAAAACCAGATCGTCGTCATTTCCTGTTTCTTTAGGATCATCCAACAAGATACTTGGGTGCCTTGCTGCACGGGTGTAAAGTGGATTCAGTGTACCGATACCAAAACAACCCACGGTTGGAGGGTTACTGGCTGTACTTGTACCAGGAGTACCGACGTTCCAAGATGTACCACCATCCAAAGAGATAGAATATCTTAGACGACCGTTGTCTATGGTTACCCCACCACAATCACCAATGTTGTGACGGTGAATAAAGGCAATAGCACCACCATTGGTACCAACACCTGGCTCTACAGAAAGTGCCTGAGCTTCATCTAGTAAGGTGGTATAGAAGTTAGAAGCTTCACCGATTTTAATCGCAGTTACCGCGTCAGAAAGAATGGTTCCATTTGGAACTCCGGTTCCGTTTGGAGACTGGGCAGTCACATTTGGCTCTTCGGGTACGGGAACTGCAATCGCAGAGTTCCTCTTTTCCCTTGGCTGAATATAGCGTAGGGATTGCCCAAAGACGTATGATCCCAACGCCATTAGGAGAATGAAAAAGGATAATTTTCTCATAGGATAAAAATTATGATCAATTGATTTTGTGTTGAAAGTGTAAGTTAAGAGAATTAGGCTTTTTATTAAAAAAATTTCAATATCTAAAAGCCATCATTCTTCGATTCTAGCAAAATTTACAATAATTGTAAACTGTCCATTTGACAAATCAACGAAAGCTAAAGTTCATTGGAAGTCTTGGGCAGCCAGAAAAATCGGTAAAAAGTGCCAAGAATGTAAAATTCAGGACTAATTCTTAAAAATTTTCTAAAAAATTTGGAAATGAATTATTCGCATCCAATCTTTGAAGCGTTCTAGATTACACATCTCCTCTTATGGTGTGGTGTAATCAGCTTATAAAGAACGGGACGAGAGATCTGGCTCTAAGACTCCCTGGCAACCTCCAAATTGAAAGGTGCCCCTTCCAGCCCAAATTCGGGAATGATAATCTGATTAATAATTTGCCATGACCAATTATCTAAAAAACCTTTCTTCAAACTTCGTCTTACCACTAGGGAATATCATTTCCCATTCGAAGCCATTTTCCAAGTGTTGTTGTTGCACAGCAGCCTAGGTTCCCATATTCTACATGTTATCGAACCATCATTTTTAACAGCCCGGATTTCCTTCCGGTCATATTCAATTCAAGATCAAATACTAAGTAAATTCCAATGAGTAATTATCGATTTGAAACGCTGCAATTGCACGCCGGCCAAGAAGTAGAGGCAACAACTCGTTCCAGAGCGGTACCTATTTACCAGACTACATCTTATACCTTCAAGGATAGCGACCATGCTGCCAACCTCTTCGCGCTGAAGGAGTTTGGAAACATCTACACCCGTATCATGAACCCAACTACGGATGTATTTGAAAAAAGAATCGCAGCCCTAGAAGGTGGAGTAATGGCAGTTGCGACAGCATCAGGACAGTCTGCCCAGTTTCTGGCTCTTAATAATGTTCTCCAAGCTGGAGATTCTTTGGTAAGTAGTTCGCACCTATATGGTGGTACTTACAATCAGTTTAAAGTTGCATTCAAAAGACTGGGAATCACAGTAAAATTTGCTGATGGAGTAAATGTCGAAAGCTACGAGCCACTGATAGATGAGACAACTAAAGCTATTTACCTTGAAACCATAGGTAATCCTGAATTTAGTGTGCCTGATTTTGAGGCATTTGCGCGTTTGGGAGAGAAGTATTCTATCCCAGTATTTGTAGACAATACCTTCGGAGCTGGTGGCTTCCTTGCTCGTCCACTTTCCTATGGTATCAATGTCGTAACAGCTTCTGCAACCAAGTGGATAGGTGGTCACGGTACTTCTATTGGTGGAATCATCGTTGATGGAGGTAATTTCGATTACGGAAATGGAAAATTTCCTCAATTTTCAGAGCCATCTCCAGGATATCATGGACTTGTATTCAATGATGTATTTGGACCAAATAATCCCTTGGGTCTTCCAAATGTTGCATTTGCAATCCGTGCCAGGGTTGAAGGTCTCAGAGATTTCGGTTCCGCACTGAGTCCATTCAACTCTTTCCTGCTGCTACAAGGACTGGAAACCCTTTCTCTGCGCGTGCAAAGAACAGCTGACAATGCATTGGCGTTGGCCCAGTGGTTTGAGCAACATCCAAAGGTGAAGTCGGTCAAATATCCTGGACTGGAATCTCACCCTTACCATGAGAATGCTAAAAAATACCTTTCAAACGGATTTGGAGGTGTATTCTCTGTTGAGTTGGAGGGTAGCCGTGAGGATGCCATTCAGTTGGTAAATAATCTAAAACTGGTAAGTCACCTAGCAAATGTTGGTGATGCCAAAACCCTGATAATCCACCCTTCCTCCACAACCCACCAGCAATTGTCTCAAGAGGAGCAACTTTCTGCGGGGGTAACTCCAACTGGACTTAGGATTTCAGCTGGTATTGAGCACATCGATGACTTGAAAGAGGACTTTCAACAAGCATTTGAATTTGTTACAGGTGGTCCTGTAACGGCATAAAAAAAGGAGGGCAACACCCACTGCCATGGGCAATCCCTCCTCTGTTCACATTATTAACAATTTAAAATTACTCAAAAAGATGAGTTTATTAAAATTCTCTGTTGAGGGAAGTAGCCTTAACGAGACAAAATTTGTTGCCAAAGCAAGAAATTTCGAACTGGTAATCGACGAGCCACCTTCATTGGGGGGAAATGACGAAGGAGCCAACCCGGTAGAATATCTTTTAGCTAGTTTCGCTGGTTGCTTAAATGTGGTAGGTTTTCTGGTCGCCAAAGAGCATGGCCTAAAACTTAAAAACCTCAACATTAAAATTGAAGGCGACTTGAACCCGGCAAAATTCCTGGGACAAGGCGATGATGAAAGAGCCGGTTATCAGCATATCCAGATATTCTTGGATCCCGATATCGAAGCAGATGAGCAGACGATTCATGCTTGGGCTGAAGAGGTAGAAAGAAGGTGCCCAATTAATGATAACTTGGGGAATAAAACTCCCATATTCATGAACATAGAAAATATCAGAAGCAAAGAAAATCTCTCTCTGAACTAAACCTAAAGTAAAATAGGCAGGTTCGCTCTCGGGATGAACTTGCCTATTTCCATTTTTTTATAGAAGCTGACTTTTTTACCCTCCTTATTCAGATGGCCGAGCATACATTTACTTACCCAAAGACTTTTATTCTTGAATCCGGAGATTCATTGCCTGAATTAGAACTGGTATATGAGACTTTTGGAAAGTTGAATGAGCAAAGAGACAATGTGGTTTGGGTTTGCCATGCATTTACCGGTCACCCTAATGTGATGAATTGGTGGGATATACTTTTTGGAAAAGGCAAGTTCTTCGACCCCAAAGATAATTTCATCATCTGCGTCAATATGCCTGGATCCTGCTATGGATCTACCGGGCCAAAAAGCCTAAACCCACAAAGCGGAAGGGCTTACTACCATGATTTCCCACTCTTGACAAACCGAGACATGGTTCGATCTTTTGATTTACTCCGTCAAGACCTGGGAATTACGAGAATCAAGGTGTTGATTGGAGGGTCTATGGGTGGCCAGCATGTACTCGAATGGGCAGTAATGAAACCAGACCTCTTTGAATTCATCATTCCTATCGCAACAAATGCCAAACATTCCCCATGGGGAATTGCCTTCAATGAAGCCCAAAGAATGGCTATTCAAACAGACCCTACATGGCCGATGGCGCTGCCGTTCTCTGGTATGAATGGAATGAGGGCTGCCAGGGCCATCGCCATGATGTCATACCGGAGTTACAACGGTTTCGAATTCAAGCAACAGGAAAAATCAAACAACCCCATCGATAATTTCAAAGCTGCATCTTACTTAAATTACATGGGAGAAAAGATTGTAGACCGATTCAATGCCTATACTTATTGGTACTTAAGTAAGGCCATGGATTCCCACAACCTGGCAAGAGGCAGAGGTAAAATGGAAGATATCCTAGCTAGTATTAAGGCAAATGCTATCATAATTTCTTTAGATGGAGATCTTCTTTTTCCTCCTGAAGAACAATTATTCCTATCCACCTATATACCAAATTCTAGCCATTACCTAGTCCCTTCACTTTTTGGGCATGATGGTTTTTTAGTTGAAAAAGAAGCTATCGAGCACATCTTGCGAAATAATTTAGCAAAGCATGCAAAAAATCCATAATTATGAGTATCTTGTATGGACTCATTTATGGAATCTTATTCAGAATATATCAAGGGAAGAGGGGCTCAGATTAACCCACACAATAGATTCAAAAAGCATAGCCTGGATACAGAGCCCCAGGATGGTTTGGATGAACCATACTTACCAAAAAAGGAAACTCAAATATTCCTTGATCATCCTAAGAAAATTATCAATAAGGTTACCAGCCCTGATGTACCATTAGATTATTCTCTCAATCCTTACCAAGGCTGCGAACACGGCTGTACCTATTGTTATGCAAGAAATGCCCACGAATTCTGGGGATTCAGTGCAGGTATCGATTTTGAATCAAAGATAATTGTAAAGGAAAATGCTCCTAAACTGTTGAGAAAGGAGCTCAAAAATCCCAAATGGGAGGTCAAACCCATTATGTTTTCGGGAAATACCGATTGTTACCAACCCCTGGAGAGGAAATTTCAATTAACAAGAAAATGCCTTGAAATTTGCCTTGAATTCAAACATCCACTTAGCATAGTTACAAAGAATGCCCTGATTCTAAGGGACATTGATATTCTTACAAAACTCGCCCAACAAGATTTGGTTCATGTTCACCTGACAGTTACAACCCTTGACGAAGAACTTCGGAGGTTAATGGAGCCCAGGACATCTTCTGGTATGAAGCGAATGCAAACCGTACGAAAACTTAATGAAGCAGGTATCCCTACAGGAGTTTTACTCGGGCCAATTATTCCGGGCTTAAACAACCACGAGTTGGCTCAATTAATGGAAAAGGCTTATGAAGCCGGTGCCCTTTCCACTGCCTATACATATGTGAGGCTCAATGGGGCCGTAGGTAAGATCTTCGAAAACTGGATCAGGAAAAATCTTCCAGACCGAGCTAAAAAGGTATTGCATCAAATAAAAGAAGCCCATGGAGGCAACTTGAATGACAGCCAGTATGGGAGAAGAATGAGGGGTGAAGGCCCCATAGCAGAAGGGGTAAACCGACTATTTAAAATTCTTAAATCCAAGTATTTTTCAGATCGACAATTCCCGCCCTATAACTGTAAGTCATTTCAGCTTCCACCCGAAGGACAACTGCGTTTATTTTGATTCTTCAATTACAATTAATTGACCAGATAAAAAAAAAGAGCGCCTCTGCGACGCCCCTTAAGATAAAATTCAGTGTATATTTTTTTCATGTTTATTCTATTTCTTCGCCATGTAGGCAGTAGGAAACATTCTTTTTAATCTTGAATCAATATCAGAAACAGTAACAGCATGATCCTTATTTTCATCCAATCCTGAATTCTGCTTATACTTTTTACTTGGATATGCAAATAGGGTGTAGCAGTAATCCTGGCCTATCGCCCTTGGATATAGAATTCCCAAGTACAGATCTGTCAAGCTATTAAACTCGCCATAGCGCTCTTTGATGGTTTCAAGATACTCCTGAACGAGGACCATTTGATCATCAGCTTCCATCCTCCTGATATCACTCATGTAATATTGGGTTCCCATCCGATTATTCAACTCTCTCACGGTTGGAACCATAAACTGGATAAGGCCAGTAGCTCCGCTGCCCTTAAAGTTTTGAACTGAAGGGTCAAAGCGAGACTCCGTGTACATAACAGCCATTAGCCACTCTGGTGGAATGTCAAGATTTCTGGCAACTTGCCTTACCTTCGTCTCAAAGACACTTACATCTGCAATGTACTGGCTTGCCTTATCAATCAGATACAAGGACTCAGTTTTTATGGAATAAACCATCTCCTTCTTGTCTTCTTTAGCTGCAGAAAACATGTAGGTCAAAAAATTACTAACCAACAAGATTCCAGCAGCAAGAAGGATAATTCTTCCATTGCTAAATTTAGGTCCGGGTGCAGCGTAGGCTACAGGATAGCCCTTGGCGTGATGCGAACGC
The DNA here is from genome assembly GCA_022760475.1 of Bacteroidia bacterium. GTDB lineage: Bacteria > Bacteroidota > Bacteroidia > J057 > J057 > JALEFZ01. Next base: position 33,135 of record JALEFZ010000091.1, on the reverse strand, counting down.
CTTTTAGGGTTGAAATTATACATCAATAAATGGGTTAGGGTAACAATTCGATTTACCAACTTATTTAGCAATAATACTAATTTAGTTAGATATATACAAGTTATAACGTTTGCTCTACTTAAAATGTTAGCTTTTTTATTCATTTCAACCTAAAAAATATGGTATTCATCTTAAGATAGGGCTTTAGTTTGCTGGAAACCAATCCAATATCAAATATGAAATAATTTCTAGTTTTGAACTTATTTTATTTCAAACCAAAAGGGAAGACCCAATTTGGGCATTCCCTTTCGTAACCGATTAATTCTATTGGGAGCTCGGGTTATTTTATCATACCCCTTGCAATTACTAATTTCTGAATTTCGGAAGTACCCTCCCCGATGGTACATAATTTTGAGTCCCTATAATGTTTTTCAACGGGAAACTCTTTAATGTAACCATAACCGCCGTGGATCTGTACCGCCTCATTTGACACCCAAACGGCAGTTTCAGAAGCATATAATTTGGCTTTGGCAGATTCAGAGGTAACCTTCAATTTTCTATTGATCATGTCTGCCGCTTTGAAGGTCAAAAGTTCAGACGCCTGAATTTTGGTGTACATATCAGCCAATTTAAAGGCAATCGCCTGGAAATCGATGATTGGCTTTTCGAACTGCTCTCTTTCCTGAGCATATTTCAAACTGGCTTCAAATGCGCCCTTAGCAATTCCAATTGAAAGGGCAGCGATGGAAACCCTTCCACCATCCAGTACAGCCAGACTTTGCTTGAACCCTTCTCCTACCTTGCCTAGAATTTGAGATTTATGGATTTTACAATCCTCAAAAATTAATTCAGCCGTCTCAGAAGCCCTCATACCCAGCTTATCTTCTTTTTTACCTGCTTTAAAACCGGGTGTTCCACGCTCTATGATAAATGCAGTTGCATTGTTTCTTGTCCTGGGTTCGCCGGTACGGCAGACAACCACAGCTACATGTCCGGATTTTCCGTGGGTAATGAAGTTTTTAGCGCCATTGATGACAAAATAATCACCTTCTTCTCTCGCAAATGTTTTCATGTTGCCTGCGTCTGAACCAGTATTTGGTTCAGTCAATCCCCAAGCACCAATATGCTCTGCTGAGGCAAGTTTGGGAAGGTATTTTTGTTTTTGCTCTTCGTTACCAAACTTAAGGATGTGGTTGGTACAGAGCGAGTTATGTGCTGCAAGTGAAAGGCCAATGCCTCCACAAAATTTAGCGACCTCAATAATGGCTGTTACATATTCTTCGTATCCAAAGCCTGAACCACCATATTCTTCAGGAACCAGAATTCCCATCAAACCCATTTCTCCAAGTTCTCGGAAGATTTCAATAGGGAACTCTTGGGTTTCGTCATAATGATTTACTACAGGTCGGATTTTCTCCTCACCATATCTTCTAATCATATCAGCGATCATTTGCTGATTCTCACTGTAGTTGAAATCAAGACCAAAGCTCTCCGTTCCGATGAGCGTAGTTGCGTCCATATAATTAAACTTAGTTAGTATTTATACAAAAAAATCGAGGAATCTAATTAGCATTCAAATATACAAGTTAACTGTTATAACTCACCAAATAATGAAGGCTATCACTGTATTGATGAAGTTTTGCCTCACCTCCCAAAAAATCCAGGTAGATTAAAAAGCTGAAGCCCACAACTTCTCCACCCAATTTATGAACCAATTCAGCTGCTGCTGCGGCCGTTCCACCAGTTGCAAGCAAATCATCGTGAACGATGACCTTGTCTCCTGGCACAATCGAAGCTGAAGTAGATTCCAATTCTGCCTCACCATACTCTAGGCTATATGCTACTGAAACAGTTTGTGGGGGAAGTTTGCCTTTCTTTCTAATCATTACAAAACCTGCATCCAAACCAGCTGCAATTTGAGGGCCAAGTAGAAATCCCCTACTATCTATTCCAATGACCTTATTCACACCAATCCCTTTCCAGGGCTGTGTCAAAGCCTCTGTGCAGGAATTAATAAGACCAGGATTCAAAAACAAAGGAGAAATATCCTTAAATAAAACGCCCTTGATTGGGAAGTCAGGAACTTCGCGGATATGTTCTTTTATTGCTGCTTCCAATTGCATATTTGACTGGTGATTTGTCTCTTTTTCAAAAAGGCACCATGTTGAAAAACGTGCCAAGGATCAAATTGTTACCCTCGTTAAAACTATTGGTGAATAGCCAATTTGAAATATGTTTTTAATTCAGCGAGGGCTTTTTTATTCATTCCCTCTACCCCATTGACCTCATCCCAACTTCCAAACTTACCATTTATTTTGACTTTCATGACTAAATTCATGGCCAAATTTTCGGAAATATTGGGATAAGCAGCCAAATCCCATGTACTTACCTGCTCAAGTACGTAGATGGGTTCAGGTAAGGATGTGCCAATGGTAAATTTCTGTATCAAATCGTTATACAAATCTGCTTTCATTGACTTTACTTTTTTCAACTGATCCAAATTGGAATAAAAGCCAATTTTATTCCTGAGTTCGATAATGTTGCCAACGAGTTTGGAATCAATTTGAAGATGCTTTTTGATTTGGAAAGCTGTAGCCTTGTTGAGATCGAGAAGTTTGATCTCATTCTGATCACTTTTGTTTACCATTAAAAATGGTTTCGCTCTGTAGTAGTTTTCCTCAGAAAAATTGTTGACCTCCCTTAATTCCTCAACGGCTAAAAAATTCCCTTTCGCTCTTCGGTATTTGATTATCCTTGAACTGATTTTTTTACCAATTCCAGGTATCCTTTCCAATTCTTTTGCAGTAGCTCGATTTAAATTGATTTTAGCAATCTGCTTTCTGTTCCTCCTCACCTTGGGCGAAGATCTAAGTGGCTTAGGCCTTACATCAAGGCTGTCTACACAAGACATAATCCTCAGGTTTTCAAGCCCCTCCCCGTTCAAGCCATACACTTTATCCAGTTCAGCAATAGTTCTAAACCCACCTAATTTTTTCCGATATGCCAATATCCTTTTCGCCAGTACAAAGCCTATGCCTTCCACTTCTTGAAGTTCTTGAGTACTAACAATATTTAGGTCTATTGCAGCTGGGATTGGAAAGCTAGGAAGGGATTGATGACTCTCAGGTAGATCCTGAAAACTCGCATTTAAAGCTGTTTGGAAAAGGGAAAATGTAGAAAATAGGATAAACATGTAAATGATTGCCCGCTGTTGAGAAGGCAGATAAGGTTGTGCTTTCATGTCAAATATTTATTTCAGGTTGTGATTCAATTTTGGGAGGTAAAGAATAAACTCAGAGCCAATATCCACATGAGAAACCAATTCAATTTTACCTCCAAGTTTCTCCACAGCAGACTTGACAATGTAAAGGCCTAGTCCTGAACCTTTAGATTGGTTACTCCCTCTATAAAACATTTCAAATACCCTTTCCTGAATTCTTTTTGGTATCCCAATTCCATTGTCTCGCACACATATCTTGATTCCATCGCGATAATCCGAACTGATTACGCTTACGGTTGGATTTTGAATGGAAACATTTCTGTAAAGGATAGAGTTGTAGATCAGGTTTTGAATGATGGAGTGCAAGAGACTTTTATCCGAAATCAGCTCTGCATCATGTTGCAGTTGAATGTTAAACTTCATCTTCTCAGCTTCCTGGTGGTATCTTAATATCTCTACCACTTCATCTACCAACTGCTTCAAGTCCAAATTCTTTAGCTCCAGTTCAGCATTGTTGATTCGGGTGAGGTTAATGAGTTCGGAGAGTATGGTGTCCAGCTTTTTGGCACTTTGTGTTACCAAATCGAAATAACGCAGGGCCCCGGAATCAGCTACTTCCTGCTGGGCGATATTTGTAATCCCAATTATAGAAGCGATCGGTCCTTTGAGGTCATGAGAAGCCTTGTACATGAAGGAATCCAGTTCGTACTTCTTTTCTTTTAGCTTGTGTTCGGTTTCCTTCCTTTCTGATATATCCGTAATTATGGCAATGGTTCCAAGAAATTGTTCTTGCCTATCCAGGTAGGGTACCGCAGCTATCAACAATTGCTTTTTCTTATTGGAATGTAGCCATAATTCTAGCTCATACTGCTCAACAATTCCCTTTTTTCGATTACCTGTTTTAGAAATGATTTTTTGGTGTGCTTCTTCATTACCAAAAATCTCAAAGGATTTTTTTCCCAATACCTTCTCGGTACTGGTCTCAAGGATATCCACCATTTGGCGATTGATAAACAGTACTTTTTCTTCCCTGTCAGTCATCACCAAGCCCTCATTCATGTTTTCAACCAGGGTTTTGTAGCGGTTTTCTGTATGCTCAAGGGCAACCTGGTCAGAGATATTTCTGAACATACAAAGTGTTTCTCCTTGTATCCCCAATGCAAGAAGGCGCAATTCAAAATTAAACACGTTCTCCCCTACCTTGGCATCCAGGTAAAGTTGAAATAGTTTTTCTTCCTGTTTGATTTGTTCTAAAGCCGCCATGATGCTGGCTTGATCTACCTTTTCTATTTGCAAGAAAACCAGGAAAGACTCAAAGGGTTTGTTTTCGAACAGGTTGTAGGCAAAACTCGGATAGCCTGAAGGAATGTGAAAAGATTGAACTTTATTTTCAGCATCAAGGGTAACCAGCATATCTGGAATGGCTCCAATCATGGATTTATTAAGGGATAGAGACCTTTCCAGGTTTCTATCTTTGGCCCTTAATCCTGTAACATCCTGAATTCTCAGAAGTAAAAAAGACTGTTGGTTCGAATTAATTTTTCGGAGTACAATTTCCAGTTCAATCTTTTCACTCCCGTTTATTCCCCCTAACTGATAGTAGCTTTTTTCCTCCCACTTGTTGTTAGACTCTGTAAAGCGTTTATTCAAATAGGTCAGGTTAAACCCAAGTTTTTCCAGCCATTGGCTCCCATTTACGCCTTTTGGAAGATTTGCTTTTTCAAGTAAATCAAGGCCAGGCTTGTTTATGGATAGGATTTTGTACTCATCTAGCTCAAGTAAAAACATGGCTCTGGATGATTGGTCGAGCATTTCTTGAAAAAGATGAAAATGCAGTCTTTTATCCTCCCGATTATTCTCATGCCAAAGGTGGTAATAGGCCATGATCATGGTTAAGAGAAACCAAATTCCCCAGTGGACCAATTCGAGTTGAAACCCCTCACCTCCCCAAAAAAAACCAAGGATAAGTACTGCTGTGACGAGGGTCGCATAAGCAAAATAGCTCCATACCTTCCTTAACAATAGACTGCAAGTGAGGTGTATTGAAAAGTATAAGGGAAAGAATAATTCTTGGACCTCACCAATCCATGCCCAATAAGCCAACATTCCCATGCTTCCCAGGCCTGAGAAAAACATAAAGTGGTAGATGAATGCTTTGGATGAAGACCAAAAGAAGGTGACAATTCCAAAAATCAAAAATGTAGTTCCTATCCCTAGAGGTAAGTAATACCAGACTTCAGTCTGGTCGGTAAAGTTCAGCAATCCCCATGCAATAAGGACATTTACCAGTCCTATGCTTATCAAAAACCAGGGTTCAAGGCTAATTCGTTTATAAGGGAAGGCTATTTTCAATATATGGGATGCTTTATTTGATCCGAATTGCCTCCACCTTGTACCCATCCTTCCGAAGAAGGTGAATAAGGCCATATTCGCCAGGTAGGGCGATGGCAGGTGCAACTGCACAAACGCTGTTGGTAGGCATTTGCTGGATCAATGCTTTTTTCCAATTTGCTACTTTTAAATCTATAAGTGTATGCTTGTTATCTCCCAAGTCCGGACTATCCAAGGATAGTAGCCATGCTCGATCAAGATTGCCCTGCCTATAAGCCCTAAGCATCCCTTCGTAGGCCATTTTTTTCTTTTCGCGCTCCTGGAGGGCTCCCAGCATAATTTGAGATTGCTCATGGAAACTATGACTATCCAGCCATGCAAGCCTCACCCAATCCATTTGAAGGGAAATGAATTTTTTTTCAGGAGTTGCTTTACGCAGGTATTCCTCATAAGCAATCACCTCCTGCCCGAGCTTTCTATATAGGCAATAATCAACCATCATCTGCCTCAACAAAATCAAGGGAGGATATCTTTGAATGAGCTTCTTTCGAGAGTCTTCAGTCAATTCATCATCGATCAAATCAACCATCAACTTGAAATCCCTTTTTGACAGCAGTACGTCAAGTGTAGAGTCTATAGGTACTTCCGAACGGAAAAGGTAGTCTCGACCATTTTCTTCTGGATCTACCTCCATCATGACCATATCAATTTCTTCCATGACTGAGTCAAGAGAGGGATGCAAGAAAAACTGAGACCTTGGTACTACATAAAGCACCGCATAGATATATGAAGCCTGCGTTAAGCCTTTGCCAGAAATTTTCCACAAAATCCCTTGTGAAGCTTTAACGTTTATGCTTTCAGAAGTCAAATCCTGGATATTGAGGTTGCTTTCTTGAGCCTTAATCAGGTTAAAAGGCATCAAAAACAACCCTACAAAAGCAATGAAACCAAGCAAGAAATGGCGTTCCATGCCTGAAATTAATAAAAGATCTATCAATTTCCGACATGGATTGTGTTACTTTTGAAATTCTAGGATAGTTTTTTCGATTATGCCGCAACATTCCTCCAATTGAGCTTCGGTAATCACCAAAGGAGGAGCAAATCGAATGATATTTCCATGAGTTGGTTTTGCCAAAAGGCCATTTTCAGCCAGTTGCAGACAAATATTCCATGCTGTTGGGCTATCCTCGCTATCATTGATGACGATTGCATTAAGTAGGCCTTTTCCACGAACAAGTGTGAGCAGATCGGGACGTTTCTCTATAAGCTCACTCATTTTCTGTCTAAAGATCTCCCCTAGCCTGCTGGCATTTTCAGAAAGATTCTCGTCCACCAAGACTTGTAGGGCCTCAGCTGCAACGGCACAAGCCAACGGATTGCCGCCGTAGGTAGAACCATGTTCGCCTGGCTGGATGGTCAGCATGACCTCATCGCTTGACAAAACTGCAGAAACAGGAAAAACTCCTCCTGATAATGCCTTGCCCAGGATCAGGATGTCCGGCTTAAAGCCTTCATGATCACAAGCCAACATTTTACCGGTTCTTGATAGCCCCGTTTGTACTTCGTCAGCAACAAAAAGGACATTATATTTTTGGCAAAGCTCGTAGGCCTTTTTCAAATAACCCTCATCAGGCACTACCACACCAGCCTCTCCTTGAATAGGCTCAACCATAAAGCCTGCTACATTGGGATCTTTAAGCGCCTCCTCAAGGGCCTCCAGGTTGTTGTATGGGATAATAGAATAACCTGGCATGTAGGGACCGAAGCCTTCAAAGCTGGAGGGATCGGTTGAAGAAGATATCGCACCAAGGGTTCTTCCCCAAAAATTCCCTTCAACAAAGATCATTTTTGCCTGATTTGCGGGAATTCCCTTCACTTTGTACCCCCATTTACGGCAAAGTTTCACAGCAGTCTCGCCTCCTTCTACTCCAGTATTCATGGGCAATACCTTGTCATACCCCAACAACTTGGTAATATAAGCCTCATAAGGTCCAAGGACATCATTGTAAAAAGCCCTTGAGGTCAAGGTTAATTTTTGAGCCTGTTCATTAAGTGCAGTTAGAATCCTTGGATGGCAGTGGCCTTGGTTTACAGCACTATAGGCCGAGAGAAAATCATAATATTTTTTCCCTTCAGGAGACCATAGAAAAACCCCCTCCCCCTTGCTTAGGACTACTGGAAGTGGATGATAATTGTGAGCACCGTGGCGGGACTCTAAATCCATGGCTTCCTGAGAAGAAATTCTTGTGCTTGTATCCAGCATAGTAATTGATATTAGCAATTTTGATTGGAAATTTTGGCAGATAAAAATTCACCTGACCTGGCCAAAATTAGCCTTTTCAAATAGTCAGACAAATTTATTTGATCTGATATTTATCCCTAAGGATTTTGGTATGATGTAACTCATGCCCAGCGATGATATAGTAAAGGGCTCGGACAGAAACCTTGAATCCACTTGCCGTGCCAACCAATAAATATTGGTCTGGTGTGATCAGATGTGCAAGTGAGAGTGTACTATGCCTTACAGCTTCAAAACCCTTGATCAAACACTCTGGATCGAACTCTTCAATGCTTCCATTTTCGATAAAAGCGTTTTGATCAAAGCCCGGTAAGGGATTTATCTCTTTCCTAGCAATCCTAAAAGCCCTGGAGGCCATGACCAGTTCGGTATCAATCATGTGGGCCAAGACCTCAGCAACAGACCATTTGGAGGGATGATACCTGTGCTTAAACTCCTTCTTGGATAAAGCCCTGAACATCCCTAGGGTTTCAGGCAGTTGCATTTTTAATAAATCCAGTACAGGCTCAGTTCCTACATATTCAATGTAAGATCCATAATAGGGAGCGTATTCAGAGGTGGTAGGAATGGAAAGCATACAGGCACATATTTTGGTGGCAAATAAATGAAATTTTTCAATTAGGTACATCAACTCATGGTGAAGGCTACAAAAAGTGATGTTAAGCTTTCTTGATCAACGTTCTGAAAGTGTAGGCATATTCATTCCTATCATCTGCTTGTCTTGCATCTACATCTGTTATTTCCCAATTATCAGGATTCGGCAATTTGAAAAAGGTATCACCTTCAACATCAGCATGAACCAGGGTTTCAAAAATTTTGTTTACATAGCCCTTATCAATTGATTCCTTATATACACCTGCACCACCTGTTATAAAAATAAGGGCTTCTTCCTTCAGTAAATCAATGGCTTCCTCCAATGATCTACACATTTCAACTCCCTCAGGATTAAAGGTCGGGTTTCGGCTAATGACAATATTTCTTCTTTTGGGTAAAGGCTTACCCAACGATTCAAAGGATTTGCGCCCCATTATGATAGGAAAACCCATGGTAGTGTTCATAAAGAACTTGAGGTCATCCTTCAGTTTCCATGGCAAGTCGTTGTCTTTGCCAATGACCCCGTTTTCTGAAACAGCATAAATAGCTGCAATGGTCTGAGTATTCATGATTTAATCCGATTTTCCAATAAGTGAGAGTTTTGAACCGTCAAGCCAAGGATAACTTTGGTGAATTAACAGCTCAACTTGGAATAAAAATACATTACTGGTTAAATTTGCACCCAAGATGAACAAATTAATTCTTAGGATAATAATAATGGCAATGTCACTTTCCACATTGGCATGCAATCCTGAAAATAAGAGTGCGGAAGAAAAAGCCCTTCCAGAAGAATTGATGAGAGACATCCTCATTGATTTCCATGTGGCAGAGGCCATTGCAGGAAGAAGAGGAGGCCTATCTGTCTATAGGGAAATGTTCAGGAAAGATCTAACCAAGGACATCCTGGAAAAATATGATGTCTCCAAAGAAACTTTTTTTGAGAGTTACGAGTATTACATGGAGCACCCTTCAAAGATGGACAGCATTTATGTCCAAATCATTAAAATATTAGAAGAAAAAGGAGATTCAGGTGAGAAAGATAAGGCTAAAGAAAAAAAGAAGCCCAATCCTTCTTCTTTGAAGAATCCTCCTGCTGAATCATCTCCTGAATCAGAAGAATGAAGCTCTACCATCCCCAAACCTACGAAAAACTGGGTTTTGACCTTATTTTAAGTGAAACTGCTTCATTTATTTCAAATGAAGAAGCAAAGGAAAGGTGCATAGCCATTGCTCCTGATACCAATGTGGAATACCTGACAGCAGAACTCAAAAGGGTAGCTGAGTTTTTAGAAATGCTCAATTTCGACGATCCCTTCCCTGGTGGGCACTTCATTTCCCTTAAGAAAATCATTGAAAGGCTGGATATTGAAGGTGATTGGCTGAATACGAGGCTATTGGACCAGTTTCATAAATGGCTAAAGGGTATTCGAGACATCAGGAAGTATTTTAAGAACCGGACCGAGAGGTATCCCCTTCTAGTTGAACTGGTGTCATCTCTTCCCTTTTCCCAGCAGTTGATCAATGACATTGATAAAATACTGGATCAGTATGGAAATATCAGCGACAATGCTTCTCCTGAACTGCAATCCATCCGCAAAAAACTGGGAAAATCATCCAATCAATTAAGAAGTGCCTTGCAAAAGGTACTTCGCAAAGCCATTGAGCAAAACTGGAGCCAGGATAAAGAAATTACCATCAGAAATGACAGGTTGGTGATTCCTGTGAAGGCTGAAAGCCGCAGACATGTGCCGGGTTTTGTCCATGACATGTCCCAATCGGGTAATACGGTCTACATTGAACCCACAGAAGCCCTTTCTCTTAACAATGAAATGAGGGAGCTTCAAATTAGGGAGCACAATGAAATTGTGCGAATCCTTCAGGCCATAACCAATAAAGTAAGAATACACCTACCCGAAATCGAAGCCTTTAGGGAGATAATGATTCAGGTAGAGCTGATCCGTGCGAAGGCAAAATTGGCTCAAAAGCTGAAAGCCACCCTTCCAACAATTATCCCAGATGGAGAAAGATTGGTCTACAGGGAGGCCTATTATCCTCTTTTGCTGTTAAAATCCTTAAGGGAAAAGTTTCAGGTAGTCCCCCTGAACCTGAGCATGGATCGCAAGAAAAGAATCGTAGTAATCTCAGGACCAAATGCAGGTGGTAAATCAGTAACCCTCAAAACAGTTGGGCTCCTCCAACTGATGCTGCAATCTGGGTTTCTATTGCCCGTGGATGAAGGATCAGAGTTTCGCTTCTTTGATTCTCTATTTCTTGACATTGGTGATGAGCAATCCATTGATTCTGACTTGAGTACCTACACTTCAAGGCTCACTGCATGGAGACAGATGGGGGACAACATGAGCAAAAACTCTTTATTTTGTGTGGATGAGTTTGGCAGCGGTACAGACCCCAAGATGGGGGGAGCAATTGCAGAGTCATTCCTAGAACGTTTTGTAAGGCAAATGGCTTATGGAATCATTACCACACACTATGGAAACCTGAAAGACTTTGCTGAAGTAAATTCCGGCACCATCAATGCCGCCATGCAATTCGACAATAAGGAACTCAAGCCCACCTACATGCTTATGGAAGGGGTGCCTGGAAGAAGCTATGCCTTCGAAATGGCAAAAAGGGTAGGTGTCCACAATACCATTGTCCGGAGGGCCCGCAAAAAAATGGGAACCGACGAAATAGATGTCGAAAGGGTATTGAAGGAGCTTGAGAAGAAGAACTCCGAGCTCAAATCCAGCCTATCTGAAAGCAAAAAGAAAGAGCATAGACTCCAGCAACTTGTTGAGAAGAACGAAAGGGTTGAGAAGGAGTTGAGTAGCAATAAAAAACAGATCATCAATGAGGCCAAACGAGAAGCTCAGCAGTTGATCAAAGATGCTAATCGAAAGATTGAGAATACCATTCGTGAAATTCGGGAGATTCAAGCTGAAAAAGAAAGAACCAAGGAGCTTCGTCAGGAGTTGAGGGCAGAAATGCCTGAGCTTTCTGAAGCAGAAAACCTCAACCTGCCCCCTATCACGAATAAAAAGAAGAAGAAAAATGGCAAGCGTCCTGCTTCCCAAGGCAATGGGATAAAGGTACTCACAGATCGAAACTTCAAGGAAGGCAACTGGGTAAAGCTCAAGGCTTCACAATCTTATGGCCAATTGATCAGTATTCAAGGGAAAAAAGGGGTTGTAGAGACAGATGGCCTAAGGATCAATGTCAAACTGGATCAATTGGACAAAATAGAGACACCCAAACAGAAAAAATCCACAAATAGCCTGACTTATACGGTTGAAAACGTACCTGCCAAATCTGCTAAACTTGAACTGGACATCATGGGTAAGCGTGTAGAAGAAGCCCTCAATGAAGTGGATAAGTTCCTGGATGAGGGAAGGCTTGCAGGCTTACGAAGACTTCGTGTTCTTCATGGTAAGGGGACAGGTGCCCTACGCGAAGCGGTAAGAAACCACCTGAGAGGCTTTCCTTTTATTGACCGATTGAGCGATGCAAGTGTCGAAGAAGGTGGAGCCGGATGGACCATCATCGAGCTGAATGAATAGCAGATTTGACAATCTTTCATTATTTCTTTCCTACCCATAGATGGGTCAGATCTTTCTTTTATTTTTGAAGATAAATGGAATGATCTGATCCTAAGTATTGCATTGGAACAGTTCAGGAAATATTTTGGGCAGTTCATGTGACCCTTGAATCAAATTTGAGCTTTTTAATTACTTTTGACTCGAAATTTAGAATAAAGGAACTATTTACCTTTGTGGTAGAAAAGTCCTAAAAACAAAGCTCTGATTAACAAATCATTATGTTCTTTCATTCTTCGATGGAGCTTTGTTAGTTTGGCCCCATAATTGAAACACTCCTCGCAAAGTCGTCCTCTTACATTTCTATTTGACTTTAATAGTCCAGACTAAAACCAAAAATCACTTTGGAACACATACATCCTATTTTTGATAAAATACTATCCCGTAGTGAGAAGGAAGAATTGCTGAAACAGAAATCAGTAGTTGTTTGGCTTACCGGACTATCGGGTTCAGGGAAAAGTACTATTGCCCAAAGATTGGAACGGGAATTGCACGGCAAAGGCTTTCTGGTAAAGCTGCTTGACGGAGACAACATTCGCACAGGACTAGGAAATAACCTTGGTTTTTCTGTCGAGGATCGCAGGGAAAACATTAGGAGGATTGCTGAGACAGCACGTTTGTTTTTGGATACAGGAGTCATATGTTTGTGCTCATTTGTGAGTCCAACTTTGGAAATCAGGCAAATGGCGAAAGAAATTATTGGTGAAGGGGAATTCCATGAAGTCTTTGTAAATGCCCCCATAGCGGTTTGCGAAGAAAGAGATGTGAAAGGCCTTTATAAAAAGGCAAGAGCTGGAATTATCAAAGATTTTACGGGTATTGATTCTCCCTATGAGGCACCCCAAAATCCATTCATGGAGATAAAAACAGATCAGGAATCATTAGAAGACTCTACCCAAAAACTTTTAGAGGCCTTACTTCCAATAGTAAAACGTTCTTAGCTTTGTCATTTTAAATTGTTACTTCAAGCGCATTATGGACTATAGATTAAGTCATCTTCAGCAATTAGAATCTGAAGCAATTTACATCATCAGGGAGACTGCTGCGCAGTTTGAAAGACCTGTTTTGATGTTTTCAGGTGGAAAGGACTCAATTACCCTGGCATGGTTAGCCAGAAAGGCTTTTTCTCCGGGCAAACTTCCGTTTCCACTGTTGCATGTAGATACCGGACATAACTTTGACGAGACCATCGTGTTTCGTGATAAATTTATAGAAGATATTGGTGCCAAACTGATTGTTGCTTCTGTTCAAGAGTCTATTGATAAAGGAAGAGCAGTCGAAGAAAAAGGGCCGAATCCAAGCCGTAACTCTCTTCAGAGCATCACATTGTTGGACGCCATTGAAGAATACAAATTCGATGGAGCCCTTGGAGGAGCTCGTAGAGATGAAGAAAAAGCTAGAGCGAAAGAAAGATTTTTCTCTCATAGAGACGAATTCGGACAGTGGGAGCCCAAAAATCAGCGTCCCGAACTTTGGGATTTGTTCAATGGATTTAAAAATGTAGGTGAGCACTTTAGGATCTTCCCATTGAGTAATTGGACTGAATTGGATATCTGGATGTACCTGCAGCAGGAGAAAGTACCTTTGCCACCGCTATACTTTGCCCACAAGAGAAAGGTGGTCAATAGAGACGGAGTATTCCTGGCAGATACCCCATTCATTTCTCTAGGAAGCAATGAAACGTTCGAGGAGAAAATGGTTCGTTTTCGTACCATCGGTGATGCAACTTGTACAGGAGCAGTTCTTTCAGAAGCAAATTCAATCCCATTGATCATAGATGAGATCGCTTCTACGAGAACTACGGAAAGAGGGGGAAGAGCTGATGACAAACGTTCGGATAGCGCCATGGAAGACCGCAAAAAACAAGGATACTTCTAGGCCATTTTTTTCAATCATTTTCTTTAGACACACAAAACAAGACATATACAGATGGATCTTTTAAGATTTTCCACTGCAGGTAGCGTAGATGATGGCAAAAGTACCTTGATTGGTCGTTTGTTGTACGATACCAAATCTATATTTCAGGATACCCTAGAATCAATCGAGAGGACATCCAATCAAAGGGGGGACGATTACCTCGACCTGGCATTGGTAACTGATGGCTTGAAGGCAGAGAGAGAACAAGGGATTACCATTGATGTAGCATACCGTTATTTTGCTACCCCAAAAAGAAAATTCATCCTGGCTGATACCCCTGGACATATCCAGTATACCAGAAATATGGTAACAGGAGCGTCCACCGTAAACCTCGCCATCATCTTGATTGATGCCAGAAATGGGGTAATTGAACAAACGAGAAGACATACATTCATCGCCAACTTGCTTCAAATCAAGCACTTGGTAGTATGTGTAAATAAAATGGACCTCGTAAATTATTCTGAGGAGGCCTATCAGGAAGTGGTAGAACAATATAAGGCATTTACCTCCAAACTACAGATTCCTGACATCAGATACATTCCTATATCTGCCTTGAAAGGAGACAATGTGGTGAACAAGTCCGAACACATGGACTGGTACCAGGGCCCTACTCTATTGTACAATTTGGAGAATGTGCAAATCGCTGATGATCACAATCACGTCGATTCACGCTTCCCGGTACAGTATGTGATCCGCCCTCAATCTGAAGAGCACAGAGATTATCGTGGCTACGCAGGACGTGTTGCCGGAGGTGTATTCAAGCCCGGCGATGAAGTCATGGTGATGCCTTCTGGATTGACTTCAAGGATCAAGGCCATCGATACCTTTGATGGACCCGTAAAGGAAGCCTTTTCTCCGATGTCAGTAACAATTCTTCTTGAGGATGAAATCGACATCAGCCGTGGAGACATGATTGTAAAAGAAAGCAATCAAGGTAATGTAGGGCAGGATATTGAAATGATGGTTTGCTGGATGAATGACAAACCTCTACAAGAAAGAGGAAAATATAAACTGCGCCACACTTCGCGTGATGCACGCTGTGTGATCAAGGATGTAGAGTACAAGGTGGATATCAATACACTTCACCGAGTGCAAGACGACAAGAAGATTGGCTTGAACGATATAGGTAGAATCAAGGTCAGGACTGCAGTTCCATTGATCCATGATTCTTACAACCGAAACCGCAACACCGGTAGCGTTATCTTGATTGATGAATTTACCAACGAGACCGTAGCTGCGGGAATGATTTTGTAGTAACACACAACTTGGCCCTGAATTGCGGGGATGCTATATAATTTTAATTTTCTATGAAAAAGGCGTTTATCACAGGGATTACTGGACAAGATGGATCCTTTCTTGCTGAGTTCTTAATCGAGAAGGGGTATGAAGTACATGGTATCATTCGCCGTGCCTCCAACTTCAATACCCATCACATTGACCACATCATGGGGCACCCCCAACTTACCTTGCACTATGGGGACCTCACAGACAGTTCAAACCTGAACAAATTGCTGGGACAGATCGTTCCAGATGAAATCTACAACCTGGGTGCGCAGAGCCACGTGAAGGTATCCTTCGAGGTTCCTGAGTACACCGCACAGGTAGATGCTGTCGGAACTCTTCGCCTTTTGGATGCGATGCAGACGCATTGTCCAAATGCAAAATTCTACCAGGCTTCTACCTCTGAGCTTTACGGTAAGGTACAGGAGATTCCCCAGAAGGAAACTACTCCTTTCTATCCAAGAAGCCCTTATGGTGTAGCTAAGCTATACGGATACTGGATCGTGAAGAACTTCCGTGAAGCTTATGACATGTACGCTTGTAATGGTATCCTTTTCAACCACGAATCTGAAAGAAGAGGAAAGACTTTCGTAACCCGTAAGATCACCACCATTCTTTCTCAAATCCACGTTGGATTGGCTGATGTTTTGAAATTGGGTAACCTTGATGCCAAGCGCGACTGGGGATATGCCAAAGACTACGTACAGATGATGTGGATGATGCTTCAGCAGGACAAACCTGAGGACTTCGTCATCGCTACAGGAAAGATGTACACAGTTCGCGAGTTCGTAGAGAAGGCAGCCAAACATATCGATATGGAGATCGTATGGAAGGGCGAAGGTGTTGAAGAGAAAGGTTATGATGCCAAAACCGGTAAATTGGTAGTTGAAGTTGATCCTAAATACTTCCGTCCTGCAGAGGTGGAGTTGTTGGTAGGAGATCCAACAAAAGCCAAAGAGATACTGGGATGGGTACCTAAGGTTGACATCGACGAATTGGTAGAAATTATGATGACCAATGACATCGCAGAAGCTAAAGCAAAAGTTTTACATGCAGAAAGAGGCTAAAATATATGTAGCCGGCCATCGCGGGATGGTCGGTTCTGCCATTGTCCGCAAACTGAGACAGTCTGGCTATGATAACATCGTTTATCGCACTTCCCGTGAACTTGATCTGAGGAATCAGGCTGCTGTTGAGCAGTTCTTCGCTGAGGAGAAGCCTGAATATGTATTTTTGGCAGCTGCCAAAGTAGGAGGCATCGTTGCCAACAATACTTACCGCGCTGAGTTCATCTACGACAACTTGATGATCGAAGCCAATATCATTCACTCCTCGCATCAGCATGGAGTAAAGAAACTGTTGTTTCTGGGATCTTCCTGCATTTATCCCAAGTTTGCCCCTCAGCCAATGACAGAGGACGACTTGTTGTCTGGAAAGCTAGAGCCGACAAACGAGCCATACGCCATTGCAAAGATCACAGGGATCAAACTTTGTGAAAACTACCGCGATCAGTACGGCGACGATTTCATCTCCGCCATGCCAACCAACCTATACGGTCCCAATGACAACTACGACCTGCAGAACTCTCATGTGCTTCCTGCATTGGTTCGTAAGTTCCACGAGGCCAAGGTTAATGGAAGCGAGAGCGTTGAAATCTGGGGAGATGGAAGCCCTATGCGTGAATTCCTACATGTAGATGACCTGGCCGAGGCCTGCTTTTTCCTCATGGAAAACTACAGCGACAAAGGCTTCATCAACGTGGGAACAGGTGTAGACATCACCATCAAGGAATTGGCGCTAACCATCAAGGAAGTAGTAGGATTCGAAGGTGAACTCCGTTTTGACACCTCCAAGCCTACGGGTACGCCACGTAAATTGATGAACGTAGGCAAGCTCAATGAGCTTGGCTTCAAGCATAAAATCGATTTGAGAGAGGGCATTGAACTGGTTTATCAGGACTTCCTGGCGAATATCGACAAGTATGTGAAGGGAGAGCGCGTTGTAGCTTAACCTGATCCTTCTAAAATAAAAAAGAGGTTATCATTCCATGATAGCCTCTTTTTTATTAATTCATTTTTTATCCAAAAATAAGCCTCCCAAAGCCCAAAGGCTCCAGGAGGACTTCCACACAACCATTTTCTATTTATCCCTAACTTCCCCTTAAGGAACCACAATCTCCAACTCACTTACGGCCAATGTCCCAAAGAAGCCCAAAGCTCCATTTGACCAATTGCTCTCCGGATTGGCGGGTGTTGCGGAGTTGCCCCCTCCAAATCCTGTTCCGACCAATTCTACAAGTGCATTGTAATAATCATAGGTCTCCTGATCAATCGCATAGGTAAATAACTTAACCGAATCCCCGCTTTCTACCGAAAGGGTAAAGAAAGGCACCCTGGCTGAAAGGCCATCCGTCTGGCGCCCGTCATACAGGGCCAGGTCAGACTGAAGTTCTCCATTGATCTCTGCCTCGAAGAGGAGGAAGTTATCGTCTCCAACAGGGTCTTCGAATCGGATGACTATCAACTGGCCATCATCAGCGCCCACCCCAAAGGGACCATTTCGCTCCTGAAATTCTAGGCTGTCAATAGCAAATGGTACTTGCATCACCGAATTCGCCTCAAACACCTGGTTCTCAGCTTCTACTTTCAACGTATAGGTTTCACCTGCCTGAGCCAGCGTCTCCACAATAGGATAGGTTCCTGGCTCAGACTCTTGCAGGATCTCCTCATTTCCTTCCTGATCAATCAGCCTCACGGTTGCACCGGAAACCGTAGGAAACTCCCCTGGATCGAAGTATGAACCTGTCTCGGAAATGATAACCTGGTTCCCATTTGCAACATCCTTAAGCAGTGCCTCTATGACAATGGCAGGTTCTGATTCATTCAGGTCTATTTCGATGACCTCTTCACAGGAAACAAAGAAGAGAGCAATAAGGCCGAGGCCGATGATTTGAAATCTTTTCATGATTTTATGTCTTATATAGATGAATTCTTGTTCACCCCTTGTTGTAAATGGATTGGATTAAAAACTGAAGTTATAGGTTACTGAAGGCACCCATTGGAATAGGTGAGTCCGAACTGCTTCTGTGGTACCTGGATTGGTTTCACTTTCTCTAAAGTCAATGGTAAAGGCGTTTTTACGGCCATAAGCATTATAAAGCGAGAAGTTCAGGTTGGTCTCAGGATTCTTGCCATACCAGGTTGCACTCAGGTCGAGGCGATGATAATCTGGCATCCGGTAGCCATTTCTCTCCGTATAATAAGGCACAATGTTGCCATCAATGCTGTATGAGCCACTTGGGAAGGTAATAGCATCCCCGGTGTAGTAAACGAACGAACCCGAGAATGACCATTTTTTGTTGGGTTCGTAGATTGCGACCACCGAGACGTCGTGGATACGATCTTGCCTGGCAGGAAATGGGTTGCCATCGTTGATCTCTTCAAACTGACGCATGGTCCTTGACAACGTATAACTTACCCAGCCTGTGAATTTGCCCACGTTCTTCTTTAACAAAAACTCAGCACCATAAGCCCAGCCATCTCCGAAAACCAATTGGGATTCCACATTTTCATTCAGGAAGATGTCAGCTCCATTTTGGTAATCAATTTGGTTTTGCAAATCTTTATAATATACCTCTACAGAAGCCTCCCATTTGTTGTCGTTAAAGTTTCTGAAGTAACCCACCGACCATTGATCTGAAATCTCAGGCGCCACAATTTCCGAGGAAGGTATCCACAAATCCGTAGGTGTGGAAGAGGTAGAGTTGGACAAAAGGTGAATATTCTGCCTGTTACGGGCATAGGAAGCCTTCACAGAGTGATTCTCTCCCAGGATATAAGTTGCATTGATCCTTGGTTCCAGACCTGAATAATTCTTTACAACTTCACTTGAAGTATAGACTGAGGAGTCAACCACCGCCCCTTCAGCATTGTATTGGTAGAAGGTGCCAGGCCCAAGCACAGTAAAGTTTGACAGCCTGAGTCCATAGGTCAATTTGAAATTATTCGTTGGAGACCAGTCATGAGATACATAAGCCGCAGTCTCAAGGGCGTACCTGTCTTCCAATTCCATGTTGAGGTTTTCTTCAGAAGAAACAAAGCCTCCAGGCGTGAAGGTATGATAAATAGCATCTACACCGAAGTCTATGGTATTCTGGCTATTTGCGTAGTAAGTAAAATTCTCTTTCAGGTTCCAATCCTGGATGCCCGAAAAAAGGCTACCATCTACTGCATCTATGTTAATAGAGTAATCATAATCTGAATAGATCAAGGATGAATTCAAAAAGAGCTTGTCATTGAAAATGTGGTTCCAGCGCAAAGTAGCAGTGGTATTCCCCCAATCGATTCCGAAGTTGTCCTGAAACTGGAATACATCTCGACCAAAATAACCCGAAAGGAAGATTTGATCCTTTTCTCCCAGTTTGTAATTCGCCTTGGCATTTAGGTCATAGAAGTAAAGCGCAGAGTTACTCAAAGCCTCATCATTTGAAAGGCCTAGAAACAAGTCTGCATAAGTTCTCCTGCCCGAAACCATAAATGATCCCTCATCCTCCTTAATTGGGCCTTCGAAGGTCAACCTGGATGAGATCAAGCCAATTCCTCCCGTCAACTTATAATCCTTTGTATTCCCATCTCGCATGGAGATGTCCATGGTAGAGGATAACCTACCGCCATATTCTGCAGGTTGGTTTCCCTTGTACAATTTGGTGTTCTTAATTGCATCCCCATTAAAGACAGAGAAAAACCCCAATAAGTGAGAGGCATTGTAAACGGGGGCCTCATCGAGTAAAATCAGGTTCTGGTCGCTAGACCCACCACGTACATAAAAGCCTGAATTGCCCTCTCCAGCGGGTTTTACTCCCGGTAACAACTGAATGGTCTTCAGAACATCTGTCTCTCCAAAAATCACAGGTATCTTCTTGATTTCATTGATACTTAAGCTCGTAACTCCCATCTCGTTGGAGTTGACATTTGAGGAAGGAGCCTTTGAAGAGATGACGACCTCATCTACTGAGGTCTGCTCAGGCAAAAGCTCTACTTCTATTTTGGCGTTTTCAGTCAGGTTAACTGTTTGGGTATCTACCACAAAGCCCAGGTACCTAAACTGAACATCATAAGTTCCAGATGGCAGGGTTAATGAGTAAAATCCATAGTCGTTGGTATAAGCACCCTTTTTAAGGCTTGGGACAAATATCGTCGCTCCTATCAGAGCTTCTCCGGTCATCCCGTCCCTTACATAGCCACTTAGACTCTTGTTTTGTGCCTGAATTTGAGGAATGCTCAGAAAAGTTAATAAGAGCGAGAAAATCGAATACTTCCCAACTTGGGACCATAGGTTTGTCTGTTGTTTCATTTTGCTGAAGTTTCATGAAATACATTGGTTTGGTTTCAGAAACGGGATTCAGCATGCCTGGAAGGTCATATTTTTAAATCAGGACGTTCGGATTCGTGAATCAGAACAGAATTCCTGGAAATTATAGTGAGATTTAACCCTTATCGGGTAGCGCTTTTATCAAATCTCCAAACAAAAAAAGCCAGCCTCAATAGGCTGGCCAAATTTCTTTGAATTTCTTCTCCTAATAAGGAGGCAGTTTAAGTATGGATTTTGGATATTAGGGATGGAAATTTATTCTTTGTGGAATTAATCCAGAAGGACAAATCAAAACCATCTAGCTATTGATTCAGTTCCTCAATCAGTTTCCCAGTCTCATTACCCTCTGCGCTTCCATCATTTTTGTAAAGGATATAATCAAAAACATCTCTCTGTCGAATTGTTACCGTTGCCCCTGCCTTCAGATCATTTATTCCATAAGGATCATTTTGCAAAATGCCCTTGATCGTATAGCCGTTCCATTCAATTACTTCTACCCACATCCATTCCTTGCCTCCAATATCTGTGGTGAAGGGAGCCTTCAATAAAATAGAATTCCCCACATTCAATGAATCCTGAAAAAGTTTTTGCAATCGTGGCAGTTCCGCTCTAGCTCGTTCGCTAGCTTCTTGAATAGCTTCATTACGATTAACTTCAATGACGTTATCATCAAATCCGTACAGCTTTCCAATCAAAAATTGCTGGCCTTCCTGATTTGAGCTAGTTTTCTTGTAGTCAAACTTGAGTTTATATTGGACATTATAGGGATCTCCCTCTTGGGGTTCCACCTCCTCAAACATGATTTTTCCTTTCATCTTCGCTCCATCGACACAAGCCATGATCTGCTTGAACCTGGCAGAATCATCTCTGATCTCCGTTAAATCCAGTTCGAAACTGTTGTCATCTCTCACAACAGGATCTTCGAATATACGTTGTGCTATGCCATTCACCAGAAAAACGAAGGAGGATTGATCAGAACAGGTCATCTGATTTGCAGAAATATCTGGCAGAGCAAATTTCTCCATTCCCAGGCTTACTATCCTGCAATATTGACCTTCTCTGTAGGAATGGGTAGTTATCTGGGTAGAAATATCCTGATTCTCCATACTAAACCTGTCCAACCTCCGCGCTCTCCAGCTCAGCTTACTAAATGCCTCAGCTGTTAATAAATCAGTTACGATTCCTTTCCTGCTATTCAGCAACTCCTGGATGGCCTCATTTATGAAAATGTTTTTCTCAATGACTTGCGAGGCCCTGCCTGTTAGGCTGACAACAATCGCAGAAGAACTGTTCTGAAGGTGGTTGACTTCATCCTCTGTAAGTCCTCTTCCATAATAACTCAAGCTGGCAGAGTCAAACGGAGGAAACTCATTCAAAGGATCTTTAAATTCCATTAATACGATTTCATTCAAAACTGTATCAATGGAAAGGCTATCTACCCATTCAAAGCCTTCCAGTTTTGAATCAAAAATTGCTTTCACAGAATCCAAATTATATGGCTGCTCTCCAGGAAGTAGGTGAATAGAGAAAAAACCTTCAAAAAAGTCTTTTTGTATGTTGACGGGATTTGTGTTGTTGTCTTCGCAAGAACAAAGAAGGAAGGAAACAAGAATTAGAATGCTTAGGGACTTTCCTAAAATTTTCATGGTTTGAAATTAATACTATGCATTTATGGGTGGCAAACAAAATTAATTCTTGCCTTCAACTTTTGGAAATTTTCTTAAAAAAAGAAAAGGCCATCTGCCTCAGGGACAAATGGCCATCTATCACAAATTATGGATCTACTTTTTTCTGAAAGCCAATACGGGAACCTTAAGTTCAGTGGCCATTTTCTTTGTCATGCTGTTGCTACGGAACAATTTTCTCCAACTAAACTGCTTCCTGTTGATCAAGGCCAACACCTGGGTGTTATTCAGATGAACCAGGTTTTTGATCCCACCAAAAGGATCGGCATGATCAAAAAATCTATAGTTGATTTTTGGGTAATCAAGTGTGTTGCTAATGGTCTGATCCAATGTACTTACGTACTGGTCAGGCATTTCACTTTCTTCCACATTTACATGCGCAATGGTAAGTTTGGCATCAAAGAGGGTGGCAATGCTTTTGATCTGGTTAACAACCGTAGCGTCGTAGTCTGTCAAGTCAACAGCATAAGTAATGTGCTGAATCTCATTGAAAGGACTCTTAGGTGGAAGGATAAAAATTGGCATCCTTACAGCTCCTAATAATCTTGAGATCCAGGATAGGCGAAGGTATCTTCTGAAGCCATTATTGGCATCAGTGCCTACAATCATGAGATCAAAATCCTCATTCTTGGATAAGCTGATTAGTTCATTTGTCCAGTTCCCCGGTTCGAACCTTAGAGAAAAATTGGCACCAATCTGTGCCATGGTTTCAAGCAGTGGACGAAGGCCCGTTCTGAGTTGCTTACTTCTCATTAGGTCGAGGACTGCTCCTACCTCCTCAATGCTTCCCATTCTCCAGGTACCGGTTTTCTTCATTGCCCTTTTGGGACCTGAGAGAAAAAACAGGATCTCTGCCTCAGATTTTTCAGCTATTGATTGTGCATAATTTAACACATTTTGGTAATCTGAGCGAAGATTTAACGGTACGAGAATCTTTTTCATGATGACTTTAGGTCCTAAAACTTGTTGTTTGTTGTAAGAAAAGTGTTAAGAAAGAATTAATCCAGAGTTAATAATTTATGCTTGTTAAGTCCTGATTTTCAACAAATAGGAAAAACTTACTATAAAATACAACTTTGGCTTAAGCCCTTTAATTTTAGAACGAAAATTCGCTGGAAAGGATGCTTCCGCTTAAAGATTTTTTATGCAAAAAAGTTGAATAATGTTTCATCCAATAAAAATCTTGCAACCAGCACTCCTTAACAACTATTTGGCAGATCTACTTATAATTTCAATAATCATTAGCCCGTTCTAGCTTGCAGCCATACGAATTTTGGATTGAGGTCAAATGTAAATTCAGGGGAATAGATTGAACTTATTACTATTACGGAAAAAAAATAAAGAGGTTAAAATAAGAAAAGCCTGTTTGATCAAGTTTTCGTAATTTATCCAAATGACTATATAACAGGGACTTAACTTTTCTGAATGTAAGGGGTGCTCTAGTAGAATGGCTGTCATTCGTATCGCGAAAACATGCAAAACATATCTATTAAAGCCTATTCAAGCTCCGTCTCAGTAATATATATGTCATGAGGTTTTTATAGACATCAGGAACAGCTTGATGTATGAAATGATTGCTCCTGGATGATTTTTTGTTATTTTTCTCTTAAAATCTAACTTGGGTAAGGATTGACAGATTTAAAAATCTCCACGCATAAACTTTGCAAGCTCTTCCTCGAAACCAATTTTACGCA
The DNA here is from genome assembly GCA_022760475.1 of Bacteroidia bacterium. GTDB lineage: Bacteria > Bacteroidota > Bacteroidia > J057 > J057 > JALEFZ01. Next base: position 9,172 of record JALEFZ010000091.1, on the reverse strand, counting down.
CTTGTGAAATGGGTAAAATCTCTCCATTCTTCATCTCGATCTCAGGATTTTTACCTTTGCGATATCGGTCTACAAAATTCAGGTTTATGATGTGAGACCGGTGAATCCTGTAGAAGACCAGGCCATCAAGTGCAGATTCATAGGATTTGAGATTTCGGCTTGAAACCAGTTTTCCGGAATCCACCAGAACAAAAGTCGTGTAGTTTCCATCTGCCTCACAGCGAATAATCTTGTTTACTGGCACAAATTTATATCCATCAAGAGTTGCAATGGCCATTTTCTGAGAGACATTATTCTTGAGATTTTCCCCCAGGTTCTTCAATTTGGAGGGATTGGCCTTGAGTAGTCTTTTCTCTTTGTACCGCTTTACAGCTTCCTTGAGTTCCTCAGGATGGATAGGTTTAAGCAAATAATCAATTGCGGCATATCTGAAAGCCGTGCTGGCGTACTTCTCATATGCACTGGTAATGATGACTTCAAAAGAAAAATCATTGAGGTATTCCAATAAATGAAACCCGTTTTTCCCAGGCAGCCTGATATCCAGGAATACAATATGTGGATTGGTATTGTCTATCAATTCTATCGCTTCGTCTACCGTTTGAGCTTTCCCAAGTATTTTTAATTCGGGACAATACTTGTCTATCGTTAGTTCTAATGCTCTTTGGCTAGCTAGTTCGTCTTCTACTATAATCACCCGAATTGGATAGGGGTTCACTTTCATTCAATTGGAAATTGCAAAATTACCACAGAACCGGTTTCAAAAATAGGGTCAAAATTTTGGACATAATCATTATCTGCCAAATCAAAGAAGTCGTATTGCACCATGTCTTCTTTGTCGGAATACAAAAGTCCAAGTCTCTCCTGAACCATCGAGATTCCCTGGGAATTGTGTGAATGGTAATTCGCATCCTGCATTTCCCCCGATTTTTTGAACCCAATCCCGTTGTCCTTTATAATAACAAATAATAAGCTTGAATGTCTAAAAATTTTAATAAATAATAAACCATCTTTTCTTTTCTGGGAAAGTCCATGAATGAAAGCATTTTCTACCAATGGCTGGATAATCATATGGGGGATCAGAATTTCTGAATTCTCCAGCTCTTTGGAAACATCCCAAATAACACTTGCCTTATCCGAAAACCTCAACAATTCCAACTTGACATAAGTCCTGAGGAAGGTAATTTCTTTTTTCAATTCCATCCAATCCCTGCTGGTAGAGTTCAGCGCTGTCCTGATAAGGCGTGAAAATTCAACCAGGTACAAGTGTGCCTCTTCATTGTTTCCGAGTAACAGATACTGCTGGATGGCATTGAGTACATTAAATGTAAAGTGAGGATTCATTTGTGCCCTTAAGGCCTTTACCCTATAAGACTCAATTTCCCTCTCCATCCTTAATTTTTGATTTGCCCTCTGCTCTTTGAGCTGAATTCTTCTTCTTATTTCAATGATCAACAACCCAAAAAAACCTATCATCAGCATGATCCAAAACCACGCCTCTTGCCACAAATAGGATTTGAGGGTGAACTTTACCTTGAGGATTTCTCCTGGCTTGCTTCTGGGATCGCCAGACTTGATCCGAATTTCATACGCATGCTTACCCGGAGCAATATTGTCCAACTGTAGGAAGGGTGTAGGAAGGTCATTCCATGATGTACTTCCTTCGCGTCGAAACTGAAAAGAGATGCTTTTACCGATAGAGATAGCTGAAAACTTAATTTCAATTTGATCAAAGCCAGGGGGAAGTACTTTGCCTTCAGACTTGTCTCCGGCTCGGTTATAGGCGGTTATCCCATCCAAATGTATAGAGGTATTTTCCAGGTCTGATATAGGATAGGTAACGGGAAAAAAGCTGATTCCCTCAGTAGTTGAAACCCAAACCATTGAGTCATGGGCTATCAGCCCAAGGATTTCGTTTTGCAACTGATTACTGGTTAGCTTGATGCTTTCGACAAGGCCATTTTGGGTGTCAATTTTTTTAAGGCCTTTTTCAGTTGATGCCCAAATGAGATTATTAGATACCGTTAGAAGAGGATAAATCTTCGCCTCAATGCCCCAAATCTCATCTACCCGGCTCAACACATTGTCCCGTACTTGCCAGAGGCCTTGCCCATGAGTCCCCAAAAAGATGTCTCCACGGTCTGTTTGAACCATGGAATACACCATGTAGGGTACTGATTTATTATTTTTATCAATGAATGTTTTTACCCCATTCTTATGATCATAGACTTTTAAGCCCAGACTTGTCCCAAGTAGTATTTTTTTGCCAATGATATCTTCAAGGAGACTGACCGTCCGTCCATTGGCAAGAGAATCAATCAGTTTACTTTCCTCATTTATATGAAGTACATTGTAATAATAGCCCAGGATCGTTCCCAATGAAGTTTGCCGAATGCACTTGACATTCTTCATAAAACCGATTTGGGCATTGAAAATAAAGTTATTCCTTACACCTTGTGAGTCGATTTCATAAAAAATATCATTCCCATAGAAATAGTAATTTTCATTCCCACCTTTGACTACCCCTTTATAATTATGCTTGGGCATCTTTGCCAAAAGTTGGACTTGGTCTGAGGAAACCTTATACCAATTGCCTTGATCGGAAATTCCCATGATGGATCGATCATCGAACACACTGAGGTTCCTAATATACTGGATATCGGCTTGCTCATCCTTTAGTTCCCAAGTTCGATAACTGTGATAAGGGAGGATAAACAAACCGTTTTTCTCTGTGCCGATGATAAAATTCCCATTCTTATCCTGGTTGATTTTCGTACAAGACTTATTTCTCAAGATAAAATCATTCTTGATCTTTATTTCCTTGTCTTCAAATCCTCCCACGAAAACGCCCTTGTTTGTAGCAAAATATATTTCTCCATTTTTTGAGGGAAGGATATCAAATATTTGGGTAAATCTACTTTTATCCAGCAGTTCAAAAACTTCAACTTCTCCATCTTCCGAGATATATCCTACTTTTTGCCCATCGATGAATAAGATCAAAAAATCCTCTTTAAAGGGAATGATTCTGCTAAGCCATTTGTAGCCGGAGAGTTTAGGCGTATTGACTTCTTGGGAAGGAACCAAATCTTCAGCCTGATCAAAAATGGCATAGACGGGCTTTCCAAAATGACTAACAGCGTCAAAGATTTTATAACGGAGGTCTACGAAAGCCAATAATTTATTGCTTTCCATGTTTTGTGCGAAGCCTCCAAAACCCAACCTATTAACCGTAGCATAAGAGGGGTATAAATCAGACAGTAATACATGGGGGTCTCCCAAACCGGAATCCAACTTTTCTGCATCATCTTTGTTTTTCCGTGGGAGGCCAATCCATAAATTTTCTTTGGGGTCAACAAGAAAATCCTTCACCCCCAAGCCATCACATCCGGGAATGCTTGGTGTATATAATTTCTCATCCCGGATGATGCTCAATTGTCGGGTAACATTTAGAAATAAGATATCACCGTTGGGTATGCATTTTACCCTGATGATTTCATGTTCCTTTAAAAAGGGGCTGGTATACGTCTTTACTTTTTCGCCATCAAATCTACACAGACCATTTCCAGTACCAATCCAGATATAGCCTTTTGTATCAATGTCTATGTCATAGATTGTATTGGAAGGCAAGCCATTGGAACTACTGAACTGAAGTAGTCTTTCGGTCTGTGCATGGCCAATCACTGAAAAAGTAGCCAGGCAGAAACATGAGAGGACTAACTTCCAGACAACGTAATTTTTCATCATCGCTCAACAATTTTTGAAACAAGAATGCTATACCTCTCTTGAAATAAATAAACTATCCTTCATACTCAATATTTAGATCAACAAACCCTTCAACCGAGTATTAATCCCCAGGTCGAAGGGTCAAAATGAATGGTTTTAACAAATGAAGTATGGCTCGCAATATTTTGGTATGCCTTCCAGAAAAGTTTTATCCTATTTTAATGGAAATATTCAAAAAAGGCTTCTGTAAATTCTTCCATAGACCACTCTTTTTCACTGGATTAGGGAGCTGCTTAAATTTAGTGTTCTGGGATCAGAGGTAGTAATTCAATTTTCCAAGGGAGTGATTTTTTTAGCCTAAGGGGAGCTAAAGCGAAAAAAATATCCAACCTAGGTTCTTAAAGGACAACTGAAATCCAGAAAAATAAATCTTTATCCGTTTCTATAGAGAATTAGCGCTCATGAACCAAAATACCCTCTTACCAGACATCTGATAAAGAGGGTAACTGCTTTGCTTCAAACTCCCGGAAGGAGTTCAAAATTGGTTGTGCTGTATCTTAATGCTGGGCATACAGGAAAAGATATAAGAACGTCAGAAAGGGTCTTTTCCAGTAACAAATGGCTATGCCCTTTAATGTTTTCATGGATATTGCCGTTTGCTTTATATAGTTAAGGCTAATTTTCTAATAATTTAGACTCGATACATGAAACAGGCATTTTTTGTGGCCAAATAGGTATTTCGCTAAATAAAGGAATTTCCATATCCAAATAATCATTCAAAACTAGGCATTTTCTTCAATCAGAGATTTGAGTTTTCGCAGGGGATCAGGATATACATCGTGCTTACCTTCAAACTGGATGATTTCCAGATCGGGCATTCTTGCCAACATCAGTTGCTTAAGGTAAGCAGCTGTCTGCTCATTGATAAACTGGTCTTCATTGCCATACAAGAAAAATTTTTTAGACTTGGGCAGTCTTTCTTCAAATTCTGGCGAGGTCTCGTCAGGTATTTTTCCGGCATATAGGGTAATGGTTTCCGGGACAATGTTTTTCTTATCCAGCCACCGCCATAGAGTCGCAACTCCCTGGCTGAAGGCAAGCATATGAATTTTACAGTTTTGGGGGTCAATATTTGCCTGAATCCATTCCCATATCCTGTCAAGCCATGCTTCTTGATCCGCTATTTCTGATAAGCGCTCTTCCTTGGTCATCCAACTTGCTCCTACCCTACCCGATACCCCGTCTACATAGAACCTGGACAAGCCTTCTGGGGCAAGGATACAATTGTCATCTTTAGACAGTACATGGAATTTCCTCAAAAAGTTGGTAGCCAACATCCTGTAGCCATGAAAAACCAGCCAAAGTTCCTTCGTGTCTTTTGACAAATCACCCAATTGGGCGACTCTACCTGTTCTGGTTGTCTTCAAATTTACCAGATTTATTTCTTCGAGTGGTATCTTTTCCAAAACCTTAGTTATTTTAACTGGTTAGTGTTTTAATATTGGGACAAGGATTCCATATAGCCCCATAAGAAAAGTTTATTTATCTCAACTTATCTTGGGCCATAATAACGCAAAAAGAAAGCAATTTTATGAGGAAAATTGGCGTGGTGCTTCTTAACCTGGGAGGCCCCAACAATGAGGAGGCTGTTCAGCCCTTTCTTTATAACCTTTTCATGGATGAGGACATCATCAAAATTCCCTTAAAAGGTGGAGTAAAAAGAGGATTGATCAAATTCGTAACCACCCAACGGGCCAAGGTCGTTGCCAAAAAATATAAGGAAATAAACGCTTGTCCTAATGGATGTTTAGGCCCCAAAAGCTGCTCTAACAGGCAAGCTAACAGGGTCTCAGACTGCTGCTCTGCTACCAATCCTCTTACAGAAGGTCAGCGCAGGGCACTTTCCAAGCAGCTGGAAAAGAATTCAGAAGAAGATGTGGAGTATATCGTCTTGACTGCCATGCGTTATTGGCATCCCATGACAGACCATGTTTTGGATGAGTTGGACAAGGAAGGTGTGGAAGAAGTAATATTGCTGCCCCTTTACCCCCAATTTTCATATTCTACAACCGCATCCAGTTGGAATGAATGGACACGAAGGGTTAGAGCCAGGGGTTGGGAAGACAAATGGAAGGTTCACTTCATCAAGGATTATCACTTACATCCCAAATACATCGCAGCAGTTAACCAAAGAATAGACGAAGGCTTACTCCAATTCCCCGAAGAAGTCAGGGATGAAGTTCATTTGCTATTCAGTGCTCATGGAACCCCTATCTCTTTTAGAGAAGCTGGTGATCCCTATTCATTTCAGATAAAAGCTACCATGGAAGCTGTCATGGAAGCTCGTGCTCATGACAGGCCACACTGGTTGTCCTTCCAGAGTCGTGTCGGTCCTGTAAAGTGGCTTGAACCCAATACAGAAGAATTCCTGGACGTACTTCATGGCTATGGACTAAATCATCTCTTGGTTATACCGATTGCTTTTGTCTCTGACCATATTGAAACATCGATGGAAATCGAAATTGAATTCAAAGAAGTCGCTGACGAACTGGGCATCGAAAACTTCATCTGTACCAGAGGAATCAATGACATGCCAATGTTTATAGAAGCTTTGGGGGATATTGTAAGAGAAAATACAAGCAAAAAACTGCCTGAAAGTGTAGAAGCCAAGATTTAAACTGGCTAAAAAATATAGCTATACCATAAAAACCCTGAGGCTAAGAAAGTCTTGGGGTACTTTTATTAAAAAAATCCTATTTGAGTCAAACAGCATACAATTAATTTGACTTTTTATTACTATTTTCAATCTCCATCCTACCAGATCAACCCTTAATCTTTTACAAACAAGCCAGCTATTGATATGAAAAACTTTCTTTTCCTGGGGGTATTGATTTTCTTTTTTCTAAGTGGTGAAATACAAGCACAAGATAAGTTGTCCGATTTTACCTATCCTTCCCAGAATAATTCCTGGATATTTTTCAAAAAAGGAAAATCAATCCAAGCCAACACCTTATATGAGGAACATAAGTTTGCCTTTGGCCTAAACGAGGAAGAAGAACTGAAATTGATCAGTTCATCAACCGATGAGATTGGCTTTCGCCATGATAAATACCAGTTATTTCATAGGGGAATCGAAGTTGAGCATGCCATATGGATCAATCATTCCCGAGCGAATTACCCCATCAAGGCGAATGGTTTCCTTCCACTTCCATTGCCTATGTGGCTCCCTACGGAAGCCCAGATTACTGAAAACAAAGCCTTATACAATGCATTGAAATCCTTGGGAGACCTGAGATATGCATGGAATACGGACTTGGAAGGAATGCTCAAGGAATCTCACAATGATCCGGAAGAATCCTATTTCCCTGATCCACAGTTGGTGATCACCGATACAGATTTTGAGTTCGAAGAATATGAACCTGTTTTGGCTTATAAAATGGAAATACTAAGCCTTAAGCCTGTTCAAAATACCTTGATTTATGTCGATGCAACCACAGGAGAAATTTTGAAAAAGTTAGACAACCTCCACACCACCAATACCACAGGGACCGCCTCAACTGCTTACAGTGGTGAACGAGAGATTGTAACTGACGAATTTGAAGGAGGTTTCAGGTTAAGGGAGGCCTTTAGGCGCGGGGGTTCCAATATCTGGACACTGGACGCAAACAACTCCACAATTCTAACGGATGCCTCCGACTTTATTGATGAGGACAACATTTGGGATAATTTTCCGGAGGAGGTGAACCGAGCAGCGACTGACGCTCATTTTCTAGGGCAATATACGTACGATTTTTTCGCAGATAATTTTCAATTAAATGGCTTTGACGGAGAGGGGGGACCGATAGTATCCTACATGCACTATGGTGCTGAAAACTTCTTCAATGCATTCTTTGCCGGAACCTTTATGGCTTTTGGAGATGGCAATGGTCAACCCTTATCCACTCCTGACATTTACGCACACGAATTTGCACATGGTGTTACCAGAAATTCAGCTGACTTGATCTACGCCAATGAATCAGGGGCCCTGAACGAGTCCTTTAGCGACATTTTCGGCAATACAATAGAATACTTCCTGGATGAGAACCAATTCACATGGTATGTTGGAGAACAAGTAGGAAGATTCCGCAATATGGCCAATCCACATGAATTTGGAGATCCAAAGATATACAAAGGGCGGTTTTGGTTTAATGGAGACAGTGATGGCGGGGGCGTACATACCAATAGTGGTGTACAAAATTATTGGTATTACCTTATTGTGGAAGGCGGTCAGGGATTCGATGACATTGGTAGGCCTATAAATGTCAAAGGCATTGGTTTTCAGAAGGCCATGCAAATTGCCTATAGGAACCTGACTACCTATTTGACCCCTACCTCAAATTATGAAGATGCTAAAAATGGCTCGATCCAGGCTGTCACAGATTTATTTGGTGAATGTTCATTCGAATACAAAGCAGTTGTAAATGCATGGTACACCGCTGGCCTTGGGAATGCAAGTCAACCCAATGATATAGCCATTACTGACATGGAGGAGTTTGAAATCTGTGGGGATGAGGGAGATGAACGCGCCATTACCCTAACCCTCCAATACAATGGCTGTGATACGTTGAATGATGGCATCCTGAACCTCTCTTACAGCGTACCTGATCTTTCTCAGGCTGATAACCAAAGCCTTGAACTTAAAGAAATTCTCCCTTCAAGTATCATTACTTTTACTTTTGACAGGGGCCTGGAACTACCTGAATCCGGGGAATTCACAATAAATGCAGGAGTTATCCTGGCCGATGACCCTGAACCTATCAATAACCAAATAAGCAGGAAACTCAATAAGCCAAAGACCCTTAAGGGTGTAGAATTCATCTCTTTCAATAGCGTTGATGCCCGTAGCAAGGATAGCCTTAGGATCGAATCCGGGGAACAGTCCCTGGTAAAAATTCTCCAGGGAATCGGAAAAGAGGCTAGTAGGGGGCTTGTAATCGAAGGCGGAAACAGAACAAGTTTCTTTCCAAGTCTTGATGAAGACCCTTTTGAGCTTAACCCTGCCCATATTTCTCGAATTTGTATGTGTGTAAATGCCACATCCAACCTGGAACTCGATCTATTTTTTGACCGGAAGCAAAAATTTTCGACCTACTACGCTGACAATTTCTCCTTAGATCTTGAAACCAATGCCCAATTGGTGAACAACCTCAGGGTTACAGCAAATGGGAATGAGTTGGCAAGGTTCTTTCCCTCAGCAGAAAACAATGACACCTTTAATACAGAAATAATCAAGCTGGATGCATATGCTGGCAGTCAGTTTGAGTTATGTTTTGAGGGAATGGTACATCAAAATGTAGGCACTGATGCATCAGGCGTAGGAGACAGGATCTTTCTGGACAATATTCGCTTCGATGGCTTGAAAAATAAGCCTCAAAATGGTCCAATTGATAGGTCTGAGTTGGAAATTGACTAT
>JALEFZ010000090.1 GCA_022760475.1 Bacteroidia bacterium | reverse complement strand
CGAGAAAACCACCCTTGCTGCCCAGACATTCGTTCAATTAGCGTTCATAACTGTCATTTTAAACAGAATGAGCTAGATTTTGTCCCAAACATGGTCTAAGCCATGAAGCCAAAGTTGAATTCTATTATTTGGTCAATTTTAAACTTGCAAGGGATCAATCAGAATTAAATTTTATCTTGGTTTAGACCCAATCAGAGAAATGAAGAATTTTCAAGGAAAAGTCGTTGTTATCACCGGAGCCGGATCAGGAATTGGTCGTGCCCTCGCCCTCCAACTGGCTGAAAAAGGGGCTTTTCTTGCCCTTAATGACTACAAAGCCGAAAGCCTTGAGCAGACACTCAACTTACTTCCACCTGGCCATGAAAAATACATTGCTGCTGATTTTGATGTTTCGGATAGGGAGCAAATGAAGGGATTTGCGCAAGTGGTGATCAATAAGTTTGGGGTGGTAGATATGCTGATTAACAATGCGGGGGTAGCTCTGCGGCAAAACCCTTTTGAAGAGGTTGAAATGGAAAATTTTGACCGTTTGCATGAAATCAATTTTGGAGGGGTAGTCAATGGTTGCCACGCCTTTTTGCCTCATTTGCAAGCCCGACCAGAGGCTGCCTTGGTTAATGTAGCTTCCGTTCTGAGTTTTGGAGGTTTGATGAGAAGTTCTGCCTATGTATCCTCCAAGTTTGCTGTTTATGGCTTTACTCAATGTCTGATTCAGGAGAACCTGGGAAGTGGCCTGCAGGTTCACAGCGTACATCCAGCAGGAGTAAAAACCAACATAAGCAGTAATAGTCTGAACCCACAAAAAAGTTTTGATGAGGTCGCCAAAAGGGTTTATAGGCTAAGTCCAGAATTCGCAGCCAAAAAAATTATTAGAGGCATTCAAAGAAAAAAAAGCAGGATACTGATTGGAAGAGATGCCTACTTGCTAGACTTGATCACCAGACTATCTCCAATCGGAGGGGCCAGCCTCTTGAATAATTTCATGAGAAATACCAGAAATGCGAAGGATAAGGTCAGGGCAGAAGACCCTACATTCAGAAAGAATTCATGATTTTAACAACCAAAATTACTCCCTTCGCAACAAATCTACTTTCCTTTGCATCCAACTGCCTTCCTTTAATGTATCCAAAACCTACCTTTAGGACGTAATCAAACAGCAATAGCGCATCAGCGAAGGCGAAGATTCTTGTAGGAAATTTTACCTGAAAACAGGCTGGATTTTACCGGAAATGAAATTATCATCCTTCAGGAAACTTTGGCCTAGAATGATCCAGTATCTTACTTGGGCTTATCCCTGAGTTGAAGAAACCTTTGAATAATGGACTATACTTTTTTCGCTAATTAACCCAAGTTGCCATGCTATTATTTGCTTAAAGACAAAGTCGTCATTTCCAGATAACCAGGCCTGGATCTATATGGCATTTATCCTTTAATCGTACTAATAAATAGCAACTTGGCTAATTTATGGTTTATCGTGTAGGATAAACATTTACAACAAACACCTAACAAAAAGTTTCAAAACTCGGCCGTTAGGCCAAAAAAACACCTCAAAATCTTAACGTTATGAAAAATTCAATGAGAAATTTCTCAATGGCATTCCTATGTCTTTTCCTGATCGGTATATTTCAACCTATCCAAGCTCAATATACCCGATCAATGTATGACAAGAATGGTAAGAAGGTACTTACCTTTAGCATTCCTAAACCCATCGAAACGAATTGTTCATCAGATGCTGCGCCTGCCATGGTAAAGAATGGATTTGCAAAAGACATCAAATTTTATGATGCCCTATTTGCCAAGGCTTGCGAAAGCCATGACTATGGATGGAGTGCAGCACCCTGGCAAAAGGCAGGATTTCCTGGCCTGGAAGGCAAAAAGATCGCTGATGAACGTTTCCGAGTAGACATGCAGCAGGCTTGTGATGCCCGTTTCAAAAGCGTCTTTGACGCAGCTAGGAAAGCGGCTTGCTATGGGGCTGCAGAAATTTACTTCTCCGCAGTCTACAACAAAGTCGATCCGGATTGGAACAGCAAGCAAGCAAGGTTCACCCGCAATAGGGATGTAAAGGTAATTCACAGCTCATCTTCCAGGTGGAGTCCTAAGGTAACTACTTCTACCTTCAATGTATGGGGCGTAAATAAGAACAATGACATTTTCATCAGGAAAAATAACAACTGGAGCCGTGTTTCAGGAAAGTTGAAGGATGTTTCTATCGGTTCTGATGGTACTGTCTGGGGAGTCAACGCGAATGATGATATATTCAAAAGGAAGAACAACCAGTGGGTAAAGGTTACCGGAAAATTGAAGCAGATTTCAGTTGGAAATGGCAACAATGTCTGGGGAGTAAACAAAAGCAATCAGATCTATAAACGTTCTGGAAATGGCTGGGTGAAAATCTATGGATCCCTTAAACATGTTGCTGCCGCCGCTGACGGGACAGTTTGGGGAGTAAATTCCGCTGGGCATATTTATCGCTATAACGGGGGATCAAGCTGGACAAAGATGGCCGGAAACCTGAAGATGATTTCTGTTGGAAGTAGGAGACACATATGGGGTGTAAACAACAGTGGCTATGTATACAAGTGGACAGGAAGCCGCTGGACAAAAATGCCAGGGAAATTGAAAAATGTATCCGTAGCCGCAGATGGGACTGTTTGGGGGGTAAACGATTCCGACCAGATATTTAAGTGGAATGGGTCCAGGTGGATCGTTGTAAAAGGAAAGTTGATAGACCTGGAAGTGATGAAAAAATAAATGAAAGCCTGTTTGAATTGCCTCGAGCCAGAAGTTCGAGGCAATTCTTATTTATGTTTGAGGGCAGGATTGTGAATCTCAAATCCAAGATGAAGCCCAAGGGAGTATTCCGAGTGTTTTCCCAATAGCGTACCTACTACTGGCCCGATGTGGAACCATTCTCTCAGCCTGAAGTTGATTTCTGCTTCCGCATAAGCCAAAAGGGCAAATTCTCGATGGTTGTTTGGTAATGCAAAGTTCGGCCCAACGTTCAGTGTCAGCCAGTTATTGGGGTTCCAACTAGCCAGGAGGGCAATATCATTCAGCAATTCTCCTTCTTCAGACCTTAGGGTGTAGGAAAAACCTGTCCCATAAGCATGGACAAACCAGTAGGTCAGGTGGGCCTCTGTTCCCCAGATAGCTTCACCCTCTCCAAAAGGTTTCGCTCGGATACCCGTAGTGATGATCTCAATGATGTCTTTGGTATGATGGACTTTTTCATGATGGCCTTCATGGGCTACATCCATATGCTCCTGCCCCATTACTAAGAAAGGAAGAAAAGTCAGTAGGATAAAAAATAAATTGTTCATGCTATTTTCTTGGAGTTACCTACAAAAATACCTAGATGTATTCATGGATTATCGTCACTTCCATGACCAATGAGTCATTTTGAAGCCTGGACAAAAAAAGCATTACAAGGCTCCATCCAGTTGTTCTTTCTCCGCGTTAATCTTAAACTGATCCACCATGTTTTTGAGTTGAATAAAATAGTTTTGAAGCCACTCAGCTGTGAGGCTTTCTTCTGTGATTTGCAGGAAAAAGTTTTCCATACTTAGGGTAAGAACCAGTTTGGACAAATAGGTATTCTCAGTCAAGCCCAGGACACTGGACCAAAGATCCAGGATAGAGCCAAAGACCAATTGGCTGGTGATGTTGAAGCACCTTTCGAAATCTTTTCTTTCCCTATGAATCCTCAATTGGCGGTTGAAAAGCAGGTCTTGCTTATGTTCAATGATTACGGACAGAAGTTCTGGCAAACTTTCACAAGCACGCTCCTTTTCTGCCATGACTTCTGCTTGATCCAGGTGGTAGTTCAACAAGAAGTCCACAAAAATATCCAGGTCAGCAAAATGATGATAGAAGGAAGACTTGTTCTTGGAGATGCTTTTGGAGAGTCGTTCAACCTTAAGCCCTCCAGGCCCTTCTTTGGCGAAGACACGATATCCTTCGTGAATCCATGGGATTTGTCCCTGTTTGAGTTCCAATCTTGGAGATTTCATGAGTTCATATAGCATTGTTAAGAGAGGAAAAGACCTATTAACCAATATATGATTGAAGGCAGGAATAAAAAAGCCCTGTATTTGTTTCTTTTTTTCTAGGATGGAGGAATGAGAAAAGACTAGCCCCTGCTCGATTGATTCTTAAACTCGGAGATGGTCATTCCATAGTACTTTTTGAAGGATTTGGATAAATGGCTGCTATCGGAAAAATTCAGTTGGTAGGCAATTTCCTTTATAGAGAGGTCGGTATGCAGGATTTTGGTTTCAACTATTTTTAATTTGGAGTTCAAAACGTAATCTGAAATACTTGTTCCAGCCTGCTTTTTAAAATATGAAGAGAAATAGCTGGGGGAAATATGAAACTTTTCTGCCAAATGAGGAAGCTTGAGTTTGTTGTTTTCCGTCAGGTTGGTATTGATGTACCTGAGAATTTCTCCAAAACGGTTGTCTATCTCATTGGCCTGACCCACATACTTTTTTTCTATACTTCTTGCCAATACATTTAAAATAGAAGCCAGGGTACTTAAGATAATGGACCCTGAATAATGATCGTTCTGCAAATACTCTTGATGGATCGACTTTATATTGTTGATGATAAATGTCCTTTCCCGATTGGAGGAGATGATGTCGCCAGGAATTTTGTTGTAGTTAGCCAATATATAGGTAATCCGGTCAAACCATTCTTTATAGTCAGCCAGTTTGTTTTCATTCAGGAAATAGTGATCTGTAAACCGTATAAAATAAAATCGGGTGCTCTCAAAAATCCTGAATGAATGACAATCCAGTGGAGGTAAGAGAAAAATATTTCCAGCCTGATACTCAAACTCATGCTGATTGATACACTGAAAACCACTTCCTTTTTCGATGTACACAATTTCAAAGAAATTATGCTTGTGTGGCCGATTGTCCCACTCAGATAATTCTTCTACCTGGATCTCAAAAATCTTATGGCTTGACTCAATCAGCATTGTAAAAATATGTGTTCAATTTAATCAATATGTGCTTAAGGTATCTAAAAATAGCTTGTTTCCAAGACTTGAACGAGTAAATCTAGCCCAGAAACTAATAATTATACAACGAATTATTTGATTGGTACACGCCAGTGAGTTGGTTTGCTGCTGATATTTGTAGCAGTCAAATATGATTTACCAATCAAAGGAACAACATAGATGAAAGCTATTGTTTATAGAAAGAGTGGACCCATAAATGCCAAGGACTCACTTGAAGAGGTAGAAGTGGAAAAAACTTTTCTCAAGGCAAATGACATCCGGGTAAAGGTGGAGGGGATTTCAGTGAATCCTGTGGACGTCAAACTTAGGGCCAATGCTACTCCCAAGGGCGAACATAGAACCTTGGGCTTTGATGCGGCAGGAACTGTGGTCGAAGTGGGTGAAGCGGTAACAAACTTCAAGGTTGGAGATGAGGTTTTCTATGCTGGGGATATCCTTCGCCCAGGAACGAATGCTGAGTACCATGTGGTAGATGAGCGAATCGTGGGTTTTAAACCGAAGTCTCTGGCTTTTGCGGAGGCTACAGGGATGGCACTTACGTCCATTACTGCCTGGGAATTGCTGTTTGATTCCCTTCAAGTGAAGGAAGGGGGTGGACAGGGCGAAACTATCCTGATCATTGGTGGGGCAGGAGGTGTAGGGTCTATCCTGATTCAGTTGGCAAAAAAGCTGACGGCTTTGAAGGTGATTGCTACTGCCTCTCGCCCTGAAACTGTCGACTGGACTAAACAAATGGGAGCCGATCATGTCATCAATCACCGAGGGTCTTTGGTAGATCAATTGAAGGAGTTGGGAATTACCCCTCGCTATGTGGCTTCACTCAATGCGACAGATCAGCATTTCCCCGCCATATTGGAATTGATTAAACCCAGAGGCCATGTGGCCATGATAGATGATCCAGAGAACCTGGACATCAAGCCCGGTAAGGGTAAGGCATTGACTTTCAGTTGGGAACTTATGTTTACCCGACCTATGTTCGAAACAGAGGACATCTCCAAGCAACATGAACTCCTCAATCGGGTCGCTGAGATGTTGGACAATGGAGTGATACAATCTACAGTAAGAAAGAATCTTGGAAAGTTATCTGTTGAAAGCCTGAAGGCTGCTCATTTGGAACAGGAAAGTGGGCGGGTTATCGGAAAAAATGTTTTGGATGGTTTTCATTAAATTTATTCAAGATGGTAACCGAATAATTGGAAGAGATGAAAGAGTTTGAGCGGATCAATAGAGGCTTCAATCAGGTTTTTAAGGCCGGAAACTTAAGTATTGGGCTGGTGGTTCCCATTGAAAATTATGAAAAACACCCCATCCCTGATATGTCAAGCCATTTGGGCAGGGCCCAACTGGCTGACCAATTGGGCTTCTCAGCCCTGTGGGTTCGGGATATTCCATTTCATTTGCCCTCCTTTGGCGATGCTGGGCAGACTTTTGATCCTTTTACCTATTTGGGCTTCCTTTCCGGGCAAACCCAGGATATTGCCCTGGGAATCGGGAGCATTGCTCTTCCGCTGAGGCATCCGCTTCACGTGGCTAAATCAGCAGCGACCATTGATCAACTCTCTGAGGGAAGGCTGATCATGGGAGTGGCTTCCGGAGACAGGTTTGAAGAATATCCAGGGATGGGTATTGACTATGAGAGCAGAGGAGAACGGTTTCGAAAGGCATTTTCCTATATAAGGAAACTGCAAGAAGACTTTCCTGTACTTACAAATAATCCCTTTGGGGAATTGGACGGCAGGATGACTGCCTTGCCAAAGCCCAAGGGGCATAAAATACCAATGCTCGTTACGGGATTTAGTCGACAATCCCTTGACTGGAATGCCGAGCATGGTGATGGGTGGATGTACTATCCTCGAAATTTTGGCCAACAACTCTACACAATTAAAAAATGGAGAGGGCTGGTTCAGGAATTTGTGGAATATGAAAAGCCGTTTATGCAGCCCCTTTACATAGATTTGGTTGAGGATCAAGACTCAAAACCCATTCCTATTCACCTGGGATTCAGGATCGGAAGTAAATACCTCATCGAATATTTGGAAGTACTAAGAGAGATGGGAGTGAACCATGTAGGATTGAATTTGAGGTTCAACGCTCGGGATATAGATAGCACCTTACAGGAATTGGCAGAAAAAGTATTACCCATTTTTAACAAGGACGAAAAACAAACCGCAAAGGCATGAAAAAGACCATATTGATCACTGGAAGCTCAGATGGTATAGGAAAGTTGGCTGCCATCGAGATGGCTAAACAAGGCCATGAAATTATTCTCCATGGGCGAAGTGCCAAAAAACTGGCTGCTGTTGTCAAGGAAGTTAAGGCATCAGGCAATCAAGAAGAGGTTCGATCCTATATAGCAGATTTTTCTGATTTGAAGGAGGTAAAAAAGATGGCGGATGCAATTCAGTCCGAGTTTCAGGCCATTGATGTACTGGTCAATAATGCAGGAGTATTCAAAAGCCCTGTCATGCAAAATAAAGAGGGGCAAGACTTGCGGGTAGTGGTGAACTACTTCGCTCCCTACCTGCTTAGCAAGGAATTATGGCCATTGCTCAATGCAGGGGAATCTCCCCGCTTGATCAACCTGAGTTCGGCGGCACAAGCGTCCGTCTCAAATGAGTTGTTGCTGGGGCAAAAAACAGTCTCCATGGGAGAAAGCTATGCCCAGAGTAAGCTGGCGCTAACGATGTGGAGCTTCCACCTGGCGAAGAAACAGCCTGATGTATCTGTAATTGCCTTAAATCCGGGATCTCTGCTTGATACCAGAATGGTTCAGGAAGGCTATGGATATTCCTGGTCTCCTGCCGAAAAAGGCAGTAAAATCATCATGGAACTGGCCCTTGATCAGGAATACCAGGGCATTACAGGAAAGTATTATGACAACGATCAGGGGGCATTTGGCCGGGCCCATTCGGATGCCTACAATGAGGTAAAAGTCTCGTCCTTGATCAAGTTGACGGAAGATATTTTGGGAAAATAGGCTGCTGGCTTCAGACGTTTAGAAGCCCAATGATTGCCACGGACGCCAGGCAGAGGATGACCATTGTAGAGATGATCTTGCTTTGGAGCCTGGCTTTATCAGAACTGGAACCAAAACGTTTTTCCTGCATTTTGTCATATTCAGCTACATAGTCAGGATGCTCTGTTCCCATCAGTCTGTCCCATATCCTGAAGTACAGGCCATAGTTTCCATTGAACTTTTTGTGGTGGAGGTTGTGATGAACAGAGGTATTGAATACCTCAAAGAAAGGGCTATTCCTGAACCATTTAGGGGCAATTTCATATCCCAGGTGTCCATAGACATTGATAAAAAAGGAGGCAGTAGTGAATGCAATCAAGGCCGAAAAATGCATGGGAAGGATAAAAATCAGGATGGGGCCAATCAAAACTTCTAAAATACCTTCAATCAAATGAAAAGAATAGGATGCCCAAGGTGAGGGATTGATAGATCTGTGATGCAGGAGGTGAACTTTTCGAAAAAGCCTGGGGTGGTGGATGCTCCTGTGTACCCAGTAAAAATAGCTATCATGGATGATCAGTGCCACAATTACACTTACAGGAATCCACCAAAGAGGGTAGCTATTGACTTCCGTATAAATTTGGGTATATGATCCGAACGGAGTCTTTATAATCAGGATACCAATCAGTGCAATGATCACATTGGTTTGAAGGGAATGCAGAATTTCTCTTTGGAAATCTTTGTTTTTTGCGAGGCGTTCCTGGATTTTGTTTTTGGAAAAATAGCCAGGAAAAAATAGGTAGAATATGAGGAATGGGATTCCTGCAAGGATAAAATACCTGGCAAAGTTTACCAGGAAGGGAAAGGCGTATTGCAGGATGTTGTTCATGATGCTGGGTATTATTGTCGGAGGTACTTAATATAAGAAGAACTTCATCAAGAATGTCTGCACTTATTAAATTTAACCTTTACTTCGAATAACCAAATATCTTTACCCTGCTTTTGCGCTAAGTTGGGCTATTTTGATTTTTTCAATAAAATTGGCTGTTCATCCTCTTTGAGACCACTGAGTGAGATGGCTACTTTACCCAACTGAAAGGCAAAATCGTAGGCTTTGCCACTTCCCAGAGAATCATAGAAGGCTTCTGAAAATGTTATTTTTGCATCTTCATCAATATTAGCCTTGATTCCGACTACATAATCAATGCTTTCTGATAGTATTCTTGCTTGGCTTTCTGAGTAGCAGGAATTTAGAAGGACACAATTGACAGTATTACTAAACAGTTCGAAGAAGTTTCCCAGGGCAATTTTATTGATTTCTTGACCTTTATTGTTAGAGTCAACCAAATAAATACCTCCTTCTTCAGAACTGCTGCCAGAAAAGTGAACAATGTTTGGGCTTTCTTCCAAAAAAGCTCTCCGAAGGTCAACCAATTGGGTTGCAAGGACAGGGACTAGTCTGAAATTTTCCCTGTGTTTGCTTCTTTCGAGTGATTTTCTGATTTGCCGGATTTCTTCATCCCATCTAGATCGAGGGATGTCATGAGGGCTGGCGGCCAGAAAGAGTATGGTGATTTTTCGGGTATCATTTTCTTGCATGACTTTAGGTTGAACTTCTCCCAAATGCCATGAGGGTTTAATCTTCTCAAGGTGAGAGATTACACCTTTTAGGATCATATTTCTTTCAAGATTGTGGTCATCAACGGAAACTCTACCCTGATTTTTTTCGCTGTTCAAAGTATTTAGTCGGGAAGTAAGTGATAAAATGTCAGGAAGATCTGATTTATTGAATGACTGAAAGAGGATCTTGATCGATTTTAAAGCGGAGGAAAGTTGTCCCCTTTCTATCTCTTTTTCAATTGTTTCTTTGTTTATCATGATTTATAAATATGAGAATTAGATAATATAAAGTTTAAAATAAATGAAAAATCGGATTGTAGTAATTACTGATAATTTCAAAATAATCTATAAATTATCAGTTGTTATTTTAAAAAAGTGTGATTAGCTAAAATATCCTATGATTTCTTTCCCCAAAAATCATTTAGTTGTTCTATTTCTTGTTCTGTTTTGCCTTCCTTTTCAAATAATTGCCCAGTTCTCCATCGATTCATTGCTCACTGAGTTGAAAATGCAAGAGAAGAGTGAAGAGCGGGTAAATACCCTTAATTCCCTTTGCTGGGAATATTATAGAAAGGACAATGGCCTGGATAGTGCACTTTTATTTGGAACAAATGCTTTCGAAGAAAGCAAAGCAATCCGATTTGATACAGGCCTTGTTCAATCCACAAACCTTATTGGTCTTAGCTATAATAAACATGCAGAAAAGGATTCCGCAATTAAGTATTTTCTGAAAAGCGTTGAATATGCAAGAAAATTCAGAATTGAGTCTGTAGCAGGTTGGGCTTTTATCAATCTAGGCAGGATCTACATTTATAAAAAAGACTATGTCAAATCACTTGTCGCCCTTGACAGTGCCAGAGCTGTTTTTGAAAAGCAAGCTGGTCCTGATAATACCTATCTAATTGGCATACAAATGGTCAACATCAATAAAGCCCATGTTTACCAACGGATCAGGAATTATAATGAGGCTTTAACATATTACAAAGGTAACTTGGAGTTTTACTCTAATATTCCTTCAGAATCCTCCAATGCAAGGTTTAGAAGGGAAGGTTTGGCTTATTCTTATCAGAATATTGGGGAAGCCTATTCGGGTTTAGGAAAATCTGATTCTGCAATTCTTTACTATAAGAAAAGCATTGTTCTAAAGGACATCATAAAGAAGCAGAAAAGAGAACAACTAAATAGCTTTTTTAGGCTGGCAATGGAATTTCTGAAGAAGTCGAGTCCTGACTCTGCCAAATTTTATTTGGACATTGCGAGGGATTCTGTTAAGTCCATGGCTTCCCTCGCCAATGAAAAAGTGCAGGAGAGTGCAGATATCTATTTAGGTTACGGTATCTACTTCAACGAAATAGGTAATTATCGGGAGGGGAAGAAATACCTCGATTCTGCCTTGGTCGTCATAAACATTCATGATTACAATGACATCAGAGACATAACATACTATAGAGTTGCTAATGCCTACAAAAATCTTGGGGATTGGGAAAATGCTCTGAAATACCTGGAGAAAAGAGATAGTATGAACCAAATCCTGATTGATGAGAATTACGATGTTAACAATCAAATCCTCAAAAACGAACAAGAGTCCAGGCAAAGAGAATTGGCTTCTATCCAAAGGGAGAATGAAGCTCAAAGGCGAAATCTGCTAATAAGGGGTGGGGCAGTTTTATTGATCCTCTTGATTGGAATTGTTGCTAGCATCTATGTTGCGAGGATCAGAAATAAAGCAAAAGAAATCCTGGAGAGGAAGAACAAAGAGATCGAAGATCAGAATACAGCCCTGGAGGTTATGGCAGATGAAGTCCTCAAGCGGAACGATGAAATCGAGACATCTAATATCCAACTGGAGCGGCTGGATGGTTTCAAAAATGAAATGATCCAACGAATCTATCATGACCTGAGGACTCCGATCTATTCCATTATCGAAAGCAGTAAGGTCGATAACCTCCCTGAAAATCAGGTGGTACTGAACATGGAAAGCATCAATCGAGCAGGCAGGAGAATCCTCTCTTTGGCCGAGAGTATCCTCGAACTCGAACGCCAGAAAGATGATACACTATCCCTCAAGTTGGAGAACCTTGCCGTTTTTGGTGTGGTACAAGAGGCTTTGGATCAGGTTTTTTATATCAGTAGTGTTCGCATAAATGTGGCAAACTATGTCAGCCCTTCCTATATAGCTCGATTTGACAGAAATTACATCCTGTGGGTAATGGTAAACCTACTGGCCAATGCCGAAAGTGCAGTAGAGGAAAGGATGACTGGCGAAGGAGATCATGAAGGTTATGTAGAGGTTATTTGTGAAGAAGATGAGGCCAATGACAAACTATGGATCAAAATCAAGGACAGTGGCAATGGGATAGACCTTGAAAATCCTATGGATATATTTGATAGGGGAAAACTCAACAAGTTGGGCAAGAGGCAGGCACCGAGAAGATTGCGTTCTACGGGGATGGGGCTTGCCTTTGTGAAAAAGGCGTTGGAAGACCATGGCCAGGAAATAAAAGTAACTTCCAAAGTGGGGGCAGGAACTACCTTTGCCTTTTCCCTAAACTGGGTGCGCATTGATATTGATGAGCAGCCACTTGAAGTTACTGAAATCAATGAAATGCTAATAGAGCTTAATGAGGAAGAAAAGCAATGGGCATATGCACTGATTAAGCAACTGAAGGCCATTCCATTTTATTCCTATACCCGATTGGAAGACCTTATCAAAGCGAGCGATACCCATGGAAGCAAAGCACTTGATGCTTGGTGCGATGAAGCCCTGGAGGCCTTGAGCAATCAAAATAAAGCCAAATTTGACAGACTAATGGAAGTTGTAAACTAGCAGTTGTCTATGAAAGGAAAGGCCAATAGAATCATATGGCTATGTTTGCTTGTGGCTGCGGCTTTGCCCATGACTACAGAGGCTCAATCGTCTATAGATTCATTGCGTGCAAATTTGGCATCTCAGCGAAGAGGTAAAAAGAGGGTGAATACCTTAAACTCGCTTTTGTGGGAATATTATAGGAAAGACAATGGCCTGGATAGTGCATTGAAATTTGGAAAAGATGCCTTTGAAGAAAGCAAGCGTATTCGATTTGATACGGGTTTGGTTCATTCGCTTAACCTCACAGGCTTGGTTTGGAATAAAATGGGAGAGAAAGATTCAGCAATCAAGTATTACTTGATGGGTATTGATTATGGGAAAATATACAACATTAGCCAACTCACAAAAACAAACTATATAAGCCTAGGGAGAATTTATCTGTCCAATAATAATTTGGCAAAAGCATTGGTAGTTTTAGAGGATGGAAGGACTCTTTTTGAGAAAGATACAAGTGAAGGAGGATGGGATAGAATTATGCTTCAGTTAATAAACCGTACTAGCTTTTATGTATACCAAAAAACGAAAAACTTCAATGAAGCTATATTGATGCATAGAAGGAATCTTAATTTTTATCTAAGCCTTCCAGCATCTCGAAGAAAAAAAGAAAATTTGGCCTGGACTTACCAGAGAATGGGAGAAACCTATGCTGGATTAGGTGAGACAGATTCTGCCGTTACTTATTTTTTTAAATGCATTCACCTACAAAATAGCATTCCTGGACAAACGAAAGAGCAAATTAACGCTTTTTGTAGCTTGGCCAACGAGTATTTAAAAAGAAATGAATTGGATTCTTGCAGGCATTATCTAATGGTTGCTCAAGATTCGATAAAGCAGGTCAGTTCTCCATTTAGTCTAAGTTCAAGTAGCTCAAAAGGGTTTAAGGAATTTGTTAATTTATTTTTGACCTATGGATCTTTTTTCAATGAAATGGCAGAATATGATAAAGCCCTGGTATATCTTGATTCTGCCTTAATAGTGGCGGAACTTCATGATGAGGACAATATGCTGGACAACATTTACTATCAAGTGGCTGTAGCCTATGAGGGAAAAAGGGACTGGCAACAGTCCTTGAAATTTCTCAGGAAGGCCGATAGTTTGAGCAAGGATAAACTTAAGGAAAGTTTTGAAATCAGCAATGATATTTTGAAAAGCCAGCAAAAGGCAAGAAAACGAGAGTTAGCCACAGTTAAGGTAAATGAAGCACTAAAAAGGATAAACGCAAGGAATGTATTATTCACCAGGCTAATTATAGTAGTCTCGGCGATTACGCTCCTTGCTTCAATTATAGTCATTTGGGTTCGAACCAAAGCAAATCGCGAACTACAAGCAAGTGCCAAAATAATTGAAGATAAAAACCAGGCACTGGAGATGGCTTCTAGGGAGTTGGAAGAGAGAAATGAAGAGATTCAAGGTAAAAATACCCAATTAGAGCGACTGGATAGCTTTAAAAATGAAATGATCCAACGGGTTTACCATGACCTTAGAACCCCCATCTATTCCATCATTGAAAATAGCCAGGTGGCAGAACTCCCCGCAAGTCAGACTCTCCTCAATATGGAGAGCATCAACCGTGCGAGCAGACGTATTCTTTCCTTGGCAGAAAGTGTCCTGGAACTGGAACGGCAGAAAGATGATAAACTTGCCCTCAAACTTGGAGAGTATTCTATTTTTCAAGTGGTTCAAGATGCCTTTGATCAGGTATTCTATACCGATAGCATACGGATCAATGTTGCCAATTATGTTGGGCAGTCCTACCTGGCCCGTTTTGATAGAAATTATATCCTATGGGTTTTGGTCAACTTGCTTGCCAATGCGGAAAGTATAGTTGCTGAGCGGATGGCAAATGATAAGGAACATGAAGGCTTTGTAGAGGCAGTTTGCCAAGAAGATGAAGAAAATAGCTGCCTCTGGATACAAATCAAGGACAGTGGCAAGGGCATCGACCTTCCCGATCCGAATGATATATTTGACCGAAGCAAGGTAAAGGGACTGGAGAAATCTCAAGCTCCCAGGCGCATCCGTTCTACAGGCATGGGGCTTGCCTTTGTAAAAAAAGCCATTGAAGATCATGGCCAGAAAATTAGGGTTGAGTCCACCAAAGGAAAAGGGACAACCTTTGCTTTTTCCTTGGAGTGGATACAGGATCAAGTAGGATTGGAGGAGAAGAAAAGGACCGAGGCCATTGTCCACAGATTCAGCTTCAACAATGAAGAAAAGGTCCTAGCAGACAAACTTTCACAGCAACTAAAATCCATTCCATTTTATTCCTTCAGCAAATTAGATGAATTGATCCGAACTGCAGATTTAGGAGAGAGTGAGGCACTTGAAAAATGGAGAGAAGAAGTATATAAAGCACTTTTAAATCAGCATAAGGATAGGTTTACCCAATTATTCGAGCTACTCGAATCCTAACAGCTACCCAATTAAGACCAATTACCACATGAATACAAGAATCCTTTTGGTTGAAGACAATGTTTTTCACTTACAAAAAATCATTGCTCACCTGAAAAGTGCTCCTGAGAATTATGAAATATTTACTGCCCAGGCAGGAGAAAAGGCGATCCAGATAGCCGAAACCATCCTGCCGGACTTGATTATCATGGATTGGGATTTGCGTGGGGCTCGTTTGAGTGGCCTTGACGCTACCAAATTATTGGTGAAGTCAGAGAAGACCAAACATATTCCTATCATCATGGCAACCGCCTATACATCTTCCGAAAGACTGGATCGAGCGATGAAGGCAGGAACAGTAGACTACCTGAGAAAACCCATCGAACGAACAGAGTTCTTGGCACGTATCAGATCGGCTTTGGTACTACGAAAACTCTCCCAGGAAGACATCAATTTATTGCTTTCCCATCGAGTATCATTGAAAAAGAAGAAAATCCGAATCCTGTTTTTGGCTTCTGACTCCATGAATTTGAAAGAAAAAGCTGATTTGGAACTTAGGGAAATCAAGGGAGAATTAACTGGGAGATCCAAAAATCGTGAGATGTTCAAATTTGAGCAGCGAAGTGCTGTCAGAATCAAGGATTTTTACCGAGCCATCATAGACGAAAGGCCGGAAATCCTGCATTTTTCAGGGGTAGCGAATGAGGAAGGCCTTATCTTAGAAGGGAAAAATGGCGAAGAACAAATTGCATTTTCCGAGGGGCTGGTGAAGTTGTTCAGCTTGATACAATCTGAATCTCAGAAAAATGACAATAAGCCTTTGATGTGTGCATTTATCAATGCCAACCATTCTTCCAATCTGGCAGAACAACTAAGTACTTATGTACAGTACGTCATTGGGATAGAAGGTGAAGTACCGGAAGATGAAGCAATTTTGTTTGCAACTGCTTTTTATGATGCAATCGGCGCAGGGAAGCAGGTGCCATTTGCTTTTCAATTGGGGAAAAGTAATTTAGCTCTAAACAATAAAAATCATTCTGATTCATTCCAAATATTCACCCAAAGCTAAATTAAACCTAACTGATGAGCATTACCGATAAATTTCCTAATCTTGGCCTTTCCAACCTGCCTACACCCATTCATAAATTGAATTACCTTTCCGAGGAGCTTGGTGCTAATCTCTTCATCAAACGCGATGATTTGACAGGCATGTCTTTTGGAGGGAATAAAACCCGTAAGTTGGACTTTCTGATAGCAGATGCGAAGAATAAGGGCTGTAACTCTGTCATAGCCATTGGGGCGAATCAATCGAATTTTTGCCGCTTAGCTACAGCCTATGCCATCAGCAATGGACTTGATGCGAAGTTGGTCTTGAAAGGGAAAAAGCCTGAAAGTCCGACCGGGAATCTTCTCCTTAATCATCTATTTGGAGCTGAAATCATTCATTTAGAGGAAGGAATCACAAAAAAGAGGGCATGGGAATGGGAGCAGGAATTGTTGGGAAAGGGCGAAAAGCCTTATCGTATGCCTTCCGGAGGCTCTACTGATATTGGAGGACTTGGATATGTGAGATTCGTGGAGGAAGTCATGGCCTATGAAAAAGTTGAAGGGACTAAGTTTGATTACCTGATTTTTTCTACGGGATCGGGGGGAACCCAGGCTGGCCTGATGGCGGGTAAGGTAGCTTTTGATTGGGATACGGACATATTGGGAATAAGTGTAAGCCGGGAAAAGGAGGGCTTGGCAAAGGTTGTCGATATCCTGGCCAACCAGACACTTGACCTGCTAGACATAAGCAAAAGGCTCGATACCCATTACATTCAGATTGATGATTCTTACATAGGGGAGGCATATGGAGTCCCCACTCCTAAAGGAGAAGAGGCTATAGAAGTGTTCGCAAAAAAGGAGGGGGTGCTCCTGGACAGGGTATATACAGGAAAGGGAGCTTCTGGATTAATTGATTTAGTAGGAAAAGAGGAAAAGTTTAAAGGCAAAAATATCCTCTTTCTACATACAGGAGGGAATGTACAGCTATTTGCCAAGTGAATTCTTTAGGACTTTGGATAAGTCTTTGAAGATCAATATAGTTAATCAGGGATTCAACTTTTTTAGTTTGCCTAAATTGCATACCAGTTTTCATACTGTTTGATATCCACCCTCTTCCCCCTAAATGACCAAATTATATTAATCTCCGAGGCGAGTTTATTAAGACTTTGAAGGGATTTATAGAAAAACTTAGCCATCTCCAACTGGAGATGGCTAAGCAAGCTAACCGTTTATTTATCAAAAAATTACTTCTTTTCGGCTACGTAGAAAGTCTTGTTTGGACCTCCATTTTGTCCTTTTACACTCCCCATTTTACCCTCATCCTGAGAGAAGTAGTATACAGGGGCACCTTTGTAGGAGAACTGAGGGCCTAGGTTGTCGTCGCGGTAAGCCTCTGCAAAATCATTTTCGTAAAGAGAAGAAGGAAGTACCAATTCAACCTTTTTGAATGGAGGCCATACATCTGCACATCCACCTGTACAAGTTGAAGCATTTTCACCGTCTGCAGAATTGGTGTAGAAGCTCACTCCGCGGTCATTGGTCAGGTACATCATCTTTTTACCGGGCTCCACCTCCTGACGTCCAAGAAGGACATTGTAATCAGGCTTGGCAATGTGCCATACGCTTCCTACTCCGTCGCCTTTGGTTTCCCATGCAGCTTCCAACTCACCGTCTCCGCTTGGAGAGTAGTAATACAACGGCCATCCTTTGTAGGTGATTTGCTTTTCGCCATATCCTGCATCAATTGTACCGAAATCTTCATCATACAGGCCAGAGGCAAGTTCGTAAACGTCTCCTGTTACTTTTGGCCAGGCATCCAGACATCCGTCTGTACAATTGCTGCTACCAGTAACGTCATCTGCGAAGAAATAGATGGACTGATTGTTTTGGTTAACAAGGATTTTTCCAAAATCATTGTTGTCGACAAGTTTGAACTGAAGATTTTCCTCTCCACCGTAGATGTCTTCCTTACAGCTGGTTACCAAGGCTAATAGTACTACTGCAAACCCCAATAGATTGAAATAATTCCTGAAACTTTTCATGTTTTTGAATATTTGTTGAATGTTTAATAAAGTGCAATTCGGTCCTCGAGCAATCCAGGGAGCTAAAATTTGTCCCGACTTGTTCGATTTTGTGTTTTTAACTTATGTTTCGGAAACTCTTCTTGTCGATGTGATTTGCTTGGATTTTGTCAGATCAAGTTGATTTCGAGATAGAAAGCCTTTCATTAGAAAGCCAGCCTCTTCCAATGTCAATGATTCCTTTTCATAATGGGCAAAAAATTCCTTGCCCATTGGTTTTGATCCAATGAATTACATCTGCTAAAAGTTTTCCTTTTTTTTAGGCTACTTCCCGTAAGAAGTTGTTCCTGATTTCTGTGTAAGATTACGACGCTTTTTTGGGAATTGATACCAAATGGGTCGGGTAGACTTCAAATTCCCCAGTAATGGGGATAGTAGCTTCGTAGAAATTGGGGAGGAAAGTTCAATAAGGCGAAGTTTTCTTAGCAGTAAACAAATGAATGTAGGTCCAAATACCAGGCTAGGGCTATGGAGTTTGGATTCCCTCTAAATTGATCCCATTACAGTAATTCAGGAGAGGAAGGGGGGCGGGCAAAAAAAAGCCATATCTATATTAGGGCTTTTTCCTAACTAGATATGACCATGCACATAAAATCGATAAGCAATTAAAGCTCAACCTTCAAGGGCTCTTTCACCTAGAAGCTTTCGGCTCTGAAGTAGATCTATCTTTTTTGGATGAAGGAGATCTCTTAGCCAGGTATTCAAGAAAAATAAGCGCAATTTTTTGATTAATTGGGGTTAAGGAGTTAAACACTTTAAGAAGTTTTTGTGGTTTCATAAGGATAAGATTTGATTAAAAGTATCCCCAATTTTTGAGAATATCCTTATCCTCCTAAAAATGTTTATGATTTGCATACTTCCGCTTAGAGGCAGCTAGCAGATAAGTTCCTCTCTCTCCATTATTTTGAAAATAGGATAAACCCTTAGTGCTAAAACAAGCGATCCCTATTGATCAGGTTAAGGAAAGCCTCCCTTTGTCCCTTACTGATAGGTAACTCTGTATCGTCCAGGTAAACCATATTTCCAACAATGCTGTCAATGTATTCCAGGTTTATGATGTAGCTCCGGTGAATCCTTGCAAATTTCTCCTTTGGGAGGGCATCCAACAGGCGGCTAAGGGACTGCAAAACAATCAATTGATCCTGAGTAGTATGAATACGAACGTATTCCCTCAATCCCTCAATGTATCTGATATCAGAATAGTTAACCTGAACTAGGCGTTGATCGGTTTTTACAAAAAGAGATTCCCTGGAGTTTTTAGGCTCCACTGAGGGCAAATTCACAGTAGCCTGGGCATCAATTTGTCTGGAGTTGCGTCCCATTGCCCTGCTCACCGCTCGGAAAAATCGCTCAAATACAATGGGTTTAAGCAAGTAATCTACTACTTCAAGGTCATAGGCATCTACTGCATATTCTACATAGGCAGTTGTCAGGATGGTGGCAGGTTGATTTCGAAGCGTCCGTAAAAACTCCAGGCCTGTGAGGTCAGGCATTTGTATATCCAACAATAAAATATCAATGTGGTGATTCAACAAAACGGCCTGGGCCTCCAGGGCTGTTTTGCATTGAGCAACCACCTCAAGTTGAGGCATTTTGCTTGCATGTTCGTTTAAGAGCTTTCGAGCCAAAGACTCATCATCCACAATCAATACCTTAAATTTGCTCATCTTTTCTCTTGTTAACGGATTGAAATGCAGGTGTTCTTATGTCAACTTCTTCTTCAGGGCTTTCTTGAGTGTCAAGTTCAATGTGTAGTTCTACCCTGAACTCATCGCTTCCCCTAATGATTTCCAGTTTATGCCTTTCGGGATAGTTGAGTTCCAGTTGCCTTTTGGCATTTTGTAGGCCGATGCCTCCCTCCGTAGCATCTTCAGAAGAACTGAAGCGATAGCTATTGGCAAAACTCAAATGCAACTCATTTTCTTCTTCAATTATGGCACTCACAGAAATCCATGCCTCCCTGTTGGTCGCCATATCCCCATGCTTAAAACAGTTTTCCAAAAAGCTGATCAACAACAATGGAGCTATTAGGTGTTTGTTCTTGATCCCCTCGAAGTATATATCAATGTTGCGTTCATCCTCATACTGGAGCTGCTGAAGTTCAATGTAGCTGTTCATCAATTCTATCTCTCTCCATAACTTGATTTGTGTAGTGCTGCTGTCATATATCAGGTAGCGCATCATCTCGGAAAGTTGTGCCACCATTTTGGGTGCCCTTTCGTCCTGAACCAGTGTCAAGGAATAGAGGTTGTTAAGGGTGTTAAATAGAAAGTGGGGGTTTACCTGTGACCGTAAGAACTGAAGTTCAGAACGCAGTTTTTCATTTTGCATTTCTACCTGTAACTGGCTCATTTTGAACCAGGCTTCCACAAACTTAAACATGGTTGTGATGGTCAGCAGGAAAAAAGACAAGGCCACGCCCATGTATAAGCGCTTTTTGAAGATTTCTGCATTGTCAAATAGAATATGGTCGACGTAAAAGCGGATCAATTGAAATGATACAATAAGCCCAAGGATAGAAAGGAAGTAAATTCCATATTTCCTTTTGGCAAGGAATCGCGGCACCAAAACAAGGTAATTAAAATAGACCTCACAGATCAAAAACGGAAGGTAGCTAAAGGCAAAAACCAGTGGGCCATATTTACAGAATTTGGCCGGATATGAGTTAAAGGCAAGCAAGAACCATAAGAGCCAAAAGGTAACCTGTATGCTCCAGAGGAAGTAGCGAAAGTTTTGCGGTTTAAAGTCTAACCCCAAAATATAATGATGACCGCCTTTCTGGTATGTAAATGTATCTGTCAAATTTTTCTAACTGAATTTTCCTGTAAATAGCTTGTAAGGCAAAATATCGTCCTTAATGAGCTTTTTTCCCAAGTCTTTCAATCAATGGTAACAATCACACCACTAATCGACTCATTCCCTCAGCAAGTGATTGGTTGAATAAAATAGCGCATTGATGGCACTTTTTGATTCAATGGTTGATCAAAATTGAAAGCTGCTGAGTAAAAAGGCTATTTGCAAAAAGAATAAAAACAAACCAAAACAAACAAACATGAGACATTTTATAATTCTTATCTTATTGACACTTAGCTGTCTTGCCGCAAAAGCCCAAATCAGTGGAACATGGCTGAATGAGGAAGGAAACGCCCACGTAAAGGTTGCCGAAGAGGGCAATATGTACCAGGGTAAACTGGTATGGGCAAAGAATGAAAAGGCGAAGGATAAAATGGGAACACAAATTTTCATTGACCTCAAGGCCACTTCAAAAGGATGGGAAGGGAAAGTGTATTCCCTAAAAAAGAATGCTGCATATCCCGCTAAATTCAAGTTGAAAGACGAAGGAAAGTCCCTGGATATGACAGTAAAGTACGGCTTCATGTCATATACCAGAACCTGGACCAGGGTGGAGGATTAATAGCTTTATTGATTTCATATTTCCTGAACGTGGGGCTTTCTCATTAACTATCCAATCATCAACCTAATCATGATCCGCGCACTGATTTTTTCATTTTGTATGCTGTCTATTGGACTGGCTCAGCCGAACCATAATGTTCTCATATGGCAGGATGGGGGAACCAGCTTTCAAGGGCTGGTTAAATTGGTCCAAGAGGAACTGAATACAATTTCAACTGGACGAAAGGACATCCAGTATCAGGTACTTAGTTGGCCTCAGAAGCCTGATGGAGCTTATGACCTTATAGTCACCCTGGGGCCAAGGACGAGCCAATCTATGATAGGCCAAAAGGAGTACAAGAAGCCTACCATTATTGGGACTGTGTTTGACAATGATATCCAGCGCTTGACCACAGGGGAAGATGGAGGTTCTGGTTTGAAAAACCTCAATTACATCAGGTCTCCCTATGACGCTGAAAAGGACCTTGCCCAATTCCGAAAGATGAGGAAATACAATCAACTGGCCGTACTTCTTGATGGAGAATTGGCTCCCCTGGTTCAAGCCAGTGCAAATGTGTTGGATAATCTGGTACAGGAGGATGAAGAAATTAGCCTTATTCCTGTTAATGGAGAATCCCCCGAAGAGGTATTGAATCTTTTGCCAAAGGATTGTGATGCCATCTATTTGTTGCCATTGGGGCCTAATTATGAGGGTGAAAAACTTTCTGCACTCCTTGAGGCAGTTAGCGAAGCTGGTTTGCCCAGTTTTGCCATGCTGGGAAGTGAGTGGGTGGAAGCCGGTGCCATGGCAAGCAGGGCTGCATCACAATCCAGCCTTTCTCTTGCCCGAAGGATTGCTTTGAATGCCTTGGCGATATTAGATGGGAAAGATGCCTCAAAGCTTCCCACCAAAACTACCACCCTTGGAGAAGATTTTGTCATTAACCTCGATGCGGTTGAAAAAAGTCAAATCTATCCTAGCTGGAAGGCTTTGGGTGAAGCACGATTGATCAATCTCCAACTTCAGCCTGAGGGAACTCCGGTTCACCTTCGTGGAGTAATTGGTGAGGCTTTGGCGCAAAACCTATCCTTCAAGATAAGCCAAAGAGAAACCGAGGCCGGACAGCAGGACATCCGTTTGGCCTTGGCGGAGATATTACCTGAACTTTCAGTGAGTTCAAATTTTTCAGCCATAGATCAAGCAAGATCTGCTGCCTCTTTCGGTTCCACCCAGCCTTACACCTGGGCTGCAAGTGCTCAACTTGATCAAATTCTATTTGCAGAGCCTTTGTATGCAAACCTTCGGATTCAAAAATTGCTACAAGCCAGTCGAGTCGCTAGCCAAGACCAGACAGAATTGGATGTCGTACTCCAATCTGCAGAAGCGTATTTCAACATCCTTCTAGCCGCTTCGGTTGTTCGTTTGCAAAATAAAAACGTCGACAATACGCGAATTAACCTGAATCTGGCAAAAGAAAAAGAGTCTGTGGGTTATTCTGGCATCTCTGAAGTCTACCGCTGGGAGACTCAATTGTCCCTCAACAAAATTGACCTCAATGACGCACAGGCGAATTTCCGAAGCGCGCAATTCAACCTGAATCAGGTTTTGAACCGTCCGCAGGATGAACCCCTGGCCCTTGCCGATGCCGAACTTGGAGACAGCTTGCTGTCTATCCTTGACAACAGGGTATTTACCTACCTGAGTGATCCTGGACAATTGATTGGCCTGTCAGATTTTCTGGTAGCGGAAGGAAGACGAAATTTGCCTGAGTTGAAGCAAATTCAATTGAGCCTTCAGGCGCAGGAAAGATTGCTGCAATCCAACAAACGAGCATTTTACCTGCCTACCCTAGGCCTAAATGCTCAATCAGGCTACAACATTTATCAGGGAGGTTATCAATCTACCGATCCCATTCCTCCTGAGTTTGCCGCAGTATTGCCCGATCCCATTACCGGTGTAACCTGGAGTGTAGGACTGGGGCTGAATTTTCCCATTTACCAGGGAAACAGCAGGTCAGCCCAAAAGCAGCAAACAACTGTGAATTTAGCCAGGCTAAAAAGCCAGCAAAAAGACCTTCAGAATCAGCTTGAATTGCGCATTAGAAGTAGTTTGCAAGCAGCCGGAGCTTCATTCGCCGAGATCGGTCTGGCGCAGAGAGCTGCCGAGGCAGCCAGGAAAAACCTGAAAATAGCGCAAGAAGGCTATCGTGAAGGAGTCGTTCCTATTGCACAGTTGATAGATGCCCAGGAGGCCTTGTTGCAAACAGAAATCCTGGCCAGCAACGCAGTGTATTCATTTTTACTTGACTATCTCAGGGTAGAGCGGGCGACTGGATCTTACTTTTTCCTTTCCAGTCCTGAAGAGCAAAATCTCTTTTTCCAGCGTGCCCGTCAATTCATTAACCAATAACAAACTCTTTCCTGTCTAAAATCCCATTAGCATGAAAAAACATAAGCCTACATCTAAAGCCTATTTTCTCAAAATGTATTCCCATTCAATTAGAAACTTCATTTTTCTCTTGATGGCGGGTGCAGTATTTCAGGCCTGCGATTCTGAAACTACTTATGAAGCAGATCCAGTCAGGCCTGTAAGTTATTACCAATGCGAAATGAGTTCCGTTAAGGGGAAGGCTACCTTTACAGGGGTAACCCGTTCTAGCCAGGAAGCTGCGGTTGCTTTTAAAGTATCCGGGGTGGTGGATAAAGTGAATGTCAAGAACGGTCAAAAAGTCAAAAAGGGTCAATTGATTGCAAGCCTCGATCCCGAGGATTATGCCCTTCAGGTGGAGCAGGCCAAGGTTCAGGTCAAGCAAGCAGAGACCAACTTGAATGTGGCCCGTTCTACTTATCAGAGAATCGAACGCCTGTATGAAGGAAATAGCGTTTCTCTAAGCGAATTTGAGCAAGCCAAGGGCAGCTATGAAGCCAGCGAGGCCCAATTGGCGGCTGCAAACCAGCAAGTTCAGGCTGCCCAAAACCAATTGGGTTATACCCGTTTAAAGGCTCCATTTTCAGGTATCATCAGCAATCTAAATGTGGAAGAAGGGGAATTGGCAGGAGCAGGCAATCCCATTGCCATACTTGATACTGACGGGAAGCCACAAGTGGAGGTAGGTTTGGCTGACCGCTATATCAGCAGGATCAAACAAGGGCAGGCTGTGAACATTCGCTTATCTGCCTATCCCGAAAAATCCTTCAAGGGAGAGGTAACCGAGGTTTCCTACAGCCAAAGCCAGTCTACAACCTATCCGGTGAGGGCCCGATTCATCAAGCCCAATCAGGACATCAGGCCAGGACTTTCGGCTGAGGTAGAATTCGAATTTGGCAAAGGAAAATCAGCAGCGTCAATGATCATTCCTGCCAAGGCGATAGGAGAAGATGCTCAAGGACAACGTTTTGTATACCTGTTGGTGGGGGCTGGAGACACCCTCACAGTAGAGAAACGCATAGTTAAACTTGGAGAACTGGGGCCGGAAGGCTTTGCTTTGCTAGAAGGGCTTTCCTCCGGTGATAAAATTGCTACCGCAGGTCTGAGTTCATTATTGGAAGGTATGAAAGTGCTTTTATTGGATTAATGTATTGATCCTGAAATTGTGAACACCCATATGCTTTCATTCATTCATTTCGAACCTTCAATTGTCCATAAATTTTGAACCTTACAAGACTATCACTCGACAACAACAGGGTAACGCTTACCCTGGTATTGGTTGCGATCCTGTTGGGAATTTCTACCTACATGGGATTGGAGCGAAACGACATGCCACCTTTTACCATTCGTGTGGCGCAGGTTGTAACGGCCTTTCCCGGTGCAGGTCCTGAGCGTGTAGAATCATTGGTTACCGATCCTTTGGAACAGGTGGTTCAGGAATTACCGGAACTGGACTATGTTTCCAGTGAATCTCGTACTGGAGTGTCCATCATTCAGGTAAATATCCGTCAGGATGTGCCCGAGGAGAATCTCCAGGAAATCTGGGATAGGCTGAGGCGTAAAATAGATGCCATACGCAGTTCGTTGCCCGATAATATCTCAGAGCCAGACATCAAGGACGACGGGATAGGGGTGGTCTACGGGATCATGTTAGGGATGGAAAACGATGGATTTACCCTCGCCCAACTCGAAGATTACGCCAATGACATCAAGGATGAACTGATTCGCCTACCGGATGCCGCCAGGGTGAAAGTCATGGGACTTCAGGAAGAACAGATTTTTGTGGAGTTTGACAATGCTAAGCTCGCGCAGGTGGGCCTGAGTGCGGGGCAGCTTCAAAACTACATTTCTTCTACCAATATCCTTTTCCCCGGTGGTCAGGTAAACCTGCAGGATGAGCGCATTATCCTTGAACCAACGGGTAACTTTGAGTCTCTTAAGGACCTTGAAAAACTGATCATTCCTGTAGGACAACAAGGGGGAAGCGTCTACCTGGGAGACATTACAGAAATTCGCAGGGGGTATGAAAGCCCTACGGAGCGCATTATCAGGGTGAATGGAGCTCAAGGACTTGCCATTTCTGTTTCCTTGAAGGAAGGTGCGAATATTGTAGAGTTGGGCAAACAGATAGATGAAAAAATCGCTAAAATCACTGCAAGTCTTCCTGTGGGTATAAACCTTTACCGGGCAGCTTCTCAGGATAATGTAGTAGCCCAGTCGATTGATGACTTCCTGGGCAACCTGATGCAATCGGTGGTAATTGTACTCTTGACGATGTTCCTTTTTCTTGGGCTTCGTACCGGGGTGGTAGTTGCCAGTTTGATTCCATTGGCCATTATTACCACCATTTTCCTCATGGGAGCCTTGGGGGTAGGCTTAAACAAGGTGTCTTTGGCTGCTTTGATCATGGCCTTAGGAATGTTGGTAGACAATGCCATTGTGATGGCGGAATCGATCATGGTAAAAATGGAGAATGGAGAATCCGCCAGAGATGCGGCCATTGGTTCCTGTGCTGAATTGGCGATTCCATTGCTCATATCTTCCTTGACTACTTCTGCAGCCTTTTTATCCTTCTACCTGGCAGAATCTACCTTGGGCGACGTGGTAGGGCCTTTATTTGTAGTAATCTCTTTGGCCTTGTTGTCTTCATGGTTGCTTTCTTTAACCGTTGTAGCCTTGTTGGCGACCCTGTTAATTAAGGTAAAAAGTAAAGAGTCGAGGTCTGAAGGAGAAAGCAAAAAGGGAGGTGCCAATCTCTTTGACCGAATTAATAAATTCTATATCGGCGTCTTGATTCCCATTCTAAAGCGTCCATTATGGTTTTTATTGACCATCATTGCAGCATTTGTATTCTCGGTTTATGGATTGACGAAGCTGCCATTCATTTTCTTTCCAGATTCTGAGCGAAACCTGATCACGGTAGACATCAATCTGCCCACCGGTACCAGAATTGAAAGTTCTGAGAGATTGGTAAAAGAGCTGGAGGGATTTCTTGAAGATAGCCTTCGGGTAAATGAGAACCGAGAAAGCGGGGTAGTTACTTGGACTTCCTTCATTGGTGAAGGACCTGAAAGCTATGACCTGGGATATCAGCGATCTCAGCCTCAGACCCACTATGCCCATATTCTAGTGAACACAAGTTCGGGTGATGACAATGACATGATTATAAATGCGATCAACCGATTTGCATTCAAGAGCATGCCGGATGCGGTGGTCAAAGCTCAGCGCCTGAAGCAGGGTGGGGGATCGGGTGTTCCGGTTCAGGTGCGTCTGTCTGGCGATTCTCCGGATGTTCTCTTCCGGATTTCCGATGAAATCAAGCAAAAGCTGAATACGATTTCTGGTACGAGGAACTTGTCCGATGATTGGGGGCCAAAAATCAAAAAACTGGTAGTTGATATTGACGAGACGAAGGCCAGGCGTGCAGGTTTGAGCAACCAGGACATTGCCCTTTCCTTGCAGACGGTGCTTTCAGGTTTTGAAACAGGGGATTTCAGGCAAGGGGAAGACAACCTGCCGATCATCTTGAAGAGCTTGAACAGCCAGCAGTTGGATGTACAGCAGCTTCAAACCATTGATATCTTCGCTCAGAATAGTGGGAGGTCAGTGCCCTTGGCACAGGTGGCAACCCTCAGGCCTGAGTGGCAATACGCAAAGATCAAGCGTCGCGACCTATTCAGGACAATTACTGTGGATGCTTACTTACAATCGGGCTTTACCGCTGCTGAAGTTACAAGTGAACTTCGCCCCTGGCTGGAGGAATTCTCCAAAAACTGGCCTGAAGGCTATACCTATGAATTGGGTGGGGAAGCGGAAGACAGTGCATCAGGATTGAATGCGGTAATCGAAAAGTTACCCTTATCCGGATTCCTGATTGTCTTGCTGCTGATCCTTCAGTTCAACTCCTTCCGCAAGACTGCGATCGTACTAGGGGCAATTCCGCTGGGATTGATTGGCGTGGTACTGGGTTTGTTGTTGTTCAAGTCCTACTTTGGCTTCTTTGCCTTCCTTGGAATCATTTCGCTTGCGGGTATCATCATCAATAATGCAATTGTACTGCTAGACAGGATCGAACTGGAGCAAAATGAAAATGGGCATTCACCCTGGAATGCAATCATTGAGGCATGTCAGCAGCGCCTAAGACCAATCCTCTTGACCACCTTTACGACTACCTTGGGCTTGATTCCACTCTACCTGGGAGGAGGCTTGATGTGGGAGCCGATGGCGATTGGGATTATGATCGGATTGTTATTTGGTACAGTGATTACTTTGTTGTTTGTGCCAGCGCTTTATCTCCTGCTTTACAGGGTGAAGGCTGAGTAGAACCCCTCTTTGACCTCCTCCCTAAAAACTATAATGGTATGTTTTTAGGGAGAAGGTCGTTCGTCATTACCGAACTTAAACCATCATATTTTGCCCTCCTTTATACCTTTGAAATAAGGGCTGTTAATCATTTCTGCTGTAAGCTAGTTGTAGATGAGTTTGATGAAGGTATTTGTCATATGGGCTTTAAGCCTTACCATACAGCAATCACGTAAATCAGCATTCCTCCTCAACAATTAGCCTAATCTTTTGTGCTGATTGTTCTTTTAATTCCTTAAATTCACTAGGGTAAAAATTACCATTTAGTTGAATTTACACATCAAATTAACATGAACACTAGACTACCCCAGTTGAAATTTTCAATTCTTGCCATGCTTTTGGCCATTGCCTTGGCATTTCAGGCCTGTGCTCCACAAACTGAAAAAGCAAAGACGGAGCATAATGCCGATGAAAAGCATGAGGCTAAAGTCGTAGAACCTCAAGCAACAGAAAAGAACGAGAGCGTAAGTAAGGAGCCTGAACCTGAGAAACTTACCACTGATGGTGAAGAAATGGCTGAAGGTGCAATTACGCAGGAACTTCTTGACCTCGAAGCTGAGTACAAAGAAAGGCTGGCGCCCGTTGCTTCCCTAAAAAGCACCCAACCTCAGACCTATTGGTTCATTGTATCCTGGTTGAAAACTGCTTACAAGACACCTGACTGGACAGGCTATACCGCCGAGAACTATGAGGCCTGGAGGGTGAGTACCAAAGCCCGGGGCATTGATTGTAGTGGATTTAGCCGCGTTATGCTGGATCAGGTATTCGATAAGAAGATCGCTGGAGGCTCTCAGGGGCTTCTGGATAATTATTCGACCCGAGTGGAACGTGCTGCTGCTTCTATGGGGGACCTTGTATTTTTCAAGGCTCCAGGTTCTGAGACCGGAAGAATTATCCATGTGGGGGTTTACTTGCAGGATGATTATTTTGTACATGCGACCTCTACCAAATCTGCTGCCAAGGGATTTGGATTAAACATCAATTCATTGGAGGAAAATCGTTGGTCGAGCACACTTGTAGCCATTGGGCGTGTAAAAAGCTGATTGCCTATCAAATATTTAATTATAAGCCTAGCCTTCCTTTGAGATTTGCTTAAAGGAAGGTTTTCCCTTTGTATACTTCCTGATCATACCCTTTATACATTTTAGAAAATTAAAAAAATGCCATAACAATGCTTATACTCATATTTCCTCTTTATCTGAATATTGATTTTTCATTTAATACTATTTTAGTATTATTATATGAAATTTTTTTCATAAGTTAGGAAATGAAAGCATTGGACGTATTGACCAAGTACAGCAGTGTTAGGTAATCCCCAATCTCCAAAAACACCCATTTCCATGCTTTTCGCCATTGAGAACAAAAGAAAAAGTTGTGATAAAACATTTTGATGACAAATAACTTAAAAGCCATTTTTCTCTGTTGATCAATTTGTTTCGGTATGTGGGGCATTAAAAAAAGAAAATAAGGACACATTCCCCAGTTAGGTGTCCTGGATGATATACGCTACCCAAACTTCCTTCCTTGAAGTCTGGGGGGTAAAGTTCTTTATTACTATGGAGGCATATTAATATTTAAGGGACAGCATCCCTTAGCTAACACACTAATCTCTATTACTTATGATCAAGCTTTACAGAGCTGGTGGACTTTTTATGTCCATACTGCTCCTTTCCTCATTAGCATTTGCTCAAACGGCTGCACAAAAGTCTAGCATCTCCAAGAATTACGATAAAGTAAAACTGGGTGAGTTGGAAAAACGCATTCTGCAACGCCAGGAGGCAGCCAAAAAGGAAGTTTTGGAACTTGCTGCACAAAATGGTTGGCCAACGACCTACACCTTTGCAGGAGGCTTTGGGCAAGCAGAAATCGCTAAAATTGGTCCCAATGGAAAACCCATTTATTATCAAACTTTCAACGTAGATGCTGCCAAATCTACCCGTGCCGACCACTTGAATAGTGGGGGCTCTCTTGGTCTAAGCCTCGACGGTCAGGGCATGACTGCCTACGTCTGGGATGGGGGATTGACTCGTGGAACCCACCAGGAATTTGATGGGCCAGGAGGAAGTAACCGGGTCTCACAAGGCGATGGCGCCACCAGTTTGAGCGATCATGCTACCCACGTAACAGGAACCATGGTAGCTTCTGGTTTTACTCCTTCTGCCAAAGGAATGGCTTCACACGCACAAGCCAGAACCTTTGACTGGAACAGCGACCTGGCGGAAATGGCCAGTGAGGCTGCTGGGGGAATGTTGATTTCCAATCACTCCTACGGATATGGTTGGAGAAACCAGTTTGGACAGGTGCAACTTCCAGCCTGGTATGGAGGAGCTTACATTGCAGAATCCAGAGACCTGGATCAAATCCTTTATGATGCGCCTTACTACATGATGTTTACCTCCGGAGGGAATGACGGAGACGACAATACAGCCAATACAGATCCACTGGATGGCAATTCTTCATATGACAAGTTGAGTGCCTACAAAACCTCCAAAAACAACGTGGTGGTTGCTGCAGCCAATGATGCCAACGTCAATGCAGATGGAACACTGAACTCTTACTCCATTACTTCTTTTAGCAGTGAAGGCCCGACGGATGATTACCGAATCAAACCTGACATTACGGGTAATGGGGCAGGAGTTTATTCTTCTCTTTCCAGCAGCAATTCGGCCTATGGTTCTTACAATGGAACTTCAATGGCCTCTCCCAATGTATCCGGTACAGCTATGTTGCTTCAGCAGCATTACAACAACCTCAATGGCAGTTTCATGCGGGGAGCGACCTTAAAAGGTTTGATTCTTCACACAGCTGAAGATGGTGGATCTACTGGTCCAGACGCCATTTATGGATGGGGTTTGATGAATGCCAAGGCAGCAGCAGAAGCCATCAGCGATGAAGGAAGCAGCGCCCTGATTAGGGAATTGACCCTTAGCCAGGGGCAAAGCTATCAAATCACAGTTAGCGCAGCTGGAGGACCTCTTTTTGCTTCGATTTGTTGGACTGACCCTGCTGGGACAGCCAATACAGGAACGGCCAACTTGAGCACAGCTGTCCTGGTCAATGACCTGGACATTCGTGTTACTCAAGGAGGAAACACCTACATGCCATGGGCATTGACAAGTATCACCACCAATGCCAAGCAAGATAACGTGGTTGACCCCTATGAAAGGGTAGACATTGACAATGCTAGTGGTACTTATACCATTACAGTTACCCATAAGGGATCATTGACTTCAGGAAGTCAGGCTTTTAGCCTTGTTGTAACAGGTTTGACACCTTGTACCCTGGCTGCGCCTGCAAACTTGACCCCATCCAACATTGCCGACAACGGCTTTGACCTGAGTTGGGCTGCTGTCAGTGGGGCCAATGGATATACGGTAAGCATCAATGGAACTGCTACGACTGAATCAGGAACCACTTATTCTGCAACAGGACTGATTGCAGGTACCCCCTACAATTGTTCGGTAAGTGCAAACTGCTCAGGTGGGGGCAGCGGAACTCCCGCTACTACTACGGTAACTACTACCGGAACCCGACCACTGGATTGTAATGGAACCGTTTCTTCCTTTCCTTATGCCGAAGGCTTTGAATCTGGAGCAGGCTGGGTGCAAGCCTCAGGAGATGACGGCGATTGGGTACAATATTCAGGAAGTACTCCTTCCAGTAGCACCGGACCAACTTCTGCTGCCGAAGTAAGTAATTATTTATACCTAGAGGCTTCCACAAATGGTACTGCTGGTCAGATAGGTAACAATGGAACAGCCATTTTGGAAAGTCCCTGTTTTGACCTGAGTGGGGCAAGTTCAGCAAGTTTTGACTTCCAGTATCACATGTATGGGTCAAACATGGGTTCACTTACCTTGGAAGCGACTGATGATGACCTGAGTTGGACAACATTATGGACCCTTTCAGGGGATCAAGGCAACCAGTGGAGCACCGCCAATATTGATCTTGGTTCTTACATAGGGGGAACGGTCAAGCTGAGGATGACTGGAACTACAGGTCCAGGTTGGCAAAGTGATATGGCCATAGATGATTTCAATCTTTCTACCAGTGGGGGTGGAGATACCCAAGCACCGACTGTACCGAATGGCCTTGCATCTTCAAATATCACTTCCAGTTCCTTTGATGTATCATGGAATGCTTCTACGGATAATGTAGGTG
>JALEFZ010000089.1 GCA_022760475.1 Bacteroidia bacterium | reverse complement strand
CTTCCTGAAGGACAAGTTGAGTTTAAATTTACCCGGGGTTACTGGACTAAGGTAGAATCCAATCTTGATGGCAGTCCAAGAGCAAACAGTCAATACTCCATAAAGACTCATGACAGCATTTATCTTAAGGTAGAAGCATGGGAAGACCTTATGCCCAAATCTATCCCCGTAAGCACTGCCAGTGAGAATGTTAGCATATTATCAGACAGTTTTTTCATCCCTCAACTTGACCGCTACCGCCGGATTTGGATTTACCTTCCACCAGGCTATAATAAAGGAAGGACTCGTTACCCCGTGATTTACATGCAGGACGGCCAAAACCTTTTTGATGCCTCCATCTCCTATTCAGGAGAATGGAAAGTCGATGAAACCATGAACCAGTTAGCAAGGGAAAATAATTTCAAGGCCATAGTTGTAGGTATTGACCATGGGGGTGAAAAAAGAATCGAAGAGTATACCCCTTGGCAACATAAAGATTATCCAAGTGGTCAGGGAGGCTTATATGTAGACTTTTTGGTCAATGACCTGAAGCCGTTCATTGACACCCACTACCGAACTCGCAAGGGTGCAAAAAACAGCTGTATTGCTGGAAGCTCACTAGGTGGCTTGATCGCTACCTATGCAGGGATAAAATACCCGAAAGTATTTGGGAAAATTGCTTCATTTTCTCCAGCATACTGGATAAATCCCCAGCTTTTTGCATTTGCGGAGAAGAAATCTTTGAGAAAAGGTATCCGAGTATATCA
Organism: Bacteroidia bacterium; assembly: GCA_022760475.1. Lineage (GTDB taxonomy): Bacteria > Bacteroidota > Bacteroidia > J057 > J057 > JALEFZ01. The sequence continues at coordinate 251,048 of JALEFZ010000089.1, read as the reverse complement.
AGTTATGGCTAAGCCAGAGGGGGAAAATCATATCACGGATATGGAAAAAATGGGTGAACTAATGAAGGAAAACCACAGAAATCCCACCTACATCAAGACAACTGCCAGCAGAGAAGGGGGACACAATGAACAATTCTGGGCTCAGGAGTTCAGGGAGGCCATTCTTTTTCTTTTCCAAGAGCCATAAAGCTACATGACAGTATGGATAAATTACAGCTTTGGGGCTTTCTCATTAAAATTTTCCAAATACTATAATATTGTTACCATTTCAATTGGTATGATGAATTTTTGCAATTTTAAATAAATTCTTGAAAATTGAATAAAACTCATTTCCCCCTTTTTCAATTTATTGTACTATACTAAAATGAAAAACTACTCTTACTTTTTAGTGCTTTTGTTCTCCATAAGCCTATTTGCTTGTCAGAACACTGCAACTGCTACGAAAGAGAAAGAAAACTCTGAAAAAAAGACTGCCGAAAAGCTCCCACCACCACCCCCACCTAAGCCAAAACCAACATTATCTCAGAAATCAGATCCAGCTGCGATTCTGACCGCATACTCTGAGAAAACTTCGCTTATGCAGGGAGATAGCCTGGGAATGCTTGTTGATCCGATCCGTCACTATGCGGATTCTTTGCAAAGCCTGAATGAAGCTGGAAAAATCCGCTATGTATCAGGTACAAAAAATGATTGTTCTGGAACCTTTGTTCAATTGAACCAATACCTGAAGACCCAATTTCCTGATTACACCTTTGCCAAGTTTGGTCCCAATCTTCGCGATACCAGAAGCCTGGTTCAGTACTATCACAATTTGGGCAAATTGATTTTCATCGAAAATCCTCAGGAAAGCGACAGTCTGATAAGACCTGGAGCAGCTATGTTTTACGTCAAATCAGGCCTGGGTGGCAAGCAAGTCATTACCCCTGAAAACATGAAAAGTCTCGTACAGCATGTCGGAGTTGTAACTGAGGTCGTCATGGATAGCACTGGAAGGGTAGAAAGCTATGCCTTGTTTCATGGACAAAATAGCCGTACAGGAAAGATTGGCGTTACAGAGGATCATTTCCGCAATCCAAAACGTGCTGCGAAACCTTATCCTTACGGATGGTATAAGCAGCAATGGATGGCTGTAGCCCCTATTGCATTCAACGATTCTGCTTCTATGGCAGCAATGGAAGCTGCATTCAAGTAAGTAAAATGAATATTTGAGCCGTTGTAGCCCCTCCAATGATGGAGGGGCTTTTTTTGTAAACTGTCAAGCAGCTGATAAAGTCTTTGAAGAATTGAACAAACCTTTGTCTTTGATTGAGGTATAACTAGCAAATTGGCCTTAGAATAAAGCGTCTTCTTTCATGGATGACTCATTTGTAAATAAAATCCTGCAAGCACATCAATCTCGAATGACTTGCCCTCCTCCGCAACAAACCATAGACTTTTTCAGGTCTGTGCTGGGGCTATTGTACCAGGACTTTTCAGAAAAGCAGCTAAAATCTTCCTATGAAGTAGAGGCACTGCTCAACCAACTCAAGGCGGAGTTGGGGGCACTACTTCCTTGCTACAGGGAAAACAGAGCGCTTGGGGTAAAGCATGTGGTGGAAAGTTTTTTCAAAAAGTTGCCTGAGGTCTACGACAAACTCAACCAGGATGTAGATGCCATCTTTGCGGGAGACCCTGCTGCCCGTAACAGCTCGGAAGTCATCAGGTCATATCCCGGTTTTTATGCCATTGCAGCCTATCGGATGGCTCATGAACTTCATTTGCTAGGCGTCAAAGACCTGCCGAGAATCATCACAGAACACGCACATAGCAAAACTGGCATAGATATTCATCCCGGAGCTACCATTGGCAGATATTTTTGTATCGACCATGGCACCGGAGTGGTGATTGGGGAGACTGCCGAGATCGGAGAACATGTAAAACTTTACCAGGGAGTCACCCTTGGGGCTTTGAGTGTACAGAAAAAGGATGCCAATGTAAAAAGACATCCCATCATCGAGGATCATGTTGTCATTTATGCAGGTGCTACCATTTTGGGTGGAAAGACAGTGATCGGGCACAACAGCATCATTGGGGGAAATGTATGGATCACCAAAAGTGTCCCTCCCTTCTCAAAAGTATATTATCAAGTCGGGCTCCAAACCATCGAGTCCGAACTAAAATAAGCTAATCATAAGAGTTTATGAATATCTCAGACCTAATTGGAAATACTCCTTTGGTCAGGCTATCACATATCCCTACCAAAAAGAAGGTTGAAATTTATGGAAAACTGGAGGGACACAACCCGGGCGGAAGTGTAAAAGACCGCGCAGCCTACGGCATGATCAAAGGTGCCCTTGAAAGGGGTGACATCAAGCCTGGCGACAAATTGGTTGAAGCCACCTCTGGCAATACCGGCATCGCCCTGGCAATGATTGCCAGATTGATGGGACTGGACATGACCCTGCTCATGCCTGCATCTGCTACAGCCGAACGGGTCGGGGCCATGAAAGCCTTTGGTGCTACAGTTATCCTTACTGATGCCAGCAAAACCATCGAGTATTCAAGAGAATTGGCTGAAAAAATGGCCAAAGTAGATGGCTATTTTATGCTAAATCAGTTTGGAAACAACGACAATTGGGGGATGCACTACAAAACTACGGGGCCTGAAATCTGGAGGGATACAAAGGGAAAAATCACCCATTTCGTATCGGCCATGGGCACCACTGGCACCATCATGGGGGTATCCAGGTATTTGAAAGAACAAAATCCAAATGTACAGATCGTTGGCACCCAGCCCACGGAAGGTTCAAGAATTCCTGGTATCCGAAGGTGGTCTCCTGAATTTCTTCCCAAGATCTTTGACTCCAATCGCGTTGATCGCACAATTGATGTCAGCCAGGATCAGGCAAGAACCATGGCCCGGAGGCTGGCAAAGGAAGAAGCCATCTTCTCCGGAATGAGTAGCGGAGGGGCGCTCACCGCGGCGCTAAAAGTAGCTGATGAAATTGAAGAGGGAATCATTGTATTCATTGTTTGTGATAGAGGAGACAGGTACCTGAGCTCAGGTCTCTTTGATTAATTGCTTTATTTCCACGAAATATGTGGAAAAGCAATAATACCTACCTCTCTACTACCAAAGATCATTTGAATTAGATGATTTGCGCATATATTTGCGCCTCAACAATTATTACATCAAATCATGAAAAATTTTATTCAAAAAACCCTTGTATTACTGGCCTTTACTTCCCTTTTGCTTGGAGGTTGTACCCAGCTTAGCAATTCTGAACTGCTAACCAGCGAGCCATGGAAACTTACAGACTTGACCAGCAATGATGCTGACCAAGACTTTGTGGATTTGGCCAAAGCCTTGTATTCTGATGCAACATTCGATTACATGGCATCAGGAAGCTTTGAAATTACTTTCACTGATACCACTTTTACCGCAGAAGGGGGAACATGGGCATTTTCTGATGACGAAACAGAGTTGCTAATCACTCAGACTGGCGAACCTACAGAAACCTTGAGCATCGTGACTTTGGATGAGGATAATTTCTCATACAACTTTACCGATTCTACAGGAACCTATCTGTTCAGCTTCGGTCACTAAGAAATATCAACTTTAGTTAGCAGGGATGGACTGGAAGGTTCATCCCTGTTTTTTTGCCCTATCGATTAGTTTTTGCTTCAACTTAGCCAGATCATCAGACAGCCCAACAGCATATTTTTTCTCTGGCTTTAGCAACTTTAACTCCTCAGGCAATTGCGCCAATTGATTGAGGGCATTGGACCTTGAAGCATGAATGTCTGGAAGTACGTAGAGCCTTTTTCCATTTTCAAATACCTTCACAAGAATTTCGTCTCGTTCAAGTCCTTCCATTTCGATTCTTTCTCCTTCCAAGCTGGTAAACGCCCTTGTCTCCCAACCCCATTCTTCATTGTATAGAACATCCCCCTTGACTTTTCCACCTTCATAAAGACGCTTAATGCGCATCATTCCAGGGTTCGAAACCTTGATGATTTGTTCGGATAATTTGATTTTATAATCCCAGCTACCATCCGCCTTTTTAAGAGCCGCCAACTTGTAAACCCCTCCCAATGCCGCCTGATCGTATGCGGTAACCAGGCGTGTACCAACTCCCCAAACATCTATTTTTGCGCCTTTTGCCTTGAGTTCACTAATGCGGTACTCATCCAGGTCATTGGAGGCTACGATGGAAGCCTTTTCAAAACCGGCTTCATCTAACAACTTCCTGCTTTCAATGCTCAGTTGAGCCAGATCTCCAGAATCCAGACGAATACCATTCATTTCAAAGCCACGGTCTCTGAGTCTCTTCCCAGCCTCTATGGCTTTCTTTACACCTTCTATCGTATCATAGGTATCAACCAAGAACACACAGTTGTTGGGCATGGCATCTGCATATGCTTCGAAGGAGTCCTCTTCAGAGTCGAAAGACATGACCCAGCTATGAGCGTGGGTACCCTTGCAAGGAATGCCGTAGTTCTTGCCTGCAAGGACATTCGAACTCGCATGAACGCCTCCAATGTATGCAGCCCTGCTTGCAGAAAGTCCTCCATCTATTCCTTGAGCACGACGTAAGCCAAACTCAAGCACCCTATCCCCTTCTGCTGCATAACAAATCCTGGAAGCCTTAGTCGCAATCAGCGTCTGAAAATTAATGATGTTCAATAAGGGCGTTTCAAGGATTTGACATTGGATAATCGGTCCCTTTACCCTTAGAATGGGTTCATGGGGAAAGCAAAGGCTACCCTCAGGCAAGGCCATGATTTCACATGAAAATTCCATTTCTTTTAGATAAGTCAGGAAGTCTTCCTCGAATAAAGGATCTCCATTATTGCCTTTCAGGCTTCTCAAATAATCTAAATCCTCCTCCTCGAAACGAAAGTTTTCCAATAAATCGACGACCGTTTCAAGGCCCGCTGCAATGGCGTAAGCCCCTCCAAATGGATTTTTCCTAAAAAAAAGGTGGAATACCGCTTCTTCTTCTGCCCTACCCTTTTTCCAATATCCATATGACATAGTCAATTGGTAGAGGTCTGTCAAGAGAGAAAGATTATTTTGTGTATGGCTCATTATGTTTGTGTATTTTTTACACAAACTTACGTAAAAAAATAAATGGGTTCAATAATGAACCCATATTCTTAAGAAAAAATCTAATTCCTATTATTTGAAGACCACAAAACTTTGAGAATAAAACTCAAAGCTCCCTTCTCTATAAAGGCTTATCCGGTAAATTCCAGAACTGTAATTGCTAACATCCATGATCATTTTTGAGTCTGAATCTTCTTTGATACGTCCTTCCTGTATCAACTTTCCATCAGCGGACAAGACTATATAATAGAAGTTTACTTCATCGGAAAGCAAAAATTCCAAATTAAGCATATCCTTGACAGGATTAGGATACAAGCTAATTTTGGGTTCCAATCCCATGTCAAGATTGACCATCGTGGTTTGGGAATAAGAATAGCGCCCATCTCGATCCTGCTGCCTCAATCTATAGTAATACAATTTGCCATCGATTTCAGTATCCAGGTAATCATAATCCCTGCTTGATGACGAATTGCCAATTCCATCGACAAAGGCAATGGGATTAAAAAGCCTGCCATCGATGCTTCGTTCTATCTGAAAACCCTGGTTGTTGCTTTCGCTGGCTGTCGTCCATTTCAAATTTACTGATTGAGGTCCTTTCTGCCTTGCTTCAAAGGAAAGCCATTCTACCGGGTAGGTAATAGAAGTAATCAGGTCAACTTCAAATTTGAGTTCACCTCCATCACTGCCAAGCAATTTTGTATCACTAAAAGCATCTTCAGGAGCAAGGTAAATATCAGGCTCAAGTCCGGCAGTAACTTTCTCCATTCTCAGGGTCATGACATCAAGCAAAGCCCCATTATCAGGAAGTGGAAAGGCTTCACCACTCTGTTCATTCATCTGACTCTTATAGCTTAGCATGTAGTTCAAGCTGTAACCATTGACCTGATAGGTACGCTTGATTTCAGGAGGAGATACTGACTCATCCAGCATTTCAAACGGCTGAACTTTCAGTTCTCGCTGATCGCTTTCCTTGGCAGAAAAGTGATTCTCCAGCAAATCTACAGAAATGGATGGGCTATGATTTTGAGTAGAATCAAAAAGAATAGCAAAATGGATGCTGCTTAGATCCAATTCCCTGCCTGATTTGTTGAAGGCATACACATGGATTTCGTCATAAGTAAGATAGGTACTTACCTGATAGTAGAGGATGAGTTCTTGTCCAAATGTAAATTGGAGGGAAAATAAGGCAGCCAGACCCAAAAATACCTTTTTCATATCGCTTACATTTAGTCCCGAATGCAGTCCAATATAGTGAAAATCAACTGAATCGGATTTGTAATAGAAATTGAATAAGTAAGGATGAGAATTTGTATAAATTCTCCAGGTCAAGTAAAGAAGTCAGGTAGGAGTTAAATAACAAATTAAGTGCCACAGCAAATGCCCCAGAAAACTCTGCGCCAAAAATAAAAACGCAGGGATATTCTCCCTGCGCATGTTTACAGACGGAAAGTTCCGTGGCTTACCTATTGGATCAAGATTTTTCTGGAAAGTAACTTCCCAGGGCTTTTAATTTTCAGGATGTATACCCCTTTAGGGAAAGTTGATACATCCACATTACCTTCATAACTACCATCCAAAGAATAAGCATACTCACGGTAAACCTCTTTGCCACTCATATCCAGCATGAACCAATCCAGGTTACCGGGAGTTTTCATTTCATAGTTCACAAACAATTGGCTTCCATTCTGGAACCACTTCAAGCTCTTGAGAGTTTCTTCTTCATTTACACTTGTAGATACATTTTCAGAAATGGTCAACCTGTCCGTGTAAATATGATCACCCTGGTTCCCATTGGCACCATTGGCAGCATTGAAAGCTGCATACACATCTACTTCACCGGCACCGGCTTCTGGTGCTTCCCAGTCTATGCTCCACATTTGGCTATCCGTTGCTGCGTTTCCTGCCGAAGTATGAGAAACGTACTGACGATCTCCTCCGGTATATTCCCGGGTATTGGTCATATCCGTAATCATAAAGGAACCGATGAAGCCCATTTCAGCAGGGCTGTAAACTGTAGATGAAAAGCCAAATTTATTGATTCCGCTTTCTTTGATCTTGTAGGTCAGTGTATAAGTTTCACCGGGTGTATATCCTTCTGCAGGTGCATTTGAAAAAATAGACACTTCACCCACACCGCTGTTCAACGTAAATGAGTTGTGGCAGCCGGCAGCGTTACAAGTAGACTCACCGGGTGCTCCCGTTCTACCGGCAGGAGGTCCACCTGAAAAGGAAACCAACTGTAAAGTAAAGAGCATTAAAAATAAGCCTATTACCAGGGAGATAGATAAAAATCTTTTCATAAATAGTGATTTTGTAAAGGTTAAGGTTTTGAATGAAGACAAGATAAACAGCGACAAAAAGGGAAAGTATCCCCATTTATGGCTAATTTAAAAATTACACCATTCTGAGATATGACTACCACATTACAATTTGGTTCAATACATCACTAAAAAAAAATTTGTCCAGGCCTAGATTTCCTGGTACACGCCAAGACCAAATAGCGCGAAATCGTATCTTATGGGATCTTGAGGGTGCATTCTTCTAAGAATAGCCGTCAATTCTTCTGCCGCCTTCCAGTCATTTTGTTTCCTCCCAAGTAAGCCTAGTTTTCTGGCTACATTGCCAGTATGGACGTCAAGCGGACAGATCAATTTGGAGGGAGAAATAGACTTCCAAATGCCAAAATCTACTCCTTGGTGATCATCTCTTACCATCCATCTCAAAAACATATTGATCCGCTTGGCAGATGAACCCCTAGAAGGATTAGCCAAATGCTTATGCGTTCGCTGGGGAAAATCAGGGATGGAACTCAATATAGTCCTGGCGTTCATGATCCCACCAAACACATTGAGGTCGCTTTCTTTTATTCCTTTAGCAAATATGTCTTCGAGGCCATTGAATTCGGTATAGGCATGTCTTAGCCCTTTGACCAAAAAACGGGTATCCATGTCGTTGAGGGTGCGGTGCACATAGCCATCCAAACTTGAAAGTTCACCTTCGGAGGCATTCATCACAAATTCAAATGGCCTTTCATCCATCCTGGCCATCAGGTTCCGGGCGTTTTTCATGATCATAGGGCGACGACCCCAGGCGATCAAGGCAGTTAAAAAGCCGCTAATCTCTATGTCTTCCTTCCTGTCAAAAATATGAGGAATGGCAATGGGATCATCTTCCACAAAAAAGGGCTGGTTGTATTGGAGGAATTTGCTGTCCAACAACGCCTTGATTTCCTCGAATTCCTTATCCTTCATGGTCGTAGCTATGCGAATGGAGAATCATCTTCCCTATGGGGAGAAATGGATGCGTGAAGTTTCATGGCTCGCTGGGCCAATAAAATCCCGATCCCCAGGGCGGTGAAAGAAAAAATTGCCAAATAGGTATTTCCCAGGAAAAGGAAATAATCATAGAGTCCATGAAATAAAATGGCTGCAAATAGTCCCTTCATACGCTCCCAGAAAGGATGTCGCTTGGGTAAGAATTTGGCTTTCCCAACGAAGTAACCCATAATTACGCCAAATGTAGCATGCGCGGGAACGGCTGTAAACATCCTGAACAGGCCAATTTCCAATCCGTTTCCTTCGGAAGTAAATACATATAGAAGGTTTTCTATGGCGGCGAATCCTAGGGCAACCGCAGAACCGTACATGATTCCATCATAAGGCTCGTCAAATTCTTTGTGGGGATAATTGTACCACCTCAATACCAGGTATTTCATCCATTCTTCTGTAAAAGCAACTACGAAGAAAGAATAGATGATCAATTGCTCAAAGCCTCCATCCTTATCAATGTTAAAGGTAGTTTGGAGGAACCTACCTATATAAATCACAGGAATAGCCGCCAGCACTCCCAAGACAAAGGTGACGATCAGGTATTTCAGGGGTTCACGCTCGTACTCATCCCTCAGGTAAATATAAGTCATTATAAAAATGACAGGGGCAAGAGCCACAGCCGACAATTCCAGCACTTCCATGCTAGAAAGATACGTAATTCCATTAAAATGAAGTTTCTTTGAACTAAATAATTGTACAATTATCTATCCCACCTACGATAAATATAGCCATCCTCCTTCTCGAAAGCCCTCCTAGGAACATATTTATAGGATTTATATTCTTCTGGGGCTTTGTATTTTCTGTCCATGAAAAATTGGTACTGCAGTAAATCTGCCACAAAGTCACCCCACATGCGCCCAAAATGCACCTTTTCATAAGCTGTCCAAAGTTAAACTGCCTTCTATTGAATGACTAGCTAGCTAATTAACCAAAAGAAAACCGGACCTAGGAAAGATCCGGCTATAGCGCATGAAAAAAGGGAAGTGGTTAACGCTGGCTCAAGTCTATGGTCCTGGTATTTCCATTTACAGTAACATCAGCAAAGGTATCACAAGCACCATTTCCAAAATCTACCTCAATGTTGGGTCCATTGCTTCGAGTGATGGTAACGGTACCTTCTACTGGATTGTGGACACCTCTTCTCCTACAACCTCTACGAAATACCAGTGTATTATTGATGGTTCTGGTAAAAGCATTGCCATTGAAGCGGCTTCCTTGCAAGGAGCCGTCGACCCAGAATTCGTCCAGGGCTGGATTCGCTCCCCTCACCCAAGTCGTTGTGCGGGTAAAGCTGCGCGTAGCAGAGTTGCCATTTGCCAGGGTCATAGAACCCCCGCTTAGCGTAACGTTAAGGGAAAGTGTGTCTCTGAAATTCTGCATCAAATTGGTATAAGTCTTGGTACCTGCAATCGCTACACTATCCACCATATAATTTACAAGGCTAACAGAAAGGGTAGCCCCAGGCCAATATAGGCGGCGGGTGTAATCTATCACGATTTGACCACTACGTGTCCTTCCATCAGGACCTACACAGCCCGTACCAAAGTCAATGGTCAAGACGCGGTTGACAGAATCATTGGTGATGGTTACACATGCATTCGTCAAGGCCCTGGCAGAACCGGTTTGGAAAGTACGTCCATATATAGACTCATCGGTCATTTCAAGGGCTTCGAAGCTAACTTCCTCAGCATCAGCAAAGGCATCTTCTGCCGTAGCATCCAGCAAAACCAGGTCAGTATCTTCTTGTGAAACTACATCCTGTTCAGTGGTACAGGCTGCAAAAACAGTTGCAATAGCTGCAATACATGCAAAGCGAAGCAATGTCTGAAAATTCAGGCTTACATTTTTCATTTCCAGTAAAATCTTAAGTTTGGAATTTTGGTTTACGTATATCAACAAAGACGAACTTAAGACTAGGGGAAAGCTGGAGGGTTTAAATTGGGTACAATATTTTTCAAAAAAAACTTATCCAATCATCTGGAAAGCATCTTCGATGTGGTGAAACATGGGGTTTTCGGGATCTTTCATGTTGATGGCGATGATGTCAAAGCGTACTGGAACTGTCCACATATTCTTCTCATATAGGTAGGCATCTGCAGTTTTAAATATCATTTTCTTTTTCGCTTCGGTAACGGATTCCTCGGGGAAGCCCCATTTCTCTGAGCTCCTTGTTTTTACCTCTACGAATACCAATTCTGCAGGCTCCATGCGTAGCACGACGAGGTCAATTTCACCTTTTTCATAGCGGTAGTTTTGATCAAGGATGTGATACCCTTTGGTCATCAAAAACTCACAGGCCAATTGTTCGCCCTTTTTTCCCAGTTCGTTGTGATCTGCCATTTTTTCTGTTCTTACCCAAAAATAAAAACACAGCTTCAAACTATAGTTCAAAGCTGTGCCAATTTATAGCAAATAATTCTTTAATACCTGTAGTCTCTTCCCTTCACCTTAAATCCTTTTGGGATCTGAAACTGTCTGGGATCAAAATCCTTTGTTTTGACTGATTTAACGGTAGTCTTGACCACAAGGTCTTTTTGTTTTTTCACAGTTTGTAAGGGGATTTTTCCTTCCAGGCCTTCAGCAAGCCAGCTTGCCTTGGTCCGGGGTCTATCGGGATACTTGGCCAGGTCTACCACATAAGCATCGTTTACGTAATAGTAAAACACGGTCTTGGGTGTAGCCATTCGGTATTCTTCACAGAGAATTCCATTGATTTCCTTCTGCTTACCTGTAGGCTTGGCGCTGGGCTTTTCCTTGTTTTTGTCCACCAAGGTTCTATCGGTATACTTAGAATACTTGAAGGCCAATTTTTCCTTGAAATTCACACTGTATTCATGGTTGGAATCTGCCATAAAAATGAAGGTCTTGGGGTATCTGCCTCCGCGGAGTTGGACGATATAATCTCCCTCCTTGATGTGCATGATAATCTCGTCGTTGGGCTCGTTCTGTTTAAGCAAGTCAGCCTGTTCGCCTTTGAACTCGACTGAAAACTGAAGGGTCCCCTCAAAAAATCCCTGTTCTTCAGTCTGGGCATATAGCTTTGCTCCAATAAATAAACCCAGGGCCAGGATAGTTGCTGAAAGGGTGTAATTCATGATTTAAGATAAGTTGGACTTTTTACTTTTATAAGCCAATTGTTGTGAAAAGTTACCCTTTGGTAAGACTTTTCTTTTAATATTAATTTCAATCAAAGACCAAAGCCCTAATATCAGGGCTGCTCTCCTACCATATCTGAGTAGGAATTGGACAATAAATCGGATTCAAGAATCTCAAATTTTTCCATGAAGTAATTGCATTGCTCCCTTAACTTTTCCTCCCCTATACTTCCATCTGAGTCAATGGCTTCAATCTCCACAAAACTACCTAGGCCCTCTACCCTATCCAGGTGAATTTTGACATTGTCTACAAAGTAGATCTCGCGCTTTTTGTCCACAATCCGCCATACTCCCAGTGCCCTGCCCAAAAGGGCTTTGAGGTCCTGATCTTTTTGAGGGTGGTAAAGGCTTACATGAGAGGCCTTGGGGCCTTCCTGATCGCTCCTTTCATAGAAAATAAGGCTTTTCTCTATGTTGCCCTGCCTTAATTTCAACCTTCCACCTGATACTTGGTAATAAGTATCAATCTGATGATCAAGGCCTTTATACAAGGCATTATGAGATTCAAGCACCTCCTTGATATGGAGGTACTTGTCTGTTCTGGCTTTTATCTCAATGTTGAGGTGCATCTTATTTTTTTAGCCCGATCTCTCTGAGTCGCTGATCCAGGTATTCACCTGCAGTCATGTCCTCATATTGTTTGGGATTTTCTGCACTGATGCAGGATTCCAAAGAAGTCAAATCCATGTTAGACTTGGGATGAAGGAAGAAAGGCACAGAGTACCTTGGCAAATGAAGTACTTCCTTTGGAGGATTTACCACACGGTGAGTAGTAGATTTCAAACGATTGTTGGTCAGGCGCTGCAGCATATCCCCGACATTGATCACAATCTGATGAGGTTCAGGCTTGGCTGCCAACCAATTGCCTTCTTTGGTCAAGACCTGGAGGCCATCGGCGCTCGCTCCAATCAATAAGGTAATCAGATTGATGTCTTCGTGAGCGGCAGCCCTTACTGCTCCTTCGGGCAAGTCGTCAGGATTTTGGATTCCATAATAATGAATAGGCCTTAGGATAGAATTTCCATTATGAACCTTATCATCAAAGTATTTGACAGGTAAATCCAGGTATTCGGCAATGGCGCGAAGCAATTGTTTGCCCGATCCTTCCAGAGACTGGTACAGGTTGACTCCATACTTTTCTACTTCGGGAACCTCAGCAGGAAACACATTGTCGGGATAGTTCTCTTTGATGGGATCGCCATCCTCTACGATCTGTCCAATGTGATAAAACTCTTTAAGGTCAGCCACTTTGGCTCCCTTTGCGTGCTCTCTTCCCTTGGAAATATATCCGCGCTGACCAGCCAGTTCCGGCTCCTCATATTTCCTTTTGGTGGCTTCATCCAGGGCAAAAAAGTCCTTAAATGCCTTGTAGGCACCTTCGATTACAGAGGCTTCTACCCCATGGTTATCAACAATGGCAAAGCCAATCTCGGAAAAAGAATCTCCCAGGGCCTTTACAAAAGCAGCTTTGGTAGCTTCATCACCATTCACATAGTCATTCAGGTCTACCGTGGGTATTTTTTCTAGGATCATGTTGTTTATTGAAAATTTTGGTTCTATCAATAAGAATGGAACATTGGGCATGAAGCTAACTTGATTCTGTTCCAGTGCATTTCTTTCCCTAAATTACGATAAATAAAGTAAGAAAATTGTAATGGGTACCGTTTACCTCCTTCTGGAAAGTTTGAAATGAGCCATCGAAAAATCATCCATATCGACATGGATGCCTTTTATGCATCTGTTGAGCAGCGAGATAATCCCGAGCTGAGGGGTAAACCGGTTGCTGTAGGTGGTTCCAGAGAACGTGGGGTGGTCGCAGCATCAAGTTATGAGGCAAGGAGGTACGGGGTTCGTTCAGCCATGCCATCTGCAAGGGCTTACCGTTTGTGCCCTGATATCATTTTTGTCAAACCCAGATTTGACCATTATGCAAGGGTTTCCAGGCAGATCAGAGAGATTTTCTTCACCTATACAGATCTGGTAGAACCTCTTTCTCTTGATGAGGCCTACCTGGACGTTACGGAGAACAAAAAAGGAATTCATTCTGCAACTGCTATTGCGAAGGCCATCAGGAAGGAGATAAAGCAAGAGACTCAACTGACCGCCTCTGCAGGCATTAGCATCAATAAATTTCTGGCCAAAGTAGCTTCAGACCTCCACAAACCGGATGGCATTACACTGATACCCCCTGAACGTGCATTGGGATTTCTGGAAAAGCTCCCCATTAAAAAATTTCATGGGATAGGCACCAAAACGGCTGAGAAGATGAAGCGTTTGGGGATTCGTACTGGGGCAGACTTGAAAAAAAGGAGTGAGATTGAATTGGTAAAACTATTTGGGAAGGCAGGCAGACACTATTTCCGTATAGTAAGGGCAGAGGACGAAAGACCTGTCAAGCCCAATAGAATTCGTAAATCCGTCGGGGCGGAAAACACATTCTTTGATGACATTGATAGCGTGCCAGAAATGAAGGAACGATTAAGGAAAATTTTGGCCCGAGTATGTGAGCGACTTGAGAAAATTCCTACAGGAGGTAAAACCATAACCTTAAAAATCAAATACAATGATTTTCAAGTTCAGACTAGAAGTAGAACTCAAGGAAGGTTCCTGTCAAAATTTGAAGATATTTTTCCTATTGTAGAAGAATTACTCATTCAGCCCAAGTTTCCTACCAAACCTGTTCGTCTTTTAGGCATTTCTATGTCCAACCTGGACCTTATTGAAGAGAAAGGGGGTAAACAGTTAACCCTGGAATTTTAAGTTCAATGGGGTGGCAAGCCATTGAATACTTTCTTAACTACCTCATATTCCAATTCCAGGCAGGTAAGTAGCTTCCATGGACTTATGAGAAGGGACGATAAAACAATTTTCTCCCCACCCGCCAACTGAAGCACGGCATAATCAATTCCATAGGGAAACAATTGGCTATGATAAATAGTAGCACTTTGCACTGATTCCGCGCCAAAATGAAGTTTCTTTCCCAAAACACCATCTTCGTAAGTTACCAATTGATGCTTGAGGTCAATTTCTACAGATTTTTGTTTTTCCCTTTTGAAATAGCTCATGAAATGGTAAATCCCTGGAAAATAGAAGGGGGTGAAGATGCAATATACCCAGAATACGATTAAGGTCATGTTGGATGTCCCTCCCATGAAAAAATTAAAATACCCCAACCCAACAAATAAAAGCAGGGTGTAAGCCATGAGTTGAAAGGGAAAAGTTACTTCTCCCCGGTCATGGGTAGCAATGTCATAATACTCCACATGAGGTTCGACGAGCAGGCCAGGCGCATTACTAGCGGACTTTAACAAGGGTCTTTGTGGATTGAACATATGGCTCAATTAAGGTATAGCTTTTCTCATCCATCTCCCCAACTGGAAGAAGGCGTAATAGGGTACAAATCCTGATTCCTATCAGGGAGTTGAAAATGGTGATGTGTTCCTTGAAAAGTAGGCCTAGAAGTGATGGACTGAGCTTACTTCTACATGACTAACTATAAATCAAAGGAAAAAGTTGGGACTTTCTTCATGTTTTTTTGGGAAAATATTACGCTTTAAATTATTTATCTAAGTGAATATCTAGAAGTCTACGTATTTATATGTTTAGCTAATTTTATGCCAGATCGAGGCATTTAGAGATATCGTTTTAGACTAATGAGGCATTTTTCTATCTTTCGAGCAAAATGAGAAGCGATTTGATTCTGCTTCTACGAAAATTAAAAAAGAAAAATGAAGTACCTCCTGAGGCCTTTCCAATGGATCTACACCATATATGTGGTAGCCATGTTTTTCATTACCATGGTTCCCATCGTATTCATCTATCTTTTTCTGTCTCTGGTTCCCCGAAATCCTAGAATGATTTGGGTATTCAGGGTAAATATTGTGTGGTTGACCATATGGGGAGCCCTTTGTGGAATATTTATGGTTACCAGAGGTCAAGAAAAAATTAAAAAGGGGAAGCAGTATGTGATTCTATCCAACCATGTGAACATGATGGACATGATCATGCTCGGTTCCAGATTGGTTCACCCTTTCCAGCCTCTAATTAAAAAAGAGCTCCTCAGAATACCTTTATTTGGATTCCTACTCAGGATTACCTCTATCCCCATAGACAGGTCAAGCGGAGAAAGCCGAAAGGCAGGATTCAAAACCATGGTAAGAAGGATAGAGACAGGTACTTCAATCTTAATTTTTCCTGAAGGAACACGAAATCGTGCCTCAACTCCCTTGGCTCCTTTCTACCTGGGGGCATTTCGCTTAGCTGTTGCAACTCAGACACCCATTGTACCTATTGTTTTGGTGAACATGAGGCGGGTACAAAAACCTGGACAACTGTTGATCAAGCCGGGGATCGTAACCTTTCAGATCCTGGACCCCATCCCCACAGCAGGAATGGAAGACAAAGATGTAAAGCCATTATTGGATAAAGTTCACAAAACCTATTGGGACTATCTTCTTGAACATGACGGTGACTTTAAGGGATATCAAGAAGAACGTGAATTGGTATTCAAAGGAAAGTAATTCCATTAGAAGCCTCGGTTCTCCAATTCCTTAAATAGCTTTTGCTCTTCGGGAGAAAGTCTCCGGGGGATGATGACCTGAATTTTTATAAAAAGATCACCTGCGGCTTCCGGGCTTTCGTAATAAGGCATGCCCAGGCCGCGCATCTTTAGTTGCTGGCCACTCTGGGTTCCAGCTGGAATATTGATGCTCATTTTTCCTTTTAGGGTTTCTATCTGCATCTTTCGTCCGAGGACAGCGGCAGTCAATGGGACACGAAAGGTCTTCATCAGGTTACTTCCCTTTCTGACATAATCGTCATCCTTATCAACCAGCACCTTTAGATAAAGGTCTCCAGGATCACCACCATTTAAACCTGCTTGTCCCTGACCTTTGATTTTTAGAACCTGTCCATCTTCAATTCCAGGGCGGATGCGAACACGTAACCTTCTTCCTTCGAATTTCAGGATGGTAGAAAGGCCTTTGTAGGCCTCTTGTAAGGAGATTTTAATGTTCGCATCGTAATTTTTTCCTCTTCTGCTGCTATTTTTTCTTCCACCAAATACCTCCTGGAAAAAGTTTCCAAATACACTTCCAAATTCTTCTTCTCTGGATGCATCACCACTCTTTGTGCTAGAAGGATCTTTAGGCCTTTTTCCTCCTTTTTGGTATTGTTGGAAAAGCAGGTATTTCTGACGGAGCTCGTCATACTTCCTCCGGTTATCCGAGTCAAGTAGTACTTCTTTTGCCTCAGATATTTCCTTGAACCGTGCTTCGGCTTGCGGATTATCTGGATTTCTGTCAGGATGAAACTGTACAGCCAGCTTTTTATAAACTGACCTTAGCTCATCTTCATTGATTTGGGGATCCACCCCCAATACTTTATAATAATCTTTATAATCCATCCTAAGGGCTAAAATAGTAATTCTTCCTGATCAGCCTACATTCTTTTCGTAAATTGCTCAATCTGATCCCTCTGAGCCAACTACTTATGTGCTAGACGGTAAAAAATCAGTGATATTGTTTCGAATACCAATATGGCAAAAACAGGCAAAACTACTTCCATTTCTAATCTTCATCCTGATGAAGAACGAAATTTTTCACTTTGGATTTGGGCTTTTGGTCTAATATCTACACTTTTTTCCTACAAATTCGGGATAAGCGACCAGATAGAACAGTTGCCCATCATCATGAGGTCGATGGATGCGGCATATTTACAAAACGACTTTTTTGTTAATGCCTCCCAAGGCTTTGGTCCCAGGTATTACTATTCACTCTTTGTTGGGGAAATTGCAGCTGTAGTTGGCTTGAAGTGGGCCATCTTTCTGCTCACCCTCTTGTCTAATTTATTTTTATCCCTTACCTCTTTCAGGGCAGCCTCCAGCCTTTTTGCCAATCCTAAAGCTGGTCTATTTGGGGCAGCTATGGTCATGGGTATGTCCACCTATGAAATGGGATCTGATCTGGTGATGTATGGGGCCTACCTCACTCCTGGCTTATTGGTAAGTCCCTTCGTCATGGGATCTATGTGGATGGCATGGGAAGGCAGGTATTTACAAGCGGCTTTTCTCGCTGGTCTGGCTTCTGTTTTCCATGTTCTTTATGGGCTTGAAACAGGCCTTTTGGTCCTGGGAGCAGCCTTTTTTGCAAATATTTTCAACAAAAACTATAAAGAAATACTGCCTATCATTGGGGCAGGA
The DNA here is from genome assembly GCA_022760475.1 of Bacteroidia bacterium. GTDB lineage: Bacteria > Bacteroidota > Bacteroidia > J057 > J057 > JALEFZ01. The sequence goes on along the minus strand of JALEFZ010000089.1, from coordinate 233,276 downwards.
GGAATTTTAGTTTTATTCTCACTTTTGACCCTTATCCCATATCTCCAATTGGAAAAAAGCCTCGATGATCAGCTATTTATCGATATCATTGCTTCCTTCAGACACCCACACCATTACCTTCCTTCCTATATTTCTAGAAATCTATTTGACCTAAGTTTATTCTTCCTTTCAGTGGGCATCCTGTTTTTTGCCTTCAGAAATAAGTTACAAACCATCATTGAGTCCAAATTGAAGATACGCTGGTTTTATGCTTTTGGAAGTTTGCTTCTGCTCTCACTTTTGGCGGGATGGCTTTTCGTAGAAATTATTCCAAACAGATTGTTCGTAACGGCTCAACTCTGGCGATTACTCAATCTGTTCAAGTGGCTCTTCCTCATTCTGCTAGGAGGTATGCTGGCTGTGAATTGGGATAAAATGGAGCCTTCTGAAAAGATCCTTAACCTACTTGCCCATATAAGTCCTTTGACAATGTGGTATGGACATTTGAACTTTTCAAATCAGGACAAGTTTAGAATGCTTGCCCGGATATTGTTATGCTTATCCTTTGGCCTTTTGCTTTACTTTTCGATTACTGATTTATTTTCATTCGATGTAGTCTTTCTATCCCTGGTCTATGCTTTTTGTTTGGGGCTTATCCTGATGGCTCGATCAAGTTTGTCGATCGCATTTTTGAGTCTATTGGTCATTTTCTTTTTCTGTCAAATGACTTTTCTTCCCGGAGTTTTGCCTGAAGCAGTCCAAAAGTTAAGCAACCGTATCCTGAAGCCAAGTATTTTTGAAGCCCCTTATTCAGAGGAAAGCTTGGCTTTTTCTGGTTTTATGAAAGAAAATTTACCGGAAGAAGCCATCGTACTTTCGCCACCGGGATTTGGAGCCTTAAGGGTAGAAGGTAGGAGGGCTTTGGTTGTAGACTTTAAGGCTTTCCCCTTCGGAGACGGAGCCATAATCGAGTGGTATAATCGGGTAAATTCATTTTATGGAAACAAGCCTGCCATTCAGACCCGAAACATGGATGAACTAAAATCTCAACAAAAGGAATTTTACAACCAGCTTAGTCCTGCCCAGCTCAAATTACTCCGGCAAAAGTATCCATTTGATTACGCCATCCTTCCTGCAGCAAAATACAGGAATTCGAATGGACTTTTTGAATTCGGAGATTGGAAACTGGTAAATATGGCAAAGTTATGATTATAGATTATGTTTTTTTAGTCCATGATAAAGCCAGTTCCTCTCAATAATTTCTCTTAAATTGGGGATTCTACATATAACTTAATTCCTATGACTGGCACCAAAGTTAGCCTAATTTCGGGCTTACTCTCATTATTTTTAATTCCAATATTTTCATTTGGACAATGTGATACCAGCTTAATCCCCCATCAGGATTACAAATTGATCTTTGTAGACAGCGAAACCGCTGGCCAGCCCGCTATCAATGCCATTGATGGAGATTCAAATAGCTATTTTCGTACTAATGGAAACGATCCATTTCCACACGAAATCCAGCTCGACCTGGGAATGAGTTATAAAGTAAATCAAATCGGCATCCGACCCAGGATAGATCTTCCGAATGGAAAGATCGCTCAGTATGAAATCTATGTCAGTCAGGATAGCTTAAATTGGGGAAGCGCACAGGCCAGTGGCTCGCTATCCTACGAGGAGTACCAAGACTTGAGAGAAAAAATCATGAGCTTTGGAGCTGTCGAAGGGAGGTTTGTTAAGCTTGTGGCTCTCAGCAATGAAGACCCTTCGAATCGCCATAGGTGGTTGGCTTCAGAAATCTATATTTATCAGGACAGTTGTGCTAGCAACCTCAAGCAAAATCAAATCCTTGACTTTCCACAACTTGAAATTCAAAAAACCATCGACTCAAGCCTTACTTTGGTAGCAAGTAGCAGTTCTGGGCTGGGGGTTGAATTTGAAGTTGTATCAGGGCCTGGGCTGGTACAGGGAAATAAATTGACCTTTACCGGTGCAGGAATCATACAGGTAAAGGCTCGCCAAGCTGGAGATGGCACCTATTACCCTGTGGAAAGCCTACAGGAAATAGAGGTGCTTGCAGCCGAAGACTTCCCCCCTACAATCATTACCCCTTTGCATGGCAATTTTCCTATTGAAATGGATGTGTTAAAGGCATATCCCTTGTATGCCAGGGCAGAACTGGATTATCCAGAGCTATTTGAACTGGATAGCATTGCATTTGTAATAGAAGGCCAAACCTACCCTGCTACCAAAGAAGGAGATTTATTTCAGGTAAATTGGAGGCCGGCTGCCTACGGATTTTATGAGATTCAGTTGACGGCTGTCAGCAAGGATGGGGTATCTAAGACGGAGACCTACAATGTAGATGTATTCCCCTCATCTGGTCGACGATTTTACTCCGTTTTCAAGGGAGATGTCATTGAGTTTGGAAGTACCAATAGCAGGTGGCTATACAAAACTGTGGAATTGCCTCAAACCCTTGGAATTATTGATTCACTACATGCTTATTTTTGGACAAAATGCCCTGATACCCTTCCAAATGGTTGCGATAATTGGGACAGATTGGCATGGATTGAAGCACAAAAGCCAAATGGCGAATGGGTAGAGATCATCCGCTATATTACCCCATATGGCAAGGGATGTGATCATGAAATAGACTTGACAGATTATTTGGGAATCCTGCATGGCAAGGTGAATTTCAGGATGTTCATTGATACCTGGGGGACCGGGGGTTGGGATGTCAACCTGGATCTGGAATATGTAGAGGGTCAGCCTGACCATGACTATTCCCAGCTTGATGTTCTTTGGAAGGGAAATTTCCCTTTTGGCAATCCAAGCAACTTACAACCCATGGACACCATTGATTTTACGTTCAGACCCGATGGACAAAAATCATTGTTACACCTTGTAACGACAGGCCATGGCTGGGGTGAAAACAACAGCCTCAATGCCGCTGAGTTCCACCACGCCTATCATGACATCATGATTGATGGGGTTTATACATTCAAGCAGGATCTTTGGGCGGATTGCAATCCCAATCCTGACGCATGCGATGACCAATTCGGAACATGGTGGTTTGACCGAGCAGGATGGTGTCCTGGAGCCATTGCAAATCGCTATATCTATGACTTGACTTCCTACAAAAGCAGGTCAAGCATTGCCATGGCTTATCTTTTTGACTCCACATATGTAGATGAATGCCACCCCAATAATCCTAATTGTATCAGTGGGATTACATGTACCAACTGCAATGCAGGCTATAATCCTCAATATCAGGTTTCTGCAAATGTTATTACTTATTTTGACAGCCTTCCTGAAACCAAAGCCTTAATCACCGCTAATGAAGAATTGGAAGTTGTAGAAGGTCTGAATTTTCAGCTTATTCCAAATCCTGGCCAGGATCATTTCAAAGTCCAAACAGAAAAATTGCATGGTAAGGTATCTTTGGAGGTATTAAATGTTGAAGGGAAGGTAATTTTCCACAAAAACTTCTCAAACTCCAGAAAGCTAAATAACCTCCGTTTTGACATACTGGACTGGCAGCCTGGTGTTTACTTGGTAAGGTTGAGCCATAACAAAGGCATCAGTACCCAAAAATTGATGAAAATCTAATCAAGTCTCGCAGAACAAGCCGGGTAGGGAAAATGTTATGATGTGAAAAGCTCGACAAAGCTTGTCGAAAAAGTACTCGTATATTTGAGCTATGTTATTCAAAAAAGACAAAGGAATTACAGAAAAAAAAGTCCTTGAAGCACTGGGCCACGTAGATGATCCTGACTTGAAAAAGGATCTGGTCACCCTAGGAATGATCAAGGATGTAAAAATAGATGGGAAGAAAGTTGGCTTTACGGTGGTATTGACTACACCAGCCTGCCCCATGAAGGATGCCATTAAAAATGCCTGCATCAACGCCATCAAGTTGATGGTGGACATGGAAGCAGAGGTCGATGTCAACATGACTGCCAGGGTCGTTCAGGACATGAACAACCAGGTTCTTCCCAATGTCAAAAATGTCATCGCTATTTCTTCAGGAAAAGGAGGGGTGGGAAAGTCTACTGTAGCAGCCAATATGGCCATCGCACTATCTCAAAGTGGTGCGAAAGTAGCTCTTGTGGATGCTGACATCTATGGCCCCAGTATGCCAATCATGTTTGGTTTTGAAAACCAACGCCCTACGCTCGAAAATGTAGGAGGAAGAGACCTATTGGTCCCATTTGAAAGACACGGGGTAAAACTAATGTCAATAGGTGTCCTGGTAAAACCCGATCAGGCGATTGTTTGGAGAGGTCCTATGGCCTCAAAAGCATTGCGACAATTGATTTTCGATACCAATTGGGGAGAGATCGACTACCTGTTGATCGACCTTCCACCAGGAACAGGAGATATACATCTGACCTTGGTCCAGGCACTTCCTGTTACAGGTGCGGTAGTTGTTACCACTCCTCAGAAGGTGGCTGTAGCTGATGCACGAAAAGGGGCGGACATGTTCCAACTTCCTCAAATCCAGGTTCCAATCCTTGGTGTGATCGAAAACATGGCATACTTTGTACCTGATGACATGCCTGAAAAGAAATACCACATATTTGGAAAGGGAGGAGGAGCAGGATTAGCAGAAGCCATTCAGGCACCGCTATTGGGACAGATCCCCATGCGGGAGCAATTGGCCGAAAAGGCGGATGTCGGTACGCCTGTAATCCTCGGAGAGGACGAACTTGTTAAAAAGTCATTCACCGAACTTTCGCAGCGACTTGCTCAAGAATTGGCCATTAGGCTTGCCACCAAACCATCTAGCCAAAAAGTCCGCATGGAATAACTTGGGATGGAATATGGCGTCCGAGAAATAGAAGAGAGAGATATTCGGTCGATTTGTAATTATTGGCTGAACAATGACCCTGTATACCTTAGAAATTTGGGAGTAGATCTGGATAAACTGCCATCCCAAGAAGGCCTTGAATCCATGCTTAAAGCACAAATGTCAACAGCCTTTGAACGGAAAAGATCTTATGCCTTGATTTGGACAGATAGTTCAGGTCATGGCATCGGTCATTGTAATATAAATGACATTGATTTTGGAAAATCTGCCTTTTTACACTTACACATTTGGAACAAGATTTTCAGACAAAAAGGGCTTGGCACACTTTTATTGAAAAAATCGATTCCCATTTTCTTTGAAAAACTAAGCCTGGAAATTCTTTATTCTCAGCCCATGGCAAGCAACGAAGCCCCTCATAAGGCTCTCGAAAAGGCAGGATTTTGCTTTGTGAGGCAGTATACCACAATTCCAGGATCCTTAAATTCTAAGCAAGAAGTCAAACTTTGGGAATTTCGGAGAGAATACTTGCCTTGAACAAGACAAGTCGAACTTGCGAAGTTTAGATTTTGTGGAAGAAGGTGGGTTGCAATTACTTATTAAGAATTAGTCTATATATAAATCATTTTTTTTACTAATTTGGCAGGTATGGTGAATGATTTGAAAACTAGGATAGAAGGAGCTCTGGACAGCATCCGGGACTACTTAAAGTCGGACGGTGGAGATGTTCGCCTTCACGGAGTCAGCGAAGATGGGATAGTTGAGCTGGAATTATTGGGCAATTGTGAAGCGTGTAGCATGAGTCACCTTACCATGAAGGCCGGGCTTGAGCAAGTTATCTTTAAGGTTGCTCCTGAGGTAAAGCAAGTGGTCGCGATTAATCAGAAGTAATCACAGACCGAAGACACAACAGTATAACTCAAAAACTTTTGAGGAGAATTCTCTTCAAAAGTTTTTTTTATGGACTTTCATCCAAGGATAATTAGGTCTGGCTATCTTTCGAAAGATGGAACTTTTTCCTATTTTTAGCTTATCAATGGGGTTATATGGATCAAATTCAAGAATTATTTTTCAAGTTAATAAAGGAGAAGATTCCTAAAGAGAAATCTCCTGCCCAATTTATTGCTGAGTTATTAAATGTTACCACTGATGGAGCTTACCGAAGACTGAGAGGGGACACTCCCTTGAGATTATATGAAGCCATTAAACTCAGTAAATACTTTGGAATCTCCCTTGATGAGTTACAAGGGCGTGCTATACCGGGGGTTTACACCTTCAGAAGGGCAGGTCTAAATGAAGCCAACCTGGACTTCAAGGCCTATTTACAGAATCTGCTGGCTTTACTCAATCAACTTAAAAGCCAACAAATTGAGCGGGTAATCTTTGCCTGCAAAGATATCCCTGTTTTTCACCTGTACGAATTTCCGGAACTCACCCTGTTTAAAATATTTTATTGGAAAAATACCATCTTCAATGACGATAGCCTCAAAGGGAAGAAATTTTCTCTGGACGAAATTGGAGACTATGAAAGAGAGTGCCTTTCTTTGGCAAGACAGGTTGCGGAGAAATATGCCATCATACCTACCATAGAAATCTGGAGCGTTGAGACTTCTTATAGTTTGATGAAACAGATCGAATATTACGCCGAGACCCAACGATTTGCCTCTGAGGAAGACCTTAAGAAAATTATTAAGGCTGGGGATGAATACTTTAAACATCTTGAAGAAGAGTGTTCAAGAGGGTATAAGTTCCTCCACGATAAGCCGCCTAAAGATAGGGTTGAAAACTTTACGCTTTACTACAATGACCTTATTTCGATAGATAATATCATCCATATAAATTACCGAGGAGACAAAAGTCAGACCTTCATGGTTTATCATTCCATTGAGTACCTGAATACTGAGGATCAAGAGTTCGGTAAATCAATTGAATACTGGTTAGAAAACCTCTACAAAAAATCTGATATGATCTCTACTGTGGGGGAACGACCTCGAAATAAATTCTTCCGAAGTGTAAATGAACGGATGATGAAGCTTAAAGAAAATCTCGGATTTAAAGAAATGGTTTAATAATGATGCCCGACCTTCTAGTCGGGCATTTTTTTTGATGCTGTCCCTTTAAAACAAGCCATAGGGCAAAAATACAATGCCAAAAATCAACGTTATCTATATATCTATATACTTGTCATTGATTTATTTTTTTCCTAGCTTGAAGACATCAATTTATCATCTATTATTCGCACACATTTAAAAATTAGTTCATATGACTCCTAGGATTGGAAGTTTTGAGGAATATCAGGCTACCTATAACCAGAGTGTTCAAGACCCTGAAGGATTTTGGTCGTCTATTGCAGATACTTTTACCTGGAAAAAGAAGTGGGATAAGGTATTAGAATGGGATTTTCGCCAGCTTGATGTGAAGTGGTTTGTAGGTGGCAAGCTGAACATTACGGAGAACTGCCTTGACAGACATCTGGCTACTCGCCCAGATCAGGCAGCAATCATTTGGGAGCCCAATGACCCCAATGAGGACACAATTACCCTTACTTACAGACAATTGCATGCAGAGGTTTGTAAGATGGCCAATGCGTTAAAGGCTTTGGGTGCAAAAAAAGGAGATAGAATCTGTTTTTACATGCCAATGGTTCCGGAATTGGCCATTGCTGTGCTTGCTTGTGCAAGAATTGGTGCGATCCATTCAGTAGTATTTGCAGGTTTCTCCGCTTCAGCCCTGGCTGACCGCATCAATGATGCTACCTGCTCAATGGTAATTTGTTCTGATGGGAACTTCCGTGGTAGCAAAAAAATTGCAGTTAAAGATGTAGTAGATGAGGCAGTAGCCAATACACCTTCCATTAAAAAGGTATTGGTGCTACGGAGAACTGGCCAGGCGGTTAATTGGGACGATCACCGAGATGTATGGATGCATGATGCCCTTGATGGGATGTCGACAGAATGTGAGGCAGAGGAGATGGACAGCGAAGATACTCTTTTCATCCTTTATACCTCAGGATCGACCGGAAAGCCAAAGGGTGTTGTCCACAGTACCGCAGGCTACATGGTTTACACGACCTATTCCTTCAAAAATGTCTTTCAATATGAGGATGGAGATGTTTACTGGTGTACAGCAGATATTGGCTGGATCACAGGACATTCCTATATCATTTATGGACCACTCTCAGCAGGAGCCACCACCGTCATGTTTGAAGGGGTTCCAACTTTCCCTGATGCGGGTAGGTTCTGGGAAATTGTAGATAAACTAAAAGTAAACCAATTCTATACCGCACCTACGGCTATTCGTGCACTGATGGCAAAGGGTGATGAATTTGTAGAAAAACATGACCTTTCTTCGATTAAGGTATTGGGGTCTGTTGGAGAGCCCATCAACGAAGAAGCATGGCATTGGTACCACGACATGGTAGGCAAAGGGAAATCGCCGATTGTAGATACCTGGTGGCAAACAGAAACAGGTGGAATCATGATCTCTCCAATTGCCAACTCAACGCCACTTAAGCCCTGTTTTGCGACCAAACCCATGCCCGGTATCCAGCCTGTATTGGTAGACAGTGACGGAAATGAAATTACGGAAAACGAAGTAGAAGGGCTGCTCTGTGTGAAATTTCCCTGGCCGTCTATGATCAGGACTACTTATGGAAACCATGAGCGCGCCATCAACACCTACTTCAAGATGTTTGACAACAAATACTTTACAGGTGATGCAGCAAAAAGAGATTCAGATGGAAACTACCGCATCATCGGTCGTGTGGATGATGTAATCAATGTATCTGGACACAGAATGGGAACGGCAGAAGTAGAAGACGCCATTGACCAGCACCCTGAAGTGGTAGAAGCTGCAGTGGTGGGCTACCCCCATGATATAAAAGGGCAGGGAATTTATGCCTACATCACCATGGCGGATAATGTGCAGAAAGATGAAGATACCATCGTGAAGGAGATTCGTGATGTGGTAAGCAAGCACATAGGCCCTATTGCCAAACCCGATAAAATCCAGGTGGTCAAAGGCCTCCCCAAGACTCGTTCAGGAAAAATCATGCGTCGTATCCTGCGTAAAGTTGCAGAGGGAACTGCGGGGAATCTTGGAGATACCTCTACCCTACTCGATCCTTCAGTGGTAGATGATATCAAGGCGGGAGCAAAGTAAGCCCAGTAGGAAGAGACTTATTTGTTTTGATTAGGTAGTATATTGTAGTGTCCCGATCCCTAAAGGATCGGGATTTTTTTCTGCAATTTTCACAAACAAAAACTGAGTAATTTTTCTAAATTATGGGTTCATCAATTTTGAAGACATGCGTGCAAAGATCATTTCTTACCTCCCTGAACATCAGGCAGATTTTAAACGAATCAATGAAGCCTGGATATCAAAATACTTCAAAATGGAGATCGAGGACTTCAAAGCCCTCGATCATCCTCAAGAGAAAATTCTTAAGCCAGGAGGAGCCATTCTTTTAGCCGAACTTGAGGGGAAAATTGTGGGAACTTGTGCCCTTATCAAGATGGAAGAGGAAGGCATTTATGAATTAGCCAAGATGGGTGTAGATGAGTCTGCCCGCGGGCATGGCCTGGGATACATGCTGGGCCAGGCGACCATTGAAAAGGCGCGTGAGATGGGGGCAAAACGCTTGTATCTGGAGACAAATTCTGTCCTGACCCCGGCCATTACACTTTATCATAAACTTGGGTTTAAGGATGTCGAAGGCTTTCCGACTCCCTATGCCAGGTGCGATGTGCAGATGATCCTTGATCTGTAATAGCAAATTAGAAGGGAAGAGATAGGTAGGGGTCAAATAATTATGTTCCAATTACTTATCTCCTACTTGCTCGACACAGACTTTCGACTAAGAATATTATCCAAATGAATCCGATCCCAATCCTCAGGGATAACTAGCAATGTTCCTACCAGGACAAGTCTAGGAAAAACATGTCCAAGGTCCCAGATCGGAGATTGAAGGCCGTGTCCAAAACTTACCACAATGAGCACTACCCCCAGTATATACAAAGCCCATTTTCGACCTATTCCCAAGATTAACATAAGCCCACATAAAAGTTCAGCAAAACTGGTAAAGGATGCAGTAAACCAAAGCAGCCAATTGGGGAGAAATGTTTTTTCAAATGCAGCAAAGGCACTTTCATAAAGTTGTTCGATTCCTATGGTAAAGATTTTACCATATCCTTGCATGAAAAAAATTAAGCCTAATACCATTCTCATAATCCAGACTCCAACGGCTCTATTCTGCATTTGCTGTTGATTTTTTGTCTTGCTTTATTTCCTCTTCAACCTCTTTTTCCCTTTGATGTCTTTCCTTCCATTCCTGAACCGCTACCTGCTCCTTGATCACCTCCAGCACATCAAGCGCAAAACGGCTCAAAATTTCATTCAGTGGGTCATGTTCATCCCTTTTTTCCTCATGAAGGACTGTTTCAAGAACCAATCCAGAGATTTCATCCAAAAATCGGGAATGATCTCTTCCAGCCATGTCTTGCACAAGACCACTGACCACTTGAAATACAATATCCTGAATGGCATGCTCCAACATACCTGAAACCTGCTTCCCAAGTACAGGAACAGCCTCGATCTGCCTGATTTCCTTGTTTTGATCTACAGCTGTCTTAATCTTATCATACACATAATCCTGAAGGTCATCCTTATAAACACCATAGGACTCTGTAGTTACTGTCCTGAGACGTCGGGAAAGCCACTGAACCAAAACAGGTTTATAAGGCAAAATAACTTCATGAAGCAGCTTTTCTGTAATGGGTAGGCCTTTTTTGATTTCATTTTGCATTCCTTGCAATACATTCACCACCACACCATCAGATATTTCTTCTACCACTACCCCACGATACTTCAAATATCTGGAATAAAGGTAGGTATTTCGGAAATCAAGTATATCAAGTCGCTGAAGACGTGTTATTAGCGCAAATACACGAAGAATTCGCAGAAACCTGAAAGATCCAATCGGTATACACCCTAATACATCGTACCAGTGAACAAATGGGTAAAAAAACCAGCGGTGATAAGTCTTCCTATATATGGCCAATATCCACCTGAAAGCAAGCTCGATGAGATAAATGACCAAAAAAACAGTATCTATCGCGAAAAAACTTTCAAAAACGGGCTGAAGAATTTGGTGTAAGGGAGGGATATTTTCTGCTACAAATTCCCTGAAAAATGGATTCAGATAAATCCAGTAAAACACCAATAGCAGAACATTGAGGTTCACAAGGATCAACATGATCAGATCCAGTACAATTAAGCCTGAGTCTTTCCTCCTGATTCGTCTTGGGAAAAACTTAACACCCCAAAAATTCAAAGACTTATCCTTCTTATCCATACAATCAATTTACAAAGTCAACCTAAACTAATGATTAATTTAAGTCCCCTATTTTAACACGATAATAAATTTTATGAGAGAGTTCTCATTTATATGCAGTCATGAACATTTCAGCAATTTAAATCAAAATAACCTCCAACTACTTACATGAGTCCCCGTAGAAACTACTTTCCATTCACTCATGGCTAACATCATAACGTACAGCATCAACCGCTATAAGGAAGCTTATTCCGGGCATCCAAGAGAAATCTGGACATTAGCTCTTGTTACCCTCATCAACAGAATGGGTACTATGGTCATCCCATTCCTTAGCGTTTACCTTACCACTGATCAAGGCTTTAAGCTGGAAACCGCAGGGCTAATCGCCTCGGCATTTGGCTTTGGTTCTATGGCAGGTTCCTTTTTGGGGGGCAAGCTATCCGATCGCTGGGGGGCTGTACAGGTCATCAGGCTAAGTTTGCTTCTGGGTGGAGTGGGCTTTTTCTGCCTCCAATTTTTCCATGAAGTCTATGGCCTCTGGCCAGTGTTATTTCTGACTACTGTTTTCGGAGAAGCCTATCGACCGGCCTATTCTGTAGCGGTGGGTTCTTTGGTACCCAAAGAAAAGATGGGCAGGACCATGTCTTTGCTAAGATTGGCAGTAAACCTCGGGATGAGCCTTGCACCTGCACTTGGCGGTTTTGTAATCGTCTCCTTTGGTTACCAATACCTCTTCTGGATTGAAGGCTTTACCTGTATTGCTGCAGCCATTCTCTTTAGTTATTGGTCCAGAAATTGGAAAATAGCTGCGAAAAAGGCTCCGGAATCCAGTAAAAAAATGAATTCCTCTTTATCCCCACTCAAGGATAAGAAATACCTCCTATTCCTACTGGTAAGTTTCCTGATATCCTTCATTTTCCTCCAGTGGTTCCATACAGTTCCTGTTTTCATCAAGAAAGTGTGGAAATTCAATGAAGGCTATATTGGCATTCTCATGGGAATAAGCAGCGCACTTGTTGCCCTGATCGAGATGCCAATCATTGATACCATAGAAAAACAAAATCGAACCATAACAGCCATGCGCTTGGGTTTGATATTCATTTTTTCTTCATACCTGTTGTTCTTCCTGCCAGGAGCCACCTATTTAGGCATCATTGCCATTGTCATATGGACCTTGGGAGAGATATTTTTCCTTCCTCTCAATAATTCCCTTGGCCTTCAAATGAGTCCTGAAGAGAATAGAGGGGATTTCATGGCATGGTATTATATGACATGGTCATTGAGCAATGTGCTTGCTCCTACCCTTGGACTAGGCCTAATAGCTATTGCTGGCTATCAGGTATTTTGGGCTGCTATTGTTGGGCTTGGTCTCATCGCCCTGCTTGTGTATAACAGGCTTTCCATGGACCAAGCCTGATATAATTTATTTGATAACGATGTATTGCTGCTTGACTTCCTTCTCGGTGTCAAGTAGTTCTACTTCCAGGATTTCATGCACATTCTTTTCGATTTTCACAGCAAGGTTGTGAGTCGGAAGATCGTTGCAGTCCAGGCCAAAAGGTTCTTCGATCTCTACTGAGATGAATTCAATTCCTATCAAAGCATAACTCACAAACATCGTCATCAATATAGCCCACCAACCAATCACAGGAATCAAAACGAAAGGAAGCAAGGCACAATATGTCAGGACAAACAACTTGATAAAGAAGTTGTGAGCAAATGGAATGGGAGTAGCTTTGATACGCTCGCAAGCTCCCTGAATATTCAGAAACTCCTGAAGTTCGGGCTGAACCTGATTGAGTTGAAAGCCGTCAATAAAGCCGTCCTTATAAAGCATCTCGGTGCGCTCATACATATCTCGAACGATCTTATTAGGTACATGGGCATAGGTTCTAATAGATTCAGGAGACTCTTCAGAATACATTTCTACCAGTGAGTGGTTGCTCTTATCTCGTAGGTGATCACTCAAGGCCAATACATAAGCCGAAATTCCTTTGGCAAAAAATGTTCTATTCTGGATATCCTTATGGCCCAGTTTTCCATGCCATAGGACTGCTAAGCCACGGGTATGATTGATCAGAGCTCCCCATTGCTTTCTTCCTTCCCACCATCTGTCATAAGCAGAGTTTAGACGGAAAACCAGCAACAAGCTCAATAACAAACCCAATAAAGAAAAAATGGATGGTTCAATGCCAATTTTGAAGTCTGTCATTAAAAACTCCTGGATAGCTCCCAGTCCGGCCGCAATCAGGCCTACCACCAGTGTCATCCGCATGGTTCTACGGATAACGTAGCTAGATTTGAAATGGGAAATGGCTTCAAACCAGTTTTTTGAATTGTAGTTGATCATTGGTAAAGGTGTAAGATGTGTCAGGTCTTAAACAAATATAAGCCAAAAAGAGTGACATTTCTCACCAAAAATAGCCTGCCTAAATTCCATTCTGTCTTCAACCCATATCCACTCCTTTTCAAAATCTCGCATAATCACAGAGTGTGTAGCCTTGTTTTTTCTATCAATAAGTCAAAGATATTTAACTAAAATATATAATGTTTTATTTTTCGTAATTTCAATTATTTAGTTAATTCCACAATACCCATATTTGTAACCGTAAACTTAATATTCTCTCTTTAAAGCAATAGCATTTAATCAGTCACACGTTTTTATGAAAAATGTACTTTTTATCGCCTTGGCCCTGCTCATAAGTTTTTCTGCCTGTAATGTACTACCTGAGGATCAACTAGCTGGAATGGAACCAGAGTTGGTAAGTCCTGAAGATGGCGCCCAGGGCAACTGCGTCTATTCGGTGGTCTACAGGATCGATGAAGACGAAAATTCTTGTGGTTTTATCCTCGATTGGAGCGAAGGAAACATGAGTTTTGTACCTACCAGCACCGATCTTTTTAAGAATGTCAAGGAAGACAATATAACCCTTGTCGTTGAAATTGATGAGGCCTCCTTTGTGGACGATTTCTGTAATGGATATCCGGCATTTGACATCAATTGTGTCTCATTGATGTATTCAAAAGTTACCCGCACAGTCAAGACCGACGACATCATTGAATAAAATTGGTTTGGATAATTGTAATGTGAAAAGGCTGTCTGCAAATAGACAGCCTTTCCTCATTTATCTAAAATAGGAGCCTTATCCCTCGGGTTTGTATCGGGCTTCGCGCAAAATCTTTTCATAATCCTGCATTTCCGTCAGTTCTGCCAGACTTACCTCAGGATGGCGTTTCATATAACTCTTAACGATTTTCCACCCACAATATTCTCCAATCCTGGGGGCACTTTCTTTGGACAAAGAAGAGGTAAAGGGCTTTTCCCCCAAATATTCTCGCTGAATTTTGAAGTCTGACTCAAAGAATTTATCCACCAGTTCTTTGTAAATTCGTGCCTCATAGATATTTGCCCATTCCATTTGGCTGGCAGTATACCTCAGCCTGACCGAATCTGCTGTTTCCGGCAAAAGCCTTTCCAGAAAATACTGCTTGATACCCTCTCTGATCATGCCTGAAATCAAGTTTGGCGACTGGTTTCTTGGCAGTTGAGCTACCATTCCCTCGGTGATTTCCCTTGCCATCGCAAATGCCATATATTCTTTTTTGAAATACCTTCTTTCATATGCAGGTACATTTTCAGGGTAGTAAGGATAATTTTTACCTAAAAAATAATGTAGGCCAAATCCAAAGTAATTCGGAATGGGAACCACATTGTCTACAGACCTCATGTCTCCACCCGGCATATAGCCATTGGCAAAGGTTCTGAATTTAGGCAATTGAATCTCAGGAAAATGCTTATTCAATCGCTTTAAGGGATCTTCCAGCTGTGAAACAAGGTCCATGTCATAGGGAAACTCCTTTCTAACCGTGTCCAGAAGCCTAAGCATAGCTTCCTCCTTCAGGAGACTGGCCATTTGCGCTTTTAAAACAGAATCAGCCAGTTCATCGGACAACCTCCGTATTCTTTTGACTTGGTCAATGTTGAGAAATTCGTAGAAAAACTCCTCCTCTGAACCCAGGTATTTGTCAAATCCTTCATACAGATTCATGTTGCTGTCTTCAGCATAAGCATTGGCGTAGGCCCACATAAGGCTATCTACACGGACAAAATCAAGTTTTACCTCAATGCCGGAGATGTCATCATCTGCATTAGAGCTGCAGGAAAAAAAAATGAAGGAAAGGGCAAGCATCAGCAACCCGGATTTTAGGTATAAGGTCTTTGACATAATAAGAATCAGACTTTTCTTGTTAGGATAAATATGGCAATACAAGTACTTTCGAGGCAGAAAATGATATTAACCTGTTACAAACTACATAAGTATCACGTCATAATTGAACTAATCATCCATTTTCGCTACTAAAAACAGATATACTATGAGAGTTGTTTCCCTACTTTTTATTTCGATTCTCCTTCTCGGAACTCTACAGGCACAGAACAGTCTCAAGCTGGGATTGAGGGTAAGTCCAATCATTTCCAGTGCTAATGTTACTGATGCTCAAGGGAATGGCGTCGATGCAGAAGTTTCTTCAAAACTTGGGGGCTCTTTTGGATTGATGGCTGATTACTATTTCAGCGAAAACTATGGATTCCACACAGGAATTCATATTGTGAACAAGGGATTCAAAAGGGACGGAAATGTTTCTTTGAATGATACCGCTACTGTTGCAGCAAGTCAAAATGTTTCTATCACCACAGTTGAAATCCCATTGGCTCTCAAACTGAAAACCGGGCAAATTGGAGGTTCTGACTGGAACATCAACGGACTTTTTGGACTGTCAGCAGATGTTACGGCAAGTAATTCCAATGCATGGACTGGAATCAATCCTGCAACCAATGAAATTGCTACCGCCGGAACCCTGAGATCCCAAGCCAACCTTGTTAACCCCATCAACTTTTCATTCCTTTTCGGGGCTGGTACCGAGTATGATTTCAGTGGCGCAGGACTGGGATACATTGGCCTGGTTTACCACTGGGGCTTGACCAACATGAACCGTAAAAAGAATTTCGCCGAGGGAACCCTTGGAAGTGGTGAAACATTCAGAATCAGCTACTTTTCCATTGACCTCGGCTATTATTTCTAAGCTCTGCCTATTCAAAACATAAAAACCTACGCATCTGCGTAGGTTTTTTTATTCTAACTCCATTACATTCTACTAAAATATCCGCTTTCTGAACAGCCAAACCAGCAGTGCTATCAATGCAGCCCCGAAAATTAGCGCGATTGAAAAATACACCCACTCCACAGGATTACGAGTTGCCGCTGCATCTACATATTGAAATGTCCAGTGAACTGGTACAATCCCGAAAGCATGCTTCCAATCGGTATCCAAGGCAAATGCTACCGAGGGCAAGAGCATCGCTAAATCAATCCCCTTGAAAATGGCCAATCCCTCCACCTTATTTTGAGCAAAAATACTCATAATCAGGCTAATCAAGGGTGCAGGAATCGTAAATAATATTGACATCAAAATCGACTGCAAAGCAGATACTTCAATCAAATTCGTAGCATTGATCATCAATAAACTGAAGCCAAACATGTACAACATTCCAAAGGATGTGCGGTATGTCAGAAAGGCAGTAGACGAAAGTGGAACTGTTTTTAGGACATCCAGGATATGTTGATCCTTCTCCTCTAGGAAGAAGGCTGCCACCACAAAACCTACCCCCATGCTCACTTGCAAAATCAAAAAAGTGAGGATCAATGGGTAATAGGGGATCACTTCAGGATAGGCCTCCCCCAACATGGGAATCAGCCAGGTACCTGCGACCAGGCTCAAGAGCGGAAAGAGGGTAAAAATGAAGGTCAGGATTTGTTCCCGAAAGATGTTCCTAAAATCATTTAACCCAAGCGAAATAATCTTTTGCATATCAATGGTTGATTATTGGACAATGTGATTGTGGTAAGCCCTCCTTGCAAAAAAGTACATGACTGCTATGCTGATTAACAAATAACCATAGCTATAGAAATACTCCCAGATCTGAATTTCTTCTCCAAAAGCTCCCTGGAAGAGCAAAAGTGAAGCCTGAGAAGGAATCAAATACAGAATCAGGCTATCTGTAAGCCCAAACAGGTTCAGCAGTGGCAAACTGATTGGAAGTAGAATTACTGCCAACTTGATCACATATTCATTCAGGCTCTCTGATCTTGAAACAAGGATAAATCCCAACAGTACATATAGAAGTGAGGTCAGAATCAGGTTACTTACGAAAGTCAAATAGTTGAGGTCTAAGCCATGACCTGCCAGGGCAAGTAAAATAGCCACCACTGTAGAACTTATGGTTAGAGAAATGGCTTTCGACCAGATGTATTGCCAATCCTTTATCGGAGTGACCACCATGGCATCCAGGGTACGTTCTCCTTTCTCAAAAAGAACGAGGGCACCAATAAATGTTAATCCCAGGAGTGCAGGATCTGAAAAAATAATCAGGATCAGCAATTCCATATACCTGATTTCAGGCACCAACCAAAATAACAGCAGGTAGATGGAAGTAATTCCCATCAAGACAGTTAGGATTTGATACCGGGACTGAACAGTCAAGTCCCAGCGAATGAGATTTGCTAAACTTTTCATTGGAGACTTTTTCCGGTTACAGATATAAAAATATTCTCAAGTGTAGCTTCCTCCGAATGGATGGTATGGAGCCGTTCCTCTTTCAAGATCCTCAGAAATTCCTCATTGTGCCCAAGGCTATCCAGGTCAAACTCAAGCTCACTTTCGGCTTCACCATAAGCCACCTTGACCAATCGCTTCCCATGCTTGATTTTCAATGATTGCGGGGAGTCCATTAGTGCCAATTTTCCATCCACCATGAATGCCAATCGATCACAAAGTTGATCGGCCACGGTCATGTCATGAGTGGTGAGGAAAATGGTTTTTCCCTGATTTTTGAGGTCAAGGATGATGTCTTTGATGATTCGGGCATTACCGGGATCAAGACCGGAGGTAGGCTCGTCAAAGAAAAGAATTTCAGGGTTATGCATAAAGGAACGGATAAAATTTAGCCTCATCTTCATTCCCTTGGAAAACTCACTCAACTTTTTATGACCATCTTCTCCTAAACCTACCATTTCCAAAAGTTCCTGGGGCTTTCTGACCTTCTTTTTGTAGAAAGAGCCAAAAAACTGAAGGTTCTCGATGGCCGATAATTTTGTGTAGTGGTTGGGCAATTCAAATCCTACCCCAATGTGCTCGTAATAGTCCTCCTTCCAACTTGGAAGTGCCCTTTCCATGACATTTACTTCTCCTTCAAAGCCTTTTAAAAGTCTGATCAGTACTTTTTGAGTGGTACTTTTTCCGGCACCCGAAGGTCCAAGAAATCCAAAGATTTCACCTTCTTCGACTTCAAAGGACACATCCTTTACCGCTGGGACATCTGCCCCCGGATAGGTAAAGTCCAGATGTTTAACACTAATCATAACATTTGTAATATGGGTGTTTTTATATCCAATCGGACTGACCAGTCCGAGCTTAATCAAAAAAATTAAGCCTTGTAGGCTATTCCTTCCTCGAGCATCCTGGAGACTGCATTAGAAATTTCATCTAGCTCAATGTCCCCAAGCATAAATCGCTCACCTGGATTTTTCAAACTTGCATCAAAGGCATCCTTATACTTTACCAGGATGTACTCAGAGATCACATTCGAAGCCTCCACCACCATAAGAGCTATCAGAAAGCTGGATATGTCGTTTCTGATTACCTTATCCTCCTGGTATCGTCTGATTTCTTTTTCAAATGCCTCAATGGCCATACGCTTGCTTTCGAGCATGATATCTCCAAGTTCCTTGCTCCTGGTCTCACGAGACATGTTGTAGAGAAACTGGCTATACCGAGGTTCTTGCCTCATGAACTCAAGCCCTGCCTTGAATAAGGATCGGTACATCTCAAAAAAGTCTTTTGAGTGGTCTCTCAACAAGGGCATGACCATTTCCATCTTTTGCCCCTCTGCAATCCCCTTCAAGTAAAAATACAGGTCTTTTTTATCTTCAAAGTAGCGATACACCGACCCTTTTCCGAATCCCAATTTCTTTACCATTCTGCTAATGGAAGCCCCTTCATAATCATTCAGGATAAATTCATCGAAAGCTGCCTCAATAAATCTTTTCTTCCTCTCTTCCGGTAAATTTTCAAAAGTTTCTGTTGGCATATTTCTACAAAAGCGAAAACGGACTACCCAGTCCGATCAAATATACGAAAGATTTTCATCTTAGGTTAGGGTGAATTGTCTTTTTAGAAAAGAATTTCTTGGGGGATTTGGATAACTTGCTTATCCAAAGGCATTTCTAATGAATAAATGGCAAGTTCTATTTTCTGTAATTTTTATTTCAAGCGGCCTTACAAGCTTTTCTCAAAACAGTAAATTACCCCCTCCTCGCATTTCAGGCTCTTTACAGTCAGATGTTCAGTATCTGATAACGGATACCATCATTGGGGCGACTGCCCCCCGCGAACGGATACTATCCAATACCTTTCTTCAGGTTACCTATGATCAGGGGCCATTTTCAGCCGGACTTAGATATGAAGCATACCTGAATCCAGTCCTTGGGTTTGATGAAAGATATGAAGGTCAGGGAATCCCCTACCGCTTTTTTTCTTATCAAGGAGATCGCCTGGACCTGACCATCGGCAACATCTACGATCAGTTTGGCAATGGCCTTATTTTCAGGGCTTATCAGGAATGGAATCTAGGGATAGACAATTCAATTGACGGGATACACCTGAGGTTCAGGCCACGAAAGGGGCTGGAAGTCAAAGGGATACTGGGTACCCAACGAAAGTTTTTCGATCGCAGTGAGTCGATCATTAGAGGAGCCGACATAGAAGCTTCGCTCAATGAGTTGTTCCCAAAGTTCATGGGGGAAAAGATAAATCTCAGCATCGGGGGTTCAGTCCTCAACCGTTTTCTGGAAGATACAGATGTGGTCTTGCAGTTGCCGGAGAACGTTTCCGCAGTTTCAGGCAGGGCCAAACTCTATGTTGGTAATTTCATTTTTAATGGAGAATACGCCTACAAAATCAATGACCCTTTTGGATTGAACAATTTTGTGTACAACCCTGGCCATGCATTCTTCTTCAATGCCAGTTATTCAAGAAAGGGATTGGGAATCGACTTTAACTTAAAGAGGATTGATAATTTTGACTTTAGGTCAGAGCGAAACATCAGCCTGCAAGAGTTGACACTCAACTTTCTGCCTCCTGGCACCAAAATCCAGACCTATCGCCTGCCTACCCTCTATCCCTACGCAACACAATTCAATGGAGAGCTGGGTTTTCAGGCGACGCTCTATTATAAAATCCCCCGTAAAACTCCCCTTGGAGGAAAATATGGGACCAAAATCCAGGTCAATTTTTCTCGGTACCATGCCCCGGACACCACTTTTATCGAACCAAATTTCCGATATGAGACCAATCTCCTGGGCGACCCTCAGAACCTGTATTTCCAGGACTTCAACATTGAGATCAACCGCAGGTGGACGAAAAAATTCAGGACCATTTTTACCTACATTTGGCTCAATTACAACAAGGACATCATTGAATTTGGTACACCTGCTGCGGGTTTTGGAATTGTAGAATCACATATTTTTGTTTTGGAAGGCCAATACAAAATAAATAAAAAGCTCGCTTTCAGAAGTGAAATTCAACACATGGGTACCCAGCAGGATTTGGGAAGTTGGGCAATGGTTTTGGGGGAATTATCTGTCAGTCCGAATTGGTACTTCACGCTTTTTGATGAGTATAACTATGGCAATCCTGACCCTGCGCTGAGAATTCATTACTATAACGCCTCAGTGGCTTATGCCTTTGGAAGTAACCGAATAGGAATTTCATATAGCAGACAAAGAAGGGGCTTACTATGTGTAGGCGGAATCTGTCGAGAGGTGCCTGCCTCCAATGGATTGAACATGACCCTGACCAGTACCTGGTAAATGATTTTGGCTTCTGCCAGGCCATCTGACAGAAGCCACTTATTCACTTTACCACAAATCCCAAGCTCATATTCAGGAAAAAGCCAGACTCAAAGGTAGTGTGGGTAAAGCTGGAATTATCAGCCCTTGTCAGCGCAATTTGTCTTCCATCAAGCCCTTCATTTCCAAAACTGGCAACGTGGAACCAGTAGCGAGCCACAGGTTCGAAAAAGAATTTCTTCTCCTTATCCAGAAACAAACGATAAGACAAGGCTGGCCCCATTTCAAATGTTTTATAGCTAATTTCATTGCCAGTGCTAGATTCCTTCAGGTCGTATTGATGGACCTTAAACTCCCAGAAAATTTGCCCATTGGAATTGAACCTGTATCCTACACCTCCGCCTGTAGAAAAGGGGGCTACTTGGGTGTCGAAGTTTTCTCTATCGGCCGCCTTCATCGCAGCTTTGCCGAAATTATGGTAATTCAAAAAAGCTCCATGTGAATATTCGAAATAAAGTTTATCCGTGGTATAAGTAAATGCCAGGTTGACTCCATTTAAAAGGAAAGGCTGAGATAGCCCGGTCATGATGGAGAGTTTGTTGGAATTGATTCGCTGGTCATCCTGTGCAAAAAGTGGAGAAGCCAGTACAGCCAAGCCCATAGCAACAATAAAAATCTTCAGAAAAGTCTTCATCTTGAATTAAATATTTGAAGTGTGAATGATGGGAGCAAGAGCAGCAATTTTATGCTCCCAATCGCCTCATTTTGGAAGATGAGACCTGATTTTCTAAGATGAGACCTCTTTTGAGGGCAGGTTTTTCTGAAATTGGGAGGGAGTTTTTCCTGTGTGCTGTTTGAAAACCCTGTTTAGAGATGCTTTAGAATTGAAGCCACTTTCCAGGCCAAGGGCTAGAATAGTGAGGTGTTTTTTTTCAGGCATATGGAGCATTTTTTTCAAATGCTCTACCCGATACTCATTCACAAAATCATAAAATGCATTTCCACTTTCATCATTGATCAAAGCGGAAAGCTGATGAGGGGGAATCTTCATTCGAGCGGAAAGGTCAGCTACGGAGAGCTTGGGTTCCAGGTACAATTTTTCTTCTTCGAACAGCTTAAGGATTTCAGCATACCGCTGATCCTTTTCCTTTTCCTCCCTTATCTCTACAGGGGCATCTTCTGCCTTCACTTCGGGTAGTTCTGTCATCACATAATGGCGGATTCCATGAAAGGTGAAGTAAAAAATCCCCAAGGTCAGCACCATATTGATACCCACAAAAACAGCAGGAATATCAATGGGGAAAAGTTGAAAATTTGCAATCAGGAAACCAAATAAGGCAATCAGGCAAATGAAAAGATAAAGCAAGGTGAAATTGAAAATCCAGTCCAAACGGAGTTTCTCGATATAGGAAAACCCTTGTTTCAGACCTTTGCGATATTTGACCAGCTTATTCAAAAACCAGATCAGGCCTAGAATTACAAAGACATTGATGCTTTTGTAAAAAAAATGGTAGATCGCCGGAGGTTCGTGGTACAACTCCTTCAACTCATACGACTGATAGGAATTCCAAATGAAGTGATCACCAATTCCATAAAAGAAGAAAATCGCGGGGAACAAGAAAAACCACCAATAATAGCCCTTGAATTTTTGGGCATGAAGTTGGAGCAAGGAATAGGACAGGTATACCGGAAAAATGAAATGTGGAAGGAAAGAATGAAGAATAAAAATGATGGAAGAATTGTGTTCTTCTACCCAAATATCTGCGGACAGGATCACACCAAAGATGATGTTCAGGATTAATAGCAGCCAATCAGACAGCTGCTTATTCTTTTTATTTAAAATAAAGAGAACAAACACCGCCACAATGGCAATCCCGCTAATGTTAATGGCTTTTAGTTCCAATGATTAAACTGTTAACTCCAAACGATTTCCTTCTGGATCAAGAACTACTGACTCATAATACCCATCTCCTGTCCATCTGGGTTCGCCTACTACTTTGAAACCCTCATTTCGCAGTTGATTGGTGAGTTCATCTACGGCTTTTTCTGTACCAAGTGCAATGGCAAAGTGAGTAAGGCCCAGATGTTCAGCTCCAGTGGGCAATTCTTTCTCGGGAATGATTCCCCTGTGCATAAGCTCCAGCCTTGGCCCATTGTCCCAAGAGAGAAAGTAAGAGGTAAAACCCTTTTTAGGGTTGTGGTACTTCTCCCCTGACTTTGCACCAAAGTACTTTTGGTAAAAGTCCTTCATTTCTTCAAGTTTTTCGACATAGAGGGCCAGGTGCTCAATTTTTATCATTTTGTGAGGATTTTAGTTAATATTTTATCTACTATTCTACCTGCGACATTTTCGACAAGTATAATTAACTATTTTGCTTAAAAATAATTGAAATCCGGGATGAAAAAATTACTCATAATTGTCCTTCCCTTCATTTTTGTTAGTGCCTGTGAGGTCATTGAAGCGCCTTACTTTGAGCAAGAATATTTGAAAAGCCTGCCAGCTGATGAAAGATGCCTGCTTGAAGCAGATGAGTTAAGGGCTCAATTGAGCACCACAGACTTCAAAAAGAATGTATTGGTGGAAGAGATGACCGGGCATCAATGTGGCAATTGCCCTACGGCAACCAAGGAGGTTTTGAGCCTACAATCACAATATGGTGAACAATTAATCTTCATCTCGGTGCATGCAGGTCCCTTGGCCAATAACCGTCCCGGGCAACCCAAATACAGCACTGACTTCACTACAGATGCAGGAGATGAATGGTACTCCAACCTGAATGACAGGAATGCCGTTCCATTTGGCATGGTAGATAGGACCCTGGTAGGCACGAATGCCAATGAGTGGGCAGGTTTTGTCCAGGAAAGGCTGGCTAGCCCTCTGAAATCTAATTTGGAAATATTTACCTGCTACGAAACCGACAGTTCAAGCCTGGGAGTAGTGGTTGACGTTCTGGCACTGGAGAATCTTGGGGCAAACACCAGACTCTCAGTAGTCATGGTAGAAGATGAAATCGTAGATTGGCAAAAAGATTACTCCGTTCCATCTGGAGTATCGCCAGACATCCCCGAATACAGCCACCACAATGCCTTAAGAGCAAATCTTAACGGAACATGGGGAGAACCCCTGAGCCAGGATGGAATGGGTGCCAACCAGACACTTACCAAAAGTTACTCCTTTGAAATGGACCCATCCTGGAATGTCAACAATTGTAAGATCATTGCATTCGTTTACAACTTCGATAGCAAGGAAGTCTATCAGTCAGAATTGAAATCTATTACAGACTAGGTCTTAAAAGCTGATGCCAAAACTCAGGTTAGGGGTTGCTCCAAGTAACGGAACCCTTGAACCTATAACATCTGTTCTCCCTATGTTTCCTACTTCGGTATCTTGACCTACGGAGACCACAAATTGCTTGAAAGAAACATTACTTCTGTTAAAGACATTAAAAATACTTGCCCCCAATTGAATGGGTACTGTCTTGCCATTGATTTTCCAATCGTGCATATAGGTAGCACCTACATCGAACCTGTGATAATCCGGTAGACGTTCTTGTGGCAACCTGATTTTCCTCCAGTCCTGGTCTACCACAGCCTCAGCAAGTTCGGCATTCCATACAAGATATGGCCTTCCCGAACCAAAGATGTATGAGCAGGAAAAATTCCATTTATTCAGTTTGTAATTATTGACCAGCTTGAACTGATGACGCTGATCTTCCTGGGCAAAGAAAGGCTCCCCCTTGTTGAGTTCGTCAAATTGATGCCGTACAAAACCAAGCGAGTAGGAAAACCAGGCACTGTACCTACCCGTTGAAACCTGCAAATTGGCATCCAAACCAGTGGAAAACCCCTCTCCATCGAAAAAAACCGGGACTGCAAGTGGGCGATCCTGCTCGTCATAATTGTTGATTACAGACTCATTGATAAGGCCATCCAAGCTTTTGTAGTAATACTCAACATTGAAACTCAGCTGTGATGATGACCAATTGGCACCTATGCTTAGGTGAGTCGCAGAACTTACCGAGATAGCCTCATCATCAGCCAATGACCAATATGCCTCACTGGTACTAAACACGCTCATCTGGTAGATCTCCCTCAAATATTGGTTATAAATACCTGCAGATGCCTTCAAACTCAGGTTTTCTGAAAGCAGAAAGGCTGCCGAAACCCTTGGAGAATGAAGCCATTCATCCCTGCTTTGCAAATATGTTTCTCGAAGCCCCATCTTGAGCCTTAGCCTTTCCTTAATCCACAGGGTATAGGAAGCATAAAACTCAGCTACTAAACTTGAATTGCCTAGATCTACAAACTTGGGACGCTGTTTGGTGGAATCAGCTAAGCCTCCTTCCTTGATATTTTTGTCATAACTAACTTCCATGTTTTTAAGGGAAAATCCAGCTTCAAGGGTATTTAAACCCTTTACCAAACGAGAATAGTGCCCAATGCCATAGGATCTAATCTGATTGGTATCGTTGAATTGATAGAAATTTGGATGTCCAGGCCTGTAGGTTTGGTACTGGAAAAAGCGATCATAATTGGAAAAAAAACCATAAGTCTTACTCGAGAATCCTTCAGACCAGTTTTGGATGTGAGATAAACTCGCACCACGATTGTCCCATCCCGTCTCATGCCTGACTACATTCAATCCTACGGGCCTAGGCCTTCCAGTAGAATCAAGTTCTCGCATAGGAAATATTTGCTTGGGCGGCATCTTATTCCCCCCAACATTACCCAGAAAATCCATCCTGTCTTTGCTATCAAAAAAAGTAAGCTCCAACCTCGATTTAGCTGAGCTTTTTATGTAAAGTTTGGCATATAGATCATAGAACTTCAACTCTGGGATAGGTACATTGGCAACTTCCCTACCCAGTGAATCTTCTAGGATTTTGTCTTCGACAACTCCCCTCGCCTCAATCTCATCAAACTCAGTGGTAAACTTTGTCCCAATACGGGTATCACTCCCCCTTGCAGAGACATAGAGCCCGACTTTTTTATTCAAGACAAGGTTCATGCTCGCGTTCACTGAAAACAAATCCGCTCCAACCTTAAATGAATTCTGTTCCAAATCAGGATTTTCGCCTCGGATTGCCAATATGCTGGATGTTCTCCCGCCATATTCTATTGGAAAATCTGTCTGGTAGAAGGAAAAGCCACTTACAGCATCGGGACTAAAGATGGAGAATATCCCCAAATAATGATCCACATTATAGAGGGGAATCTGATCCAGCATCACGAGGTTTTCATCTCTTTGACCACCACGTACACTCAACTGCGAAAGGTTCTCGCTTGTGGCATTTATACCAGGCAAGTATTGGATCAAGGCCAATGGGTTTTGCTGATTTAGAGAAATGAAATTTTCCTGAATTCCTAGCTTAATATCATATTTGCCATTTTCGAGGGGAGAAACCAGGTTTTTCCCAAGGTCTTCAATCTCGATGGCAGGAAGGCTATTCTCGTCCTGCACCATTCCGATTTCCATAAAACTTTTGGCAGACTGAATGGGTATGGACTTGGCCTTATAACCCAAATATCTGCAAATCAGCTTTTGGGTACTGAGTGTATCCGGAATTTGAAGGAAAAATGAACCATTTTCATCTGCGGTGGTCCCAAAACGTGAACCGGGTACGAAGAGTGAAGCGTATGAAAGTCTCTGCCCCGTGTGTTGATCTCGTACCCTTCCCGAAAGGACAAGCAGTTTCCATGGCCGGGTCCAATTGGGATTGTAGCGCAGTAAAAGTGAATTTTTATCTGACCACTTTTTATCGAGGGGACAGTCGCGCAGCAATTGTTCAACAGCCTCCTTCAGGTTCTCCGCATCGATCTCTGCAGAAAGTTTGAGGTCTTTCAACTCGTTGGGGCTATAAGTAAAGCGGATGCCATAGCTGGCTTCCCATTCCTCAAGTACCTCTAATAACGGCTCGTTTTCATAAGACCTCTTTAACTGAAAAAGCCCCTGTCCAAAGACAGGAGTCAATTTAGCCAAGGTAAGGAGGCATATAACACATATATTTTTAAAATGAAGCATAGATTGCAGGCCCTTAACTCTTCATTTTTATTTCTTCGTTACAACAATTTTTTCTCTCTCGATTTGGTAGTCCAATTTAGTCTTGTGAGAAAAAGTAACATTTTCCATGACTCTTTCAAGGGTCATCTCATCTATATCAAATGTAGTGGTAATGTCCAGGTTCATTAGCGATGAATCCAAAACCAATTCTTTCCCATAGCGTCTACCGATCTCCTCCATCACCTTTTCCAGGCTTGCACCTTTATACTCGAAATAACCAGCTCTCCAATCCTTATAGCTCTCTTCTTCAAAACTGAAAGTTTTCACAGTCAGGGAGTCACTACCTTGGGTAAACTCACTTTGATATCCCTTTGTCAATTCTTTTTTCTCCACTTCTTCTGCCTTTACGGATACGCGCCCTTCAAAAACCCTGACTGTATAAGCTCCCTGCCTATCAAAGACATTGAATTTTGTACCTAAAACCACCAGGTCACCGATAGAAGATTGAACTGAGAATCTTCCTTTCCCCTTTACCACAGAAAAATAGGCTTCCCCATCCAACATTACTTCACGTGTACCTTCTTTCCATGATTCTCTTGAATAGCTCAAGGAAGAACCTGAATTCAGCACCACCTCACTGCCATCTGACAATGTTAAAGCAAGGGTTTCCCCCTGAGCTGCCTTATATACTTTTATGTCCCCGGGTTTTAATAGGAAGTAAAGGGCAAAAATTAGTGCTAGACCAGCCGCAATAGCCAGAGAATACCTCATTGGGCTTCTGAGTGGTCGAACCTTTGTCGCCTTAACTGAAGTACTTTCTTCAATCCTTCCCCATAAGCGGCTCACAAGTTCTTCATCTATGGAGCTATCTTTAAATTTCAAACTTCGTACCATTTCCTTTGCCTCCTCTATCATCTCCACCTTGGAAGGATTCTTTTTTAGCCAGCCGTCAAGCTCGGCTTCAGGACCTTCGTCGTACAAGACCCACCTGCAAAAGGCCTCGTCTGCCACGAAATCTTCTAAAAAATATGTATCGTAATTTTTCATTCATCTGCAATTTTTTTTGGTCTTTTCACCCACTTAAGACCAGGAAGTTATTTTTGTACCCATTCGGTTAAAAAAAAATTTTAAAGATCGAGCTACTGATCAGAAGTATGATCAAGGTCATGGTCTTTCGGAGGACTTTTATAGCATTATGAATGAGATTGCGGGCAGACTGATAGCTGATATTCATGATTTCTCCTACCTGCTCGTAGTCCATTTCAGATTGGAATCGTAGGTAAATTGCCTCCTTTTGTCGTTTGCTCAATCCATTAATGGCATTTTTGAGTTGTTGACTTCGCATTTCCTCTCCTTCTGCCAACACCATGAGTTTTTCAACATCGAGGCTAACATGAAAGTTATAAAGATCTGGATCGAGGTCTTGTTGGAGGTGTTTTTTCACCTTTTGATCCTGTCGAATAATCCTTCTTCTCAAGGAACCCAGTAAATATCGAGCGACTGAATCCGTTTGGCCAAGATTCTGATGCTTCTGCCATAGATCGACAAAGAGGTCATGCACAGCGTCCTCCACCAGTTGGTCATTTTTGGTGAATTTCCTCCCATAATTTATCAATAAGCCAATATGCTCATGATAAATATGTGATAAGGCCTCCTTATTGCCTTGTCGGAGTTGTTCCCACCAGGAAGTTTCCTTCATAAATTGATTAAATGATGATAGCCGGGGAGTGTTGACTTCTTTTCAAAATAATAACTTAGAACATTATTTCCCCACTATCCTTGTCTTTTCTTAACCTTAAACTTTTGGTTTTGCTGTCTTTTTTAACGTGGACTATATTTTGTTGATCGCTAAATACCTCCGTCAAAATGTGATTTCTCAAATACAGGCTAGACATTCGTTTGACCCCCTTGACTTCCAAATAGCACCAGACAACATTACCTTTTTCGTACTCTTTTCCAATAAAACTAAACTTACGAGGCTTGTTGTCTACCGCTAATTCAAAGTTGTCAAGCAGGTATTTGTAGAGGAAAATATCAGCATTTTCATTTTCCTTGGAAGTCCCTAAATCCATTTTCCCAAATCCAGCCTTTTCCAAGCCGTCATCCAGGTCGTCGACAAATAACTTCAGGGAAATTTCCAGGGTCTTTTGATCCTGATTGAAAAAAATTTCTGTGGTACTTAGATGAAAAGGATGGGCTACCAACAAAAAAGATGCAAGAAAAGCCAAATACTTCATAGGATATTTATGCTTATTAGAAGACAAATGTACAGGATAAACCTATTTATGTAAAAGAGAGTTAACGTTATTCCAAAGTCTTTTTTATTTTTAAGGCTAAAATTCAACGCAAGCGTAACTACTTAATCTATGAAAAAAATAAGTATTGTTTTGGCTCTGGTGTTTGCCTGTTCATGGCTCGTAGCACAAGAGAAACCAAGTTATAACCAGAGCAAATTCAAACAACTTTACGAAGAACTTCCCACTCCTAACGTATACCGCAACGCTGCTGGTGCCCCCGGCCACGAATATTATCAAAACCGTGCGGATTATGACATGGATATCCGCCTGGAAGATTCTACCCAAAGAATCTACGGAGAAGAAACAATCACATACTACAATGAATCTCCGGACAAACTGGATTACCTATGGCTTCAGTTGGATCAGAATGTAAGGGAAAAAAACTCGGACAAATATACCGTTGAAACAGGAAGTATGGAGGACATGACGTTTGAGAACATCACCAAAGCCCTTAGGGTATTTGATGGGGGTTTCAAAATAGACCATGTGAAGGATGCCAGTGGACAAGACCTGCCATATACCATCAACCGTACCATGATGAGGGTTGACCTGAAAGAGCCACTCAAGCCGGGAAAAAGCTACAAGTTCAAAGTAAAGTGGTGGTACAACATCAACGATAGAGACAAGCCGCAAGGCGTATCCAATTCAGGGGGTAGATCAGGGATGGAATACTTTTCTGAGGATGACAACTACATATACACCATCGCGCAGTTTTACCCAAGGATGTGTGCCTACAACGAGGTAGACGGATGGCAAAACAAGCAATTCCTGGGAAGAGGTGAGTTCACCCTGACCTTTGGAGATTATGACGTAAGAATCACAGTTCCTTCAGACCACGTATTGGGAGCTACCGGCGAGCTTAAAAATGCAAAAGAGATTCTTTCATCTGCAGAACTATCGAGGCTTGAAGAAGCCAAAAACAGCGATAAACCCGTAATGATCGTTACTGAAGATGAAGCAATTGCTCATGAAAGTGAAAAAGCAACTTCAGAAAAAACCTGGAAATTCCATGCAGATAATGTAAGGGACTTTGGTTTCGCGACTTCAAGAAAATACATGTGGGATGCCCAAGGGGTTAAATTTGGAGATCGTACTGTTTTGGCAATGTCTTACTTCCCAAAAGAGGCCAATCCACTATGGGGACAGTATTCTACCGCGGCTGTAGCTCATACTTTGAGGACTTATTCGAAATTCACCTTCGATTATCCTTACCCGGTGGCCATTTCAGCACACATCAACAGAATCGGAATGGAGTATCCCATGATTTGTTTCAATGGATATCGTCCTGAGGCTGATGGCACATACTCTGCCAGAACCAAATATGGGTTGATATCTGTAGTAATCCACGAAGTGGGACATAACTACTTCCCTATGATCGTAAACTCTGACGAACGTCAGTGGACTTGGATGGATGAAGGCCTAAATTCTTTCCTTCAGTACCTTTCTGAATCTGAGTGGGAAGAAAACTATCCTTCAAGAAGAGGCCCTGCCTATAAAATCACTTCTTATATGAAGGGTGATAAGTCTGGCATCATGCCAATCATGACCAATTCTGAGTCTGTATTGCAGTTTGGAAACAATGCATATGGAAAGCCTGCCACCGCATTGAACATTCTACGTGAAACGATCCTAGGCCGTGAGGCCTTTGACCATGCTTTCAAAACATACTCTCAGCGCTGGATGTTCAAGCAGCCTATGCCCGCGGACTTGTTCCGTAGCATGGAGGATGCTTCTGGGACAGATCTTGACTGGTTTTGGAGAGGTTGGTTCTTCACCACCGACAATGTGGACATTTCTATTGACGACGTAAAATGGTACCAGATCAATAGCATGAACCCCGAGGTAGAAAAGCCAATTGCCGCCGAGCAGGATGACAAGGCACGTAAGTACATTGGTAACATTAGGAATAAGAAAGCATTCCCAGAAAGACTGGTTGATAAAAAGCCAGAGCTAAAGGATTTTTATAACAATTACGACCCCAATAAGGTGTCTACCTACGACAAATTACAATACAACTACCTCATGAACCAGTTTCCGGAAGAACTCAAAGAACTCCTGGATACTGACAAAAACTTCTATGAGATCAAGTTTACCAATGTAGGTGGGCTTGTCATGCCCATCATCCTTGAATTCACTTACGAAGATGGAAGTAAGGAAGTCAAGAGAATTCCTGCTGAAGTATGGGTAAAAAACAACGAGGAAATCACCAAGATTTTTATCACCGATAAAAAGGTAGTTAGCATGGAGCTGGACCCCTATTTGGAAACAGCGGATACCGATGTGAGCAACAACTTCTGGCCTCCTAAAAGCCAGCCTAGTCGCTATCAATTATTCGATCCACAAGGACCCGGTATGAATCCTATGCAGTTGGAAAGACAAATCAAACAGCTTCAGGAGGAAGGCAAAATTCCTAATGGTGCTGACGGCGAGAAATAAACTGACCTATTCATTTAAAAGAAAAGGGATTCACAAAAGTGAATCCCTTTTCTTTTAAAATTCTGGCTTTCATCCTTTTACACCCCTATTTTGCTGTGTTTTTCAAAAATTTGTACTTTTATACCATCATTTAATTCCATACTCCAACCAAATCCTAATGAGAAGCTCCCTAAAACTTTTCTTGGTCATATTCTCTATGGCATTGACCATGAGTTCAGCCTTTGCTCAGGTACCTCAGGGAATCTCCCTTCAGGCCGTTGCCAGGGACGCCAGCGGTATTCCTTATAGTTTTAGTCCAATTACAGTTGGTATCAGGCTCAAAAATGCTGCTGGAACCATCCAATATGAGGAGACACACTCTGTCCTTACGGATCAATATGGCCTTTTCAATGTGATCATGGGACAGGGAACCCCTGTCAGTGGGACATTTTCGGCGATTGACTGGGCTGCAAGTCAGCACAAAGTTCAAATCCTGATCAACAATACAGCACTCACTGAGCGAGACCTTCAGTCTGTACCCTATGCCCTGGAAGCAGGAAAGGTAAATATGACACTGGATGATATTGCAGACATTGACATGACTGGCCTAAGTACAGGTCAATCCCTCAGTTGGGATGGGACACAGTGGGTACCAGCCAGTTTTTCAGGAGAGATTTGGCAAGTAAATGGGAACAATAATTATTACAACGATGGCAGGGTTGCCATTGGCTTGGACACCCCCAAGGCTACCCTGCACCTACGTGATACCGCAAATGTTTTGTTTGGAAATGACCTTACGGGCTCAGGATTCAAGTTTTTATACTATGGGGCAAAGGGAGCCTTGCGAGTTGGATACCTGAATAATCCATTTGGTGGATACAACTATAACAAATTCTGGGATTATGACTCGGTGGGCTACTACTCCTTTGCCGCAGGTCAAAACTCTCGAGCCAAAGGCTTTGGAGCTTTTGCCTTTGGTTCCTTTGGGTGGGCCGACGGAAGTAGTTCTGTTGCTTTTTTTGGGAGTGCCACAGGCAATAACAGCTATACATTCGGTGGTAGTTCGAAAGGAAGGGGTTCATTTACGGTAGAGGGAGTTGCGGATGAAGAAGGAGGGATTGCCATGTACGGCTACACAGGAGGAAGATACGGGGTATCTATCGGTGGGGGCACTACTGGCCTGGGCGCTTCCTCTTCGAGGGAAGATTATGCCATTGCCATTGGATGGAACTCCGATGCCCGTGGGCAAGCCTCCATTGCACTTGGCCCCAGTGATGCCTATGGCTACAACTCTTTCTCCACAGGCTGGGTAACTGAAGCGCGAGGAAACTACTCTTCCACATTTGGGTACCAAACCAATTCCTATCCGTATGCCTCCATGGCCTTGGGTAGATTCAATGTAATTAATGGCGACAGTGCCGCATGGGTCACCACAGACCCCATCTTCATGATCGGAGATGGCACATCTAATACCAACCGATCAAATTCATTCGTAATCCAAAAAAATGGGCAAACCGCTGTGGGTTATAATTCCCCTACCGGAATGCTCAATGTGAGCTCTGCATTGGGAAGTCTCAGCAACGGAGGCCTGGACCCTAGCCGGGCAAGTATCCTGATTGGAAGTTCCACCTCTGGACTTGCATTCGACGCCAACCAAATAGAATCTATAGGCGGTACCCTCTTTGTGAATTTCAACTCTACTCAGGATGTAGACCTTGTAGTTGGAGGGGGAAATGTAGGAATTGGTCACAATGCACCAGCAGCCAAACTTGATGTGGAGAGTACAGGTTGGCAATTCAGACTGGAAAATACAGCCGCAGGGGGAAGTAGTTGGTATATGGGGGCAGCCGCAAGTACATGGGCAGCCGGAAGCGACAAATTTTTGATTGGAAATAGTGCGACCTCTTCCAATGCATCCTTGGCCATTGGGACAGACAGGCAGGTTGGAATTGGAACCCTGAATCCTACGGACAGACTTCATGTCAATTCTGCCACAGGCGAGGATGCTTTCAGGGCTCAGGTCAACGGAGTTACCGCCTTCAGGGTCCATGACAACCTTGGGGCATCTGTTGGAGCCAACCTTACCCCTCCAACCAATGGCTTGCGCGTCAGTGGCCAGTCCAATTTTGGAGATGACATCTATCCCAATGCAGATAATTCTTATGATGTAGGCGCCCCAACAAGAAGATGGGACAATGTATGGGCAACCAATGGTATCATTCAAACCTCAGATGGAAGACTCAAAAAGAACATCGCAGCTCTGAATTATGGACTCGCTACCATCAGCCAATTGAGACCCGTCTCTTTCGAATGGATCAGTGGTGTACAAGGAGAAAAGAAAATTGGCCTAATCGCTCAGGATTTGCAAAAAGTTGTACCGGAAGTAGTCAAAAGCCATCAAGACCCTGAGGTACCACTGGGAGTCAATTATGCTGAATTGGTGCCCATCTTGATCAAAGGAATGCAGGAGCAACAAGAAATGATCGAAAAGCAACAGTTGGAAATGCTGGAGTTGAAAGGGCGACTGAAGAAATTGGAGGATAAACTTTCAAACAAAGACCAATGATTCGAACAAATATCATTTTCTTAATCCTCCTAAACACATTACACATCCTCAATGCCCAGAGCATTGACAGGATGGTCATTGGTTCTATGGGTGATGCATCCACCTCGGGAGGACAGGATTATTCCACTTTTGTGGGTGAGGCGGTAGTTGGCTCGGATTTCACCACCATCCCCATACTGACCATAGGAATGGAACAACCCTTGACTCCTGTGTTATTAGAAGCTGATTTTATTAACGTATCAGCCAATAGAGGGCAAAACGGGATCAATGTCGAGTGGGAATTTCCAGTTCATCCGAATACGGATAGATTCCTCGTCGAAAAGAGTACCAATGGGGCAGATTTTCAATTTATAGGGACAAAAGGAGGTCAAAGTTTTGGCTCCCTTTATGTTTATGAAGACAAAAAAGAAGAATTCAATCAACCACAAATTATTTTCTATCGAATCACCCGTATTGACCTTTCTGGAAAGGCGACAAAGAGCCCAGTAGTTAGACTCCTGCTTTCAAATGAGGCCCTTATACATTTCGATGTCTACCCCAATCCATTCGATGATGTGTTGAATATAGAAGCTAATGGGCAAGCGACAGAATTTGAGCTAAGGCTGATCGACAGTCAAGGAAAAATTTGCTGGGAAGGCAAAGGAAATGACAAAATGAAGCTCAATGGTTCTCTGCTGGCAAAAGGATGTTACTACTTGTTGGTAAAGGGGAGCAACTTTCATCATTTTGAGCTTGTACAAAAGAAGTAGAACTCCAAATTCGAAGTTTTCGAAAAGTTATAAAATTCTTTTATGAGTAAGGGTTTTAAATCTTCCCATCAAGCCTTCGAGAATTTTCTGCTTTCGACTCATTTAATTACTTTTAGGCATAAACACTTATGCTAACACACCTAAGGTCATAAAACATGGACAAGAGAACATTCCTAAAAATATCTGCGCTTACAACTGCAGGTCTGGTAGTTTCCCCACTTACAGCCTGTAAAAATGAAGGAGAAGAAAAAAAAGCCGATACTGGTGCTGCCAAGGCTTTTGAACTTCCTGCTTTGGCATATGCCTTCAACGCACTTGAGCCCAACATAGATGCAAGAACCATGGAAATCCACCATGATAAGCATCATGCCGGTTATGTGCGTAAGCTAAATGCAGCTGTGGAAGGGAGCAAGTATGCTGGAATGGAACTTGGAGCCATCATGGCTGGAATTACTGACAGCGACGCTGATACCGCCGTCCGGAACAATGGTGGTGGACACTACAACCACAGCTTATTCTGGAGGACAATCGGCCCCAAAGGAGGAAATCCTGAAGGAAAATTGGCGGATGCCATCAACTCAGCCTTTGGAAGCTTTGAGGACTTCAAAAGTAAGTTTTCAAGTGAGGCAAAAGGTGTTTTTGGCTCAGGTTGGGCATGGCTATGTGCAGGAGCTGATCAGAAATTATTCATCACTTCCACTCCCAACCAGGATAATCCCCTTATGACCAATATTGCCGAGCAAGCAGGAAGCCCAATTCTTGGTATTGATGTATGGGAACATGCTTATTACCTCAATTACAAAAACATGCGTGGGGATTATATCAACAACTTCTTCAATATCATCAACTGGGAAGAAGTTGCTGCAAACTATGACAAGATCGGCTAGCTAAAGCCAGAAAAATAGGTCAAGGTCTCCTGTTTCCAGGGGACCTTTTTTATATAGCTCAGAAGCTGAACATTCCCCTAATCAGGCAGTTAGAAATATAATTTCCTTTAGAATCAAAAAGCCCTATCCGAATGGTATTAAATGAAAAATCCTATTTCCAACTACAATAATTTCTTACCACGCAGAATTTTAGCCCAATGACAAATTGAAAGGAATATTTTTTTAACAAATTATAGTAAATTTAAATAGTTCGTTAGGACTGTTTATTCGGTGAAGAACTTGCAACGCCCTATGGATTTAATGCCCCCATTAAATGAAAAGTTAATGCGTCAGAAGGAAATTCTGGTGTTAAGGCTTTTTGAGTTTAATTTAATACTATTCATAGTGGTCATTCTGGTTTCATTTTTTCAGAAAGACTACAGGCTCCTTTCATTTGAGATTTTGGGAGTAATTGCTCTGTCTATTGGCCTTGTGCTGATTAAGCGGAAGCAAATAGAAATTTCGGTTGTGATTGCAGGTGTATTCTGTTATATCTGGCTGGCTTCTCTACCCTTCTTCACAGGTTATCTATCTGGAGTTTACCTTAACTTCCTTAACGTTTTTCTGGTACTTTCCTATATCCTGGAAAGTAAAGCCTACAAGCGATTAAACATTATTGTGGCATCCCTTGCATTGAGTGCGTATTTCATCATAGAAAATCTACCTCAGGTTGCTTCAATTACCCCTGCACCCTACCTGAATATTTTGAGTATCAGTACTGGGTTTGTCTTTGTTATTCTGATCTGGTATAGGTATCAAAAAGACATTAGCGCCCAAAACCAATCTCTTGAAGAAACCAGGTCATTTCTCAAAATGCTGGTTGACCAGAACCCAATGGCTATAGTAACCAAGAACAATGACTTAAGGATTACATTTGCCAATAAAACCGCCCTTGATGTCTATGATGTAGACCAAGACATTATCCTTGGAAAAAGCAATGAAGAGCTACAGGAGTTTGTCCTTGAGGGAAGTGATTATATCAAAGAATCAGAAGAGCAAGTCTTACAAACAGGTGAAGTTTATAAAGATATCCTCGAATTCCACCCAAGTACAGCCAGTGGGCCGAAATGGTTCAAGTCCCAAAAGAAGCCATTGCTCGACAACAAGGGGAAAATTCATGGGATGATCATTTTCGCAGAGGACATTACCATCCAGAAAAAGGCTGAGGAAGCTCTTCTTGAGTCTGAATCTCGATACAGGAACCTCACAGAGAACAACCAGTTTGGCATGGCGACCGACCAAAACGGCTTTCTCACCAGTGTCAACAACTCCCTTTGTGAAATGACGGGTTATAAGCGAAATGAATTGGTGGGGCGCAATGTGTACGAGATCGTAGAGGTATTAGACCCTGCACTTGCCCAACGAGAAGTTGAGAGGCTAAAGAATGGAGAGATCAGTTTCTTCGAATTGTCCTGCTTATACCATAGAAAAGATGGGACAACAGGCTATGCCCTAGTTAGGAAATCCCTCATCAAAAACATGGAAGGAGAGGTGGTAGAACAATTGGCCACCATTGCTGATATTTCTGCATTAAAGGAAAAGGAAATCGAATTAAATTTTAGTCAGAAAAAGTACCAAGGGCTTTTTGAATCCATGCCTCTAGGACTATTGCTGATTGATACCCAAGGCAAACTTATTCCTTTGGAGAGTAATAAGAAATGGGAAGAAATGGTTGGTTTTACCAATGATAGGGAAAGTTTTAAATCCCTCCTGGATTTCAGTCCTGACAGACAGGCTGACGGCCAATTATCTAAAGAGAAACTGGATGAAATTTTTCACCGCTACCATCAGGACTTTGATGTTACTGGTTTTGAGTGGAACTTCACAGCATCAAACGGAAAGGAGTTTCCTTCCTATTGTATCCTGCAACCTGTTTATCCCCGAAATCAAATCCTGACCATGGTCATTGTCAGGGACATCAGTGAGGAGAAAAGACAAGCCAACACCATCAAGCACCAGATGGTGGATCTCAATGAAAAGAACCGCCAACTTGGACAATTTGGATATGTAGTTTCTCACAATTTTCGCTCCTCAGTAGCCAATATCATGGGACTTCAGGAAATCCTCAAAGAATATTCTAATGATAGTGTAGGCCTAAAAGATACCATTGCCATGCTAGGTCAAGTAGTTCAAAAACTGGACGAAGCGATCAAAGATCTCAACCTGAT
The DNA here is from genome assembly GCA_022760475.1 of Bacteroidia bacterium. Lineage (GTDB taxonomy): Bacteria > Bacteroidota > Bacteroidia > J057 > J057 > JALEFZ01. The sequence continues at coordinate 195,129 of JALEFZ010000089.1, read as the reverse complement.
ATTTTCTTATCAAAACGAATCCCTTAAAAAGTTTTCTTCAATTGACCTGAAGGAGGTGTTTGAAGAAATGGACTCCTCATTTGAGCATGAAATCCTTGATCTCAGAGCCCAGATAGCGTATCAAATCGAAGGAAATACAGTAGTAAATGGCATTAAGTCCTATTATTCAGGAATATTTCAAAACCTGCTTTCCAATAGCCTGAAATACCATCATCCTGGTAGGGCGCCAAGAATCCGTATTGAATCAGAACATATTGGAGACAATGTTTGTGTCAAGTTTAGCGACAATGGCAGGGGCATTGACATGGAAAAATTCGGAAATGAAATTTTCAATCTCTACAGGAGGTTCCACGACGAAGTAGAAGGCAAAGGCATGGGGCTTTACCTGGTCAAAATCCAGACAGAGGTGATGAATGGCAGGGTTACAGTCGAAAGTCAGGTAGGAAAAGGGACTACATTTACCTTTTACTTTCCTGCAGCTACCATGGTACTTTCGGACGGACGAGACAAAAGCCTTGTGTAAATACTAAGGGGCCGAAAACGACCCCCGTTCCACAGTTGTCTGTAGGCCATACCAAACCTTGTCCTTATGGCTTCAATTTTTTCAATAACTGATTGGCCTTTTGGGGACTCCGCGTAACTGCAAACATGGGTAGCACCACGTCCATCCTCAAATAGGGCGACTTGCCAAAGCCAGGTCGGATTCCTGTTTCGAACCGATATCCTATCCCCCATCTTTTGGAAGTATACTTTTCCCAGCCCAGTCTGAAGCCTAGGCTATTGTTACCGATGTCCGAACCTGAAATCTTTATAACCTGCAACTCTTGTTGGCCTGAGGTAGCCATCATCCGAGTGTCCGGGCCAAATAGAACATCTGCATAGAGGTTGAAATACCTTCCGGCTTCCTTGATTCCATAGCCCTTGGCATTGATTTTCACATGACCGAAACTTGTAAATACAACTCCTCCGAAAAGGGCATTTCCATTCAAAACAGCATAATGATCCCTGAGATTTTCCCCTGATTCAGTTCCCAGGTTCCCAATAAGGTTATACCTATACCTGCTTACTCCTCCCCTGAATCCAAAAATGCTTACAACATCACTCTTCGCCATGATATATTTGCTGGAGAAGCTTGTTGCCCCTCCACTTACATAACTTCCTTCTTTAATTGCAACAGCAATTCGTCCTTGAGATTTTTTTACAAAGGGGGTAAAACTAACGCCAAGATCAAGAGAGGAGGCTTTTCTATCCACAGTTTCATTGATATTAGCTGCGTCAATTTCCCCATTATCAGAATTGAGGAACCTCTGAACGTCCACATAAGAAGCTCGATAGCCGTGGGCATGTAGATGAAGGATATTTCCAAGGTGGATTTTGGAATCGAAACCGGGACCAAAATTGATCTGCATGCCATCAAGTTCATTGAAATTGGCGGCGATATCTCCCCCTACAGCTATAAGACCAAGTTGGGCAAAAGGCAATTTGGCATGGGTTTCTAAGACGGTATAAGAAACATTTTGGGCGAATAAAACATGGGTAAATAACAAGGCAAGTAGAATCAAACACTTTTTCATGACTTAAATTTTTTAGGAGTATTTTTGAAATAATAGGCTTCAACCCACCCCTGCCTGATGGCAAACTTCACCAGCCCAGCGACATGACGAATTTTTGTTTTTCTGATGATGCTCCGCCGATGGTTTTCTACTGTTCCTTTGCTAATTCCGAGTTCTATAGCAATCTCATGGCTAATCTTCTCCGAAACTATGAGCAATAAAACTTCTCGCTCCCTGGCTGTCAGGGATTGATGCGTAATCCACCTTTTCTTCATTTGTGGGTTGAACTTTTGATACAAAGCTAGGCTCTGGGACGGCAACTGGGTATCCGTATTCTTGGGTAAATTCCATCCGGGTAAATACGGATGTTGCATCAGTTCAAATGGGTAGCAAACTTGAGCTTCAGTTTAATTGAGGGTAATGATTCGTGTTTTCAATCCAAACATGATCAAACCCACCACTGATTTCGAACCTGATTTCTGCATCAGGTGCTTGCGATGGGTTTCCACAGTTCTCGGGCTAATGAATAATTTTTCAGCAATTTCTGGAGTGGTATGTTCTTCAGCAATCAATTGTAAGATTTCTATTTCCCGAGGACTTAACTTTACCTGGGATTCTTTTTCTTTAGAGATCACTTCCCCCAGCATGCTTTGCAAAACCTCTCTGCTATAATAAGTTCCTCCATTTACGAGTTGGTAAATAGCATCCTTGAGTTCTTTTCTATCTGTATTCTTTAAAATATAACCCTCTGCATGGCTAGCAAAGATTTTTCTAACCACATCAGGATCATGGTGCATACTGAGAACAAGGATTTTTACTTCCTGGAATTGTTCTTTTACCTTTTGACATAGCTCGATGCCAGACATGGAAGGCATTTGCAAGTCGGTAATCATCAGGTCTACCCTATTTTCTTGTAAAAACTCCAGGGCATCGTAGCCATTTTGAAATTCTCCAACAACCCAGAATTCTTCCGATTTCCTGAGTAAGTTTTTTATACCATCAATGACTATTTGATGGTCATCTACCAGTAGTAGCCTTATTTTATTCTTCTTCGTTTCCTCCATCCTCTTCCGAAGGATAATATTGCTCAATGCATCCTTCCAGGTCTCTTTTCAGGAATTCAAGTCCTACTTCCAGTCCACCTACTTCAGGAAAGTACATGATACTTACACTTCGTCCCTCAGAAACAAGTTCCTCTATGCCACTTTCTACAAAGCCATAAAGGTCAATCGGTTCAGGGCCATAGGCATTCCAATTCTGGACAGCATTCATTTTAGCAAAACCCGACTCAGACCACAAGACCAGTCTTTCAGTCTTGTTCTCGTCCACAGTTACAGCCCAGCCATCCTTTTTTTCCTGATAGAGCCCCCAAATCGCTTCCTGCTCTACCACACGCTCAATAAATAGTCGGTACAATTCCTCGGGACTCCGAGACTGAACTTCTTCCAGAATCTTATTTTCCATGCCCAAAGCTAGCTATTTATTGTCTCTCATTAAAGATAGAGTTGTATTCTGGCGCCTTGTTCCAGGCTTTCTACCTTCAAACTTGCCCCAATGAGTTCTGCCCTTAGCTGGATATTGCTCCAACCTATACCCGAACCCTTATTCAGATCATCCAGGCTTAGCCCCTTACCATTATCTTTATATACTATTTCAAGTTTTCCTCCAGGGTTCTTGATATCCAAACTCATTTTGTCTGCTCCTGAATGCTTTAGGCTATTGTTGATGATCTCTTGGCAAATTCTATAAACAGATATCTCCATTTCGACTTCCATCCTTCCTACAAAATCATGGGATGCAATTGTTAACATTGGAGTTTCCCTTGCGGAGTTTATCTGCTCAGCCATTTCTTTCAGAGCAGCAATCAATCCATGTTCTTTTAACTTAATGGGCATCAGGTTGTGCGATACCTGCCTTACCTCTTGGGCAGCTTCATCGAGAAGCTTTACAGAAGAGGAGTAGATTTTTTCATCCTCTTTATCTCCACCGCTTGCTATTGCTTCATCAAGACTAGATACATTCATCTTTGCTGCCGAAAGTAATTGCCCCAAACCATCATGTAAATCCATAGCGATACGGGTCCGTTCTCTTTCTTGGGCCTCCATAACAGCAGAAAACCTCTTTTTTTGTTGGTCAGCCAGCAATTTTTGCATGCGGAGCTTTTGGATAAATCTATACCTGAAATAAGTGATCAAGCCAGTCAGGATCATGGCTACCATAAAAATACCAAGAACCAGAAACGCATTTCTATTTCTGATCCGTTCCGCATTTATCTCCAACTCCTTTTCAACTATCTCTTTTGCTTGCTTCTCATTTTTGTACTTGGCCTCCAAATCATAGCTCAACTCTTTCATCTCTCTATCATTAAGCATGCTATCTACAAAACTCCATTTTCCCCAAGTCTCTGATTCTTGCTTGAAATCATTCAATTCATGAAAATTGGCCTTCATGTTGGAATAGACTTGCCTTAATGCCTCTTTGTCTCCAAGGGAATCAGCTATCCTTTCTCCGATTTTATCGTAGTAAAGGGCTTCTTTATGCTTTCCAAGTTTATTCAGAACTGTAGAAAGCCCGGTTGAACTGATCAACAGGTTCAAAACGTCCTCACTTCTCTCATAATAGGCATATTCTACTCTACTAACCTCCAGGGCCTTTTGGTACGCCCCTTGCCTCCTGAAGACATTGGTTTGGTTACCAACAGCCTGAAAATAGCCACTGGAGTCTCCCATTTCTAAAAAGCTGCTTGCGGATTCTTCATAATAAAAAGAGGCAGAATCGAGAAATTGGCTATCTTGAGTCTTGCGAAAGTAATCATAGAAGCTATTTCCAATACTCATTCTATAGCTGGCAAGCCTCCGATTACTGTTGGTCTGATGAGCTATTTGAAGGGCGATTTTATTATAATAAATAGACTTCTCAGGATCGTCCATTCTCGCGAATATTTTACCCAGTTCATTTGCTGAAGCCCCTACTGCTCGCTCATTAGCCAGTAACTCTGCCCACCTTAGTGACTCAGTGGCATAGAGAATAGCAGAATCATACTCAGCCTTCATCCGTTTATAAAAACTTGTCTCCACATGACCAAGCCATGTGTAGGCGGTATCTTGCAACCTCAAAGCAATTTTCCTGCCTTGATGCGCATATGCCTCTCCGAGTTCTCGATCTACCTGCTTCAACTCTGAACTGAGGTTCAGCAAGCTTTTCATTTTCTGAACGGAAACCTGCCCTTGGACTATTTGCTTCATGCTATCGACACTTAATTTTTGGGCATATTTCTTTGAAGGAATGAAAAAAATGAGAGTCAGGGCAAAAAGAAACTTATACATGTTTAGGCAGGATCAGAATTGGATAATAAATCGGTCGAGACAATAAGTTACAGCGGATAAAATTCATTCTCAATGTTTTAAGTCTCAAAAAAAATGAGAAATAAATTCATTAAAAGGCCAAGCAGTTGGCCTTGAATTGGTAAAAAATTCAACTTTTGGGTAACTTTGGTGCGTTCCTGGTGTCATAAAAGGTGAAAACCGATACTTGAAAAGCGTAGTTTCCGGATTTCCATAACTTTTTACGCGTAGAAAATTCATCAAAACTTTAAATTATACGTTAAAAAGTGGAGAATCAGGGCACTAAATTTGCCTTTTTGCATAAGTATCAATAACTATGCACACTAGAATTTGAATGGCATTAGACGATACCATATTCATCGAATAACTTGTTACACAACGCTCAATTATCATGAAACTTTCAGTTACGGTCCTTAAAATTACTGTATTGGTTGCTGCTATGGCTACCCTTACTTCTTGTGTTTCTAAGAAGAAATACGACCAAGAAGTAACCCGCGCTGCTGCAGAAAAAGCTGGCCTTGAAAGCCAAATCTCTTCTGCAAACGCCAAGAATGATTCTCTATCTGCTGCTTTCTCTGAACTAGAGAAAAACTTAAACATGAGCAAGCAGGAAATCGTTGATCTGAGCAAGACAATTGCTGAGAACAAGAAAGAAATCTCTGAGCTAGAAACAGCTATCAACGAGGTTTTTGAAACTTACAACCCTTCTGACATCAACGTTGAAGAGCGCGAAGGTAAATTGTACATCGCCCTTTCTAACGCAATTTTGTTTGACGCTGGACGCGACAAATTGACCAAAGAGTCTGAGGAGCTTATCGGAAAAATGGCTGAAGTATTCAACAAAAACGGAAAGCTAAGCGTAATGGTTGAAGGTCATACTGACTCTGATCCTGTAAAGATCCACAGAAACAAGTTCAAAGACAACTGGTCTCTTTCTGCGGCTCGTGCCCTTGCAGTAGTTCGCTCTTTGGAAGAAGCTGGTGTTTCTACCAAGCGTTTGACTGCTACCGGTAAAGGTGATACCATGCCTATCGCTCCTAACGATACCAAAGAGAACAAAGAAAAGAACCGTCGTACAGAGTTCGTTATCGTTCCTGACGTGGAAGGTCTTTGGGACTTCAAAAAGTCTATGGATGGAGGAAATAACTAATCCATATCTTTAAAGATACTTTGATCCCGTTGGTGTTTGCCAACGGGATTTTTTTGTAACCAATTGTTTTATCCTTCGTTAGGATAATTAGACATTTTTCTAAATATCTAATACATATGCACAAACTTACTCAAATTGCCATGTCGCTTTTACTTATTCTTGGTATGGGAGCCACCTCCTTCGCTCAAAAACCTCTTGGAGATTGGGAGGGGAAGCTGGAAGTTGGAGCTCAGAGCATGAGAATTATATTTCACATCAGCGAAGAAGAGGGCGTCCTTGCCGCTACCATGGACAGTCCTGATCAGGGTGCCTATGGCATTCCCGTTTCTGAGATCTCCTTCGAAGCACCTAAGTTGAACATCAAATTAGACAGGCTATTTATCAATTACACAGGAAAGTACGATCCTGAAGCCAAGAGCATTTCCGGAACCTTTGTTCAAGGAATGGGGGCAGTACCATTGAACCTCTCTTACGGTACCACCAAAGCTGAAAGGCCTCAAACTCCCAAGGCTCCCTTTCCATACAGCGTTGAAGAAGTAAAGGTAGAGAATGTGGTGGAGAATTTTAAGTTGGCAGGGACGCTAACCACACCTGAAGGAAAAGGCCCCTTTCCGACTGTGATTCTGATTACAGGATCAGGACCTCAGGACAGAGACGAGACAATATTTGAACACAAACCTTTCTGGGTAATTGCGGATGCATTTTCTCGCAATGGCATAGCTGTATTGAGAATGGATGACAGAGGGATTGGCGAATCTGAGGGCGACTTTAAGTCTGCCACCTCCAAGGACTTTGCGAGGGACATTCAATCCGGAATTGAATTCCTGAAGACCAGATCTGAGGTAGACCAAAGCAAAATTGGACTGGTAGGGCATAGCGAAGGGGGATTGATTGCCCCTATGGTTGCAAGCATAGAGAGCTCGGTCAGTTATATTGTCATGTTGGCTGGGCCTGGACTTCCAGGAGATGAAATTCTCATCACTCAGCAGGAGGCATACCTTGAAAAAAGTGGCTTTGAAAAAGAATTGGTCGCAAAAAACAAGGAGCTTTCAAGAAAGATTTACCAGATCATACTTAAAACTCCTGATAATGACGAAGCACTTCAAAAGGTAAATGACCAAACCAGCGAGCTTCTTTCCTCATTTACAGAAGAAGATAAAGCAAGTTTAGGCATAGTTGGAGACAACTTGGAAAGCAGAACAAAACCTATGACTTCGCCCTGGATGCGGTACTTTCTGGAGACAGATCCCAAGCCCTTCATCAATGAAGCCGATATTCCCATCCTGGCCCTTTTCGGAGGAAAAGATATCCAGGTTCTGGCCTCTCCAAACCTGGCCGCACTGGCTAGCCTGATGGAAAGCAATCCTGAATTTAGCTCAAAAGTCTATCCCGATATGAATCACCTTTTCCAAAAGGCTGAGACAGGATTGGTTACAGAGTATGGCCAGTTGACGGAGACCTTTTCGGAGCAGGTAATCAAGGATATGATTGGGTGGATTAAGGAACAGTAGAATTTTTGGATGCTTGATCCTAATAGGGGTTTATCTATGGCATCAGAACCATGGTAAACTCCTATTCCTATTCTTCCTAATCCTCCTTACGAGCTTCGCCTTTCTTTACAAGCGCTAAAAAATGCTCGTATTTCCCTCTAAGATAAAGCGCAGTCTTATCCTCATCAATGATCTTTTGCCCCCTGGCAATCACCCGCTTCAAGGAATCCACATTGAAAGTGGCGGTATCCTGAATGGTCATTTTCCCAATGGCAGCCAAAGTTTCTCCAAGCTCAGCCTGAGTCAAGTTCTTGATGCGAAGGTTGTAAGTCCTCTGATAATACATCAGAGAATCAAGGTTGGAATTACGGGTCTGTCCTTGGACTGCAATAGCAGAAGCAACTAATAAGAGCAAGAGAAAAAATGAAAGAAAGATCTTTTTACTCATCGTCATCATTTTTGCTTTCAGGAAGCTCTCCCTCAACTACAATTCCCTCATTGGAGGTTGGTTCAGAACCGTATATATACAAGTCAATGGATGAACCCATGTTCACAGAGTCGCCCTGAATGTATCTTGGGCGCTGGTCATAGATTTTTCCGATCTGTTCTGCAGGGGCATTTTCTTCATAGACTACCGAGCCCAATCCAAGGTTTAACTCAGTAAGGATGGCAATGGCATCCTCATAGGTATATCCTGTCAAATCAGGCAGGGTAACTTTTCCTGAGACAAGTCCTGAACCCACAATTACATCAATCTTTGATCCTCGTGGGATCTTGGTGCCTGGGGTTATGTCTCCTCCTTTGTACTTGGCTTCCAAAACGGCATTCTCCGCAAAGTCAGGCTTACGCATCACCTTGCCGATGGAAAGGCCCCAGTTTTCCAGGCGTACCTTCGCCTGGTAGAGCGTCTGGTCTACGACCTCAGGCATGGCCACCATCGGTGGCTGAAATTTATTGATGGTCAATGAAATCGTCCTATTGGGCTTCACACGGCTGTAGGGAGCAGGGTATTGTTTGATGATGACTCCAGGAGGAAGGTTTTCCATGAAAACCGAATCCGGATCTGCAGTAGGACGCAATTTTGATTTCTTAAGGATGGCAACGGCTTCCTTATATGGTTTTTCACTCACATCTGGAACCAATACCCCTGAACCATGACGGGTATAAACAGGCATGATCCAGAAGAAAACAGCCAGATATAACAACACTCCCAATAGCCCAAGGCCTATCAGGGTTAGTAAAAATTCGCGGCTGATGAAATATCTTAACATAAGTCTTGGTTCTCTGATTTAAGTCTACGTTCCATTGACGCTTAAGAATGCTGGAAGTTACCTAATTTTTGCATCCGTTGCCAATAGATGTGAATATGCGCCGGCTCGGCTTACATTCGATCCAGCATTTCTATGCCCAACAATTTCATTCCTTCTTTCAACGTCTTACCAACCATATCACTCAAGGCAAAACGGAAGGCAGAAGTGTGAGGCTTGTCAGATTGAAGGATCTTGCCGTCGTGGAAGAAACGGTTGTACTCCTTCGAAAGGTCATAACAATAGTTCGCTAACAATGATGGATTGTAAGACTCCCCGGACTCCCTCAAAACATCTTTGTATTTCATGAAATACTTGAGCAAGGAGCGCTCACTGTCCAACATTTCCTCCTCAGTTTGATCCTCAGAGCTATAGCTAAAGCTCAATTTCTCAGCATTCGCCTTTCGCTTTACTCCCATGGTACGGGTATAAGAGTACTGGATAGAAGGACCGGTGGTACCGTGAAGCTGGATAGATTCCTGAGGATCAAACAACATTGTTTTCTTTGGATCAACTTTCACCAGGAAGTATTTCAAGGCGGCCAAACCGATTTTCTCATATAGATCCTTCAAGGCTCGCTCATCCATGCCTTCAGTCTTACCCAAAAGCTCAGTTACTTCACGGGCAGACTCTACCATGGTATCCATCAGGTCATCTGCTTCAACGGTCGTCCCTTCACGAGACTTCATCTTACCAGAAGGCAGGTTCACCATGCCATACGAAAGGTGAAAAAGTCCTTCGGCATAGGGTTTCCCCAATTTTTCCAGAATCTTAAAAAGAACTTTGAAGTGATAATCCTGCTCATTCCCTACCACATATACCGACTTATTCATCTTGTAATCGACAAACTTATCCGCAGCAATGGCAAGATCCTGGGTAATATAGAGGCTGGTACCATTGCTTCTCAGTAATACCTTCTTATCCAGGCCATCATCTGTCAGATCAACCCAAACCGTCCCTTCATCATCCTTATAGAAAATTCCTTTCTCTAGCCCCTCCTCTACGGTCTCCTTTCCTCGAAGGTAAACCTTGGATTCATAGTAAAACTTATTAAAGGACACACCTAGACGGGCGAAAGTATCTTCATAGGCCTTATAGACCCAATTGTTCATTTTTTCCCATAGCGCTCTGGTTTCTTTATCCCCCTCTTCCCATTTAACTGTCATTTCGTTGATCGCCTGGATGGTAGGCGTCAGTTTTTCAGCCTCATGCTTGGGTAAAGACTTTTCCTCCATTACAGCCTCCAGAGCCGCTTTATGAGCACGTGCATACTTGACATAATAATCTCCAACCAGCTTGTCTCCCTTTACTCCTGCTTCCTCAGGCGTGTCGAGCTTTCCTTCCTCAAGATAGGCCCACATGGATTTGGAAATGTTGGTGCCACGATCATTGAACAAACAGGTTGGAATGGCCTTATAACCGTTTGCTTCCAGTATTTGCGTCAATGAATAGCCCAGAATAATATTTCGTAAGTGCCCCAGGTGAAGGGGTTTATTGGTGTTGGGAGAACAATACTCCACCACTACGGTCTGATCCTCACCATGAGAATTAGTAAAGAAGTTCTTGTTGTCCAATACAAAAGCCAGGTACTCACGCCATGTCTCCGCTGAGATTACCAGGTTAAGGAAGCCCTTTACAACATTGTAGGATTCAACCATAGGGACATTTTCCAGGAAATATTTACCAAGGGCTTCAGCAATCACTGGTGGAGCTCCAATCCTTAGTCTGGTCAGGGCAAAAGTCACCAATGTGAAGTCTCCTTCAAATTCTTTTTTAGTCTCCTGGATAGGGAAGCTAGTTGGCTCTACCTCTACCTGATACAATTCTTGTATGGCTTTGGCAGCAGCTTCCTGAATTTGTCCTATGATATCCATTTTAAATTTTTCTTTTGAGTCGCAAAAATGGTAAAAAATGCCTTTCCAGACATAATAATATGCCTGCTTATTTTAGGATAATGAATACTTGAGGGTTTTTAAATTAAAATAAGTCTGCCTACTAGGGTTCAAAGTAAATGGTTAACATATTAGATTTTCCACTTGCTTTGAGGATCTCGTAGATTCTTGGTGAGATTCCAATCATCGAATCAGATGAAGAAGGAAGTCGACCAATGACAGTTGCTTCTACGTAACCTGAGTTGTTAGGGATTTGAATAAATATTTTTTGGCCGATGGGAAAGCTATAATGGTAAGCATAATAGATCTTTTCTTCATTGTCCCTTCTGACCAACTCAAACTTCCCCCTTTCACTCAGAAGTTTGGGATTGTTGGTGAGTTTTTCATGTCTGGGTTGAAGTTTCCTGACCTTTATCTCATCAGATAAGGCCACCAGATCAGTTCCTTTGGTAAGGGGTATAGTCAATTGGGTACCTGCTTTGATTTTCTTACCAGGATTCCGCTCCATGATTTTTTTGGGGCTGATATGATAGAGTCTGGCAATGAAATAAATGTCTTCCCCAGGCTGGACGGTATGGGTTGTTGTCCCGTCCTGAAAAGCATCCTTGATCATCTTAGAAGCAGTCATATCTCCTTCTTCCTTGTTGAAGATCACCTCCCTGCGCTTCGGCTTTGGCCTTAGTGAGTCGATATGTCCATCCTCCCATTCAGGAGAAGAAGCCCTGCGTGGCAAGCCGCTAGAAGCGATAAAATCCGAGTCTGAGCCATTATCTGTAATGGAAACAACGATCTCATTATTGGGGTAAATGCGGTCGCCCTTGATCTTTGGATTGAGGGTCCTTAAATCCTTCAATTTGATTTTATACTTCAGGGCTATCCCATAGAGGGTATCACCTGATTTTACCTTATGGATTTTCACTCCCGTGCTTTGGGCTTGCAGGGAAGTCATTCCCATACCTAATAGGACAGGGAAAAGCAGGAACAGCCTTTTTATGTTCATTTTCATATACCTCTTCAAATTAGCCCAATTCTTCGGCTTCAGGAAGTGCAGGATAAAGAATCATAGAAAAAATCAGGAAGAAACTCATGCCAACCTGTCTTTCAAGTAAGGACTCAAAAAACATACCCAAGAGCATCAGGCTGGTGAATAAGAGAAATAACTGGTCATTTTTTCTTCGGATAGCCAAAATATACTGAAAAAATAATAAGCCTAGCAAAAGGAGTCCTAAAATTCCTGTACTGGCTGCATCATTGAGGTATTGGTTGTGAGGTTCGTGGCTGAGGTCAGAGGAGCGTTTCGAAATCCCATTCCTCACATACTGCTTATCCATTTCAGCACCCATGTCTCCCTTCCCGACTCCGAGTATAGGATTCGCCAGAAAGACCTCCCAGGTAGTTTGCCAGGTAGCAAAGCGTGTGCCCACTGATAATTCAGCAATATTTCGGTCAGGGTTCTTACTTTCATTCAAGTCCCAGATGGTTACCGATATCCGCTGTTTGAAAGAAGGAATCGTCTGGTAGGCAACAATGGGTAGGATGAACAACCCTCCCAACAGGATAAATCCCGGAAGCCATGCCCTTCTATTTACAATCCACCAGATGAGGGCAATACCAGCTGTGCCATAGAAAGCTACCAGACCGGTTCTCGAGGTGAGTAGATGCAAACAAACTCCGTTAATCAGTCCCAGTGCAAAAACCAAGTACTTCAGCCAGCCAGGCCATTCCTGGCTTTTATTGAAGCGTAGAAAGAAAGCCAGAAAAGCACTGAAGCTGAGAAATAAGCCAAAGTAAATATGACTGATGCTTCCAATGATGTCAATGCTTTGGTTTTTACTGATATTATAAAGGCCTTGTTCATAATCCTGAAAAAATATCCCCAAAGAAATCAAGGCTACGATAGCCTGGGCAATGATGAAGGCAATGAGCAGCGCATGCTTCTGTTTTTCGGATAATGCAGGTAGCATCCCCAGGCTAAGGGGAATTGCCAGAAAGGGAAGTTTTTCCCGCAGGTCTTTGATCCAAAGTGCTTTATCGGAAGTCCAGGCTCCGGCGACCACTGCAAGTACGAAAATGGCGAGCAAGAACCAGATCCACGACCTTTGTTGAAGGTTTTGCAAACTTCTCTCCTTGGCCACATGCCATACAGCTAGTAGAGCCAAGCCTCCCATTGAGATGCTGACTATAGCTTTTGACATGCTTAGGCTGAGCATAAAGAGCATGAGCAAGGCCCACGCTAGGTTTTGAGTTGTCCAAATAACCGCTTTCTCTTTAGGGGCAGTTTGCATGTATCTTTTTATTGAAGACGTTTCCTAATTAAAGGACGCTAATTACACAACAAAAAAAGGCGTCCTCGAGAAAGGACGCCATAAATATTTTTTTGTTGCAATTACTTCTCTTCAGCAGGAAGTACGTGCACTACTTTGCGGGTTCTCTGGTTGAAAGTTCTTTCAGTAAAGCTAACAACGCCATCAGATAGGGCATAGAGCGTATGGTCTTTTCCGATACCTACATTCTCTCCTGCACGGAATTTAGTACCTCTTTGACGGATAAGGATGTTACCAGCGATAACTTCTTGTCCACCGAATTTTTTTACTCCAAGTCTTCTACCGGCCGATTCACGTCCGTTCCTGGAACTACCACCACCTTTTTTATGTGCCATGACTTTTAATCTTCTGAGTTAGAAAAAATATTATGGTTCAGGACTAGGCCTGGATAGATTTGATTTCGATTTGAGAGAGCTGCTGACGGTGTCCGTTCTTCTTACGGAAACCTTTGCGACGCTTCTTTTTGAAAACAATCACTTTGTCGTCTTTGATGTGGCCTTTTACTTCTGCAGTAACGCTTGCGCCTTCAATAAATGGCTTTCCAACCTGAATAGCACCTTCATTATCTACCAAAAGAACCTCTTCAAAGTTAATTGAATCGCCTTCCTCGTTGGGTAGCCTGTGAACATATAGCTCCTGGCCTTCCTCAACCTTAAACTGAAATCCCTGAATATTTACTACTGCGTACATGATTCCTTCAAATAATTTGGGTTTGCAAAAATAGGGAATCTTTGCCGGAGGTGCAAGGGTAGAAAGGAAATATTTTGGACTGACGATTTAGAAAGATCATTCCAGGCCCCAAAAGTTTATTTCCTAGCCAGCATAAAACCATGCTCCTTTCTCTTCTACCTTCAAACCTGTCTTAATGAGTTTTCCATTAATAAATAAATAAAGACCTCTGATCACATTTGGATACTTCGCTGGTTTTATAGTCCAGATCTCCATAATGGCGTCTTGGGAATCTTTGATCTCAACCATTCCATGATTTAAATGCAGGTCAGGAACTTTCCCTAGTAGTTTAAAACTTTCCAGGTCATAAATATAAACTGTAGGAGCGCTTCCACCTCCTCCAGGATAAGAATCGGTAAAAATCAAGCCATTTGTAAAAAGGTATTTGTCTTTTAATAGATCAACCAACTCAAATTGGTTAAGCAAAACTCCCGGCACAGGGACCATTTTTTCCGATTCTGGATAGTAGACAAAGCGTTTCAAATATTTCCTTACCACTCCCTCTCCTCCACAACATTCCACGGCATCAAATTCGTAGGATGATTCCAGGTTGATAAAAAAGACTTTATCCGACATCCTATCCATCGTGATGTACTTGTAAGCAGGGTTGGAAATTTCGGGAGCAGATACAGTTTGGGGAACTAGCAGTTTGCCATCTCTGAGCAAAAACGTGGCGTTCTTTATCGTAACAGATTGAGCCTCTTTTTTCTCTTTGATCTCCTTGGCTTGAATCAACTTTATCAATTCCTTATCCAGCTCAGTTAAGCTTTTATCTACATTTGTATATTCTCCTTTGAAACCAAAATGGGTCCTGTAATAATTGCCCAGGTCTTCGTTCTTAAATTTATAGCCCTTTTTTGCAAAAATATAGTTCCGCATCAGCCAAAGGTCACCGACGGTAGCAGTAATAGGAATAGACTTGTTTTTGTACAGTTGATCCATGGCAAGGCCAATTTCTCCCTGAGTCATTTGCCCCAGTGAAAAAGAAGGGATGAGTAGTATGGATATAAAAAGCGGAACAAATAAGGGTTTGTGTTTCATGTTCATGTAATTTATGCTTTGTTAAAGATAGGATGAACAATCGGCATTCTGGAATTTAAATTTATCAATTTTGCCTAAATTTGTCTTCTACATTTGCTATTAATCGCAAACTATATGTCAATCAACCACAACGAACTGACTCGCGCCAGGATTTCACGAGCCGCTATCGAGAGGCTTTACATCGAAATGAGGCACCTTTTCAACTCCGGTGTCTATTCTGAGCTAGGGCAAAGAGGGGAAGTCCTCACAGAAGCCTTGTTGACACTTGCTCCTGAAATCTATGGGTCAATGGCAGATCCAAACAAGGTGGAACTTGAAGGCCTCATTTATGTGATTGATCGACAGCCCAAAGGCATCGAGGAATGTCGATTTGTCAAATTGGTGTCTGAAGAGGGTTATCGGGAATCTGACTTTGAGGTAATCGTCCCGGCATCCAGAAGAAGGGCTTGTTACCGAATCGACAGCGACCATATGTTCATCGAAGTAACTCGTGGTCGAAGCGAGATATATGATATCCTGACTCACCTGACCTTCCTATATATGGAAGCGGATAAGATCATGAATCACGCTTTGCTGGAGACGGGTGAATCAACATTAGAATGGAAATACCTTGAAGCAGTTGTGAATGGAAAGGTAACGCTCAACCATACCAATAAAGAAATTGCTTTCACCCATCTGAGTACCATCCTCGGGAGAAGCTTTGCCGAGACCAAAAATGCCTACGAGCGCATGGCTGCAAGGTCCGAGAAAAACAATGGGCTTTTCAGTGTGGTATATGGGCTGGGCAAGACGGCTATGGATGAGTTCCTTCATGGCAGAAAGCGGGCCATTACCTTCTCCCCTACCCTCAGGGACCGTATTGGGCATCATATCTATGGAGAAATCTGGGCAAAGGCTATCAAGCGGACCCTCATAGATCGGGGCTTGATCGAACGGCCTCTTCACATCATAAGTGCTAACCTTCACTCCGTGATGAACTCCCTGTATGCTTACCATGTGCTGAAGAAGAAATTTCCCAAGAACAGGAGCATCGAATTTCTTGCGAATCAGTTGAGTAGACCTGACAGTGCTCCGCTACGCCAGCAGGTAAGGGAGTTTGCCCTGCAAAATGGCATGTACGAAATCGAAGATGATTCAGGAACGAATATCTACACCCAGGTATTCGATACCAGTCAACTGGATCCTGCCATTCTTTCTCCGGAACTAAATATCGACCTGGATTACATCAAAAATGAGAAGCCTGTGATTTTTGTCATGGACTATGCATTTGGAGAACAGGCCTACGAAACCATGGACGAACTGCTGAAGTCCTACAATTATAGTGGAAAGACCTACTATATGCCCGTAAAGTCTATTTCTGTCATGGGAAAAGCAGGTATCCTGATTGGCGGAAAGGGAGACATCATGATTCCTTCTGCCCATGTTTTTGAGGGAACTGCGGATAACTATCCGCTGAAGAATGACTTTGAATGTGAAGATTTCCATGAAATGGAGGACAGGGTTTGTGAAGGCGCCATGATCACCGTACTGGGTACTTCCCTCCAAAATACCGACGTACTCTCCTACTTCAAAAATTCTTCATGGAAGGCCATTGGACTGGAAATGGAGGGCGCCCATTACCAAAAGGCCATTCAGGCTGCCTCATTCATTCGCAAAACCATCAGCAAGGACGTTACCCTCAGGTATGCCTATTATGCCTCGGACAACCCTTTGGTTACTGGTAGCACCCTGGCATCCGGTCCCCTTGGCTCTGCGGGGGTGAAGCCCACCTATTTGATTACCAGAAAAATCCTCGATAAAATTTTCTCCGGATCAAAAGCACTGGTTAAGCAGGAAAAATAAAAAAATGGGATTTTTGTGCTGTACAAAAATCCCACTCCTCTTTAAGAAACTGTTATAAGTTTAGATGTTATTTTCTGAGGGTTTCCAAGGCCAATTCAAGCATGGTATCCGTGCCATTGAGCATTTCAGTGGAATCCATTTGCACAAAAACATCCGGCGGCACCCCGTCTTCGATGTTGAATCCATCCAGTGTAAACAATTGAGTACCAGAAACACGGAGTGTCCAGCCATTCGCAAGGTCTGTATTGACAGGGGCTCCTCCCCCCCCTCCAGTGGTGTCTCCCATCAAAATGATATTCGGAAATGCCTTGGTACAAGTCGATAGAAAGCTGGTGGCGCTATAGCTTAGCCTGTTTACCAATACAATTACAGGCTTGTTGTAGGTCGTATCTCCCCTCTTTTCAATGATGAAATCATCCAGTTCTGTAAAATCATTGTGCCCGGGGCCGTTTTTTTCTCTCCGCTTTGCAGCTACCTTATCTTCTTCAGTAAACCATCCAAGGATGTTGGTTACGTTGCTTAGTGAACCTCCCCCATTGCTTCGCATGTCGAATATTAGGCCTTTATAGCCCTCTCGGCTAAACTTCTCTACCAGGTAGCTCATGCTTGAGCTACTTACAGAGCTTGAGAAGCTGCGATAATTGGCGTAGCCTATATCTCCGAAGTCAAAAACTGTAAAAGGTCCAACAAATTGCTCCTCGCTTTTCCAGTAAAACCTCTCAAGAAGGTCTTCATTATAGTTGGGCGGGAAGTCCAGGAACCAAGTCCAGTTTCTGGAACGGTCAAATGGAGCCCTCAGGTTCACGTGTCCATCTCGAAGGGTAAAGAGCATATCTGCCAGGAGGTCGAAGAATTCTTCGTCGTCCATTTCTTCGTCTATCATAGGTTCGAATACCTCCTTAACCGAGTCCCAATCAATTTTCTTAAAGTCAAAGAAGGAGTATTCCCTGTCTGCAAAAGTCCAGGCTTCCTCGAAAATAGCAGCCTTTGTAGTTTCAGGATTGGGCTCCATGAATAGCAGTTCGCAAGAGCTCAACAGTATGCAAAATGGCAAGAATAGGCTTATATATTTTTTCATTGAATTCGTATTTAGGAAGATTTGTTGGAAGAATGAAGGTTTACCATGAGGGTAAAAAGCAGGTTGTGCTGGCCAAAACGAGCTTTGAAAAACTCTGATTCTCTATAGCCGAGTAGTTCCCAGTTGTAGCTGATCTTAAGCATATTGGCATTCTTCTTTCTTATGGGAATGATCATGGCAGCTTCAGACATAAATCTTCCCTGCCTTCCAAAGGGAAGGAAATAGTTAGCGCTTTCACCTCCAGAAAGGCTGTAGGCCGGAAGGGCATTCATAAAAGCAAAAAGAGAGGTTGCAGCTTGGTAGGAGAATGTTGAATTGGTTTTGAATAGGGGCAAAACAAAGGGGATTTCGATATCTACAGCAGGACCAATAGAGGGCATGACGTCCAGGTAGATAGAAGAATTGTTGAGGGCGGCATTGTTCCTGAAATTGGCCATCATGGAAACATAGCCTCCAAAACGAATGATTCTGTCATTCTTTGCTCCCCACTTGGCCATGTTGTGGGTGTAGGTAAATCGAAATTCAGGCTGGAACACTTGTGCATCGGTTGCCCCGTGAAAGGCCGTGGTGAGTCCTCCTGCAGCCCTGAACCAGATAATATCCTGTTTGGCTTTGGGAGAAATCTCCCACCTGCGCCATTCGGCCTGGGCAGCAGGACCGCTGTACCTTCCATTGCTCATTTGTAAATCCTGGAAATTGTACCAGCCTCCACCGAGACCGAACATCATGTACCTTTGGGTTTGGGCTTTCTTTTCTGCCCTTCGGGCTTTTCTGACTTCCTTTTTGGAAGGCTCCTGGGCCTGAGCAGTGCCTAGAAGCAACATTCCAACCAGAAACAGAGATCGTAAAATTTGTTTCATAATGTGTTGGTAAAAATTTGTGTAAAGTCTTGCACTCCCATGACTGGATTTTTTCAAAAAAGGTTGCAAGTAAAAAACAAAAAGGTCGATTCCAGCAGGAATCGACCTTTTTAAATTTATGTCCAATTGTTAGAATGCGTTGTTGTGTACCTCTTTTCCAAAAACTGTCAACCAAATGATTTTGATGTCGAGCCAGAAGCTCCAGTTTTCGACATACCACAGGTCGTGGGTTGCACGGCCGAGCTTTTGCTCTTCAGTCTCTGTAGGCCCTCTCCAGCCATTTACCTGGGCCCAGCCAGTGATACCCGGCTTGACATACTGACGGATCATATACTTGTCTACGGTCGCCTGGAACTCATCGTTCAGGTTGAGGCGGTGTGGACGTGGTCCTACCACTGACATATCTCCTTTCAATACATTGATAAACTGTGGAATTTCATCAAGGGAAGTCCTTCTAAGAAACTTTCCAACTTTAGTGATCCTTGGATCATCCTTAGTGGTCGACTTCATGCCTGCAAATTTGCTTTGGTCAACGTACATCGTTCTGAACTTGTAACAAACGAAGTTGCCCCCTGCTTCACCTTTCCTTACAGGCTTGTAAAAAACAGGCCCTTTGCTGTTGAGTTTGATCATGATGGCGATCGCAGCAAATACCGGTGAAAAGAAAATCAGAAATGCCAATGCAAAGAGGGTGTCAAAAATCTTTTTGAGCATGAAGTTCTCAAAGTGATCCAGCGGGGTCTGTTTCAATTGCAATACAGGCATAGGGCCTAATTGGTATGACTCATACCTTTCGTTATCCAGTTCTGGATATTCAGGTACAATATTTACCCTGATACCTCTATAATCTGCTGCCTGAATGGCAGATTTGATTCCTTCCTTTTCAGTGGCAGGAAGGGTAATTACGATTTCGTCAACTGGCTGTGTATCAAGGATCGAATTAAGGTCTTCGATACCACCCAGGAGGTTGATGCCGTTGTTTCTAGGATAATGATCATCGAGAAATCCAACAACTTTATAACCGAGATGCTGATTTTGCTGGGTGAAGTTCAATACTTGCTTACCACTTTTTCCTGCTCCCAGGACCAGCAGGTTCAAACCGAAGTTTTTCTGTTTTTGATTCTTTCCGAATAACCTATTCAGGATCAGGAAAGAGATCAGGTTAAGTCCTGCAAAAATTACGATTGGACCGATGAGAATGGTCAAAGGATTTTTGTGGAGAGAAAGAAGAAGGATAACTGTGGAAGACATCCCGAGCAAGATAAAGGAATTCACCGCCAAGTCTCTCAGTCTCTTTCCAAGAGAGTTGTAAACATAGTGGTCTGCATTCCCATTTAGCAAAACTATAAGGATCCAACTGATGTTGTAGATGAGCGCCAAGGGAATAAAGTCCTCAGCCAGGAATTGGTTTAACCGCTCCTCTGGCCATTCAGACCAGACATTGGTTTTGATCCATAGAGAGATAAGCATTGCTAGATTTAGCAGGATCAATTCCAGGAGGATATAACCAAAAATGATTCGTTGTTTTTTGACCTTCATGGTGTCAGAATCGTTGTTATTTTGGATCTAATAATGGTGAAATAGTTTAATTTCCTTACATCCAAATATTGACCTTTATTTTGGAATAGTGAATGAAATTAGGACCAACTGTAAAATCTCAGGTTTGATCGGGAAATATTTCCATTACAAAAATAAAGGAAGGATGAAGATGTTTGAGAACATATTGAGAGGAAATCAAATATGGGACCAAAAAGACGCAAAGGCTCAAATTTCTTGATTGAGATGCGTCCAGACGCATTTTTTTTTTATTCAGGGCAAAAAGATTGACATTCATGAACTAATAATACATGTAGGGGTAATAGGAGTGAGTTTAATTGAA
This sequence comes from Bacteroidia bacterium, assembly GCA_022760475.1. GTDB lineage: Bacteria > Bacteroidota > Bacteroidia > J057 > J057 > JALEFZ01. Next base: position 174,640 of record JALEFZ010000089.1, on the reverse strand, counting down.
AATTTGCTTTATTTTTGCCCAGCTTTTTACCCCCGATTTTGTTTAACGTGTAATTGATAGAATTGAAAAAGACGCTCATTAACATTGCCAAGTACTTGCTTGCCCTGGCTTTCGGAATATTATTGCTTTACCTGGCGATGCGTAACCTGACATGGGAAGAAGTAAAAGAAGCTTTCGTATCTGCTCACTGGGGATGGTTGGTCCTGTCCATGGCTATTGGAGCTTTTAGCCACTACATAAGGGCTGTCCGCTGGGGAATGCAGTACCGTGCTTTTGGATACAATCCCAAAAACCTCAGGCTTTATGCAGCAGTGATGCTGGGATACCTTGTTAATCAAGCTATTCCCAGAGGTGGCGAGGTAGCGAGATGCTCCATCCTGATTAAGTCGGATAAGATCCCAATGGCTAAGTCTCTTGGTTCTGTAGCAATAGAAAGGGTATTCGATGTATTGATCCTGCTTTCCCTTATCGTATTGGCCTTTTTCCTGGAGCATGGTGCCCTGGAACAATTGCTGAACGAGACCTTGTTTGCAGAAAGAGAATCCGAAGGAGGTATCCCTCTCCTACCCATTGCTTTAGGCCTGGGAGTTGTCGGACTGGCTGTATTTCTGATCTTCAAAAAGCGTCTTCTACAGATACCCATTGTCAAAAAGCTCTATGATGCCTTCCTAGATCTGTACCGATCAGCCCTTAGTATCAAGGACATTGAGAATCCCATACTTTACATTGTATATACCATCGCCATATGGGTCTGCTACATTTTGATGACCTATGTAGCCTTTTATGGAATGGATGAAGTTATGGCTATCGAGAACATCAACTTACTATACTTTGGAGCAATTGTAACCATCATTGGTGGCATAGGGATGGCTCTGCCAAGTCCGGGAGGCGTTGGAACCTATCACATCTCCGTGGCGATCACCTTCGGTGCAATGATGGTCTTAGGCACCTATGATGCCTCCTACAACCTGGGAATCCTTTTTGCGACGGTTATGCACATTACCCAACTAATTATGATGATTTCTATCGGTACATGGGGATATGTATACCTTACCACAATCGTCCCTGAGGTGGATAGCGCCATAGAAAAAACGCCGGTAGAAGCTGAAAAAACCATTCAAGATTGAATTCATGACATTCAAACACAAAATTATCCAAGACATGGATAAACAATAAAATTGAATACATGAAAGTTATAATTTTGAACTAATCATGTTATACCTGTCGCTCTAGGTTAAAACCAAGATATTTTAGTATACCTACTAGGTGCATCATTCCAGCTGATGCACCATTTTTTTACCTATACTTTTCTGAATAATTTATTGAACCAGTGATCTAAGAAAAAAGGTCAAAAGTGGATGGATAGCAAAGAAATAACAATGAAGAGGCTCCCTTTCGTTAGGTATACAGCTCCAACAAACATTCCTTATCAATAGCCCTCTATTCAGCTCAAAAGCCTCTTTTTCCAAACAATCCGCGAAATGATCCATTCAAACTTCAAAAAAGACCAAAAACCCCAACAGATAAAATATATTACACTTTTATAACTATTATTGTACTGTAGAAAATAAAAAAAGCCCTCATAAAGAGGGCATTTGAGAGAAATCCTACCTAAAAATCTCAAAAATAACTTAAGGAAGGACTACAAGTTTCTGTGTCAGGGGTATGTCCAGATACTCCGGATTACTTAAAGTAACTAAGTACTTTCCTGGTAAAAGAGAACTGGTGTTGAATGTAGTTAACAAAGAACCGTCAGTACTCACTTCTACATTATTCTGCGTATAAAGCACCTGTCCTAGGCTGTTACGTACTTCAATCCTTAAACTAGGTACTTTGGAAATGTAGGCTTCAAATTTAAAATCTGATCCTTGTTGTATAGGATTAGGAAAGACGGTAAATGACCTAATTACATCTCCATCGTATTTAACTTCCACTACATCCGAGTGCGAAAATAGCCCGCTAAAGTCAACCTGTTTGATGCGATAAAACGCCTTTCCAGTATATGGATTCTCATCGATTGAGGTGTATTTCTGCGTTCGATTTGAATTTCCCTGGCTGCGAACCTGTGAAAGGTCTTCATAAATAGCTCCATCCAGCGATTTCTGTACTATAAAGTGGCTGTTGTTAAGCTCAGAAGCTGTTTCCCACTTTAGCTGTACCTGCTTGAGGTGAGGCATGGGTATGGCCTGAACATTGGTAAACTCTACAGGGAAGGTCCCAGGATCAAAAGTTTGACTGAAACTGAGGTTATCTACGATTGATGTGGTATTTCCAGCATAATTTTTATTCGTAGTTGTTACTCCTGCATATATTTGAGTTCCCATTGAAATAGATTTCTCACCTATCAAAGACCAGTTGTTTCCATCCGGAGATACATAGGATCTGAAGGTGTTACCTGATCTGGTCATTCTCAACCAGTAAGGAAGGCTGGCTGAACCGGTATAAGTTCCTGCACTAAAGGTTTCATCACCATTTAGTTCGCGGTATTGCATTCCATTATATTTCATGTTGGCATGGAAGAAGGCGTGTGCATGCTGAGATGATGCGTTCAGGTTGTCTCTCATCATGATCCCAACCTTTGCATACTCTTCATTCTGCTCCATACTCAAAACCCTTACGATCAATTCTCCATCTCCATTCATGGTAGTAAACATGTACTGGAACTGATCCGAATTTCCCCAGGCATCATCTCCTGTTGCAGTAATGGTGTAGGTTCCGTTGTCAGCGCATGCACTTCCTTTGGCACCAGGATTTCCTATATCTGCATTTAGCCAGTTTTGGGGAAGGGTACAGCTACTTTGAACAACTTCTTCGGTGATGACTACAATTTTTTCGGTGGAGTCCAGAGCTCCCACGTTATCAGTAACCCTCAATTTGACTGAATAGGAACCAGGATTGGTATAAGTTCTTACTGCAGACTCACCAGAAGCAGTGGAACCATCCTCAAACACCCATTCGTAAGCTGTAATTACCCCGTCAGGATCATTGGAGTTTGAAGCATCGAAATTAACTATTGCCGGAGACACAAAACTTGGTGCAGCATACTCAAAATCAGCTATCGGGGCTGAATTTGGCTGCTGATCACCGTAGGCAAATGCCATTCTTACGGCTTGTCCTTTATAAACTCCTTGTGGAAGGCTTACATTGATGGTGGTTTCTTCCGTATTAACATTCCAAGTGGCTCCATTACCTCTCAGGTTGAAATTAGCTCTTAACTGAACAGAGGTTTCAGACTGATTCGGATCATTTACCCAAACGATAAGGCTATCAGGAGTTTCTTCAGTCTGGATAATGGTCGGCTTGGCAGAAAACATCTCCAGCCCACTAGACAAGGTTGCTCTTTGGTTATTTGTACGGAAAATAAACTGCCCTTTCTTTGAATTCCTGTGGTATGCTACTTGCTGAGCAGCATTGTTGGAAATCACATCAATAGGGTTGTTATTGAGCAGGTTGGCCAACTGTGCTGGCGTAGTATTAGGGACTACATAATACTGATACTTATCGTTTTGCGGGTTTCTACCATGGTTGATCACCAGGTGGAACATGTTCACATTGATGCTTTTGGACGACTCGCGAGAGTTTACATCGCTCCACCTTCCAGTTCGAGTTTCTGCCCAAAACTTGATGTTGATAGGACTCTCAGGAACGATGATATATCCAAATCCATCCTGGTAGAACCATACAGGTGAGCTGATATTGTTGAAGTCCCTTGAAGAATTGCTGTTTAGAGGCACTACAACATTATTTCCTCCTACGTTATAGGTAACATCGGTTTTTCTTTCTACCTGATTCAGTGTAGTCCAGATGTCTCCATTGATGGTTCCATCCTGCCGGATACCAGAACCCAACATGGCAAAGATGTCATCATGGAAGAAGTAGGACTTGTTGGCTCGAATGGTAGAATAAGACTGGCCTTTGTTCAAGTCAAATCCTCCAACCATGCTTCGGCTATCAGATACAGCCCCTGCAAAGGTATTGTTTGAGTTTGCAGTCCCGGTTGCTGCTGAGGTAGGCATGCCGCTTTTTTGCTCTGCTGTTGTACCTGGGACAGAAGTCATGTTGGCTGTAGGCCAGGACTGCTCGTATTCATGTCCTTCGATTCTAAATAGTGTTGAACCATCTCCAAGGTGGTAGTTTTTGGTTTCCAGTCCGATACCCAGCTCCAGGCTAGCTGTACGGTTTGAAAGCATCCTTACCACAGTATGGTTGGTGGGTCGGGCATGCACCATCATATCACTGGTGTAGAATACTCGGCTATCATCCAGTGTAGCTTGCTGATGGCGGTCTTTCATTTGCAGAATGGTCAAGCGCAATAGATCCATCTGACTCTGAGAAATAGACCCAGGAGCCATGCCATTGGCTATTCTTTCAAGTACGGTGGCGAAGGTTCCTCCCCACTGGTTGTTGAAGCAGTTTCTACCCATCACCAATTGAGAGATCTCTTCTTTGTAAACAAAGTACCTCAATCCCAGTGTCATGGCATTGAAAAGTGTTTGGTAATGACCGTTATTGAGGTCATAATCTGTACCTGACACCAATCTCATGTATTTTCCAAATTCGTCGAGGAATACTGTACCGTAGTTCCCCCAGATCATTTGTCCACCATCTTTGTTGTGCTGGTGGAAGGAGTAATCAGGTGTAATACCTGCGTGAGGATAGCCAATGATTTGGGTATTGGTACCTGCACCGACCTCCAAAACCTCATCGATTCTGGATCTCAGGTCTTGCATCCATTTTTCGTTGTTGGCGAAGGCAGCAATGTAAACGCCTCCACGAAATCGGGAAGAGTAATTGGCTGCCAATTCGATGTCAGGTCTTTCCCATGGATTCAGGAAAATCACATCATAAATGCCTACAACGTAATCGGAGATTGCTCTTGCATAACCGTTGGAACCATAGTCGCGGTCCAACTCTTCTTTCAGCAGACAAGCAAGAAGTCCTTCCGCTCTTGGAAGGCGAAATGCCTCTACTGTCCAGTTAGCCAAATCTTTAGGCAGGTCATAATTATTGTTCCAATAATTCCATGCCAAATAAATATCATTCTTTAGACTAACATCATTCCGATAATTCGGGTCCGATTTGTATGCCTGGGCAAGTTTTAGGATGCGGTCTTCTATCACAAATATATCCGCCGATCTGTCGGAAAAACTACCGTCAGACCTCATCCTGGAGCGGATGTCGGATACTGATCTGTTTTCTGGAGGAAGATTGAGCGCGTCTTCTACACATCTCGCCAAGATGATGTTCATCGAAGACTGACCATGGCTTCTAGTAGAGCTAAGGAATAGAAATAGGAGAAGGAATGTGGCTAGCACATTGCCAATAGTAAACTTAATCATGTTAATACCTACCTAAAAATCCCAATTATGTAGAATAACAAAGGTTCCAGCTATGAAATTCTACAGTACAAAAAAAGTTAACCCCAAGATTTTTACCAAATTTGGCAAAATAATTTTTTAAAATATTTCAATTGTATAATAATACAACTTTTTCAAGACAAATCCCTGTAAGTCTTGATCTATCTGTGCAAAAAAGAAACAAGTTTTCTGCCAAAATTGTCCTCACAGCCAAAAATGTAAGGAATTTGCCCGTTTAGCTAATTTTTTCGCATAGCATGTAGCCAGATGGCTTGAAAGCTGTATTTCCTGATATTAAGCCAAAGTTAACTCCTGAATCCAGACAAGAATTTTCTTCCTATTTTGAGAATTTTTTTCGCAAAAAGACAATACACTTCTTGTTCTGACTTCTTTAGGCGCCGTTAATGCACAAAAATTGTCCATTGGATTTTTTATCGGGGAAGGCATATTGATGAGTTTATATCTTGTTAGCAATTCAAATTTGGATGAATCAAAAGCAAGCTTCTCTGCCTTGTGGATCGTTTGACAGGTTAGATGCTTTGCTTTGTTGAATAGGATTGGCAGAAAAAATCATCCTATTTGGCGACATCTGAAACCTACTACTATCAGACTCACATAGGAAACCTCTTCCATTGTTCTTTAGGAATCATTTTACTCAAAACACTATTAATTAAGATATATCCTTGATTCAAAGAATTACGAGCCTTCTTAATAAAGGCCACGCCCGAAGCGTCCAAATGAAGAAGCAAGTTCTTCTGGGCTTCTTTTTTCAGGGCGCCAGTATCTTGCTTGGTTTTCTTCTCGTACCGATCACACTTGACTACCTTTCCAATGACAAGGAGATATATGGGGTATGGCTGATGTTGGGAGACATCATTGCCTGGTTCAACTTTTTTGATGTGGGATTAGGTAATGGTATGAGAAATAAGTTTGCAGAGGCAAAGGCAAAGGGAGAACATCAATTAGCCCGGGTTTATGTTAGTACAACCTATGTGGGCCTTTCCCTAATCATGGCTGTGGTATTCTTGGTATTGCTGGCAGTTATACCCTTTGTAAGCTGGCAAACTGCATACAACTCTACCATTCCTGAGTATCAGTTGAAACTTACCACCCTCATCGTTTTTGGCTTTTTCTGTTTCAGGTTTGTGATCCAGTTGATCGAGAAACTACTGATTGCGGATCAAAGACCCTCCTGGAGCAAAGCATTTAAGTTTTTCTCTAATGTGATTGCCCTGGCGGTCATTTATATCCTGACAATTTATACGGAGGGTTCTTTGGTAAACCTGAGTCTTGTGCTGAGCGTGAGTCCCATTATCATTGTGATATTTGCCACTTTTTATTTCTTCAACAAGGATTATAAGGACTACCGACCCAGTTTTAAACTGGCTACTCGGGAACACTTCAATAGCCTGATGAGTCTTGGTGGGAAATTTTTCCTTCTTCAAATCGGCTCCCTGATCCTGTTTTTAACCGATGCAGTCATTATCGCACAGATCGACTCGCTGGGACCAGAAGCAGTCACGGACTATAAGCTTACCCAAAGGTATTTTAATATACCCACCATCGCTTTTGCCATCATCACCAATACATTATGGTCTGCTTTTACGGACGCCTATACCCGCAAGGACTTTGACTGGATCAGGAATACCGTCAAAAAGACGGTCATGCTGTGGGGAGGTCTTACTGTAGGGATCATTATCATGATATTCCTGGCCATCCCATTCATAGAGCTATGGACAAAGGGAGCGGTAATTCCCACGATCTCGCTGGTTGTTATGATGGGCATTTTCCAGATCATGCTGAATCTCAATGCCATTTTTGTGATGTTTGTCAATGGAGTTGGGAAAATCAAGCTGCAAATCTGGTCGGCTTATTTGGCCATGATCATCAATATTCCGTTGTCCATTTATTTTGCCAAATATTTGGGCTGGGGACTTACAGGAATTATTGCCGCAACCTGTGTCAGTATCGGGATAGATGTGATCATCAGACCGATCCAGTATTACAAAATCATCAATGGCACTGCCAAGGGGATTTGGAATGCCTAGCTATAACTGAGATTCCTATCAATCAGATTGGATTCAAATAAGATAGCCTGTCAGGATTAATTCTGACAGGCTAATTTTTTACCTAGCATTAATAGGAGCCTACTCCCCCAAGGCAGCTTGGCTACTGATCTGATCGCCAAAGAAAATGGCATTCATGAATAACTTATTGGTTCCGTACCAAAATGCCCTGAAATTGGGATTGAAACCAAAAGAAATTACCCTTCCACTTCCAAAACGAGAGACAAGCACAGCCGCCTTTCCCTTCATTCTCTGAAGGTTTTCTTCGGAGATATACCCGCTCAATAATGGATCATCCCCATACTTCAGCGGATAGGCATATGGATTGGGAGGAACTTTCATATAGGTAGTTCCATTCACAAAAATGGGAAGGCTACGCTCTGTATACCCATACCCCAGGGGATGACTGATATCCAGGTCTGCCTCGAAAATGGCTCCTCCAGTTACCTGGGCACCTCGAATGTTGCTCAGGTCTTCGTAATCCTCTCTTCCGGTGGTATCATCCTCCACCTTATCAAAGGCTACTTTGATGATTTTATTTTTGGCGAGCCATTCATTGGCTCGTTTGAAAGCAATGATCTTTCCTCCCTTTCTGACCCAGTCTTTCAGTTTACCAACATCTTTTTTGGACAGGCTGTTGTAGGAGCCATCTACCATGATCAGGGTATTGTATCGATCCAGGTCAATTCGCCCCATATTCCGTAGAGGAAGGTGAGACACAGCAATGTTATACCTGGTATCCAGCAAATGCCAGACTTCACCCGCGTCGTAAGACCTTACACCTCCTTCTACCAACATGGCAATACGGGGTTCTGTAACAGTAGATATTTTTCTACTTCCCAGGTTAATTCCGCCAGTGGCTCCGGTTGTTAGCGCTACAATTTCGGGTTCAGTAACTTTTTCCAAATACTTCATCAACTCAAATACCTCTCTTGGATTTTTTGATTGCTGCTGAACAGGAACTATGATACTACCTGGTAAAAACAATCTTCCTTCAGCGGTAAATGAATCCGTAGCTACCTTTGCCCTAAGTCCAACCCCCTGCAGCCAGTTAACCATAAACGGAGAGAAATAATCTCCCCAGGAAAAGGCATATCCGTAATTGCTTATTTTGAGATCGTTTTTGGGCTCGTAAAGTGGGTTAAATGCCCCACCATCTGCAAATTTCGAATCCAGTTTTGAGTCTACATAATCGAACTGCAGGTTGAAGGCCAGGGGCAGCGTCCATGCAGATACATCATAAAAGAGGCTGTCCTGGAAGCTGACTGGCTGCTCAAACATGATTTTGATGAGCCTGTATTGAGCCTGATCAAGGGAAACGCCAAAACTGTATTCCTTTTTGTAATTCTTGCCATTAACAGTCATGTCCTGAGCTAAAGGATGAACATCTATGCCATGCCTGGACATGATCTCCACAAAAGCCTCAGTCCTTGACCTATCATTTTGGTTTCCAAAGACAATGCCTTTGTTCGCATCCTTTTTGGACATTTTTATAGATTCTTTGTAGAAATCTCTCTGGTATGCCAACAAATCTTCCCGCATAGACACCCCTGCCTCAAGGGTAGATAGGCCTGTCCTCACCTGATTGCGGATGGTAAAGGGAAATTCCAACATTCCATTGACACTTTCTTGCTTATGCCCACGGGAAGAAGCCTGTTCGAAAAGAATTCCAATCCCACCATTGATGTCCGGGAAAGTAGAACCCTTGCCATAATAAAAGTCATCGAAACTTTCCTTGGAGTAATACAGAGACCCAATCTCATCCAATGCCTTGGCATGGTAGGTTCCAATCTCCTCTGTCAACTCAAAATTTCGAGCAGGTGTATTGGGATTGTTCCTCGAAGGGATTCCCGGCTGGAAGAAAAAGGTGGAATTGGTTCCCATCTCATGATGATCTGTCAGGATATTGGGCTTCCATTTATGGAAATATGCGATTCGATTTCTGGACTCAGGTAGCTGAACAGGCAGCCAATCACGGTTCAGGTCAAACCAAAAGTGATTGGTCCTTCCTCCTGGCCACATTTCATTTTGCTCCCTGTTTTGGGGATCTCCATTGAGTTCAAACACACTTCGGGAGGTATTCACCCATGAGGCGAAGCGATTAAGGCCATCAGGGTTTAGAGAAGGGTCCAATAAAATGACTGCATTGTCTAGTTGTTCTTTCAATTTTGGATTTCCAGCCGCAGCATAGTAATACGCCAGTGCAAGTGCTCCATTGGCACCACTTGGCTCATTTCCGTGGATACTGAAACCCTGGTAAATTACCACCGGCATGTCCTTGATGTCCACAGAAGCAGAACTTTGTGGGTCAGTAAGATTGAGGTGTTGCTCCCTGATTTCGTCCAGGCGTTTGTGGTTTTCGGGAGAAGTAATGACCAAAACCAATTGTTGGCGGGTCTCGAATGTCCAACCCAGGCGCTCGAGTTTTACCCTTTCTGAGCTCTCGGCGACCTTGTACATATATTGGACCAATCGGTCATGACTTATGTGCATGTCTCCTACCTCATGGCCAATGACTTCTTTAGGTGTAGGAACATTCGTATTCTCTACTGTAAATTCGGGGAGATAATAGTTCAGGTCATATTTATTCTGGGCATTCAGTTGAATAAAACCCAGGATAATTCCTGTAAGGATGATTATTCTATTCATAGCAGGGTAGATTTTTAAAGAGAACAAGATAAAACAAAAATTGATTTTCTTTCCTGTGATCTGTCAGGGAAAAAATTTGTATAATTAGACAGCACAATCAAATTAATCCAATGAAATACACTTTCTCTTTATTCACCCTTCTTTTTCTTATTCTTTCGGCCTACTCCCAAGCAGGATTGGTAGCTCATTATCCATTCGATGGCAATTGCCTGGACCAAAGTGGAAACTTCAACCATGGAACCCTCTTTGGAGGAACCTATGCTACTGACAGGTTCGGCAACCCAAATGGGGCTGTTGAACTGGATGGCATCAACGACTTTGTCCAATTTATAGACAGCAATAATTTGCAAGCCCCCTTACCTATAACAGTATCAGCATGGGTTGAGCTTTACGATTCTGATCCAAATGTTGCATTCAGAAACAATTATAATGACGACTCTTATCACGGAGTCTGGATGGTAATTGTGAGCAGCGGGAGGCTGGCTTGCGGTTATGGAGATGGAGGATTCATCGGTCCCTCATGGAGAAGGTCAAAATTAGGTACCACTACCCTAGCCCTTAATACCTGGATTCATTTGGCAATAGTAATCAGAGGTCCGCTTGACATGGATCTGTATGTAAATGGAATAAATGACTGTGGTACCTATAACGGAAACGGTGGCTCACTTGCTTATTCAGGAAACATTGGAACCGCGGGGAAGCATGACAGCTTCAATGGTCTGGGTGGATATGAGTTTTTCAATGGAAAAATAGATGACTTGAGGATGTACAATCGGGCATTGTCAGCTGGCGAAATCAGGCAATTGGCAGGTGTGCGTACTTTTACAGATACCACAATTTGTCAGGGTGATACCATTCAACTTCCTGCATTGAACGGCAATTTAGTTAGCTGGAACAATACTCCTGGCCTTTCCTGCTATAATTGTCCCTCTCCCCTTGCATCCCCTACTACCAACAGCACCTATATTCGAACCATTAACAACCTGGGTTGTATCAACCGAGACACGGTTCAGGTCAACGTTCAAAACTGTTTCTTGAGCTGTGAAGAATTGAATATTCAATCTCAATTCACATATAACTTCAACAATCTCTATTTGGAAGCATTGGATACCTCCACAGGACTGGTAGACTCTATTTCCTGGGACATGGGCAATGGCGTGGTGATTCCAGGCATCCCTGGAGACAGCTTGAAATACACCTATCCTTCAGCTGGTGTTTACCCATTTTGCGTTTATTCCTATGGATTCAAGGCTGATACCATTTGTGGTGATACATTTTGTGTCCAGTTGAAAGCCTCAAGGTATAATTGTTCTTTCCACCAATTGAATGACTATTTTACCGACAGCATCAAGGGTCTTACCGTTTCGTTGGAAATGCAAAGCACAACCAGCACCATCGACTGGGTTGAATGGGATTTTGGTGATGGGAATTTCCTTCTTACAGCGCCAGGGACAAACCCTTCCCACACCTACAATGCTCCGGGGACCTATCAGGTTTGTATGACTGTGTTTGATTCAATCAATGTAGAAACTACCTGTACTTCCACCTATTGTGATTCTGTGTCTATCCCCGAAATTGGAGGGGTAAATAACGAGGCCTTATTGGAGACCCACATTGATTTTACCCATTTTGCGGATTTGCAATTACTAAGTCTTGAGTCCACACTCACTGAGCAAGTAGAAATTGGTATTATAGACTTAAGAGGAAAACAGCTTTACAAGGGCTTGATTTCGCCAGGAAGAAATCAGTTGAGCACTCATCAATGGGCAAAAGGGATCTACATCATTCAGTTTCGTAAAGGCGCTTATCTTTGGTCTAAAAAGATCCTTAAGTACTAAACCAAACAGAACTGCTACGGTTCCAACTTCTTTCATTCTACTTGACATTTTGTTCTCGATACAAATGGCTTCTCTTTTCAAAGGGGAGTCATTTTAATTATATGCCAAGAATTTTAAAGATTATCTCCTAGTTTTACAGGATGAAATATCAGCCCATCACTTTAAAAAAGGGAAAAGACAGTTCCCTCCGTCGTTTTCACCCATGGGTTTTTTCGGGTGCCATTCAGAAGAAATCTCCTGATCTCAAGGAAGGAGAAGTTGTAGAGGTTTATGATAATGATGGTCAATACCTCGGTACTGGACATTTTCAGATTGGAAGCATCATGGTGAGGGTATTTTCTTTTAAGAAAAGAGAAATAGACAGGGAATTTTGGAAAGAAAAGCTGGGACATGCGATTTCGCTGAGGCGTTCTTTGGGCTTGATTGGGAATGCACAAACAAATATGTTCCGCTTGATTCATGGAGAAGGTGATGGATTTCCGGGCTTGATTGTGGATGTCTATGGCAGTTTGGCGGTGGTCCAATGCCATTCGGTGGGCTTTTATCATATACGAACATTACTGGCTGAGTTGATTCAGGAAGAACTTCCAGAAATCATCGAGGCAGTCTATGACAAAAGTGCTCAGGCTGTACCCTTTAAAGCAGAACTGGGGGCGGAGGACGGCTATTTGTTTGGCCAAAGTCAAGCCTGGAAAGGGAAAGAATATGGACTAAGCTACGAAGTAGATGCTGAAGGGGGTCAGAAGACAGGCTTTTTTGTTGACCAGCGTGAAAATCGCAGGTTGCTCGGAGAATATTCCCAAGGCAAGGATGTCTTGAATACCTTTTGCTATACTGGTGGTTTTTCTGTGGCTTCTTTGGCTGGAGGTGCCCAATCGGTAGATTCCATTGACTCCTCTGCCAAGGCGATAGAATTAACTGATAAAAATGTAGCACTGAATTTTGGTGAGGAAAGTCGGCATCAATCTTTTACCCAGGATGCCTTTGAATTCCTAAAAGATATTCACCACAAATATGACTTGATTGTCCTTGACCCTCCAGCCTTTGCCAAGCATCATAAAGTTCTGGACAGGGCATTGAAGGGCTACAGGAAAATCAATCGACTGGCTTTCGAGCAAATTAGGCCCAATGGCATTCTCTTCACCTTTTCCTGTTCACAGGTAGTTTCGGCGGACCACTTCCGAAAGGCCGTTTTCACAGCTGCCTCTCAGAGTCACAGGAGGGTACAAATCCTTCACCAGCTCCATCAGCCACCAGATCACCCTGTCAATATCTATCACCCAGAAGGGGAATACTTGAAGGGTTTGGTATTGCAGGTAGAATAAAAAAGGACGGCATCCCTGCCGTCCTAAACCCCTAATTATAAGCACGAAATTCTATTACAAATTTCACTTTTTAGATTGTGGTGATAATTTTTGGTCACAGGCTTGGAAAAAGAATTTTACCCAACTGGAGAAAATGCTCAGCTTAGGCTCAGCAAGACAAGTTGTACTTGTACCAATCGTACTTAACTTTAAACCCCAAAAAGTTAGGCCAGCCTTCTCTCGAAGACCAGCCTTTCACCTTCAAACCAACAAGCATCTTTATTTCCTATGGGCAAATTTTCTTGCCTCGTTTTTACCTGCTCCGAGTTTGATCAGTGGGTGGGGATAGTCCCTGCCCAGTTCAACATCAAACTTCATTAATTCTTTTCTATAAGAAAGGTATGGAGTATGTACCATCGATACAGGCAAGTTCCCAAGTTCTGGAATCCAGAGTTTGACATATTCACCCTTTCCATCGTACCTGCTCGCCTGTGAGAGGATATTGAAATACCTGTTCTCTCTGGGATCATTGCCAATGCCCGCTACATAATTCCAATTGCCCCAGTTGCTACAAACATCATAGTCAATCAGCATGTACTCAAACCATTCAGCCCCCATCCTCCAATCAAGATTCAAGTCCTTTACCAAAAAGGAAGCTACATTTTGTCTCCCACGATTTGACATAAATCCAGTGAGTTTAAGTTCCCGCATGTTTGCATCAATAAAGGGGATTCCAGTCTCTCCATTGGCCCACAACTCAAACCTCGCCATGTCATCGTCCCAATTGCTAATTTCGCCTTTGACCCCTCCCTTTAAGAAGAGGGTATTGCCATGCTGCTTGGCCACAAATCTGAAATAGTCTCTCCAGATCAGTTCGAAAACCAACCAATAAGTCGAAGAGTTTTTCTTACGAACTTTCTCATATCTTTTTACCTCTTCGTAGATTTTCCTTGGAGAAATGCACCCAAGTGCCAACCAGGGAGAAAACTTTGATGAGTATCCCCCGCCCACGAGTCCATTTCTGGTTTCTTTGTATTCTTTTAGCCTATCTTCTTCCCAAAAATAGGTGTTTAACCTGTCCAATGCTTCAATTTCACCACCACCAAACTTTAGCACAGACCTGGAATCTCTTTTAGGTGCCTCTAGGCCCAAATCTTCCAAAGCAGGAATCTCACCAGGATTCTCAATGAAAGGTGAACGGATGTTATCAGGGGTGCCGAATGTAGGCCTTACCTTGCTGAACTTTTCGACCTCTTTTCTAAACTGAGTGAATATATCCGGCAAGGAACGCACAGGCATCGGCAAGTCCGCCAAATGATAAAGGCTTGCTCCCCAATACATTTCGAGTGACACTCCATTTTTGAAGAGGGCGTTTTCGAGCGCTTCCTCTACATTGGTTTCTTCGTATGTTACCTCACAGTGTGCAAAGACACCTTTTGCAGCATATTCTTCAGACAATTTGGGAATTAGCTCCTCAGGTTTACCGATTCGGAATATCAAATCGCTGCCCTTCTCTTGAAGTCGCTTTTTGAGAACCCTTACCGAATCCAGTAAAAATTGAGCGCGGTGGGGTCCGATTTTAGGGAAGCCAAAGGGAGATTTTTTGAGTTGACGTTCATCCAAAATGTACACAGGGATGATTTTGCCCACATTCTCAATAGCCTTGGTAAGCGCTTCATTATCATGGAGGCGCAAGTCATTTCTAAACCAAAGTATTCCTCGTTCCCATTTCATACTTTCAGAACTAACAGAAAGTTGGAAAGGTTTAGAAATGTGCGATATTTTTTACAAAAAGGAGTCGGCATAAGGAAAAAAGCCCTGTACAGTTAGGCTGCCGCAAGATTTCACCCTTAGATCACAATAGGCTGTATAACTTTCTAACCACCCATTCTATGGAGAGAAGCAACAAAAGCAGCATCATTGGCCAGAAAAACTCATTCAAGCCAGCCCTTTCCTTTTTATAATCCCTAACGGGCTTCATAGCGGGTAAATCTTTGAGTTTTTGTGCCAAATCACCCATATCTCTGGCGTGAATAAACTCCCCTCCAGTACGCAGGGCAACTTGCTGCATCAATTCTCGATCTGCGCGAAGGCGGAAATGCTCAACATTAGAGCGACCAATAGAAAATTGTCCCTGATCCTGGCCAATTCTGATGTTGTCTTTGCGGCCTTCGGCTTTGTACCTATAGGTTCCTTCTTCAAGTTTGTTGAGTTCAATGAAATACTGTCCATTGCTGCTTTCATTCAGGAAATAATCATCAACATTTCCAGCGGGATTGGTGAGTTGTAACTTGATATCTACCCCACTTATGGCATTGTAGCTATCGTTATATGCCTGCCCCCTAAAAATCACAGGTTCTCCACCAGAAAATATCTTTTTGGAGGGAATAACCTTGAACCTTCTTTTGTCATCATTCACAATGAGCCACTTCACCATGTTAAAGAGCCAGCCATCAAAATTTTCGAACTCCTCAGTCTCCACGAAGCTATGTGCCCTCATTCGCCAAAAGTTCTCCCCCAAAAAGACCATATTTTTCCTTCCCAACTGATTCTGAATACCAAATACAGGATAGTCCAATTCAACATTTTTGATTTTGGCAGTAGCGAATAACTCTGTGGTTTGCTTGGCTTGCCAGTTGGACTGGTTCCTTATAAGTGGGGGCGATGCATTTGCCCAATTTATCCATGTAGGGGCAAATGTATAGGTAGAATGATCCTTATATTTTGAAAGGAAGTTAGGGATTACTTCTTCAGATCGTCCCGTAAAATCTCTGGGAGTGATGCCCATGTACTCATATAGTGGACTGATAGTCCTTAGATCTGTAAATGCACCAATGAAGTGCATAATGGGTTTCTTGTTATTTTTCACCTCCTGAAGAATTTTGTCAACCATTGCTGCATCGGCATTGCTTTGTGGAAAGTTGTGCAGAATGATTAAGTCAAAATCTTCCAGAGGAAAATTACTTGGATTCACATAAAAATTTCCCCTTGATTTTAAGACAAATTGTGTCAGCTCATAGCTATTGTCTCTCTCGAAGGCTTGCTTCAATGCCCCTAAGTCAGGGTGAGGAGAGCCTGCAAAAAGGGCAATCTTGACCTGGGTTTCCAGGACATTAATATAGATTCTTCTCGTATTATTTAAGTAAGTCAATTCTCCCTCCTTGCGGCTAATTCGGATCGTATACTGCTGCAATCCTACCTCTTCAGGCTTAAAGGAAAAGGATACCTCTTCTTCTTGTTTATTGCTGTTAAGTTTGACCCTTTGCTGGCCCAATTTCTTGCCATGCCCACTCAGGGTAACCGTTACATCAGCATTGCTGAAACCAGTAGATTGTACCATTACCTTTACAGGAATCTCATTCTTGAGGTAGGCGATCTCATTGAAGAGGACATTTTTTATCCTGAGATCCCTTTGGGGAGTAGTGTCTCCCAGCAGCACGGTGTATACTGGCTGTTTCATGCCAGAAATGGCATACAAAGGATTACTCCCTTCAGTTGTAATCCCATCACTGATCAAAACCATGGCCCCAAGGTTTTGATTTTGGTACAAATCTCCCACCTCTTCTATGGCTTTAGAGATATTGGTTCCCGTTTGGTTAAAATCAAGGGAGTCTGGAGAAATGCCAGGTCTAAGTTCCCTGTCAAAGGAAAAGAGGTTCAATGAATAGGATTCCGGATCAAAATCCCCCATGAATTCCTTCAATTGAGTTTTATACTCTTCCTTCACATAGGCGGAATCCTTATTGATCAAAAGACTTTCAGAATTGTCCTGTAAAAGGGCAACGATAGGCGGATAGACAATAACTTTTTGAGAGGTCAACATCAGTTCCAGCAAAAGAATAGCTAGAATGCTCAACACAAGGAAGCGGAATGCTCCCAATATCATCCCCCAACTACGGGGCAAAAACTCCCTTGTTCCCCTATACATCCACCAGGCCAAAAGTCCGGCAAGTGGCAGAATCAATAAGAGGTAATAAGGAGAAAAGTTAAAAGAAAGATTCATCTATTATGCTATCTGTTCTATTCCATGATGGGCAAAAGCTGCATTTTGATCAGAGCTGCAACTGCAATCTAATCAATCCCGTCTTTTATTTAGGTATATAATCATGCCTATCGGCTATAAATTTACCTTAATTCCTTTCTACGTAGTTGAAGCAGGGCAAAGTCCAGGTATTTCAGCTTTCTTTCAAATTAAGCAAGCCTGGCTGATCGAAATGCCATTGATCGAGGGTTTCATCATAGAAAATGGAGATTTCTCCCTTTTCCATTCTTTCGATTACATCCAAAAACCATTTGTCAAAACTTTCTGCCAACACAGGTCTCTCTCCTGAATCATAGAAATAGGCAATTACCTGTCCGGGCTTCCCGTCAGGCCCGGGGTCCATGTCCAGACACAAATAGTGTCCATTGCCGCTTCCTACAAAGGGAATCCAGCTTTGGTTCCACCACTGCCCTTTTACCTTGCCATCTTCTGGCCTCACATTGCTCCCAAAATCACCCTCTTCCACCTTTTCATCCATGTCAAAACACTCCTCTGAAATGTCATCCAGTCCATAGAGATCCCAGTTTCCGATGATTCCATTGGCCACCATAGCACCATTATGCAACATGATGAATTCCTTGAAAGGCTCAGGAAATTTTAGCTCCAATTCTTCCTCTGTCTCCTTGATGTCCCAGGTACTGGCACCTTCATACAAGTCTTCAAGAAGGGAGGAGGCGTTTGCCTCCATCCATTTTTCAAATCTCTGCCAAAGTTCTTTCATGTCAAGAACAGCTTTAGGCCATTACCATTCCTCCATCTACATTGTAGACCTGTCCAGTCACATAGGTCGAAAGGTCCGAAGCCAGGAATACGCATAGATTTGCTACATCCTCAGGTTGACCAGCTCTCTTCAAGGGGATATTTTCCAACCATGCACTCAATTCCTTTTCAGGAATCTTATCAGTCATTTCAGTAGCGATGAAGCCAGGCGCAACTACATTGGCGCGGATGCCCCTGCTTCCAACCTCTCTGGCTACAGACTTTGTAAAACCGATCATTCCAGCCTTGGATGCGGCATAGTTGGCCTGTCCTGCATTCCCTTGTAGGCCTACCACAGAACTGATGTTTATGAATGATCCACTGCGCTGCTTCAACATGGGTCTGAGGGCAGCTTTGGTCATGTAGAACACACTGTTCAGATTGGTTTGAATGACATCATTCCAGTGATCCTCTCCCATGCGCAACAGAAGGGTGTCCTTGGTAATACCAGCATTGTTTACAATGGCATCGATCCTGCCAAACTCCTTGTTTACCTCATCTATCAGATTTTGTACCTGTTCAAAGTTGCCTGCATCTACCTGATACCCTTTAGCCTTTTTACCTTCGGATTCCAAAGCAGCTTCAATTTCTCTTGCAGCATCGGCTGATGAACGAAATGTAAAAACGACGGTTGCTCCCTGACGGGCAAATTCAGTAACAATAGACTTCCCTATCCCACGGGTTCCCCCGGTAACCAGGCAAATTTTTCCTTCGAGTAGGCTCATAATTATGTGATTTTAGTAAATAGTGTGGCGAATATAAGAATAATGCAATCCCATTGTGTTTGTTTTTCATAAATTGATGCTGCGGACACCAATATAATATTTAGAATATTATTCTTTGCCTTATCCACATTTAGCTTTATTTTTGGTTGGATAGCAGGACTTACTTCTGTTTTAAACCACTCACTTACACTCTATTTTGACCAGTCCAATAAAAATCGTCCCTATAGGCTTCCTACTTTGTCTGCTGTTGTCGGCCTGTCAGCAACAGACCTCCGAGTCTACTTCTGTAGGAAACAAAGGAATCATTCCTGCTCCTGAGCTTAGAAGAATGAGCTATGAGCTTTATGGTCTGGATGTCAAGTCAAAAGAGGTTATTCAGGGTACGCTGGGAAAGAATCAATTTATGCAGGACCTGCTCAGAGAGCATGATGTTCCCTCCTCCAAAATTGATGCAATTGAGAAAAAGGCAAGCGGGATATTCGATGTAAGGAGGATGAGGGCTGGGAATACTTTTACCCTGGTAAAAAACCCCTACAATGAGGTGGACTATTTTATTTATGAAAAAAACCCTGCCCAATTTGTAGTATATGATTTCAGGGATACCCTCTCTGTCTATGAAGGTAAAGAGAATGCCATTTATAGAAACAAAACCATTGGGGGATATATTGATGGGACACTTTATCAGACCATTCAGAAGATGGAACTTGATGTGCGACTGGCCAAACTCCTGGAAGAAATTTATGCCTGGTCTATAGACTTTTCACACCTGGATGCCGAGGACTATTTTAAGGTTGTCTATGAAGAAGCTTATGTAGATGGTACTTCCATTGGAATTACCAAGGTTATGGCCACTCATTTTCACCATAAGAAAAAGGATTATTTTGCCTTCTATTTTCCCCAAGATAGCCTGGAGACCTATTATGATGAAGAAGGACAGTCTGTAAAAAGGACTTTTCTAAAAAGCCCCCTGCGATATACTGCTGCAAATGCTGATGAAGAAGAATTGCCTACAGAAAAATCCAAATTCGAATTGGAGTATGTAGGAAGCACAGGTACCCCCATCATTGCACTTGGAAAAGGAGATATAGCCATCATCTCAAAAAACAGACAAAAAGGTACCTACATCAAAATCAATCATGGCGAAATCTACAGTACAGAGTATCGGCATCTTGGCCAACTAAAAGATAGCCTTGAAGTAGGCAGTGCAGTTCACCAGGGAGATCCTGTGGCTAGCATTGGCAACAACCTGGAAAACCAGAAAGGCAGTTTCACCCTTCAGTATTTTATGAATGGTGTCCCAGCATCACCAGAGAGCTTCGAAATTATAACCCAAACAGATTCTATTGCGTCTTCCAGACAAATGGAATTTCAAAAGAAGGTAGAAAAGCTGAAACAAGAACTGGGGAAGTTTGAATACTAATACCAACTCTCTCCTCGTTTTTGAATTAACAGCAACACAAATTCCCTCTCCCCTGATTTTGGCGTGACCCACATTAAGTATTCTAGGATTACAAAAGTTTGCCATTCGGTAAAAACTGAGTCGGAAAATTTTTCGACAGCCATTACTTTGCTACCCTTTGATTTCAAATAATCAAATATATGTTGCAATTTTACCCACGAAGCGTATTATTGCTCACTTGTTCTTAAAACCACCCAGACATGAAGCCTACATTTACCCTTTTCATTTTATTGTTTTGTTCCTCCTTGCTTTTTGGACAAAACAATCTTTTTATCCCTTTCGGGCAAACCAAGGCCGAGGTAAGGAGATACCTGGACTCAAGGGATTATATCAGCAGCATTGTTGAAGATAAAGAGCTGCACTCTCTTAGGGCACAACTAGATGCAAAGAAGCATGTGGAGTATGTCTTTAAGAATGAGACCCTCTATGCAACCACCGTATCGAGAATCTACAATGATAAAAAACTGGCCAAGGAAATCCAGAAAAATGTACTTGACTACATGGATTACGTCAGTGGAAAGAATGGCATCCTTCAAAACAACAAAAATGGGATTTCAGTCTACACCATCGGTATCGATTCCAGGGTAATCAAATTGTTTGTCCAGCAGCAAACAACCCACACTACCCTGACTTTGACTTCGATCAGCAAAGACCAACTTCCATCGGATGATGATTCTAAAATTCTATACGAACTAGAGCTCTTACAGAAGTCTTTTATTTCTAATTAAGGCAAAAAATATACAGAGAGGCCTTCCTGATCCTAGGAAAGGCCTCTTTTTTTATGCCAATCTTCGCTCTTTATTTTGTAAATTTTTGCTTTGCCAAGGCCTTCTACCTCCGTCTCCTTCCAAAAGGAAAACCCAGACTTTTCAGCTACCCGATGCGAAGCGATGTTATCAATATGTGCCCGGGCTAGGACTTCCTCTAATTTCAGGCTGGAAAAAGCATACTCAAGACTCAATTGTGAAGCCATGGTCGCGTACCCATTCCCCCAATAAGACCGCATGAGCCTGTAACCAAGGTCTACCATTCCGCTCTTGTGTTTCTTCAAGCCACACCATCCTACAAAGGCTTTATCTGACCTTCGAATCACTGCCCATCGCCCCATCCCCGAGGATTGGTAGGCGTTATAGTTGAGCAGGAATTCTTTGGCCTCTGTCAGGGATTTGAATGGCAGGTCCCCTGTATGCTTCAACACCTCAGGGTCATTGTTCAGCAAATACATGGATTCTGCATCTTCCAGGCAAAATTCTCTTAAAATGATCTTCTCATTTTCAATGATAGACATAAAAAAAAGCCTTTCTCGAAAGAAAGGCTTTTACAAATTATTTTCCAGGCAATCTAACGCCTTATTTTGATATCAGTACCTTTTTAATCAGTTGGGTTCCATCTCCTGCTGTTGCGACGATGAGGTAACCACCGGGTGCAAGGTCGTCCGTTGCGATCTTTACGACGGCCTGACCATTCTCCAATGTCCAGTCTTCCTGGCGGATTTTCCTTCCGGAAAGGTCCATGAGTGCCAGTCTTGCGACGTTGGAGTTTTTAAAGGTTATGGAAGCCCTTAGCTCTTGTCCAATCTTGCCAGGGTTTGGATACACCCATAGCTGATCGCCTTTGAGGTTGATGGAGCGAATATCTGAGTATCCAAATGATCCATCTGTATCAACCATCTTCAAGCGATAGTAATTCACACCGTAGTGTGGCTTGGAATCAATCCACTCATAATAGGTAGAAGAATTGGACTGGCCTCTTGCTCTTACATCTGCAAGCTGTTCGAAGAGGGTGCCATCGAGGCTTCTTTCGATGGTGTAGTGGGAAGATCCAATCTCATTCGCTGATAGCCACTCAAGGCGAGCTTCCTGTCCAATCAGTTGCACATCAAAGGCACTAAGTTCTATTGGAAGGCTGGAATTTTGAGGATAAAGGAATGAGGTCGGAACAATCTGTGTAGCCATGCTATTACTTGACCATTCCAATTGTGCCTCAGCATAAACCTTGTTTTGGTAGTATTCCATTCTAATGGGCACCTTGACCCAGGCCGTAAGGTTGACGGAACCGAAGTTTGAGTTTACACTCTGGTCATTCCAGTTATCAACGATTAGCTGTCCGTCTACCCAAAGTCTGACACCGTCATCTGTAGTAGTCTTGAAGGTGATTTCTTCTGTAAATGGAGACTCGATCTCTCCTTCCCAAACTACCGCGAAGGTAAGCGGGTTTACAGAAGCGTCAGGCGACTTGGAGCCCCATGTAAAGTCGATGGTACTATCGATTCTTTGAAGCGCCTGAGAAGTCATGGCGGTATCATTATAGTAAGTTGCCGTAAGACCTGTTCCTGATCCTTCTCCGTTTCCTGTAGGGGCGACAAAGAAGTCTACCCTTTCTGTCGTTGCAGGATTCAGATTGGTATTTCCTTGCTGGCTTACCTCGATGACTACCTGTCCAGAAGTACCACTCAGAATGACATTCGGCCCCTCAAGAGTCGCAGGACCACTTATGAGTTTGTAGTCCAATGGCATGTTGAAGGTAGAATTGGCATTCAGACTTACCGTACCATCAGTCGTTTTGGCTACAGGCACTTTATCCACACTAATGGTCTGATTCAACGTATTTTGTGATCCCAGCATGGTAGCCTCGATCAGGAATTTGTAATCCTTGGTCTCATTCGAAGCAAATGTTCCTTCTGTTACATCGCTTCCCTCACTGATAATGGCAGAACCTGTACCTGAATTGCTACCGGTGAACCAGTATTCGTCAGTGCCTGATCCAAACGGTATGACAGAGTTGATTCCTGTGCCGCTGCCGTCAGGGTTTGCGTCCATGAATCCAGGATATAGGGATTCGCCGGGCTGAAGCGTAACGACTTTGGTATCACCATCTTTGAAGTCAAACCTGTTTTCTCCCACTACATACTCGGAAGAAGTTCTGGTAGTACCAATCGCTAGCACTTCATAGTTGGTAGCACCAACTTTGGCTACGAATGGAGTGATCGGGTTGGCCAGACGCTGTGCGTAGAACCTCATGGCTTCCAATTCAATCTCGACAGGCACACTTGTATTGTTGGTGAAGATGTCTGTCTTGTTGATCAAAAGGTTGGCAATAGATCCATCCAAAGTTCCTCCTGTGTAAACATCATTTCCGATAGCAAATGGTTTGGTATCCATCATTTGCTTACCAAGATCAGTCGAACTGAGGGATTTATTCAGAATTTTAATGTCATCCAACAAGGCATTTACTGGACTATTCCATGGATCATCTCCTATGTAAATGTGGCCAGTATTTGGCTCGGGATCTCCAATCAGGTTGATGTCGCTGTCGAAACTTCCGTTGATATACAGGTTCACCTTCGTACCATCATAAGAATAAACGACATGGTTCCATGTATTCAGGCTGAGGGCATTGGCGCTCAGTCCGTCCTCCAGTCCATGGGTAGTAGTCATCTGATAGATCAGGTGGTTGTCAGCTCCATTCATCTGGATGCTGAAGTTATTTTCCAGGTTGGTATCACCTTTTTTGATGATTGTTCTTCTCGCACCTGTAAAATCTTGTTTCAGGTTGATCCAAAGAGATAGGCTGAAAGGCTTGTTTGCTCTACCCAATTCCAGGTGAAGCTCATGCTTGGCCATCATGAAGTCATTTACTCCGTCCAGGCTAGCAACTTTTCCACGCTCCGCATCTTCCACAAAGGATGGGTTATTGAGCAAGAAGGCATCAGCATTGTCTACAATTTCTTTTCCGTCTACATTCAAAGGCCAGTGGGCAATCAGGTATTTTTCTTCCGTATCAGAAGCCAGAAGTTTGGCTTCATCAGCTGTAAGCGCCCTGTCATAGATCATCAGGTCATCAAATGCTCCATTGGTATATGCACCGTATAGGGGATGCGCTCCAACATAGAGATCGTGGTTGTTTGGAACAGTTTCACCTGCCAGGGTAGTTAAGCCCTGGAACACCCCATCAAGGTAGATATACAGCTTATTTCCGTCCTTGACATAGGTGATGTGTGTCCATGTGTTCAAAGGAATTTCTGCGATGGTCTTACCTCCATCATAAACAGTTCCAGTAGATGAAGCTCTGTAGTTAACCGTTTCGTCGTTTTTACCCATCCAGACTGCAAAGGTGTTGTGGAAATGTCTTTCCCCTTTGTGAACAATAGGTCTGTCGACCCCTACGCTTCCTGTTCTTTGCATGAACCAAAACGCAACTGAGAAGTCTGCGTCGTCTTCACCCAGATAGAATTGTGGCTTGGCGGCTACAGACATATAGTCGTCAACACCGTCGGTGGAAAGGACATTTCCACGTACCGGGTCAACTGCGATGCTCGCACCATTCTGTGATACCCCATCTGCATCTCCGATTACGTCATTGAAAGTTCCTTCAAAGTCATAGTGTGCAATTCTTCCTTCATTCAGGTCAGACAACCCATCTTGCTCATCCATACTCAAGATCCATTCCTCTACAAGGGCAACCCCCGCTGAATCCATAAGGTTCTTGGCCAATGGTGGCATTGAAATCTCATCATGAACGACACTTAAACGTCGAAACAACATAGATTGATCAGGTTTGCCTGGAACAATGGCTCTGTTTTCAGATTCATTTTCCTTAGGATGTTCCAACAATCCCATTACCAGGTTCATGCTCCCAAGGGGAGTCTTGAACCTCGCATCAAAGTTTGCCCTGATAGATGTATTTGGACGGTGGCAATAGCCACAGTTGGAATCGAGATATGATTTTACCCTGGTCTCAAGCGGTTGTTCCACCTCATCTCCATGGATTGCCGTTGGCAATTCGTCAAGGGCAGATGTATCAGGTCTGTTTTCAAAGACACCAATGTGTGAGAGGGTCTTCAACTGGTTAGCAGTTCTACCTGTTCTTGGGTAGTTGATGTCCATGTTTAGCTGGATAGACTTGGGCCCCAGTGTACCACCTGCGGATTCGTTGTGGCAGAAAGCACATTCTGTTTCGCCCGGGTAGTACCAGTGTACCTCTCTTGGTCCGATGGTAGTCTGGATGGTCAATGTATCCAGCAAGCCAGCTGACAATAGGTCTGCGTCGGTTTGGTCGTCCCTCCATTTGTAGGTAAGACCGTAGATGCTTTCATCAGATCCTTTAACGATAAACCTGGTTTCGATTTTCTTCAGGCTGGTTGGGTCATTGTCATCCATCTGGTATTCAAAGTGTTTGATGAATACCGTTCCAATTGGCCAATCAAAAGCGTCATATTTTCTGTATACTACCTGTTCGTCGCTGGTATTGTGAGTACCATCATTTGGAACAATCATCCAACGATATTTCTTGGCATTGTCAGACCAGAAAGGAACATTCATGTCGTAAGGAATCACGAAGTCCTGAGGTGTCATATTGGTCAGGTCCGAGAATGCTCCCGTAGCAGAAAGTGTGGCAGGTGCAGGATCTGGCGTTGAAGTCTGTACCAGTTTGTAGATCTTACCTCCGTCTACACTGGAACCAAATAGCTTTGTTACGTAAATTTCTCCTTTGGAGTCCGAGAAGAAGGATGAAATCCCTGCTTTAGACCCAACACCAAATTCAGGAACGACTGCCAGATAATCCAATTCTGCAGTAAGTGGATCTAAAGACCAGATTCTTCTTACTGTATGGTCTCCAAAAATATATTTTCCATAAAGTGCTGGAAACTTGCTGCCGCGGTAAACAACACCGCCGATCACAGATGTTCCCATGCTTCTTGCATAGTCAAAGAATGGTGGAGTTTCAATTCCGATCAGGCTGTCAGGCTTGGCTTTGAAACCGGATAGCTCGCCTTCCTGGAATGGCCACTGCATGTTAGAGCCTTTCACCACAAGGTCGATTTCCTCTCTCAATCCCTGACCAATGTCTCCAACGAAGATATACTCATCTACACTGTCATAGGTAGCTCTGTGGGGGCTACGAAGACCGATGGCATAAAACTCTTCCAGGTAGAGGCTGTCGGTGGACAGGAATGGGTTATCATTTGGGATGTAATAGCCTTGTGAATATGAGTCTGGCCATCCTACTGGAGGTGTATCCGGATTCAATGGCTGACGACGGATTGGGTGGCTTCTGCTAGCATCCATGTCCACATCAATTCTCAACATACCAGCAAGAAGACCTTCATTGATTTTCTGGCCATTGTTATATACGTCCTGGGCACCACCTTCATCCCCAACTGTGATGTAAAGGTAGCCGTCTTTATCGAAGAACATCCCTCCTCCATTGTGCCATTGGTGTCGGTCAAACTGGTTGATCATGACGTAGGCAGAAGCAGGATTAGCCACCATAGTGGTGGTATTCACTTCATAGCGAACCAGCCTTAGGTAGGCATACTGTCCGCTCTGAGGAAGTTGCTTATGTCTATACCAAACATACAGATAGTCTTTTCCTTCTCCTTTTCCAAACTTCGGGTGTGCTGCAATTCCCAAGAGTCCGGTATCACCTCCCTGGAATACATCAACCGTGATGTCCAGCATGACATTCTTGGTTGAGATAGTCGTATCAGTAGTGGTAATTGACCAGATCTGGCCATATTTCCCAGCCACAATGAACTGGTTCAAGGCCGTAACTTCTATGATTTGTAAAGGATCGTCAAAGGTAAGATTTGGGAAGGCCTCAACGACATCCCATGAACTTCCACCTGTTTCAGGTAGGTTACCATTTAAATAAGGTCCTACAGCTACGGCATTGTCAAGTCCGTACTGCATTATTCCAAGGGGTATGGCAGCTCCCATTAACGTAGCTGCAATAGCTATATAAAGGAATGATCCTTTAATTGAAGTAAGAAGCTTTTGAGGAAAAGTGTTTTTGTGCAACATATCGAGTTAGGAATTAAATCGATTGCTTCATGATTAAAGCAGAAAGAACCTGTATTAAAGTTTGATATTAATAATGCTTTCAATTTTTGACTGATAACCGACTTTCACATAATCAAAATTTTAAAAATTACATTACATGAAATATACTTACACCAATCTAATTATCTGTTATAAAAATCGGAAAAATTAGCTTAACCTAGGCTTAATTGACCATATACAAGCATTTCTAATGTCTGTTATGCCTATAAGCAATGGTTAACGGTTTTAGTCAAAAAACGGTCTACTGATAAAGCTGAGTAATTGTCTGGGGTGAGTTTCGAAAGCGAATATAAGTAATAAATGACAATACTATTGATTATTTTTCTTAAAAAAGGTTAAGAAAGAAATATGAAGTTTCCTTAGTATTTCAATAAATTAGATCATTTGTTTAATGTTTTTTTCATCAAATAATTATTCCCTTACACAAAAGCACTCAAAAACTTCACAAAAAAGAAATAAAAAAAAATCTCCCCCATTTGAATGGGAGAGATTTTGAGAATTTTCACTTTAGAATTATACAGCCGAAGGTACTTCAGCGAGAGCTACATCATGATACAGTTGCTCATAGTGCTTTGCGATGATTGCTCTGTCGTATTCATTTTCAACCCTTGATTGTGCTTCATTGGCTTTCGCCTCCATGACTCCCCAATTTTCCAATGCCCATTGGAACTTCTCTGCCAGGTCATCAGAATCCTTATTCTTGAAGAAAAGCAAATCCTTATCATCGAATACGGCGGTATTTTCGGGGATATCGCTTGCGATTACAGGTGTTCCCATAGACGCTACCTCAAGTAGCATGATGGACATGCCCTCGGTTTCTGATGGGAATACAAACACCTTTGCTCGCTTGATCATGGCCATCAGCATGGCTTTACCGTTGACAAAACCAATGAAATGTACCTTCATGCCCTTGGCCATCGCCTTCAATTCCTTCGTGAATGTAGGTAATTGGTCGATGTCTCCAGCGATAACTACATGTCCATCAAAGTTGACCTTCTTCAATGCGCGGAGCATGTGGTGCGGTCCTTTTGTTGCCATTACACGTCTTGCAGCAAAGAAGACAAAGGGCCCGTCAACGCCATATTCAGCTAATTTGGCATCTGCCTGCTCATAATCTGTGTCCAGTTTGGGCTCTACCCCATTTGGGATGTACTGGACTTTCCTGCCGAAATTCTCTTCATAGTACCTGCTCAGAGGTTCTGAGATACAAGTCAATTTCGCCTTGGACTTCATGAATACCTTCTCCATCCATTTGAAATAAGTTTTGGTAAAGCCCGACCATTTATCCCTCTTGTATGGAGCTTCATGGGAGGTTGCAATCACCTTGAACTTCTTACTCAGCATGTTAATGAAGAATGCTGCATCTGTTTTGTGGATATGAATGATGTCATAATCGCCCTTCCTTAGCATATGTAGGCTACAACGAAGGAAGAAAAAGAAAACCCCGATGACTCCGAAAGGATAGGGCTTGAATTGCACCACATCGACGCCTGGTATATGCCCTTCGGCCTTGGGGTCTTCATAGCAATACATGGTAAAGTGATACTCTTCATGTAATTGTATGATGATGTCTTCTACCACCCGGCTGGTGCCACCACGAGAAGGGAAATATTTAACACCTAAAATGGCGATCTTCTTCTTTTCCATGATTTTTTGATCTAAAAGAATGTTTAGAAGCTTTCGATAGTTTGAGGGGTATCTAAGCCAAATGTTTTGATATAGGTTTGAGCTACCTTGGAGGATCTGAAATCTTCTGCTCGCTGGAGGCCTTTCTGCACAAACTCATCTCTTGCGTCATCATTTTCCAGCATATAAAGCAGGGCATCTGCCAATCTTTCTTCATCCTTTACGGGGAATAGTACGCCAAATTCTCCCACCTCGATCTCGTCTTTCAGCACCTTTTGAATATCTGACTCAGGATTCAGTGTCTCACGCGGCCCGGACTTACAGTCTGAGGAAACAACAGCTGTACCACAGATCATCGATTCAATGATGATGTTGGGCAAGCCTTCATCAGTACTGGAGAGGACGAAAACATCAGCCCTCGCCAAGTAGGAAAATGGGTTGGAAATGAAGCCCAGAAAGTGAACGTAGGGATTAAGTTTGAGATCATTGGTGACCTTTTTATAATGATCCATTTCTTCACCGCTCCCCAAAACTAACAATTCTGTATTTGGGTACGTCTCTCTTACCTTGGCAAGTGCCTTGATGGTGATATCGACTCTTTTCCTTTCTACCAATCTACCCACTGAAACGAGGTATTTTTTGGAAGGATCGAATTCAAAGACCTCCGGTTCTTCCTTTGCACGCTCTTTGATGAAGTCTACATCATGTGGATTGTAGATGACCATGTGGCGTTCCTTGTTTTTGAGGCGGAAGAAATCGTCCAGGTCATTTTTCATTACCCTTGAGATAGAAACGATCATATCTGCCTTTGCATACAGCTGCTTATACAGCCAAAGATTCGCCTTGCCAAGGAAGCCACGCTTCTTGTCGAAGCTGACCATCATGTGGTTTACAATCTGGGTCTTGTGCTTTCCACCAAACAACTGTGCCAATACGTTGATATAATTGGATCGGATCAAATGGCTTTGAACAACCTTTACATCCTTTTCCTTCACATATTTTTTCAACCTCATGGCTGAAATAAATACGAACATGAATTTGCGGAAAGGATTTTTGATCGAATCAAATTCGGTGAGGTAATGGACATTGACTCCCTCAGGAAGGTCATAAAACCTTTCTTTTTCAAGAAGCACCAATTCAACAGGAACTCCTGCCTGCTTGAATTCTTTGAGCAAAGTTAACACTACCTTTTCGGCACCGCCCCCTGCGAGGGAATTAATGAGTATGGATACCATCTCTTTGTAATACCTTGTTGTACAGAGAATAATAAGTCTGAGTCATGCTAGCCAGGTTGAAATCTTTTTCAACTCTATCCCTTCCGTTGAGTCCCATTTCAATGGCTCTTTCGGGATGGTCAAGCATTTTTATAATTTTTTCAGCCATTTGCTCAGGCTGTTTAGGTTCTACCAGGTAACCGGTCACATCATCAGTTACAATTTCTCCTGTTCCTCCACCAATAGTTGCTACTACTGGTTTGCTTAAGCCCATATATTCCAGGATTGCATTTGAAATACCTTCCCCATGCATATCTGAATTCGTAGCCAATATCCCTAAAGTGAAGACATTGATGATGGATTCGACATTGTTTTGCATGCCCGTAAACACGATTCTGCCTTCATAGGAATCTGGCACCATGGCCTTGCAAGGCTCAAGGTTCTTACCTCCACCGATGGCAAGGAAGGTTACATCATCTCTTTGATCAGCAACCTTCATGGCAGCCTTCAAATATGTATTGTAATCTTTTCTGTCAGCAAATGCCCCAATCATACCCACGACAAAAGGAGTTTGGATATTGAATCTTTCCCTGATCTCATGCTGTGAAAGCAAGTTTTCTGTTCTGCGAAAATCAAATCCATTGTAAACGCAGACACTCTTTTCTTTTGGAGCTTTGTAGGCATCCAGACCTGCATTTGAATTCCCAATGATCATGTCAGAAAATGGAAAGGTCAATTTGGCCTTGACATACCTCTCATCCGAAAGACTAAGTCCTGCTGGAGCATCTACGATCAATGCATTGATGAATTTGATTCCAAGCATTTTGACCGATGGCATGGCATATACAGAAGGCATCCCTCCCCAACTGTGGATCAGGTCGGGTTGAAAGTTTTTACAAATCTTAAAGAAGCGCGAAAATACCGTTGGGTCTTTTTTCACCTTCCTTTCAAGCACATGTATCTTCTGAATGAGGTCATGAGCTTCTGGATATTCAATGGTATTTCTGAAAATAACCAGTTCTATCTGCACATCAGGGTATTTCTGAAAGCCTTTGATCATTTCGATCATCCTTCTTTCTTTACCACCCTTTGAAAGGCTATCTGTTATGAGGAGTATTTTCATGATTTCTGCAATTCTGCTTTGGAAGGTTGAACATGAGTAATGACGGTACTGATGTCAAATGGCTTGATAACCTTTGCAGGTATGCCTCCGATGAGCGTATTTTCTTCGAAAAAGGATTTGCCTACGGCAGCATTGGCTGCAATGGCAGTATTGTTGGCAAGCTGAATGTCGCCATAGATTTTGGCTCCAGGGCCAATGTAGACATTATCTCCAATCTGAGGGGCTTCAGGTTTACCACCAGAAGCACCAATATTGGTACAAACATGTATGCGGCAATTGGCTCCGATTCTGGCGTTGCTATTGACAACTATAGTCCCATAGTGGACGATGGCCAAGCCAGGTCCAAAACAATTCGGCGGAATAGAAAAACCCAACCTTAACGAGAGCCTGCGAAAATGGTATTTGTGATAGGCAAAAACCACTTTACCTAGCAAGCCTTTCTTGCGGTTGGTATGGAATTCAACCTTCCTGAGAAGTTTTTGAAACTTCCAGATGTAGTGAGGGAAGAAAATATTTTTGACGAGCTTCACCAGGGGGTTCCCTCCCGACTTGATCTTTAAGGCAATTCTATCTGCCTCAAGATATTTTTGGTAATCGGTACGAGATTGAATCATGACTCGTGGGATTTAGTTGTTAATTATCCTTAAGCGTTACAAATTGATCAAACAGTATCCATTTCGATGTCCTGAGGCTTCTGCCTTCCAATTAAGGATAGAATGAAGTCTCTCATTTGCACACCCATGCTTTCGAAGTGAAAGTTCTGCATTCCCAGTTCATACCCTCTCTCTCCGATTTCTCTTGCCTCTTCGGGATGATCCACCAGCCACTGCATTTTGGAAGCATATTCATCTATATCATACTTGGAAGCCACCAATCCATTGTCTCCATCAACAAAATACCTCTTCAATTCTCCATAATGTGTAGTAATGAGGGGATTGTGAGAAGCCAAATATTCACTCACCTTATGTGGGAACCTGGCAGCATCCTGAATCGTGGGTCTCAGGGGAATCAATAAACCAGTAGCATCGATATACTTCTGCACCAGCTCTGAATATGGAAGGTTGGAGAAAAACTTGATTTTATCAGCCTTCTTTTTGGAAGCAGCATAATCATAAATTCTTTGTTTTTCTTCTTGCGTTCCTCTGATTACCAGGTGCATTTCAAACTCATCAGGAGTCCTTATTTTATCAAATGCATCCAGGATAAAGAAGATTACCTCCTTGTAGGCAGCAGAACCACAGTACAGGAAGTGAGGCAGTACATCCAGGTTTTTGTCCACCTGGAAATTATAGTAATCCGTCAATGCAGGGATTTTCAACACTGGCACATTGGGATCGAGTTTCTTAACGTGGTTTTCGAGTACCTCGCTGATGGCCATGATGCCATCAAAGAGTTTGTGTACATTTTTGTCGATCAATCTTGCCTCGGTCTTGAGGGAAAAGCTCCTTCCTTCATCATCAAGTTTGGAGCGCAGCTCTACAAAATGATAAATCAAGGGCACCTTGAAACGGTTGGCCAGGTATCTGTAGTACCTGATGGAAGAATAATACTGGGAATCGATAATTATGGCATCCAGCCGTCCCTCCTTGTGCAATTTCTTGAAAAACTTCAGTTCATTTCTGATGGCCTTCAATTTGAGCATGTTCCTTTTCATAAAGGAACCTGGACGATAAGGAGATTCTGTGGCAGTAAAATAAGGTACCCCCTCAAAATTGCCATGATCCGAAATCTCGGGATGATTTTGAGGGCTAAAGATGCCTTTCCTGTTCAGGACGATGGCATCTACCCCTGCAGAAATCAAGCCTTTATTGATTGAGATTTGCTTGTTGATTGCGGCCAGGCTAGCATAGGGAAAACCCGAAATTCCCGTATGTACGGTGTGTAAGCTGTCTTTCATATTTATTCTGACAATACTGCCTCATTAGAAGCAGAATACTTCCAGTAATATCGATTCTCTTCGTCCACAAAGGGGCGGTTCAAAATTTTGTTAGGTATACCTACGGTAACTGCATTGGAGGGCACATCTTTCACGACCACAGCATTGGTTCCCACGACCACATTATCTCCCACACTTACTCCTCCAACTACTTTCGCACCGGGAGCAATCCTTACTTGATTACCGATCACAGGAGCTGCTCCTTTTTCGAATGCCAGGGTTACTTGATGTGCAAGCATACAATTGTCGCCAATCACTGCTTTTTCATGCACTACAAGCCCATAACAATGATATATGATGAGTCCTTTGCCCACTTTGGTCTTCACGGGAAGGTCTACATGGTACTTCTGACAGACTCTTTTGTAGATTCTCCTACAGATAAAGCCCATGATTTTCTTCCTGTTAAAGGTATAGTACTGGGCCCATCTCAGCCAAAAGGTTATTTGGAAACTCCTTTGCTTTCTCAAGGCCTTGATCAGGGCTGAAGTACCGGCACTTCCCCTAAAGCGATAAAGATCTGCCTGTATAGCTTCTTTTCTTTCTGCTTTTGTCATATTTGGGTGATGCTGTGTAATTCTTCCAACATAGACTCATCAAACTCCTTCAGCACTTTGCAAGGGTTTCCACCTGCAATGACATTGGGAGGTATATCTCTTGTAACGACGCTATTTGCGGCTATCACGGAGTTTTCTCCGATGGTAACCCCTTTCAGGACCACAGAATTCATTCCTACCCAAACATTCTTCTTGATATGAGTAGGTTTGGCTTCAGCCCTTTCATGCCTGCGGGCAGGATGGACTGGATGCCAGTCAAAGTCTGTGATAAAGACATTCCCGCCGCACATGACATCATCTTCGATCTTTATGTGTTTGGCCGCACCTATAACCGTTCCGGACATCCCTACATTGTTCCCAATTTCAATCACGGCTTCATTGTACCAGGTTGTAATCAGGCAGGGCCTGTTCAGCCCCACCAGGTTAGACCCAAAGGTCGACCTGAAGGTACAGTTGTTCCCAATAGTGATTTGGGTAAGTGGAGACCTCCTCAAATACGGAACTCCAAAAAATCGGCACTTCTTACCCACCTGGATTCCTTTAAGTTTGGCCTTAAGATAGGTCAGGGGTGTAGTAATTCGTTGGAGCCATTTCAATCTTTTCAGATAAATGAACTCTGAAATGGCGCCCGTGCTATCCTTACCGAGATATTTCAGTTGACTCATCTGGTGCGGTTCGTTTTGGTTTGGTTTCAGGATACAGGAGAGGCCTCACCGACCTTCCAGTTTTCCATCATTCTGTGATAAATAACTCTTAGATCCTCCACCAACTTATCCGGATCATTTCTGACAATGGTCTTCTTGAAAGCAGCTTCAGAATATTCAAGTGCCTTATCAGGATTCTGATACATTTCGATCAAAGCTCCTGCCAAAGCCCATGGGTCTTTGTCTTGAACCAACAAACCTTCAACCTTGTCCTGAACAGTAGTGGTAACTCCACCAGCATGGGTAGCCACAACAGGGGTACCTACAAGATGCGCCTCGATAACTGCGTTGGATTCATTTTCTATATTGGTGGGGTGCACATATACATCAGCGTATTCTAGCTCCTCAACCAATTCTTCTGGAGTCTTAAGCCCCATCAGGTTTACATTCAGCTTTTCAGGAGAAAGGTTTCTGGCCTTTCTAAGAATTTCGACTGTTTTGTCATTTTTGCCAGCTCCGGCAATTCTCCACTCAACCTCTACAGGAAGCACACGCTTCAAGATCGCCATGGTATCCATGATGGTACCGATACCCTTGTATGGGCTTGGGCGCATGGTAGTCAAAATGACAAATTTCTTACGGTCATGTGGCCTCCACTTCTTCACACCGTCGTTGTAGAATACAGGCCTCATGATGGCATCACAATGGTGGTAAGTTGCTTGAGGCGCCAATGCCAACGATATGCGGCGGTCCCAGTCGGTACGACCAATGATATTGTGGGCATAAGAGAAAATTTTCTCCTCGCGCTTTCCTCCATTCTTGTAGTTGAGGAATTTGTGATACCAGGTATTTCCCTTGATTTTGTCTTTCAGGGAAGAATATTTTTTAACCTCAGACTCCAGGATGTCAACCCAAAATCGGTATTGGTATACAGTCAGGTTTCCTTGCACATTGAATACAGAGGGAACATTCAACTCGGGAATAACCATTCCATAAGACCTTTCGGTTCCGAAAATGTGAACCAGGTCAGGCTGAAAATCCTTGATAACTTCACGATAGAAATCCAGTTCCTCTGGTGGCTCTATGGCGCCTGTTCTCCTTGCTTTCCATCTTGCGAATTTCCCTGTTGGGATGATGGGATAACCATAGTATTTGGTTTTACCCAATTCAAAAGACATGACCTTGTCTGTCTTCCAAGGGAAGCAAATAGCAAGTTCAACGCCCTCTTTTTCCACCAATTTGGCTTCAAGAGATTCTATCCATCCTCCTCCGACTCCCACGCGTCCGGTCAGGTGTTCTGTGGCTAGAGAAGGTGTATTTGAAAACCATAAAATGCGCATAGAATAATTATTGAAGAATCTCAATATTATTTAAGATGATTGAACGTGATAATTTTTTTAAAGGAACATTCAAGGGGGAGTTATCCCATTGATTAGGAGCTGTTTAATTCAGCTTGCAAGTAGATGGCAAAGTGTCCTGAGGCAAAAAGAAGGGCTATAATCTGTCATTCCAAAATTATGCCATAAATTACCTGCCTGGGTTTTAATTTGAAAGTATCCCTTTCTCTTTATCTAACATCAGCATCAGATACTTTCTTTGTTATGGACACAAAGTATGTCCTTTTGGGCATCTAATTTTAGATACCTTCCTGAATGGGTATTTTTTCTGTTTTAGTAGAAAAAAATCCACTCTAATTGCAGAGGAGTTGTGGGGGAATGGTTCGGAAATATTTCAGCTATCCGATTTTTCTTGTTGGTAGTCTTCTTTCACAATATAGAAAGGTCTTTGCTTTACTTCATAATAAATTCGTCCTAGGTACTCTCCAAGAATGCCCATTATAAGAAGCATTACCCCACCCAGGAAAAACATACCCACCGCCAGAGACGCCAAGCCCGGTGTTTCTTCAGGGCTATGGCCCAGGAATTTGAACTTGAATATCCTGTGAACTATGAAGAAAATACCGGTCAAAAAAGAGGGGATGGAAATGATAAAACCAAGGTAGGTAGCCAGCCTTAATGGAAAAGTTGAAAAATCGAAAATTCCGTCAAGGGCAAGTCTCAACAGTTTTCTAAACGTATATTTGACCTCTCCTGCATTTCTTGCTTGACGCTCGTAGGTAATGCCCACCTGACGAAAGCCTGCATAGGCACGTAAACCCCTTACAAATCGACTTCTTTCGGGCATCTCCTTATTCAGGACGTCTACCACTTTTCTGTCCATCACACAAAAGTCTCCTGAATCCAGGGGAATTTTGATGTCACTGATGACTCCCAGTATGCGATAGAAGATTTTGTAGGCAATTCTTTTGAAAAAGCCTTCCTTCCTTTTGGTTCGCACCGCAAAAACCACGTCATAGCCTTCTCTCCATTTATCCAAAAACCTGTAAAGCTCTTCAGGGGGATCTTGTAAATCACCATCCATGATGATGACACAGTCCCCTTTGGCAGCTCGAATACCTGCTGAAATAGCTGCCTGATGTCCAAAATTTCGGGAAAGGCTCAATATGCGGAAATGCCTGTCCCCTTCTGCTATGCTTCGCATCATTTCCGGAGAGCGGTCACTGGAACCATCATCGACCAGGATAATCTCGTAATCTTCTTTCCAACTTGGAGCAGCCGCAGTTAGCCTGCTTTGAAGCATTTCGAGGTTATCTTCTTCGTTGAATATAGGAATGACAATCGAAATCATAGTTTGTTAGTTAGGTTCAGGCAAGTTTTTCTCTTAAGGCCTAGGTATCATCGAATCCAATTTTTCCTGAAAGGGAACTTCCATAAGGGATTTTTTCAGCCTCAGCGCCCAACCCCAATACCTTGCAAGTTTCTGCAGCAACACGAATGGAATTATTGGTACTCCTTTCATCGGGGTAAATATGCGCCATATTTGCCAAAAACAAATGCTTAATTTCTGTTTTACAGGGTGGAACTCGTTTTGAAAAGTCCAAATCGCATACGGTAGCAGCAGTCATGGTTCGGAACATCTGTATATCCCGTATCCAATCCGGCTGCAATTCAGGAAAAATTCTTTTTAAGGCAGGAAGCATCAATGCCTCTACTTCTTTTTGATCCATACTAGCCAATGGATCATCATGGGCAAAATACCTTGAAAGGTAGGTGATGTGCTTGCCAGCATAATGGGCAGGCGAAATAAAGTTCGTATGTTCGATCACTCCCCCAAAAGGGAAGCCAGGATCTGCGACATTCATCCAATAAATCTCACTTAAGGGACGTGAAGTCTCAAGTACAAGGCAAAGTGCGCCAAAGTACTTAATAGCAGATAAGTCTTTCTTAAGTTTAGGGGTATTGTCGGGCAGGAATCGAATCAAATGGGTCCCAGGTAAGGAAAACACAAAGTTTCCACCTTCTATCCTAGCCTTCTCGGTGCTTATTCCTTTCAGTTCACCATTTTCTACATGCAGGGCAGTAAGGGCATTCCCGGGCATCAAGTTTACCCCCATTTTCTGGAGTGAGTCAAGCAGGGCTTGCAACAGGACATCCAGGCTTCCATCCAGATAACCTAACTCCTCCTTGCCCCCACTGTTGCGAGAGCCCAGGCGCTGCTTCAACCTTCCGACCATCCATGAAAGTGGTACCTCATCAGTATAAGGGCCAAATTTTATGTTGAGCATGGGATTCCAAAGGGAACTGGCTGCACTTTTACCAGCCCATTTTTCCAGCCAGTTTCTCGCTGGCACCCCTTCATAATTCCTCCAATCGGCGACTTTACCAAGGAAAAGGCTGGTCAAACCGAACCTGATTTTATCCAGAAAGTTCATAGGCCTGAAAGCCAGTAGATCCATGGCAGAATTGAAGTCATAGATCTTTCCATCCCGGAATACCCCCATGGTAGACTGCTTATAGAGCAATTTATGCGCTATATCCAATTGGCGAATCAGCCAATTGATTTCTGCATCGTGGTTGAAAAAATGGTGGTAGTAAAACTCAAGTTTTTCTCCACCTGTTTCAAATGTTCTGAGAAGCCCTCCAAAATGGACACTCTTCTCGATGAGGGTAACCTCAGCTCCTGCTTTTGCTGCTAGATAGGCAGTTGCCAATCCGGTAATGCCTCCTCCAATTACGGTGAGTTTTTTCAAGTTATCTTGTGAAGAAGGATTCTGCATGGGGCTTTTTATCCAGCCCAAATATACGGCTCAGCCCAAGAAAATCAATTATTTGCCAAGTCCTTGACAAGTTCTGTTTCCTCGACGAAAAAGGGGATATTGGCTGCACCAAAACTACCCTTTTTGTCATGGGCGTAGATGAATAACCTATAAGCTCCTGACTTGAGCGGAGCCTGGAAACTGAGCTTATTTTGCTCCAATTTCCCGTCAAGGCCTTCTATTTTTTCGGGCTTACCTTCTTTATCTCCGCCGTAGATGGCTCGATAATTTCCTTCAGTCAATACTTCCCAATCAATTCTGAGGCTATCATCCTCTGGGTCAAAACTTTCGAAGGTAGCTGTGTAGGGTTTTCCTTCATCCAGGTAGACAGATTTATGCGGAGGCAATCCATTTAAGCTCAGGTTTTTGATATCCGGGGCACGGTTGGAAGGCCATACATCATTCCAGTGATGGTAAACTGCGTCGTAACGGGAGTTCTTTTCTCCATTTTCAGAGAACATGCTGAACCAGGTGTGGGTTCTCTCCTGCTTGTTTCCCCAATAGAAGGCAAAAGCTCCCAGGCAAAGTTCATTACCTTTGACGCCTTTGTTGTAGTAATCAAAAAACTGGCGGCCCTTTTCAAAGCTATCATCTTCTACGGGTGCATCCCAATCCGTATAGCCCCCTTCCCAAAAGCCTCTGTTGCTCCATTCAGAGAAGATATAAGGGCCTTTCCATAGAAATTCTTCGGAAAATCTTTTTCGAATGGTAGGGAGTCGCTGGAAAATGTTGATGGCCAGAAGGTCAATATCGGGACAGTGGGTTGCCACACCATTGATCCAATAAGGCTGCACACCAACAGAAACTGATACGGGATGCCTTGGGTCAATGGCTTTGACCATCTTGGCGAGCTTGTTTATTTCAGGATAAAGAGCCTTTTCCTCATAACTCAAATCCAGTTCATTTCCCACAGACCACAACAACAAAGCGGGATGATCCTTATATTTTCTCACAGATTTTCGGACCAGTTCCCTTTGGGTTTTAAGCATTTCTTCATTGGTATAATCCAGGCCTAGTCTTCCAGGGGTAACGTCCAGACCTACCATCACTTTCAGTCCTCTTTTATGAGCTGCATCAAGCAGGGTATCCAGACCGGCGGTGCTCCATGTACGTACACAATTGCCACCTGCTTTTACCAAGCTGTCCAAATGTTCGCGTCCGGCGACTCCTTTGATGTAAAAGGGCTTGCCTTCCAGGTACATCTTATAGCCATTTCCCTCGGCTTTGATTTGAATCAAATCACTTTCGAAGCCATAGCTACGTTCGACTTTCTCTTCACAAGAAGTCATTCCCAGCATCACTACAAGCATGGCCAGAGCAACAAAGGTAGATTTTAAGCTGTTAATTCTTTTATTCAAATAAAAAAGCATCTGTCAATATCTGATTGATATTTTAATCCGGATCAGGGATATGGGAAATTGAATCCTCGAGAGGCCTCTACAGCATGGCCATTTTTGTCCGTAATGGTCAAGTAAACCCTGTATGAACCTGTATCTATAGGCAAGGGCACTTGAATCAGGTTCCACTTGTCGATTCTTTCTACATTTTTAAGTTCTTCCTGGGTTTCATCATTGATGACTCTCCAGTTGTAGCGAAGCCCACCCTTGGAGTTATTGGAAGAGATGACCCTAAATGGAAGGTAGGGCATCACCCCCGGCCTGGCAGGAGGAACAATCAACTGTACATCAGCCAATGGAAAATTGGCTTCTTCGCCAGTCCAAGCCTCTTTCAGGGCATAGTATGAGGGTTTTAAATCCCCTTCCAGGCTTGTCAAACCAAACCAGCTACCTGTCCCCTCGATCCTGTCTTGCCAACAATAGGCTATTCCACCTACATTGCTTCCCTTGTATTTCTCAATATATTCCTTCCAATTGTAGCTATACTTTTGAGCTTTTTGGAAATCGCTTGGCTCTTCAATCTTTCCATTAGGATCTTTCTCTGTAAATGTCTGATCCCAATATCCTCCCAGGCTGAACTCTGAAATCATAAAAGGTTTTTGTTGGGCAAAATCCTCCATGATGGAAGACACCTCAGCCAACTGGGCACTGTAGTGAGCATTTATCCCGTATAGGTCAACGGAGGGTGAAAAGGTCTGATAAGCTGCCAGCGCACCTTCAAGCTCACTGTGGTGAGCCACTCCTGTCATGATAAGGCGTTCATCCCCCAACTCCTTGAGCATTTTGCAGATCTCATCGATCAGTATCAGGTAAGAAGCCCTGGCTTCGACCAGTCGCAGAGGCGGAAAGAAGTTCCCTAGTCGGTAGAAAGTTTCATTCCCGATGCCCCAACTCATGATGGAAGAATGTCCCCCAAAAGATCTGTAATTCCTAACTACCTCATTGATTTTTCCCTTGACCTGTATACTGTCTCTGGCGTAATCAATATCCGGACTGAACCAGAACCCATAAATGACATGGATGCCTTCTACATCAGCAGTTCTTAGGATATTCGTGTCGTACCATCCTGGGGCATATCTTCTGATGGTATTTGCTCCCATACCCTTGATTCGACCAAAATCTTCCTCAAGTTTTATTCGAGTCAAGGGAGTAAAGCCATCTCGCCAATCATGGGATGGATTATACGCGACCCCTTTCACATAGGCTGATTCTCCGTTGATTAACAACTGATTACCTCCTCCATTTTGGTTAATGCTAACACGCTTGATGTCCTTGAATTTACCATAGGACTTGACCAAATCATCCTTGTGAAGGGCAAGCCATTTGCGAATTTGAGCCCTGGACTTTTCAGCCGTCCATTCCTCTCCCCAAAGCTCGGCATTCAATTTTTCTATAGACTCAAACCAATTGGTATTTAATATAGAAGACTCATCCAGCAACAAACCATGAACCAAAGGATTTTTTGCTTTCCAGGTCGTAAAATCCTCTTCCTCAAAGAACCAGTCTTCATCAAAATTACCTGATATAAAGCTAGGCTTTTGGATATCTTCTTTGAAGGTGTCGAACAATTTGCGATCAAAACTACAATAGTCTACCCATTTATCACCTGGATAACTCCTCATGCTATCTTTGCAATCCCAAATCCATACTGCATTCCACGCACCTTCTTCTCTGACGGTATTTACCATTTCAACCCAATGATCCTTTTGGATCGGATTTCCATTTTTCAAATATGGGCGAATCAGAACTGCATTCCTGTGAGATTTTATATTATTGGCAAAGTGTTTCCAATAGCGTTTCTTTCCGCTTTCATCAAGTGTGGTATCCAACAACAAACTTAAACAGGGAGAATTGCCAGATCCCATTGAGTCAAGTCCCAAAAGCATGTTTTGCAAGGCTAAGCTGCTTGTATCTACCTTCTCATCAAGTACTTGAATCTTAAATGAGTTTACAGAAGCTGCTTCATTCGCATTTACAGTCGCGATGTAAAATGGGGAATTGCTGCTGATATTTAGTGCGGCTTCTCTGGATATATCCAGGCCTTTTTCAACCTTAAGGAAGGTAAATGCACCCCAAAATACCCCTCCAATCATCAACAAAGCTATTCCTGTATTTCTAAATGCAGGATATACTATGTTGTGTCTTAGTTTGTACCAAAAACTCCTGATACCCGAAACAAGGCCTCTACCTGAGTAGAGGACTCCATAAAAGCGCCCCATGGATTTTTGTTGGCTGACAATCAGGACAAAACCCAGCATAAAAATATTTACTGAGGCATAAAATGCCATGATCATGCTGTATGGACTCCAGTCTATGCTTAAGCCATAGGCAATGGCTGCAATGCTCAAAAGGATAACCCCAAGGTTAGGAAGGCTGATGCGCCATTCGTCGATTTTCTCATCACCTTTGGGTGTGGGGATGTAGGGAACCTTGATATTCAAAAAGGTATAAATCAAGCCAGTAAGGTGTACCCACCAGGTTGCGAAGAGCAAGGCTCCTCCCATGAAGTGGAAACCCCGTTCGTGTTCTTCAAGGACATATCGTTGCACATACTGCCGTATGGTCATGATCATGATAAACAAAGGCAGGGCTGCCTTCCCCAGCTCCACCATCTGGACTTTCCAGGGAGATTGAGCGGTAAATAATGATACAATGGGTACGGTTATGTCTATCAACCCTACCAAGCCCGACAAGAAAAATAGCGGGATGGTCACATAGTGTATAATTTGTCTCCAGGTCAGGTTACGGGCAATCTTGGGAACCACATTTACGAGGAGATCAAAAGAACCTCTTGACCATTTTAGTTGCTGCTTATAGTAACCAGAAAGGGTTTCAGGCACCTGGCCCCTTGTAAGGGCTTCTGGAACGTAGATGGATTCCCAACCTGCAGCATGCAATTGCATGGCGGTATGCATGTCCTCAGAAAGACCGGGTTTATGTCCACCGATGGAGTCCAGTGCTTTTCTGCGGAAAGTACAGTTTGCCCCAATGGCTTGGGCAGTCCCATAGCTGTTCATGGACATCATCATTGGTCCATAGAAATGGTAGGTCTGCTCTGCAGCTCCCTTGGCGATGAAACTTTCGTTTCTATTGTAATAGGCCTGGATGCACTGGACATAGCCCAGTTCTTCATCCTTGAAATAAGGAAGCACCCTGTCTAGGAAATCAGGACTTGGAACATGGTCAGGGTCGAGTATCACTACGATCTCGCCATCAGCATGATTTTCGAGGCAATAATTGACGTTTCCCGCTTTTGCGTTCTTTTTGTCAGGCCCTCGGTATGAGTGAATAACGCCAAGTTCCTTACATTTTTCTATAAGAAATGGATCGTTTCCTTCATCGCAGAGATATGTTTTGTGCGGATAGTTCACAGCCACCATGGCCTCCAGGGTCTCGACTATCATGTCGTAAGGCTCTCCCGGAACGAAGGTCGTTATCATGTCTACCTTCCAGTCTCTTCGAGAAACGGGTCTCTCCGGGACACTGATCGCCCAGTAGTGGTACCACTCATGCAACAGCTTAAGGAAGCGAAATCCAAAAGCTACAATCAAAAGCCAATATAGCGGAGCAAATCCTATGTGGTTCGCACTAAAAAACCACCAGGTGAAATACATCATAGAACCAAAACCCAGTGCAATCAGGAAACGAAGAATTAGTATTCCTCTCCTTTTAGGTGGTGGAATCACCTTTAGGGTTTTATCTGTTATATGATTATTTATTCGTGGCAAGGACTTCTTCTTCAGTTGCTGCATTTTATCTAGGCTATTTGGCCCTAGAATGACTAGAAATACTTACTCTATACCAATTTTCGTCCCGGCTGCTAAGGGCTCTGCCGAAAGGAAAATTCTATTGCCTAAAAATATGTTTATCGAAAAAATATTAACATCAAAAAGAGATCAATACTTTTCACGGACATAACCAATTAAAATACAGACAAATCCGAGGTATTGTTTTGATACAAAGAATAGGCTGGTTTGTGAAAGTTAGGGAACTAATAGAAATGATTCAAATTGTCCCAAACCTTACCTGAAAATGATATTTTGTGTCCAGGGAGAACCCAAAATTTACTTCATGTAGGCCGAGATATCTTCGATCAACATTTGAGTTCTCATCTCCCTGCCTTCCTTATTCAGGTGTTCCATTGTGTCAAAAAATAGCTCGTTCTTGAACCTGTATCTCGCGGGGGCTGCGATCAATGGTACTTCCAGGTAGTTTTCGAATGCGACAGTAAGGTCATCAATATGACTCTGAGCCTTGTAATAACCTGTATCCTGAATAGAGGTCATGGCCATTACAACCTTGGCTCCTTTTGCCTTGCACTCCCTTCCAAACTCATTGATAAACTCAATGACTTCGAGATTGGCTGGATAATCCACTTCCTTGATTCCTGCTACCTTATAAGGTTCCATATCCAGGTGAGTGATGATGTCTCCATATTCGTTGAAGGAGTTTCTTTGATAAGCCTTTGCCCTTCCTGTAGCTACCCTGGGCTTACGTCCGTACTTCAATAAACAATAATATTTGTTGCCAATATAGTTAGGTAAGCCTCTGTAAAGATGTGTCCACTGCTTGAATGAGATATATTTACGTTCATTCGGTACAATATCAAACACCATTGTTAGCAGTTCATCCTGCCCATAAAAAGTAGAGGGGTATTGTTTGTAAAAATGGGGATACTCGGGTACGATGACGACGACATCTCCTTCACTGATATAAGGCCTTACATCATCAAGGATAAACTTGAGACCCAAGCCCGCATGAATTCCCATATTGACTACGGGTTTGTCAAAGGCTTCTTCCACCATGCGGCTATCAAGGCCGAAGGCGAGGTTTGACCCTCCGGCAAATATAATTTTTGGCCCCTGGATGCTATCCATTCGGTCATGCTTATCCAAAATGGAGTAAAGCATGTTTCCTTTATTTCCGAAATCCGGGATAAAAACGGCGATCGTCCCTATGCCCACGACCATGACGGCAAAGAGCAAGACCCTGAATACATAGGTACCGATCATGGATGTTCTATTTATATCTTCCATCTTTGAAATCCTGCTTTAGAATGCGAAGTAGATAAAGCTCTTATCCAGTGAGAAATATTTAAAAATAGCGATTGTAGTGATGCCGTAGATAACCCACCTGGCAACAAGCGGTACAGACTTGAGTCTGAAGCCGTGAGGTTCTTCTCTTTGAAGCCACTCGAAGATCAGCATGATGATGATGAAA
The DNA here is from genome assembly GCA_022760475.1 of Bacteroidia bacterium. Lineage (GTDB taxonomy): Bacteria > Bacteroidota > Bacteroidia > J057 > J057 > JALEFZ01. The sequence goes on along the minus strand of JALEFZ010000089.1, from coordinate 129,729 downwards.
AACATGACTTCCAGTTTGCCGCTCGGCATAGAGAAATGCCAGTTGGTAAACAGGCGCCCTATATAGCCGAAGGCTTCGCCTACATCTTTCGCCCTAAAAAAGATCCATGCAATGATGGTCATGAAGTAAGTACTGCCAATCATGAGGATTTCCTTGAAATTGGGAAGCAACTTACCCTGGGCTACCACTGAGCCTTTGTTTCCAAATTGGAGGCCTAACAGCATCAAGGGTATGTAATAGAGCCCGTTGAGGAAGCCCCAGACCACAAAGGTCCAATTCGCCCCATGCCAAAAGCCACTCACCGTAAAGATGATGATTACATTCCTCAACCTCATCCATTTCCCACCTCTAGAACCTCCTAGAGGAATATATAAATAATCCCTAAACCAAGTAGAAAGTGATATGTGCCACCTTCTCCAAAACTCTCCAATGTCTCTTGAGAAATAAGGAAGGTTAAAGTTTTGCATCAAGTCAAAGCCAAACAACCTGGCTGTACCAATGGCTATATCAGAGTATCCACTAAAGTCCCCATAGATCTGGAAAGAGAAATATATCGCACCTAGGATGAGCATACCTGTATCCATCGTTTGATAGTTGTTGAATATCTCATCAACAATAGGGGCACAGGAGTCTGCGATTACTATTTTCTTAAAAAATCCCCAAAGGATCTGTCTACTCCCATCTATGGCAAGCTCAAAATCAAACTTCCTTTCCCGTTCAAACTGCGGAATCAAATGTGTTGCTCTTTCAATCGGCCCTGCTACCAACTGAGGGAAGAAAGACACAAAGGCAAAAAAGGTGATTAGATTTTCTGTTGGCTTTAGGTTCTTCCGATAAATGTCTATGGTATAACTAAGTGTCTGGAAGGTGTAGAAGCTGATTCCAACCGGGAGAATGATATTCAGGGTCCTCGCGTTGAGTTCTACCCCAAACACTTGAAACATGTCAATGAATGAGTCAACGAAGAAGTTGAAGTATTTGAAAAATCCCAGCACACCCAGGTTGATGGCCAAAGAAATGCCCAAAAGAAGTTTTCTCCGCTTTTCGTCGTCGGAGTAGTGCATGGCCTTGCCAATAAAGAAGTCAGCAAATGAGCTTATGGCAAGGAGGGAAAGGAAACGCCAGTCCCACCACCCATAAAAGAAGTAACTCACTACTACCAGGAGGGCATTTTGCAGGTTCAAGTTCCTGCGAAAGAACGACCAATATAGAGCAAATACAATGGGCAGGAAGTAAGCGAATTCAAATGAATTGAATAACATATATTTCTCCTGTGGTCAATGGTAATTATTTCAGAATAAAGTTAGGCCACGGCACCTTCCAAGACCTTGTTTGCAGGCTCGTCAGGTTCGTCCCTTTGAGTTTGATGCCTGTCTATGGCATCCCGAATTTCGTGGTCAGCATGTCGAAAGCCTATTTCCATTGCCGCTACATAAAAGAGCGTAAGGTCGTAGAGCTCGAATATATTTCGCACCATTCCAAAGATGAGAAAGAGCAAACCACTAAAAAGAATTGCAGCAGAAAAGGCGTCAGCTCTTCCAAGCCAGATCCTTTTATACTTAATCAAAACAAAAGAACGTCGTATCATGGTAGCAAACAGCAGGATGTAGATGATATAGCCTTGCAGGCCTATCTCTCCAATGATCCCAACTGTGCTATTTTCCAAGAACTCGGAACTACTCAACTGGGTAGTGCCATATACGGTAAAGGTTCTATACTTCTCAAAGATCTCTCCAGCCGCAAATCTGGTCAGGAATGTCCCTGGCCCTGAGCCAAAGAAAAACCTCCCTTCCTCGTACATCATGTTGTAGAGGTTAACATAGGAGTAGATTTTGGGGACCTCCCACCATTCTCGGTTTTCATTTTTTTCTATGAGTTTTTCTGCATGCACCGAGCTATCACTAGCCAGGGATTCATCCGTAAAGATGATGTAAGTCGGATAGGCCAACAGGAGCATGACAAAAATCGCCAGCATCAACTCTTTAAACTTGATCACCTTGAGGGTGGAAGCATAGAAAAGTGAGCTCACGAGTATCAATGCAAAAACCGCTGTATAAAGGATCACAGATATACTGAGGATTCCATATAGGGCAATCGCCATACGGACGATATAGACAGGCTTTCGACTGATCAAAAACTGATAGAGGAAAAAGAAAAATCCGATGGAGAGAAAGTAGGCAGATCGTTCGTAAAGTGGGAATACAAATGTCCCTACGGCAAAATCATTAAAGAAAAATGTTCCCGGCAGTTTGTGGAAGTTTTGTAACAAAGATCCAACAACCTGCATTTCTACCCCCGCAAACATGATGATGGCAAAGGCGCTGGCCCGTTCACCAGGGGTAAATTGATTTCTCATTCCCCTGAAAAACATGAAAAGCAAAAAAGGAACCGTAAACTGAATGATGAACCTAAAAGAGGTTTTCCCAAAGGCCTGGTTAACCACTGCTGACAAGAGCCAGCACAATACGAACAAGACAAAAAGGACTCCAAATCTATCGAAGGAAAATTTGCTGTTTGAGCGTAAGTACCTGGGCAACAGTACCAGTACCATGGCAAGCCAAAGTACCCTGTAAAGGTTGGATGGACCCGGTGCGTCAGGTGGAACCCGCCTGATTCCTCCCAAATAGAGGATTCCCTGTCCGTAACCACCAAACTCTCCCCAGCCCGAATATACTTGCTCAAGGGCAAACATCTGGTTGATCATCAAATACATGACGGTCGCTTTTACAAACATTTTGGGTTTGTAAAGTGCCAGATAGGAAAATCCCCCAATCATAACCAAAAGACCGATTACACTGATAGACAGGTAGGAAACTACCCCTACTATCACAAACCACATCATCCATTCCCCAAATAACTTGGGCAGGTCTTTGAGTTGATACTTGGAATCTAGTTCAATCATGTGTTATGAATTTTGAAGAACAGAGGCAATTAGCCATTCTCTGAAGTTCTCCAAACCTTGTTTAAAAGTAGTATTGGGTTGATAGCCAAATAGTTGATTGGCTTTTGTAATGTCAGCTGAAGTCAATGGCACATCTCCGGGCTGTTCTGGCTGACGGTCAATGATGGCCTTTTGGCCGATCACCTCTTCGATTGCCTCGATCATCTCAGCCAAGCTGATGGTACGTCCAGCACCCAGGTTCACGATTTCATACATCGAGCCCTGGTAGGCAAGTGCCCCTCTGATTCCGCTCACAATATCTGCGACGTAGGTATAATCCCTACGGGTAGTTCCATCACCAAATACAGGTATGGACTTTCCTTGAAGGATATGCCTTGCAAATTTATTGATGGCCAGGTCGGGACGTTGTCTAGGCCCAAAAACGGTAAAGAACCTAAGCGCGATGAATCGAATTCCATAAAGATGGCTGTAGGTGTGACCAATCAACTCTCCGCTCACCTTGCTGGCAGCATAAGGGCTGATGGGCTTGAGTACATAGTCCGATTCGCTCCAGGGTACGTTTGGATTGATGCCGTAGACACTGCTTGAAGAGGCAAAAACAAACTGTTTTACTTCTTTGGCGCGCGCAAGTTCCAGCATGTTTTGGGTACCCTTGACGTTGGTTTCCATGTAGGAAACCGGGTCTTTGATGGATGGCCTTACCCCTGCCCTTGCAGCCAGGTGGACGATTCCATCCAGGTCGTTGATCCCGTCCAGAAGTTCTTTATCCAGGATATCTCCTTCAATAAAGGTGTAATCCGGATTTGATTCATGTTGGGATACATTGATCCGCTTAAGTTCGACAGGATAATACGGATCCAGATTGTCCAGAACTGAAACACGGTATCCATCCTCAAGTAAAGAGTCAGCTAGGTGGCTTCCGATGAAACCCGCACCTCCTGTAATCAGGACGTGTGGTTTGTTAAGACTATTCACGAAATGGTTGTTTTATTTTTTTTGGACTTAGATTTTGACTTCTTTTTCCCTTTTTTGCTTTCACCATATCCATACTCATACCTTGCTCCGTATTTCCCTTTGGCGTATCCACCTCTGTTGGCTTTTACATCATTGAGGACGAAATACAAGCGGTTGATTTTTTCAGTGGCGCGCATGTTGTTGACTTCTTTGATGAAGTCGATCTTGGAATACCTTTCGCGAGTAACAATGAGGTTGATATCCATTAGTGGTGCCAGGATCAGGTAATCTGAAACCAGACCTACAGGTGGAGTATCTATAATGACGTAGTCGAAGTTTGCCTTTAGTTCATCTACCAATGCAGGAAGCGTTGGAGAGTTCAATAACTCTATCAAGTTCGGTGGTCTGTCGCCACTGGTAATTGCGTAGAGATTTTGAATGTTGGTTTCCTGAATGATATCGTCCAGGTCAGACCTTCTCAACAGGTAGTTGGTCAGACCGATTTCGTTTTTCAAGCCAAGGCGAGCGTATAGCTGTGGCCTGCGAATGTCTGCACCAATGATGATAGTACGCTTTCCTGACATGGCCATCACTGCTCCAAGGTGTACAGAGTTGAAGGTTTTTCCTTCACCCTTTACAATGGAGGTTACACCGATCACCTTTTCGTCATTCTGTGCATTCAACACATAATCGACATTGATGTTCAGATACCTAAAGGCTTCAGCCAGTGGGGAAAGGACAAAGTCCGGAGACTTGATAGATTCTGGCTCAGCTTCATGCACGATAGATGCAAGAATCGGAATGTCAGTCAACGACTTCAGATGCTCTTCATCTCTGATGCTGGTGTTGAAGAATGACATCAGGATAATCACAGCTGCCGGCAGAATCAACGCCAAGGCAAAAGCAGCAGCGAGGATAACCGTAGGCTGAGGAGATACCGGAGAGGTAGACTTCATTCTTGCCTTGTCCAGGAAGTATGCATCAGCCTTGGTACCAGCTTTTGAGATTTGAGCAGTTGCCAATTGCTGCTGGAGATAGTCGTAAAGAGACTGATTCATTTCCAAGGCCTTGGCTGCCGTATTCAATTCGTAGGTCGCTCCGGGAGAAGACCTGATCTGTCTCTCCAATCTTGAAATGGTGGCCTGTTCACTGCGAAGGTCCATTTTCTTGGTAGTCAAAAGCGCTTCAAGCATTCCTTTCAGGCTTCTTTCGTTCTCCGCTATTTTATCCTGCGTAATTTGCTGCTCGATTTTTCCACCTTTCAACTTGGCTTCCACAAGCTCTTGCTTCAGTTCATTCAGGTTCGTAATGGTGGTGAATATGTTCGGAGCATTCAAGCCTGCGGTCAAAGGATCTATATAGTTGGATTCTCCACCATTGTTGATATTATTCAGGTTTCCTTCAATGTATCGAATGTGTTTCTGAATCTCAGCACGTCTGTCGTATCCTTGCTGCAACCTGAGGCTTACCGCTTCGCTTCCATCTCCAACAACTACAGGAGCATTGTTAACTGCCTTCATGTAGTCCAGTTTAGAACTATCTACCTTGCCTTTGGCAGCATTTAACTGATTGACGATGAACTCAATGGTTCCATCAGCGAAAGCATTTTTCTGTTCCAAACGTGAATCGATATAGGTTTGTCCCAATTCGTTTAGGTAATCAATGTCTTTTTCAGGTACTGGTCCCTTTAGACCAAGGGTAACCACAGAACCGTCCTTGATTTTAGATACACCCACATTCCCCTGGTAATAACTAGCCCAGAAGGTATTTGGGATGTAGGCGAAACCATAAACTGCTCCGGGCTTCGCTTGTGCTCCTGAGTTGTAATTAAGGGTAAACTTAAAGTTTTCGGTTTCAATAGCTTGTCCGAAACCCGCTTCTTGCTCAAACTCAAAGGATTCTCCCAACTCAGTCCAGGCAGCGATATCCTCTTCAATAGTAACTCCTTTGGTGTATTTGGTAAATTCCTTGACGGGTTTGATGTAGATTTTAAAATTGGATTCACTTTGAATCTCGACAAAAAACTCGATGCTAGCCATTTGAGGGTGAGCCTCATCTAACACAACTTCGAAAGGAAAAGAGCTGTTTTTGTAGTGCTCTTTATTTAAAAAGGTTTCTTTCTCAAAGTACATGATCTCGAAGTCCAACCTCTCTACAACCTGATTGACCAGGGTGAAAGACTTGAGGTAGGCAATTTCATCTACGAGGTTATCGGTAAGGGTAAAAAACGGAATCCCGTCGGAGAAATTCTGCCCCCTACCCAGGGTTTTGATCCCATTATTTTCAATCATGAGTTCCGCCCCTGTCTTGTAGGTTTTGGGGGTAGACATGAGAATGAAAATTCCCAGGCCTACAAAAATCGGAACGGATATTAGAAACACATACCATCTTTTAAGCAGAAGCTGGATGATGTGTCCCAGGTTTACAGTCTCTTCTTTACCCATGATCGAGTAATCAGAGTAATAATTTCCGTACCTGCTGTCTTTATCGCTGTATGCCACTTTACAAAAATTATTGATGAAAAATTTTACATAGTCCTGCCATAGCCTTAGTTCAAGAGCTTTTGTTGCAGGAAAGAATGATTAAATACCGTCAGTTGTGATACCTTACTTAGTCAGTATTCTGGTTTTGATTTCTGATATTCAGGATTACGGCCGCAGTATTCAATACAACGGTCAGGAATGACAATGACTGGAATACGATGGACAAAGATTGAGTACTGGTTGCCATGGCTTTGGCTTTCAGCGGCTCAATGTAAATCACGTCTCCCGGGCGAAGGAAGTAAAACTCACTTTTATGGATATCTGACTTGGTCAAATCGAGATAAATACTTCCTATCCTTCCATCTTCGGTTTCCCTAACCAACTTAACATGCTCAAGATCAGCGTAATCTGTCATCCCACCTGACAATCCAAATGCCTGAAGAATGCTGATTCTGTCGCTAAATATTTCGTGAACTCCTGGAGCTTGAACCTCTCCAAGGATGGTGATTTTAAAGCTCGATAGCCTTACGATGGTTGAAGCATTGGGTAAATATGCCTTAAGTTTCTCGTCAAGACTTCGTTTTACTTCTTCAGATGTACGTCCTACTACTTTTTCTTTCCCAATCAATGGCAACTCGATATTACCTTCCTTATCAATCAAATAGTTGAAAGAGGTGAAATACAGGGCTTGACTGTTTAACCCTCCACCATCAGACTCGTTTCCATCAAATAGGTCTTTGGTATTTCCTTCGTAAGCATTGACCTTGATAAACAACTGGTCATTTTGCCTGAATTTGTAATCCAGAAGGGGAGAAAGTTGATAAATAAGTGCAGAGTCCGTAGCAGCTGTTTGTTCCACTGATGAGAGCATTTGCATCTTTTTGTAGGGAACACAGCTAGAAAACAAAACGATAAGGCCAATAAATAAGGGGATGAAGCGTCGCAACATATTATTCAGTATCAATAAGTTGTGTATGGAAAATGAAATGATGAGAAGAACGACGGGTCTAATTTGAATATTTTTCTATCAATAAATGGTCCAATCTGGCAGAACATATTACTTTGAATAGAAAAATAAATATTAGTCACTCCCACAAGCTGTAGTTGTCCGGGATAATTTGAGAAGAACGTTTAGGCAATAATTTCATGTGCTTTTTACATAAAGCCTGCCTTTTAGGGGGAAGAGTAGCAGCGACAAAAGTATAAAATTTGGGCAAAGAATAATTTCGCCTTGACTGAACCTTCTTTTTAGTACCTTGAATTGTAAGATTCTAACATTGAATAGTGCGGAAGAAGCCATGAATTGTAGAGCCTAACATGATTTAGGATGATCCACCAGCCTATGATGGCTTTGGTGGACGGTGCATACAAGTCAAAATGAAGTTTACCCGCCTACCCCTATAAATAATTTTTGGCAAGGTGCTTGTAAGAATAGCATTAGTTTCCACAGCAATTCCCCAAAAAACCAGGCTATAATGCAAAGGAAATTGAATGGAAATTAAAGCAGATCTTGATGGGATGATATTTGAACCTAATAGGGCTAAACCAATGAGGTTGCAAATATTACTTATCAGGTAATTAAACTGATAGTTGAACAAAATTCCTTTTCCAAACGCGAAAGCTATTGTGTTTTTTTGCTCAGAATCTGCACACGACATCATTTAATTCCAGGCACATAAATTAGATAAGCTCTAATCATGATCGCCGGATACTCCCAAGGATTATCTCCCTTAGGCGGTTCTTTCACTAGAAATTCTCTGAATATATATAATTCATGATGCAGTCTCCTGCTTCAGTTATTAATTCTATTGTAAAGATTTTCAGGAAAAGCAGCTCAATGGCTCGCTTTATTTACCAAAAGTAAATAAGGATGCAAACAACAGATTTTGCCTACTCGTCAAATACAGAAGAGTCCAAGAAAACGATTCTTCCAATGATTACAGTCCTTGCCCCCGCCTACAATGAAGAGGCCATCATTTCAAAAAATATGAAAGTTCTTTGGGACTATATGAATGGTCTCAATCACAAATATACCTTTGAATTATTGATTGTAAATGATGGTAGCAAGGACAATACAGCAGAGTTGGCGGATGCCTTTGCTGCCGAGCATGACCATGTAAGGATCATTCACCATCCGAGCAATAAAAATTTGGGGGGAGCCTTGAGGACAGGTTTTGCCAACGCCAAAGGCGATTACATCGTGGTCATGGACCTCGATCTTAGTTATTCTATTGACCACATCGAAAGGCTCGTCAACAAAGCTGTGGAGCAAGATGCTGACATGGTTCTGGCCTCTCCCTACATGAAAGGTGGAAAGAATACCAAAGTACCTTTCCTCCGATTGACCCTGTCCAAAGTGGTCAATCGCATGATGAACTTCTCTGCCCCAAATACCGATATCAAGACTTTCACTGCCATGGTAAGGGCTTACAAACGCTCGTTTATCAGGAAGGTAAACTTGAAATCCAATACATTTTCAATCAATCCTGAGATCATCTTTAAGGCCCTGATTCTCAGAGCCAAAATCATAGAAATTCCTGCACATCTTGACTGGAGTTTTCAGGAAGAAGCCCCTGCGAGAACTTCGAGCATCAAGATCTTCAAGGGGATCATTGCAGGTCTGATGACCAGCTTCATCTTCAGGCCTTATGGCCCATTTATGTTGATTGGAGGCATCCTGCTGATGCTGGCTTTTTATATGATTGGCTGGACATTTGTCAATGTTTTTGAAATTTATCCCTTGGTAGAGTCCAATGGAGAATTTTTTGACAGCAGGTTCACCATGGCTGTAGCAGAAGTATTCAAGCAAAGGCCACATGCGTTCTTCGTAGGAGGTATCTGCCTAGTGGTAGCCCTTCAATTCTTAAGTACAGGATTTGTTTCTCTTCAAAACAAAAGATACTTCGACGAACTCTTCCACATCAATACTGCACAGGTAGAGCGAATTCAGAAGTTGGAAGACAAAGAGAACGCTTAGGGATTTTTAACCATGCTGCCCATGAGGCAGCAATCAGCCAAATATTTGGTAGCGAATGACATTTTTTAAAAGACTGAACAAGTATATCCCCTATTGGCCTCTTATTCCGTTTTATACCTTATGTATCATCTTCCTTTCTTCTGCGACAGAACTGGCAGGAGATGAACACAGATACCTAAAATATGCCAATCGCTTGTTGATGGGCAATTATGCAGGTGATCCAGACAATCCGGACTTGATCAACGGTCCTGGTTGGCCACTTGTGATTGCCTTTTTCTCAATGCTGAAAATACCCGTTTACTGGATTCGATTCTTCAATGTTTTCTTCCTCTGGGGAAGTGTAGTTTATGTTAATAAAATCCTTAAAATATTTGGTGAAGGGCCTAAGGTGGTGATTTTAACCCTGGTTTTTGCCCTATACCCTCCATTTATTCTCAAAACCATACCCTTCCTGTACTCGGAAGTTTTGGCCTTACTCATGGTCTCGGCCTTCTGCTATTTTTTCATCAAAATTCATTATCTGGGAAAGGATAGCAAAGTTAATTTCTTCATTGCGAGTTTGACCCTGGGCTTACTTATACTCACAAGGGTACAATTTTCGTACATCGCCATAGTCGGTATCCTTATGGGGATAGCCTATTCAATCATTTCCAGGAACCAAAAAGGTATCCAGACATCTTTGATACTTGCCCTTTCAATGGTGGTCTGTATGCCCTATTTAAGTTATACTTACCAATTGACAGGTAAACTATTCTACGGGGGTACAAATGGTGGAGAGCAGTTTTACTGGATGAGTGCCCCTTATGAGGGTCAATGGGGAAATTGGGTGAGTCCCATGGATGTAGATACCCTGAGACATAAATTTCCGGAAGAACAAGTTGAGTTTGTTTTGGGTAATGAAGAACTGACTTTCATAGAAACCAATGACAGATATGTAGAAGCTGCTGTAGAAAATATTAAAAATCACCCAGAAGCTTACGCAAAAAATTATGTGGCAAATATTGGCCGAATGCTATTCAATTTCCCACATACCTATGAACCTCAAAAACTCGATACATATTTTTTTATAATCTCGAACATTTTCTTTCTTTTCTGTCTGTTTATGAGCCTTATACCCCTATATTTCCACTGGAAAAAGGTGCCTTACTCAATAGTTGCATTGGCCCTTTTCAGTCTTATGTATTTGGGGGGAACTTCGCTTATGGCGGCCATCAACAGATATGTAGTTCTTACCCTGCCTTTCATCACTGTCTGGCTGGGATTCGTGGCAGAAAAATTCGTAGTGATAAAAATCAAACAAGATGTCAACTAAGATTAAGCTGATGAGTCTGGTTGGAGCCAGGCCCCAATTCATCAAACTTGCTCCCCTTGTAAAGGCCATTGAAGTCTTCAATGAGGGCTCATCTTCCACTCAGGTCGACCATTACATCATCCATACCGGTCAGCATTATGACCACGGAATGTCTGATATATTCTTTGACGAGTTGGAGATTCCCCATCCGGACATCAACCTGGGAGTAGGTTCTGGACCTCATGGCGTTCAGACAGGCAAGATGCTGGAAGGCATCGAAAAGATCCTCATGGATGAAAAGCCTGATATGTTAGTCATCTTTGGTGATACAAACTCTACCATCGCAGGTGCCTTGGCTGCAGCCAAACTTCATATCCCCATCGCTCATATCGAGGCAGGATTGAGAAGTTTTAACCGCAAGATGCCAGAAGAAGTAAACCGCATCATGTCTGATCATGTTTCGGACCTTCTCCTCGCTCCTACCCCAACTGCCATCGCCAACCTTAAAAACGAAGGTTTGGAGTCTCGAACCATATCCAGTGGGGACATCATGTATGATACGGTGATGCTTAATTCAAAATTGGCAGAAAAGAAATCTACCATTCTGGAAAAGCTGAATTTGGAAAAGGGTAGCTATGCCATTGCTACCTGTCACAGAGCTGAAAACACCAATGATCCACAGCGCTTGACCCACATCATGAACTCCTTCAATAAAATCGCTACGGAGCATCTTCCAGTAGTATTCCCTATGCATCCGCGCACGAAGCACATCCTTCCAAACGTCTTGCCAGACTGGAAAGCTGCTGAAAACCTGATCATCCTCGAACCCCTGGGTTACCTGGACATGGTCCAGTTGATTGGAGGTGCCAAAATGGCCCTAACTGATTCAGGAGGCTTGCAGAAGGAAGCTTTCTTCCTGGAGTGCCCCTGTGTGACCATGAGAGATGAAACCGAATGGACAGAAACTGTTGAGGCAGGAGGCAATATCATCACAGGTGCAGATCCGGAGAAAATCATGAATGCAGTACAACATTGGGAAAAAATGACTGCTCAGGGCCATACTTTTACCGAAAAATTGCAAGAAACTTTTGGAGAAGGTAAATCTGCTGATATTACAATCATAGAAATCATTAAATTTCTGGAATCAAAAGAAATGATTCCTGCCTGATTATCAGGCATATTTTAAAAGCGCGTCTACTCATGAAGAAATTTGCCCTAACTGGAGCAGCAGGATATATTGCTCCTAGACATTTAAAAGCAATTCAAGACACAAACAATGTTCTTGTTGCCGCCCTTGACCCCCATGACTCCGTCGGAATTTTGGACAGATATTTTCCTCAGTGTTCATTTTTCACAGAATTTGAGCGCTTTGATAGACACCTGGAAAGAATTCGTAGGGATGAAAGAGGCGGAATAGACTACTTGACCATTTGTACCCCAAATTACCTGCATGATGCCCACTGTCGCCTGGCTTTAAGGTTGGGAGCATCTGCCATATGTGAAAAGCCACTTGTCGTGAATCCATGGCAATTGGATGCCCTTCAAAGACTTGAAGAAGATTCTGGTGGCAGCATCTATACCATTCTTCAACTAAGGGTTCACCCTTCCCTGATTGAATTGAAGAACAGAATCGCTAATGATACCTCAGGAAAGCGTTATCAGGTAAACTTGTCTTACATAACCTCCAGAGGTCCCTGGTACATGTACTCCTGGAAAGGAGATGTGAGCAAATCAGGTGGGGTAGCTGCCAATATTGGAATTCACTTTTTTGATATGCTGATGTGGATGTTTGGTAAGCAAACTTCTTCTGATGTATACCTGAAGGAAAAAACAAAAATGAGTGGATTCATGGAGTTGGAAAATGCAGACGTTACCTGGTTCCTTTCCATTGATAAAACAGATCTCCCACAAGAAATGGTAGACAAAGGCCAGCCAACTTATCGTTCAATCACTGTTAATGGCGAGGAAATTGAGTTTTCAGGTGGTTTTACCGACCTGCATACCCGCGTATACGAAAATACCCTGGCAGGAAACGGATTCACAACTGCCATGGCAAGACCTGCCATCGAAGTTGTACACGGCATCTACTCTTCAGAAGTTTCAAGCAACATCCGACATGGGCACCCATTCCTAATGGAAAGAATTTCGTAAGGACTATTTCCAGATTTTGTCAAGATATAGATGAACCATTTCCATTTTTGGAAATGGTTCATTTGTTTTTACAGCTTATACCGAAATGAAGGCCATTCATGAAAAACAAAGGCCTTAAAGCCTATTCTAGTATTATTTTTGTATTCCCCTCCCATAAATCCCTAAGCTAAATAGGTCATTAATAAGAAAAATATTCATTTATGCGCGAACTTAATGTTCCAAACCTGAGATGGATTGATGTGGTACTTGGATTGAGTGTTTTGGGCATCATGATTTTCCATTTAGCCCAGGGCTTAAACTCAAACGAATGGATGATCCCCCTAGGACTTGAAGGAAAACACCTGGGAGGCTTATTTTTCCTATTGATTGGTTTCGGCTTGACAACAGATTACCTGGAAAAGGAACAAGACAAAATCGCCCCTAAAGAATTCCTCGAAAAAAAGGTCTTCAACCTATATCCTTTATACTTTCTCATCTTTTTGATGTTTCTGGGCATCTTCCAATTCTTCTACAAGAGTGAATTTGAATTGGTGAGCAATGGATCTACTTTTTTCAGGCTTTGGGGCTTTGGCTTCACAGACGAAACCTTCGCCTACCTCAATCCTTCATGGTGGGTTTTCTGGCCAATCCTACAATTTTACCTGATTTTTCCATGGTTTTATTGGCTCTTCAAGAAGACTTCCACTCCTATATTCTTATTGATTTCTCTTGTAATAGTTTTAGTGAGTAAGTACCTGGGAAGTGAAGGGGTAATGTTTACTGAAAGTATTTTCTATTGGGAACAAGGACTATTTATAGGTCCCAGGATGATGGAATTTTCTTTGGGAATGATTCTGGCAAAATTTTTCTATTCCAATGAGTCACCTATCCTAAGACCAATCTATATTTTCCTGGGATCAGTAGGGATTTATGCTATGGGGATTTTTAGCCTAAAAGTTCCATTCCTAGGCATGTTGGCAGGAACCTTTAAGGCAGTAGCAGGATTAGGATTATTTTACTCCTTATTCATTTTCTTCGATAGATACGATTTTACAAAAAAAACCATCAACAAAGGACTGGGATGGATTGGTCGCTTTAGCTACGCCATACTTTTGGTTCATTTTGTGCCATTTGAGGGACTCATGGAAACATTCCCCGATCAAAAGCTATTAGTTGGACTGATCGGAGTTGGATGCTTATTGTTTAGCCTTCCTCTTGGATTTTTGGTAGACAAACTATCAGGAAAGATCCTATTGGGGATTCATCACCTAAGGAAAAAAGGATGGGTTTACATTCTCCTTTCAGCCATGTCCGTTTTTCTGCTGACCTCCATCTTTCTACTTGACCTTTCTGAATCTCCGATCTGGCTAGAACAATTGGTGAATTATGTTATGCTGCTAGAGGCCATGGCCATACTATTCATTTGGTACAAATCCGCCAATAGGTCGCTGATGGTTGATTTTCTGTGCTTCTCAGCCATATTCTCATCCTTCGACTTCATTTTTGGAGTAGGGCCTAGTAAAGCTGTATTGGCCTTAGTCTTCGGAATTTTATTCGTAGTAATCGCCATACATACCCTGATGTTTTCCTCTTGGTTCAAGCAGAAAACCTCAAAATCCCATTGATTTATCATCTCCTCGGGGATCGGCTCCACCCTCAAGTCTGCCATCAGGCAAGACCAGGATCGCATCGACCCTTCCGATGGGCGAACGTGGCTTCACGACATGTCCCATTTCCTCCAGTTTATTGATGACCCTGGGGTGCAAGGCAGCTGTATCTATTCGGATGGTATCCGGTTTCCATTGATGGTGAAACCTTCCCTCCGCAACAGATGCCTGCATAGGAAGGCCAAAATCAATTACATTGACGATGTTTTGAAAGACAGAAGTTATGATCGTAGATCCCCCCGGAGTTCCTACCACCATCAATAGGGAGTCATTTTTAGTTACAATCGTGGGGGTCATTGAACTCAACATTCTCTTACCCGCTACGATTGAATTGGCTTCAGAACCCAAAAGCCCGTAAAAGTTTGGCACTCCAGGCTTGGAACTGAAATCATCCATTTCATTATTTAAGAAGAACCCCGTTCCTCCAGCAATTACACAACTTCCGTAGCTTCCATTCAAGGTAGTCGTAATTGATACCGCATTCCCCATGCTATCTACAATAGAAAAATGAGTAGTTTGCTCCGATTCCTTAGTGGGATTACCTGCTTCTACAAGATCGCTGGGAGTAGCTTGATCAGGATTAAAGTCTGCCATTCTTTCTTTGAGATAGGCTTCAGTTAGCAAGCCTTCTCTGGGAACAGCATAGAAATCAGGGTCCCCCAAATGCTTAGACCTGTCGGCATAGACCCTTCTTTCTGCCTCCACCATTAAATGAACCATTTTGGCTCCCTTATAGCTGTATTCTCCCAATGGAAAGTTTTCTACCATTTCCAGCATTTGTAGCAGGGCAATTCCTCCACTGGAAGGAGGCGGCATGCTGATGATTTCATGCCCTCGGTATAAGCCCCTTACAGGTTTACGCCAGACCGCTTCGTAGGCCAACAAATCTTCATGGCTAATGAGCCCTCCGCCTCTTTCCATTTCTGCCACCAGGCTATCAGCTATCCAGCCCTGATAAAAGGCTTTTTCTCCTTCATCCTGAATACTTTTCAGGCTTCTTGCCAGGTCTTTTTGAATTATCCTATCTCCTTCTTTCCAGTCTTTTTGGACAGCAAAAATATTAGGCCGGGTATTGTATCCTAAAAATTTATCTTGTTTTCCTTTATATGATTTGGCCCCTTTTGCTGTAAGGGCAAATCCCCCCTCGGCAAGGCGAATCGCAGGCTCCACGACCTCAGGCCAACTGAGTTTCCCCAGGGAGTCATGGGCAGCCTTGGCTCCGGCTACCGTACCAGGAACCCCCACGGCAAGGTGGCCCAACCAACTCAAATCCTTGATGACCTGACCCGTAGAGTCCAGGTACATGTCCCGATCTGCCCTGGAAGGAGCTTTTTCCCGAAAATCCAGCGCATAGGTACGACCATCAGCCATCCTCGCCAGCATGAATCCTCCTCCTCCTATGTTTCCTGCACGTGGATAAGTTACAGCCAGTGCGAATTGAACCGCAACTGCCGCATCTATGGCATTGCCTCCTTTCTTTAAAATTTCAATTCCAACCCTGGAAGCTTCAGGATGCGCGGATACCACCATTGCGTGATCTGCAATAAGCCCACGCTGGGCTTGTTTTACTTTTCTACATGAAAAAAAGCACAGGCAAATAGCCGGAATCATTAGAAGCCAAGGTCTCATGAATTACGATTTTTTGAAGAATGTAAGCCTAAGGTAATCAAATAAAAAATACAGGACGCGACAAACCAGGTAATGGGTGCCAATGCGGTAATGGATTTCCCCCGAAATTTAAACATCTCTGGATTCCACCAGGATGGAATATACTCCCAGATTCCCATGGAACCCAGCATTTCTAAAAACACTGCTGATGATACCCCCCAGGATATCATTGTTACCAGCTCCTTCCATTTAAACTCCTGAAAATCTGAGCCTCCGTATGAGATCCTTATTATATATAATCCTAGCATAAACAAACCACCATCCCAAAAGCTATGACAAATCCATTGCAACTGGGGATGTATAGGAAAGGGAGCCAGCAAGCGATAAGGAGGCACAGAACTGAATTCAGGACCAATTAAAAAAAGAGGTAATTCCCAACTCAAGCCCAGCCATACTCCTATCCAGAATAATTGGTAAAGCCTCTTGCTGAGTTTTCCCGAGAAATAGCCCCATGACAAGCCCAGCAAGATGGAAAGGGCTATCAGGGGGTCTGCATATAATATCAATGTTTCCATTTCTAAGCGATTTTCACTTTGGCTACGATGACAAACTTTTACAATCCCTTACCATATACATACACGGAAGATCTCCAAAAATCCCAATTTGATCCTATATTTAAGGAATAACCAAATATAACATCCTCATTGTCGTCAAAAAGTAAACAAATAGGCCTCATTCTTCTGTTGGGCTTTCTCATGCCCATACTGTTCTTCTCATTATTTGAAATTTACAATCTCAACCAAACAGAAGAAGAATTAACCCAAATCTACGACCAACAATTGTCTTCCATTACCTTCGCAGCCAATCAATATGCCGATGACATTGTCCAAAACTGGTTGTCAGAACTCAACCTGGCTGAAGATTATTCTCAGGAATCCCTGGATGCCTTCCTGAATAACCATTGGTCTGTGGATGCCATGTACCTTTATGACTTCCAGAAACTGGGACTTGAAAACATGGGATGGAAAGTCAACGACAGTAGCTTTCATGCCGAAAATTTGCCAATTGAAAATATATTGGCAGAAAATGAAGGGTTGATCGAAAAACTGGGTCGCTACTTTGAAGCCGATTATCAAAAGAAATTTCCCTTAACCATCAAAAACGATTCTAGCAGAGCAATTTTGCTTTGTGTGGTTGGAAAGAATAAAAACAAGGGGATATTGGCAGCCCTGGTCATTAACATCAAACAATTCACCTTCGAGGTTCTTGGCCCCAGACTTCAGCAGTTGAGCCGAGGAAGGTTTGTATTTGTGGTGCATGACCAGCGAAAAAACATGGGTATTTTTTACACCAAAAAGAATTTCACAGGAGAACTGGTCAAAGAAGAGAAGGTCTGGATCTTGCCTGACCAAACCCTCTATGTATACTCCACAGGTGTTACCATCGAGGATACGGTAAGACAGCGAGCCAACGTCAACCTGTGGATGCTAATTGGGTTGAATGTGATACTCATTGCAGTAGTATTCCTCGTATTTCGAAACCTACGCCGGGAACTTGAATTGGCACAGTATAAGTCGGACTTCGTTTCGAATGTTTCACATGAACTTCGCACTCCCCTGGCCCTTATCAGGATGTTTGCAGAAACGCTTGAACTAAAGAG
Source organism: Bacteroidia bacterium (assembly GCA_022760475.1). Classification (GTDB taxonomy): domain Bacteria; phylum Bacteroidota; class Bacteroidia; order J057; family J057; genus JALEFZ01. Next base: position 112,057 of record JALEFZ010000089.1, on the reverse strand, counting down.
GGTACCTACGGAGGATAAAAAAGAGGAATACCACCGCATTATCAGGCAAGAATCCGAACGACTGACAGGTATAGTCAACAAGATCCTGAATTTTTCTGAATTGGATTCAGGAAAGAGGGCATTTACCTTTCAGGATCATGACATCTGCAAATTGGTAAAGGACACCATGTATACTTATGAGTATCATTTGAAACAAAAAGGTTTCGATTGGGAATTAGCATGTCCTGATTCCTCGCCTATGCTAAGCCTGGATCACGGAGCCATATCCGAAGCAGTGGTTAACCTGATTGACAATGCTGTCAAGTACAGTGAGGAAAAAAAGTTCATCAAGATATTTTTTCAAAAAGGGAATAAAGAGTTTGGCCTTTCGGTATCAGATCAAGGGATTGGCATCAGTCCTGAACATCAAAAGGCCATTTTTGATAAGTTTTTCAGGGTAACCAAAGGCTCCCTTTATTCTGTTCAAGGGACAGGATTAGGTCTTTCATTGGTACAAGATATCATGAAAGCACATCAGGGGCGGATTTCATTGGAAAGTCAATTGGGTGAAGGCAGCACTTTTACCCTCTGGTTTCCCTTACAGACACCCAAAAAACCTAAAGAATGAAAGCAAGAATACTGATCGTTGAAGATGAACCATCCATGAGGATGGGATTGACCGATAACCTGGGCTTCGATGGCTATGAAGTAGATGCAGCAGCAGATGGCGAAGAAGGCCTTAAGCTGGCATTGGCAAATACCTACGACCTGATTATCCTGGATATCATGATGCCCAAGCTGTCCGGCTTTGATGTGTGTAAACAGATCAGACAACAGGACAACCTGACTCCTATCCTGATGCTTTCTGCCAAGGGGGAAGAGATTGACAAAGTCCTGGGCCTTGAACTGGGTGCAGATGACTACCTGAGCAAGCCATTTGGCCTGCGTGAGCTTCTGGCCAGGGTTAAAGCCATATTAAGGAGAAGTAACAACAATGTACCCTCGAAGAGTACCAGCAAAGAAGCGACTATTGGCCGATTAAAAGTCGACTTTATGTCCTTCAAGGCATTCCAGGATGATAAGGAGGTGAAATTGTCCCACAAGGCTTTTCAGCTTTTGGAATATTTATTTGAAAATCAGAATAAAGTAGTTAGTAGGGATGATTTGCTAAAAAATGTCTGGGACTATGATCAAATGCCCACAACAAGGACAGTTGACAACTTCATCGTAAAGCTCAGGCAAGTAGTTGAAAATCAACCCAGTTCACCCTCGATTATCCTTACCGTCCATGGTATAGGATACAAACTCATCGCAACACATGACAATCCTTTACAAAGGTCTACCTCCTGATGACATCCCCTAAGTGGAATGGGCGTATTTTTAATCATAACGCTAAATAAACATCCTCAAAAATGCGCCATCCAATTAAAAACATTCCAGTTAGTATCTGCTGCCTGTTTTTGGTGTTCTTCACTCAGGTAGCCATGATAAGCCCCTCAGGGCATGAAGTAAAAGTAGTATCGTTCAGGCCGAAACCTATTGTAAAAGGCATGATCAACGGCAGGAAAACGTATTTCCTACTTGACACAGGAGCAGACATCAGCCTCCTAAACATTGAAGCACAACAAGATTATGGATTTGAAACTCAGCCTGTAATTGGTGAGCATCACATCCAGGGAGTAGAAGGTAAAAGACAACAAGTCAAGGCAACCAAGAAGGCAGAAATCTATCTCGGTCCCCAAAAAATAAAATCCAGGATACTTGCCTTTAACATGAACCACGTTGTAGAAGGCATTTATGGAAAGACAGGAGTCAAAATAAGTGGAATCATTGGCTCCGACATCATGAGAAAATATGGTTTTGTCATCGACTATTCCACTAATAAGGTATTGATTCAAAAATCAAAATGATTATGAGAGAATCCTTCATCCAATCACTGAGAACCCTGGCCATCTACCTCCTGATAGGACTTCCTATCCTGATACTTTTGGCACAGCCATGGAACATGAAAATGGCCCTTTTTTCTAAGGGAGTAAAGCCCGTCAGCAATGTCAAACTGGACCAGAAGTTTTCCGGAAAGTGGAAGTTTAACATCCTTGACAACCCCGAGTGGAAAGAAAAAGATTTTCAGGATGAAAACTGGGAAGAAATCAGCGCGGCTGAGAACTGGGAAAAGCAGGGCTTCGAAGGATACAATGGTTACGCTTGGTATCGCAAGGAAGTAAAAATTGATCCTGCACTTAGAGGAAAGACCCTTGAGCTATACCTGGGCAGGATTGATGATGTGGATGAAGTATTCGTGGATGGTGCCCTGGTTGGACAAAGTGGCCAATTCCCACCAAAATTCATCACTGCCTACAATAGAGAAAGGACATACATGCTTTCTCCTGAACAGACCAAAAACGAAAAAATTCAAATTGCCATCAGGGTATTTGATGCCGAGTATGACGGAGGATTCCTTTCGGATATCCTGGGATTTCGCACCCGCGAAGATGCCCAGTTTATGGAAATCTCACTAGAAGGAATGTGGAAATTCAGAACCACTTATACCCGTGGCTATCCACAAGTAGAAGATTGGGTAGACATGTATGTTCCCTCTACCTGGGAAAGCCAGGGAATCTTCGACTACGATGGCTATGCTACCTACAAAAAAGAATTCTCGATGTCAGATGAACAGGCAAATGACTCCTGGGTACTTGTCCTGGGGAAAGTAGATGACGTTGATCGAACTTATATCAATGACATCCTTGTAGGCAGTACCGGAGACGAAGATGCCTGGAAGGGCAACCTGAATGGCAATGAGTGGCTCAAAGACAGAGCCTACCCTATACCATCAGGAGTACTGCAAGCAGGAAACAATATGCTGCAAGTAAAGGTATACGATGGGCTTGAACAAGGAGGAATCTACGAAGGCCCTGTAGGATTAATTCGTGCTGAAGACTATACCTCCTTTTGGAAAAGCTCTCGAAGCAAGAAAGCAAACGTGTACTGTAACCCACACAAGCAACAAACTGGCAAACACCTCTGGTGTCAAAATCAATAACCCTTACAACCATCAATTTGGCTCATTGTTAATAGTAGTATAAACGGTCTTCCAGAACTTCCCTTCGGGGAAGTCAGGAAGAAAAATCAAAAAGAATGAAAACAATCAGAATCATCGCCGCCCTGTTTTTCATGCTTCTCATCACTACAGCTGTACAAGCTGATGTTGAAAAACTCATCGATCTGAGTGGCCAGTGGGCCTTTACCATTGGAGACAAAACTGCTTGGGCATCTCCTTATTATGACGACTCCAACTGGGATAGAGTCAAGGTTCCCGAACAATGGGAAAACGAAGGCTTTGAGGGCTATGATGGGTTTGCATGGTATAGGAAATCATTCTTTTCCAATGAGCTGCCTACAGGACAAGACCTTTATCTCTCTTTGGGAGAGATCGATGATGCCGATGAAGTTTTCCTCAATGGGGTAATGATTGGCTCATCGGGCTCCTTTCCCCCCCACTTCTCTACAGCTTACAATTCAAAAAGATGGTACCTCATTCCAAGAGAACTGATAAATACATCTGGTAAAAATGTAATCGCAGTAAGGGTATATGACCACTATTATGAGGGTGGAATCTTGAGAGGCGATATAGGAATCTATGGAAAGAAGGGGCTACACAAAGAGTTTTTTGATTTACAAGGTCTTTGGGATTTCAGGAAACTTCAAAAAGATGAATCCTGTCTGGTCAATGATGGAGTAGATTGGGATAAATTAATGGTACCCGGCTTTTGGGAGAACCAGGGCTACAAGCACTACAATGGTTTCGCATGCTATAGAAAGGATTTCCGCTGCCCCGAAGAGCTCACCAAAGAACAAATGGTACTTACCCTTGGCCTGATCGACGACATGGATGTGGTATACCTGAATGGAGTCAGAATAGGAAGCACCGGTATCAAGGAGGATGGAAGCATCCCGGATCCTGGAAATAGCTGGGCATACAAGCAGCTTCGTGGCTATTTTATTCCCCCCAACCTGCTACTTCCCAATCAGGTGAATGTCCTCACAGTCAAAGTTTATGACCACAAAGGAGAAGGTGGAATCTACGAAGGTCCGATTGGGATTATCCCCGCAAAACATTTCACGAGCTTCCTTAAGAATATTGCCCTGGAATAAAATTGCTAAATAGATTGATGTTCATTCGGGGAGGATATGCCATAGGCCTCCCCGTTCTCCTGCCACAAATATTGCCCCATCCTCTCTCTGAGAAAGTCCATAAAGGTGTTCCTCCCTTGGAAATAGGTAAGCTGTCCAGGAATTTCCACCATCCAATGTCTGCATGACCGTTCCATCGTCTCCCACCAAATAGCCTTTTTCGGGCGACTCGAAATAAATGTCGTTGAAGGGCTTTCGAGAAAGTTTGGCAGCATTCCCATTCCTAAGCATTTCCCAGTTTTCTCCCCCATCTATTGTCTTCAGGATGCTTCCAGTCCGCCCAAGCACCCAAGCCAGTTTTTCTGATTGAAAAAACATGGAGGTAAAAAATTCATTCTGAGCCTCGGTTCTTTTCCAGCTTTTTCCGCCATCTTCAGATTTAAAAACAACTCCGAATCCACACGCAAGGGCCATTCCGTTTTCCAGGATAACCACATCCCTTAATTCGGTTTCAGGTGTATCTACCCTGGTCCATGTCCCACCCCAATCTTCGGATCTCCAAATGGTGCCTTTGGAAAAACCTACTCCCCCGACCACTATCCCAATGGAATCCTGAAAATCAATGCCATACAAGGGCAACCAGTCTGTCTGGCCCACTTGAGAAAAGTTTCTCCCAGAATCCTCACTCCTTAAAATTTTCCCATCCAGGCCCGATGCAAAAACAACAGTATCATTTATCCAGCTCAGATCGAAAAGGCTTTTGCCATATTCAAAATCAAGTCTTGAACTTTCCCATGTAAGCCCTCCATCTTCAGTAAAAAGTATGCTTTCACGGTCAAAACGAATACCTCCCACCAAAAGCCCTTTGCTATCGTTTCCAAACTTGATCTTCCTTAAGACTTCTTCTTTTGTCAAATTCAGGTCTACCCTTTCGACTTTAGGGGCCAATTCATTTTTACAAGAAAGAAGCAGAACCAAGAGGAATGAAATAAGAATTGGTCTCATAAATCTTTGAAAATCATTTGGAAGTTCCCCTTTCAAACTCAAGAGAAAGAGAATTGATACAGAACCTCATGCCAGTAGGATTCGGGCCGTCAGGAAACACATGACCAAGGTGTGAGCCACATCTTGCACAATTCACTTCCGTCCTGATCATGTTGTGGGAACTATCTGTTTTCAGTTCTGCGAGTTCGGGACGAATCAAGGCAGTAAAACTGGGCCATCCTGTACCTGAATCATACTTCGTAGTTGAGTCAAAAAGCTCCAGGTGGCAGGCACCACAATAATAGATACCTTCAGCTTTTTCATCCCAGTATTTTCCAGAATATGGTGCCTCAGTACCTCCTTCTCGCAATATCCTGAAGGAAGCTTCCGGTAATTGCTCCTTCCATTCTTCTTCAGACTTATTCACTTTCTCTATCATGAAAGATCTTATTTAGTATCCCTAAACTTACATAGGACATTTTTCTACACCCAAAAACTGAACAATAAATTACACATTGAAAAAAACAGCCCCAAACAGTTCAAACTGTGAATTTTACAACCAACATAAAAAAGTACTTCCAAGCCTTGCACAAATGAACAAATTAGCTTCTACTTTCTCTTTCTTTGAATTGAAAATATTACACGGAACAAAATTTGTACAGTTAAATGAACTTATTTCATTATTCGGCAAGAAAGCCCAATAATTATTTGATTTATTACGTTTATTTTATAGCAAGAAATCAAATTCATGCATAAACCTGTACTTCTTACCAGAGCAATCCTATTCATCTTTGTGCTGGCTTTTGGCCAAGGCAAACTCATGGCACAGATGAAGTTGTTTGATATTTCAGTCTTCGATGAGCGTGTATTGGAATTGGGATATAAGGAGGATTCAATACTCCTTGCTGATGAAATCTCCTTTCTGCGACAGGAAGCCCAACTACGTCGTGGCCTTCTGGCTGATGATGTAAAGACTACAGAAATCTCAGAGGATGAACCCATTACAGTAAATACTGCAGAGACACCTAAAGACCTTAAACAAAAGAGACTGGAAGAGTTTCCCATTCATATAAGAAAGACCGTCCCACAGGATGCGATCTTTATGGAGGTTGATAATGGGGAAGGAATCAGCACCGTTGACCTAGATGGAAATAAGTCTTTGTTGATGATCGAAGACAAGTATAACCACAGCCTTTCACTAAGATTCCAAAAATTGAGAATTTCTACCCTTGTAGTAAGGGTATATGGCCATGATGGACGCTTGGTTTACAACAATAAAATCCTTCAGAAGCCCAAAGGATTCGAGCTAGTTTTGAATACCCAAAGCTGGAACAAAGGAATTTATCGGATACAATTCAAAATTGACGACGGAAGGTGGCAAGAAAAAGTAATGGTGAAAAACTCACCAGCAAGAAAAGGTAAAAAGTAAATCAATTGATTCCCCTGATCAGAGTTTTTGAGGAGATCTAACTGCTTAGCATTCATCGCAGTGGTTGACACACTCCAGAAGTGTTTTAACAGGCATTTTGTGAATTCGATAGAAAATATTCTTTCCTTCTCTTTCAGAACGGAGTACATCCAGATTTTCCAATGCTTTTAAATGTTGGGAGGCATTGGACTGGCTGATCTCGATGGACTCATGTATTTCCTTGACAGGAAGCCTACCCTTTTCCAGGAGTAAATCAATGATTGCCAGCCTGGCGGGATGTCCAATGGTCTTCATCAAATTGGCGATCCTACGCAACTTTTCTTTATCTTTTCTTATCGTCAACACTTCTATTGTTTCCATTGTAATATGATAATATGCTAAAATAATGGAAATAGTGCATTATGGGAGGTAAGCTGGCTGACAAAAACCAAGGGGAAAGCTTTTAAATTAGAAAAGAGTTTTTTGTTTGCCATAAAGGATGCCCCATTCGTGCTCAAGGAGCCATCTTTTTCGTTTCAAGCCTCCTGCGTAGCCTGTCAACTTTCCGTCGCTTCCAATAACCCTGTGGCAAGGAACCAATAGCCAGAGTTTGTTTGAACCACAAGCGGAGCCTACAGCTCGGACGGCTTTGGGTGATTTTATTTCTTTGGCGACTTCAAGGTAGGTTTTGGTACCTCCAAGGGGTATCTCCATCAGTTCCCTCCAGACACGTCGTTGAAATTCGGTGCCTTGAAAATCAAGAAATACATTAAATCGGCTTCTCTTCCCTTGAAAATACTCATCCAGCTGCTCAATAAGGGCAAGGAGGTTCTCTTGAGTAGGATTCTGTTCGTAAGTTGGGTAATCGATGAAGCACAGGCTCCTGATACCAAGCTCAGATGCCTTTATTTCAAGGGTCCCAATGGGTGTATCATAATACGTCTTTGCAACAATATCTTCATCCATCATTCAACTGAGCTTTATCATGATGAAAGTACGAAGATTTGTAATGGGAGATTGAAAGGGGTCGATGTGGATAAGTGGATAAGTCCCACTTATTTTAGTTGAGCCAATCTTGTGCTGTCAATTGGCTCAAGGTATAGGCTTCCTGGCTACCTTCTTCTGTTTGGTGGTTATATACCCACTTGGCAAGTGGCGGCATAGACATCAGGATGGATTCTGTACGACCGTTGGTATCCAGCCCAAACTTGGTCCCTCTATCCCAAACGAGGTTGAACTCTACATATCGAGACCTGCGAAGCAATTGCCAGTCTTTTTCCCGCTCACCAAATGCTTCATCTTTATGCCTGTTTACGATTTCCTCATAGACAGGAAGAAATGCCTGCCCCACAGATTTTACAAATTCGAAGTTTTGGGTCTTCATCTCAGGACTGTCTGCCTTCAAGTGATCAAAGAAAATCCCGCCAATCCCTCTACTTTCATTTCTGTGTTTCAGAAAGAAGTATCTGTCAGCCCAACTTTTGAATTCGGGATAGTAATTGGAATCAAATTTATCACAAACTGCCTTCATTTTTTCATGGAAAAAAACCGCGTCTTCTCTTATCACATAGATAGGGGTTAAGTCTATTCCCCCTCCAAACCAATGTGTCCCATTTGAGGTCTCAAAATACCTGACGTTCATGTGAATAATCGGTACCCTAGGACTGGATGGATGAATTACTATCGAAACTCCACTGGCATGAAATTCAACTTCTTCAGGCAGCTTCAGGGCTTTGCTGATTTTCTCAGGCATTTTTCCATGTACATGAGAAAAATTCACCCCCCCCTTTTCGAATACAAGGCCGTCCTGAATCAAACGTGTTCGACCTCCTCCCCCTCCATCTCGATTCCAAAGATCCTGCTGAAACTTTGCCTTACCATCCAGTTCTTCTAATCCTCCGCAGATTTCGTCCTGCAGGTTTTTGAAAAATGCTACTATTTCGTCCAGAGAAGTATTTCCATTTATTGTTTCGACCATCTTTTTTCGATTGGGAATCAAAAATACAAACGGGAACTGACAATTATCAATTCCCGTTATAATTATTGTAAATGCTCTGCTATTTCAAGAGAGAAAGGCCGTTGCTGAGTCTACTTACAGCCTTGTTAAGTTCTTCTACAGAATATGCATAGCTGATACGTGCATGTGTCTGGGTACCAAAGGCAGTTCCGGGCACAAGGGCAAGTCCGACCTCATCAATCAAGTACAGACAGAGGTCATTGATATTGTTAATTCGATCACCATTGGGTGAAACCCGGCCCAGAAAATCCGCAAAATCGGGATAGAAATAAAAAGCACCATCCGGCATATTGACCCTTAGCCCATCAATGGCACTGAGCTTTTCGTGCACCATATTCCTTCTACTAAGGAATTCATCCCTCATTTGGTAGGTAGGTTCAAGATTTTCACCGAGTGCTGCAACCGCCCCCATTTGGGCAAATGCGTTGGCACCTGATGTAATTTGTCCCTGCACCTTATTACATAATTTGGCGACCTCCTTGGGTGCCGCTATATACCCCAGGCGCCATCCAGTCATGGCAAAACCTTTGGAGAATCCGTTAACTGTAATTACTCGCTCAGCGATGCTTTCAAATGTCCCAAGGCTTACATGCTCAAGTCCAAAGGTAATGTGCTCATAAATCTCATCAGAAATGATATAGGCATATGGATACTTCTCAAAGACTTTTACCAATTCACCCAACTCTTCTTTGGAATACATAGACCCGGTTGGGTTGCTTGGAGTCGTAAGGAATACCAGGCGGGTATTTTCCTGCATGGCTTCATCCAACTGATCAGGGGTAACCTTATAATTGTTTTCGATGCCTGTAACGACAATTTGTGCCTGAGCCCTTGCCAGGTGTACCATGGCTTCATATGACACCCAATATGGAGCGATAAGCAAAGCCCCATCAGAAGGATTCAGAATAGCTTGAGCAACATTATATAGGGACTGTTTAGCTCCGGTAGACACAACAACCTGATCTGGGCTGTAATTGAGTTTGTTGTCTCGTTTCAGTTTCGCGGCGATGGCTTCCCTCAAGGCCGGATATCCGGGTACTGGGGGGTAATGGGTGTATCCATCATCCAAAGCCTTTTTGGCGGCATCCCGGATGTGCATAGGTGTATCCATGTCTGGTTCACCCAAAGTAAGGCCAATCACATCTCTTCCTTGAGCCTTCAAATCTCTTACCTTTTGAGAAATTGCCAGGGTAGCAGATGGAGCGAGGGAGCTAATTAATTCAGAAAATCCCATGTTAAAGTATTGATCATTAAAAAATGCGCTGCAAAATCTGATTTTTTTTAAGAATATTAAAATACTGATGGCTTTAAAACGATCAATAATATTCTTGTAATTCAGCCCGAATAATTCTTCCGTTCTTGCGAATACTAGCCACCGTGGGCAAATCGTCCAACCTTTGGTCGCATCATCAGGTCTATATATCAGTAAATTGGAAGAATTTTACTTCAAAATAAAATTTTTATCTTCATTTAAGTTGAGAAAAACAAATGGCAACAATGACGAAATATCTTTTTATCCTACCCCTGGTCCTTCTTATTTCTTGTGCAGGCTCCCAAAAGGAAGCATTTATGAGTGATGTTGACAGTTTTGTCGCAGAGGTAGAGCAGCAACATGAGAAGTATGATGAGAAAGACTGGAAGAAGAAGAATGAGGAGTTTGGCAGGTTGCTGGAATCTGAATTTGAAGACGTTGAGGAAGAATTAACTGAAGAGGAGAAGGTACATATTGTCTCACAAGTAATGTCCTATACGACTTACCAGATTTCAGAAAGGATTTCGGAAGATCTTGAAGAAAATTCTGAAGAATACTCTGAGGCCTACAGCAAAATCCTTAATGAAAGCGCAGAGTTGATTGAAACCTTGGGAGATGAATTTACCCAAGAGATTCTTCCAGAAATTGAGGCATTGGCTCCACAATTCGAAAGCCTCGGCAAAGACTTCGTCAATAGGCTGAAGGATAGCGGTGCCTTAGACAATATCATGGATGCCCTAAAGGATTTTGGAAAAGAGGTCGAGAAGGCAGTTGAGGAGTTGGAGAAGGAAGGCAAGCTCGACATCCAAATTGATACGGATGATTCAAAAAGGGGAAAAAAGAAAAGCAAAGATGAGATGTTATTCTAGTAAAGGGATAATGTTTTCGTTGGGATGTATTCCCGGCTTTTGATCACTAGCCCTGACAGGGTTATAACCCTGTCAGGGCTAGTGATCAAAAAATAAATGGGCCAGTCGAAATTGACTGGCCCATTTTCATTTACTTTGAATTACAAGAAATCCTCCGGATCGATTCTGATGCCATCGCGGATTACTTCATAATGAAGGTGAGGATTTGTACTTCTTCCTGTACTTCCCACAAATCCAATGGTATCTCCTTCTTCAACAATTTGCCCTGGAATCACATTCACTCTGGAAAGGTGCGCATATAAGGTGCAGAAAATTTCATCATGCTCAAGGATAATATGTTTACCATATGAGCTGCTATCATTTCCTAATACCAGTTTATTCACGCGTCCAGTGGCCGTTGCCATAACCGGAGTCCCTGTAGGTGCCGGAAAATCAATCCCTGTATGCATCTTTTCCACTTTGAGGATGGGATGGTTTCTCATACCAAACATACTGCTAAGTGGGACACCTTCCGGAACCGGACGAGAGGTTGGAATGATGTCAATATCAAAGGGATCAATGGTTCTCAGGTGTGCTTGCTGAACCTTGAGGTCCTTCTTTCCATTCTGTGCACCAACAAGGGTTGATTGGGAACTATCGTGGATCTCTCCGAGGCCGATTGTATTTCTACAAGCTGCAATCGCAATTGCTACGGCTATGAAACATCCAATCAATAGGACTTTTCTCATAGAATTATTTTTAATCCAACAAACTGTAGCTTTTTGCTACGTTTTTTTACAAAGAACTATACGCACGAAATGTCAATAATTGTTCCTAAAATTTCGAGCGTATTTTCTCGTATTTTTTTCAAGGGTAATACTCCTTAGAAATTTACCCTGAAAATCCGTTAAGCAAGAATTTTACCCATTCTTTACTTACACCGACATACTTACGAAAGTTTGAGGAAAAACGTTTGCTGCATTAATCCACATTTTTTTTCCCTATTGTAAATCATGCCAGGTTTTTGTGGATTTTTTAATAAAATTACATATAACAAACTTTAAATAAGTGGATTAAACGACCTCAGGAAGGATATTTTTTAATTAGTCATTCTCAAAAGTCACCTAAACAACATTCGCTTGAAGTAAGATTTCTTCAGGAATAGTCAATTTTACCCGTCCTGCCCAATCAAAATTTCAGGCTTTTTCCCTTGATTAATTTTCACGACCAGATTTATAGACAGTGATTGAAATATTTATCTACAAAAAGCATAAAAGTTCATTTGTCCAGCTTCATTCGAACATTTTCAACACGAAATTTCTTTTCCAGTATATTTGAAAAATAGATTTTTGAAGGCTTACTTTTATCCCCATTCTATATACATAGCAAACCATGAAAAACTTCACTACTCTTTTTATCGCAATTTGTCTGGCTTGCCTCCCAAACATCCATGCCCAGTTTGTCCAACTTGAGACTGGCATCGAGGCTGACCTACACGGAATCGTTTTTTACAATGACTATGGCTTGGTAACTACGGACTCAGGCTTATATTATACACTCACTGGTGGAAATGGGGACAGCACATGGTTCAGGTTTACCCTGCAGGGAAACACAGTTGATTCCCTAATTTATGAGCGAACCAAATTCGATAAATGTTATGCCGATGAATTTTTTAATGGCTCCGGTAACCACCATATTTTTGCATTAGGGCAAGATACGCTCACTAACAGAAGTGTACTTTTCAGATTGAGTCTACCTTCTCTAAGGTCGAGGATTGTTTACCAGAGCCCGCCTAATACAAAATTAAATGACATTGGCTACAACTCTCTTTTTGACAGGTATCTAGCTGTGGGGGATAATGCCTTGGTAATACGTTTCGATACCCTGTTTGCCAGCTTCCCTAGTGTCCCCATAATCGCCGACTATAAAACCATCCATTTTTTGCGAGGAGGTTTTTCATGCATCGTAACAACAGATACTTCAGCAAATTTCGCCAGCGATTTCAATGGCTTTTCCATCAACTCTAGCAATCGCCTGGACACAGCTGTCATCCACGATGTATACTATAATTCTCCCAGACCTGTCCTGGCTGGAAATAATTTTTACCGCACTCTCCAAAATCCATTTTTACGAGTGGTTAAAAATGTCGATTTTGGTCCCCTCAATGCCAGTCAAATTGCTAGCTATGATGCCAGGTTCTTTTTTGCGACAGATCATGGGGTATTCTCTACGGTCTCAAATATGGATACAGTTATCGAATGGAACCCAAGCAGTGGAACCCACAACTACAATGGAATATGGGCTCCTAGAGGCAACAATCAGGGAGTATACGCCTGCGGAGATTCCGGCCTGGTCATTTATAACAATGGGAATTTTATCGATGTCAAACCCTATGTAGATCTTTTTATCAAAGATGCCTGTGTGGGAGCCAATCTTGAAATCAAAACGACCCGAGGATCTTCTAATGCTTGCCGATGGTTTGTAGATGGAAATTTTGAATCCTTCAACTGCAATTTCGTCCGCTCTTTTAACAGTCCAGGAACATACACCATCACTTTAGTGGGTTCATTTGGTTTTGAAAGTGATACTGCAGAAGTTCTAGTCCATGTGCTCCCTCTCCCAAATGTAAACCCCTCTTTTAGTGTGTTAGATACCATCCTGTGCAAGGAGGAAAGTATTGTCGTCAGCTTTGATTCCAGTGAGACCAACGTAACTTATTCCTTTATCGCTCCCGGCTTCCCCTTATTCGGCACATCCAACCCAGGAAACGACAGTTTACTGGTTTTTACCAGCAACCCAATTTCTGAAGATGCCAACATCAATATTTTTGCTACAAATATTGTGGGGGGCTGCTTTGTTGAACTGATTGATACCATTAAAGTGGTGGTTGAAAAGACCGAGGCTAACTTTTATATCGATAGGGTAAACGCCCAGGTGAGTGAAACGGTCAACTTTTATAACCAAAGTGTAGACGCCCAAAATTATGCATGGACATTTCCTTCAGATGCGACCTTGTTAAGCAGCAACCTTGAGGATGTCAGCAATAGCTTCAGTGTAGCAGGTTCTAAAAGCGTAGAACTTATCGCATCTTCCAATGCAGGATGTAGGGATACCCTGCAAAGCAATACACTTGGCATTGTAGCTCCCTTACCCTCCGTAGATACTTGTTGGCTCAATCAAAACCAGGATGATGACCTTCCATGGCCAGGACTCTTTTTTGAAAGCATTTCTTCTATGATTCCTGGCAAAACAGCTTATTATATCTGTGGGAGTTACAACGACATTACCTTTGCGACCCAGGCTGGTGATTCACTCACACAAGATGGACATGGAGGTTATGTAGCCAAATACGATTACAATGGCATCCTAAAATGGTGGGTGCATACTGAAACAAGAAGGATAGGAAACATTGGTCGATCGAGGGATATTGTAAATTATGTAGTAGAAGATGACTCAGGCAATGTGTATTTGTCAGGCAAAAGTCATGGTACCTTTTTTGATAACAGGGGAGATTCCCTTGATTTTGAGCTGGAACCCCCATTAATTTCTTTCCCACCGACCTATTTGATAAAACTTGATTCTACAGGAAAACTACTTTGGAACTTGACCAATACCGCTGACAGGGTTGAAGCCATGAGCCTGGACAAAGATATGAATATCTTACTTGGCCTTGCTACCAATCCTTTCAGTGAGGTTCTTTACTTCAATGGCCAGCCCAGAGATACTGTTTTACAAAATTGTAGCAGTTGTAACTATCAGGTACTAAAAATCAACCCAACAGGTGAATTGGTCTGGGACTTCAATTTTGAATTGGAACGCATTAACCCTGTCCAAATCACTGATCTGGGGACTGACAGCCTCAACAATGTGTTCATTTATGGCGACTTTGAACGAGGGGCTACATTCTATTCTGTAGGTGCTGCCGTTGGCAATCAGTTGTTAGGAGCTCCGATTGGTTCGTTTGGTCCAAGGTTGTTCCTGGCCAAAATTGATTCTGCTGGCCAATACCTCTGGTCAATCAAAAGCAACAGTCTTGGATCCGGATCCAATGTTTGGACACATGACATGGAAGTAGACAGTAAGGGCAATGCCTATTTATCTGGTCGCAATGAGGTAAAATCACCAAGCATGTTGCAAAGATTCTATAATACCGACAGCAGCATTAATTCTTTCTCTGTCGGAGGCATGTTTTTGGCAAAGGTCAATCCTGATGGCATCTGTCAGTGGGTACAAGGAACTCAATGGTCTAATTTCGGTACAGGGCATGCGGTTTACCTGCAGGGTGATGAGGTCAGTGTCTTCGGCGATGCATTTCAGACCAATTTCCCTTACAGTGGCCAACCTGAACTTTGTCGTATGACCAGCGAAAATGGCCAAGGGGTGCTATTTACCCTTGAAAGGAAGGACTATTTTGTGGCAGACTATGATACCAATGGCAACCTGCTAAGGCTTCAAAAAAATGACGATAATCCTAGTCGAAACGGCAATCATTATGAGGGCAGAAGTCTCTTCAGAACATCAGAGGGAGACTACTACCTTTCTTTTAACTCAAGTACTGAAGGCCCATTAAAGACTTTTGGAGGGCAGATCGATACAAGCTGGGCCATTGATGGGTTTGTTGACAGATTTAGGGAAGGCTGCGGAATTACCTATGACCCATGTCCCCTACTCCTTACCAGAGATACAACCTCCGTTTGTCCCCAAGGTAGCATCAGCTTTCCAGATGGGACGACTTACGACTTCATTTCAGCCCCTTTCACACACCGCTATGAAACCATATCCAGCCTCACTTGCGACAGCGTCATAGAAACCTATGTAGATATTTCTCCAGAATATGACCTTCAAGATAGTGTAGATATTTGTTCTGGAAGTGATTTTACCTTTCCTGATGGAAGTACCCAGTTTTTTATTCAGGCTGACCTGAACTACACCAGCATGCTAAGCTCAAGCCTAGGTTGCGACAGCAGCATCACCACTAAACTAAGGGTAATTGGCATCAATGACTCCGTCAACCTGGGTAGCGCTTCCGCGGAGATCGCTGAAACAGGAGCTGACAGCATACAATGGTTCAATTGCTCAAGCGGAAACTTCCTGGTAGTTCCAAACGAAACAGAAAGAATCTTAACTCCTGATTCCATGGGATCTTATGCTGCCGTCATTTATAAAAATGGATGTAATGACACCACTGAATGTGTCTTGATTGAGCTTGGGAGGGTCCAAAATCCATTATTGGACAAGGTAAGGATTTACCCCAATCCAAACGAGGGGCTTTTATTCGTGGAATTTGAAGAAGTCATGCCTTCTGTTGCCATCAGGATTACAGATTTGCGTGGCAAGGAGGTCTTCAGAGGAGATTTTGTAGGAAAGAGTCTATATGCAATCAATGTTCAAGCTCCTGCAGGGCTTTACCTGATTACAATTGAATTGCCTGATGGATCAAGTACCAGGCAGAAGTTGTATGTAAATTAATGTCTACATACCAGGTTCAAGCTAGTAAAGGACGACTGACATTTTCCCGAAGAAAAAAGGCCATCCCAAATGGGATGGCCAAACGTGTACAAAATACCTATTCAATTCTTATTAAAATGCGTAAGCATTCTTTTCAATCAATTGCTCTGCAATTTGTCTTCTTAACTCCTTGGTATTCAACAGAGGAGCTTTGGTAAAGCGCTTGAGACCCATTTGAAGGATGTTCTGCTCATCTTCCTTCACAAAATTCGCGATGGCTTCTTTACCTGATACCCAAAGTTTATCAACTGTCTGGTAAAGGTAAACCTTGGCCATTGAGATGGCTGCGGAGGCACTTTCCTCGCCGTGCATGCCAGCCAGCTTTTCAGCTCTAAGAATCGAAGATTCAGCAGCGTAAACCTCAATGATCATATCTGCAATGTTCATCAATAGTTCCTGCTCATTGTTGAGCGCAGGGCCAAGGTCTTGGGCAGCTTTACCCGCCACAAGCAAGATGGCCTTTTTCAAATTTTGAAGGGTACGTTTCTCCTGAGCAAACAAATCACTCCCAGGATCACTCATGTCGGGCAGAGATGTCATTTCCTTGGCGACTTCCATGGCTGGTCCCAATAGGTTTAACTCTCCCTTCATGGCACGCTTCAAAATCATACCTACCAACAGCATCCTGTTGATTTCGTTGGTTCCTTCATATATTCTGGTGATCCTGGCATCACGGTAAGCCCTCTCCATAGGTGCATCAGCCGAAAAGCCCATTCCACCATAAATCTGAACTCCTTGATCTACGACATAATCCAAAGCCTCTGATCCATGTACTTTGATAATGGCCGCCTCAATAGCGAACTGCTCAACTCCCTTCAATAAGGCTTCTTCCTTGCTTAGGCCTGAGTTTTGCAAAGCCTCAATCTGATCCTCAATGTCCTGACCAGAACGATAAGACGCAGATTCTACTGCGAATGTCTTGATAGCCATTTCAGCCAACTTGTGCTTGATCGCACCAAAGTTTGAAATAGACTGTCCAAACTGCTTACGCTCATTGGCATACTGGGTAGACTGAGTGATCAACTCCTTACACCCACCAATGACACCGCATCCCAATTTGATTCGGCCAATATTCAGGATATTTACAGCAATCTTAAAGCCCATCTGGCGATCAGAAAGCATATTTTCTACAGGTACAGGAGTATTGTCGAAGAATACCTGGCGGGTAGAAGAACCCTTGATACCCAGTTTTTCTTCCTCTTCACCAAAGGTAATTCCTCCAAAACCTCTCTCTACGATAAAAGCAGTAAGGTTTTTATCATCACCGATTTTTGCAAATACAATGAAGATATCAGCAAATCCTGCATTGGAAATCCACATTTTCTGACCAGAAATCAGGTAGTGAGTCCCTGCTTCGTTCAATACTGCTTTGGTCTTGCCGGAGTTCGCATCTGATCCAGCACCTGGTTCAGTAAGACAGTAAGCTGCCTTATACTCTCCTGTTCCGAGTTTTGGCAGGTATTTGGCCTTCTGCTCATCATTTCCATAATACTGGATAGGAAGGGTCCCAATACCTGTATGGGCACCATAAGTAGTAGAGAAAGATCCTGTAGAACCAATGATGTCCGCCATCAACATGGAAGTATTGAAGCTCATGCCCAATCCCCCATACTCTTCAGGTACAGTAACCCCAAGTAGTCCCAATTCCCCTGCCTTCTCAAGTATAGAAGGTACGAGGCCTTCTTCCAGCTTCTCAATTCTATCTCTTACAGGTTCAATTTCAGCCTTGATGAAATCCTTACAAGCCTGAGCCATCATTTGTTGTTCCTCGGAAAACTCCTCCGGAATAAAAATTTCATGCGCATGGGTCTCGCGAACCAGGAATTCGCCACCTTTTATAGAGCGCTTGTTAGATACTGTATCCATTGTTTTCTTTTATTTATATTTCTCGATGCTTGAAATCGTCGAAACAATCATTCCTCAAAACTTAACCCATCTGTTTTGCTCTTTCAGGATAATTTGCTGCGAAAGCCAACAGAAGTAATGATGCTGGAAATTTCGAAGAAAATAGTATGCTTGCATACAATTATACGTCCAATATAGGAAAAAGTGGTATGCTTGCATAATAATTTTTAAAAAATTGGGCCAAAAGGCCTAAAATAGGCCCTGGAGGCTTGAACTAATGAAAATGATGAATATTACCACATGAAAGTTCTTATATTATTGCCATATGCGATCGATTCTCACCTCCAATGGGCCAATGGGTTGAAGGAACATAGCCGCCATGAAATTGAGATTTTATCCTTGAGTGGAAACCATTGGAAATGGCGCATGCACGGGGCGGGACTCACTTTTGCAAAGCGATTTGGGGAGTTGGAAAAGAGGCCGGACCTCATCATCGCAACTGACATGATGGATTTATCCTCTTTCGTGTCTATGCTTAGAAAGGAATTAGTGGAAATACCTGTCCTCCTCTATTTTCATGAAAATCAGTTAACCTATCCTTGGTCAAAAATAGATAAGGATGTAGGCAAAGGAAGAGACAGGCATTATGCCTGGATCAATTATGCTTCAGCCATGGTGGCCGATCATGTACTCTTCAATTCAGTCTTTCACCAGGAATCCTTCCTAAAGGCCTTACCCAAATTCCTCAAAGCATTTCCTGACCATCAGGACATGGGAAACGTTGAGATAATCAGGCAAAAAAGCAGTGTTCAATATCCTGGAATTTCCCTAAAAGCCTTGGAAGTAGCCAGACCTTCGAAAAAAATGATCAATGAAGTCCCCATTATCCTTTGGAATCATAGATGGGAATATGATAAAAATCCGGAAGGTTTTTTTGAGCAGATGTACTTCCTTCAAAAAAAAGAACTTCCCTTTAAACTGGTGGTATTGGGAAGGCAATTTTCAAACTCTCCCACTGTATTCAACGAAGCCAGGGAAAAACTCAAGGATCATATTTTGGAATGGGGCTTTGTCGAGAGTAGAGAAAAGTACTTTGAGTGGATTTGGAAGGCGGATGTGTTAGCTGTCAGTTCTTTTCATGATTTCTTTGGGATAAGCGTTCTGGAAGCTGTATATGCCGGAAATTATCCTATTTTACCTTATGATCAGGCATATCCCGAACATTTTCCTCCAGAGCATTTCTCGGATTATTTTTACTCATCAAAAGAAAATTTCTCTAAAAAACTGGAGAAAGTACTGCTAAACAGGCCACTTCCAGAATCCAAACTGGCAGAAAAGGTAGCTCAATATGAGCTTGTAAAACAAGTGGGAACTTACGATGATTTCCTGGATAAGTTCAGTGCTTAAGGGGTGGCATTAGTCACATAGATTAATGCATTATTTTTCTACATTGCCAGCCAAATAAACTGGAATGCCTGCAAAAAAACGTAGTTATTTTTCTGCCATGGTTGGTCTGAGGTGCCCAAGGTGCCGAAGAGGAAAACTGTTTACCAGCGCCAACCCCTTCAATTTCAAGAAAATAACGGACATGCCTCACTCCTGTCCCGTATGCGGTCAGGACTACTCAATTGAACCAGGCTTTTATTTTGGTGCCACCTACGTAAGTTATGCATTGAATGTCGCATGGTTGGTCCCACTATTTATTCTGATGAGATTTGTACTTGGCCTTGAATACAAATACTATGTCATCACCATGTTTGTCCTTTTGCCCATCCTGATTCCATTGATTTCCAGAATCTCTAGGGCTTTTTGGCTGAGTTTTTTTGTAAAATTTGATCCCCAAACTTTGGAGATTGAGGACCAATTAAAGGTGGATCATTAAAATCAAACTATGCCCAAAGGCTTAAAACTTCGTTTGAGGATGGCTTTATCGTCTGCTCCTAACCAGTTTTTGAGTAGATCGGCATAGACCGTCCTGAAATCGATCTTCCATTTGACATCTCCTTTGTCCAGGGCCGCCAGGTCAGGGGCTTCGTTGAATATGCCTTGTTTCTTCAGTTTGCCTCCAATCAGATACACATTGTTTCCTTTCCCATGGTCTGTTCCACCCGAAGCGTTTTGTTTGACCCTTCTACCAAACTCTGAGAAGGTCATAATCAGGGTATTGTCCAACATACCTTTTTTTCTAAGATCCTTGACCAATGCTCCTACGCCTTGACTGTAGGTGGTGAGCAGCCTCTTATGCTGGGGAGTCTGCCTGACATGTGTGTCAAAGCCCGGGAGGGAAACATAAAATACCGAGGTATCGATTCCTGAGCAGATTAGCTCTGCGATCAATTTCAGATTTCTTCCAAAGCCATTGGCTGGATATTCCTGCTTTGAGCTATAAATCTTCGATTGCTCATGAATATATTCGGCAGAGTTCTTACTTTCTGTGATATTTTTATAAAGAAAATCCAGGTCATCATCCGAATGGTTATGCTGATTGCTCAGGGCATCCAGCCATGGGTTTCTGGTATTGTTGTAGAGCAACTTTGGATTGGTTAAGGCCAGTCCTGTCGCTTCCTCACCTTTCATACTTAGACTCAGCCCTCCATCAATTTCGAGGACTTCATGGGGCTTGGCACAACCTTCACAACTGTGGTCTAAGTACCTGCCTAGCCAACCGGAATTCCAGTATTCGTCTGAATTGCTTCCAGTGTGCCATATATCCATTGACCTGAAATGAGACCTGTCAGGATTGGGATAGCCTACAGAGTTTAGCACACACATCTCCCCATTTAGGAAAATGTCTCGCATTTCTTCCATTGCAGGATTGAATCCCTGAAAATCACTGATACGGAGGGTTTCTTCCTTAGCAATTCCAATCCCGGGTCTTCCATTGTAATATACATCGTCCTCAAAAGGAACCAGGGTATTGAGGCCATCATTTCCTCCGGAAAGTTGAATCACAATTAGTTTTTTACCATTGGCGTTGGCAGGATCAAAAACTGCATTGCCAAGAAAACGAGGCATAAAGAAGGAGGCCGAAGCCAGGGAAGATATTTTTAAAAAATCTCGGCGATTTGTCATGATAATGTTTTTTGGTCTGGGGATTTAGCAAAATTGGTATTCAGGGCTGCCCATCAATCGGACGAGCATCCACTTCATGGTTTCTCCCTGATCAGACCGTTTGATAAAGTGCTGAAGGTCTTTTTCAGATAGCTTAATTCTCTTTTCCGCCAAGAGGTAATCCTGGCACCACTCAAAGGCTTTGCTTGAACTACCGGATTTGGCAATCGTTTCCAGCAAATCTTCCCAGTCTATGTCTGTTTTGAAACTCTTCCTGAAGCTGTTATGGGCTCGGATAATGTCTTCATTTCCCGAAAAATCATCCTTTACCTTTGGCAGTTCTACATCTGCCCTGACCAACATTTCGGGGATTCTAAGCCTCGAAAGCAAACTGGAGGAATCGACCCAGCTTCTGCCCTCTGGCCAGCCTGCTACATTGGGTGGTTGGAAAAGAACTTGCCCAAGTAGCTTTTGTAAACGAATCAAACCATCCGGATTTTCAATGTCCATATTGATATGGCGCATCATGCCCACCAGCAGTTCTACCGGAGACTTGATTCGGGTTCCTCTATTCCTTTCTTCATAAAAATGTCTGGAAGTAAATACCTTAAAAAGTAATTTTCCTATGTCATATTCTGTATCATAAAAATAGTTGGCCCATTCATCCACCTGGGTCTCATCAATTTTTTGATTAACGAAGTACTTATAAATCTTTTCAGTTAGGAATCTGGCGCAACGTTTTTGCTCAAGGATGATGTCAATGATGTCCTCTCCATTGAAGTTTCCGCTTTTTCCCATGAAGGCCTTTCGGCCAAAGTCATGCTGGCGCTCACGGAAAACAAACTCTCCCTTGAAGTTGAAGCCCCAGCCGGTAAAAGCCCTGGCAGCTTCTTTGATGTCCTGCTCCGTATAATGTCCCCGGCCCAGGGTGAATAGCTCCATCAATTCGCGGGCAAAGTTTTCATTGGGAGATTTCTTCTTATTCTGTTGATTGTTGAGGAATTGCAACATGCCAGGATCCTTGGAGACCGCAATTAACAGGTCTCTGAATTTCCCAAGGCCATAATTTCTGAAGGTATTATTTTGGCGGAAAACCATTCCATAGAGATTTAGCCTACATGCAAAATGATCATGCCAAAAGAGGGTCATTTTCTCCCTTAATTGAGCCTCGGAAAAGGCCATTCTACGAAACCAGGCTATGTTCAACTCCTTAATAAAGAGCCTATTTTCCTTTTGCCTTTCTTTTCGGGCTTCTTTGCCCATGTTCTTAATCTGTTCGCGGTCAAGCTCCTCCATCTGTCCTGCAGAGAGTTCGATGTTGGTCTCCGCTCCCTTCATGACTTTTCGAATTGCTTTTTTTAGGGGCTTCCCTTCAAGTTCTTTCCAGGTCTGGAGGTCTATCCCAAATCCGGCCCGGCTATAAAGGTGTTTTATCTTGCGATCTTCAGGTTTTAACATAAATGGCTATCAGAGATTGAGGTATTCTTCTGTTTTTTTCCAAAATTTAGACATGGACTACAGAAAATGGTTTAAAATTCCATTGGCTTGTAGTTCATAAATCCATTAGCTTGAACTTATGACGAAAAAAATCTGGATTGGACTCGTATTTTTCTGTTTTATAACATTTTCCTGCAGGCAGGACCCCTGTGAAGAAGTAAGTTGTCAGAATGGAGGAACATGTATTGAAGGGGTTTGTAATTGCCCTGAAGGTTTCGAAGGCCCATTTTGTGAGATCCTGGATAGCCAGCAACACTTTGGAACTTATGCAGCCGATTATCAAGGATGTATCAATACCAGTCCTGAGCATAAGGTCTTACTAAAAAAAGTTGACAGCAGTGCTTCTCAGATTTTGATTCAGCAATTGGGGGATTATGCTTGCCCTAGCGATACCCTTGAGTTGATAGGGATCTTAAATGGCAACCAAATCAATATTGATAGCCAACTGATTGATTGTGGCCCCATCCAATACCTCTTCAATGGTTCGGGTACTTTTACTTCTGCAGGAAAGCTCAGCTTGAACTTTTCTGTTAGCTACAGCGATGGAGTCAACGAGCGAACAGACAATTGTACAGCCAAACTTGAACGAAACTAGTTAAAGGGGCAGAAATCCTGCGGATTTTAGATAACAGAGAAATAAGAAAGTCCTTCTTTCATGAATTTTTAAGGATAAAATCTTTTCGTTTAAGATTTCGAATCTTATATTTAATATACATTATCCTAAGACCCAATTCTTTAAGATGACCTCACGATTCTCCAAAACCATCCTTCTTGGGCTGCTATTGTTTAGTAGCGGTACTTTATGGGCTCAAGAAATGGATCATGGTTCGAGTAGCAACCTACAAATTGGTTTTGGCCTACTTGAGCTTCCCTTCCTCATTCTGTGTGTCGTTTTTGCCTTCCTGACTGCCCGGGAGCTAAGGGGAGGAAAACTGGGTAGAGGGATGACGCTTCTTGCATGGGGCTTTTTGATCATGGCTGTTGGGCACCTGCACATGCAAATCGATCATATTTTCCAGCTGAATATTTTCCAGGTACTCATGGGAGAACCCATAGCAACAATAGCTTGGTACCTTACCCTTGTATTCACCTGGGGACTCTCAGGATATGGATTTTACCTGATTTATAAAGCTAGTAGTTCCTGAGAATGGCCAGGATTTCGACCTACATTCATCCCCCCATCATCAACGAGGACTGGTTGCGGCTCTCATCCGAGCAGGAACAATCCTTGAATGATATTATTTTCAGTCTCATTGAAAAACTGGAAATCAATAAGGATTATGAAAGTTTAGCAGCAATTGGTAATAAATTTTATCTGTGGGACAATGGTCAAAAGTCCTTGTTCTTCACGTCCTTGTTTGGCTTGCTGGAAAATGCCTCCAGAGGAGGAAACGGTCATGGCTCCTACCCAAACTCAGCTAAAAGCCACTTCCGACATGACATCCAAAAACGATTTAACCAAAGCCTAAAAATAAGGCCATTTCAAGCCATATTTGTTCCTTTTGAACATCAAGGCATTGAGTTTTGCTTTTTCTTCTTCGAATTGATCTTTTTCCAAATGTCTGAATCATTCGGAAAGCAACAGAACTCATTAGTCAGGTTTCAAAGTAAACTCCTTGGCCTAAGACATCTTCATGATAAACTTATCACAGAAGGGAAAAACCCAACTTATGTGGAAGAGTCTGTCTTTCTTGAGTTCGAAAAATTAATGGAAGAAATCTATGGCTGGTTGAGCATTAACCTTGGGCAAGAAAAGACAATGAAGTACCTTGGACGATCTTGCAGCACGATGGAACACTATTATTCTACCTTCCCTGCATTTAAATGGATTCTTCAACTTCTTCCCAGGTCAATGCACTCACCTTCACGAGTCTTTTTGTTAAATACACTGGAAGACTAGCTATTGGGTCTACATTACCATACTATTTCATATATTTATTCCACCATATTTGTTCTAAAGAAACTACTACCATGCAAAAACCCAGATTATCACTCGGTGATATAATCAACATGAGCCTAGGGTTCATGGGTATTCAATTCGGTTTTGCCCTACAAAATGCAAATGCCTCCCGCATCCTTCAGACTTTTGGTGCTGATGTCGAGCATCTATCCTTGTTCTGGTTGGCTGCCCCATTGACAGGGATGATTATCCAACCCATCATTGGGCATTATAGCGATAGAACATGGACCAAGTTGGGGCGAAGAAGACCATTCATCCTGGTGGGAGCGATTTTGGCCTCACTGGCATTATGCCTCATGCCAAATTCAGGCTATTTTGCAGCTGTCATCCCACCCATGTTCATCGGAGCAGGTATCTTGATGATCATGGATGCCTCCATCAATGTATCGATGGAACCCTTCAGGGCATTGGTAGCAGACAACCTAAATACAGAGCAAAGAACCACAGGCTTTTCAGTTCAGACCATCCTTATTGGATTAGGAGCGGTAATAGGCTCGTGGCTTCCTTATGTATTGGCAGAATGGATTGGTATCCCTGCCGAGGCACCTGAGGGTGAAATACCACAAAACCTCATGTTTTCTTTTTATGTAGGAGCTGCATTCTTCATCCTGACAATTCTATGGACAGTTTCTCGAACCAAAGAGTATTCGCCTGAGCAGTTGGCTAAGTTCTATGCAGATGAAGAACCTGAGGATCATTCAGCTGGACTTGGACAAATCTTCAAGGACTTTGCTTCCATGCCTAAAACCATGAAGCAATTGGGTGTAGTACAGTTTTTCTCCTGGTTTGCCCTCTTTTCTATGTGGGTATTCTCAACGCCAGCAGTAGCCCAGCACATTTATGACCTTCCGGCTTCGGATACCTCAAGTGCCATGTATAACAAGGCAGGTAATTGGATAGGCTTCATTTTTGGTATCTATAACCTTGTTGCAACTGTAATGGCCTTTTTCCTTCCGGTAATTGCGATGAAGATTGGCAGACGAATGACCCATGCAATCTGTTTGGTCGCAGGGGGTCTAGGACTTGTTTCCATGTATTTTGCTCCCAATCCTGAATTCTTGATTGTATCCATGGTGGGTGTCGGAATCGCCTGGGCAAGTATTCTTGCTATGCCCTACTCCATTCTCGCCGGTTCGATTCCTCCAGCAAAAATGGGGATTTACATGGGTATCTTTAATTTCTTCATTACAGGACCGCAAATTCTAAATGGTATCATTGGTGGGCCAGTGATAAAGTATGTCTATGGCAATGAGGCGATTTATGCCCTTTTAGTGGCTGGTATCTTTATGATCCTGGGAGCATTCTCAGTAATGTTTGTAGAAGACAAGGATGATCCGGTAGGCAAAAATTCTCCTTTGCTCAATTACTTCCAGAGAAAATAAGGCTTTCGAAGATTAGTCTTTCACAATTTTATATTTTTCTGCAAAGTCGAGGACATCCAGCGCGTCTTCGACTTTGTAGTTTCCAATACGCGTACGCCTCAATTCACGGATATAAGCCCCTACCCCCAGTTCCTGACCTAGGTCATGTACGAGGGTTCTGATATAGGTTCCCTTGGAGCAACGAACCAGTGCGCGATAGATATCCTTTTCGCCAGTTCCTCCCTTGAAGCTGAATTCATAGATCTGTATGGTTCGAGGCTTCAGTTCCAGTCGTTTTCCTTGCCTTGCGGCCTTGTAGGCGGGTTGACCTTTGATTTTTACTGCAGAGTAAATGGGTGGGATTTGCACCACATCACCCGTGAATAATTTCATTTTCTCCTCTATAAGTTCTTCGGTGATGTGAGAGGCATCTTTGTGATCTTCTTCCGGTAGTTCGGCATCATAACAGGGAGTTACTGCACCAATTTTGAAATCAACCAGGTACTCTTTTTCCTGTCCCTGAATTTCATTGATTCGCTTGGTGTATTTGCCAGTGCACAGGATCAAGAGGCCTGTCGCCAGTGGATCAAGGGTACCTGCATGTCCTACTTTTTTTATCTTAATGGTATTCCTAACCTTCCTGACAATGTCAAAAGAGGTCCATTCTTTAGGCTTATCAAAAAGCAATACCTGTCCTGCCTGAAAATCCATTCCCAAAGGTAAATAAAAAACCCGCATGCAAGGCATACGGGCAATCATGAAAATACTCCAGCTCAACCTAATCTTTGATAAGTTTTGACTCCATCCTGTAGTCGGGAGATTCATTGGAAAACCAATCCTGGTAGGTTTCCCCATTTGAGTTAATCCAATCAACAATCTTCAGGTATCCCGTTGTAATGTCATTTCGTTCTCTCATATGTTGGAAGTCGCCGCTTATGTCCATGACCCAGGGCATGCCTGATTCCGTCCTGAAATATCGATTTTCCATAGGCCGAGAAGCATCATCATCTGTCCCATACAATCCCCTATTGAACAAATTTGTAGGCTTCTCATCCTTTAGTTGAACTTCTCTCGTTCTGTCTTTGTCAATGAAAAAAATGGGTTTGAAAGACAATATAGGATTCTCTATTGGGTTGAGAAGTTCTATCAGAATGGTAGTTGTATCAGGATCATCAATGCCCGTGGGATTTCCGGTATTGTAAATTTGTCCAGCTTCCATTCCAAGGAATTCATTCACATTGTCATATACAATAAGTACAGGTTCAGAGGGAGCGGATTCCAGTCCTTTGCTGTCTAGGTCTACAATCCTGGAGGCAGCAAAAGGTAAGCCTGAAATGCCCTTAATCTGTGCTTTGGAAATTCCATCCAACTTTACTCCAAAACCATTTTCCTTTGCAGCACCTACAGCTTTTACCAAAAACTTGGCTACAATATTGGTAGTCTTCCCTTCAGAATTGGTAATGGTCTGGTATTGGTACCTAACAACCATGTCATTGAAGTCGAAATCACCAGTTTTGGGATAAAGATCCTCAAATACATAGGTTCCGTAAATCCCCGATGAGGGAGTATAGTTTGTAAAGCTCTTGTTGGGATCTTTTGGAAAGTCGTCCAGGCTGTTTGGAATACCATCCCTGTCCATATCTTCTCCTTTTGGAAAAAATGGTCCAGTAGGTCGAATGTATTTACAGGTCAAAAAATTCATATTTGAACCCCAATTGATGCCTGAGGCATCCATCTCTACACCATCCAGGTCGCAAAGAATGAATTTTGACTCCCTATTGTTGTTGAGGATCATGCCTGAAGAGAGCTTAGTGAGTTCTGATACTTTTATGACCGATACCTTCTCCTGGGAAGTGTTTAGCTGGCTACTTTCTAATTTCCCCTTTACATCAATTGTAGCATGTGCCTTGAAATTTTTCGTTTCTATCAAGTTTCCATACCTACCCTCTACAGCCATTTTGTTGCTAGAAGTATGTTGGAATTTAAGATTTTCGCCAATTTTGCCATAGCTGCCTAGCCACTCAGACCGGCCTTCGACATCCATGTCTTCCCCTGTTTCGATGTAGGCACTATTTGAGATCAAAGCAGCTCGTTGGACATAGAGGGTTTTGGCTACCATCAAGTGCCCATACTGTTCACGCCTTCTGTTGATTTTATTATGCAATTCCCCCCAAAGGTGCATATCACCTCCTACAGTGATGCGGTTAAAATTTTCCGATTTATCTGCCCCATTGGTCCTTAAGGTGAAAGAACCTGCAATATTGATTCTCCCCTGGTTGTGAAGGCTTCCTGAAAAATCAAATGATTCATCTAAGGTGAGCCTTGAACCTCTGGTCAACATGATCCTGCTACCTGTACCATCTTGAATAATTCTTGAAGCGATCAGCTCACCGCTTATTTCAAGATAGGCCTCGCCTTCAAGTTTTAATTGACTGAGATTGGCCTTGCCACATATGATAAGCCTGCCGTTCTCTTGAACTTCAATCCCGCCCTCATAATAATCCCCTTCCTGGATGGCATAGGTTTCATTTTCTGCTACCTGAATCACTGGGCTTGACTCTGAATTCAGCCATTGATCAGCCTTATCGCAACTAAGCTCCTTGGGTAGTACAAGCGGTTCTCCTTCAAAATCAAATTCAAGATGGACGCTGTTGTTTATAATTTCGAATTCTCCCGTTGATTGCTCACCCTTCTGATTCTGAGCCCTTACAAACATGGAATTCACAAAAGTCGGGATCACATAATATTTTTGGAAAGAGCCATCTTGCTTGGTTATTCCTTTGGCCATCAATTTGCCACCATTGATGGGTCTATCTGAATAGATCTGAAAAATGGTTTTTGGCTCTGAATTGATTGTAAGTTTTACCGCTCTGCAGGTATTGAAACTGAAATCAGGATCTGAATAGAGGTTCTGAAGTCCATCAGTTAAACCGCCAGGTTTATTATCCTGACTTTCAGGAATTTCCATTTTACAAGATATACCAATGAGGGTTACAAAAAGAAGGAGGGTCCAAGTAATAAATAAGCTGTTTCGCATAGATACAATTTTGAGACATTACAAAAGTATCTCCCAAAATTCTGATATACTTATAATTTAGACCAATGCACGTTACAAATAGTCAATTATACAAATAATGAAGTTTTTGCGATCATTAAATATTCAGAAAAAACCCTGACCAGTGCATTATTTTCTCTTAACTTATTGCTTGAAATTTCTCCTAACTTTCCTTCATGAAAAACATCAAACACATCATCTTTGATTGCGACGGAGTAATCGTTGATAGTGAGATACTTGCTTCCAAAATAGCGGTTGAAATGCTTCAGCCTAGCGGTTACAAGCTGAGCGTAGCGGAGCATACCAGAAACTTTTCTGGCCTTAAGGAGCATGAGATTCTTAGTCAAATCGAAAAAAATCATGGGGTAAGCATTCCTGAAGATTTCATGAAAAACTTTGTCGTTGCCATGCGAAAAGCCTTTGTGGAGGAGCTTCAAGCGATTGATGGCATGGTCAATTTAATCAGAGGGTTGGATTTGCCTAAATCTGTTGTCTCCAATAGCCTGAAAGAAGATGTGGTCCGCAACACCACCAAAGTGGGTGTATTGGAGGAGTTTGAGGGAAGGATATTTGCTGCAGACATGGTTGAGCATCCCAAACCTGCACCGGATCTCTACCTATTTGCCCTTGAGAAAAACGGTTTGAACAAAGATGAAGCTATCGTAATCGAGGATAGTGTTCCTGGAGTAACGGCAGCACGAGCGGCAGGACTTTATACCATTGGTTTTTTGGGTGCCAGTCATATATTCGAGGGGCACAAGGAAAAGCTATTGGCAGCGGGAGCCAAGGATATTGCTAAAAATGCTATAGATCTACAGGAAAAGTTATCAAGCCTTACTCAGGCGTAACAGAATGGGCAACAAAAGCAGGTCAGCAAACATGGCAAATATGATGGTCAGCCCTGTAAACAAGCCTGTATTGTATGTCCCTCCAAAGTCCGAAGCCAACAGCAAGATGAATCCCCCCATCAGAATCAGAGAGGTCAAAATCATGGCCTTGCCAGTTCCTCGAAGGGTTTCCAAAATAGCAGCATCTACATCCAGGCCTTTCTGCCGCTCAAGGCGGTAGCGAGACAGAAAATGGATGGTGTCATCCACTGCGATGCCGAAGGCAATCACAAAAACCAAAGCCGTGGAGGCCGTCAGGGTGATGTTGAACAAGCCCATGACGCCACCTGTAAGGATCAGCGGGATCACATTGGGCGCCATAGAGATGAGCAGCATTTTGCCGGATCTGAACAACAAGCCCATGATGAATCCCACCACCACAAAGGCTATACTCAACCCTCCAAGGAGACTCCATCGAACATATACAAGGTTTCTTTCGGTGAGATAGGCGTGGCCAGTTGCCTTGTAATAGAAGAGACTGGTATCACATTCGGTAGACACAAAGGTCTGAAGGTCAGCATAAAGGGTGTCCAGTGCATTCGTACCGATATCTGCCATGGTAGAACTTATTCGCCCCATTTTCCCATCCTCAGTCATCAACTTCTCCATGATGCTCCCATTGGCGTTGATCTCTACAAAGGCTAGTAGGTCGTCAATTTGTTCTTGTTTCTTGGGGATGGCCCGGTAACGCTCCCGGTTATTTCGATAGATATAATTGGCTTCTTTGACGACAGTGGCGGCAGATAAAAAGGGGCCAAATTCCTCCCTTGAATTCAAATAATTCTGAATTTTATCCAACTGAATCAACACAGCCTTATCTGTAATTTGAGCCGAATCTCCCTTGACATGTATCCCAAGTTCGAAGGGTCTCAATCCATAGGTCTGTTCTTCAAAAAACTCCATGGACTTCCTGATAGGGTCATTTTTCCCAATATCTTCAATCAAATGTGAATCCGTAGGTATTTGGAAAATGAGCCAAAAACAGGCAGCCAGAATGACTCCCGTACCTGCGAGAATTCTGTATGGGTATTTCTTTGTCCAATGGTAGAGTGCATCCATCCAGCGATCCCAAAGCGGATGGTTCTCCAAAGAGCTTTTCACCATAAACTTCCTTGGGTCAATCTTCATCAAGGCGTAGGGCAGGATCAAAATGGTAATCAGGTAGGTAAACATCACCCCCGCAGCAGCATATAGCCCAAAGTTTTTGATAGGAATGATCCTTGAGACTACCAGAGAAGCAAAACCAACAGCGGTGGTCACCGAGGTTAGAAAGATAGAAAAGCCTATTTCCTTGAGGGTTTTCAGCATGGCCTCCTCACGGCTCTTTCCTAGCCTGAATTCCCTTAGGTATTTGGTGGTCAAATGGATCACATCAGACACTCCAACTACGAACATGATGGGAATCAACAAACTGGAAATCAGGTCTATCCCCTGTCCTGTGGCTCCCATGAAGCCCAGTATCCATACCAATGCCAGTATAACAGCAATCTGTGGCAGGATTACTCCCCAAAAATTCCGATAAGTAATCACCAAAACTGTGGTAATCAAAAGGATAGACATACTAAGGAAAAGTAACAGCTCTCCCCCTATGGTTTCTACATACTTGGTTCGGATGTACGGAATCCCTGAAATGACATTTTGCAGACCTGATTCGGCTGCTTTTGCCTCCACCTCCTGGACAAGGCCGTCCCTTTTTGGACTGTCAAAAATTTCAGGATCTATGAATGCATATCCGCAAACATATTTTTTATCTCTGGAAATAAAGGATCCTATCAAGGTGGAATCGCTCCCTAGCAATTGCCTGGATTCTTCAAGGGCTTCCTGACTGTCAAACTTAAGGTAAGGCCTGGAACTTACATTGATTCCCCTCCGGCGAACCTTTTGAAGGGAGGTAGCAGAGATCATGGAATCTACCCCTTCAATATTTCTCAAATTGCTGAATAGCTCATCAGCCTTTTCAAGGAATTCCTTGTCAAAGATATCATCAGAAGGACTTTTCACCGCCAGGTAGATCATGTAATTCTGATCTTCTGAAAAATGAAACCTGTACATGGAATGGTACTGGTATTCCTGGTCATCCTTTGGGTAAAAGCTCTCAAAACTGAAGCTAATCCGCAGTTGACTCAGGCCAATGGCCATCAGGACGGTTATCCCTACAATGATCCAAATAAAATACTGTCTGCGTTGAAGCAACCAATTCATAAACTCTTTTCAAAAGGAAGCCAAAGATAAGGCTTGTTTGGGCAAAGGCTAATATTTTATTGATGCAGGGGCGATATTAGCCCGTAAGCCACCATTAATGCTATATGACCTGAGCGTGTTTTCTGACCTATACCTGCCTTCAAGGTCAAGGTACACATCCGAAAGGCCTATTTGCCAACTTACTCTACCGTATAATTGTTGCACAGTCCATGTATTCCCTTGACCTACTGTATGACCAAAGTCGCTATTTTGGATTGTCCATTCCGGGCGGTTTCCGGTAGCCCGATCGAGGTTTCCACCATAGTTTACTGTTCCGAATTGGTCAAAATCCCTTCCTTCCATCCTATAGGTGTAAGAAAGCATTACAAAAACTGAAGGCCAGGGCCTGTACCTTAAGGCAGCATAAAAATCTTGCAAATTGGCTCCTGCTCCATGACCCAAAGACTGGCCATAGCTGGTATAATTTGAGGCGATATTGAAATGCTGGTAGGTATAAGGCCTAATGCGATTGGTCTCAAATTGAAGGTCTAATGTAGGAATGTTGAAGGCATCAATGTACTTAGCCCCCAACTGCCAGCCAATTTTATTCCCCCAATAACCCGTGCCCTGGTTACGCACCCCATAGTTATAATCGTCTACCATGATCTGCCCATAGGACTGAAAATGATTCAGGAAATTCCATTTGACATGTGCTCCAAGAAGGGCATTATCCGGGCTACCTATAAACTGCTCAATCGCTCGATAAAAAATGATCGGATTGAGGTACTGCAACTCAAAGCCCCTGTAACCATTGGCTAGATAGGGGGCGTAGATAACGGATTCAAAGATCCCTATAGATATTTTATCGTTGGGTTTGTAATTCAGCATATGAAATGCCCCATATTTTCGAGGCAGTGTACCTTCATTGTCGTTGCGGTTGATCAGGAAGTCAACCATTTGGGTAAATTGATTTACATATTCCAGCTTCCAGATCCTGGTGGTGATGTTGAGCATAAGAGGATCTGCAGCATGGTCAGATAGCAGAAGGCTTTGGTGTCCATTCCCCCAGAAAACCCTGTCCTTACCAAATTTTACCCTGATATTTTTCACAGGTGAAAAGGTCAGGTAGGCCCTAGAAGAAAAGTAATCCAGCCCATTGGGTCGGTCAAAGGTCTTGATAAAGCCCTCTCCTGGCAGCCGCAAATTTTGTTGATAGCGGTTGTAGATGAATTGGGGAATCCGGTTGTAGTTGTCGTAGACTTCTGTGTGGAATCCGACCTTGCCCGAGGCACTTCCTCTTATTTGAACCCCTCTTGCATTGGTATAGATGGGAAGGTTTTCGCCTTCAGCATTTAAAAAAGTATTCCTGTCCAGCCCCCCATGGGTATAGAGCACAGGGTTGATGAATAATTGCAATTGATCTTCATTTACCTGAAAGAGATCCCTCCGATTTCTGTAAAAATACTTTAGAATGCCTTTGCTATCTTGTTGAGAAGCATGATCATCGTCCCCCAGAGACTGTATCCTCTCAAACCAGCCTTTTTCAACTGCGCTCAAAGAATTGCTATCGACTTTTTTAAGTACCGCACTTAGGCTATTTCGCCCGTAGGGCTTTAAATCTGTATGGATGGTAGTATCTGCCAATCCCTTGATATCAATTCGGTCTATGAAGTGATAGAGATCATGGTTCAGAAGAATGTCGGTATCCTGGGCAAAAATAAAAGATGGACACAAAAAAAGAATGAGAAGTATTCGATCCATAGGGTGCGATGGTATAAACCAAAGATAAGGGGGAGCATAAAACGTTTAGGCAATTTAAAGGATTTACCCCAAAATAGCAGAAAGCTTTATGCTCCGAATTCAAACCGAGGCCTGATATGTCCTATTTCATTTTTAGCATCATGTACTTTTGCGAAACTTCGCCCTTACTTCCAGCCTTGGAAGGGTCTCTGCCATACAACAATAGGTCTCCACTTGTGGGAATTTGAATGGCCATTCGAGGCATCAGAAAGTTATCTGAATCTTCCATGAGACTTTCTCTTGAGACCTTTCCTTCATCGCTAATCCTGGCCATGGCCGTGTATTTGGGTTGACGGATCTTATACTCTTTCAAGTCCTTAAGCAGGGTGGTAGTGTTCAAGTCTTTGTTGTTCTCCTGGTGGTCATTGTAAAGCAAATATATTTCTTCCTGATTAAGGCCAAAGCCAAATGAATTCCACCATTTGTGTTTGGGTGCTGCAAATTGACGTTTGGGAAGCTTCTGAAACCATTCCATTGTTCCATCAGGAGCAAAACTGCCAACAATAAGCTGTTGGCTTATTAATTTCAACTCATCTCCAGGGGTTCTTTTATCAGTTGCAAAGCTATGCTCTCCCATCATGATCGTTCTTCCTGAGGGAGTTACAGTCAAAAAGTCTATCCAGGGCAAATCTATCTCAAAGGGTTCATTTTTCTTCAGGCTGTTATTGAGATGGATTTTTTCTTTCTTGCTCATGTATTGGCTGGCAAATTCTTTTTGAAAGCCCCCAACATTTTCGAATTCGAACTCCTTTTTTACGGGATTGTAAATAGAGAAGTACCAAGCTGATGCGTAGAGGTTTGCCAAACTTTGGTTATAATATCCCACACGACCTGCCACTGAAATTCCCGCAATATTTACTTTCCCCTCATTGTTCAAGATTAATTTGGGATAAAATACCCTGGCCTTATCATTCCTGAAATCCAGTACAATAGGCTCATCCTCCGAAGGGTCTATATGAAATAGTTTAAACCTGAGGGGCTCGGTCTTCCTCCTGATTTCTTTTATCATAAAAAGTCTCCCCTCTTTGTCCACCACATGTTCTGCAAAAGAATCCTCAATGTTAAAGGTGATTTTTCTAGTCTCTGCCTTATCCAGTTTCTCATCAAAAAAGGTGATTTCCAAAAGAGCAGTTTCTTTATCGATTAATGTAGTGGCAATCGAGACGGAATAGGCTCCTTCATCTGAGCTAAAAAACTGGTATACGTCGGGGAAGTTCCCCAATTTTTTTACATTTTTTAGTTTAACCGAGCCAAGCAATTCAGGCTTACCTATATAGTCCAGAGAAATGGGATCAATTTTCTGATCAAACAGTTCCAAAATATCCGTTTTATTGTTTCCCTTGGAGTAAATGAGGTGGGTTCCCTGACCGTTATGAAGGACTCCCTTCAAAGAAGAAAACTCGGGAGCTTTATCAAAGTTGATATCCAACTCTCGAGATTTCAACAAGTTCATTTGTTTATCAAGCCGATCTATAAAAACAGTAGAGTTATGTGGGAAACCTCTGGGAATGTAGAGTAAATCATTTACCAAAAAGGGCCTGAATTTTTTACGAACAACAAAGAATTCTCCATTATCAAGTTCAAAAGCCTCTATAGGTACATGTTGACCTTGAAAGTTCTGTAAATCTCCGTGAATAAGTTGTTGGCTCCATATTGATCCTCCAAAAAAGAAAATGGTCAACAGGAAATAAGATAAAAAATGTTTTGTCATGGTTGCTTTGTTAATGTGCTCCAAAATACTAATCATCGATAAAAAAAACAGCTTTGAGCATTAAACTGGAATTTTTCGAAGATTTTTATATCTAGCTTATCTAATTCTTGCGGTAAGTTTAGGTCGCAGGAACTATTCGGTCTTATTTTGATCATGGCAAAAAAGCTCTACATCACAGTCATCAATGACCTTTCGGGAGACCAACGCATGCACCGGATCGCAACCAGCTTGATGGATCTGGGATTCGAAGTTCACCTGATCGGTCGCCGATTGCCGGACTCCATTGAGCTCAACAGGCCGTACCATTGCCATCGAATGCGCTTGCTTTTCAACAAGGGCAAGTTTTTTTACCTGGAATACAATCTTCGGCTTTTTCTTTATCTCTTCTTTCGAAAGGTGGATATCCTAAACTCTTGTGATCTGGACACACTTCTTGCAGGATTCCTGCTTTCCAAGCTGAAGCGAATCAAACTGGTTTATGATAGCCATGAATATTTCACTGAAGTCCCCGAACTCCAACATAGAGCTGCGACACGTAATATTTGGCTTCGGCTGGAAAGATGGATTTTCCCCAAGCTAAAGCATGTCTACACGGTCAACGATTCCCTGGCGAAAGTCTATTCTGACCTCTATGAAGTAGAAGTACATTCCATTAGAAATCTTCCTTTTTCCAAAGCAGAAAATCAATTAGGCTCAAAGGAAAATATCTTCATCTATCAGGGAGCGTTGAACCTTGGCAGAGGAATTGAACTCATGATACAAAGCATGACCTTGCTGGAAGAATTTCAACTTTGGATTGTTGGTAAAGGGGACATAGAAGGTGACTTGAAACAATTGGTTGGAGAACTTAAACTTGGCCAACAGGTTTTTTTCAAAGGCTTCATTCCCTTGGAAAAGCTCCACGAACTTACTTCTCAGGCAATTTTAGGTTTTAGCCTGGAAGAGAATATGGGCAAAAACTATTATTATGCCTCTCCCAATAAGGTATTTGATTACATACAAGCAGGAATCCCTGTGATAGCATCAGACCTGCCCGAGATGAGAAAAATTATTGAAAACCATCAGGTAGGAGAAGTGCTAAAGGAATCCGATCGAAATTCCGAAAAACTTGCCCAACTAATCCGGCAAATCCTTGAATTGGAGAAACAAAATCAAAGCTACTCCAAGTCAAGCAAATTGGCTGCAAAATCGTTAAATTGGGAGTCTGAAGAGAAAAAGCTGAAGAAGTTTTACCAAAAATTACTTGACTAGAACTTAACATCCATTGCTGTGAGATATACCTTACTACTTTCTATTTTTTTTATTTTTTGTTCAGTTTCTCTCCATGGGCAAGAGGAAGAAAGCGTTGCCAGAGAGTGGAATGAAATCCTTCTGGAATCCATCAGGAATGACTTTGCCCGGCCAACCGTACATGCAAGGAACCTGTTTCATATATCTGCGGCGATGTATGACGCCTGGGCAGTCTACGATGAGGTTTCCCAACCCTATTTGCTTGGCAGAGAAGTTCACGGCTTCAAATGTGGCTTTAATGGAGTAGAAATTCCCCAAAAGCTGGAAGAAGCAAGGAATGAGGCGATCAGTTATGCAGCTTTCCGCTTGATCACACATAGGTTCAAAAAATCTCCAGTTCCTATCTATCAAAGACTAATTGCATCTGCTCTGATGCGTAGGCTGGGATATGATACCACCTTCACCTCCATTGATTATACCAGAGGAAATCCAGCAGCATTGGGTAATTATATCGCCAAAAAATACATAGAGTATGGTCTGCAGGATGGATCTAATGAGGCCAATGAATATGCCAATACCTTTTACGAGCCTGTAAATCAAGCCTTCAATCCCGATCAGGAAAGCTGGATATTGCTCAATGATCCCAACAGGTGGCAACCCCTTTCCTTTGAAAATTTTATCGGACAATCAGGTTTTAGTTCAGGCTCAACTCCCGAATTCCTGAGTCCAGAATGGGGTTTTGTGAATCCATTTTCCTTACAAGAATCAGACAAAAAGGTATTTAGTAAAGATGGGGATACCTATTGGGTCTACCATGATCCGGGACCGCCTCCTTTGCTTACCAATTCAAGAGAATGGGACGATTATCGCAAAGGCTTTATGCAGGTTTTGGAATGGTCTTCACAGCTCGACCCTGCAGATGGCATCATGTGGGACATCTCGCCCGGTGCTTTTGGAAACATGGAAAAACTACCTGAAACGGAGGAAGAAACAGCAAAGTTCTATGATGTAGAAGGAGGAATTCCTGGGGAAGGACATCCACTGAACCCACATACAGGCCTCCCATACGAACCACAAATTGTTCCGAGAGGAGATTTCACCCGGGTAGTAGCAGAGTTCTGGGCAGATGGCCCAGATTCGGAAACCCCACCCGGCCATTGGTTTACCATTTTGAACTATGTCAACGACAATCCCCTACTTGAAAGGAAATTGAAGGGAGAGGGCCCAGAAATGGACAGGTTGGAATGGGATGTAAAATCTTATTTTCTGCTTGGTACTGCCATGCACGATGCAGCCATTTCAGCCTGGAGTATCAAGGGCTACTATGATTACATTCGCCCTGTGTCTGCGATCAGATACCTTGGACAGTTTCAACAATATAACCCACAAATTGACAACTATAAGGAGAATGGTCTGAATACCATTCCTGGATTTCTTGCTGTGATCAAGGATGGAGACAGTTCCCTTGTGGATTGGAATAACATTCGCCAGGGGGATTGGGTCTTCTATACAGGAAGTTGGAAGGCGTGGGGATGGAGAGGTTTTGACCTCCGTTCTGGGGGTGTGGCCGGAGTAGGCTGGCTCCCAATTAGGACATGGATGCCTTATCAGCGAATTTCTTTTGTTACCCCACCTTTTGCAGGCTATGTCTCAGGCCACTCTACTTTTTCCAGAGCGGCTGCGGAAGTTTTGACCATGATGACTGGAGACAAGTATTTCCCTGGTGGAATGGGGGAGTTTGACATCCCCAGAAGGCAATTTCTCGTTTTTGAAATCGGTCCTTCCGTTCCTTTAAAACTGCAATGGGCGACCTATCGTGATGCCGCAGATCAATCTGCCCTTTCCCGAATTTGGGGAGGGATTCATCCTCCAGCAGATGATATTCCCGGTAGGATAATCGGAGAAAAAGTTGGTAAGAGAGCCTTTGAAGTGGGTATCCAATACCTAGAGGGAAAGCGTGAGGAAATACAAATCGAGCCTAACAGATTATTCTTCCCCAATCCAGTACAGCAAGGAAATTTTGTTCAAGTCTACGCACCCAAGGAAGATGAAATAAGCCTGATTCAATTTGTAGACATTTCAGGAAAAGTAGTGGAAGAGTTCAAGCCTGCAAATGCAGATGAAAACAGGCTGCTCAATATCTCAACTGCAGGACTTGGGAGGGGCATCTACTTTGTCAAAATCATAGGTAAGACAGTGGTGAGCGAGAAAATCCTGGTGGAGTGATTCTAAATCACAGAAGCCAAAAAGCTCTCCAACTCAAGCAAACTGCGAAGGTTATGCGCAGATCGAAATACATCGATTTCGGGTAGGGCAGCTTGCATCCCCCTCTGTATGGGCTGAAAATTAGGGTTTCCCTTCAGGGGATTCAACCATACCAATTGTCTGGTACGTAGGCGGATCTTTTTAGCCTCCCTCGCCAGAACCAAAGGTTCTCCCGTATCGAGCCCATCGCTAAGTACAATGACTGTAGAGGAACCATTCAATAGCCTTTTGGCATAGTTTTCATTAAAGTATCTCAGGCACTCCCCTATTTTGGTGCCACTAGACCAATTGTCTGCTTGTCTGGAGAGCCTTTTTAGATTTTCCTGGAGATTAGGAGATTGGATGCTATCCGTAATTCGAATAAGACTGGTGCTGAAAATGAATGCTTCTACAAACTCAAAGTGGGCTTGCAACACACAAATAAACCTCAGTAGAAAGAAACTGTATTTGTCCATAGACCCACTTACATCCAGCAAGAGAATCAGGCGTTGCTTGCGAGGCTTGCGACTCCTTCTTGCCAAAACCATGGGTTCTCCTCCCCTGGACATATTCTGACGGATGGTCTTTCTTACATCTATGGCTCCTTTTCGAGGGTGAGTTTTCATTTTTCTTTTGAGCCTCATGGACATCTGCTTCAGCAGCCTTTCTGCCAACTCTTCCAACATCTGGGCATCAATGCTGGACACCTTGGAAAAATCTGTTTCCTGCAGCCGTTCCTGGGCACTGGCACCAGAAGTATTGTGGCTATCCTCCTCACCTTCCAGGGCATTCCCTGCCCCTAGCACCACCATGGAACCAGTATTTCTTTTTTTATTTCTGGCCTTGGGTGCTGCTTCCTGCTCTTCTTTTGCTCTGCCCGAATTGTCTTGCCAAAACATATAATAGAGGGAATTGAAGACCTTGATGTCCTCCTCATTGGTACAAAAAATCCCCTTCAACGAATAATAAAAAGTACTTGGTTCTCGAATCATTCCAGCCAGAGCCGCCCTTTTTGACTGAATCATTTCCTCAATTCCCACATTCAATCCACCTTCACGAGCCAGTTGGGTAAAGGCCAGCAAGGCATCGGTAAGGTCTTCATGATGAGAATAATGAGGTGTTTGAGACATGGATTATTGGGCTTCAGATCTTGTAATCAAATTGTCAAGTCCCTGATTTTGGATCTGCTCCATGTCTGAGGCTGACTTTACCACAGCCCCCATGGTACTGGATA
Source organism: Bacteroidia bacterium (assembly GCA_022760475.1). Classification (GTDB taxonomy): domain Bacteria; phylum Bacteroidota; class Bacteroidia; order J057; family J057; genus JALEFZ01. Next base: position 71,871 of record JALEFZ010000089.1, on the reverse strand, counting down.
AGCTCTCCGCATTGATTTCCTTGTATCCCAATGCCAATAATCCCCTCGCCCAATCTATGCTTTCAGCAATTCCAGGCGCTTTGTTCAGCTTCATTTCACGAAGCAGTTGAACCATTTTGGTCATTTGATCTGCTAGGCCTTCCTCTATGTCAGGAATGTGTTTTTTGAGAATCTGCTTCTCTTTATGGATATCGGGATAAGAAACCCAGTGGTAAAGACATCTCCTCTTCAAGGCATCGCTGAGCTCACGTGTCCTGTTGGAGGTCAGGATAACATGAGGTTTCTGAATGGCTTTTATCGTCCCCAATTCTGGAATGGATATCTGAAAAGCCGAAAGTAATTCAAGAAGAAAAGCCTCGAACTCCTCATCCGCACGGTCTACCTCGTCTATCAATAAAACTGGTGCCTTGGAAGTGGAGGAAATGGCCTTCAACAATGGCCTTTGAAGTAAAAAATCCTCTCCGAATATGTGTTCTTCCTTCTGGGCAAGGCTCAAATCGCTTTGCTCCTGTATTTTGATTGAAAGCAGTTGCTTTTGATAATTCCATTCATAAACCGCCGCATTCACATCCAAGCCCTCGTAACATTGCAACCTGATCAATTCTGTATCCAGTAGACCCGCTAAAACCTGGGCTACTTCTGTCTTCCCTACCCCAGGATTTCCCTCCAGAAGAAGGGGTTTTTCAAGTCGAAATAACAAAAAAATGATGGTGGCCAATTCCAGATCTGCTACATAGCCCTGTTGATCAAAAAGTTCGATAAGTTGATTGGGATGGCTAATTTGGGATATGTCAAGATTCATTTAAATGCGGTAGTATGTAGTTCTATTTTAAGGAATAACATAAAAGATAAGTTATGGTTATTTCCCAATCAAGTTTTTATAAAAACACGTATAGACGCAGCATGCTGCGCCTATACACTTACTAAACTATCATCTCAGTCTAATTCCTCGCCTTAATTTTATTAGGGCCTGTAATTTTTACTGGTTTCACCCAAAGTGCTGCAAAGCGAGCGCTTCCTTTGGCATCATAACCGCTAACTTTTACCAGTTTATATCCTTGCTTGGCGCGGAGATCAAATTCTTTCTGGTAAGCAGCGCTTGTCAAGCCATGGCGAGCGATAAAAGCACCTCCTTTTTTGTGGAAAATGGCTGCAAATCGTGCCGAGCTTCCCATTCCTGTCCCTACATTCACATGAGACAGTTTGTAGCCCTTCTTCGTCCATTTGTTGAACTCAGTCTGGTAGGTAGAAGCGGTCAGGCCGTGGCGAGCGACCCATGCAGGACCACCTTTTTTCTCCAGGATACAAGCATAGCGAAGTTGAGAACCAGAACCATATCCACTTACATAGCTGATGCGAAATCCTTGCTTAACTTTTTCATCTACCAGTTTCTGATATGCCGCTGAAGTAAGCCCATGACGAGCGATGTAGGCAGGGCCAGACTTTTTCTCCCAAATGGCAGAGTAAGTTGATTTAGATCCTCCAGCTCCGTCTACCAAAACCAGGCGGTATCCTCTTTTAGTGAAAGAATCAAATGCTTTTTGATAGGCCGCAGCACTCAATCCATGTCTTGCGATATAAGCAGGGCCTGACTTCTTTTCCCAGATGGCTGCGTAAAGCGTTTTGGCACCTACTCGGTATCCGTCAACGTGTACGAGGCGGAGGCCTTTTTTCTTGTAGTTGTCAAACTTCTGCTGGTAAGAGCTGGAAGTCATGTTGTGGTGGCTGACCCACTGGGCTTGAACCATAGTTGCAAATCCAAGGACCAATGCGATGATGAGGCTAATTACTTTGTTGTTCATTGTATTTTTCGATTAATGTTTGTTACGCTCCATGAGTCGCAGCCTCATCACATCAATCAACAGCCTTTAGAAAATTTATTTTTAAATACCTCACAAAAAATACATAAAACACTGATTATCAGACACAAAAAACATCAACTCTTATCTCTAATGAGGATAAGTTTACCATTCTTAAATGTAAATTCGGACTCTCCCTTCATCTCAAGTGTGTCTCCTTTTTGCATATTGTCAGAGAAATCTACTGCCAGTACAGCTCTATAAGCAATACTGATTTTTACCCACTCCCCAACAAATTCCCATTCTTCAATTTGCTGCTCCCTTTCTGCGAAATATACCTTTGCCTTTTCTGCTTGCTCACGAAAGGCTTGCAAACCATCCGTTCTAAGGTTTACCTCTCCAGCGGAGATATTTTCAAAGACAACTTCTTCGTGTAGATTTTCGCACATGCCTGCAACATCGAAATTGTTATAGGCCAGGACATAGGATTGGATGATTGACTTTTGCTTTTCCATTAGGGTCTATTAGAATGCTGATATTTTCCTTTACGTTAGGCATTCTAACTCGTTAATGGCATGGACGAATAAAATGGTGGAATAAATTGCGGTTTAAATAAGGACTTTCATTTCATGCCGATATTCATACTCCCCGATCGGATCGATATGGATTTTAGCTCGAAGATCTACCTCCCAGCCCCAAATCCGACGCATGTAAGGCTTTAAGGACCTTTTCTTTATTTCAATAACCTAGTTGAATATTAACCGTGTTTGCTGGCCTTCAAGAAATGTCATTTTTTAGTAGATTATTCAAAGCTGCTCCCTCCATTTTGACCTATTTCTTTATCTCATAAATCACATTATGTAGTTGGTTTTGATCTTTTCTAGCCTCGTTCCAGCGAAAATCATTTTTTTCGAGAAGTCGCCTGGAGCCTACATTATCACGATGAGTAAAGGCCTCGATCTGTTTTACCCCTAGGACTTCAAAACCGAAACTCATTACCTTTTTCATGGCTTCATCCATAATTCCTTTTCTGTAAAAGGCAGGGTGAAGGTCGTAACCTACCTCGGTTTTTAACCTATCTACAGAAAAATTCCATAGACAAATGCTCCCTACCATTTCCTCCTTTCCTTTCAAAGAAATAGCCCAATAAAATATTTCCTCTTCCCTGATACCTCTGCTGATTTTTTCGATGAATGCAAGGGCGTCTTCCTTTGTTTCTGCTGAAGGTCTCACCACCAGTCGGTTGACCTCTGGATCACTGCGAAGGAATGAAACGGCCTCCCAATCTCTTCGTTTTAGCTTTCGTAAGGACAATCTTTGACTTTGAAGTTCTTTAAACACAGGTTTATTCTCTTGGTGAATGATTTCTTAATCTGGCAGAAGTACCACAGACTCTATTCTCGCAAGGTAATTTGATAAAACTTCCCAACTATCGCCTGCATCTTCAGAAAGGAATAGGTTACCTGTGGTGCTTCCGAATACGAGGGTATTCCCTGCTCCGGCAAAAGAATGCCTGAATACAATGTCGAAGGCAAATTGCTGAGGAAGTCCCCTCGTAAGCCCTTCCCAGGATTTTCCACCATCTTCGGTGCGGTACACTTTAAGTTGAAGGCCAGGAGCGATCCGCTCTTCATCACTCATAGCCGGGATGACCCAGGCTCTTTGAGAATTCTCATGATCTATGGCTAATGCAAATCCATAGTGAGGAGTAATTCCTGGCTCAGACAGCCTTTGCCACTCCCCTCCTCCATTGATAGTCTTGAATATGCCGCAATGATTTTGCTGCCAAATCACATCCGGCTGACTCCGCACCAATTGCATGGCGTGGGGATCATGGCCAACTTCAGCATTGGGATTAGGAAGGTAGGCTGCGATCAGCCCTTCGTTTTTGGGTCTCCAGGACTTGCCCCTGTTGGTGGTTTCAAAAACCCCTGCACAACTTACTCCTATGTAAATATGATCGCTATCCCTGGGATCAACCAGTATGCTGTGAATGAAGGGATGGTCACGACCCGCGCCAAACCACTGGTTTTCATCTACCCTGCTGGGGTGATTCCAAAGGGCCTCGACCAATTGAAATTTTTCCTCTGAAGCTGAATTAAAGAAAAGGCCACCAGGTTCTGTCCCCAGCCAAATCCCCTCGTCTATATCTGTTCCCCTCTGTTGGATAGACCAAATTTTCTTGAGCTTTGCTCGCTTGCCCGAACTCAAGACTGCATCAGAAGGATATCTGGGCATTTCAACTACCGAAACCCAGCTTTTTCCTTCGTCCTTTGAATATTGAATTTTCTGTCCCCAATGTCTATGGGCAAGAGAAGCCCACCATATACCTGAAAGCTCATCTACATATACCAAAGAAACAGGCATTCCCTCAAAAAATACCTGGGAAATGCTCCAGCCCTGTTCATCTTTTTCCCAAAGTATCAAGCCTTTGGAAGTTCCTACAAGAATTCTCATATCACCCTCCCGATAAAGCCTGGAAAATAAGGACTTCAGAATCAGTAGAAAGGGAATCACTCAGTTTATCCCGATCATGTATCACCTTCTCACCTACAAAAATATTGACATGTTTGCGTAATTTTCCCTCTTCATCAAGGATGAAATCTTTAATTCCTGGATATTTAATTTCTATCTCATCCACTACTTCCCTGACAGTGAGCCCTTTGCAACTTTCTTCAGCCAATCCGGGGAAAAATCGGCTAAGTGCAGATGTAAAATGTATTCTTGGCATAGATCAATTGTAGTCTTAATCCTTTTTTATCCTAATTCTAAATAAGCTAAAAATTTATCAATTGTTGGGAAAAGTAGGGGAAATACATTAGTTTATATAGCTAATTAGATACTTCAATCATTCACCTACTACTCCATGCATTTAGAAGGCACACACACCCTAAACGCATCTCCCAAATTAATATGGGACATGCTAATGGATGCAGATACACTGGCAAAAGTTACTCCAGCCATTTCTTCTCTTGAACTTATTGAGGAAGGAAAATACAAGGCTATTTCTGATGTAAAGATTGGACCTGTGAAAGGGAATTTCAAAGGTAGCCTTGAAGTTGCTGATCCTGTTGAACCAGAGAAATTCACACTCAAGATGAAGCAGAATAGCAAAATAGGCAATGTTTCTGCGGAAGGAGTAATTTCCTTGAATCCTGTTTCAAAAAATCAGACGGAAGTAGTTTTCTCGGGAGATGCCAGGCTTTCGGGAACCATAGCCAGAACAAGTCAGCGTCTGGTAAGCGGAGTGGCCAAGACACTTACTGACCAGTTTTTCGAATCACTCGAACAAGAAATTCAACTTAAAAAAGGTGAAGAGGTCACCCAGAAATCATTTTGGGATAGAATTGTACAATTCTTCAAGAACCTTTTTTCAAAATAAAATCGGGGCTACTACAATTTCTTAGCTACCGACTACAGGTATTTTTTAGTTTTAACTACTCGCAAACATTTTTATTATGGGCGTACCAATCCAAGTTACGGTGAACGGCAAGCCTTACAAGGCTGAGGTAGAACCTCGCCAATTGCTTGTTCACTTTCTACGCGACACCCTCAGAATGACGGGCACCCATGTGGGCTGCGATACCAGCAGTTGTGGTGCTTGTACCATTCATATGAATGGGGAGGCCGTAAAATCGTGTACCATCCTTGCAGTACAGGCAGATGGGGGCGAAATCAAAACCATCGAAGGAATGTCTCCCGATGGGAACGGAACTTTACATCCACTCCAGGAGGGCTTCAAAGAAGAACATGGCCTGCAGTGTGGGTTTTGTACTCCAGGAATGATCATGGCTGCCGATGCCCTGCTAAAGGAAAATCCCAATCCCAGCGAGACGGAAATCCGACATGCCCTAGAAGGCAACTTCTGTAGATGCACCGGATACCACAACATTGTCAAATCCATACAGTACGCGGCTGATAAAATGAGAAAGGAGGTAACCCATGGCTAATTATATAGGCAAACCCGTAAAAAGGGTCGAGGACAAAAGATTTATCACTGGTAAGGGAAAATATACCGATGATATCGTCCTCCCCAATATGTCTTATGCATATATCCTTCGTTCACCCTACGCCCATGCGACCATAAATAGTGTTGATATTTCTGCCGCCCAGGCCATGGATGGAGTAGTTGCCATCTTCACAGGTGCAGACATTGCTGAGGCTGGTATCAGTGGAGTACCCTGTGGATGGCAGGTAAATTTCAAAAATGGTGATACCATGAAGGAACCTCCACACCCTCTTTTGGTAAAGGACAAGAGCCTTCACGTAGGAGATGGTGTGGCAGTAGTCATTGCAGAAAGCAAAGAGATCGCCCGCGATGCGGCAGACTTGATTGAGGTGGAGTATGATGAGCATGATGCTGTCAGTAACCCAGCTGATGCCCTCAAAGATGGGGCTCCACTAGTCCATGCTGATGCTCCAGGAAACCTGGCTTTTGACTGGGAAATCGGAGACAAAGACAAAACTGACGCAGCCATGGCCGCAGCGCATCATATCACCAAACTGGAGTTTGTCAACCAGCGAGTAGTGCCCAATGCAATTGAGCCAAGGGCAGCGATTGGTGATTATGATGGTTCCAGAGATCATTATACCCTGTATACTTCTTCTCAAAACCCACACCTGATTCGACTTTTGATGTGTGCCTTCGTGCTGGGATTACCTGAGCATAAAGTGAGGGTAGTATCTCCTGACGTTGGCGGAGGTTTTGGCAGTAAAATTTTCCATTACGCTGAAGAAGCACTCGTAACCTGGGCTTCCAAACAAATTGGACGCCCTGTAAAGTGGACTGCCGATAGAAGCGAAGCCTTCTTAACTGATGCACATGGTAGAGATCACGTTACCACAGCAGAGTTGGGATTGGATACAGAAGGTAACTTTGTAGGGCTGAGGGTAAATACAGTAGCCAACATGGGTGCTTACCTCTCAACCTTCGCTCCTGCAGTACCTACCTACTTGCATGGTACACTACTACAGGGACTGTATACCACTCCAGCAATCCATATCGACCTTAAGGCTGCCTTTACCCATACCAATGCAGTAGATGCATACAGGGGCGCAGGACGTCCTGAAGCAACCTTCCTACTGGAAAGGTTGGTTGAAACGGCCGCTATAGAGATAGGAATGGATCCTGCTGAACTCAGAATCAAAAACTTCATTCCTCCTTTTGACGGGGTTGAAGAACCAGGATACCAGACTCAGGTTGCCCTGCAATATGACAGTGGTAATTATGAGCCAGTTGTTCGGAAAGCCATGGAAATGGTGGGCTACGACGACTTCCGTCGCGAGCAAGCTGCTGCGAAAGCCGAAGGTAGGCTATTGGGAATTGGTTTCTCAACCTACATTGAAGCTTGTGGCATCGCTCCTTCAGCTGTAGTAGGTGCCCTAGGCGCAAGAGCAGGATTGTTTGAGTCTTCCCAGGTAAGGGTTCAGCCTACTGGTAAGGTGAGTGTATATACAGGCTCGCATTCCCACGGACAAGGGCACGAAACCACCTTCGCACAGGTAGTAGCTGACCAGTTTGGCATAGCCCTGGAGGACGTAGATATTGTTCATGGAGACTCCGATGCGGTAGCATTTGGAATGGGAACCTATGGTTCAAGATCTCTTGCCGTAGGGGGTTCTGCCATTGTAAAGTCTTGCCAGAAAGTAATTGAGAAAGGAGCAAAAATCGCTGCTCACCTGCTTGAGGTATCTGAAGAAGACCTTGAGTTCGCTGGAGGTTCCTGGACAGTAAAAGGAACTGATAAGTCTGTGGGATTCGGAGACGTAGCTCTTACAGCTTACGTACCCCATAATTATCCGGAGGATATTGAGCCTGGGTTGGATTTCTCCAGCTTCTATGACCCGAAAAATTTCACCTATCCATTTGGTTGCCACATCTGTGTGGTAGAGATAGATCCAGATACCGGAAAGGTAGATGTGAAGAGATTTGTGGCTGTAGATGACGTCGGTAACATCATCAACCCAATGATTGTAGAAGGCCAAATCCACGGCGGTGTGGCACAGGGGATCGGGCAAGCCCTCTTTGAAGAGGTTCTATATGACGATAACGCATCCTTGTTAAATGGATCTTACATGGATTACACCATGCCAAGGGCTGATGACTTGCCAATGTTTGAGGTAGGAAATACCGTTACCCCTTGTCCTCATAACCCATTGGGTGTGAAAGGTGCAGGTGAAGCTGGATGTATTGCTGCTACGCCCGCAGTGGTCAATGCGGTAGTAGATGCACTGAAAGACTACAATGTAAAGGATATTCGTATGCCTATGACTCCAGAAAGAGTTTGGAGAGCTATGCATTCAAATGGCAATGGCCACCATTAATTCCCAAAATTAACCAAAATGATTACAACAGCATTTTCTTATCATAAAGCGGGAACTGTGGCTGATGCCTTAAAGCTCCTGGCAGAATGTGGAGATGACGCCAAAATCTTGGCAGGGGGACACTCCCTCATTCCAGCGATGAAACTTCGTTTAAACCAACCCGAGCACCTGATTGATATTTCAGGAATCAGTGAAATTCGCTACATCCGTTGCGAAGGCAATAGCCTGCGAGTCGGTGCTGGGGCAACCCATGCGGATATCGCCAATAGCAGCGATGTTCAGTCCCACATGCCGATGTTGGCAGAAACAGCAGCTCTGATCGGAGATCCTGCGGTCAGAAACAAGGGAACCATGGGTGGTGTCCTGGCTCACGCTGACCCGGCAGCTGATTATCCAGCGGCACTACTGGCTGCAGATGCAGAGGTTGTGGTACAAGGCCCTGGAGGAGAAAGGATAATTGCCCTTGAAAACTTCCTTTTAGGGCTTTTTGATACCGACTTGGCAGAAAACGAGATCATCGTAGAAGTACGGATGAATATAAGTCCTTCCAACGCTAAATCTACCTATCAAAAATTCATGCAGCCTGCATCTCGCTACGCCATTGTAGGTTGTGCAGCCATGGTAACCGTAGATCAAGGAAGGATTTCCGATGCAAAGGTAGCTTTCAGCTCCGTAGCAGAGAAGGCCTTCCGCGCAAGGGAGGTAGAAAACGCCCTTAAGGGCCAGGAAGCTAGCGAAGCTACCATCAAAGCAGCTGTTAAAAATGCTGTAAATGGGGTGGAGGTTCTTAGCGATCACTTTGCCTCTTCAGAGTACCGTGGGCATTTGGCCAAGGTCTATGCCGAAAGAGCCTTGAAAGCAGTGATTTGAATCTGAGATAACTATTTTACATCTTAGGATAGAGACGCAGCCTGCTGCGTCTCTATCTTTTTATTCTCAAATACCTTTCTCCCCTGATGAGATTTTCCCTTCACATATTTCTAGCTTTCTTACTCCTGAATGGCTTTTCATGCCGCCCAGATAAAAGTCAAAAACTGAGAGTCGCAGTAGCAGCCAACATGGCCTTGCCAATGGAAAAGATACGGGAGGCATATCAGGAACTAAAACCCGAGGCGGAAATTGAGTTAATAATTAATTCCTCTGGAAAACTTTACAGTCAAATCAAGGCTGGTGCACCATACCAAATATTTATCTCAGCAGATACCACCTTCCCACACAGGCTATTCAAAGAGTCGATGGGGCAGGCTGAACCCCAAAACTATGCCCTTGGGAGTTTGGTACTTCTTATAGATGGATCGGAAACAGAACCTTCTATTAATGGGCTGATTGAACGGGCAAAGCATGTTGCTATGGCAAATCCTGAGCTCGCACCTTATGGAAAGGCAGCAAAAGAAAGCCTTCAAAGACTCAATCTTTGGGAAAGCCATCAAAAAAAGTTCGTATTGGGGGAGAGTGTAGGGCAAAGTAGCCGTTTTTTTTATTCGGGAGCAGCTGATGTATCCTTCAGTTCACAATCTATGGTCAGGAATTATCCCTATATCAGCATTCCAGATAGCCTATATTCTCCTATCAAACAGGCTGCACTGATTCTGAAACAAGATCCAAATGAGCCGAATCATTCCCTTAGTTTTTATAAATTTCTATTTTCAAATCAGGCAAAGGAGATTCTAAAATCTTTTGGCTATAAGATTCCCCAGAGTTCATGAACAGGCTCAAAGGCAACATTCATTCCATAGAAACTAAAGATCAACTCTCATTGGTCAAGGTGGAGGTGAAAGAATCTATCCTTTCCACCATTATTGTTAACAGACCAGAAGAACTTGATTACCTACGTAAGGGAAACGAGGTCTATGTGCTTTTTAAGGAAACAGAGGTCGTTCTGGGTTTACCTGAACTCACAGGAATAAGTTTACAAAACAGGCTCTTGTGTAAAGTGATTGACCTGGAAAAAGGAGCTTTGCTTTGCAGAGTAAATCTGAATCACCCTTCAGGCCAACTGGTCTCAATTGTTACACGCCGTGCAGTGGAGGAGCTTGACATTCAGGCTGGTTCCCAAATTATGGCATTCATCAAAACCAATGAAATGATGCTCTCCGAATGATCGATTGGCAGCCCATATTCCTCACACTTAAGTTAGCAGGCATTACCAGTTTGTTCCTTCTGATCATTGGCATACCCCTTGCTTACTGGATGGCCTATACCAGAAATCGCATAAAACCAGTCCTAGAAGCCCTAATTGCCATGCCACTTGTATTGCCACCTACGGTTTTGGGCTTCTACCTGTTGGTGCTTTTTTCAAAAGACAGCCCTATTGGCCAGTGGCTTGATGAATACCTGGAACTAAGTCTGATCTTTTCATTTGAGGGGCTCGTATTGGCTTCCATGATCTACAGTTTGCCATTTATGGTACAGCCTCTTATGGCAGGATTTTCCTCTGTTCCCAATCGGATTCGAGAAGCAGCGAGGGTCTTGGGTAAATCCAGTCTTGCAACCCTTATCCGGGTATTATTGCCCATGATTCGCCCTTCTATCATAACAGCTACAATTCTCTCTTTTGCTCATACAATGGGAGAATTTGGAGTTGTCCTCATGATTGGAGGCAGCATCTCAGGCGAAACCAAGGTGGCCTCTATTGCCATTTATGAACAAGTAGAAAAGCCAGATTATCCAGCGGCACACAGCTATTCGTTGATCCTGATCTCAATAGCCTTTGCCATCCTTTTTCTGGTATATTACATCAATGGAAGAAAGAGCTACAACAGATGGGAGAAGTTAGGGTAAGATTAAAAAAAAGCCTCTCTGGCGCTTCCGGGCTTTTGAAGCTGGATGTAGCTTTCAACCTTCCGGCTGGCTCATTTACCATACTCGGAGGGCCTTCCGGAGCGGGCAAGACATCTATATTGCGCATGATCGCAGGCCTGTTAAAGCCTGAAAATGGAGAGATCTACGTGGGCGAGCAGTGTTGGTACGACAGCAAAAAAGGAATTTACCTCAAGGCACAAAAAAGGCTACAAGGCTTTGTTTTCCAGGATTACGCCTTATTTCCCCAAATGACCATAGCGCAGAACCTTGAGTTTGCAGCTTCAGCTTCACAAAACCGGGCCAAACTTCAGGAAAGGATAAGTCAAATCCTTGAAATGATGGACCTGACCAGCCTCCTAAATCGAAAAGCCTCCTCACTATCAGGGGGTCAGCAACAACGCGTAGCCCTCGCCAGGGCAATCATTCGCAAACCTCCCCTTTTACTACTGGATGAACCCTTCGCTGCACTGGATCCTGAAATGAGAAAAAAAATGCAGGAATATCTCCTGAAACTGCACAGAGAATTCAAATTAACCACACTCATGGTTAGCCATGACCAGGGTGAAAGCATCAATTTAGCTGATACCATCATGATGTTGAGCGAAGGCAAAATTGTAAACCAGGGTAGCCCTGAAGAAGTATTTGCTCATTCCAACCTGAGTGGAAAGTTCCGATTTACGGGCGAAGTATTGAGTATTCAGGCATCAGATGTTGTTTTTGTGGTCTCTATACTGGTTGGCAAAAACATGGTAAAAGTGATTGTAGATAAAAATGAAATAGATCAGCTTTCGCCTGGAGATCATGTCATGCTGGTCTCAAAGGCATTTAATCCAATTATCAAAAAAATAAGTTAACCTAAAAATTAGTTCCTGCTAACTTTCATTGCGCGGTAAATTGTTCCATATCCGTCCAAGGGAATAGCCAGGAGTCTTTGAAACCCAATAAGTAAGTATGATTCAAATACTTAGACACAGTACGAGTTGATGCAAAATTCAGGTAGGTTTTTCACCCAAGACGTAAGAATCTGGATAAATAGTAAGATTTTTTCCATCAAAAAGTCAAAAGGGAATTTAGTAGTTTATACCCTAGATTAAATTATCCAAATTTAGTTAATTTAAGAAGAGAATAAATGGCAAAACTTGAACAATTATTCAATCAATTGTTCTGTGTTAGTTTTTAATCAAATAACCGAGAAAAGAAATTCCAAATAATTGCATTTTCACAATACTAGAAGGAATTTATGCAAAACCCTCTTAGCCCCTCACAAACTTTGCTACCAAAAAGGTCCTTTACTTTAAACTGGAGGAATTTCTCTGAAATTTACTCGGAAATCGAAGCCTGTCTACTATACAAACAGAGAAACGACTCAAAACAACTATATATATCTATCTCAGGAGCTCCAGAATTTAGCCTTGGCAGCCTGGTTTTAATTCATGAATTTCTACAAAATAGTCCTTTGTACAAGGAGCATTCATTGAGTATAACCTTTGATTCTCACATGCAGACTGAAGGGCTCTCTTCTGCAGAATTTAATCATTGGCTAGATCCTTCTATCCTTTCAGACTACTTCATCGATTCTGGAAAAGGACTATCTATAAATACCAAACTCAAACAGCTCATTGAGAACTCTCTCAATGGAAATTCCCCAGCAAGCAAAGATTTAACCATTATGCATGGCGGGGCTGTGCTTGATTGGAGGATACAGGAATCGCTCAATAATTCCAAAAAGAGAATCGAGGACTTAAAGCGCCAAAATACCTCCCTGTTGGAAAAAAGCAGGATTCTTGAATCAAAATACGAAAGTTATGAATTGCTGATCAAAAATACTGATCAAGGTTTTATCCTCCTAGACACTGATTTTCAAATCCTTAACCATAATTCGCAAGCTGCAGCACTCTTACAGGGTATTGGCGATGAAGAACTGGCCATCGGAAAGAATGTTCTTACCTGCTTTCCTCGAAGATATTTAACTGAGTTTCAGGAAATGCTGGAGCAAGTACGAGAAAAGGGTCAAAAAATATGCGACAAAGCACTTTCTTTAAAAGGAAATCCCAATAAATACTACAACCTCTGTCTTCATGCGGTAGAAGGTACAGAAAAAACGCTCAAAGGTTTTTGCCTAAGGATCAAGGATGAAAGCAGAGAACAAGAGGCAATTCTTGCCCTGGCAGCCAAAAATAACCTCATCACCTCCATTTTCAACTCTACTGACTCCGGTATTTGTGTAACTGATGCCAATGGGATTCTAACTCAGGCAAATGAGGCCTATTTCAAAATATATGGCTATGAAAAGGAGGAATTGCTGAATAAACCCTTTGAAATAGTGGTCCAGCCAGAACAAAAAGAGTTTGCCAGAAAACTTCATGATGCCTTTATAGCTGGACAGCCAGAACAACCCATGGAATGGGAGGTGGTCAAAAAGGACGGGAGTCTGATTGACATTTATGTTACTACCCAACTCTATGTAAATGCTGATGGTGCCAGGTTCAAAGTAACAACCATAACAGATATATCTGAACAAAAGAAAAACAGGGATCGCATCAAGGAAGCCTATACCCATATGGAGGCCATACTTGAAAGCAGTGGAGACCCCATTTGGTGCATTGACAAAGACCTGAACCTGCTTCACTTCAACGAGGCTTTTCGGTATAGAATGGAGATTGAAGATGCCAAGGCAAGCAAGGGAGAAAGTGTCCTGTTTCATTCTTTTCCAAAGTACTTCCTGGAAAGTTGGCGAGGCTTATACCAAAAGGCTCTTTCGGGAAACAGTTTTATTCATACCCTGAATTGGTCCAATGAAAAGTATGGAAACCGGGATTTCGAATTCAGGTTCAACCCTTTTAAAAATGAAAAGGGAGAGATTATTGGGGCTACAGTATTTGGGCGAGATGTTACGGCTGAAAAAGAAACTGAGCGAAAAATTGTCGCAAGTGAAGAAAAGTTCAGGAAATTATCTGAAAGCGCACCTATTGGCATTTTCCAAGCAGATCATAGTGGCTTGATTACCTATGCCAATCAGAGATTGATGGATATTCTTGGGACTAAGGAGCAGAATCTGGTAGGTAAAGAACTTAAGGAATTCATTCATCCTACTTCTAAAGATCAGATAGAGAATAATTGGCTTACAAAGATTTCGATCCAGAATGGGAAATATAAGGAAATAAAGGTCCTCAGCACGAATGGAGATAGCAAATGGCTCAGGGTAAGAACTTCCATTCAAAGTACTAGCAAGGATAAACAAAATACATATGTTGGAAATGTTGAAGATATAACCGACTCGATCCTCGCCCAAAGTGAAGTCTTAAGAATGTTTGAGGTAGTTCCCAATGGCATTGCTGTAGCCAAACATGGGATGGGGATCATCAAGGCAAATCCAGTCATGATTTCGTGGCTTGGAATGTCCATGGAGGAAATTTTGAAAATTCCTGAATTAGAACTGATCAATTTCTTCCATCCTGATGATCATCAGAAGCTATTAAATGCCTTTGACCAGAAAATCACTAAGAACCAAAGCCTACTGGACCTTGAAATGAGGCTTTGGAAGGACTACCCCCAGAATGAGGAAACCAGGTGGATCAGCATGAACATCATTCCTGACCTGGAAAATAGCTTGTTCTACATTTCCTCAAAAGATATTTCAAGGCGAAAAGAAGAAGAGGAATACCTCAGGATGATAGAATCTGTTGTGGTAAATACCAAAGAAGCAGTTGTCATTACCAGTGGAAAGCAAAAATCAAATCAGGAAGATCTTTGTCTGAACATTGTCTATGTAAATGACACCTTTTCAAAGATGACTGGCTATACCCGTGAGGAAGTCCTCGGAAAAGCACCTGACCTCCTGGCTGGCCCGGGTTCAGAAAGCCCTCAGGAAAGTTTAATTGAAAAGGCTATCCTCAATTGGGAACACCTGGAAATAGAAACCATCAGATTCAAAAAAGACGGAACGCCATTTTGGGTGGATGTATCTATATTCCCTGTAAAAAATGATAAAGGAGAACTTACCCATATGGTCTCCATCCTTCGAGACATTACAGAAAGAAAAGAAATTGAGGAAGAAATAGTCAGGTCTCAAGCCAACCTGTCAGCTCTAATCAACAATACCCAGGATTTGATCATGTCAGTAGGGATTGATGGAAGGTTGATAACGGTGAACAAGGCATGTGAAAACCTCATCAAGACCCGCCTTAATCTTGATCCTCAGCCTGGAACCATTGCCTTAAAGTATGTTCCGAAACACAGGAGAGACTTCTGGAATGAGGCTTTTATGAAAGCCAAAAGCGGAGAGATTTTCTCTGTGATTCATAAAGATGTTTTTGAAGAAAAGATTCGCTATTACAGCATCAGCGTTACGCCTATTTTAAGTGGGAAGGAAATTCTGGGTTGTACGATTTTCTCAAGAGATATTACCACTCAGCAAAGAGATAAGGAAGCATTATTTAGAACCAATCAGCTACTTGAGAATATTCTGGAAAATGCCCCCGTAGCTATATTTGCGAAGGATAAAATGGGTAGAATCACGAATGTGAACCCCATCATGGAATCCTTCCTTGGGAGGACTGAACCCGAGATTCTTGGTAAAACTGTATTTGACCTTTTACCAAAAGATCGCGCGCAAATTCTCTTTGACAGGGAAAATGAAATTCTTCATTCCCGTTCTCCTCAAATCCATCGGGATGCCATCAGAAAAAATGGCCGAAACGTTTACCAGCAAAACATTACCTTCCCCATTTTTGGATTGGACGATGAAGTAATGGGAATTGCAGGAATTGTCCTGGACATAACCGATTTTGAGGAAACCAAAATTCAACTGCAAGAATTGAATGAGCGATTCAAAATGGCCGTAAATGCGGGGAATATTGGAGTTTGGGAATATGATTTCATCAATGGGAAATTGTTCTGGGATGAAAACATGTTCAAACTATTCAAAGTTAACCCAGCCAAATTCCGAAACAATTATCTTGACTGGGCTGAAACTCTATTTGAAGAAGACCGAGAAGCTACTGAGAAATACCTTTCACATTGTCTGGAAAATGATCAACCATTTGATACCGTCTTTCGAATTGTGTGGCCTGAAAATGAGATCCGATACATGGTAGGCGCTGGGACCCTTTATAAAAATGAGAAGGGATTACCCCAAAAAATGATCGGTATCAATATGGATATCACAGATGAGCGTAAAGCCCAGGACAGAATCAGGCTGGCCAGGGACCTTGCAGAAGAAATGACGCGCCTGAAAAGCAATTTCCTGGCAAATATGAGTCATGAGATCAGAACTCCACTTAACGGTATCATGGGGCTTCTTCCGATGCTAAAAATCGAAAAGGATGCCAATACCCTGGATGAAATCATCAATATGATGGAGAAGAGTGGCAAAAGGCTGCTCAATACATTGATTGGGATACTTGAGCTGGCAAGAATAGAGGCAGAACAAACAGACTACACCCTGGTAAAAGTAAACCTTTCAAACTTAGTGGATGAAGTCTTCCAGTCTTTGGGAAGCATGGCACATGCCAAGAAATTGGGTTATAGGTATGAATCACCCAATCAAGACTACTATGTACTGGCCGATGAAAGAATGCTTACCCAGATATTCACCAATATGGTAGGAAATGCCCTAAAATTTACTCAGTCTGGTGAGGTTAGCATTACCATCAACCTAAGACAGAAAGAAAATAAGTCCTTCGTAGTTGTAGCCATTGAAGATACAGGCATTGGGATTTCAGAAGAAAATCTTAAAAATATCTTTGAGCCATTCAAACAAGAAAGTGAAGGCATTAAACGACGTTATGAAGGAAGTGGACTTGGTTTATCCATTGTAAAGAGGTATTCTGAGTTATTGGAAGGCTCCATTGAGGTGGAAAGCCAAAAAGGGCAAGGAAGTAAATTTTCTGTACTACTTCCCCAGTATAAAGAGGATATCCATCTCTTCAAACCAATCTGAAGCAATGATTAATGATCCCAAAAGAGTCCTGTGTGTAGAAGATGATCCGACTAATGCCTTCGTCATAAAGGCCATCCTCAAAGGTCACTATCAAGTTGAAGTTGTACAGCAGGCACAAGAAGCCTTGCCAAAGATTCTAGCTAATGACTATCAGGCCTTATTGATCGATATCAACCTCGGCAAAGGTCAGATGACAGGGCTTGAACTTCTTGCCAAAATCAAACAAAGCAACAGATCGAATGTCCCAGCCTTTGCATTGACAGCCTATGCCTTGCCAGGCGATGAAGAGAAGTTTCTTCAGGCAGGTTTTGACCACTATATTTCCAAACCCATCAACCGAGACATTTTGTTAAAGCTATTAGACGCTGCTTGTTCTCCTAAAGCCTAGAACATTTATTTATACCAATTATAAATTATTCAAACTACGAAAATTCTTGTTGATAATATTTAAATTACTAAAGTAGCTTCCTAACATCAAAATTTTCCAGATCATTAGCTCTTGAATTAAAGAGTGAATGACCTATTATCCCCAAGTAGTTTCTAACCATCGGAGAATGAGGAGAATCTTGTATGTAGAGGACAATGAAATCAATGCCATGGTGGTTGATTTCATGCTTCAAGACCAGTATCACATCCACCTGGCACATAAGCCCCTAGAGGCACTTCAGTATATCGAAACCTATAATTATGACCTTATCCTAATGGATATTCATCTGGGGGATGTTGAAATAAATGGAATCGAATTATCACACATCATTTGGGAAAGAAAACCTGCCTCTCCCCCACCCATCATCATTTTGACTGCTTATCACCTTTATGCCAGAAAAGAAGAGTTTCTAAAAGATGGCTTTTCGGATCTTCTGATCAAACCTCTTGGGAAGGAATTACTTCTAAAAAGCATTTCCCAAGTCTTAGGCAATTGTGGTTGTCAGCAATTGCCATGAAACAGATATTAGTTCATGATTTTGACCAGTTTAAGTTTTGTCTTGCTGGCCTTCTTGGAAACAGACTTCCTCTCATCCAGTTCCAGACGATCCAGATGAGGAAGTAGCCACAGGCCAAGATCACTGTCCTTTGCCGCCCATTTGCCTAATGTTTCCATCGTTTGGCTAAGTACAATCCAGTCCTGGTGAATTTCCAAATTCCTTTTCATGATGCCAAGGGCGTTCTGGCGCTGATTTTCAGATAGATCTTTCTCTAGCAAAAGAAAAAGTTGGGACAATGTCCACTGGGTTGAGGCTTGGTCAATGTGGGAGATTTCTCCGATAAAGCGATCGATATACGGAAGTAATAGGTCTTTTCTTTCTTTAGCAAGCCTTTTCATGGCATTTGAAACCCTAAGCCTTACTACCTCATCTTTACTGAAATAGCAGTTGAATAATTCTGTAAATAAATTGTCATTCTCCAAAACCAATTCTACAACTTCTACAGTCCTTCCCAGAGAATTGGGATGACCACCTGTAAGCATTTCTTCAAACGAGTGCAATTCAGCCATATTTACTTAGTCAGCTGGATTTTTTTTAAGTAATGATATCCAATTTGGGGTCTTACAGGATTATTTTTGCCAGAGGTAATGAAAATGAAAATTCACTGCCTTTATTTTCCTCACTTTTTACCCTGATTTTCCCATCGTTCATTTCTACGAGTTCCTTACAAAGCGGCATCCCCAATCCAGTCCCTTTTTCTCCCCAAGTGCCCGGGGTAGATTGATTTTGCTTGAGGTCAAAAATATGTGAAATATTCTCGCGAGGCACCCCAATCCCTTGATCAAGAACCCTTACCCACATTTTTCCTTCCTCTTCTGCCAGATTTACCTGCACTTTTGAGGAGGGTGGGGAAAATTTAACGGCATTAGTAAGCAAGTTCCTAAGAACGAGGCTTGCCATAGTTGGATCGGCATGTACCGTATGACACCTTTTATAATGAAAATCTACTTCGATCTCCTTTTTAGCAGCGAGGTATTGGATATTTTTTTGACAATCTTTGACCATATAACAGATATCAAAATCCTGTTTTGCGGGACCTTCACGCATCATGGTTGACGACCACATCAACAGGTTATCCATCACAGAATCCGTTGCCTCGAGTTGTTCGCGCAGTTGCATTCCCAGCTTTTCCCTTTCTTCATCGCTCAAACTACCCTCCATGATTAATTCCATCAAGCCTTCCATATTTTTCAGTGGCCCGCGTACATCATGAGAAATCAATGAAAATATTCTGTCTTTCAAGTGGTTAAGAGCTGACAGTTGTTTGTTCTTCTCCGCTATTTGGCTATTGGCTTTATCGACAATATTCTTTGCAGCAATAAGTCTAAAACCCAGGTAAGCCAAGAGAATTACAAGTACCAAGGCCCCTATCAACAAAAAATAAAGCAACTGATTCTGATTGGCTTTTTCCTTAACCAATCGTTTCTGAAATTCTATTTCAGACTCCTTTTGTGCCAATTCAACGGCTAAAGTTAGTTTTTTGACTTCCTCATCCTCTCTTTTTCTCTGATTCTCTTCAATTACCGTGCTGTATAATTCAGAATACTTCAAGGCAGAATCTGTATTTCCTACAGATTTAAATGCACCTGAAAGAGTCTTAAGAAAACTTGGAATTACTGAGGCAAACTCTTGTTTGTGGGCAGTATAATATCCTTCTCTGGCTAAGCTGATGGCTCTACGAGGTGCTTTCTTCTCGATCTCAAGGCGAGAAATTGTTTCAAGAGCCGAGAGGCGGACACTTCCAAGCTGGTATTTCTCAGACATCTCCAGTGCTGCTACCAAATGGGTCTCAGCAGCATTCAGTAAGCCTTTAGCTAGAAATATATCACCTAAATTATGCGAAAGGGTAGCTTGAGAATAATAATTTGACCTGGAATACCTTTGATTAAGATTAGATGCCAAGGTATAGTAATATAGTGCTGAATCCACATTCTTGAGGATGGCATCCTGGGCTACTCCGATGTTATTCAATGCATATATTTGGTTGAGTGTGTCCTTCACCAGATCACTCAGAAATAAGGCCTCCTTATAGTTCTCCATGGCCTTGTTGTACTCTTTCAGGTGCTCCCAAACCAGACCAATGTTAAGTAGGGTAGCTGCAATTGAGCTTGTATCTCCATTCTCCTCATGAATGCTTAGCACCTTTGTAAATGCCTTCAGGGACTCTCTGAAATTTCCCCTTTCTGTTTCAATCATTCCAATATCGGTATAGCATCCGGCTTGATATCTGGCAATATTCAGGCTGTCGGCGAGTTGGGATGCTTGAATAGCGTGATTGTATGCAGCGACATATTCTCCCTGGTAATATCTACTCAAAGAAAGGTAGTGCCAACTAAGAATCAGTCCGTTAGAATTTTTTTCCTGTTTCGCCAGATGGAGTGCTCTCCTGGCATAAAATTGAGAAGAGTCTGGGTTTGTAAATAGGTATTTAGATGCAATCCAATTGAGAATTCTGATTTTTTGTTCAGGCTTAATGTCCATCTTCAAGCTATCTCTTCGGCCGCTTAAATCAGGTTCACCGGCATAAATGGAATCAATAAAAAGCCTGTTTCCTCCAAAGGACAATAGGAGGAAAGAAATCAGAAATAGGGAGTATTTTATTGCTTTATACTTCAAAAAATTGAAAGTCAAAGGTTTCAATGTTCAAAGCAATCACAAGGGCGTTTAAAGCAGCAGTAAGCTAAGTTATTCTAGGTGAAATAAAAATTCGACAATAGAACTTTCTACCTACTCTATTCAAAAATCGAAATTTCTAAGGAAAAATAGAAGTACAAGGCCTAACATGTCAGCTAGCCGATAGGTATTAAGATGCTATTCAGCTGGCTAGGGGCAGATCCCTGCTTATGATTGCACGGCTTTCATGGCTGGAAAATTATTATCTATAATGGAATTGTAATTTTCCAGTTTAGATAAATGTGGGTATTGAAATAGGGCTAAATTAAAATAATGAATTCATTGTAAATTTTAAAAATTGATTATAAAAATTCCCATCTTTAGCCTGGGACTACTAATTTTGTGGAATCCCCTCAAGACAGAGATTATTCCTAGCGCTAAATTTTTACAAAAATTCGCTCCTCATTTATGGGGATTTTTAAAGCTCCCCACCTCCAATCCCTTTATATATTCGTAATTTGAATCACAATAGAAGTACAATTTACTTCTTTACACAGGTTTAGTTGAATTGTCATGAATCTCCAAAATCCATTTAAAAGCATATTTTGCCTTTGTTTTTGCTTGTTGACCTTTTCCTTTCCTACTTTTTCCAATGACCATCAAAGTCCCAGTGGAAGCACCCTCAAGGGTAAGGTCTTTTTTCCAGAAAAAAAGGCAAAACTTCTCAAAAGGATGAAGCATTACGAAGGCGGACATGCAGAAATGGGCGCTAACGATCCTTCTCAGGGCATTGTAATTCTACAGCCCACGTCCTTTACCCCTAGCCTTAAACCTACCCAAAATGCAGTTTTGACCCAAAAGGGGATGAACTTCTTTCCCAGGGTTTTGCCCGTAACCAAAGGTTCTACCGTCTACATCCTGAACGAGGACAAGGAATACCACAATGTGTTTAGCCGTACGCCAGGTGCTACCTTCAACATTGGTAGGCGTCCACCTGGGCACCTATACCCTCAGAAAATAAAAAAATCAGGATTGATCAGGGTTTTTTGTGATATTCATGAACAGATGAATGCCATCATCCTGAGTTTGGAAACTCCCTATTTTGTAAGGGTTGGGAAGGATAATAGTTATACCCTCCCTAATCTACCTGATGGAAAATACAAAATGGTGGTTTATCATCCCGAATATCCAGCTCATGAAGAGGATGTAGAAATATCTGGCTCACAAATAGTTACAAAGGATATCCATTGGAAATGAAAGCTACCGGATCGCTAAATAAGCAGGGTGCGCTCTTTACAAAAGTTATTTTCACCCTATTATTCCAGATTGGACTGATGGCTCAGGCACAGGTTAGCCTGAAGCTAGGAGGAAGTTTTGTAGGAGAACTCAGCTATGCAGGGCCAAACTCACATTATTACTACAACAACATACACGCCCGCTTTACCAATTGGCGAGCCGCTCCAAAGGAAATAAACCTCCTGGCCAGGCTTGAATTCTCCACAAACTTCGGGATTGATAGTAGATTTCTCTACATGCGCTACCTGGGAGCAGAATTCAACAAATTTCGTGTTCCAAAGCTTCATGCTTATTGGAATAGCACCAATAGAAAACTCAAAGTCAAGCTTGGAAGGATTCAGACACCCTTTGGATCATTTTATGATAGGGCACTCCCGCAAGACCGGATTTTCATCAGCCCTCCCATTCCCTATAATTACTTCATCAATGTATCCTCATTTCTTGGATACTCAGAATTACTTCGTGAGCCACAAGTCCTAACCTTGGATGACCAAAGAGATTGGGGAGTCCCCTTTACCTACGAACTCGGCTATACAACAGGACTTCAGTTTCACTGGGAGCCAAAAAAAGATACCCTCAGTGTCGATGTCGCCATTCTGCAGGGCAACCCCACACAAATCCGCTTGAATCAGGAAGTATTTCAACCCAACCTCATGCTGCGGGTAAATTTCCAACCTACCTACTTCTGGAAACAGGGATTTTCCTTCAACTATGGAGGATTTATGCTCCCATCTGAAAATAATACAATCTTGCCCCAACTCAACGCCTATAGGCAACTGTTGGCAGGTATACATACAGAATTGGGCTATACCTACTTCGAATTTAGAACTGAAGTATTGGGATCAGTTTTTTGGGTACCTGTGTACCTGAACGAAGATGATCAATTTGAACTAGATGACAATGGTGAGGTCCTGTCCAGGCGACTTTCGAGCCTTTCAGGCTATGCAGACCTAAAGGCAGAAATGCCCTTCTGGCCTGGAGCTTATGTCGCTTACCGCTTCGGCTACATGCGCTTTGGACCCAACCCTGATGAGAACTCGGATTTCTCCAATTGGGATGACAATACCTTCAGGCATAGCTTGGCCATTGGTGTCCCGATTAATAGAAACGCCCTGTTTCAAATGAGCATTGCAACCCAGCCCGTCCAAAATAAAAACTGGAACCTCAATCAATTCAGGGCACAGATTATCTTGTATTTGTAGTAGTAGTAAAATAGAAATGATGAATTACATGAATGAAAGATTACTCAAACTACTCTTCATCACTTCGATGATAGGCTTCATTTTTGTGATTCCTCAGGCAATTTTTGCCCAGGAAAGAGGCCTTGATAAGCTGATCCTCAAGGGTATAAAGCAGGTAGAAGCCCAAGACTGGGAAGCCCTTGATAAACTGAGTCAACGGCTCTTAAACAGTTATCCATCCTCCCCAAAAGCTGAAATTACTGCCCACAAATTCCGAACAGAATTGCCATCTGCGTACTTCCGCTATCAGCCAGCCCTCGGCGACCTACAAAAGGCCGACAGCCTATTGCAAGCGGGAAAAGCCAAAGGGAATCAAGAAAAAATACATTTCCACCTGGCATATGTCAATTATTACCTCAGAGAAATTAGAGCAGCGGAACAACACTTTAAAAAAGCATTGAATCTCATTGGCAATCCCACCGACCACCTGCTGCATTACAAATGCCTTAACGGAATTGCTTTATTGGCCATTTATGAAGAGAAACAGGAACTTAGTATAAATTACCTGAAACAAGCTTATGCGGTAGCAAGGGAACATGAACTGCAGGAGGGCATGGGAGAGGTACTTAACCAGCTTTCTACGATTTATTTTTCCTTGGGCAAATGGGATTCCTCAAAAATGTATTTCGAGCAGTTGCTTCAACTTAAACAGAGGAATGGAGAGTATGAAGAATTAATTAGTGACCTTACCCAGCTCGGGCAGATGCTTTCATCTCAAGGCAAATTCGCCGAAGGTCAGACCTACCTTATACAGGCTCTTGACATAGCTGAAAAGTTGAAGGATACCTTACTGATCACAGGCATACTTTCCGATATAGGTCAGAGCTACTTCAAACAGGAAAATTGGCCTAAGACAATTGAGTATGGAGAAAAATCTCTTGAATACCTCATTCCATTGGGCTTTTTACAACTTCAGGCCAGCAATTATAAATACATTGGATTGGCACAACAAAAACTAGGCATAGAAGAAGAAGCGATAGCCAATCTTAGGACAGCTTCCAACATCTATTTCGATCAACTGAACCAGCCTACAGAAGCCCTCAATATTATGGTCATCGTAGCCGAAATTCTCAAAGAAAAGGCCAATTATCGAGAGGCTTTGCAGTTGTTGAATGCCGCCTTGGCCCACAAAAGCAAGTATTCTGAAAAACCGGGTATGCTTGACATTGAGCTGAGTATCTCCAACATCTACTTGAAGCAAGGCCAAGCCAAACAGGCCATGATTCATCTGAAGGAAGCAGAAAGTTTGAGCAAACAGTTGGGCAGCAATAGGAGTTTACAAAGGACATATAAATTACAGGCAGAAGCGTATGGGCTTATGGGAGAATTTTCAAGAGCCTATGCCTTAGAAAAAAAACAAAGTCAGCTGAGAGACTCCATCTTCAACCAGGAAAGCACCAGGATTGTCCAGGAAATGGAATCCCGGTACCAAGCCGAACAGAAAGATCGACTGAACGCAGAGTTGGCCGTTGAAGTAGCCAACAAGCAATTGGAACTTGAAAAAAACAAGTCCATCATTTTAGCCAAAACCCAACAAAACTATATCCTGATTGGTAGTGTGACTTTACTGCTGGTTCTTTTTGCTTTCTTTTTCTACAACTACCACAACCGCCAGAAATTACTCAAACAGCGCATGATCACGATGGAGAAGGAGGCTGAAACCCTGAAACTTCGTGCGGTACTTCAAGGGGAAGAGCAGGAGCGGCAAAGGGTCGCCAGAGAACTTCATGATGGCCTAGGAGCCCTGCTAGCTTCAGTAAAAGTTCTTTTTCAAACCTTGGAGGTTGAGTTTCCAAAAGCATTAAACTCACAGCATTACCGAAAAGCGGAAAAATTGCTTGACCATGCCTGCAAGGAGGTAAGAAGTATTTCACATAATATGTTATCTTCTACACTCAAGGAATATGGATTGGAGCAGGCAATACACAGCCTTGTTCAACTCACTGCCAACCATTACAAACTCAATATCGACCACCATACACATGGACTTGAAAATCCATTGTCAGAAGATGTTCAGTTATCGGTATATAGAATCATTCAAGAACTTCTCAGAAATGTGGTCAAGCATGCAGAAGCCAAGGAAATTTTCCTGCAATTGGCTCTGGAAGATGAGCTATTGTTATTGACCGTAGAGGACGATGGCAAGGGCTTTGACAGCACCAAATTGGTAAATGAAGGCATTGGCCTGAAAAATATAAGAGCCAGGGTAGAGTACCTGGGAGGCATCCTGGACATGGATTCTTCTCCTGGGAATGGAACTACCGTAAACATTGAAATTCCCCATAAACCTGACCCAACAAACACATAACAAAACCAGTCATTCGAAAAAACATGGAAATCACACAACAAGAAGATCATCAGGTAAAAATTCGAGTTATTTTAGTGGATGATCATTTCGTATTGGCAGACGGCATAAAAGCACTACTTGAAAGTGTAGATAATATATCCATCCAGGGACACTGCCCCGATGGGAAGAGTACGATGACCTTTTTGGAGAATAACCCAAATATTGATGTCATTCTCCTGGACATCAATCTTCCGGATATAAGTGGCATCAGCCTTTGTCAGCAAATCAAAAAGGCCTTTCCACATATAAAGATTTTGGCTTTGACCATGCACCAGGAACCCGGTTTCATCAGCAGGATGATCCGTGCAGGTGCGAATGGTTATTTGTTAAAGAATACAGACAGGAAGGAATTGGTAGAAGCCATTTTGACTGTTGAGCGAGGAGATGAATACTTTGGAAAGGAAGTTACAGATTTAATTCTCTCGGGCTTGAGACCTTCTGGTTCTTCCAATACCCAATCTATGCCCAAAATTACCCGTAGGGAGAAGGAGATCTTACACCTGATCATTGAGGAGCTTACTACAGATGAAATCGCTGAGAAATTATTTATCAGCCCATCAACGGTTATATCCCACAGGAAAAGCCTTTTGCGAAAGCTCAGCGCCAAAAATACCGCTGGTCTGGTGAAGGCTGCTTACGAATACAATTTGTTGGATTGAAAAGCCGAAATCCTATTCTCAAGCATTGTTGACAGGAACATTAAGCTCTGCCACTTGCTCAATATTTCCAGGCTTCTTGAAGATGTTCGCCTTCTTTATCCCCAGCTTACTGAAAAAGTATTGCATGGACACTCCAAGCACGCCCATTCCATATTTTACAGATCTGGAAAAATTAATGGAAGAGGCTTCCTTGAAATATTTGGTGGGGCAAGTAATTTCGGCTATTTCATATCCCTGATAGCAAATTTGAGCTAGCATTTGGTTGTCAAATACAAAATCGTCAGAGTTCTCCATGTAATTGACAGCATGGAGTACTTCCTTTGAGAATGCCCTGTAACCTGTATGGTACTCAGACAACTTTTGTCCCATCATGATGTTTTGAAAGAGGGTCAGAAAGCGGTTGGCAATGTATTTGTAAATGGGCATACCTCCCTTTAATGCACCTTTCCCCAGGATTCTAGAGCCAAGCACTACATGGTAGACATCATTGGCGATGAGGTAGCACATGCTGTGAAGCAGCTTGGGTGTGTACTGATAGTCAGGATGAAGCATGATGACAATGTCAGACCCAAGTTCCAATGCCTTGTTGTAACATGACTTTTGGTTTCCGCCATAGCCCTTATTTTTTGTGTGAGGAATGATGTGCTCAATTCCCAGCTCCATGGCAGTTTTTATGGTTTCATCACTGCTTCTGTCGTCTACCAGAACTACATAGTCCACAATATCGTGGGGTATTTCTGCATAGGTTTGTGGCAATGTTTTCGCCGCATTGTAGGCAGGCATGACCACAGTAACGATTTTATCCTTTATCATCGAGCTTTTTTTGGATTTCTAACGAAGAAAATAAAACCATTTTTCCCGTACAAATATTCCAGTTCAGGCTGGACTTCCATCAGGCGATCCTTGTATTTGATTTTGGAGGAAAGGTATACCGGTTTATCGATCTCCCCCATCAATAACCAAAACTTATCCTTGGATTCCTGGCTCTGACCAGGAGGAACCTTCCCATAAAAGTAGGGAACGTAGCTTTTGTAATTAAAGGACACAAGGTAGCAGTCTTCTTGTGCTTTACTTTCGAAAAATTCAATGGCTGCGCCTTGAGAAAATTTTTCCACTTGAGGAACTACCCATGTGAGGGTCAAAAAAAGGAATACGGCGTTAATTCCAAAGATTAGCCTGCTACTTTGAAAGAAATAATTCCGCTTCCAAATCACAAAGACCAAGCCTAGGAGAATAATAATTCCAGGCCAAAACTCATACCCTCCCCAATGAATCTCTGTTTTGAGTGCTTCAAGGGCAAAACTGTCTTTTATGCTGACATTTTCTAGTAGGTAAGTCTGAATACCCGGCCAAAAGGCAAGGCTTGATACAGCAATACCTAAAATAGAGCCTATAAAAAGCAAAATTATCAGTTGCCAGTTTGTCCATTTTTCTCTCGTAATCAAATACTGAGCTGCCAGGAAACTTATAGGGAAATATGCCATTGAGGAATAATGGACAATTTTGGTTTCTACAATGGAAAAGAGAATCAGGACAACCCAAAAGCACACTTTCATTATTTGGCTTAGGCTTGACAGTTGCTCACTTACACCTTTCTTAAAGAGCTCGCCAAGGGCAAAAATCGAGGCTGGAAACAAACCAACAAGTAAAACCACAGCATGATAACCAAAGAATCCTCCATGACCAGCATCCTTGGTCTGGAACAATCGAACTTGATAAAGCAGGAAATCCATGACTACATCCCAACGCCCAGCCAGGATTTGGAGGAAAAACCAAAAACCACCTGTTAAGGCAAATGCCAGTAAGCCTAGCAATACATCTTTAATTCTGATGGAGAATCCCTTTTTCCAATTCACAAGCCAGAAAATTCCTCCTGTCAATCCAACCAGTAAAGGCCCTACGGGTCCTTTCGTAAGCATACTCAAACCCGTGAACATTCCTAGCAGCAGGACATGCTTCCATTTACCGTCATCCTTACAGAGGTACCTGTATCCAAAATAGATGCCCAGGAAAATGAAGAGATTGAACCAGGGATCTATGATACCAGATTTGAAGTATAAAAATGGCAGGATGGATGCTCCGTGGGCGATCGTCCACAACCATCCGAACCTCGCATTAAATTCTTTTTTCCCAATCCAGAAGAGAGAAAGAAGGGTAAAGACCCCACAGATTGCGTTTGGTAGGCGAGAACTATACTCCCCTACCCCAAATAATTTCATGAAAAAAGCCTGTATCCAGATAAAGAGGGGAGGTTTTTCCCAGAAGGGTTCAAAATTTATCTGTACGTAGGTGTATTCTCCTGATGCCAGCATTTCTCTGGCAGACTCGGCAAAATTAATTTCATCCCAATCGAAAAGATGTACCCTGCCAAGGAATGGCAAATAGCAGAGCATTGCCAAAAAAACGATGATTAATTCTGAAGGTATTTTTCCTTTTGTCATAGCAGGAAATCCAGGCAAAGGAACCGCTTCCAATCAGCCCATCCAAATTTGAGGCGCAATATACAGATTATCTCAGCACGGGAACAAGGTCAAAATTCAGTTAGCGAACTCCTTTTTTGCGGAGAATTTTCCCTTCTCATGGCTGTTTGATTTTTTTTCATGAATCCAGCAATCTTCCAGGACTGAACAGTAGTTGACCTTAAATTGGGCCT
This sequence comes from Bacteroidia bacterium, assembly GCA_022760475.1. Classification (GTDB taxonomy): domain Bacteria; phylum Bacteroidota; class Bacteroidia; order J057; family J057; genus JALEFZ01. The sequence goes on along the minus strand of JALEFZ010000089.1, from coordinate 43,210 downwards.
TGGCCAATCTGGCTGCCATCAACCTTGTTTCCTCAGTCCAGGGCATGTGAAATATTTCCCTTTCTTCACCTGCCTTCATGACAGTATTATTAAGGGCGCCCATTCTGATAAAGTCATAGCCTATCTTCCTTTGGGGTCTAACGAGGTCTAATAATTGGTCATAATCTTCCATCAATGTATCATTGAGAGATACCTCCACAGACTTAACTATAGCTGGCCCAGTCCCATTGTTAGTAGCTATGAAGCTGAATCCTTGGCTATTATACGAATGTCTTACACTCAAGTATGGCCATACCAAAGCCCTTTGCTCTGTTCGGAGCAAGTTTGCCTCATATATGGAAACCATTAATGCAGAAATGCTGATCAGGATAGCCAATCCTGTCCCAAAATATCGAAATGAAGGTTTTGAAATTCCCTTGTTCACCATAGTCTCCTTACAAATACAACCTATTCCACAATTCAACCGAAATTATAGCCTTTATGTTTTCTTTCAATAAAAAGCCTCAACAAATAGAACAATATGTTCAAAATCAAGCAATAAAAACAGCTTACTTAGTGGATTAGAATTACAGGGAATGGAGAAAGGGATTACAATGAAAGTGACCTTGTCAGAATTCATTGTCTTAAAAATGAAAAGACTGACAAGGTCTTAATTCATGGCTTAAATTATGGGTTATTGGTAGCCGCTACTTTGTAGCGGCTCTTTTTATATCACATCCAGAATGAGGGCGCTATACCAAAGGAGTTGTAGTTCAGCGATTTGGTATTTCTGCAATAAGGCAATGATTTTTTGTTGGCTTGAAATCAGTTTTTGCTCCCTTGAGTTTACCAAAAACAGGTTACTTTCCCCTGCCTTGAGCTTGGCTTCTTCCAATTCCAGCAACTTCCGGGAAGCAGTCAGGATTTTCCTTTGCTCACTCAACTGGGCCTTGTATGCTTCCACAACCAGTCTTTGGGCACTGATTTTATTGGTAAGTTCTTGTCTCTTGAGATCCAGTGAGAGCTGTTCCTCCTGAATTTTGATTTTGGTTACCTGGATATCTCCTCTTGCCTTTCTCAGGAATATTGGAAATGCCAGTTCTACTCCAAACTTGAAGTTTTCAGCAGGAGTTAACCCTAAAGACATATTTTCTGCCCCCCTGTTTATCAATTGAGCATCTTTGCCTGTCAACAGGTTATATTGAACATTCACTTCGGGTTTGAGTGCCTCAGCCTTTAACCTACGCTCTACATCCAGGAATTCCAGCTTATAGATTTTACTTTGGAGGACCGGGTGATTCTCGAGATTTTGCAACCTATCCAGGACTCGCTCTGTTCTTTCATCGCTGTAAAAAATGGTATCAGAAATGGGTACAGGAAGGGTGCTGTCCGAAAGAATAATTGGAAAGCCGTCCTTTGACCAGAGGTAATTCGAAAGCTCGAAACCTGCTTTTTGATACGCCAATTGAGCATCAATGCGCTGGACCTGGAAACTTTTCCATTGGTTATAGGCATCCAGGGTATCCATACCAGGATAATCCCCCTGGTTAAATGATTTTATAACGGCATCCAATCGAACCTTCGAACGATCTTCTGCTTCCTGAACCCTGGAAAACAATTCGTAGAGAGCTACCCAATTCCAGTAACTTACCCCCGCTTCCATCAATATGTCATTGAGCAAGAGGGTCCTTTCTGCTGCTCCCAGTTTTTGATATATCTTCGCCTGGGCAAGATCTGCCCTCCTTTTATCCATAAAGGAGCCCTTACCTAGAGGCACCATGATACCCAAAGCTCCTTGGCCTTGAACAGGCAGGTTTTGCTCAGGATTCAAGAAGTCCCCATCATTCCATTCAAAGGCCCCCTTGATTTCAACTCCCAATCGTGTAGGTATTTTCAGGCTGACATCAGCAACATCCCAATAATTGCTGCCTTCATATTCCTTGTCGTTGTAATTACCAGCTAATTTAGGATCAAATCCTCCCCTGGCTTTCAACAATTTAGCATCTGCCTCATCGACTATCAGTTGGGCCTGTCTTGATACAGGGTGGTAAGCCTTCACCCAGGTCAAAAAGCTGGAATACTCGAGGCTATTTTCCTCTTGGGCGTGGCTTTGTGAGCCAAGAGCCAGCGTCAATGCCCCAAGGATGATATATTTCAAAAAGGTACTATGCCTCATTTTGTCTTAATTCCTGTGTCTTTTGTTTTACCTTTCAAGGTATTGCTTACACCTTCAACTGGACCTGAGTAGAAATCGGGTGGGAATCCATTCAACTGACGCCATAGCTCGTACCAGACGGGACGCTGGTTCAACAAGGCAAAGGAGTTAACTCCCGAGCCGATTCGAATTTGCTTTGGCCATTCTCTGTCAGATCCATCCTCCTCGATCAAAACCCTGTATAGTCCATTCGAACTGATTTCGTTCTGGACAGCATAGATCTTTCCTCCAAAGGTACCGAAACGTCCTCCGAGCTCAGACCAGCCTCCACCGAAGGTAACTGCGGGCCAACCGTCAAACTCAAGCCTTACGGGTGCTCCCTTGTGAATCAATGGAATGTCAACAGGTCGGATGTACACCTCAACTGCAAGAAGAGGATTAACTGGTGCGATTGCGACAACCGCTTCCCCTTCCTTGACAGTTTCTCCAATACCCGGTTTGATCGCTTTGTTGATCAGACCTTCTTGAGGCGCAAGGATGTACAGAAAATCACGTCTTTTTTCATAATTGGAGAGCTGGTTCTCCATCTTTCTAATAGAAGTCTGGGTATCGAACTTTGAAGAAAGCACACTTTGCTTATCTGATTCAGACTTGGCGAGTTTTTCAGCATATTCATTTCTGACATTGGCCAGAGAAAGTTTTGCTGTAGATAGTGCCACTCTGGACTGTGCCAGTTTATTGCGTTGGCTGATCAGTTTAGCCTGGGCATCCTGCCTGGCTTTGTTTTGCTTCTCCAAGTCAGCTCGAGATTTGATGTCTTGCTCGAAGAGCTGTCTGGCACGTCTTAGCTGCACCTGAGCAATCGAATCAGATACAAAAGCTGCCCTGAGGTCTATGCTATCGGCTCGTACCTTAAAGGTCGCTTGCTCTACTTTATTGGTTCCTTCACCAATTTTAATTTCCCTGGCTGCCCTTAGGGCTGCCATTTGATTTTCAAGGGCCCTAACTTTGTCGTCGTAAGCTACCACCGACATTTCCTTAAAGTTGATCTGCTGCCCGGTTCTGGCTACCAGTTCAGGGTCAAAGTAGTCTACCTTGATCTCTGAAAGTCGTACGATGGTGTCCCCTGCCATTACCGTATCACCTTCATTGACATACCACTCTTCAATCCTTCCGGCAATGGTGGACTGAATTTCCTGGGGACGCTGGTTAGGTCTAAGGGTGGTTATGTATCCTCGTGCGTTGATATTTTGGGTCCATGGAAGGAAAAGCAGGATAAGTGCAATCATGAACAGTCCTACAATCCATGACCTGAAGAGGAAGGCCAGGTTGGGCCTCAATGTCAGACCAAAGGCTGAATAATCAGTTTGATCTATTTTTCCCTGAATGCTATTTTGAGAAATATTCAGCATGATTGATCAATTGAACAGGTGTTGGAAACTTGGATTATTCAGAATTTCATTAGGTGTACCCACTGCTACAATGGTTCCCTGGTCCATGATTATGATTCTATCACAATTTTGGGCATATTTTCTTTCGCCTGAGACTGCGATGACTGTATCAAGTTCCTCACAAGTTAGGAAATCACATACCGCATCACGCTCATTTGGCATCCAAACGGAGAAGAAATCATCTACCAATAGCACCTTTGGATGCTTGGCAAGGCACCTTGCCATGATCAATTTCTTTGTAATGCTGTAAGGAATTTGGGGACTCTCAGGTACGACCTCAGTTTGTAATCCAAGTGGCAATGAGCGCACGTATTCTCCAAGTCCTACCTTCTTAATTGCCCACATGACATCTTCGAGAAGGACATCTTCATTGCCCATGGTCAAGTTTTCAAGGATGGTCCCTCTGAAAAGGTTTTTCTGAGAAAGGCAATCCCCAAGGTAATTCCTCAAGTGGACAATGTCCAGGTTCCTTAGAGGCACCCCATTAAAGGAAATATTCCCCTCATATTCAGTGTAAAGTCCTGAAAGTAAGGTTAGGAACATAGACTTTCCAGAACCATTGGGCCCTGTGATACAGACCTTTTCTCCTGATCTGATGTCCAGATTTATGTCTTTGATAGAAGCCTTTCTTTCTCCTGGGAAGGTGAAGCTCAGGTTATTCAAAGAAAGAGAAATGCCTTTGGAGAATTCAAGTCTCTCCAGGCGTGAGCTTTGGTTTTCTTCCAGCGGAAGATCGGTTACTTTACCTATCTTCTCAACAGCTGTTAGCACATCATAAATGGTATCCATACTCAGGATCAGTTTTTCTACCGAGCCTACGATGGTGATAATGATGATTTCTGAGGCAACGAACTGCCCTACATTTATCTGTCGCTCGATGAGTAGGTAGGTTCCCAACACAAGAAGACCGGCTGTTACTATGGTCTTGAACAAAAGAATATTTCCATATTGAAGAATCAATACCTTAAAGTGCTCTTTACGGGATTCAAGGTATTTCCCGACGATGTTGTTGGTTTTGCTCAAGGCCAGGTTTGTCTTACCAGCCAATTTGAAAGATCCTACTGTTCTGGCGACCTCTTCCAACCAGTAGACTACTTTGTATTTGTAGTCAGACTCTGCCAAGCTCGTTTTGAGACCTCTTGGTCCAGTGAATCTGAATATGAGGAAGAGTATAAATAAGACAATTGCCCCAAAAACAATGAAGAAGGGATGGTAAAAGGAAAGAACCAACAAACCGAATATTGTCTGGAGCAAGGCAGAAGAAAGGTCTATCAGAATTTTGGGTAAACCTTTTTGAAGGGTTAGGGTATCAAAAAACCTATTGACCAGTTCGGGTGCATATTTTTTAGTCAGGGCGTCCATTTTTATCCTTGGAAGCCTGTATGCAAATTCCATAGAAGACCTAACAAAGATCTTCTGTTGAATGGATTCCGTGAGTGCCAATTGCAACATTTGCAAGACACCTAGGAGAATGGTACCGATGGTAACAACTGCCACAAGAATCACCCATGAGGATGAAATCTGATTGGCGAGTGCCAAACTGATTACAGCCTGGATTCCAAGTGGCAAGGAAAGGTAGATGATCCCTCCAAATATAGAATAAAGATATATGTGAGAGATCTCTCTTTTGTCCAATGAGAGTAGGCTAAAAAACCTTCTCACAGGCCTGTTTGTAAATTCTTTAGATGAGTATTCAGCCATTAGATTCTTTTAAAGGCAAGAATGGTTGCAGCAAAAATTCTTTTCTTTTCTATTGGTCGATACGCCAGATGGTTGCATTAGTTTTATTAATTAATCTTATAAAATACATTAGCATTCATCAATGTTTTGACCACTTCATATTCAATTGAAATTTTTCATTATCTCCTGAGCGACAATTTGTCCTGAGATCAAAGATGGAGGGACCCCTGGTCCGGGTACTGTCAACTGTCCTGTCATGTATAGGTTATTCACCTTTTTTGCCCTCAGTTTGGGTTTAAAAAAGGCTGTCTGGAACAAGGTATTGGCTAATCCGTAGGCATTTCCTTTGAATGAATGATAGTCCTGTTCGAAATCCTTCATGGCATAGCTCCTTTTCAGGACAATGTGCGGCCGCACCTTTTCCCCGATCAGATTTTCGAACCTGTCCATCACCAAGTCATAATATTGTTCGCGCTTTTCGTCGCTGTCTTCAAGGCCTGGGGCCAATGGGATAAGGACAAAGAGGTTTTCATTCCCATCAGGGGCCATGGATTTATCTGTACGCGTCGTCGCTGAGACATAGAAAAGAGGACTTGAAGGCCACTTTGGGTTCTCATAAATCTCCTTTGCATGAAGGTCAAAGTCTTCATCAAAAAACAGGTTATGGTGTTTGATTTGCGGAAATTCCTTGTTAGCTCCTAAATAGAAAAGGAGGCTGGACGGCGACATGGTTCTTTTCTCCCAATACTTAGAAGTATAGGTTCTGTTTTGTTGGGAGAGAAGTTGTTGATCGGTGTGGCGATAGTCGCTATTGGCGATGATCAGATCTGCTTCCCATTCACCACGATTGGTCAATGCACATTTGGCGGTACCATTTACGACCTTTATTTCCTTAACTTCTGTATTTAGCTCAATCTTTACCCCATTTTCTTCAGCCAGGCTGACCATGGCTTTTACGATCTGGTGCATGCCCCCTTTTGGGAACCAGGTTCCGAGAGTCAGATCGGCATGGTTCATCATGCTATACAGGGCAGGAGTATTTTGGGGAGTTGCTCCAAGGAAAAGTACTGGAAACTCGAGTATCTTTATCAATTTGGGGTTGGAGAAGTACTTCCGGACATGCTTACTCATCGAGCTGAACATCTGAATACGGAAACTCTCCCTTATCAACCTCAGATCGAGGAATTCAAAAATATTGTGAGAAGGTCTGAAAACATAATCTCTCATTCCCACCTCATATTTGTAGGCAGCCTGTCTTAGAAACTCTTTCAAGCCCTTGCTAGACCCTGGCTCAATGGATTCAAAAAGGGCTTCCAATTCAGCCATATCTGCCGGAATATCAACGAAACCTTCTTTTTCCCCAAAATAAACCCTGTATGAGGGGTCCAATCGAATCAAATCGTAGTAATCAGAAACCTTTTTCCCAAAGAGATTGAAGAAATTCTCGAAAACATCGGGCATCCAATACCAACTTGGCCCCATGTCAAAAACAAATCCATCTTTGGACCACTTCCTGGCCCTTCCTCCGGCTTGGTCATTTTTCTCCAAAATGGTTACGTCATATCCCTCCCTTGCCAGCAATGATGCAGAAGCGAGTCCTGCGAAACCCGATCCAATTACAATGACCCGTTTGTTAGATTTCATAATGTTAACTATACTTTGATTCGATGAGATGAAAGGATCTCTTCAACAAGTACTCAACTTTGTTTAGTTAAGTATCGAATGACATAAACAAAGAATTCTAAATTTAGTTTTTATCATATCATCTTTCTTTTAAGAAAATTCAAAAAAACTGTATTGAAATACTGTAGCAATTGTGGTAGCGACCGCCTGGAGTTAAGAATTCCAAAGGGAGATAACAGAGCCCGGTATGTTTGTAGCAACTGTGGCACTATTCATTATAGCAATCCAAACATGGTGGTGGGTTGTCTTCCTTTCTATGAGGACAAGATCCTTCTGTGTAAGAGGGCCATTGAACCGAGATCAGGATATTGGAACTTGCCTGCGGGTTACCTTGAGAACGGCGAAACTGCTGAAGATGGCGCCGTTCGTGAATGCATTGAAGAAGCAGGAATAGAGGTCAATGTCATAGGAATCCATTGCATTTACAGCATTCCAAGAATTAATCAGGTTTATTGTTTCTTTTTGGCTGAAATGCTCAAACCGGAATGGGAGATTGGAGAAGAGACCTTGGAAGCCGATTTATTTGCCTATGATGACATTCCTTATGATGAGATTGCATTTCCATCTTCTATTTATGCCATAAAAAAATACCTAGGTGATGTCAAAAATTCGGAGAGGAATTCTCATTTAGGCTCATGGCGGACTTAAATGCTTCTTAAATTCGCTTCATATTATATATTTATATCAATAACTCACTTTTTCCCACTATTTACATTTTTCATTCGGCAGCTATTCCCTAAATTTGATGAAACTCTTTTAGATTTTGGTTGAGTATTACTTTCCACAATCTCTCTCAGCATCCAGACTCGACCGATACCTTGCAGGTGGCTGGTTCAGGTCAGGGCCATCACTCTTTCGGGCACAAATTCTTTGTCTGGATGGAGGGGCATACTCAGTTATTAACATTCGAACTAGGCTTGAAAAATTTACCTTCTCCAAAAGCCTTCGAAAGATCCTTAAGAAAAATGATGCGAAATTTCGATATGAAGTAGGGCTGGCCACGGTTGATCCTTTGAAAGAACAATTGTATACCTTCCAAAAAGGCCGTTTCAAGGGATATATCTTCGATACGTTGGAAGAGTTTTTGTTTTCAGGCGACTCCAATTCCATTTTTCAGACAAGGGAAATTCGTGTGTATGATGGCGACAAACTGGTAGCGGCCAGTTACTTTGATCTTGGGCAAAAAAGTGTAGCAAGTCTGATTGGCCTTTATGACCCTGCATATAAGAAATATAGCCTGGGGGTTTACACCATGGCATTGGAAATCAGATATGCAATGGAGACTGATTTGAAATACTATTATCCTGGATATGTCTTGAAGGGATTTACTGGCTTTGACTACAAACTTAGGCTGGGTAATATTCAATATTACAACTGGAATGGTCGCTGGTTGGGGATCGACAAATTGAAAAAGGAAAAATTTGCCCTAGCAGAAATAAAGAACCGCATCTTGCAAATGGAAATCTACCTCCGCGCTGAAGAGATTGCCTACAAGAAGCTCCACTACCCCTTCTTTTCCATAGGCTACCTGGATATGCTGGATGAAGAATTCCTGAAGTCTGTCATCTTTCTCAGCCTTAATGCTGCTTATTCGCCATATGATCCAGAGCGACAATTGGTCGTTGAGTATAGCCTTGAAGAAAAGGTGTATTATGTCTCCTGGGTTCGCACCAACGAGGATTATGAGGAGTTTCTCAATGCTGAGTTTTCAGAAAACTTCTTCAATGAAAAAGTTTTTGATAAGGGGCTGTTGGTGAAAGAAGAAACCCTTTTTGCCGATAAGAATCCAAAACGAATTATCGAAAAAATCCGCCATTACCTTTGGGAGAAACCAGGCTCAATGATGGCTTAATTAGGATTTAACTTGTTTGAATATTTGATTCCAAACACATATGCGCGCTGTTATTCAGAGAGTAAAATTTAGCCAGGTTGAAGTTGATACAGAGATCGTAGGAGAGATTACCCATGGCCTCATGGTACTTTTGGGTATTACCCATGATGATAATCAGGCAGACATAGAACGCTTGGTAAAAAAGATCATTAACCTGAGAATTTTTGAAGATGAAGATGGGAAAATGAACCTCTCTGTAAAGGACATCAAGGGGGGAATCCATGTTATTTCACAATTTACCCTCCATGCTGATACCAAAAAGGGCAACCGCCCTTCCTTCATGCGGTCAGCGCCTCCCAATATTTCGGAACCCTTGTACGAGGACTTCCTTTCCCATTTAAGGAAGGAATTCAAAGGAGACATTGCCACTGGAAAATTTGGGGCATATATGAAGGTGTCTCTCCTAAATGATGGTCCCATTACGATCATTATGGATACCCATAATCCGGAGTTCTAGAATGAGGAATTTCAGGGAAAAGATAATTGAGCTACTTGCTAAGCCAATGGCTTTTCCCATCCTGGTCCTCTTTGGATTGCTGATCCGGATACTTTATGCCATTTATATTTATCCGGAATTCCTTCCTGGAGATTCATTTTTTTATTGGACAGAAGCAGAGCATCTCGCCAATGGAACAGGGTTGGAATTCTATTGGCCGCCGGGATTGATCTTTTGGCTAAGGCCTTTTTTAGCGATCCCCTTCGGCTCAGTGCTTGCCAGTCTATTAAGCTGGCTTGCCTTCGTATGGGCTTGGCAATCCTTTTCCAAGCTACTCCCCTTATGGAAAAGAAACTTGGGGCAGTTGATCTGGGCTACCTTTCCTGCCTTTGTCCACCAATCGGTGGTCCCTTTAAGCCATCTCCCTTTAGCACTTTGCTTGCTATTTGCCTTGATATTTATTGACAAAAAAATATCCTGGTATGTCTTTGGTGCAGGGATATTGTTTGGGTTAATGGGGCTTTTCAGGCCGGCTTCATGGGTCTTACTACCTTTCTTTATGTTAAAAATATTTAGTGGATATGGTGCTTGGAAGCGTTTTGCTATTTTCCTTATCGGCTTTTCCATGCTACCAATTTGCTGGGAGATCTTTGCTTTTCAACAATTAAACCGAGTTATCCATGTCAATGAAGCCAATGCCTACAACCTGTATCTAGGAAATCATCCTCAGACCCATCACTATAGAAGTTGGTGGTTGGGATCGCATGATGTAAGTGAGGAGGAGGAATATGCTGAGTTTGTCAGGGAAAGGGACTCTATCAGGAATCTTAGGCTGGAAACGCGCGATAAAATATTTAAAGAAAAGGCAGTTGGACATATCATGAGCAAGCCTGGGAAGTTTATTTACCGAATGGGAAGTCGATTTCGAAACTTTTGGTCCTATGACACCCTTTGTTCTGCTTTTTTACTGAAAGAGGGTAAGGCTCTAGGTTATCTGACCTTGCTACTTGATGTGTCGATTTACCTTATACTATTGCTGGGAGGTCTTTTTGGTTTAGGTACTTCAGGGGATAAAAATGGGTGGCTCATACTTCTTTATCCTTTGCCCTATTTGCTGGCATTCGCTCATCCTACTTATCATTTGCCTCTCCTTCCTATTTTATGTTTGATGGCATTGTCCTTAAAATATCCTGTTTCCAGGAAAAAAAATCGTCTCCTCTTGATCATTTTTGCTTTAGTTTTGTTGATTCAAGTGGAATGGACTTGGGACTTATGGCGGCGATTTTTTTAGCCATTTTAGGGGGGTTGCGTTGCAATTTTTTGCACCTAACCCTGACAGGGTTATAAACCCTGTCAGGGCTAAATTCCTCGCAGATCATAAATACCAAAACAAAAACTTCAATAAACTGACAAAAATGACACTCAATCAAGCCCAACAAACCGTTGATGAATGGATCAATAGCATCGGCGTACGATACTTCTCTGAATTGACGAACACAGCTGTCCTCATGGAAGAAGTAGGCGAGCTAGCTCGTATAATGGCTAGAACCTACGGGGATCAATCTTTCAAAAAGTCAGACCTGAAGCATAACCTTGCCGATGAAATGGCAGATGTTCTTTTTGTACTGATTTGCCTGGCAAATCAAACAGGGGTAAACCTAGAAGAAGCCTTTCACAAAAATATCGATAAGAAAACCAAACGGGATAGCGAAAGACACAAGAATAATGAAAAGTTGAAATAAGGTAATGTTAATTTAAGGTATAAGAAAAAATTATAATGTTGCTTTGCTGTGAGGATCTTTCCTTTTTGAACTAAGAAATTAGTTAGGGTAAATTTCTTTCCGATTGTTCCAAAGGAAAAGATACCCACTGAGGAAGATGGTTTACATATAACCTGACTCAAATCATCATTTATATTCTAATGAAATTGACTAAATGAAACTGACTACTGGTTTACTATTTTTCCTGCTTGTTTTGGGCTTCTTCTCTTGTAAAAATGAAGACAAACAAAGTCTAACTGATCCCGCTGTAGATCAAAACTATAACATCGAGATCAACATCGCTGGCCTTGGAAACTCCATAGCTTACCTTACTTATTATGCTGGTAGTCCTATTCAACTGGTCATGGTAGACAGTGTGAAAGGACAGGTCCAAACTAATGACTCCTCAAATTCCTTTTATTCCGCATTTAATTTCAATGCAGACAGTTCGCTAAAAAGAGGCTTGTATAAATTCTCCGTTCCTTCCCATAACCTATTCATGGATTTGATCATCAACAATGACCAGAATTTTTCCTTAAAATCTGATACGCTGGAGTTGATCAATAATATGGAAGTCACTGGCTCAGAAGAGAATAGCTTTTTCTATAAAAACCTCAAGGAGGTACAGAAAATCATCCCCAGAATCGTGGATGTTCAACAAGCATTTATCAAAGCCCAGGGAAATGATGAAGAAATCGCTCGCCTGAATGATGAATTGACTGAGATTTCTGAAGAATTACAGGCGAGACAGGGAGAACTCATGTCTGAGAATGAAGAGCTTTTTGCGGTAAAATTGATGAAAGCAGGTCAGGCACCACGGGTACCAGAGGATTTGAAAGAGCAAGCCAAAAAAAGTGGAGATCAATTGCTGGAATGGAATTATATGAGGAATAAGTATTGGGAACAGGTAGATTTTGCTGATGCAAGGCTCATCCGGACAAATTTTATGGAAAAAAAACTGGATACTTACCTCGATCAGTTGACTCCACAAAAATCTGATTCTCTCATCCAGGAAATTGATAAATTGGTCCTCGAATCCAAGAAAAATCAGGAAGTATTCCGATTTGTTTTAGAGCATATTTTCAACAAATATACACAGCGCAGAAACTTTGGCTTCGAACAGGTTTATGTGCATATTTTAGATAAATACTACGTATCTGGTGAGGCTTTTTGGGCACAACAACCGGATGCTTAACTTTGGTTGTTCAATTTTATGAAGAATATGAAACAGTTTAACATTTTCATGCTTGGCTGGGCAGTCCTGGGACTTTTGATGTCCTGTGGCAAAGCCGGCAATGCCAACATTACATCTACCCCACAGAAAGAAGGCTTTGAGATCAAGGTTGAGGTAAAAGGCACTACTGCCAATGAGGCCTATCTGGCTTATTACTATGGCGACAAACAATACATCAAGGATACCACAGCCATTGAAAATGGGGTTTTCACATTTAAAGGCGATACCAGCCTGGATGGCGGAATCTACCTCGTAGTATTCCCTCCTAAAAATGTTTACTTCGAAATCATCATTGACAAAGATCAATACTTCACTGTCTCTACCGATACGGTGAACTTTGTAACCAATATGAAAGTATCGGGTTCCAAAGAAAACCAACTTTTCTATCAGGATTTAAAATTCCTGGATTCCAAGCGCAAGGAAGTTGAAGGCATTACTGCTGAATTGAAAAAGGCTCCAAAAGGCTCCCCAGAAGCAAAATCCCTTCAGGAAAAGCAGCAGAAAATTAACGATGAGGTAAAAACATATCGTGAAAAGTTTATTGATGACAATAAGCAATACCTATTCACAAAGGTTCTTGTAGCCATGCAAGACCCTGAGATTCCAGAAGCTCCAAAGGATGAAAATGGCAAGCAACTAGACTCTATGTTTGCCTTCAAATTTTACAAGGCACACTATTTTGACGGGATGGATTTCCAGGACGATCGCCTACTAAGGACTCCGGTTTTCCAGCAGCGAATTAATACATACATTGATCGCTTAACTTACCGGGTACCAGATTCGATCATCAAATCCGTAGACTATATGATTGAAAAGTCCCGAGGCAACGACAAAGTATTCAGGTATCTCGTGGTTTTCTTCCTTAACAAATATGCCCAAAATAAAATTATGGGTATGGATGCTGTGTACGTACACATGGTTGAAAAATACTACATGACAGGAGACGCTTACTGGGTGGATGACTCAACCAAGCAAAAGATGATCACCAGAGCCACGGCACTTAGCCCAACTATCCTGGGACGCCCAGCTCCTGACTTTATCGTGTCAGACTCGAAAGGTAAGTACCAAAAACTCTCTGAGGTTCCAGGAAAATGGAAAATCCTTTATTTCTGGGATTACGGCTGTGGCCATTGTAAAAAGGTAACGCCTAAATTATCCTCTGCATACACCAAGTATGGATTCGCAGGCAAGGATATCACCCTCTTTACAGTCAACATCAATGGAGATGTGGCTGAATGGAAAGAAAAACTACAGACCTACGGACTTGATGTCGAAGGAGCCATCAATACCGAAGATATCTACCGCAGATCAGGTGGCACCAAAATGTATGATGTGATTTCTACTCCAAGGATTTATTTGATTGATTCAAATGGCCTTTTGAAAGCCAAGCAGATTGGTGTGCCACAACTTCTAAAAATCCTATCCATTGAAGAGGGCTTCGATGTGGATGAAGAGGATTTAGAAGAAATCAAATTTGACGACATAGAAGAATAAAAATATCCTTATAAAGATAAAGGGTTCCAAAATGGAACCCTTTTTTCTTGCCTAATTCCCTAAAAAATGAAAGCCATCCATTTTAGCTTTTTCCTTTTGTTGATCACCTGCATGAGCCTGAGTTCTTGCCAAAATGTATCTACATCTAATTCCACTGGTTACCAGATTGATGTAGCAGTAGAAGGCCTGAAGAGGAAACAGGTATTCCTGGGACATTATTATGGAGCAGAAACGAGAATCATTGATACCACTGAGGTCAAAGATGGAAAGTTCTCCTTCAAGGGAGATAGCCTGCTGCCTGCTGGGATGTACCTGCTGGTATTTCCGCCTACAAATAGCTACCTCGATGTAATTTTAGACGAAGATCAGCAATTCTCCCTCAAAACCGACATTCGGACACCAACCGAATCTATGCAAGTTTCGGGTTCTCGAGAAAATGAGCTTTACTACCAAGACCTTAATAAACTGGATAAACTCAAAAAGGATTTACAGTCTTACAGTCAAAAAGCCGCCCAATATCCACGAGGCTCAGCACAATTCGACTCAATTACAAAACTCATCAAGGATGTTCGAAATGAGGTTTCTGAATACAAAGACAATATTCAAAAAGAATATCCTGAATTGTTTTTTGCCAAATTATCCAAGGCCATTCAAAATGTAGAGGTACCCACTGAAATTTACGAAGCCAATAAGGATGCAGGCGCCAAGTTTGTTCCTGCCTACATTAAGGCACATTTTTTTGACAATACTGACCTAACCGATGCTAGGCTACTTAGGACTCCCGTACTTTATCGAAAAGTAGCCAATTACCTGGGCCAATATGTGGATCATGACCATGCCGATTCAGTCACGACGGCATTGAATGTAATACTGGAAAAATCTAATGGCAACAAAGAAATTAGCAATTACTTGCTGGATCTTTTCTGGAACCAATACCTGAGGTTCAACCTGCCCAAAAGCAGGAAAGATTCTATCTTTTCCTTCCTCAGTAATTATGAAGATGATAATGGCATCAGAAGGTCTCCTGTCTTGCCACCAGCTGAAATGATTCCTCCTCTAAAGCCGGGTGGCCAGGTTACTGATTTTGTTGTGGCTAATGCTGAAAATTCATTCTCAAGCGTAAGCCAAATCAAGTCTGAATGGACCATTTTGTACTTCTGGGACTATGGCTGTGATCATTGTCAGGAAGCCACCCCGAAATTGGTAAAGGCATTTGAAGAAAAAGCTTACGCTGATAAATCCGTTACCCTATTCACCGTAAACCTCACAGGTACCAAGGATGAATGGAAAGAAATGCTAGAGAAGTTCGACATGCACAAGGCCGGGATCATCAATGGAGAA
This sequence comes from Bacteroidia bacterium, assembly GCA_022760475.1. Taxonomy (GTDB): domain Bacteria; phylum Bacteroidota; class Bacteroidia; order J057; family J057; genus JALEFZ01. The sequence goes on along the minus strand of JALEFZ010000089.1, from coordinate 28,106 downwards.
GACATTGAGCGCGAATCAGGTGCATTTGAATTGTATAAAATTGAGACCCTGCCTTCAATTTTGATCCTCGATAAAAACAAAAGGCTTGTAGATCAGAGGTTAGGAGAGCAAGATCTTATCAAAATCCTTGACGAGAAGCTGGCCCTTGGTAAAAGCAAATAATTATTTGCCTTTACCAAGGGGTGCCATAGCCATATGTAGCAGATGGGCTTATCTATCTGATAAGCTCAAGGCTATTTAAACCTACATAAGGGGGAACTTTGTGCATAGTACCATTGTTAAACCTTTTGTGAACAGCCATTTTTTTGGTGGGCTGATATAGGTAAATGACCGGAACTTCCTCATCGAGGATCTGGCTTATCTCAAACGCGTATCGCTGCCTAAGTTCAGGATTCATTTCTCGCCTTACCTTATTGATCAAGGTATCTACTTCGGCATTGGAATAGCCGGAGTAGTTTTCTCCATCAGGCCAGTTGCTGCTGAAATAATTTTGATGGTAGTCAAATGGTAGGGTTGGAGGAGCACCCAATGGCAGAAGGGAAGCATCAAATTTACCTGAAACAAGATCTGGCAGGTAAGCTCTCATCCCCTGAGGCTTTAATTCTACCTCAAAACCAACCTCTTCCCAGGCTTTCTTCATCAAATCCATCATGTCCTTGATCACCTCATTCTGAGGAGGATAATCAATACCAAACTTCAACTTGATTTTACGCCCATTCATTTCTTTTTCCCTCACTCCATCGCCGTCCGTATCCATCCAACCTGCACTTTTTAGGTAAAGTTTGGCGGCAGCAGAATCGTAGGGAAAAGCTTGTAAATTGGAGTTATAATGAGCATTCCCTGGACTGACAGGCGAATTAGCTCTGATGTAGTCAGTATCGAGTTTTTTAAACATGATCTCATCCAGTGGCAATGCCAACTGGGCAGCCTTGCGGACGCTGACATCATTGAAAATAGGTGCCTGAATGATTCCGTCTGGACGATTATTCAGGATCAACTGGACAATGGTGGTTCGACTTTGTTTCTTGATTTTGTAGTGATCCGCTACCAACTTATCTGCACTTAATTGCTGAAATGCATTCAGTGTCAGCTTGGTAGATACATCAAGGCTCTGCTGGCGAATGGCCTCTACAACTGCTTGCTCATCCTTTATTACCCGAAAAGTAATTTCTCCAGGTTTTTGGTCGAAGTATTTTTCTTTCAATTCCTTTGCCCAATAATCTTCTCTCTTAAGCAATACAATCTTCTGGTCAACCTCCCACTCTGCCAGTTTATAGGGACCTGATCCCCCCTGAAGGAGATTTACCTCCCTGCCATATTTGATATCATTGAACTCTTCCGCCCATCTTTTGATGGCCTCATTGCTTTTACCTTCTCTCAGCTCCTTTAAACTTACCTCCTTAAAAACTCCCTGAGGATCATAGAATCGAGGATTTAGCATCATGCTCAAGGTACCAATATACCTATTGATAAAGTTGACCTTGGTCATGACTATGTTGAACTTCAGTGGGTCATTGGGATCAAGTTGTACGTCCTTGATATAGTCATTAAAGGCTTTGAGTGCATTATTTTGGATGTCCTCACAAAAAAGCAATTTGAAGTTGAAGAGGATGTCTTCAGCAGTGATAGAACTACCATCCATCCACTTTGCTTCTTGCCTTAGGTTAAAAGTATAAGTAAGGCCATCTTTAGATACTTCAGGAAGGCTTCTTACCAGCATGGGCATCAAATCACCTGTAGCCAGGTCCTGATCCAGCAAGCGTTCATAAACATATCCAAGTATTTCATCCTTTTGCCGAAGTGTAGAGTTGGTTGGATGAATGCTTTGTGGATCGCCTAGTAAATGGGAGACGACGTTGGAACCCAACTCTCCTTTGTAAATAATTTTTCCATCCTTCTCTTGATAGAGATTTGCACCTCCTTGATCAGATCTACAAGAAACGATGAGGGCAAGAGAAAGGAGAAGAAACAGTCTGCTTAGGAATCTTTCAGGCATTGGAGGGAACATTTAAACAATTTTAATGAAAAATAGGGAAGGCTTTCTTTATTTACATAATGAATTAGGAAATTGTTGAATATAAAGCTCTATCTAAGCAAAATTTCCTGCATTCCTCTCATATAAATTATTTTCAAATGGTATCGGTTCAGGGATTAACAAAGATATACGGAGAACAAAAAGCAGTAAATGACCTTAGCTTTGAGGTCAAGAAAGGGGAAATTCTGGGATTTCTGGGACCAAATGGTGCAGGAAAAAGCACCACTATGAAGATAATTACCGGATACCTGGAAGCTACAGAAGGCATGGTGGAAGTAGATGGTTTTGATGTATCTTCCAACCCCCTTGAGGTGAAAAAACGAGTAGGTTACCTCCCTGAACACAATCCACTTTACCTGGATATGTATGTGCATGAGTTCCTTGATTTTGCCAGCAGGATTCACGGCCTCGAAAAAAAACTCAGGAAAAGCAGAATCGAAGAAGTCATAGAGATGACAGGGCTCCATGTAGAACAGCACAAAAAAATTGGTGCATTATCCAAAGGATATAGACAAAGGGTAGGCATCAGCCAGGCGTTGATCCACGATCCCGAAGTCCTCATCCTTGATGAACCGACCTCAGGCCTTGACCCCAATCAAATCATCGATATACGCCAATTGGTCAGGGAAGTAGGCAAGGATAAAACCGTGATTTTTTCCTCTCATATTTTGTCTGAGGTTGAGTTTATTGCAAATCGGGTAATCATCATTAACAAGGGCGAAATCGTCGCTGACCAGCCTACAGATCAACTCAGAAACATTGCAGAGGACAGCATTCAATTGGTCTTGGAAATCGAGGAAGAAGGATTTAAGACCGAGGAAATCGAAAAATGGGAGGGTGTAAAACGTGTCGAAATGCTTGGAGCCCATTCATTCAGGATTCAAACCCAAACTGACGTAGATATCCGCAAGCAATTGTTCAAATCATGTGTGGAGCAGGAAAAAACCATGATTGGACTCAGCAGAGAAACCTTTACCCTAGAGGATGCATTTAGAAAACTAACTTCCTGACTATGAATTTTCTTTCTGAAATTACGGAAACCCGCCAATTGAGTGAAGGACTGGCGTTTGGGAATGGAAAAAAAGCCGCCTTCGTCATGCTTTCCGGTCATGCTGAGGAAGACATAGAAGCCCTGGCTACCATAGAAAAAAACGAAGTTGCCATTTTTGTTCCTTCCGAATGGCTATTGAGCAGGGAACAAATGGACCAAAACTGGACCATCAACCTCCCCAAAGGTCGTGGGCAGGAAACCCTTTACAGCACCACCTTTTTCTGGAATCCAGCTTCGGACTCCATCCAACAAATACTGGAGTTCGCCAATCAAAAGGGATGGGCAGTGTACACCCAAATGGATGATAAACTATGTATGCTGGTAGTGAACTCAAGGGTAGCCGTAGACATTGATTCAGAAATGCTAAAGGCGCAGTTTATTTAAGTAAATGGAAGATGGAAATCTGGGAGAATGGCCAACGGCATCCAAGGCAATTCTGCAACACATTTAAAAAGTCCTATCCATCTGTAATATCACCAACATCTTTCTATATTTGGCTTTCTCAAAAATTCAATCTTACTACTTGAATGGAGAGGAGGCTTTGGGCATTGTGATCCATGGTAATTCCTCACATTCGAGTCCAAAGGACAAAAAGTTTTATGGCAAGAGGACTATTCGAATTACCAAAACCTTACAACGAACCCTTTTTAGGATATGCTCCAGGTTCCAAGGAGCGTGAAGAAGTTTTGGCTGCCATCCAGGAAATGACCAGCACCCAAATCGACGCACCTTTATTCATCGGTGGAGATGAAATCATGACGGAGGAAAAAAAGCCACTTAGTCCTCCACATAATCACCAGCACATACTTGGACATGCCGCATGGGCCAATGAAGGCCATGTTCGCCAAGCCATTGACTCGGCACTTAAAGCCCAGGAAGCCTGGGAAAAAACCAGTTGGGAGCACAGAGCTTCAATTTTCCTGAAGGCTGCAGAACTGATCGCTGGCCCGTATAGGGCTCGTTTCAATGCAGCAACCATGCTGTCGCAGTCCAAAAATATCCATCAGGCAGAGATTGATGCTGTAGCAGAACTGGTTGACTTCCTTCGCTTCAATGTGTCTTACATGGAGCAGATTTACAAGGAGCAGCCCCATTCTCCTCATGGCATGTGGAACCGGGTAGAATACAGACCTTTGGAAGGCTTTGTATTCTGTATTACTCCCTTCAACTTCACCGCGATTGCAGGTAACCTGCCTACAGCTCCAGCTATGCTTGGAAACGTATGTGTATGGAAACCTGCAGATAGCCAAATCTATTCTGCGAGATTGACCATGGAGATCTTCAAAGAAGCCGGTATGCCTGACGGAGTCATCAACCTGATTTATGGAGATGGCCCAATGATGGGGAATATCATTTTTGATCATCCTGACTTCGCTGGACTCCACTTTACAGGTTCAACCAATACCTTCCAGGCCCTTTGGAAAATCATTGGCCAAAATATTCATAAGTACAGATCTTATCCAAGAATTGTAGGTGAAACAGGCGGAAAAGACTATATCCTAGCCCACCCTACGGCCAATCCCATTCAAGTAGCCACTGCCATGGTAAGGGGTGCGTTTGAATTTCAGGGACAAAAGTGCTCTGCGGCATCACGGGTTTATCTGCCCGCAAGCATTTATGATGCGACAATGGATAAGTTGATCGAGGAGGTTAAAACCCTTAAAATGGGGGACCCGGCTGATTTCACCAACTTCATTAACGCAGTCATTGATGAGCGCGCTTTTGATAAGATTGCAGGATATATTGATCAGGTTAAGGCCTCTGACAATGCCTATATCGTGCAGGGAGGCGGGTATGACAAGTCAAAAGGTTACTTCATCGAACCCACCATTGTTGTAACCAATGATCCCAAGTCTCTGACGATGCAAGAAGAGATCTTTGGGCCTGTCCTGACCATCTATAAATACGATGACTACCGCTGGGAAGAAACCCTCGATTTGATCAACTCGACCAGCCCATATGCCTTGACAGGAGCGATCTTCTGCAAAGATCGCTACCTCATCGAGGACGCCATGTGGAAACTGCGCAATACCGCAGGTAACTTTTACATCAATGACAAGCCAACTGGTTCTGTTGTAGGTCAGCAGCCATTTGGTGGAGCAAGGGGCTCGGGGACCAATGACAAGGCAGGTTCTTACATGAACCTTCTTCGTTGGGCATCTGCCAGGACCATCAAAGAAACCTTCGTACCTCCAACCGATTACAGGTACGATTGGCATAAGGAAGGATAATTTTATCTGAATAAATCACAGGCACCAGAATCCCAAGTGGGTTTTGGTGCCTTTTTTTAATTTATAGAAATGGAAAGCTAAACCAAGCAATTGAAATCAAAGACCTTTATAGAAAAGTGGCCCATATCAAAGGAGGAATCATTAGAACCCTTGCTGAAATCTATGACGATTTGATCCATAAAATGATCTCCAAATCCGTTTCGAACGGCATAAGTTTTACCGAATCAAATAGCCCACACTCAAAGTAAACAGCATATAGCCATCCTTTTTATCAGGATTACCTCTTTTGAAGCCATCTTCGAATGGATAAATATCAGTCCTTGACAAAGTGCTACCCAAGTCTCCACTACTTTCTCTAAGTAACTCTGCATTGGGGTAATTGGTGCTTACATCATCGAGGTAATCGGTAAAGGTTTTTCGATATACCATCTCTATTTTGCCGATGAAGGCTTGTTCAAACCTGTAGCTAAGCCCCAGGCCAAAAGGAATGCTTAGCTGCCAGCGGGAATATGGCTCCATCCCACTTGTAGTGATCAATTGGCCTTCAGTACCTAAGGGCTGAAGGGCATACCATTCTCCCTCAAGAAAACCTTTGGGATTGTGATAAAAGCCTGCGATTCCTGCAAGTACATATGGGGTAAAATGGCCTGTGCGGCTGTATGGCCCCCGAAATGACCTATCTGGTAGGATCTCCAATTGCATCATAAGGTTAAATTCAGAAATATTGTTCCTAAACCTTAAATCACGGAGGATTCTTCCTTGGTCATTGGCGTCCTTGTCATCCGCTTCTACCCTACCCCTTAGCAATTCGCCACGAATTTGAAGGTATTCATTGAGATAATAGCCGGCACCAATCTGAACAACTGGATTCCAATAGGAGAAGTTGACCCGGTCAGTCAGGTCTCCATAGTAGGTAATGATTCCGGAACCAGTATAGAAGATCGCCTTCCTTTGTTTTTGGGAAAATCCTGAAAGGCAGAGGATTAGGAGGGTAAAGCTCAGAGTAAAGGTTTTATATTTCATAATTACATTTTTGCAATGCATTATAGTCATTAGAATTCAATCACAATTATCAAATCCTAAAAACTTATACCTTACAAAAATGTCATTATCATTTGAGGCTAGTTTGAATTAATAATTAAGTTGGCAGGAGAATAGATGCCTGGATTTTAAGGGATTGTTAAGTGTGGAGATAATTGTCAATATTAAAGAATGACATTCCCTTCAAACGATTGAAAGAGAACCTAAATATCGACTTCTTTACTTTTTTCCTTCACTTCTGGATGCTTCAATTCCAGTCCACAATGCAGTTTAAACCAATCTTCCATTCCCTTCAGTTCAGGTCCGAAAGTCTTAAGACATAACTGAATACAATCTTCGCTAAGGTGCATATCCCAGGTTCCCTCAGGGGTCTTACCCTGGACACACGCGCACAAGGAGGAGCTTGCTTTTTCTGATTTGTTATTCGGTTGGCAGGAAACAAGCCATAATCCTGCAGTAAATAGTAAGAGTAAACGCCACATATTAGGAGATACCTAATTGGGAAAAATTTGTTCAAAAAAAGGCCCGGTAGCAGCTGCTATCCGGGCTTCCCAATTGCTATACAAACGTTATATTGAACCTTCAAGAGGATATTAGATCAAGTTTAGCCTGTCGATCAGATCATCCAATTGGTTGTAATCCATGTCAACCTCATTACTGGACTCTGTCTTTTTAGAAACATCAGATGGTCTCCACTCCATGGCATCTTCTTCATTGCTGGCTTCTCCAAGGGCTAGGATAAAATTCTTTAGGTGCAGGTTTGAAAGTGCTTTAGTCGGATACATAGTTGTTAATTTATTAGGGGTTAGAAATTATCTCCTTTTACTTGTCTAAGACAGGTTTCTTGATTTTGTACTCATTTGCTGTCAAAAACTTAAAATTTATCAGGAGTCGTACGCCCTTAACTATTCAATCCTGGTGCCAAAAAGAATTTCCACTGATTATCAATACTTTACAACAATTCAACCTTGGTATTTTTGATCAAATGGGAATTATTATTCTCATTTTTAGAAAGAAAGCCCCGAAGGAAATCCCTCGGGGCGTCAAATTGGTCAATTCTGTACCGATTATGTAAAGTACTTCCTAGGCCTGCCTATTCAGGCTGGATGACATAAGTTTCCTGAGAAAATACCAGGCCTGTAAAAATTCCTCTTCCTCCACTGATATTGGTGTGCACCACGGCTGGTTGCCCAAAAGGGCTCAAACTCGCCTGCACTGCTGCTGCCTGGGTATTATAGAATTCAAAGTGATCCTGAGTCATGTGGTAAAGTGTACTCCTAATGGTATCACCAATCGCAAATTCGAAATCGGTACCAAAAGCAAAAGGCTGTCCATCGAAGATGTCGTCATCCACTACAAAATCCTGGATAATTCTAAATTCAAAGGTCGTATCAGGTTCAGTGCCTGTAGAGTCAATCACAGGTCTCTGCGCTTCGAAGACCCTACGGTAATAATTGGTGCGATCGCCTTCATCCGTAAAATAGGTCAGTATGAAAGCCAGGCTATCTTCGTCCAACTCCTGGACCAAAGAATCAATAGGTACAGGATTCAGAATCTGAGTCTTGGCAGTCAATACTTCTCCGTCCAGGGTTTTGATCTCCAGATTGAAATCCTCATTAAAAAGCTCGGGAACTGGCCTAAGGGAAGCATAAAAGGTAAGTTGATCGCCAAAGATGGACGAAAAGGTATTCAGAATAGCAGTATCTGCCAAAAGACCCAAGGTAGGATCAGTGATATCAAGGTTAAACTCGTCCAGGGTATCCGTTCCTCCGCTATGGGAAATGGTTACGATGGCATCTTCAATGTAGTCCACCCTGATGTCATCAAAATAGGGCTGGCTCCTGGTCAGGGTCAGGAAGTATGGCAGACCTGGCTGCAGATAACACTCCACTACCAATTGAGGATCATACTCGGGAATGTCGATCTCGATGTCCTGCTGAAGGTTGCCACATGATGCCAGAAAAAGGCTGGCAATTAAGGATATATATACTAAGTATTTCATTATTCCGGCTTTGTGGGTTAAAATTTAAAGTTCCAAGAAAATGAAGGAATGATTGGGAATAGGGAAACCAGTCTTCCCTGGAAACCGACGGGTACACCATCGTCATTGGTACGGGTATCAATGAATACGAAAAAGGCGTTTCGACGATTATAGGCATTGTAGGCACTGATGATCAGTTCTGTCTCCCCCCATTTTGGCTTAAAGGCCATTGTCATGGCCAAGTCCAGTTTGTGATAATCAGGAAGCCTGGCATTGTTTCTATTGGTAAAGTCAGGGGTAAAACTAATCGGGCCAGCAGGATTTCCAGGGGCATTCCCCTGACCTGTAAGGGTAGTTAGGAAGCCTTCACCAAAATATGGGAAGAAGCCTGGTGCCTGTGTATAGGCAGCTCCAGAACGGAAATCCCAGGCACCACTGACTGTAATCTCTTTCAGTTTCTTGAATGGCCATCCCACCTTATTCTTCAAAAAGTAGCTCCATGTCCTAGGAAGGCTATAGATGGCTACAACAGATATGTCATGTCTCTTGTCATTTCTGGCAAAGAAAGGTTCACCATCGTTGATGACGTTTGCCAGGTCAGTTTCACCGTTTCGGATGCTGTCATTGAATTGGCGAAGTGACCATGCCAGGGAATAGCCTATCCATCCTGTCAATTTGCCTCGGGTCTTCTCTATGTAAAATTCATTTCCGTAAGCCCAGCCTCTACCAAAAACAAATTCTGCCTCCAGGTCATCATTAACAAAAAGGTTTGCTCCATCCTTGAAGTCAATTTGATTTTCCAGCCATTTGTAGTAGACCTCATTGGTAAGTAAATAATTCTCACCTATACCAATGGATACCCCAGCTGCCACCTGCTGTGAAGACTGGGGAGGAACCCTTCGGGTGGATGGGTACCATATATCGGTCGGCAGGGTGGTCCCACTGTTTGCCACCAGGTGAAGGTACTGTGCCATCCTTGCGTAGGAAGCCTTGATGGAAACATTATTGGTAAGGCTGTACTTTAAGGAAGCCCTGGGTTCAAGGAAGCCATAGAAAGTCGAGTCAGCTCTGGGCTCAGGGTCGTTGTAGAGCCAGGTAAAGTCCTGGAAGGCAGTGGCACGAAGGCCAAGGTTTAGCTTGAATTTGTCATTAAACTCAATGTCATCAGAAATATATGCCCCCCATTCCATTCCATAGTAAACATCACCTGCATCAAAATTAAATACCGAGTCTTGCTCTCCACCTGAGGCTTCTAACCTGCCTACCACAAATCTATGGTGAATACCACTGGCTCCGAACCTGACGGTGTGCTTGGAGTTGGGAAGCCAGGTAAAATCTGTCCTCATGGCTCCGTCCGATATTTTTGATCCAATTTCAAAGGAAAATTCGTCAAATCGGTTGGCGATCACATATTCGTAATCGGTATAGCTCAAGGAAGTATTTACGTAGAATTTTTGGTTGAAAAAGTGGTTCCACCTCAGGTTGGCATTGGTGTTACCCCAGTCAAAGTTGAAATTGAAATTGTCATCCGAAAACTGGAACCTGTCCCTTCCCAGATAACCTGACAGGAACAGCTGGTCTTTGTCGCTCAACTCGTAATTTACCTTTCCATTTAGGTCATAGAAAAAATAATCCGGGATGGGGTTGAAGTTATCATTGTCCGAATTGAGGTTGTTGATTCCTCTGGTGATGATGTCCGCATAGGTTCTACGTCCAGAAATCATGAATGAGGCCTTGTCTTTGACAATGGGTCCTTCAAGGGTCAACCTGGAAGCAATCAATCCCAAACCGCCTGAACCTGAGAATTTCCTACGGTTTCCTTCCTTCAGTTTGACATCAATGACAGAAGACAGCCTACCTCCATATTGAGAAGGAAAACCACCTTTGTAAATCTCTGCGGTTTTGACAGCATCTGAATTAAAGGTTGAGAAGAAACCAAAAAGGTGGTTGGGATTGTAGAGCACGGTGTTATCCAATAAGATCAGGTTTTGATCAGCCCCACCTCCCCTAACATAAATACCGGAATTTCCTTCGCTACCTGCTGAGACACCGGGCTTCAATTGAAGGGTTTTTATGATGTCTACCTCACCAAAAAGTGCAGGGAGTTTTTTGGCTTCGGCCACTGTAATCCGGGACACACTCATTTGAGTTGAATTCAACTCTTCCTGCACAGAGTTTGCGGTAATTTCGACTTCATCCAGGCTAATGTCATCTAACTCTACATCTATTCGGATGTCCTTATCCAGAACGATTTTTCTGGCTTCAGTTTTATACCCACTGATAAGGTAACGAATTTCGATAGAATCGCCACTGGACGGCAAGGTGATGGAATAAAAGCCGTAGGCATCTGTATAACCTCCTTTGGTTAGCGACGGAATCGCCACGGTGGTTCCAATGATGGTTTCACCCGAGGTCTTCGACCTTACTGTACCACTGAGGGTAACATTTTGAGCATGAAGAAATCCTGTAAAGCCAAAAAACAGGCACGACAGGAAAAATAGCCGGAAAGCATGAGCCCCTTTCCAGATAAGGGGTACCCCGCTACTTCCGAACCTGTGAAGTAGTTTGTAAGAATAGTTCATTGTAAAGTATTGGTTATCAAAGGCTAAATGGTTTTGACGTCTGAGGCGGTAGTGATAATGTGGTAGACCTGGACAATTAAGAACGCCGTAGCAACTCAAGGATGCCTTGCGGACAGAAATGTTGCGCGAACATAACCACCTACACAAACGAAGCAAATCAGGCTTTGTTAATGGAATTGCACTTTTTCAATCATCAGCGGTGAAAATAACGACCAATGGTTTAAAAATATGGGCAAATGTGAGTTGGTTGGAGTGGGAATGAGGGCAGGAATTGATGCCTTAGTCAGGACCTAGATCCTTTGCTATCGCTCTGAATGATAGGGTAAGCACTGGCATGCCGCCAAATATTCATGCAAGACATTAGGATCTCCTAAATCCACCGCCAATATCATCCTGAGGGATGAGTCTGAATGCCGAATGACGAAGGATTTCACCCCTTACTCAACAGGCTCTTAATCTCTGCAAGGAGGTCATTGATTGCAGCTTGTCTGGGATGGATATGATGGCCAATCTGAAGGTATAAACTGGCATTTTCTAACAATTTCTTTTGCTCCTTGCCCGCCTGTAAGGCCATGGCTTTGTTGTATTGAATTTTTGCTAGGAAATAATAGGAAAGGTAGTCATCCGGATTGAGTCGGGTACTTACCACCAGCTGTTCTATGGCCTCATCAGGTTTTCCAAGTTGGTTGTAAGCCATGGCAAGGTTGAATCGGAAGTCGCCATTCCGGGGTTCAATCTCAATTAATTTAAGCAGATTCACCTTTACCTTTTCCCATTGGCCTTCTCCGGCATCCTCATTTACCATTTTACTCAAACAATTCTTCTTACTCTCCCTGAAATCTGCATCATCAGGAAATTGAAGGCAAGCGGCTTCTATACATTTCAAAGCTCGGACATAATCCTTGATTTCAAGAGATGTATTGATGCTCATTTCATAGGCCTTTCTTTTTTCGGGATTTAAAGCCATGGCCCATTTAGAAGCGCGAATAGTCCAATCCAATTCATTTTGAAGGTAAAATCCATTGGCCTCTGATAGAATACCGTTGTATAGATGGGTCTGTTTCGTCTCATAAAAATCTTCTCCAACTGCATTAATTGAACTGCTTCCCTGAAAAGATTCTGAATCCTTTGCCTTTTTGTAGGCATGTTTGGCTTTCCTAAAGGAAGTTTGGGCCTCCATCAACCTGTCCTCTAACTCAAGAATCCCCTTCCGTGCATAAATATCTCCCTTTAATATCCATGCATCCCTGCCTTCCTTTCCTGAGTGTTCATGAAAATAAGCATCAATTGATTTTTCAGCCAGGGAAATGTTGTTTTCATCCAGGGCCAATTTGATGAATGAAAGGCTATTTTGCCCAAAAGAATAAGCAGATGAAAGTAAAAAAAGAAGAGAGAGAATTATATGAATCCGTATAGACATAGATCACCAACAAATTATTATTATATAATTTACGAATTATTGTATTTTTTAAAAAACCTACTTATCTCATTTATCCAACATAATGGACAGCAGCCAATGATTGAGGATAAGGGAAAATGTTAAACTTGCGTTAATCCATCTTCTTGGGTGTTGGATTTTTCTATATTTGAATGCAACAAAATCTAAATGGCAGGAACAGATCGTACAGCGGAGATTCTAAAGAAGGTTCGAAAGATTGAGATCAAGACCAGAGACCTATCCAACCAGGTTTTTTCTGGGGGTTACCATTCTGCTTTTAAAGGTAGGGGAATGTCCTTCAGTGAGGTCCGGTCTTATCAGTACGGAGATGATGTCAGAAACATCGATTGGAATGTTACTGCCCGCCTTGAAGATCCATACGTAAAAGTATTCGAGGAGGAGAGGGAGATCACTGTTATGTTGTTGGTAGATGTGAGTGGTTCTACCTTCTTTGGAACCCAGGTAAATAAAGAGGGGGAAGAACGAATCAAGCGTGATGTCCTAACTGAAATCGCAGCTGTGTTGTCATTTTCTGCCACCAACAACAATGACAAGGTGGGTATGCTGATGTTTACCGACCAGATTGAAACATTTATACCTCCGAAGAAAGGTCGTAATCACATACTTAGGATCATTCGGGAATTGGTAGACTTTGAGCCCAAGAGGCAGGGTACAGACCTGGCTGAAACCCTCAGAAATCTCACCAATATCCTCAAGAAAAGAAGCATTGTATTTATTCTTTCGGACTTTATGCATGTAGGTCCCGATTATAAAGATGCCCTTAGTATAGCCAGAAAAAGACATGATGTGGTAGGCCTGCATATTTTTGACGAGCGGGAGGTCAACCTTCCTAACATTGGTCTTGCTCGGGTCTATGATGCGGAATCTGGGCAACAAATCTGGATTGATACTGCACAAAAAGCAACCAGGGAGGCCTACGGCAAGTGGTACAAGGAAAACCTTGAGAAAGCGAGGGGTAATTTTTTGCGAGCTGGAGCAGATTTTGTGAGCATTGACACCCGTCAATCCTACATTCAGGCGCTGCTGAATTTGTTTACCCGTAGGGGCTCAAGGAGATAAGTATTTGAGCCTAATTCTTGGGCATGGTATTTGGATTTATTTGAGTAATTTAAATAATCCGAGAACCCATAATGCCCCTATTCAAATGGATTACTATCTAATCAAAGGCCAATTCCATGTAGTCGGTTATTCTCCCGATGGAGACTCAATCATGTTTGAAGCAGACAGTCCCAAGATGTGGGATCGAATTGAGAGCCAAATGGTGGACAGATTCAAGGAAAAACTGGAAGAAGGGGAAGGAGCTGTTCAACTTAGGCTTCAGGGAATTGATGCCTTGGAAACTCATTACAGCAGCCCTCCAATTGCCCCTCCCAAAGAATACCGCAGCGTTTCTTATGCCAAGGCAGAAAAGCCCAAAATGTTAAAATTACGTCAACCTGTGGAGTTTGGACAAATTGCCACTGAAAAACTATTAAAATTTCTGGGCACCACCTCAGTGACCTGGGCAAGTAATTTTGGCAGGAAATGGATTCGTGAAATTTCGGTTTCAGAAAAAGGTGAAGAGACAGCGTTCAACAAGAAAAATGAGGGTGGTCTTGACGGATTTATTGTTACCAATGACATTGAAAAAAACGGCAGGCCTATTTCCTGGATATTTCCTGGAAATACCAGATTACGGGATGGAAGTAAACTGGATACCTCTGACCTTTTGGAAATTATCAAAGATTCGCTGAATTATAACCTCTTGGCATCTGGGCTGGTTTATCCCTACTTTTTTATGACCTTGGCATCGCCTTTGAGACAGGCCTTGATCTACGGGGTATTGAATGCTCAAAGGCAGAAAATGGGAATTTGGAAATTGGATAAAACACAGGAGGGGATGAGTGTGAAAAGATTATCTCAATTGACAGATGAGTTGTTGCTTTGGCCTTACCTTTTTAGAAGGATTGTCAAGAATCAGTATAAAAGGAATATGGAAGGATACTGGGAAGCGGCCAGCAAGAAGAAAAGCTATGTGGCTGATGAGGAAGCACTTCACTTGGAAACGTTTTTCAGCGATACCAATCCATATGTTTTCATGGTGAAGGAGTCAGATTTTGTCAGGCTGGATCAAGTCGTAAGCATCAGCAAAGACAAGTTCAAGTTGAATACCCATCCTGGTAACATTGTATTTCTTTCTTACTAGGGTAAACCTTGCTGTTTTCATTCTTTCCCAGGAACTGGGGTGAAATGTTTTTGATCTGGCAGATCATGCTCAACCCTGTCAGGGTTATAACCCTGACGGGGCTAGTTTAAAATCAGCCCGAATGCCATTCGGCAACCGGGCTTTATACACAATTAAAGCTGTCAAGTCTTATTTCATAAGCACAGGTTTCTCATACTGCCCCTTGATCTCGTTATACTTCTTGTTCATTGGGGTTACCCTCTCTCCTGTCTCAATATAATGCTTGAGTCCAATCAAAGTTCCGCCCAATTGCTTTTTAAAGCCTCCTTTCGCAATTCCACCCATGAAGGCAGGCTTGGTTCGGAAGAAAAACTCATAAGAAGCTGTAGAAGTGCCATCTCCATTGTCTTTGACTTTGTAAAGGGCATAGCTATTCTCAAAGTCCAGGGGTAGTTTCTCCCCATCAATGGGTACATTTTTCATGACCCTCTCTTCAGGATCTATGTCAAAAATCTTTTCATGCACCCACTGCTTTCCCTTCTCATCAAAATTGCATTTGCGTTCGGCGCCTACCACTCCTTTCAATGATCCATTTTCATAATTTGAAGAATAGATATAAGGCGAAAAATTAGAAATGGCGCCATAATCAAGTACCATCGCTTGCCATACAAGCTCGGCCGGGGCATTGATGTCTACTTTGACTGCAACATACTGTGTTTTCTTACTTTCAGTTTGGGCAAAAAAGCTCCCACCAAATATCAACAATCCCAATACACTTATGATTAAAATTTTAGCTTTCATTTTCTTTTTGAGGTTAATGGTTAATAGAAAAATTGCTCGCTGATGATCTTCCCTTCTTCCACTTCATAGAGACAGATTTCACTAAGGCTAAACTCGTTTCCATCTTTCATGCGGGCTTTCACAATGTTGGTGAAGGCGATGTGTTTGGCCGAAACGATAGGCGCAGACATTTCTCTACTGATGAGCTCGGCGATGCCCTCAGACATCTGACCAACTTTGGCCTTGATGGCCTCGCGACCCACGACTTCGCCAAGTCCCATCTGTGCCAATTGAGGTTCGATGGCTTTGGCCTCTGCACTGAAAAGCTCATCATAGGCTTCAAAATATTCTCCTCTCTGGACGTAGTCGTAAAGGCGAGTTGCTAATTCCTGATTTGTCATTTTTTAGTTCTTTAAAAATTCGAGGATTGATCAATTCCTTCTCGACCATTGGATACAAAGAAGAACAAGGTGTTACAGAAAATTCAAAAAAAGAGCCATCTCGTCATTTGAGATGGCTCTTGAAGTATTATTAAGTACTTTAAATTTTAAGCACAATCGCCTTGAGGGCTGTTTTTAAGGGAGTAAAAAATCACGTACTGAATATCTTTTCCAAACTTCTATCTTCAATAATAGCCCGAACAGCAGACTTTTTATCAAAATCTTCACGGGTAGGATGCTGCCTGAATAAGGTGTAGTATTTGTCATTGACCTTATCTGCTACCTCCTCATAGTTTTCGTGTGCATAGTCGGAAATTTGTTGTTTATGCTCGATGTTAAATTGCATTTTTGCCTCATCCAACAAGCCCTGACTTTTCAAGAACTTGGTTTTCTTCGGACACCTGCATGGATTAGATTTATTGACCAGGCCACATTTCCCTTCCATAAAGTTGTACAAATCTTTCCTGGTCCTGTGAAGTTTAACACGGAAATTTTGCTTGCTGATGTTGAATATCTCTGCCCCAATGTTGTGATCAATTCCAAATGTCTCCCCTAGTATGTAGATCAAGCGCTGTTCTCGATTGAGGCACATCAACATGCCCGACAAACAGCGAATTTGCATCTCGCGAGACAATTCCTTCAAGGAAATCTCCTCCTCCTTCGTCAGGTCGGGATTGGGTATGGAATCCAGCGCTGCACCATACTCTTCAAAGGTCTGAAATTTGATCGCGCGCTGCCCTCGCTGCGCCTGAAGAAACTCATTTACTACAATTCTATAGAGCCATGTCCGAAAGGAACTCTTGAAATTAAACTGAGCCAGTTTGGTGATGACCTTAAGTAGGGTTTCCTGCGTCAGATCCATCGCATCGTCTGGATCGTGGGACATTTTCCAAGCCACATTGTAGATGAAGGGCTGGTGAAGGTGGATCAATTCATCCAAAGAATCCCGATCTCCATCAAGGGCACGCTTTACCAGTTTCCTGTTGTCCTCCTCAGAATATTTTGGTGATAATGGGTTTTTCATAACTACTTTTTTGCCTTGGATGCAGGAAAAAGGCAAGTGTTACAAATAATCTAAGAAATTGATGGCTTCTTTCCATAAGCGGCATAGGTTCAGTCTTTCTCATGAAAAAAATGGGCCATTTCCATAAAGAAATGGCCCAAAGGAGGAGAGGAGAGTTTATTTTATAAGATCTGCATTAATTTTTCCCAAATATCGTCGTGAAATTTTACAGGAACCAATGAGCCATCCGGAGCCTCTCCCATCCTTACTAAGACCAAATCTTCACTTGGAATGATGTCCAGGAATTGACCGTTCTTACCCAGCGCGGCAAACATATCCATAGGTGCATTGGGAGAAATGGATGTATTTAGTTTCAAAGCTGAACCCGGAAGCACAACTTGTCCTTTTCCATTTAACCACCACAAATAGCCATAGGAAGGATTTAATTCCTGAGAAGTGTTGGTCATGGCCGAGAAATAGCTGGAATCATTCATCACAAAGTCATCTTCCCACTTTCCTTTATTTGCGATCAAGACCCCAAACCTGGCCATGTCTCTGGGGCTGCTCCAAAATACATTGTTGTAGTTGTTCTTGATCCACGTCCCTTCCATTCCAATTTGAGTTTTCAATTCCTCATCCGTAAACTGTTGGTAACTCAGTCCTGTGGCGCGGCTCACTACCTCTCCCAACAAGGTGTAAGGCCCATTGTGGTAAAACCACTGACTGCCAGCATCTGCCTTGTATTCAAGACATTCCGGATCGGTGCAATCAATATTTGACACATTATAATCCAGGCCTGTAGTCATGGTTAACTGATGCCTGACCGTAATGAGTGCTTCCTTTTCTGCCGGCAGGCTTGTCCAAGCAGTCCCCAGATAATCAGAACTTTTGTTTTCTATGTTTAGAAATGATTGTTCCTGCGCCAGCCCCACTAAAAAGGCAGATAAGGTCTTGCCAGCGGAAGCCCAGTACCACTGGCTTTCTCGGGTAAATTGTGCATTTCGGGTGATGTTAAGTCCCCAATACTTCTCTACAACGATTTTTCCTCCTTTTAGCAGGATAAATGCCCTGGTATTGTTGGTTTCCAAAAACTTATACAGATCCTCAAGTTTTTCAGCATCCCATTGAAGGCTATCAGGCGAAATACTTTCCCACTGATCTGAGTTCTTAGGAGGATAATATCTGCTTTCAACTTGTGGATCAGGCTTTTCAGGATCAGGCTCCTGGGGTGTGGGTTCTACCGGATCTGGATTGCAAGCAAAAAAAATAATCAAAGGAAATAATAATAATGCTTTAAATTTCATGGGACTTTTTATTCTATGACTATTTTTGTTTCCATACGTTTAAGCAAGCAAGTCAGATTTCTGGGAAGTTATCACTTAAATCCTAATTAATGTCAGAACTTCAAAATTCATCTTTGATAGAAGCGATCAAACCTATCTTTAGGTTTATTAAGAAAGAAATCAATTCAGGAATAGTTCTGATCGCTGTCAGTATCCTGGCCATGATTGTCGCCAATTCCCAATGGGCAAAAGGATATTTTGAATTATTTGAAGATACTTACATCAGCATAGACTTTCACCTCTGGTCGCTCAAAAAGCCCTTACACTATTGGATCAATGACGGCTTGATGGCCATCTTTTTCTTCATGATCGGCCTGGAAGTAAAGCGAGAGGTCATGATTGGGGAACTTTCATCCTTCAAAAAAGCCTTATTTCCCATGGTAGGAGCCATAGGTGGGATGCTGGTGCCTGCCTTGATTTTTTTCCTGATAAATATCAATAACCCTACTTACATCAACGGTTGGGCCATCCCGATGGCAACTGATATCGCCTTCGCCCTGGGAATCCTGGCCTTGCTACGAAGCCAGGCTCCGCCTGAACTCAAAGTCTTTCTGACCTCCCTTGCCATTGTCGATGACATCGGCGCGGTCTTGACCATTGCAGTCTTTTATACCGATGACATTTCGCTGACCTACTTGCTCCTTGCCTTCGGTTCATGGGCATTTCTCCTGCTTCTGAACACGCTTAGGGTCAGGATTACCTGGCTCTATATTCTAATTGGAATTTTGGCTGTCTGGTACCCACTTCTGCTCTCAGGGGTACATGCAACTGTCGCAGGAGTCATGGTGGCCTTGGCCATCCCCTTGAGAAGAGCCGCACACAGGGATGAATTCATTTCCAATGTGGGTGCAGCATTGAATAATTTCAAAAACAACTCCGAGGGGGAAAGCATCTACACCCTCAACTCAAACCAGTATGATGCCGTGGAAGACATAAAGGAATATTCCAGGAAGGTAAGCTCGCCCCTGCAAAGCATGGAACACAACATCCACGAGTTTACCCTGTATTTCATCATGCCGGTTTTTGCCTTCGCCAATACAGGTATCCAGCTCAGCACCATCGAGCTGGGTGAACTCGCCTCCAATCCCCTATCTCAAGGGATCTTTTTGGGGCTGGTTGCAGGAAAAGTAATTGGTATCCTTGGATTTGTATTCATCTTCCAAAAACTCAAAATCATCAACATTCCAGAATCACTGAGTTGGAGGCATTTGCTGGGAGGAAGTTTCCTGGCTGGGATTGGCTTTACCATGTCGATCTTCATATCGGAATTGGCTTTTCATGGAGATGACCTGATTCCAATATCGAAGGTATCTATTTTGTGTGCGTCGATTGTGGCAGGAGTTGTGGGTTATTTGATTCTTAAGACGGCTCCTTCAAAAGTACCCTAATTAACCCAAGGTGCCAGTTTAAAGCACTTAATAGGGTAGATGCCATTTTGATCCAGGCTCAGCTATCAGTTTCAATGGAACATGTCCTCTCGAACGACAGTGAGAGATCTATTATATAGGGTGAGCAGATTTCTCGCTTGAGCTCGAAATGACAACTTTGTCTTTAAGCGAATGAAAGCATGAAGCATAACTAGCAACTTGAGCTAATTATTAATCACGTTCCCATCCCAAATGTAAGGACATGGCCATCTGGATCTGTGATGGCGAATTCTTTCATGCCATAATCCCAGCTTGCCAGCTCTTCACTGATGGCAATCCCCGCTTTCACATAATGCTGATGCAAAAGCTCAATGTCATGAATAAAAATATAAACCATCGAAGGGTGAATGGTACCTTCTTCAGGATTTCTTGAACTTAGATGTATCTGTACCCCCTCTCCCCTTCTAAGAATGGCATAGGAGGTCGGATCTCCCCATTCAAACTCCAGTTTGAAGCCGAGTTTGGCAACGTAAAATTCAATGGAAGATGCCAAATCAGAAACTGGAAGCACCACCGCGAAATGTGAAAACAGCTCCTTTGCCATAATTTCGATTTTTAAATTAACTTAAAGAAAAAATACCTACTCTTTTCGGCCTTAAGGCCTATTCCAGGCCTTATGGGTGTTTAGCATTGATTATCAGGCAAACATTATTTTAGAAATTAATTCAAAATTCCTAGATTAATGTTCGCCACCACAAAAATTCGAACAAAGATTTCCTATTTACACACTACTTTCGCCCGGATGGAAACCTATCCACCGGGCCTTTTTCTCAAGGTTCTTTTTTTCATATGATTTATGCGCCCTTTTCCCACATATAAGCGAATCACCCGTTTCATTTTCACATATTAGGATAAGTAATAGAATTTCCACTTTTTGGGATTTAGGAAATTTTACCCCTCTAGAGGCATAGAAACTAATTGGCTATTCAAACCTGAATGATTGCAATAAGTTATGCACTTATATTCATTCCAAAACAAACATCAACCCACTCATTTAAATTAACTCCTCTAATGATTGAACTCATGATCTTCGATATGGCAGGTACAGTTGTGAATGAGCAAAATGTAGTTTATCGAAGTATGCACAAGGTGTTAGTAGAAGCAGGATATACAATTGATCTGGATGACATCCTTTTGCAGGGAGCTGGCAAAGGAAAACTCCAGGCATTTAAGGACATTTTGAAAAAGCTTGAGGCTCCAGATTCTGACAAACTCGCGAAGGATATACACCAAAAATTTAATGAGGATCTCGCAAGGGCCTATGACAGTTTAAATGTCCTGCCATTTGAGTCGGTCGAAGATGTTTTTAGCCAATTGAAAGCCGCTGGAATCAAAGTAGTTCTAAATACCGGCTATGATTCGGCAACAGCGAATAAACTTTTGAAAAAGCTGAATTGGACAGAGGGTAAAACGATAGATCTACTGATTACCAATGATCAGGTGAGCCGGGGAAGGCCACATCCTGACATGATTCTGCTTGCCATGGAAAAGATGGGGGTACAAAACCCGAAAACTGTAGGCAAAATCGGGGATTCAATCGTGGATATTGAGGAAGGGAAAGCAGCTGAATGTGGGATGACCTTGGGAATTACCACCGGTGCCCAGACAAAAGCCCAACTGCAAGAAGCTAGACCGGATTTTATCCTCGAACAGATGTCAGAACTGCCGGCTGTTCTAGGTTTAGCATAGATCAACAATGCTTTTGCCCTACTTTTCCTCCTGTTCCAAATAGAAATAAATAACCAGCATCCTGGCTGCTTCATCCTTATGGTTTTCCGGATTGTGTGGGATTCGACCATCAAAATAAAGGGCATCGCCCTCATTTAGCTCAATGGTATCCTCCCCAATGATATAGGTGCAGGTACCCGATAGCATGTATTTGAACTCAAACGCATCTGTTTGGGTCTTGTCGCGCTTGGCTCCTGGCTCAACCGTCAGAAAAACGATTTGAAAGCCTACAGAAAACAGCCATTTATCCATGACCAACTGATAATTATAGCCATGCGCATCCTCTTTCTCGATGGGGGTATACTCGTTATTTCTTATGACAAAATAGGGTTTGTCACGTTGAAGGGTAATCCCACGAAAAAAATTACTGGGATCTTCCCCTAGGGATTTTAATAAAGAGAGTAAAACGGGCAAAGACGGGATAGTTCGCCCATTTTCAACCTTTGAAACCAATGCTGTACTTACCTGAGCCCTTGCCGCGACATCACTCAAGGTGAGTGAATTTGACTTTCTGATCGACTTTAATTTCTGTCCAATGCCCAACAGTACATCTTTCATGGTGGAAAATTAATGTTTGTTTATCTTTGCAAACGAAAATTAAGGCTTCTCTATTAGATTGTTGCAGAAAGTTGCAAGATTCTCTGCTATTTTTGTAGAAGCTTTTTGGATTTAGTGGAAAATACCCACTCAAAAAAAGTAACTTAAGGAGTTGGTTCTTAGTACACCAACAAAACATATTGAGATTTCAGGAGATATCTCTTCTTGCCGATTCAGAAAAAAGGAATTTCAGCTTCCGAAAAAGTTCCGCAATCAACTCAAAACAGTTTTGAAATGAGGAGGTTACATTTCCTGGCAACAATTTTGAAGAAAGGTTTTCAGACAATAATTCATGAGTAGACCAATAAATAATAACCTAAAGAGCCTGGGAATTTTAGCAGGGATAATTCTGGCGATTTTTGTGATAGGGTACATTACTGGTTATTTGAACGAGGTTTCGCTGGTTTTCAAGTCCATTTTGCTAATCCTCATATCAATCACCATCCTGGTTACTGTTCATGAATTGGGACACTTTATGGCTGCCAAGGCCTTTGGCATCAAGGTTGAAATATTTTCTATAGGCTTTCCTCCCAAACTTTTTGGGTTCAAGCGTGGTGAAACGGATTACCAAATCGGAGCCATTCCACTCGGTGGTTATGTAAAAATCGCTGGGATGATAGATGAATCCATGGATCGTGAGGTCATAGAAAGAGAACGGCAGCGCGAGAAAGCAGAAAAAGGCAACATGCCCGTAAATAAAGCCCAAGGACCTCAAACTTGGGAATATCGCGCAAAACCCATTTGGCAACGTTTCATTGTCATGTCAGCAGGCGTCATCATGAACGTTATTCTTGGAGTTTTCCTTTTTTCTGCCCTAAAATATACCGTTGGAGAAAAAAGAACTCCGATGACCGAGATCGTCGGGGGAATCACCGTTACAGATAGCCCTGCTTCTTTGGGTAGCATCCTCAACTTCAAAACAGGAGATGAAATTGTTTCCTACAAGGGTAAAACATTTGAATATGTAGAAGATTACCAGCGTCAAGACCTTCTTATCGCAGAGGACGCTTGGTACGAAGTCAAACGAGAAGGGGAAATCGTAAGGATTAATGTCCCCCCTACCATCCAGAATCACCTGGGAGATAAAAATGTGAAGCAATGGCTTTTCCTTTACGAGCCCACCACCCATATTACAGTCAATGAAGACAGACAGATCATTGGAGATATTGAAATCCAACCTGTAGGTTATATGGCAGGACTAAGGTCAGGAGACAGGATTGTCAAAATGGATGATACCCCTGTTTTTTGGTTCAATGAATTGAGTACATTCCTTGACGGAAAGGCCAACCAATCAATCAATATCACCCATGTAAGAGGGAAAGATACCCTTATAAGTGCCGTACAGTTGGATAGCATAGGGAAGCTCAGTGTCATTCCGTATTTTGAGGAAATTGAGTATGACCTTTGGACGGCTATTTCTATCGGCTCTAAGGAGGCATTCCGGCTGGTAAGATCCAATGCTCAAGGCTTCTACAACATTACCAAAGAGGGCGTAGACGCAGGGAAATCCGTCATGGGACTTCCGCGAATCGCAAACTTGCTGAGGAAGGTATGGGATGACAGTGGAATACCCGGTTTTCTTTGGGTAACAGGTGCCCTTTCGATGATCCTTGCTTTTATCAACATCCTTCCGATTCCGGTCTTTGATGGAGGACATATTGTATTCTTGTTGATCGAAGCAATCACACGCCGTGAACCATCAGTAAAGGTGAGACTCATAGCCCAGCAAATCGGATTGTTACTAATTTTGACGCTGATGATCCTGGTTCTGGCCAATGATTTTATTCAAAGTCCCAATTGGTAGGCAATCTTTCTATCAATTTGACATACCAAAAAGACTTCATTTTTCTGTGAAGGGATATTTACTAATTTGCGCAGCATCCTTTCCTATACAATGAAGCGAATGGCAGTTAGATCAAGTATCTTTTTCCTTGGCAAATTTATCTTATTCGGCATGCTGTTGGGCTCAACAGTCTTTGCTCAGTGGACTTTTTCGGATCAATACCTAAAGTATACGGCCCATTACGACAGGCCCCTTCCTGGAGTAGCCAGGAATAACCAGCCTGACACTTTGCAAGTTTCATCCGTAAATCCCTTTTTTGATGACTTCTCAAGGCAAGACCAAGCACTGGATACCCTGAAGTGGTATACCCCCGAATTCTTTTTTGATGTTCCACAAAAAGTCTATGGCTTGGCAGTCTCTCCGCCTAGTCTGGGTACCTTACTGTTTGACGGAGTCTCAAGAACTGGGGAACCCTACTCTACAGGTTCGCTGGCTACGGGTATCGGTGATCGCTTGTTTTCCCAATGCATCGACCTTTCAGGCTATGAAGTTTCGGACAACCTTGTACTGACATTTGCCCTCCAGCCTCAGGGGCGTGGAGATGCTCCAGAAAGCAGGGATTTCTTTGAAGTATTATTTAAGACCGAAGCTGCTCCGCCAAATGATTTCGTTTCGGCTCTTAGGGTAAATGGTACAAGCCTGAAAGATTTTGAATTTTACGCCATTCCACTAAATGATCCGGCATATTTTCATTCCTGTTTTCAAATCGCCTTCCAGTCTAGCGGCAGCCTCTCTGTCCCAGCTGACTATTGGCTTTTGGACTACGTTCACCTCGCCCCAAACAGGATTCCTGCCGATACCAGTTATGATGATGTCTCACCTGTGTACATCAATAAATCTCCCTTGGAAAGGTATTCAGCCATTCCCCTCCAACACTTCAACAATGGCTCCAACCAACAGGCCTTCGAAGTAGAACTCAGCAACAACTCTGCCCAGAGTAGAAACATTCCTTTCAGCATCAACGCCAATGATCCCAGAGGATTCAATGTATGGAGCGGTTCGCAGAGTGAATCAGGCAGTCAGAACCTTGCTCCCTACGCCAACCGCAGCTTAAGCCTGAATGCATTTGATAATCAGGCCTTTAATCAGACAGGGAGCGTAAAACTCGAACTCATATCCACACTTACCGATGATGTAAACAGGAAGAATGACACCTTGAGAGCTGAGTTTCCAGTGGATTCTCTATGGGCATATGACGATGGTGAAGCGGATGGGGTTTTTGGGTTAAATAGGCCTTTGGGCTATGGCATAAGACTGGATTTGGGAATCGAGGATTCCATTTCGGCGGTATGGATTCATTTTGAGCCGCTTGTCCACCAGAATCCCATCTTTGGAACCATCACTTATATGAATGATGAGACTTTCAGGATAGTGATCTGGAATGATGCAGACCCTGACTCCATTTTGGTCAGTAAGATACACCGCGTAGCTTATACCGATGGGAAAAGGGGATTTGTACGATATAATTTCAATAAGCCCGTTCCTGTGAGTGGGACTGTATATGTAGGAGTCCAACAAATGTCAGACCTTCCACTTGGAGTTGGTATTGATCGCAATTTCCAAAATGATGCTTTCATGTATTATGACTCCCTGGGGACCTGGACAAATATTAAACTGGGAGGAAGCCTAATGATAAGGCCTGAGTCCTTCCATGGAGGGAGATTTACTTCTGATGTTGAAGAGCGCAAACAGGTATTACCCGCACGGGTATTTCCCAATCCATCTTATCAGGAAAGGGTAAACTTTAATCTACCTGTTGGATCACCGCTTAAGAGAGTAGTACTCAGAAATATGCTGGGACAAAGCGTTTTCGAGCAAGAAGGTATATCAATAAATACCGTAGACTTGCCCGGAAACTTGCAAAACGGCTTTTATATTTGGGAGCTTTATTTAGAAAATGGCCTCAGCGAACGTCTAAAATGGGAATACCGGGCCAATTAAGATTTTGATAAATGGATTTAAAACTGGATGTATTGGTAATGGCACCTCACCCTGACGATGTAGAGCTGGGTTGCGGAGGTACAATAGCAAAAATGGTAGCTGAGGGAAAAAAACTTGGAGTCATTGACCTGACAAGAGGAGAATTGGGTTCCAGAGGGAGTGCAGAGATCAGAGATAGGGAAGCCGCAGATGCAGCAGAGATCCTTGGACTCAGCATCAGGGAGAACCTCTCATTCAGGGATGGCTTCTTTACCCATGACGATGAGCACAAATTGGCAATCATCCGTAAAATCAGGAAATATAAGCCTGAAATCCTCATTGCAGGGGCTCCTGAAGATAGGCATCCTGATCATGGCCGGGCTACGAAGCTCATTCGTGATGCTGCCTTTCTAAGCGGACTTTTGAAAATACAAACGGAAGAAGATGGAATGATCCAGGAACATTGGAGACCCAAAAGAATATTTCATTTCATTCAGGACTATAACCTGACCCCTTCATTTGTTGTAGATATAAGCGAGTACTGGGACCAAAAGAAAGCCTCAATACTGGCGTACTCCTCTCAGTTTTTCAATCCTGATTATGAATCTGATGAGCCTGAAACCTACATTTCTAATAAGGGGTTTTTCCAGTTCCTGGAAGCAAGAGCCAGGAACATGGGCCATCTGGTAGGTGCTGAATACGGTGAAGGGTTCATTTCGGAAACTCCCCTTCTTGTTCAAGATCCCATGGATTTAATTTGAGGACTTCTTATCTCTATTTAAGAGCCAGACAATAAAGAATAAAACCAAAGCTATCCCCTCCCCTACCAGGATGTACACAGGCCAGGGCCCCAGGTAATCCAGGGCTGAAGCCGTGGGTGGCTTGTGCATGATATAGACATAGTTAGAGCCTAATAGATAATTTACCCCATACATTC
Source organism: Bacteroidia bacterium (assembly GCA_022760475.1). Lineage (GTDB taxonomy): Bacteria > Bacteroidota > Bacteroidia > J057 > J057 > JALEFZ01. Next base: position 1,544 of record JALEFZ010000089.1, on the reverse strand, counting down.
CCAATACATAAAGCTGAATAACCAAAAAAGCCCTCCACAGGTCTTTCAGGCTAACCTTATAGCCAAATGCACCGGCAACGTAGATGATAAAGACAATCAGCCCTGCATGGACAAACCAATATTTTAAGAAGATGAAGTTGGGGAATCCATTATACAAATGAGGCGTAAGTACTGCTTGAAAAGTCCCTGAAAGAATAATGAAGTAGAAATAGGGAAATATTTTTTTACTGGGATTCCACATGAATAATGGCAAAAGCAAACCCATGAGGTTACAGATATCCAAAGGCAAATCTGTTTTATAATTAAATTTTCCCAAGTATATCAGAATTACATCATAAATAATCACCCAAAAGCTGATCAACAATGCCATCCCTCTGGCAAGTTTTACTTTTTGAGAATGCTGCAAAAATCGCCTTGAAAACAAAGGTAAGCCCATGGACAGCATGACCATAAGGGCAAGCACGATCAAGTGCTGGGTCCCAAACAGGACAAAGTCTTTGTTGTATGCGAGAAAAGGAGATTCATTCATGGGAGCAGGCTTTGGATAACAAACATAATAAAAATAGGCCATCCCGATCGAGATGGCCTATTTTATTTATTTAAAATCGCTTAAGTAGCAATTACTTAAGAACGATTCTAGCAGCGTTGGTTCTACCGTTGTTTTCAACAGTAACGATGTACATACCTTTCTGCTGAGCAGATAGGTCAATCTGAGTGTTCAACTCACCAGCTACAGGAAGAGTAAGCTCGTTAGCTACCATGCGTCCGTTTAGGTCGAATACACGGATAGTAACAGTAGACTGGTTCAAGTCTTCAGCTACGATGTTAAGGATTCCGTTAGTTGGGTTAGGGAAGTACTTAACGATAGCAGCAGGCTCGATGATTTCTTCGTTGCTAGCAACTACGTTGGTATCCAGGCTACCGAAGTATCCGTAGTGATCCATTGCAGTCCATCCTTTAGCCCAGAAGCTGTTAGCGTCAGGAGCGAAAGCACCTTTGTAAGTAGTAGGTGTGAAGAATGGGTCGTTGATGGTTCCGATGTTGGCATTAACCTCGTAGTCAGAGAAACGTGGGTCAAGACCTCCGTCGTTGTTCCAAGAAAGACCAGCAATCTTAGGATCTTTAGCGATGTTTCCGTTAGCTGCGAAAGAAGCCTGGAAGTTGGTGTTTGCAGTATCGCTGATGGCAGTAGAGTCAGCCAAAGAAGCCCATCCACCTGCTTCAAGTGTAACTTTGAAGATTCCTTCAGCAGTGTTGTCAGCTACATCCCAGAAGATGTTGTTTGCAAGAGCAAGCTCACCTGCTTTGAAACCAGCGTAAGAGTCAGTGCTTACTTTAGATCTGGCAACAACTTCGATATCAACACCGCTGTTTTGAGCGATACCGATAGAGTTCCAAAGCTGTCCACGTCCGTTTGCACGGTAAGTGATCAGACGGTCATTAGCACCTGGACGACGTCCGATGATAGTAGCGTTAGAGATGGTCCATCCTGCGAAAGGAGTTCCGTCTTCTGGAGAGTCAGCTCCATCCCACTCACCACAACG
>JALEFZ010000009.1 GCA_022760475.1 Bacteroidia bacterium | reverse complement strand
TCCGATGATAGTAGCGTTAGAGATGGTCCATCCTGCGAAAGGAGTTCCGTCTTCTGGAGAGTCAGCTCCATCCCACTCACCACAACGGTCACCGAAGTCAGCAGCCTGCATGATGAAAAGGTTCTGGATTTTACCGCGGTATCCCTGGTCAAGGTCAAGCATGTCATCAGCTGCGAAGATGATCGCAATGTTTCTCATGTTTACAGTTCCACCGAAGATCTCGATTCCGTCATCATCAGAAGCGTAAGATTCTACGTACTCAATAGTAGTTCCATTACCAACACCAGCCAGGGTAAGACCCTGAATCTCGTTGTTAGAAGCAAGAGCTACACCTGTGTGGCGGATAGAAACGTAACGGATGATACCAGAGTTATCGTTGTCCTCGTTTCCACCGAAAGTACCTACAGTTGCAGGAAGAGTAGAAGGAATACCTTCAACCTGCTCAGATCCATTGTTGGCAGTGTTGGTAGAAGCATCACCACATACGATGATACCACCCCAAAGACCTCTAGCCTGTACGTCAAGAAGATCCGCAGGATCGTTAACGTCATCAAGCACAGAAGAGAAAATGATTGGGTTAGCAGCAGTACCTTCAGCCATGATCATACCGTCGCGCTCAACGATAAGGGCAGAAGCATTTTCCTGGCTACCAGTATCAGCCAATACTACAGTACCAGCAGGAATAGTTAGGGTTTCGCCATTGTCTACACGTACATATCCTTCAAGAACATATACCTTAGAGGCATCCCATGTAACGGTACCCGTAGTACCTGAGACACGTACAGTGTCCTGAGCAGTAGCAGCTAGAAAGCCAGCTACAAGCATAAGAGTGAATAGAATTCTTTTCATAACTAGTTGAAAAGTTGAGGTTATTGAATTACTGTTTTGGTAATTAAAATTAAAGAACGAAAAATTTTTATATCAAGAATTCAGATATTTCAAGTTTAAACATTGTCCATTTCCAAAAGAGATCCAATGTTTCTCTTTTGACTCATCGAAAAAACCGTATGTCAAGGATCAAAAAAACTGATCCTGCTTTTCAGTTTGAAAAGCAGGAGTCAGCCAATTCTTAATTCAGGCGGAAACTCGCGCCCAAGGAGAAATTAGATCCCCTTCTATACTCATCCCAAATGTATTCCTCTCCGTTGTAAGTCTGACGGAAGCTGTACAATGGGTTCAGAATATTGTTAGCTCTAAATCTGACGGTAACTACATTCTTGATGGTCTTCGCAAGAGAAAAGTTCAAGGATGGTCTTGGCTGCTCAAAAATGTCAGGCCCCACACCACCTACAGCATATAGTTTTGGACCGAAGATGTTTAAGCTCAAGCTGGCCTGTAGGCCAAGCTCCTCTTTGTCGATGTAAGCAAGTTCTCCGTTGAATACATATGGAGACTGGCCAAACAGGCGACGAGTTGTTCTTTCAGGATCAAACTGTGAGATGATTGCCAGCTCAGCAGAATCAATCGGCGACTCTGAGTAGATGAAAGAAGCATTGAAAGAGAACTGTAGTTTCTGAAGTCCTTCTGAAATAAATCCGAAGTTCTTTTTAAGTTCAATCTCAGTACCGTATACCAATGCAGATTCGAGGTTGTCATATCTGAATCGGATGTTCTGAGTAGAAAAGTCCTGGAATAGACCGATGGGATCCTGGAAGTTTTTGTAGAATGCACTCACAGATACCAGTTCGTTCAACCCGAAGAACCACTCCCATCTTGCATCAAAGTTGTCGATCAGGGTACGCTCCAGGAATGGGTTACCGACGATGATCGGGCTCACAGGGTCAATTTGACGTAGAAATGGAGACATCTCCACAACATTTGGCCTTGCTAGTGTGCGAGAATAACCAAACCTAAGGTTCATGTTGTCCTGGATCTGGTAAATGAAGTTTGCCGCAGGCAGTACATCATTCAGTTGCAACAAACCTGGAGTCAAATCAGGGAAAGCCACTGTATCAACTCCTACAAGGAAGTCATCCAATACTGTTGAGTCTTCAGGGACAATTTCCTGGTTGGTATTCTCATATCTCGCACCACCGATAAACTTCCATTTTTCTCCGATTGGCAGGGTTACCATACCGTATCCAGCTGCTACTGTAGAGAAGGCCTCGTAGATGTTCGTGCTCAAAGTCCTGTCGATATAGTAATTCCCTCTGAAGAAATCTACCACTGTATTTCCTTCAATGGTAACATCAAACAGGTTATCATCAGCCGTATAATCGGCAATGCTACCATTGTAATCTTCCGCCTCATTCCCTGCAGCCAACTCAAATCGACTTTCTGTAAAGTCCCTGTTTTTGTTGGTATAGGCACCCCCAAACTGAATTTCAGTTTTCTTAGTGGTATTTATACCTGCGACTTCAAGGGTAAAGTTCAACCTTGCATCAAGGTTGTTTTCCATCATATTTCTGTAAAACCTCAAAGGGTTTGGATATCCATTACCGTTTTCGATGGCAAACTCACCACCGTCAATCTCATTTGCGAAGAATCGTAGGTCAGGCTCGTACTGAGATGCAAAAGACCTTGAAACAATCCAGTCGATACGGAACTTATCAGGAGTTTCTTTTCCTCCCAATGCATGATCACCCTGAAGCTGGAATACATCAATTTGTCTTGCAGTGTATCCTGTAGTTCTAGACTGAAGTGTCAAGTCCCCACCTGAAGAAGTGAATGCTCCCTCATACAATTCTCCAAAAGCATTTCCACTCTGGTTGTGTAGGAAGTTGAATGAAATTTTATTGTTGTTGGTAGGTTTGTAGGAAAGTTTGATCAATCCTCCCCAAAGGATTTCATCCTCTCCTCTATTTCCTGTCAGAGACTGAGAGAAGGTCAACTCGTCAGCAGTTGTACTGGCCTGGAACCATACGTTTCTTTGCGCATTCTCATAGAACTGGAAGTTCCTTCTGTAAGAAAGAGAGGCGATGAAACCGAATGGGCGATTTCCAAGAAGGTACTGGTTACCAATTGAAAAGTTGTAGTTTTGGTTCAAACCTGAATTCCTGATCACAGGAGAAAGGCTGGTTTGGAAAGACTTGGTCGCGTCTTCAATTTGCTGCCCACGCCCCAACAATTGCTGAGTGGTTTGAGGAAAACTCGGGATCGTTCCCCCAAGATCTTCGCTGATAATAGAAGGAAGGTCTCTGTTGGCATTGGTATTGGCTAAACCTTCTCCCGACTGAAGCTCGTCAGCGATGAAGTCATCGCGAAGAGATGCGACAGGGTTGAAACCTACAGAGGCTGAAGCCCTGATGGTCAACCTATCAGGGAAATCCTTGGTTCTTACATCAATCAAACCACCGGTAAAGCTACCGGGAAGGTCAGGAGTGAAGTTTTTGTAAATGGTTACGTTGTCAATCAGGTTAGATGGAAAAATATCCATCTGAACTGTGTTCTTATTGGGGTCAAGACCGGGGATCTCAGCTCCATTCAACATGGTCTTGGAATAACGGTCTCCCAATCCACGAACGTAAATGTATTTTCCACCTTCTACAGTTACACCTACTACACGGGTTACAGCTGCAGCAACGTTGGCGTCGCCAGTACGCTGTACCAGGTCAAAGGTAACACCGTCAATGGCGTTTACAGAGTTTTGTTTTTGTCTTTGGAAAGCAAGGTCAGATGCCTGTGAGCGCTTGGCTTCGATGATGACCTCATCGGTCTCAGCAGCTTCCTCCAATAGGAGTGTTTCGTTAAAAATGACTTCTCCTGCTGCAGCAGTGATGTCAAGGGTATCGGCAAGAAATCCGATGTAAGTTAGGATCAACTTGTATGATCCTGCGGGGGCTTTAATGGTGTAAGAGCCCTCAATGTCAGAATAAGCCCCGCCTTTCATTGCGAAATTGGCGTCTTGAAGCAAAATCGTTGCCCCAATCAGGACTTCTCCAGTTGTACCATTTGTAACCTTTCCTCTTAAGGTAGCAGGTTGTGCAATGGCCATGGTCAACATCCCCAGGGTAAATGCCATTCCCAGGATGAAGGTTTTGGTTTGGTTCATAGAGCTAGTTTAAACTGAGTTAGTTCTGCAAAACTTTAGGTTAGTACCAATGTTTCGGCAAAATTGAAATCTAGTTATAAAGCAACCCAAGTCTGTGGATTATCTTATCGTTAAGAGATAAGACAAAAGATTATCTGAATGTTAATGGGCTTATACCATCCAGTTCAAAAAACATTCATATTCTTACCTTTTATTAATCCCTTGAAACTGTTGGTGATCCCTTGGCATTACATAAAATTCTCAGCCCGTATTTTTCAAAAGCTGACTTGTTTGGAATGATTTTGGAATGCTAATTAAAAACATAAGCTAGTTCTTGGATGAAATTTTTTACTTTCCTGTCCTGCCTGCTCTTTCTTTCTGCCTTTTGTTCTGCCCAACCCGTAGCATCCACCCACAACCGCAAGGTGGGTAAGATAGGAAATCTCGATTCTAATGAGTTTTTCCTTAGAAAAGAGAAGAAGGCCAATGAGCTCCACGAATTGACTTCACTCTACCACCAAACAGCCGATAGCAAAAGGTCTGAAATCAGGGCCCAAATGTTGGTCGTATTGTATGAATTATTTGACTTAAATATGATCGAGCAATACTCAGAAGCCCAGGAGTTGAAGGGCTTGCTCAATCAGGTGGAGAAGCATGAAAACTACCAGCAAAACAATTCGGAAATCAATAAGCTGAAGCTTCAATTAAAGCAAATTGAAAATCAGATTTCCAAGCGGAAAAGTCATAGGGATAATATTGTAAGTAAACGACTTCAAACCCTTATTTCGCAAAAATAATTCCCTGTAAGAATTGGGGCTGCAAACACAGGGACCTGCCTGGCAATGCTACGAAAGCTTGCCGCGCAGGTCCTGATTTTTGATCGCTAGATTAAATCTAAGACAGGATTAATCCCAATTTTCCTCATACAACCATTCTTCAAACCATATCCTCAAAATCCCCTTCGAATTTGGCCTTCGAATGAAATACCAGTAGCGATCCCGATTTTCCAAGGGAATAGTAAATGAATCAAGCAATTTGCCCTTTCCCCCATCCACATGAACATGCAATACCGGGCCAAATGGCCTTTGCAGGCTGTCATTCATGACCTCCGGATTGAGCCTTACCACCACGCTGTCCCCCCGATAGAATACATCAAAAGAGGGTTTTTGGCTTGAGTCTTTTTGGGAAAATGGATCATCCCTAAAAAGTCTGCTTGCCTTGGGGATGCCATATCCCATTTCATAATCATAATATGGCCAGTAGTGTCCCAACTTCTGAATTCTTTCAATCAATTGCTTGGGCTTCAATTCGGGCTCCTTTTGAATGATGCAGGCCATCATACCTGCCACCAATGGAGCTGAAAAAGAAGTTCCGGCAATTTCATCCATTTTTCCTTTTTTGGTCGGTCCGACAACAAAGCCCGGAGCAGCAACATTAGGTTTGATTTGACCTTTGGCATTAGGACCAAATGATGAAAAAGGAATTCTCCTAGGGGTCATGGGAAACGAGCCTCCTACAGACAGGACTTCAGGCACATCAGCCGGAGCTGTGAGGTATTTCCATTTCCTTGCACCTTCATTTCCATTGGATACCACTACCAGGATGCCCTTCTGTGCTGCAATCTTCGCAGCTTTGCTGGTGGGAGTTTTTTCTCCATCCATGTCTTCGAAAGAATACCTTTTCCGAGAGTATCCCAAAGAAGAATTGATGATATCAGCCCCCAGCCGGTCTGCCCATTCCATGGCCGCCAACCAATGATCCTCCTCAATGGCCTTTTCTTTTAGCCTATGCTCTGTTCGAGCAAGTAAAAACTCAGCTCCATTTCCAGCTCCCATGCTTTTCCCCTTATAAGCACCTGCTATGCAGGCAAGTACCTGGGTGCCGTGCATATCATGATGATAAACCATGGAATCGCCATCATAAAAATCATAGGTGTGAATCACTTGCCCATTGCCCCAAATACCTGCCAAAGAAGGATGTGTAGGCACTTCTTTGAATCCGACATCAAAAATCGCGATCCTTACCCCCTTTCCATCCAGGCCATACCTGGCCAGGCTATCCAACTCCAACTGGCCCCTAACCAGATCCAATAAAGTATCGTTTCTGACTTCAAATAGTTCCTTGGACTCGCTTGGCAGCATCGACTGCCCCAATTCCTGAATAGCCCTAACAAAAGGCAGCTTTCCTATACGCTCGATTTGGCTGCTTGAAGCCTCCACGCTTACTGCATTCAACCACCGCAAAGCATACCTCAGGCTGTCTGACATAGAACCAAGTTTGTCGACATAATCCTGCCGAAGGGGATAGTCATGTATATCCGAAATGGGCAAACCCATTTGCCTCCTGCGCTCAATTCGATGCGCATCAAAATATTCATATGGATCAAAATCGACTCCGGATTTATCTGAAAATTCTACCAGATAGATTCCTTGAGCTACTCCTTCAGTACAAAAGCTGATGAAGAGTAAACATATCAATCCTTTGATCCAGTTATTTAGTTTTGCCATAGGTATAAATAAAGACATAATAACTTATTGCCTATATCCTTTTTTACATCTTTAAAACAAGCTACCCCTCCCAGCCGTCACATTTTCGATGAAAAATCAGTCAAAAAAACGATACATTGTAAGCAAAAGAATTTCTCCGGTATGGATGGACGTATTTCAGAAGAAGACAAATCCCTTATTATCAAATACTTTGGCAAAGCACTAAAGGAGTTGGATAGCGAATCATTTCAGGAAGCCCTGAAAGAGGCGAAAAAGACCTATCACCCCGATAAGTTCTCAAAATATGATGACGAACTCATCCTGGAAATGGCAAAAGAGCGATTTCAACAGATCCAACAACTTGAGGTGAAGGTTAGCAATTACCTAAAGGTCAAAGAGAATATGGGAGAGGATACGCTGGTAGCAGAAGATGATTCCCCAGAAAAAGGTTACTACACAGATGGAATCATGATAGACATCATGACGACTGACAAGCACCTGAAATACAGACTCTTCAACAGTCCCATTATTGATAGGGGAGATAAAGCCATCATCAAAGGGACAAATGCCAGACTTGTAGCCTTGGAGGACTACAGTCCCAGGGTCTCAGCAGGCTTCAGAGACAACATAAAGATCAAGCTCATTTTTGGGTTAGAGGATTCGGTCTACGAAATTGCCAATTGGATTTTCAAGCATATTTCAGGCAAAACCAGTTCCTTCGTCATCGAAAATAAGTTGGTAAAGATTACTCCCGGTGAAATTCTGAATGCCATTAGAGGTGAAGCACGTCTGGAACTGGGTTCTTAAATTATTTCTTGCCCTTGTGTAAGAATGTCATTGCTTTTATCCAAGAATTACTGATTCAAAATTAGAATTATTACATTTTCAAAATAACCACTAAATAAATATGCAGAACTGAAAATGAATTCAGCTCTGCTCACTTGAGTCCAAAACTTTGATTTTACCAACTGTTTTCTGCAATTGGAAGAAGTTGCCTTAGGGGGCGGTTGGTTGAAGTTTCATGCCATTTTCCTGAAACGCAATTACATCTTGCTCCTGACAAATGGTATCCGGAAGGCTGAGCATGATCCGATCCAGTTCTATCATGGAGGCAATGGCAACTTGTGAATAATTCTGTGAAGCGTTTTTGAATCCTCCATGCTCTGTCCTCCACAACTCCTTCATCAAAGGTATGCCACCCTCACGAGGTTCAAATTGCTGCAATGCCCCTTCAACATTTCCTGCTCCTGCATGATAAGCATGCAGCACCAACATCCTGAAGAAGGGATCATCTTCCTTATATGCTATTTTTCTTTTGTTGAGCATCCTGCGAACGTAAGGCAAGCAACGCTTCTGAATCAGGCCAGCCGCAGCCCAGGCTGCTTTGGCAAAATCTTCCCGCTCATCAACGCTGTCATTAACTGTGAGACCTTGTTCGATGGCCACACTCTTCATCAACTGGAATGAACCGTAGGCTCCTACGGGAGAAAACTGTAGTTGTCCTGGGCTTTCGATCAGGAGGATGGCCTGTGCATACCAGGGATCAATCCCTCTGGCATAAAATACATTGATGCCTTCCCCTATGTGCCTCAGCATTTTATCGAAATGATAATAGTGCTTTTTCCCACCCGTAACGTAGATCGCTGCATTGGCAGACAGGTTCTTCATGCTACGGATGCTGTCTTTGTAGACCGTCTTTAGGCTATCTCCTTTTTTCTCCCAGTCCCAAACCGAGACAACATCGATAATCTCGCGTGTAGCTGCGACATTGACGATCAAAGAATCCTTGGGAAGATTCATAACTTTCCTCCAAAAAATAGTCTGGGCCAGGGTATCCCAACGCTCCGTGTATAAGCGTTCGTCCCAAATTACCTTTATACAAGAAAAATCAATGGCCTTTACATCCATAGAATAGACAGCCTGAAGCATGGTATCCAGGTCGTCTGCAGAAGTCTGGGATCCATTAATCCAAAGGTCCGCCAAACTATCATTGGCATAAACCGTGACTTCAGTTATGTTTTTGATTTGACTCTCATCGAAGTAGGCAAAGGAATTGTCTATCGATGCAGTGCCGTGGTCTTCTCCAGAAGCAAGCTTCCAGATTGATAGGGTAGCAATCACAAGAATGGCGAGGCCAGAGATGAAATATGATGTAGATTTCACTTTCAAGACGAAGAACTATTTATAGAATGAGAAAAGCATTCAATCGACAAAGACCACTTGCCAACTGTTCTAAAAGGTACCGAATAATGCGTTAAATAGATTCGGATTCTGACCCAATGGTAGAGGCTTTTACCTAAAAGCGCAAAGCAGAAGCCTTAATGGTTTGACCTAAAAAGAAAGGAGCTAAATTTGTTCACACAAATGGTCAAAAACAGCATTCTGGATAAAAATAGGCAGTTTTTTATATTTCTATTGCATCTAGCTGACCTGGAGACATTTGAATTAAATGTCCTTTAATGATCAATAAATTTCACAAAAAAGAAAAGTTGGCATATCACTTACCAGGTGGATAACTTTTCTACTTTTGAAGTACTACCTTAAGCCAACCATTTTCATAGGCATACTCCTTTAATTCCAGGAAATTGGCAAATCTCGGCAGAAATATATTTTTCCTTCGGTTGTCAATGTTAATAACCAGCTCATCCCCATACTTATCCAGCTCAAAGTCCTTTTCAGCGATGAAGGGTAATTTCAAATGGACTTGATAAGCCTCTTTAGTTTCTGTGACTTTATAGGGATTCTCATTGTGAAAAATGAGGCTGGGATCTACTCCCTCATAAATGGAGTTCCCGATTTTTTCAAGCAATTCCAATCCAAAAACTTCTTTGCCCTGATGAGGGACCTGAAATACTGGTAAAGGATCAAAGCTCTCCTTGAGGTCTTGCAAATGTCCTTTTTGGGCTTTCAGGTAATCTGCAAAGAACTCCCCTCCTTCTCCTTCAGGGATGACCCTGTTGACCACCACTGCATCTACGTTGTAGCCATAGAGTTGCAGATAGGTATAGGCTCTTTTGGCTTCCTGAATCACCATCCGTTCAGGATTTGCTACCAGCCTGATGGAGGTAACATCAGGATTTATCATCACTTCCTGGACCATCTGAAGTTTTCCAAAAAGCGTTTCTAATTCTTCATATCCTTTGTCAAGCGGAATATCAAATACATTTCTTACCAGGCCTCCAAAGGTTTTCATGGCAAACTTCTGTCCTGGAAAAGCCTTGGTAAGCCAGGATTGTGTAACCTGAGGCAAGGACAAGAGGGTCAATGTCTCTCCAGTGGGTGCAGAGTCAATGACCAAAACGTCATACTCCTTTTCAGTATAGTACTTTTCAATCCACAAAAAGGCAGAACCTTCCTCCATACCTGGAAGAACCGAAAGTTCTTCTGCAACGATGTTGTCCACACCTTGCCATTTGAAAATGGTGCGCATCAGTTCCCTCATATTCGTCCAGTACTTTTTCATGGAGTAATAGACATCGAATTCCTGTCCCCATAAATTCTCAGCTACAGGGGTAGGTTCGGGTTGTAATTCGATATTTAGGGCATCTGAGAGGCTATGGGCGGGATCTGTGGAGATGACCAGGGTTTTGTAACCTTGTTTGGCTGCTTGCAATGCCGTGGCTGCAGCTGTGGTAGTTTTTCCAACTCCTCCTTTCCCAGTAAATAATATGATGCGCATAAGATAAAAACTTGACCTTCTTAATTTAAACCCAAAGAGGGTCAAAAGGTTAGGCTGATCAATAATTCTCCACAAAGAGCCAGCTTTATTTTAATGCATCTTTTTTAGGAAATTCGATTAAAAAGGTACTGCCCATTCCAGCTTCACTATTCAAACCGATCCTACCATCGAGTTTTTCTACAACCAATTTCGCTATGGCAAGGCCCATACCTGTACCCTCATAGACACCGCGGGGATGCAAGCGTTTAAACATATCGAATACCTGATCCTGGTATTTAGGATTAATCCCGATCCCATTGTCCTTGACCTCTATCCTGTGGAGTTCCTGACTCCCGTCATAAATCACTTCAACTGTAGGAGTTTCAGACTCATTGAACTTTAATCCATTTTCAATGAGATTTTTAAGTGCCGAATATAAGAGAGAACTGCTGGACATGATCTCTGGAAGGCCATTATAAACTAATTCCCCATTGGTTTTAGCCAATGTTTCTTGTAAACCAACCTCTAGGTTTCCAAGGAGAGTATTTAGATCAACCCGTCCTAATTCTACCTTACCATCTTTTGACATGGATGAATACCTGGCAAAATCTTCAATAAGGATATACAATTGGTTTACACTGCTTTGAATAATGTCGAAGTAGTCGAGTAATTTTTCCCTTGTTTCAAGCGGGAGCTTGTTTTTCAGTAGCCCTACAAAGTTACCTATGTTTCTGATCGGTTCTTTGATGTCATGGGAAGCAATGAAGCTATAGGTTCGCAACTCATAATTGGCCTGTTCCAATTCTTTATTGGTCTCTTGTAACTCGAAGGTGCGCTCTGCGACTGTTTTCTCCAGCTGCCTGCTGTAATCCTTCTTTTGTACACTGGATCGGTAACTGAATCCAGCCAGTGTACCGACCAATAATATTCCAAGAAACAGGACTAAGGCCAAATAATTTTTGCTTTCCAACTCTTTTTCATTCGCTGCATTCTCTGCCTTTAGAAGCCTATTTTCCGTTTCAGCCTGTTCAACCTTAAAAGTCGCCTGTAACTCCTTTACCTTAGTTTCCATCGCTACGCTTTTCATGCTGTCCGTCAGTACGATCATTTCACTCTGCACTTCGTAAGCTCGTTCATAATTGCCAAGTTTGGCATGACTGAGATGAAGGGCTTCGAGAAATTCAGTGGCGTTGTAATAGTTTTCTTGTTCTTTTATCTGTTTGAGGGCCTCTTCACCATAGGTAATGACCTTTCTATAATCCTTTTTCTTGAAATATTGAACGGCTATTTTATCGTAAATATCCCCAAGGAGGTAGCCAAGGTCATGCTCTTTAGCCAAATCCAAAGCCATAAAATTAAGGCGCTCGGCCTCTTTGTCTTTGCCTTGGATTTGCTTCATTTTGGCCTGTACAGTTAAGACTGAGCTGACTCCACCATAATCCTGAACACTTTTATACAATCTCAATGCTTCATTAAGGTAGGAGGTCGCGTACTCCAGGCTATCTTTGAAACCTAAATATTGAGTACCAACATTCAGGTTCATATTTCCGAGATCAATACGACTGAGATCAGGTCCTTTTTCCTTCCCGATTTTCAAGGCCTGCTTGAAATAAATTAATGCATTAAGGGTATCATACCTGGCACTAAAAACTGTTGCGACATTGTTCAATAACTTGGCTTCGCTCCCATTGGGATCATCGTACCTCCTTACAATTTCCAGGGCTTCCATCCAGGTATCCAGTTCTTTGTCCGTCCTCCCGATATTTCCGTAGTAAAGCGCGAAACTCCAGTACACCCCTATGGAATCCATTCCATCACCATAGTTTGCAAGCTGTTTTTTTGACAGCTCTGCATATTTGAGTAGGCTATCAGATTTGGATCCGAGAAAAAAGTGTCCGTAAAAAAGTTCTTTAAAAGCGTCTGAAATTCCTTCTTGAAACTTTAGGCTGTCAGAAATCTCAAGGGCTTGCTGTGCATATAGTAAGCTCTTTTGCGGATCTGAGTGCCGTAATTTGCCTGCCAGGCTCAACAACTTGTTTACCCTAAGAGAATCCTTTTTGGGATTGTTGGTTAGTTCGTAGGTAAGGCTGTCGACAAGAGCTTGTCGGTCTGCCTGACTATGAACTTCTCGATTGTATGCAAGGAATACAAGAAAGACCAATACTATTCTAAAAAACATACGTGACTCCCTTTTTTGGGTAAAAGCTAGGTTTATGGCAACTGGATATTACTTTAAATTAAACTTTGAAAAACCAAGGATATTTTAAGATGGTATTTTTTAGTTAATCTATTAATTTCGCTCAAAGGATTGCCATCGTTTGTACCAAATTCTTTTCTCCCTATATTCACATTTCAATATTTAACCTGAAAAACTACTACCCTATGAAGACTATGTACTGGATTGCCTTCTTATTAATTGGCAGCGTTTTGGCGATATTTGTATCTGCCTGCAAGTCTACTCAGGAAGGTACAGAAAATACTTTTATTTTCGAAAAGCCAAGGGTGCCAGATTGGCATAAAAATGCTACGATTTACGAGGTAAATCTTCGCCACTACACAGATGAGGCTACTTTTAAGTCTTTCGAAGCAGAAATTCCCCGACTAAAAGAAATGGGTATCGACATCTTGTGGTTCATGCCTATTCATGAAGTAAGTGTAAAAAACCGCAAGGGAGAATTAGGTTCTCCATATGCAGTAAAGGATTACAAAGGAGTAAATCCTGATTACGGGACCATGGACGATTTCAAATCTATGTTGGCCAAAATTCATGAGGCGGGCATGTACTGCATCATCGACTGGGTGCCCAACCACACTGGATGGGACAATCCATGGATCACAGAGCATCCAGAATGGTATACCCATGATTCTGCGGGAAATATCATTGATCCCATTGATTATAATACAGGCAAGTCATGGGGCTGGACTGATGTAGCAGACCTCAATTACGAGGTCGCTGAAATGCGCCTGGGCATGATTGATGCCTTAAGTTTCTGGATCGAAGAAGTAGGGATTGATGGATTCCGTATGGACGTGGCACATGGTGTGCCTGTTGACTTTTGGGAACAATGCGCTGATTCACTCTACAAAATCAAGCCTGTTTACATGTTGGCAGAAGCTGAAGTTCCTGCTTTGAGGAATACCGGCTCATTTGTGGTCGATTATGGTTGGGAAATGCACCATTTGTTAAATGAGATTGCAAAAAGCCAGGGAGCGACAAAAGAGGCAGGAAAAAAACTGGTACAAGGAAACCTTGTTGAAGGCGATGAAGATGGAGAAGCTGAAAAGAAAACTGCCCTCGATATTGACCTGATGCTGGCCAAAAAAGATAGCCAGTACAGCCAGGGCTACCAGATGCAATTTACCTCCAACCATGACGAAAATTCCTGGTCAGGAACAGAGTTCAAAAGGATGGGAGACGGCCACCTTACCTTTGCCGTCTTGACAGCCACCTTCGATGGAATGCCGCTGATCTATACGGGTCAAGAGTCTGCCATGGATAAGCAATTGGAGTTCTTTAAAAAGGATAACATAGAATGGGGGGACTACAAGTATGCAGAATTTTATAAGAAACTCTTCACCCTAAAGCATGAAAACAAGGCCCTCTGGAATGGTACACATGGGGGAGCACTTGTAAAACTTCCATCAGGTGTAGATGAGAGCATTTATGCTTTCGGACGAGAGAAGGATGGCGACAAGGTGGTAGTGGTATTAAACCTATCCAGCGAAGAGCAATCTTTCAAACTGGATACAAAGAATTTTGCGGGACCGTACAACGATATATTTGCGGGAACCAAGACTGAACTTGAAGCTGACATGCAAATGGACCTCAAGCCTTGGGCTTATGTGGTGCTGAGCAGCAAATAAGAAATACCAAGAAGTTGTTTAAATCATTATAGGATGCAGGTCGGAATTTCCGACCTGCAATTTTTTTTAAAAAAAGCTCTGGCGTTTATACTAAAACTCAAAGGAATTCGATATAAACTCATATTGATTCAATAATAGCCTCCCCCCCTATTAATATAGATAATTAGGTTCTTTTTAGCTGTTACTTTTTACCTCCCCTTCATTAATATTTAAAAACAGCTTAACCATAGATATAGAACATATCATAAATTTTATAAACTATGTATTCCATTAGATTGCTAATCATCCTACTACTGGCTTCGTGCACGGCATTTGCCCAAACATCCCTAAAGTCAGTTCACATTGATTCACTTTCCAGGAAAGAGTTTCTTGGCATCAAGGAGAGACCACTTACCTTGACACGTTACAAAGACAGTACTGTTTTGTTGTTAAAAATCCTTACCAAGGATGGCAGGTTTGTAGAAGGCTTAAGCACCTCAGGTTTGGGGCATCAGGTCCTTCTAAAAAGCTCCACCAATGTAGACAGTACATGCAGCGACCTCAAATTGATAGAGGTAAAAGAAAATGACAAGCGCCCATTGAACATTGCCGTAGTGCTGGACTACTCAGGATCTATGTCCTGGGCGTATAAAGAAATGCAAAAGCAGGCTGAAGCATTCATCAAATCGATTCCAGGAGCCAAGTTCACCCGAATCAACTTTGATGATGTCATCGACCCTGTAGATTCCAAACTTGTTCCAAGGCCATCTTCACCTCTCTATGACAGGTACTACAAATATGGAGGGGCTACGGCTCTGAACTCTGCCATTAGGGAAGGCATAAAATCTCTTTCAGCCGTAAAGGAAAATAAATTTGTGGTGGTTTTCACAGATGGCATGGAGAACGCCAGTGGGATTGGGCCCAATGCAGTAATCAATTATGCCCAAAGCAATAACACGCCAGTCTATGGGATTTCATTTGGAGTAAATCCTGACATGCAGAGGCTACGCGAAATCTGTCGTTTCACCAAAGGAAATTTTTACCCGGTCTACGAACTGGATAGCCTCAGCAATGAATTTGAAAAAATAAGCCTTGGAGACCTGGGAAGGTATTACAAGGTGAGTTCTACTTGTGCCGATTCGCTGAAATTTGACCAATTGTCTATTAAAGTGTTGAACTCAGGGGATTCCATTACACTTTCCCTTAAAAATGCTTACAAAGAAGCTCCTGTATTTGAAGATCCTGTAGTCTTTAATACTTTTAAATTTGCTGCGAGTGGCCAACAACCAAAGGATAAGTCCTTTTCCAAAAGGCTAAAAAATACCGCCGATAACTTGATGGTTTACTTGAAGGCCAATCCTACACACGAAATTTACATCGTAGGCCATGCCAGCCCTGACGGTGAAGAAGACCAAAACTGGTCTCTTTCCAGGAAAAGAGCAGAGAATGTCAGGAATGCCATTGTAGAATACCTTGACAAGGAGTATCCCAAAGACATCAAGGTACTCAACAGAATTCAGGTAAGGTTCAAAGGACACACTGAGCCAATTTTTGATGTAAAATCTAAATACAACCTTGAAAACAGGAGGGTAAATATTGAAGTTTACGTTCCCTAGCCACAGCATTTTTTAAAACTTCAATAAGGATCTTTTTGGGTAAGACCATGTTTGGGACAAAATCTAGCTCATTCTGTTTAAAATGACAGTTATGAACGCTAATTGAACGAATGTCTGGGCAGCAAGGGTGGTTTTCT
>JALEFZ010000008.1 GCA_022760475.1 Bacteroidia bacterium | reverse complement strand
TTCCAAAGAGGAAGCCCCGAAGGAGAGGCCCCGAGGTTATACAACCCCAAACCAAAGGAGCTTATAATTCTAACGATGCTATTAAATCCCACATTCATGGCGTAGAAGTCTTTAAGAAAGACCCGAAGTGGGCAAAAAGCATGAGAGACCTTGGTTTTGGAAGTGTACTCGCCTTTCATCCGGATGGCTTATCAAGGGGTACTTCTGTTTTTGTAAGCCTTTCAGATGAGACGGAAAACAAAGCTGTTCTCAAAGGCAAAGCTGCCTCTCATTACAGCTTCAACAAGGGCACATCTACCATGAATTATCCCAGTTCTATCATGGGATATGTTGCTTTGTTGCGCCAGACTCACATGGATGCCGAATGGTATGCAGAAAGTGGAAACAAAAGTTTCTATGATGAAAGTCTGGAAGCATGGAACAGCCAGCAGGACTTGCCACAGATATTCGATACCCGAGGCAAGCTGAACTTCATGAGGGCTGATAAATTGGGAGATGAATTCAACAAACAATTCATCATCAAGGGCTCAGGGGACGAATACCAAAACCTTGACTGGATCAAAACTTCAAATGCTCCCATCATCCTGCCTTTGAATTTCCCCAAGGCTTATGATGTATCTGATGCCTATGATGCCATGCAGGTAAGTTTAGCGCAAATGAAACACTGGGAATTGGCACCAACCAACCCTTCTGCCCTCTTCAAGGCTGGAATGACCGTCGCACTCACTACGGACGGCCTTCGAAACAAAAAGGAATTCATGTCTAACCTCAAAAAAGCCATCAAATACGGCCTAGGCGAGGAAGATGCCATGAAGGCACTAACTATAACACCAGCTCAACTATTGAAAGTTGATGATAGGCTTGGAAGCCTGGAAGAAGGCAAGCTGGCCAACTTCGTAGTTGCCTCAGGATCACCCTTTGCCAATGGAACCAAAATCTACCAAAACTGGATTCAGGGGAAAAAATATGAGGTAAATCCCATGCCTCAAGATGAAATCAGTGGTAATTATGAACTTAAAATTGATGATCAGCGCTATAAGCTCAGTATTATGGGTAGTCCAGACAAGCCAAAGTTTAAAGTCATGCTGAATGACTCTATAGAACTTAAATCTTCTGGTTCTTATAAAGATGACTGGATCAGCCTTTCATTTTCCACAGACAAATCCAATAAAGCCACCATCCAATTGTCCGGCATGAAATCCGGAAAAAACCTTAAGGGTGAAGGAAGCCTTGGAGACGGAAGTTGGACATCCTGGGAGGCCACCTACACTTCTGATACAAAGGCTGGCAAAAAGAAGCCTGAAAAAAAGATGGAGAAAGTCATGGACATTGGGGAAGTTATATACCCATTTGTTTCCTATGGGTCCACTACCCTGGCTGAGACTGAAGAGATTCTATTTAAAAATGCAACAGTCTGGACTAACGAATCTCAAGGCATTGTAGAGGGCATGGATGTGCTCGTCAAGGATGGAAAAATCGCCAAAGTGGGAAAAAACCTGAAAGCCAGAAAGGCAAGAGAGGTTGATGCTACAGGCAAACACCTATCTCCAGGAGTCATTGACGAGCATTCACACATCGCACTCAGTGGTGTAAACGATGTCGCGACGGTTTCTGCGATGGTTAGGATGAAAGATGCCGTAGACCATGAGAGCATCAATATGTACCGCCAACTATCTGGCGGTGTGGTTGCTGCGCAACTCCTTCATGGCTCTGCCAATCCCATTGGAGGCCAATCCGCCCTGGTGAAGTTCCGTTGGGGACAGACTCCTGACAGGCTCTTGATCGCAGGTGCAGACGAATACATCAAGTTTGCCCTCGGTGAAAACGTAAAACGATCCAGGTCCAGCAATTCGATCCGTTACCCACAAACTCGAATGGGGGTTGAGCAGGTTTACATGGATGCTTTTACCAGAGCTGTAGAATATGGAGATGCATGGAACAAATACGCGAAAGAAGGAGGCGTCAAGCCCCGCAGAGACCTGGCCCTGGAAGCCCTACTTGAGATCGTCAATAAGGATCGCTTCATCACTTGTCACTCCTACATCCAATCGGAGATCACCATGCTGATGAGGATGGCTGAGAAATTCGGTTTCCGAGTCAATACCTTTACCCACATCCTGGAAGGATACAAGGTGGCAGACAAAATGGCCAAGCACGGGGCTGGAGGATCAACTTTTGCGGACTGGTGGGCCTACAAATTTGAGGTTTACGAAGCCATTCCCCACAACCCATCCCTAATGACAGAGCAGGGAGTAACCGTAGCTGTAAACTCCGACAATGCCGAAATGGCCCGACGCCTGAATCAGGAAGCTGCCAAGGCAGTCAAATACGGTGGAATGTCTGAAGAAGAAGCCTTGAAAATGGTTACCCTTAATCCAGCCAAACTTCTCCACCTGGACAAAAGAATGGGGTCCATTAAGGTAGGTAAGGATGCAGACATTGTGCTTTGGACAGACAATCCACTTTCCATCTACGCCAAAGCTGAAATGACCCTGGTAGATGGCAAGGTGATGTATAGCATGAAGAAGGATGCAGAACTTCGTCAGGCCATTCAGGCTGAAAGAACCAGGCTCATCCAGAAGATGAAGGCCGAGAAAAAAGCTGGAGGAAAAATGCAGCGCCCTTATGGCAGACCAAGGCACAGTTGGCACTGTGATGAAATTTTGGATTATCAATTAGAGGCCTCTCATGGTCATTGATGTCCATGTCTTCCATTCATTCATCAAACTTATATCAGACCTAAAAAGACTATAATGAATAAATTAACATATATACTCATCCTGACAGGCTTACTGCTGTTTGGTAGCCTTCAGGCGCAGGTGGTTCCAACCCCTGCTCCTCCACAAAAGGAAGGTATCGTGATTACAGGAGCGACCCTTCACCTTGGAAATGGGGAAGTTATCGAAAATGGTACCATTATCTTCGAAAATGGCAAAATCACTTCGGTAGGTTCGGAGTTTAACGACAACGACCAATACCGAAAGATTGATGCAAGTGGAAAGCATGTATATCCAGGCTTCATCCTTCCCAATACCGACATTGGTTTGAGAGAAATTGGAGCCGTGAGGGCAAGTGTAGATGCAAGTGAAATAGGCAGTTTCAACCCTGAGGTAAGGAGCATTGTTGCCTACAATACAGACTCGCATGTCATTCCGACTACCCGAACCAATGGAATCCTGACTGCCCAGGTAGCACCTCAAGGTAGAAATGGAGCTGCCGGAACTTCTTCGATTGTTCAACTGGATGCCTGGAACTGGGAAGATGCAGCCATCAAGATGGATGAAGGTATCATGATCACTTGGCCATCAGAAATGCAAGGACCAAGATGGTGGTTGGGAGAGACCAATTCAAGGCCCAATCCCAACTACAAACCAACCATAGAAGCCTACAAAAAGGCTTTGCTGGACGGGGCAGCCTATGCAAAAGAAACATCTCCTGCACCTAAAAACCTCAAGATGGAATCCATGAAGGGGCTGTATGACGGAAGCAAGACGATGTATGTTTCTGTCAACAATGCCAAAGCCATCATGAAATCAGTTAGCTTGCTGAAAGCGTATGGGGTAAAAAATGTGGTGGTTGTCGGTGGATCTCAAGCCTGGTATGCCAAGGAATTCCTAAAAGAAAATAAGATCCCTGTGATTTTGGGTAATGTGCATGCCCTTCCCAGCATGGTCGGGGAAGATGTGGACATGCCGTACAAACTTCCGGCCCTTCTACACAAAGAAGGAATTTTGGTTGGCTTGGGATACAGTGGAGCCAGTTCTGCCAGGAACCTTCCCTTTTTCGCAGGTACTGCCTCTGCCTATGGCATGAGCAGAGAAGAAGCACTTATGTGCATCACCTCAAATACCGCCAGAATTCTGGGGATGGGCGATAGGCTCGGAAGCCTTGAAAAGGGCAAGGACGCTACACTATTTATCTCCGAAGGAGATGCCCTCGATATGCGCACCAACAAATTGACCCATGCCTTCATCCAGGGCAGGGAAATTGTGCTTGATGACAAGCATCAAATGCTCTACAAAAGATTTAAAGAAAAATACGAGCGAATGGACTAAAGCCGTTTTACACTCACCTTAAGAGCCATGAGAAGCGTTAAAAGACGTTTTTCATGGCTTTTCATATAGATTTTACCAAGGTTTTAACCATGAAATTCCCCCTCCAATGGTGATAAAGTTTTTCAAGTTTCGACAGAAAGTATAAATCTCGAAACTTATGAAAAACATCAAACTGCTAATCGCCCTTACAGGTCTGAGTTTTGCTATCCTTTCAGCATCAGCCCAAACCACATACGAAATGTACATGTTCATTTCCGATGCTGGTGGCCCAATCAGAGGCCCGATCTCTTCTATTCCAGGAGTTGCTTCTGTAAATGGCTTCTTCCAACTTGGGTGTACAGAGCATCAAATGGAATGGCCAGCAGGAACCAGTCCTGGAGGACCTGCAAGTGGCCGTGCCACACAAAATCCATTTCTACTGACCAGAGACTTTGATCCTGGAAGTTCTCCATACATCCGCCAACAACTGCATACACTGAACCGCTTTACCGTAGACATTTATTATGTAGCCAATAATGGCTCAACCCGTACCACAGTTTTCAATACTCGATTGGGAAATGCCTATCTGGTCAGGTTAACCACCGCCGCTGACAACAATGGCCTCCAAGAAACCCTTGGATTCCTGTATGATACCATCAGTTGGAACGATATCGTCAATGGCACGTCCAGAGGGTGGGATGTTGTAAACAATATGTCGTTATGAGGGCCCTGGTTCTGTTGAGTTGGCTGCTTTCGTCAAGCTTTGCATTAGCCCAGACTTATGGAAGTACCTACGGGGGAAGTTCGTACACTCAGAATTCTTACGAACAAACAAGAAATTACCCCTTGTCTTCCTACACAGAAGCAGAAGAAAGCCTCTGC
Source organism: Bacteroidia bacterium (assembly GCA_022760475.1). Classification (GTDB taxonomy): domain Bacteria; phylum Bacteroidota; class Bacteroidia; order J057; family J057; genus JALEFZ01. Next base: position 68,650 of record JALEFZ010000008.1, on the reverse strand, counting down.
CTGACTTGTAACCATTGCCAGATCCCTGCTGCAACCATCAATGCGAGCTTCCCCCTGCTATTGCTCAATTTTGATGCTGAGAGGAAATCCGTACGTGAAGTACAGCTTAAATGGAAGTGGCTCTCTGACAGCCCACCTAGCAAAGCAATGCTTCATTTTATGTCTCCTGAAGGCAAAAGTTTCCAGGAAATCATGACGTGGAAGGGCAATGTCCCAAAAGAATATTTCCACCAAAATGATTTCTTAAGTAGTAGCTGGTACCAGTTGGAGTTGGTCGATGATGGAGGGAAAAGTCATTTTTCAAGGATCAGGGAAGTTCCCGGAAAATCCGCTGTGATCCTCATGGAGCTTTTTCCGAACCCTGCGAAAGATCATGTATCGATAGTTTTAAGTGGAATCAAAGAGGGAGGCTACCTCATCAGGATTTCTGATATCTCCGGTAAACAGGTATTCATGGAAAGAAGGGCTATGAGTTCAGGCACCCCTCAAGTAATACATAGCTTGAATGGCTTGACAGGTGGATGTTACCTGGTGGAGCTTAGAGGAGTTGAGGGGGTATTTAGAAAAAAGCTCATCCTCCACAGATAATATCATAAAGAGGCCGAAGAATGATCTACTCATCCTTCGGCTCTCAAACCCAATAAATCTTAAACAGAAGCTGCGGTACCTGCAATGGTAAGGGCAAGGAGAATATTGGTCAAAAAGCCCCACAGGATAGAATTGTTTTGCTTCTTCCTGGCGGCCTTTTTGTAACAATCCAAATAAATGGGATCGTCAAAAAGCTGCTTATTTTTGGAGTAGGTCTTTGTGTTAAATGAATTTTGGGGTTTAGGCGCAAAAAGAACTGGCCCGATAAAGGCGAAAAACAGGAACAAAAACCCTAATACAAAATAAAGCGATCCTCCTCCATGATATGCCTCAGCATCTGTAGCTCCCAGGATACATTTTTGATTGTCATCTTTGCCCCTTTTATAAAACTTCCTGGCAGCACTTGAATAAGGGTTGGCAAAATACAACTCCTTGATGTCCGCTGCAGGAATAAGGTACCTCTGTCCTTCAGCTTTAAAATCGACCATGCAATCCTTGATTTTCATGATCTTGCCTTTAAATACCTTTTCATTGTTTAACTCAATGATGTCAAAATTTGCTTTTTTGTCTCCTGTGTAATTGTTGATCCCCGCATCTACACGGACAACAGATAAGAAACATATAAAGGCTACGAATAGCGTCTTTTTCATTTTTGTTGTGGTTAAATGTTTTTGAATGGATAATGGAAGGCATGGGAGGGTATGGCAACTGATTCACATCAGTTGCCCCTCCACTAACTCCCTGGTTAAAACTTTATATCTACAGGATTCACCTGGACTTTCCTTTACTCAAAACTGGATGGGTAGCTGGCATTTTACTGATACCATTTTTACCCATTACCCAAATATTCCCTTGAGAATCTTCAGAGACAGCTAGACATTTTTTTGGCAAACCATCCAGTTTGGTATAATTTTTCCATTTACGGCCATCAAACATGCTCAGGCCTTTTTTTGATTTGCTCACCCAAACATTATCCTGGCTATCCACAAAAATTCCATTGGATTTATTCGGCTTCTTAATGCCGTTGCTATTATTGGCTATCTTATGGAGCTTGTCATCTTTGACATATCCCAAGCCATGATCCCTGCTTACCAGCCAGATTCTATCAGAGGATTCTGCAAGGTAAGTAGGTGCGGTATAGTCCGGAACCGCAAGGCTCAAAATTACCCCAGGAATAATTCCCAACCAATATATCCCAGTACCTGCATCCCAGTTGTAATAATTCCCTTTCATCTTAAATGTCCGGATACCAGTATCATTGATATAGGTGAGCTTTCCCTCTACCCCCCCTACCCATATCCCACCATCAGAGTCAATCAGGACATCTCCGGTGTACTTATTTTTCAAAAGGGCTTGGAGACCCTCTTCAGAGTTGTATTTATACAAGCCCTTAGAGCGTGGCAGGGGTGTGTAGCCCAAAAGGTATAAATCTCCATTCTTGGAAGTACCTACATTCTTAAAAAAGCCCAAGCTGGCTAACTGAGTTTCAGTTGTGAGATCGAGTCTTTTTGAGTCTATTTTGAAAACTTTGGGAAAGCCACTGAAAAAGTCGCTTGACCTGCTTGAGATGTTGCCATCCTTATCTTGCACCAAATTCAGGAAAATGCCACTATGCCCCGAACTTAATAACCACATCCCTGTGCCATCAGAAAAAAGTACCAAATTAGATCCTGGGGCAAAGAGGAAAAAATTTCCATCCTTGTCTTCCAAGGGAGCCTGAAAGCTAAAGTTTGACAAATCTACTCCTTGAAGGTTTTTGTATGGAGTGATCTCATCTCCATCAACCTTTACTAAACCAGAAGGCCTTTCTTGTAAAGAATAATGAACTTTTTCCCTTTGATAAAACCAGAGGTTTCCTCTCTTATCCTCATACATGGCATCCAGAGCCTTGAATTTTCGAAGTTCTGTAAAGACAAAACTTTGGGCCTTTAGCCTGGAAGAGAATAATCCTGCCAGGATAAGACATAAAATTAAATATCGCATTGGATTATTGCTTGTCGGATGATTGAAATATTGGGGAAGGAATTATCCCTTCCCCCCTAACTGACTAACTTACTTTGACTATTTCTTGACAAATTTGGTACTACCTACCAAGTTTCTTTCGACATCAAAAGCCTTAAGGAAGTAGTATCCACGTTCTAGGCTTTGGATATCAATAGGGCCTCCATGATAATCCAATTCGATCACCTTTTTTCCATCCAGGCTATAAATTTCAACCTGACTGACTCTCTTCATTCCAGATTGGAGCTGAATTACCCGGCTGGCTGGATTGGGAAAGATTTTCATTTTAATCAAATTGGGCATCAAGGGATCTGTTTTTAGAGCGATTGCAAGCCCTCCTTGCTGAAACCCTTGACTCATGCTGATGCTTTGGTTTTCTTGTTTGATTACAAATGCTTCTCCTACTGTTGAACTGAGGGCTACAGTCTGGTTCTCCGAATAGTTCCCAGCACTTCCCATCACTTGACGAATGATTCCATTCTGAGCGACAGAGGTAGATAACAGCAGAACAGGTAGAAGCCAAATGGCTATAAAATTTTTCATTTTCTGACAATTAAATTTTGACTGAATACCGCTTGATTAATACCTGTTGGGGACGAAAAGAGCTGTCAATTTCAAATCTGTAATTCCCATTTGTGCACCTGAATAACCGCTGGAACGGTTGCCATTAAAGTAGATGGTGTTGATACCCGCTGATACCGGTAGCACATAGGTCAAAGAAATATCCTTTCTGATGGTGGTGATACCTGATGAGGTAGATTGTACCCTTTTGATGGTCATGGAAGTGTAGTAGGTGCTGCTTGTGGTACCAAATCCAATTTTAAAATCTACCGTGGACAAAGTTACCAATGCACCTTGGCCAGTTGCAGTCACCAAAACATATCCACTCTTGGGGGCTGTAATCGTAATTGAACCCAAAGAGCTGACAGAACTGGAATTGATGGTTTTAGAAGGATAAGCCCTCCAATCAGCACCTGATTCGACATCTTCCAGTGAGGAAAGGTTTACAGATCCTCCGTTTCTTGACAAGCTGAGGTTTTTGCTTGTAGTGGAAAAGTTCAGGGTCTGAATCTCATTGCTTGGACTCGCATCAGCATCATTTACCTTGTCGTTTTCTACCACCCTTGCTACGTCTGCCTTCTTTGAATACAAACTAAAGGGCGTACTTACCATTTCTTGCGTTCCCAGATCAATAAAAGATCCGCCCAAAGAAGTTTTCACTGAAACATTCAAGAGGTAAGCGCCGGACTGAGACCAATCGATTGCTGAAAAAGTTCCAGACAATGCGGTTCCTTTACCGATGACAGCACTTAGAACACCTTCCTCAGTGGTGTTTAGTTGCTGGGTTTCCTGATACAGGCTATTGGTACCTGTAGAGATGGTGAACCTCACTTCCAAAGCCGTGTTTCTAGCCAACTGATCATTTAGTTTTACAACTGCCTGATAGTTGATGCCATCGTGCACCTGGGCTTGGGAAACCAGGGCAAATAAAAACATAAAAAGAATGGTTGTGAATTGCTTTTTCATTGTGTTGAATTAATTTATTTTAACATTGCGACCTACAAATTGCTGATCACGATGTAAAACAAGCAGCTTAATAGACTGTAAAACAGGGCTATCAAGTAAAGGGCATTTTTGAATGAGTAAAGACAAGTTCTTACTAAATCTTTAAATTTATTCTTCTTCAAAAAAGCCCTTTTGATAAAATAATTTATTTGGACTATTGAATAAACCAAAAAAGGGAACCCCTCTATCGAGTGATTCCCTTATTAGGAATTGGAAAAAGTGAAGTAGCTGCTATGTTTGTTTGTTGGACTTTATCTTCTGCTCACATTCCAGGTTCCACTCCCCTTCATGTCAATGGAAGTAGCAATGCTGCTGTTGATTTCCCACGTCCCAGAGGCGAAACCACCAGTGCCAAAGGTTCCTTCTGTTTCTGAGCCTAAGCCCACAACATCGCAGGAAGTAGGCCTTGCCCTACAGAGGAAGGTAGAAGGACCTGTAACCGCTAGAGAGATGCCTGATACACGGCCAGTAAAACAGCTAAAGTTACTCCCAATTTCACGAATCCTGCCTGTAAGTTCCTCTCCCGTAGGTTTATAAGTCGCTTTCCAAGTCCCATCCAGCGAAAAACGTGTTCCTGAGGATGTGCTTTCCGCTACCACTACAAAATTGATTTCTCCTTCAAGATCACCTTCGAGGCTCCCTGAATAGGTTCCAGAAAATGGGTTACAAGAATCTTCGGCCTCAGTACAAGCAGAAAACATGAGCAGGCAGAAAACCAATCCAAGATAGAATAAGGAATTTTTCATCATAAGTATGTTGTGTTTCGATTGAGTTCCAATTTATTCTCAAGGTTTCAGTTGATAAATAGCCAACGAGTAAGGAGGGCCTATGAACAAGTAAAGGCAAAAAAGAACCCTACCAATTGGTAGGGTACATTAATAGATACACTAGTTATTCACTCACAAAATAAATGACTAGGTATTCTCCTTGTTTCTATTAGGAATTGAATAGAAAGAACGCCTATTGATGTGTACACCAACAGATTCTATCGCTTGACAGCATACTGTCAGCTTGTATTTTTCAGGAATATGCACTGCAACAAAGGTGTAAAATCACATCTCAAGCACCTAGACCTAGCAAGGCGATACAGCTTATGGCCCAGTGAGTGTGTCTCCTCATAGAGTCTAGGCTCTTTTCTTGATTTCCTTGAGAAGCATCTTTTCCAACTTTTTGAGTTCCTTACTTTCTCCAAGTTGGGTTTTGGCTCTTTGCAAATCTTCCAAAGCCAATTGTAAATCCTCTGTGCTGTAATTTCCATCTACGATTAATTCCTGATAAGCAAAGTTTGCTTCTTCAAAACGCCCTTGCACCAACTTTGACAAAGCAGTGAGGCTTTGAAGCTTTTTGAAGGGAGTCTTTGAGCGATAAGCATTTGGCAAGCCTAAATTCATGAATTTATAGGCCATCTCTTCTGCCTCCTTGGCTTTTCCGTCAAAGACAAGAGACTCCACTTCACCAGAGATATAATCTCCAAGCCTAACTATCAGGGCATAATTTCCCTCCTTGCCCTTCGAAAGTTTGATGGCTCGGTACAGGGAGGCCACCATTTGCTCATCCTGTTTGAAAGATTCATAAGAATCGATGAGCCTTTGCCACATGAGGATTTTCTGATCGATGGATTGGCTCTCTGCAATCAACAAGTAGTAATGCCTTCGAAAGGCAGTATCCGGATGAAGAAAATCGGCATACGCTTGTCGGATGATGAAATTGGTAGAGTCGAGTTCGAAAGCCCGTTTGATAGAAAATCCAAGATCAGGATTGCCCTTTTGCTTGAGCCCTCTATACCTGGTCAGGTAGGACTTGGCCAAATACTTCTTCTTTTTTTCCCCATTCAAAACTTTCTCTGTCCCACCGTTGATCATGATATTTCCTTGATCAATCTCATTTTTAGCATTGAAGATGTCTTCATCCAACTGATTTTCATCGAGGATAATGATGGCACTGTCAATGTTTCCCTTTTTAAACTGTTCATAAGCTGCCTTATATAGCTCATCTGCATCATCCAGATTGGCCACAGCAAACTGTTCAGCCAACCTTTGGGCTACAGCCAGGGCATTTTTATAGTTATTTTGCAAGATACTCAATGAATCACTCAGAAGGCGGCTTTGATTCTTTAGCTCTTTCCTGAGCCTTTGAACCTCATTTTCATACTTTTGAGTAATGACCTTCTCATTGATGTTGTAAAAGCGAATTGCATTTTCTTCCCATTCACCTTCCTTACACATATAGATTTTAAACTTCCTTCGCTGGTCTTTGCGGATGGTATGTTGGAGGGCACGTTGGTTGACGACCTCATAACCAGGGTATTTCACCTCTACATTCATCTTATACCCTTCGCTTTTTCCATTATACAAAAGCTGAAATTCCCCCTTGCTATCAGTAATGACCGGCTTGGAAAAGCCCTCAGATACCTCTGCACCTTCAATGGGGGTGTTTTCTGAGTTTTGGATGGTTACCAAGCCATTGACAGCATTCTGGGAAAAAACCTGAATAGTCCCCAGGAAACTTAACAATACTGCCAGATTAATAAGTCTATTCATCTTGAAAATGATTGGATTAGCATGATCACATAAAATAAGGATTTATACCCTCACTTGAGTATTTTCCTGATTTTCTGAACGTCTTTCCCCCGCTCTGAAGGAATGGCATTGTTCTGCTTTAATAAGTTTAGCACCCCATTGGCATAGACTCCTCGGGTGTAGGTCTTTTGATAAACTTTATCCTTTTCAACCAGTAAAATCCTTCGTGCGGTTTCATATTCTCCCTGAAGCAGTTTGGCAAGGGCGTAACCTACCTCAACCCATTCCTGGCCAGGGTCTAATTCTCTCGCCCGCACGGCTGAAATCTCTGCTTTTTTGAAATGTTTGTTGGACAGTTGCGCCAGGCAATACAAGCCATAACTTTCTGCCAAGGCTATTTTTAGATCTTTCACATTTATTAGCCGCTGTTTGTATAGAAGCTCATCCTCAAACATTGGGATCAATTGATCCAAAATTTCTTCTCGTTCCCGACTTGTCTTGGAATATTGAAAGGCTGTAGTCAACTTTTGACGGCTGCCATCATAATCAGCTTGATACACCCTTGCAGTCGCCCCATACCACTTTATATTATCGGTTAAACTATCAATCTCAACGGTAGAATTACACTTCGAAATGAGTTGCTCCGCCTTTCTTACATATTTAAAAACAGAGTCCACTTTAAGTCTTTCTGATGAATTTGAATTGGCAAATTCCTCGACGAACAAATTACAACGACCTATCTGAATTCTGATCAAGTCAGGGCCATAAGAATTGATCCCCTCCTTTGATTGCTCCAATCGAATCCTTTCAGCCGATAATAAGTTCATTTTTGCCAAAACATACTTCCCTTGGAGGGTATATAAGTTTCCAAGGTTCAAAAGGATACTGAACATCTGGATCGCATAGGCATCCTTTTCATGGGTATAATATAGCTGTAAAATGTCCTTTGATTCTTCCAAACATTTCTGGCTGTACAAATCCCTTTTTGCTCCATAGGACAACAGCCCCAGGGTATTCAAATAAACAGCCAACTTCGGATTGAATATTTCAGGATCTTCCTCAGCAAGTTTTCTAACAATTTGAATGGCAGAGTCCACAGTAGTAATTCCTTCCACCCTCCTACCTGAAGCGACTTTCATAGTTCCCAGGTTACTAAGAATGTCTGCATAGTAAGGAGCAGCCTCCCGGAACCGGACTTGTACAATAGGACGATATATATCCCTGGCTATTCCGCAAAATTTGATGGCATTTTCATAATTCATTACCTTTGCATAGGCATTCCCAAGGTTGATTGCCGTATTTGCCAGTTCAACTGCAATTACAACTCTTGATTTCACGTCCTCCTCCTTTATGACCTCAAGTAAATCGGACAGAAGGTTAATTGCTTGATGAAGAATGACCCCTGCGCTATCCACATTATTCAAACCCAGATGAGCTAAGCCTTTAGCATTTAATACTTCACTATAAAATGCTCCATAATTTTCCGGATATTCCTTGTATAGTTTGGCAGAGGTAATCAGGGGTTTTTCCAATATTTCGAGGCTTTCTTTGAAACGATTTTCCCGAAATAAAGCCAATCCAACATTAGCCTGAGTCATTGCGAGATCCAAAGGTTCTTTGGCAACCGACAAGGCTTTAGTTAATATTTGGGTTGACTTTGAAAATTTGGATCGTTCTTGCAAAAATATTCCATACCTGTGATAAGAATTCCACCTTTCAGGATTTGCGGCTATTGCTTTATTAAAGCTGAGGTCTGCATCATCAAACTGAAAGTTAATGACCTGGAGATCAGCCCTTAGCAAGTAATTTTCAATACTTTGTTCCAGGGCTTCTTCGCCGGCCACCAGTTTTGCCTTGCCAATGGCTACTAATTCCTTGCCTTGCTGGGTTTCACGTTGTATTCGCTGGAACTGATCTTCCAGGACTTTTTCATTCAAAGCACTGATCGCCAATTCAAACTCCCCATTCTTGAAATATTCAAAAGCCTTTTGATAAAGGTCAGATACATCATCCAGGTTGGCCTTGGCCATTCGTTCCGAAAAGGCTTGAATCTGTCCCAATACTGCCTTGTATTTTTCATCGAGTTGCCTCAATGATTCATTCATCTTGGCAAGGTCCTTGGCATAGGTTGTTCTGATGCGGCTCTGTTCAAGCTTATATTTTTGGTTGAAATGATTTTCGCTGATTTCATAATAAGCCAACGCTTTCCTTTGCCATTCCCCCTCAGGGCATACATACAACTTGACAGCTTTTGTACTTTTTGTGAGGGTATGCAGGAGATCATCCTTGTTTACGACCTCATAGCCTTGTTTGACTACCTTCAATAAAGTCTCATATCCAGGCCCCTTATTTGCATACAAAAGGCTAAACTCTCCATCGGAATTGGTGATGTCCTTCTTGGACCATAGGGCAGAAACTTCTGCTCCTGCCACGGCCTTCTTGTTGGAATCTTGATACGTAATGATTCCCCGAAGGCTGTGCTGGGCAGGCAAGAGTATAGGGAGCAACCCCATCCACAGGAATAATAGGCTTAAATTTTTCATGGTTGAGTTGATAGGTATGTTCTTATTTGTTTCAGATATTTCTGGCGGCCCTTGGGAATCAAGCCTTTTGATTCCAGTTCAGCCAAATCGCTCAATATCACTTCTCCCCATGAGATGGTATCAATAAAGTAGCTATTGGGTTCTCTATTTTGATAAGCCAAAACGGCCATCTCCGGATTTCCTTTCACCAGCATCAAGTGGATTTGCAGGAGCTTTGCCAGTGGTTCCTGAGGATCAGTTGCTATGCTCTTTTTCACTAACTCCCCAGCAGCACCTATGTTTCCCTCCCTTAGTTGAAGCCAAGCAAGGTTGCCATAGACATCAGCCATTGCCTCTAGGTATCCAAGACCGTTATAGAGTTTACCAAAATACTTTTCAAAGCCACCTTTGATTACTTCAAGCCGCTTAATCCGATCAGGCAAGGATTTGGCTTGCTTCAATTGGCTTAATTTGGACTTGGTGATATAAGTAAAGTAGTTTTTATGGGTAGCATTATATTGCTCAATCCTGGAATCCATGATGTAAGTTCTCAAATCAAGCCTGATATCCTGGCCACTAACAAGGTAATACCTTCGGTAGCTAGTTAATTTCTCTAGTTCCAAATTGGAGCAACGTTTCAATACATGATCGGCCTTTTGCCAGGCTTCCAAGGATGCTTTTCCTGCCCTCCATGATTGGTTGATTGATCCGAGGGTTTTGTAATTTATCATCGCATCCCAACTAAAATTACAGTTCCCTTCTTGAAATAGCAGTTCATATTTCAGGGCAGCAGATTCTGCATATTTCCTTCCCTCCGAAAAGAGTCTGAGTTTATGGGAGTAGTTTGCCATTCGATTCTCCACTGTCGCTACCAAGCCTAAATTAAAAGCCAGCTCCTTTTCGGACAATTGACCGATCAAAATCAAGCAAGTTTGAATCCTTAAGCGGGCATCCTGAATCAAATTTCTGCCGTTGAAGGACAATGCCATCAGTAAATTTGCCCTGATCAAATCTATTCGAAAAGCTTGAGGATTAGTTGTACCAATTTCTTCCAGAATGTTTAATGCCTTTTTAGTCAATTCTTCTCCTGCTTGATAATCCCTGATATCTTGAATTTTTAGTTCAGCATAGCCTAGTAGACATTTTGCGTATATACTTTTGGGGACATAGGAAACCTCAGATTCAATCCTTTGATAAACAGCCATGCTTTCCTTATGACATGCCTCAGATTGAGCTATCAGTTCCATTTTGGAGAGAACCAAAGCCTTATCCTGAAGTATTTTCGCTTTGTGAGGAAGGTAAACCCTTGCTGATGAAAGAATATTTCTTTCAATAAAATCCATGGCCTTGTTGTAGTGGTAAATACTTTTGGAATACTGGCTCATTCGGTCATACAAGATCCCTAAATCTCCATGCCCCATAGCCAAATAGCGATCAAAAGCTCCTCTGGATTCTATATTTTTATTTAGGGAATCCAACAGGGCAACCGACTCCAAGTAAAGACTTTCTGCTTCTGGGAAATTGCCTTGATCTGTGAAGATTTTTCCTAAAGTCATTTTTGCTCTACCCAAAAAAGGTCTTGCCCTTAAAGGATCTTTCTGCAAATGCCACTCAAAAATACGTAAACCTCTCTGCGCATAGAATATAGCTTTGTCCTCATCAAAGATTCTCCAAAATAGCATGGCCATGTCAATACATAAACGCCCCTCATTAAATGAGGAATAATCCACATCATGGCGGAATTCTTCAAGGATGGCTTCCGCCTCCATCATGCTTTTGGCTCCCTCGGTATAATTATGGGACTCAATGTAAGCTGCCCCCAAATTTGCCAAAGAACTAGCAAGGGATAAATAATTAGACTTTGGAATGCGCTCGTAATCCCTCATTTTAATGGGTATTGCTTCCTTATTCAGGCTAATGGCTCTCTCAAAATTTCTTTCCTCCAGGTGAGCCATAGCCAAACTATTGAGGCATTCAGCTTCTGCAAAACCATATACCTCCTCGTTTCTGGCGGTTAACTTCCGGGCAAAAGACAAGCCTTCGTTGAGATAGACAATCGCTGAATCAAACTGACTGGTTCTTAGATAAGTTTTCCCAAGGCCCTGGAAGGAAACAAAAACTGCATTAAGGTAAATTTCAGGATCGGTATGGCTTGAATTCAGCAGTTCTCTGGAAATAGCCTGGGAGACCTTTAGTTTCTTTCTTGCTTTTTCAAACTGATTTTGCATCAAATAACAATTGCCCAACAAGGAATAAATATTGAGATAGAACCAATCAAATTGAGAGCTCTGCACTTGCTTCCAGTTCTCTAGGCTTTCCATGATACCTTCCAAGAATACAATAGAAGTTGAGTAATCCTCTAGTTCAGCATAAGCTACAGCCAGCCCATAATCTATCACACCTAATTCCCATCTTCTACGAGTCAAGCCACGGGCTTTTTGCAATTGTACGATTGCCTTTGAATACTCTCCCTGATATGTTAGAAAACTAGCATAAGCATCTCGGGGGTACCACCAGCTCGTATCGGCTTCCACTGCCTTTCTGTAGGCTTGGTAGGCTTCATCAAACCTGAACCTAATACTCAACAAATCTGCCCTCAGCAAATAATCTTCTATTCCCTGCTTTAATGCCTCTTTGCCGTTTACCTTTTTAAGCTCCCCAATGGAAATAAGATCTCTTCCATCCTTGATTTCCTGATTAATGCGATTGTATTGCTCCTCTAGTTTTTCTTCGGAAAGTACCTCCAAGGAGGCATTAATATTTCCATCCTTGAAGGCCAGGATAGCATTTTTATACAAATCAGAAACATCATCCAGGTTTGTAGTAGCAAATTTTTCAGACAGTGTTCGAGCCAAGTTCAAAGTTCTGTCATATTTTTCTTTATAGTGAAAAAGGCTGTCGGCTAACGCTTTCTGATTACTTTTTAACCTCTCATTAAGCTCTTCAATTTTAATTGCATAGGCTTGGGTGAGGCTTTCCTGGCTTATCCTATAGAAATTTAAGGCATTTTCCTGCCATTGGCCCTCCTTACACATAAACAGTTTAAGGGGACTGGTTTCAACACTAAGGGTATGAAAAAGATCTTTCTGATTGACTACTTCGAACCCAGCTTTCTTTACCTTGATGAGGGCTTCATAGCCAGCTTCCTTTCCTTGAAAATTAAGCTCAAAGTTCCCTTTGTTGTCAGAGATGTCAGGCTTTGCCCAAAGGGAGGATAACTCAGCTCCCTCGACAGCCTTCTTACCAGAATTTTGAAGGGTGATGATGCCTTTCTGCGGAAATTGACTCAATAAATCAGAAGCAAATACCACAAAAAAAATCAATATCCAAAAATGCTTTTTCATGGCTTTTTCTGCTTAATGATCTGCTTGATTTGGCTAATGTAGTGCTTCCTGTCTTCTGGAATCAAGCCCCTTGAGTCCAGTTCCTCCAGGTCGTTGATGATAATTTTCCCCCAGCTATAGTCTTTGATCAAGGGTGGCATATAGGCCATAGATATATAGCTTGAAAAATATGTATTCGGATCCTTTTCAATGAAATTCAGGTGCATCTTCACCAAAAGTGCCGTATTCATTAACGGTTCCAATTTGGTGCTGACATTAGCTGCTTCCAGTGCAGCTTCGTAGTTTCTATCCAATAGCTGATACCATGCCAGAGTCCCATAAATATCTGACATGGCATGCCTATATGCCTTTTCTTGTAAATATTTTCCACTGTACTTTTCAAAGCCAGCCGCAATGACTTTCTGTTGGTTTATTAATTCCTTTAAATCTGTTTCTTTCTTTAGTGTTTTGAATTTGGTCGCAGTGATATAGGTGAAGTAGTTTTTCTTTATAGAAATATATTTTGCAATATAGTTGTCTTGTAAAAAGTGTCTTATATCAAGGCTGACGCCATACTTATTTCGTTGCAAATATCTTTTCTCTTGTTTAGAATTAGGAGCAGAAGGTGTTTGCTTGATTATGGAATCAGCTTTTAGCAGCGCAAATTCTGCCTCTTTAGGAGCGTAGTCATTATGAGCAATAACTGCAAGAATTTCGTATCCCAAAAGAAGAGAGCTATTTACCAACCCATTTTGCCCCATTGAGATAGGCCTTAATATATTTATACCTTCCTTGATTATCCTTGAAGATTCTTCATACTTTTTAAGTTCAAAATAACTCCAACCTATATTTATCTTGAGTTTTCCATAATAAGCGAGATACCTGCCTTTTTTCTCTGTATTAGAATCTTCAATTAATTCTATCGCCTTCAAGTACTGCTCTAAACCAAGTCCAAACTTTTTTTGGGCGTTATAAACAGTCCCCAAACACTCATACACCCTGCTCTTCCCTTGAATTTCAACGCCTGTAACATCGATCTCTTCATAAATCTTTTTCGCTTCTAGGCAAAGTGATAAAACACTATCATGGACATTCATTTGTAAATAGACCGTACCTAAATTTGTTAACGATTGGGCTAAACTTAATCCATGAACACCTGGATTCTTTTCCTCCAATTCTCTTGTAAGGCGAACAGCTATTTCGAAAGAGTTTTTTGCTTCATTGAGATTCCGCCTACTTAAGTGTGCCTTACCTAATAAGTCATAATAAAGGGCTTTCTTAGGCTCATACTGGTAGGAATTGAAAGCCATTAACTGGTCTACATATGCCAATCCTTTATTCGAATAGAGAATTGCAGAATCAGGCTGGTTACTTAGGAGGAATAATTCGCCTAACTGAAAATAATTGAAGAAATTTGCCGATGGATAAAGAATGGATAGGTCAGTTTTTGTTGACAATTGGACCATCCCGGGTTTGACTTCTAATAGCCCTGAAATCTTTATGACTTCCTTCATTAACTCTTTAGCCTTCCCCAAATTATTTTCAATAAGGTAACAGCTTGAAAGATTTCCCAAGGCAGTTGTATAGATGTGAATAAAACCGACATGGGTTTTACCTGGTGAAAAAAATAGAAACTCTGCTTTTTCACCAAAACAGTCAATGGCTTTTTCAAATTCCTCTTTCGCCAAACCAAACTCTCCCAGTTCAAAATATGATATGCCTAGCCCATTCAACGAAAGGGCTTTTTCAAACCATTTTTCTGTCGACCTTAGTCCCTTTTTATTTTGAATTACCGCCTCCTCATGCCTTCCTTGGCCATTCAAGAATTGGGCATATGTAACTGCAGTTTCCCACCTAGATGTATCGGCATCCACCGCCTTGCGATATGCCCGATCCGCTTCATCAAATCGAAGGTCAATGGTCAACAGCTCTGCTCTCAATAGGTAATTCTTGATCCCGCTTTCCAACGCATCTTTACCAATTGCCTTTTTCTCTTCCCCGATGGTAATCCATTCCTTGCCATCTTTGATCTCCTTCTGGATTCTACGGTATTGTTCATCCAAGGCATCTTCATTTAAAACCTCAATAGAAGCGGCAATCTTTCCTTCTCTAAAAAGGGCAAAGGCTTCATTGTATAAATCCGAAACGTCATCCAGATTGGTGGTAGCAAATTTCTGCGCAAGTGTTTTGGCCTGGCTAAGAGCAGCCTCGTATTTGGCTTGCAATCCCTTTAGGCTATCGGTCAAGCTGCTCTGCTCACCACTCATTTTTACCCTTAATGAGGCAATTTTCGCCTCATATCTTCGGGTCAGGTTTTTCTCATTGATTCCGTAGTATAAAATGGCGTTTTTCTGCCACTCTCCTTCTTTACACATATACAAGCTCAAACCTTCCCCCTCTACCGTAAGGGTATGAAAAAGGGCTTCCTTATTGACTACCTCATATCCAGGTTTCCTGACTTTCAGAAAGCTCTCATAACCGGCACCTTTGCCAGAAAAAATCAGTTCAAAGTCCCCCTTGCTATCTGTAACCGTGGTCTTCCCCCAGGGAGGGGCTCCGATCTCAGCTCCCTCGACAGCCTTTTTACCAGAATTCTGAAGGGTGATGATGCCACTTTGGGTGTATTGACTTACTCCATTTTTCCAAAACAAGGACAAGAGAAGAATTCCGATATATGTTTTCAGTGTTTGGCTCATGAGGGAAATGAGTTTTGTGGGTTTATTTGGGGTCTACATTTATGTCCCAAGGACTTTTATCCTGGAATATCAATTCAGGTTGAATGCTCTCATGACGGGTACTTTTCATATCAGGATGAGAAATGCTGACTTTTTGAATACGCTTTTGCGCATGCTCAGGTATCCGAAATTCAAAGTAACCTGCTGCATTTGTCTTCACTGCCGTATCCTGAAACACAACCGTGGCACCTTCAAGCGGAATCAAATCAGGCCATATCCGTACCCTCCCTTTTATACAACACAGCACTTCTGTTCTCTCAATGGTCAATTTTCCCCGATTTCCCTTCATTTTAATGCTTTCCGGTCGACCAGCCACCTGATAGTATTTGGATTTCAAGGAATACCCCAAGGCATTATTTCTTAGGGAATGAGGTAAATCCTCAAAATATATATTCCCTTCCACATTGATCCTACCCATGATGGGGGGATCAGTCTGCGTCAAACTAAACTCAGGGGTTTCCTTTTCAATCATCATGAGGGAATCACCCGCTTCCATGTTTAGCTTGTCAAGTTCACCTGTCAAAGCCCGGCTGGCTTGCCCATCTCTATCTACCACTTCAAAAACAAAGTCAAAAGGCTGAACAGAATTGTAAATGGATAGCCCTCCAAGCGAAGCCAAAGCAAGCAGTACCCCCGCTAAAAGGAGATAAATCCTTTTCCTGTTCTTTTCATTTGGAGAGACCTTAGGCAAGGTGGCCTGTAAGGACTCTGCACCACCTTTTTTATAAAAAAGTCCCCATTGGTTGAGTTGTTCAATGTAGTCGTCATCCTCCTCCAGGTCCCTGGGATTTACAATAGCCTTGGCATCCTCACCCAGGGTTTCCAGATAATTTACCCATTGGGTATATGCCTCTTCAATGCTATAGCCTTGAACCAATGATTCATAGAATTGCTCGGAAAATTTCCTTGCCAACCGATCTTCGATCTTGGTATGAGTAGCAATGACAGCGGGTACACCTAGGGCTAATAATTGATCAACCTGGGCCTGCGTCTCACAGCCATTTAAGATAACCAATTTCAAATTGGGGAGTTCTCCCAGCATTTTCCCAAGGCCACTTGCTGCTGCCCTTCCACTGGGAAGCAGAACACTCTTGCCACTTGCATGACCACTGTAATGAAACAGGAAAATCTGATCCTTAAACTGGGTGAGGTCCTTCCTTAAATCATCAAGTTTGGAGTAAGAATTAGACTCGACCAGGAAATGCCCCTTATTTACATACCTCTCCCTGAGAATTTCTCTGATTGAGCGCTCCTCCGCGGATAATTGATAGAGCGGATTATCAGAACTATTTGCAAATGCCAAATAAATAATTGGAGACATTATTTTTGACTAATTGAGTTTTACGACTAATCGAAATATAGCTAAATGTAGAAAAAAAAATCTTCTCTGAAAAAAAGAATACTTTTGATTATAAATTTTTATCCATCAGGATAAAACGAAATTCAGCAAAAAAACAAACTCCTTGGAGATGGTAAAAATTACCTTAATTGATATGAAATAACATCAATAGTGAGTAAAGCCACCTTTTTAATGAGTTAACGAAGCATTCTAGCAAGTGAGGTATGAGAAGGCTCCTTCCCATACCTCCATCATTTGTCCCAAAATTGGGAAATCAAATTACTTCTTGTTACAAAATTTCATGAATTCACTCTTATACCAGTCCTTTGGCCTTTTGCATGGCAAAAGCAGCCACAGTGGCAATCTCTCTGGCGATTTTCTGGTCTTTGAAGCGAATCATTTCCCTTCTTTTTCCCCATTTTCCAATTAGATCCACGCTTACCCCCTGATAAATCCCATTGTAATATTGGGTGGTTTGATGGATTTTACTCACATTCTCCAAGGGAATTCTCCTGAACATACGTCCAAATAGTAGAATGCAGTACTCTCCATTTTCAATATCAAGGATACCAGATTTGCCAATGATGGGGATAAATAGAAAGCCATTGACCATCAAACCTACCGCAAGGATTAATAATGAAGTCTGTAGTCCCCCTTCTTCAAATAAAGCAATTGACATGAATACAAAGAGTGAAAGGCTAATGGCTGCGAATACTGATAGAACAATAAGGCCTACTCTTTTGCTGCGATGGAGGTTTCCATGGAAATGGATTTTTAAACCTTCAACTGAAAAGTAATCCGGATAGTGCTTGGCTAATTCAAGTAGGTCGTTCATTAGTTTAATGTACATGATATTGGGTTTTGGGTGTGTTTTTGAAAAATTTGACTTCGTTAATTAAAAAATTCGGGCTTTAAGGGATTATTGGCTTCCTCAGCCACTGATTCCACAGATTTTGCTAAAAAACTTGCTGAGGCGCGATCCCCGAATTTTCCGATCCGTCTGGAAAGGCCTCTGGTAAATACAATTTCAACTCGGGTATGCATGTATTCTTCCTGCGAATGGATGTCTATGCATTCAACCCTTAGAAACCTTCTCATGGGAATCTTTTTGAGGGTTCTACCGAAGTATTTCACCTCAAAATTTGAATGGAGCAGGTCAATTTCGTAGGAGCGACCAAAACCTTTGACCAACATGGGTATGGATACAATCAGGTAAAAATACAAGTGTATCCTGGCAAGTTCTTCTGGAAAGTCATTCCACCAAACAAGCCCTCCCAAAAAAAGTCCGAGCAAAACCAGAATTATGATGAGGCGGTTGCGCTCGAAGCCCTTATTCCGGTTGAGGTAGGAAGGAAATACCAAGCGGTCTCCCTTCATATACACCTGCCCTGGATAGTAGCGTTCGAGATGTTGAATTTGAAATTTGGACATAAAATTCATAGCGGTCGATCTGTGTGTTTTTTAAATTATCAGTCTTTACTAACTGATACACAAACAGATACGGCAGCTATCAAAGCAGGATTTGGCCCATCAAGTAAAGTCCCACTATGGCAAAGTGAAAACTGGATATGACTTAGTAAAGCTAAGTGATCGAGGAAGTAAATAAGCCCCAAAAAGGAGTGAAGATAGGATTATGGAAGTAAAGGGTGCTTTTGAGTTAGTAAAGTCTCTACTTCTCCAAGTGGTCTTTTAAGTAATTGGCAACTATCATTGCGAAATTTGGTCCTGGCTTGTTTTGCCTAAAAACCAGGCCAAATATCCCCCCAACAATTACGACTACAAGACAGAAAAATGTTATCCGAAACCAAAAAACATTATTTTTTATATAAAAAATCCACAAGATCAAGCCAATCAGTGTTCCCAAATAACTTTGATATGTTCTTCGTTCGGGAACCTTAACCAACAATCCTTTTCCCTTTTTGTAGATATAGATCAGTTTTCCTTCCCATTTAGCAAAAATATGCCTGCGACCCAAAGGAAAACGGGCTTGTCCTATCTGGGGATTGGACTCAGGAAGGGCCTCCTCAAGCAACTTCTTAACTTCTTCCAGGTCTGGATTGCTTTTAATAGATACGGTATGCCTCATAAGGATAGGTTAATCGGTAGCTTAAATACTCAGATCAAGCATATCACCTTCATCTTCTAAAAAGTGCTGGAACTCGACCTCTCCTGCTTCATCCTTTCGATTGGCATGTAGCATGTCCAAGGGTACCTGAGGTATGTCCTTGACATTTCCCTTATCGTCGATTACCAATTTGATACAGGAAAAGGCAAATGGTAGTGGATTATCCCCTTTGAATGAAACGGTACTGCTGCTTTTTCTGCTGACTTCTAAATGTTCGCTGATTGAACCCACAGCATCAACCAAGGCATCCAGTTCGAGTTCAAGTTTACCTTGTTTCTCTGTCTGAAAGGTAATATTGAACTCCTTGCTAACAAATGTCTGATCAATCAACAACATTTGATTGGCGTTTTCGCCCAGGAATTGGCTCACTGCCGGGCTGTCAACATTCAGTTGGTGAATCATCAGGTGATCGCCCAACATGCCATGATCCAGGGCGATGCGGTATACCTCTTCGAAGGTATATGACATGGTTTTGGAAGAATTTATTTCGAAGGTAAATGAAGGGACACTTACCCCCAAGCCACCTAAAAATCCTTTGAGGTACCCATCGAGGATCTTTAAGCCCAGATCTGTATCAAAAGCTATGGTTTCTTTGCCTGAAATGTTGGCAACCCGAGTAGGGGTCAGGTCTTCCGACCGTAGTTCAAAATCATCTTTAGCGGTCAGGTAATTGGCAAAGTTTCCACGAATCGGAGGTATGATGTTGCCATCTGGATCCATGACCAAAACTGCCAGGGGTTTGTATATCTCCTGAGGTACACGAATCAATACTGCATGCAATTCTTCTTTGACCAACTTCACCAATCCATCTTCTTTGCTGCAAAGTCGAAGCCTCCTTTTCATTGACTAATAATTATAAATGGCTAACAATTTTATTTTTTTCCAATATGAAAAGAAGAATAAAATTCCGCTTTTTCAAATATTTCTTAAAAATTATTAGTTGCCAGCTTTTTTGTTGAAACCTTCCTTTACCTCCACTAGCCAGATTGGTGGCTTTTCTTGATCAAAACACCTATTCACTTTACGTATCTGTTTTTCTAGTCCACCTCCTGATAATTTTACCCCAGAAATTATATTAAGAAATAGGGATAATGTCAGAAAATTAGAAAATTTCAAAAAAATCAAGCAATTTATTTATGTCAATTATCAAAATGCATTAAACACAACTTATGAGCAATTACTTTTCCAGTCTCATGCCTACCGGTGATGAGGCTGTAGACACAGAATTATCTGACCTGATTCAGAAAATCATTGATTTTAATGATGGCGCTGAAGACTTACAAAATGATATTGTTGAAGCTGCGGTTGCTTTGGAAAACAGCCTGAGCAATTCTTCTCTTGACCAAGACCTCGAAGACGAAATCATGATACTGGTAGACAGGTCAAAAAACGTCCGTCCAGGAACTCCTGTTAAATTAAGTAGACCTGATTTTGATCCGCTTCTATTAGCCAGGCTGTACGAAGGTGATCATACAACAGGTGATGGCGAAATGGATTTGATCCTGGAGCATCTTATAAATAGCCTGGCAGCAATCAAGCAATTGGACTTAAAAGGGCAGTACGAAAAGTTTATTCAGAAATATTCAGAAATGGAGTTGGATGAATCGACCCAAAAAGCGCTAGAATCTTTAAGAGCCTATACCCAAAGCATCTTACCGGAATCCTAATTGATCAGTGCTGCCATGAATGCTACCCTTTCGAAGCTAAAACAATTATTCCCACCCTCTTTGATTCGGGGGGTGGGCTTGCTTTTCCTCATTGGCCTACTGATAGCGGGGATTGCGAGTTTGCAATATCAAAATTCGGTAAGGGAATTGGAACAGATGATTACCCAATTGGAAGCCTGCCATAACTCAGAAAAATGCTACGAATTGGGGAAAGAATTAAGGAGTGCTGCGGTCAAGTTGGGTCGGGAAAAAGAAACAGCTACTGCCTTTTATTATATGGCAAAGTTTGAAAATGAAGCCCGCCAATTCTCTGGCTTTTATGCAGAGCGGGCAAAAGCCTTAGGCAAAGAAGCTGTTGAGATCTTTTCTAGCTTAAAGCAGCCCTATTGGCAGGCAAAGTCTCTCCTTTTACTCAAGGAAATAGATTTTGAAAATGCTCTAATTGAGGATTTAAATGACCTGAAAAAAGCCATTGACCTGGTCAAGAAAAAAGAAGAAAATATTGAGTTAGAGGAAAGGCTTAATAGACTGGTAGCCTCCTACCATGCATTTTCAAACCTTTATGAAAATGATTCAGTAAGTAAAAGCCTTGAGATCATCTATAAAGGTGCAGAAAACTTTCTGGCAATTGGGAGAAAAGAAGATGCAGCTATAAACCTTAGGGTTGCTGGAAACTTTGAGCGAGAGATGATTCTGAATGATTACTTCGGAAATACCGGTCCACTGGATAGTCAAAAAGTGAAAAGGGGACTACAAGCATTCAGCAAAGCAGCAAACTTATTCCGGGAGAATTCGGATCGGGAGGCTGTAGGTCATGCGATAAACCTCGAAGGAGATTTATACCTGGCCATGTACATGATAGAAGGGATTCCAGCTTATTTTGATTCCTCCTTGCTGAAATATCAGCAAAACCTCCAGGGTGCCTTCCCTTACATCCTTCATGATGTCTATGCAGAAATGGGCTATCTCTACCACCAGAGGTATATGATTTCGGATAGGCAATTCGCTTCTGATGCCGATTCGGCAGAAAAATATTTTGAGCAAGCAGCTATTAACTCCATGGAAAAAGCTGATCTGTCCAGGCATAAGCAAACCCTTGCTTATTGGGAAGCCTATCACACCATTAATCCCGATCGCAATGACTCCATTTTTAAACGTATTTCTAGTGCTTCCCTGGATGATTTCAGTCAAAATGTAGCTCGAATAGAAGCTCAAATTTATCATCAATTAAAAGAATATGACCTTGCAGAAGAACGCATAAAGGCCCGCAGACAGAGAAGAAACATGATCCTTATTTCTATCGGAATCGGGCTCCTACTTGTATTGGCTTTCTTCCTGATCTTCCAGCAAAACCAATTGAGAAACCTTCAGAAAGAGCTTCAGCTCAGCCTCCAATTGGCACAAGCCAAGATGAATCCGCATTTCATTGGCAATACCCTGAATTCAATCGATTCTCTGATCAATGATGATGATTTGCCCGATGGAAAGGAAAAAGCTTCTGAGTACCTGGTCAAATTTTCAAGATTGGCAGACGCTATTCTTCGGAACTCTGACAAAAGCCAAATCAGCCTTCAACAAGAATTGGGTATTCTGAAAAACTATGTGGAGTTGGAACGGCTGAGGTTAAATGAAAAATTTGAATACGAGTTGGAAGTGGATGCCAACCTTCCTGTGCGATCCCTGAAAATACCTCCTATGCTGGTACAACCAGTCGTTGAAAATGCCATCTGGCATGGCCTCCAACATCGAATCAATGGCTATAAACAAGAAGGATGGCTAAAAATCAATTTTAAGGAAGCACAAAGCACTGCATTTATCATTTGTGAAGTGATTGACAATGGCATTGGAAGAAAAAAAGCAGCAGAATTGAAGGGGAAAGTTGCCAGGGAAGAAGAAAGGTCCCATAGCACTGATATCCTTGCCCAAAGGCTTAGCCATAAGGGAGCTTTCCAAAAAGGAAGGATAGAAATTGAAGACTTGTATGATACCTATGGGGAACCGGCAGGAACCAGGGTAAAACTCTGGATTCCATTAGAACAAAATTGACACAACAAACAGAAAAAGCATGAAAATCAAAGCAGTAATCGTTGAGGATGAAGAAAATGGGCTTATTAACCTAAAGAATAAGCTAAAAAAGTATTGCCCTCAGGTAGAAGTGATTGGCACATGCCTTACGGCGGAAGAAGGCATCAAAACCATCCGAGACCTCAAGCCTGACCTTGTTTTCCTGGACATCCAGTTGGGACCTGTCAATGGTTTTGACCTGCTTACAGAATTGGAACCTATTGGTTTCCATTTGATCATCACGACCAATCACAGCGATTATGGAGTAGAAGCTGTAAAGGCCAATGCAGTAGATTACCTGAAAAAGCCATTCACACATACAGAACTGGTTGAGTCTGTTCAAAAGGTCATCAAGCGACAATCCAGCCTTGGAGACAAGCCCAATCGACTTGCCATTCCAGTTTCAGACGGCTACAGGCTGGTAAGCCTCGAGGAGATCCTTTATGTCAGCGGGGCCAACCAACGGGCAGTTTTCACCTTGTTCAACGGGGAGGAAATAGATTCTCCACGCCTCTTAGGTAAGATTACCACTGCCCTGGAAAAATTCGAATTTCATCGAATCCACAGAAGTTTCGTGGTCAACATCCAGTATGTAGAAAGTTATAGCCGTACGGACGGGGGTTACGTCATCATGAGCAATGGCAAGCGCCTTCCCGTCGCCAAAGGCTTCAATCCCCCTACCATCATTAGCATTTAATTATGAACTACGCACTACTTGTTGGTATAAATGACTATCGCAGCCCCAGGGTTCAAGACCTACTGGGTGCTCAAAATGATGTAACATTGGTAGAAAATTACCTACTTGAGGAATCTGGCCTTGACTTTTCTACCGAACGTATCCTGGGTGAGGATGCCACCTATGAATCCATCATTGAACAGTTCAGGGAGCATTTGGGCAATGCGGGAAAAGGAGACATTGCGCTGTTTTATTTTTCAGGACATGGATCTACCCGCAAATCCCCGGAAGTTCTGGTCGAATCCATGACAGATGATTATCACGAAAATCTGGTTTGTTATAATACACGAATTGATAGCTATGACCTGGCAGATATCGAATTAAAATACCTGATAAAGGAATTGACGGATAAGCCTGAAGCCCCTGAAGTGGTAGTTATTTTGGATTGTTGCCATTCCGGTTCTGGCACCCGGATCGAGCACATTTCCTATTCCTTATCCAGGACAAAAAAAGCCCCACCAAATGTAGAGCAACGACCTGAGGATTCATTTATAGAAGGATCGACAGGAGAAGAAAACAGAAATGCCAATCCTCCACATATTCTTTTTGCGGCCTGTGGTCCACGAGAAAAGGCCATAGAAAGAAAGGTGAACCAGGCTGAAAACCCTAAAGTTCAAGGGCTGTTTACCTACCATTTGATTAATGTCTTGCGGGATACCAAAGGCCAAATCAGTTATTCTAACCTGGCAGCTGTTGTGCGAAACAGGGTCAAAAGACTCCTTTCCCAAGTGGAAGCCTACAACCCAAGGTTGGAGACTTATGGAAATCTTAGATCTGAGTCTATTTTTCTCCAGCATGACAAATTGGGAAGCAGCCTGACAGGATATCTCGTATTTAGCAAAGAATGGAATAGATGGGTTATCAACCAGGGAGTCATACATGGCATCCAATCGGGGACCCAGGCAAGGTATTCGGTAAGTTTCCCTAAGGGGGACATTATAGAAACCCATGAGGTGAGTACCATCGCGATTGGACTTGCAGAAAGTCCGGTAGACATGTCCAATGTCCCTCAACATGGCTTGTACTACAAAGGCAAGCAGTATAAAGCTGTTCCTGTAGATGTCGTTCGGGATAAATTGTCAATAATTGATGATAACGGGGTGGAAGAGTTGATCCTTCCACATCTGAAAAGTGAGGAGACCATCCTCTCAGAACTTTTGGCGCAGGAAAAAACTGTAGATGGCGACTCCTTCCTGTTCTCCACGGAAAATTTTAAAGCCAATTTTGATTTAATTCCAAGGGAAAGACTGCTTGAGGGGATAAATGATTCTTCAGGATATAAAGCAGCCCATACAGATAATGGGCTAAGGATTACCTACAATGAAACGGGTAGAATGCTGCTTGATTCTATTCATAGAAAACCACCCTTTGATAAGCACATAATAGGCCTTCAAAGGGCAAAAATACTCACAAGAGCCTTTGACCAAATAGCTACCTGGGAAAGAGCACGTAAACTTGGAAATCCCAAATTCAAATGCCCAGATAAACTCAAGATCTACTTTTGGGAAAAAAACAAGGAACATGCCCATCATCAAACACACATCACCCTGGATTTTGATCCTGATGGCCCAAAAAACCGCTTTAATATCCATTGGGATTATCAATTGGAAGATGGACCAGGAATGCAGTTTGTCCCCAACTACTATTTTCAGACCTTTTACCTTTCCAATAAATTCTCGGTAAAGGTCGATGATGTGGGCAGTCAGATCGGTTTTTTTGTGAGCAAATTAAAGCTTAATCCCAAAGACAGGCCATTACTCATCAAACAGCAGAGAGATGGAAAAATGCCCTTTCAGATTTTCGATATATTCAAGGTCATCGGAAGCCCAAAACCTCTCCCCTATCTGGAAATGGGCTACAAGGAGTCAATTTGGCAATTGTTTTTAATCCTCATGGATGATAGTCCCAGCCCCCCGGTTGAGCATGAGCAGTACAATCAGTGGTTTCATAAAGATTTCATCATAAAATCACTCTATACACTGGGAGAATTTCCAAGCAATGAAGAGAAAGAAATAAAACTTAGGGATACCGGTTTGAGCATCATGCCCCACAAAACCTTCAAGGTAAAGATAGCCCTTTCAGGCTGTGCCTCACATCTCCAACCCTCTGCTGCTGATTTGTACATCAAGCAAATCGCCCGATTTTTTGAGTTGGAGCTTTGCATATTCGAAGAAGATGATATGATTAGCCAAATCGAATTATTCGACATCAGCAATCCATTGGTTCTCTTAAAGGATAACCTCATCTTCAAGATGAAAAGAGCGCACGATCCGAATAAATTATTATTGGCAGTTACGCTACCTCAAAGTCTTAAACAAAGCAGAGCTAACAGCGCATGGGTCCAGCAAATCGGATGGTGGATTTGGGATGAAGATGAAAATCTTTACAAACTAAAACTTTCCAGAATTCCTGCTAATCCTGATGATGGCAGGGCAACAAAAGGGAAATCCCTAAAAATAAGTACCTTCATTTTTGACAAATCCAGGAAGTGGGAGGTCATGAAATCCCTGAATTTAGCAGTTGGTAAAAGCAGGCTGGATTCATAAAAAGCTATAATTTAGCCCGTTGGATGTTTCAATATTCTTTCTCACCAAACTCACTTTTGATGGCCTTGAACTTATTGGGATTTTGTCTTAGTTGATAGCTCAGGCCTATCAATATCCGATCTACTTCATAGACATAGTTGGTGGTGGTAAAAAAGTTTTCTCTCTGGGTAGTTATCCTTTGCTCATTGCTTTGAAGGAAGCCCAGGTCTATGCTTTGCCATTGAAGGCTGGCAACCAATTTCCCCTTCCAAAAACGCTTTTTAAAAGTAAGTTAGGGATTGTAGAAACGGCTATTTTCCCCCTGGGCCGTTATCCTGCGAGATAGGAAGTTGATCCCTATCTGTAAAGCCATGCCGTAACTTAAACTGAAATCACTTTGGGCATTGATGGAATAAATCCAATTGGCAGTATTGATCCTGTCCCCAAACAAATCCCCTTCAATTTGATACCGATAGACATTTCCCCCTGCAAAAATACCCCACCAATTAGTTGGATCAAGGGTGAAACCCAGTTCCGTACCTATGGCTTCTCCCACACCCACATTGGTATAAATCCTATTGAGAATACTGTCATTGAAAACTGTATTTACCCTATTGATCAGGTTCTCTACCCTCCGGTAGTAAGGAGTGATGTAAAAACTATAGTCTGTCCATGATTTAGAGAAACCGATTTCAAGGGAATTGATAAACTCAGGCAAGAGTTCAGCATCTCCTTGTTCCAGGGTTTCATTATGTTCTCGTTCAGGGAAGGGTGTCATCTTGAATGTGGTAGTCCGCTGAATCCTTCTGCTGTAGCCCAATTTCAAGGAGGCATAACCACCAAGGTCATATGTTAGATTCAGGCTGGGAAAGGGCTGGAGGATGTTGTAGTTAAATGTAGTATCAGGATTTTGGAGCTCGACCTGCCTATCCATATATTCCAAACGCAAACCGACATTATAAGACAATTTATCTCCCCCCGAAATCTGGGAATAAATAGCGTATATCTGCCTCCTAAGTAATATTCTGTTGGTAAAAAGTGGGTTCTCAATGAAGCTATTGTTCTCAAAATCCCTGTCCAGGTAGAGAAAATCTCCAGGGTGATTCAGAAACCTGAACTGGAAACCTGCTGCGAAATCCGCTCCATCAATGTCGGTGGTGTAATCAAGTTTTGCCAGTATGCCATCGAGGGGATTGTCATTGGTATTGAACTGATATTGCAAGGAGTCCTGGATGTTGGGCCAAGCCAGAGAAGCATTGTCAGTCGGTCCTCCCAAAAAACTTCGCTCATAAAGAGCAGAAATGAATAGCTGACTGTTGTCTGCAAACTTGAACATGTAATCCAGGCTACCCAGGAGGAAATCACCTTCCCTTACCCTTAGGTTTTCGTTGAAATAGGTCAAACTGTCAATCAGTTCACCCTGGCTGCTGGTTCTATCGTTTAATTTGTAGGATTGCCAATATTCCTCCACCCCTTGAAAATCATCTAACCTAATGCTCCTCCTTTGTTGGGGTGCATACAGTATGTCAGCTGTTCTAAATTGCGTTCGGTCTCCTCCAAAGAGGCTAAGGGTCAACTCCTTGTTTGAATTCGGGCTAAAGCTGGCCGATATCCTTCCTGAATATTGGTAGCGATCAAAACTCCTTTCTCCTGAGCTGGGAAACTCCGTCAATTGCTCTTTCTCATATGTATTCACATAGCCTATGCGTTGGCCTGCAATGTCATTCCTTCGGTAATCCAATCCACTATTTATTGACCATTTCCCTTTCTTCCAACTAAGGCTCAAATCTCCTGTAAATCTACGACTTGCCTCCTTGTTGCCATAAGGCTCTATACTTGGAGCTCCAAGCAAAAGCTTCGCCTGGATGAAAAGGCCATCTGTGGCGTTTTCCTTTGTGATGATGTTGATGATTCCGGAATTGCCATCCGGGTCAAATTGAGCTGATGGTGTAGTGATCACCTCTACTTGCTCTATGGAATTAGCAGGAATTTGATTTAAGTAGGCACTTGGATCTCCTTGAAGCTGCCTCCCATTAATCAGCAAAAGAAACCCTCCACTACCCCTCAAGGAAATATTGCCCAGGGCATCTACGCTGGTTGAGGGGAGATTCTTCACCACATCGAAGGCACTGCCCCCTTCAGCATTCTGGAATTGACCTGCATCGAAAACCTGTCGATCGACTTTCTGATAGACACGGCTTTTCCTCCCACTTATTTCAACTTCTTCCACCAATTGGGCAGCAGGACTCAATTCCAAAACACCCAAATCAACTATCTCCACAGAACTTTCGGCTTCTATATCGATGTTGAGGGTCTTGTAACCCCAAAATCGAATTTGAAGGAAGGAGTTGGAAAAAGTTGTAGTTAGAATGGAAAATTTACCGATTGAATCTGTCAGGCCTCCTCCAAAAACGTTGCTATTTTTTTTATTTATAAGACTAAGAGTGGCATATGGTAGGGGAGTTTTTTTTATTCCATCCAACACTTGACCTGTGATTCGACCTCCTTGGCCAAATGAAACTGCAACTGGAAAAGAGATCCAAAGCCATACATTGATGACGATTAAGGGTAGTTTCATAAATCCTGGTATGGAGTTTCAATTGATTCATAAAACAAGACTTTTACTTTAAACTAATGGT
Source organism: Bacteroidia bacterium (assembly GCA_022760475.1). GTDB lineage: Bacteria > Bacteroidota > Bacteroidia > J057 > J057 > JALEFZ01. The sequence goes on along the minus strand of JALEFZ010000008.1, from coordinate 40,301 downwards.
TTCTTAAATGAGATGCTTTTGATAATTAATTCAAACTTTCTGGTAAGGGTTCATCAGATGAATTCAAAGACATGCTAAAAATGTCCCTTAAACCATTGGCGAAGCCTTGTTAAGAAAGAAAAGCCTTAGTTTATTGCGATATCTGCTGTTTCTGATGCGAAATGGATGTCTGGTAAAAATCAATCAACTATGAGTTCCCTCTCAAAATTTACATTCCTGTTCATTCTAATGATGTGGAGTGTATGGGCCTGTGAGACCGAAACTAGTACGAGGAAAACAGAAACTGTATCCAAACCAATAACAGCCCAAAAGCCGAGGGGAGAAACTCCTATGGTAAAGATTTCTGGAGGATCAATAGAAGGCCGTGAAACGAAGGACTTCTGGATGGACAAACACCCGGTAACGGTTGCAGAGTTTGCAGTTTTTGTGAAGGCCACCGGTCATGTAAGTTCGGCAGAAAAATTTGGGGATGCAGGAGTATTTAACTTTGAGAAAGGCAGCTGGGACTTGGTAAAGGGAGCAAATTGGCGAATGCCACAGGGTCCAGAAGGAGCTAAGGCAGCTGAAGACCATCCGGTAACACAGGTCTCCTGGTATGATGCACAGGCCTATGCAAAATGGGCTGGCAAACGACTTCCCAGACAAGATGAATGGGAGTTGGCTGCCAGGACAAACAATCAAGAAAAACTCAGGTACCCCTGGGGAAATTCTACCAAGGTCAATGGAAAATTCATGGCCAATTATTGGCAAGGGGCATTCCCAAATTTCAACCTGGCAGAAGATGGCTATTTGACGACTTCTCCTGTCGGGCATTTTGGTGAATCTTCAGTAGGATTGGAAGACATCGTTGGGAATGTGTGGGAATGGATGGAAGATTGGTCTCCTGTAGAGCGAAGCAATACTGGCCCAGAAAAAATTGCTAGGGGAGGCTCATTTTTGTGCGACTTAAATGTGTGCCATGGTTTTCAAATCATAGGAGAAACCAGTTCCACGCCTGAAACCTCGCTTTTTCATACCGGATTTAGGTGTGTGAGGGATATTTAGGGTAATGGGCAACCGGCTAACAAGTATAGAACTGTTTTCAGAAAGTAGCTACGATTTTGTCAAACACAGCTGGGGCTCATCTGTGTTCCCTAATTCTCCACTAACTCAAGTGTATCAACATAGCTTTTTACCCCTTCAAATCTAATTTCAATTCTGTTGTGAATTTTTCCTCCAAAAAAACTCAAATACCTTTTTAAAGCAGCCACATTCTCAATTGAAAGTCCCGTCAATAAGGCTTCATTATAATTTTGCGATGTTACCACCAAGCCACTTTTCTCTTCCTCATATAAAATAACTTTAATTTTTGCCCGCTTGCGAACCTGTCTAAATAGCAATTGCCTAAATTCAAAATCGGCCATTGGGAAGGAATATCCTATAAAAATTATTTCATCAGCTTCTCGAATTTCTTTTGCACTGTAATTCCAGATTAGCTTTGTTTGGAAATTGTTAAAATCCTTAAGGAAAGTGGGCATCAAAAGTCTGGTTCGAAGAATGGGATTCTTGATTGGTTCCTCAAACTTCTTGCAGTTAAAACATTTGATTAGGTTGAATTCCCCATCAAAAATATCTTCAGGACGAATATCCAGGTATATCCTTCTGCATTTAGGGCAATGCAACCAATTGGTAGACCCATGTATTTTTAACAGCTTGACTGTGAAGTTACCTTTTGCAATGGCTAACATTCCAGGTTCTACTGGAACGTACTCACTATTATTTACGATATGGCAGATGTAATCTATTTTTCCTTTAGGTTTTTGTGAATTAACAGTGAGCAATTCCTTCATCAACATCTTGTCGAGGATCGTATCCCAATTGGTGGTTACAACAGATACTGGACTTGGTTCAGTAGGCCTTTCCGCTCCTTGACGGCTTTTCTTAACGATATACCTGGCAAATTTCTCTACGTATTCAGTTTTTATAAAATCAATATCTGGGTTAGAAGTGATTCTCTTTAGAATTATTGCCAGAATTGAATCCAAGGCTCTCCTATACTTTAGCAAATCTTCTGGAGGAATTGTCCTTAAATAAGAATTTTCTTGAATTGCTCTATCAAGTGGGGTATACAAGTCTTCCAAATAAAACGACATGCCGTCTTGTGTTTCCCCGTCAAACTCAATTCCGAACTCCGCTTGAAGAAAATCCTTGAGTTGTTCAAGCTTTTCCAGGAGAGTTTTCATCGCTATATGGAACTCTCCTTCTAGCTCTTTTTTCGAAAACTTGAAGTTGAACAATTCTTTGGTTAATCCAATTTGGGATGGAACACCTGTGGGTATGGAAAAGCCTGCTCCAAGAATATATACTTGTCTACTCATTATTTGCTATTATTTATTACCTATTTCTACACAAACTTCAAATCACAGAACTATTCTATATTTATAACTTAATTATAAACACCTAAGTTTCGAAGGCCGAAGAAAAAACTTAAAGAGATCGAAATCGAGCGTTTTTGGAGTTGATTTAATAAAGTAACAAGTTTCAAAAAAAAATCCTGTTTCTACTTGGAAACAGGATCTGAGTGACTCATACTGGGCTCGAACCAGTGACCTCTGCCCTGTCAAGGCAGCGCTCTGAACCAACTGAGCTAATGAGTCAGGTCTACAAAAGTGCAACGGCAAGGACTTTTATCCAAATTTATATGGATGAATTTTGATCTTCCTCAATAAACTTAACTTTTAATCCACCTGCCCCCTCAAGCGCCTGATCAGGTTACTGAAAATGCCGGGATTCCTTCCCATGATGATCAATACGGTCGCCAGGGGAAAAAATACAATATTGGGCATCCAGACAGCCAGCCAGGGCGGATATTCCTCTCCTACTACCGCAGCACCACCATAGAGCAAAGCGATATACAGAAAAGCCAGGATAAGCCCCATGCCGATTTTGACTGCAATACCTCCCCTGGATTTCTCGAAACTGATCGCAAAACCAAGCATTGTCAATATGAATATGGCCAGAGGATCTGAAAATCGTCTATGCCGCTCTAGGTATAAAAAATTCAGGATGTCAGACCCACGTAGTTCCTCTAGGTCGATCAAGTCAAGGAGTTTCGGCAAGGTCATGCTCTCCGCAAATTGTTCGCGAATGAAAATATCATCTGGCGACAACAAAAATGTTGTGTCCAGTTTCTTTGGGCGGGTGATGGTCTCCCTTAAACCATCCAGTTCCCTTATTTCTACAGTTGACAATTGCCAGGACTCTGTCGAGTCAATCCAGTTGATCTTTTTGGCACTGATCTTCCGCACTACCTTACCGTTGACCACCTTCTCCATTCCAAAATTGGTCCCGACATTGTTTCGCTCATTAAAGTGGTGAAAATACACATAGGTGTCAGCAGCGACCTTTTTGTGGATGTCCATCCGTTTGCCAAGATTCTTTTTTACCCGCCCCATGTACTTGTATTCAAAATCAAGGCGGGCGTCGGTAGAGAGTGGGATTAAATAGGATTTAAAAATGAAGCCCACAGCCATGAAGAAGATTCCCATGATCAGATATGGCCTCAACAACCTCCCAAAATTCACACCGGCACTCAAAATAGGAACTATCTCTGTCCTGGAAGCCATTCTGGAAGTAAAGAATATGACCCCCAGGAAAATACATATCGGGGCCAGCAAATTCCCATAATATGCCAGAAAATTTAGGTAATAGTTGAATATGATTTCATTTAATGGGATCTCATTATCAAGGAAAAGATCCAATTTCTCTATAAAATCTACAACCACACAGATGACCAGAACCATTCCCAACATAAACAGGAAGGTGCTGATAAATTGTCCAATGATGTATCTGTCTACCAACTTCATGCAACCCAAAGTGTATCTCCTTCGTCAGGAGGATGTATCAGAAAGGCAAAAATAGAAAATTTGTCAGCCTATCATTGGATTATTTGTTAGTTTTGCAAGATATGAAGAGAGGAATTTTGAATATAGCAGGGCTTTTGATGGCTCTTTTGATGCTGGCATCCTGCAATGAGCAGTATAGGACATACTCCCAGTATTCTAGAAAGGGAACCCTTTCCCAAAAAGATTCAGCAGCCTTTTTCTTTTATAAAAATGGCGACTACGAAAGGGCATCCTTTCTTTTTGAAGAACTGCAGGCAGCATACCGTGGCCAAGCCAGGGCAAAGGAAATTCTTTACCATTATGCCTATGCAAAGTTTAACTCAGGCTTCTATGTGATCTCAGCCTACTATTTCGATCAATACGCAAAATTATACCCAGCAGATCCCAAAACTCCGGAATGTACCTACATGGTAGCTGAAAGTTATTATCGGGAATCAGCTCCATCTTATCTGGATCAATCATTTACCAATCAGGCAATTGAGCAGTACCAGCTCTTTATCAATAGCTACCCTTACGCCACCCAAATCGGAGAGGCAAACGCCAGAATCAATGAACTCAGGGAACGCCTGGCAAAAAAGCAATTTGATACCGCAGTACTATACTTCAATCGAGAAAAATATAAGGCTGCCGTTACCACCTGTCAAGTAATGTTGGAGGAATTTCCTGATTCGAGGTATAGAGAAGAAACACGCCTATACATGATCAAGGCGGCTTATGAATTGGCAGAAAACTCCATCACAACCAAAAAGAAAAACCGCTACCTCGATGCGGTAGATTACTATGAGCGTTTTATAGACTCCTATCCAAATAGTGTTTTCAAAAAAGACGCTGAAAGTACCTATTTGAAAACGAAAAAGGCTCTTGGAAAGATCTCTGCAAGCCAGCAAGGTTCCTAAGGAATTCCAGCTTTGAAATCCGACAATTTTTTTATTGTTTTGAAGTTCTAAAAACATGCGGAAGCTATTATCCGTATGATTTATTTTGGAAGATTATACCTTCAATTATATATGAGAGATAACGATTTTTTGCCAGTTGATACCTTGAGATTGAATGACCTTGGTGGCAACATCTACCGTTCTATCATCGTTTCCGGTAAGCGTGCCAACCAAATCACCCTTGAGGTGAAAGACGAGTTGACCCAGAAACTGGCTGAATTTGCTCCTGCATACGACAACCTTGAAGAGGTTATGGAAAACAAAGAGCAGATTGAAATCAGCCGCTTTTATGAGCGCAAGCCCAAGCCAACTCAAATTGCATTGGAAGAGTTCCTGGAAGAAAATGTGTACTGGAAAGATCCTAACGGAGACGTTTAAGCACATTTTTTCGAAGATATTGAATCAAGAATTGTAAATTTTGGCGAGCCTTTGGTTCGCCATTTTTATTTCAATAAGGCCAATTAGCCACCTACACTACATTTATGCTCAAAGGAAAAAAGATCGTTTTGGGAGTTACAGCCAGCATTGCTGCTTATAAAGCAGTTTTTTTGCTACGGTTGCTCCAAAAAGCAGGTGCAGAAGTAAAAGTAGTTACCACCCCCTCGGTTGAAAAGTTTGTAGGAGAACTCAGTTTTTCCGCCCTTACCAAAGGAAATGTCTTCTCTGATCTTTGGAATGAAGGTTGGTCTGAACATGTTGGCCTTGGAACCTGGGCAGACCTCTTACTTGTCGTTCCCGCCACCGCCAATACCCTGGCGAAGTTCGCCCATGGACTTTGCGACAATGCCTTGACAGCGGTATATCTTGCAGCTCCCTGCCCTGTGATGGTAGCACCTGCCATGGATGCCGACATGTATGTGCATCCCCGTACCCAGGCTAACCTTGAGATTCTTCAGAAGGACGGCGTTCATGTATTGCCAGTTGGAGATGGTTTTTTGGCCAGTGGATTACAGGGACCTGGCAGGTTGATGGAAGCCGAAGATATTTTGACTGCTGTTCAAACTTTCTTTGGAGAAAAACCCCTTGCTGGAACAGGCTTATTGTTGACTGCTGGACCTACCCGCGAAGCGATAGATCCAGTCCGCTACATCACCAATCACTCTACAGGTAAAATGGGCTATGCATTGGCAGAAGAAGCCGCCAGATTGGGTGCAGAGGTAACTATTGTCTCAGGCCCTACTCAACTTGAACTTCCAAAGAACATTTACAGGATTGATGTCCAGTCAGCACAGGAAATGTATGAGGCCGTGCACCAGAACCTTCAAGACAAGGATGTAGTAATCATGACTGCAGCTGTTGCGGATTACACTCCCCTGGAAGTGTCCCATCAGAAAATCAAAAAAGCTGAAGGAGACCTCAATATCCCATTAAAAAGAACCCGAGATATCCTTAAATCAGTCGGTGCCATTAAAAAAAGTGAACAAATTTTGGTGGGTTTTGCCCTTGAAACACATAATGAGTTGGATAATGCAAAAAAAAAGCTCCAAAGTAAAAACTTGGATTTCGTAGTTTTGAACTCAATGAAGGATGCCGGAGCTGGTTTTGGCCATGATACCAACAAGCTAACGCTGCTTTTCAGAGATGAAGAACAGATGTCCTTTCCGTTGAAAAGCAAAAAAGAGCTTGCCAAGGATATCCTTCAGCAAGTCATTAGACTGAGAAAACAAAAAAATAACACCTAATATGAGGTTATCAATCATTTTATTTCTCCTACTTGGACTTTCTATCACACACCTCAAAGCCCAGGAATTTCTAGTTACCGTTACCATCAATTCCCAGCAAATCCAGGGAGATAAAACGGTATTCAAGGATATGCAGCAAAACATTTCCAGATATATGAATACCACGGCCTTTACCCAAGATAAATTTGAAGGTCATGAAAGAATCCGGGTAGGGCTCCAAATCATCGTCAGTTCTCAGCCCAGTGTCGACTATTTTGTATGTCAGGCCAACTTCCAGGTCTACAGGCCAGCATATAATTCAACTTACGAGACTTCCTTGCTGACGATTAGGGACAATGCATTCAATTTCAAATACCTTCCCTACCAAAACATGGCCTATGTCCAGAATACCTATACGGATAACCTTACGGCCCTGCTAAATTTCTATGCCTTTGTCATTCTGGGTTTTGACTATGACAGCTTCGCTCCAAATGGCGGACAGGCTCATTTCAATACTGCCAGAGAGATTGTAGGGCTTGCAAGTAGTTCGAATGAGTCGGGTTGGAAATCGAGCGAACAAACACTGAAAAATCGCTTTTGGCTAGCAGAAAACCTCATGAATACAAAATACAGGGTATTCCATCAGGTACTTTATAAATATCACAGGACTGGAATAGATGGCTTGGCAGAAAGTCCAGCAAGGGGCCGCAAAGCCATACTCGCTTGTCTTAGGGATTTGCAAAGGCTCAACCGCCAGAATCCACAGCTCTATTTGGTAAGAATATTCTGTGATACCAAAAACCAGGAATTGGTTAAGGTATTCCAGAATGCTTTTGTAAATGACCAAAAAGAATTTCTGACCATCATGCAGGATGTTGACCCAACCAACATGCCTAAGTATAGTAAGGTGCAGAAATAAGAAGCTTTTAGAAAAGACTTTGAATAAAAAATGTTCAATCGCCACACTAAATTGGTGATTGAACATTTTTTTATGGCTGAAGCCAAATTATAATATGTATTGACTCAAGTCTCGTTTTTTGACAATATGGTTTAATTTCTCCATGACAAAGTCCCTATCTATCAAAAATGAAATGTTGGGATTGATATCCGGAACCTCAAAAAGAATATCATTCAGGAGGGCGCTCATGATGGTATGTAAACGCCTTGCTCCAATGTTTTCGACCTCAGAATTCACTGTACTGGCCATCTCAGCCATGGCTTCTATAGCACTCTCATCAAAGGTGATACTTGCTCCCTCACTTTGAAGCAATGCCTGATACTGCTTGGTAAGGGCGTTACGGGGTTGAGTAAGAATTTTGATAAAATCTTCCTTGGTCAATGGATTTAGTTCTACCCGGATAGGGAAACGTCCCTGAAGCTCAGGAATCAGATCACTAGGCTTTGATACATGGAAAGCACCGGCAGAAATGAAAAGGATATGATCTGTCTTGACAGAACCATGTTTGGTATTCACCACAGAACCCTCCACAATTGGCAGGAGGTCTCTTTGCACTCCTTGGCGGGATACATCGGGTCCACCCTTCCCACCTGAAGAATTTACAGCTACCTTATCGATCTCATCAATGAAGATGATGCCACTGTTTTGGGCTCTTTCAAGTGCATCACGGGTTACCCCATCCATGTCGATTAGGCGTTCGGCCTCTTCTTCGACAAAATATTCCCTGGCCTCTTTTACAGTCAGCTTTCTCTTTTTCTTCTTTTTGGGCATCATCCCACTAAGCATTTCCTGAATACCATCCATCCCATCCATACCCATAGGCCCTACAACCTGAACATTATGGGCAGGAACGGTAACCTCCACCTCAATCATTCTGTCTTCCAATTCCCCATCCTTGAGCTTCTTCCGAAACATGCTTCGAGTTCTCTCATTCAACTCCTGATCAGAATAGCTTTCAGAGATAGCAGGAAAGCCAATACTTGGATTTTCTTTAGCGGGGCCCTGAACTCCTGAATGGACAGGTGGAATCAGAATATCCAATATTTTTTCATTCGCACCTTCCTGGGCGGCTTCTCGAACGATCTCTTTCTGCTCAGCCCTCACAAGGTTCACAGATTGCTCCACAAGGTCCCTGACCATGCTTTCTACATCCCTTCCGACATATCCCACCTCAGTAAACTTTGAAGCCTCCACTTTGATAAAGGGGGCATTCGCAAGTTGAGCCAACCTACGAGCGATCTCAGTTTTTCCAACCCCAGTGGGGCCAATCATCAATATATTGTTAGGAATGATTTCCTTCTGAATCTCTTTTTCAGCGTTCATTCTTCGCCATCTATTTCTCAAGGCGATGGCAACCGCCTTCTTCGCATCCGCTTGGCCAATGATGTATTTGTCCAGTTCCTGAACAATTCTAGCCGGGGTTAATTGATCTTGCATATACCTATTTGTACTATTCAATCTAGCAATAGTTCCTAAAATTAAAACACAGTTTGATTTTTTGGAAATTTCATGCTGCCAATCAGGCAAATAATCCAACAAGAATGAGAATAAACTTCCCAACTCTATATCGTTGGCAGGAGAAATTTACTTCAAATACCAGTATTAACCATTCATGAAATTTTTCACCCGACTCAGAATTTGTCAAATGATTTTAAACTTTTTTTATATAAATTTAACACGGAAAAAAGGAAACATTCGTTGCTTTCCATTTTATACACCCCCTTCCCTAGTTATTTCAATTCCCTGATTTTCAAGTCAGTTTTTTTAAAACCCAACATTAGTCATGAAATCAATTAATTACTTGCAAAAATTAATCCTGCTCCTTTTGACGGGATTTGTTCTTTTTTCATGTGAAACCCAACAAGGCAAGGTTATCAAAACAGGAACAGTTGAGCCTGTCCCTTACAAAAAGCCATCGAAAAGAGACAGGATGGACCTTGCATGGAAGCATGATTTTGAAATGACAAAGGATCCTGCAACGGGATTGGTTCCGATTGAGGAGCTAAGAATCGCCAGGGAAAATTTGAAGAGGGAAATTTTGAGCAATCAGAACCAGTCCAGAGCTGGTATAACTGGCATTTCCTGGGACGAAAGAGGGCCCAATAATGTACCTGGCAGGACGAGGGCTTTCCTTTTCGACGAATCTGATGCTACCAACAATACGGTCTTTGTAGGTTCTGTAGCCGGAGGATTATGGAAGACGACGAACTTTCAAAATGCCAACCCCACCTGGACACATCAAAATGAGTTTTGGAACAACCTTGCAGTCTCCGCGATTGCACAGGACCCATCGAATACAAATATCATTTATGTAGCTACAGGTGAAGGCTGGGGTAACACTGATGCGGTACAGGGAGAAGGTATTTGGAAAACGACCAATGGAGGAACTTCTTTCACTCAATTGGCCAACTCGACTGGAATCTTCTTTGTAAATGACCTGGAAGTTGCCGCTAACGGAGACTTATATGTGGCCACCAGATTTTTTGGTCTATGGAAATCAACAGACGGTGGTGTCAATTATACCACAGTACTTAGCACAGGTGTAAATGGACTGGACCTGTCCGGTACATCCACCCCCTCGGCAAACTCCCGAATGGGAGATCTGGAAATTGGGGCTGACGGCGATTTATATGTCTCCTCTTATGGAGAGGTATGGAAATCAGATGCTGCTACCTACGGTGGCAATACAGGTGATGCAGGAAACTGGGTCAGGATTTTCCCTCCAGCTTCAGGAACAGGTTCCACCTCAACCATTGATCGCCTGGAGATGGCTGTTGCCCCTTCTGATGCAGACAGGCTTTACATTTTGGGCGAAGGCGTCGGGTCTAATGACGTTACTGAAATGTACAGGTCTGAAAATGTTAGTGGCAATCCATTGACTACCGCCCCTACTTATACGACACTTACTATCCCTACGATCATTGACCAGGGATCTGGAAGCATATTTACAAGGGGGCAAGCATGGTACGACCTCATTGCCCAGGTTGATCCCAACAATGCGAATACCTTATACATCGGCGGTATTGATGCATTGAGATCTAGTGACCGAGGTGCTACCTGGACCCAGATCACCACATGGTCGTTGTTTGGAGCTACAGGATACACAAGCGCACAAAATGTTCATGCGGATCACCACAACATTATTTTTGAACCTGGAAGCTCTACAAATGCAGTTATCACCTCAGATGGAGGGATTGACTATACGACTGACATCAATAATACAGTCTCCTTGCCAAGTTTTGCTACCAAGGGTACCAATTACAATACCACCCAGTTTTATGCTTGTGCCATGCACCCCGATGCCGGGATAGACTATTTCCTGGCTGGAGCCCAAGACAATGGATCACAACAATTCAGCAGTTCTGGTGTCAATGCCACAGTAGAGGTTACAGGCGGTGATGGAGCTTTTTGCCACATTGACCAGACGAATTCAACTACTCAAATCACTTCCTTTATTTATAACAACTATAGGATATCTACCAATAGTTTTGCGTCCTTCACCAACTACAACTACAGCAGTACTGCCGGCAAATTCATCAATCCAACAGATTACGACAATACCAACAATATCCTATATGGTGCATGGAATACAGGTCAATACCTGCGGGTAGAGGATGTAGAAGGAACTCCAACTGCGAGCACCTTTACTTTTGGAACATTTGGAGGAAATGAAGTTTCGGCAGTTACAGTTTCTCCTAATAATCCTGCTACGGTTTTCCTTGGACTGGATAACTTTGGGACGGGCTTTGATGGTGATGTCTACCGCATCGACAATGCCAATACAGGCGCACCATCTGCAACGAGAATTCTTCAATCTTCCACCCTGGCAAGTGCCAGTGGGTATGTATCTTGTATTGCAGTAGAAAATGGAAATGACAACCACTTACTGGTTACCTATTCCAACTATGGTGTAAACAGTGTCTGGGAAACTACGGATGGAGGGATCATCTGGAACAATAGAGAAGGAGACCTTCCCAATATTCCTATCCGTTGGGCGATGTTCGTTCCGGGTCAGAGCAATCAAGCATTGCTTGCTACCGAACTGGGTGTATGGTCTACAGATGACCTTAGCGCAGCAGGTGGAACTGATTGGGATGCAACCAACACCAACCTGGCCAACGTCCGAGTGGACATGCTTCAAACCAGGGTTTCTGACGATGTTGTTATTGCTGCTACACACGGCCGCGGACTTTATTCAACCACAGCATTCTCTGCTACAACAGTTAACTTCTCCGGAGGAGAATTGAACACGGTTGAGGATAACACAAGTGGTACAAAGGCTGCTCCGGATGACTGTCTGGATTTCATTGATTATACCGTAACCGTAGTTATCAATAAAAACCCTACGGCAGATGCCAATATCGAAGTCAGTGCAGCTGCCACCTCTTCGGCTACCGAAGGAATTGATTTTGACATTCTCCCAAGTACCTTCACATTCACTACTGCCGGTGTTACCACCCAGGATGTAACGATCAGGATCTATGATGACGAGGCTGTCGAATCGCTTGAAGATATAGACATGGAAATTGCAGTTACAAATGCTGGAACAACTGACGCAGTTGCTGGTTCAGACTTCCAGAAGAATGTCAATATCCAGGATAATGACTTTACCCCTGATCCAAGCACGAACTTCGCTTTGGTTGGTTCAGGGACGGGTTTGTCATCCTTTGGGACAGTTTTTAGATCCAACACCTCTGACTTTAAACTACAAACAGTTTACACCGCAGCTGAATTGACTACAGCGGGATTCTCTGCCGGGGATAATTTCAAAGCCATTGCCTGGAATGTAACCACCAAAAACAGTACACAGCCGTTTTCGGACTTTACCATTAAAATGAAAAATACCAGCACGACCGAATTCCCCGGGAGCCTGGAATTTGAAACTGGGACTACCACCGTATACAGCGGTGATGTAACAACCGCTGCTGGTTGGAATCAGATAATTTTTGATTCACAATTCGCCTGGGACGGAACTTCGAACCTCTTGGTAGAAACCTGTTTCAACAATGCTTCTGCAGGAGCCAATGCAGATGTAATCCAATCAACCAACTTTACCGGAGTCCTAACAAACCAGAATACCTGGTATGAATCCTCCACCACTACCGATGGTTGTGATATTATAAGTTTTGCTAGTGCCAGCTTCTTCAGACCTGATGTCAGGTTGTACAATTCTTTGGAAACCGTGGTGGAAGATCAGATTGTAAGCGCGGATGAGTATTTGGGGCCGAATGAGACCGTTTACTTTTACGAAGCTTCAGGAAATGTAATCTGTAGAATTGATAATGGACCTCATGACTTTGGTTGTACTACAGTTCAAATTGACCGATCAACTACATCAGCCGGTGCTGCGCATGTAGATTTCTGGAACTCAGCAGCAGGCGATGGAAATGACCTGGTAGCCAAAACATTGAACATTACCCCAACCAACAATAATGCTACTGCAAGCTATGACATGACGGTTTACTTCACGCAAGCTGAACTGGATGATTGGGCATCTGCTACAGGTCAGACCATCGGAGATATCATCGTGGTCAAGACTGACGGCATCACCATCTCTACGGTTACTCCCGCAGGAGGTGCCAGCAACAACAGCAGCATAGACTCGGTAACCACCATAACCCAGGGAACTTTTGGAACCAATTATACACTTACTGCCAGCTTCACAGACGGATTCTCAGGATTTGGCTTTGGAGTTCCCGGAATAGCTCCTTCAGTAACCCCTGTGGAATTCCTGGGTTTTGAAGGTGAATATGTCAATGAGGAAGTCTTATTGGATTGGTCTACCGGATCAGAGAAAAACAACATGGGCTTTTCCATAGAACGAGCCATTAGAGGGGAAGAATTCGAAGAAATAGCTTTCGTAGACGGAATTGGAAACAGCTCTGTGATTCAGAAATATCAATTCGTAGATAAAAAACTTCCATTTGGAAACACGACTTATACCTATCGATTGAAGCAGGTTGACCTTGATGGCAGCTTTGAATATTCTGACCAGGTAGAAGTATTTGTACCCACAGCAAGCATAGGCGTTTCAGTCGCTTACAACTCCGGTCTAAACGAAAGTTTCCTCCTGTTCAATCAGGCTCCTATGAAAAATGGGAAGATTGAACTCTTCCAATTGAATGGGCAAAGACTAGCGACCCTTTTTGAGGAAAAACTGGAGTCGGTCAACTATCCATTAAACCGTGTTTCACTGGCAAGTGGAATCTACCTGATCAAAGTTTCCTTTGAAGATGGAGAGACTATCGTGAGAAAGTGGATCCATAACAATTAAGTAACAGAGCAAAAAAAAGGGATGGCTTTTTCGCCATCCCTTTTTTTATTTTTTGTCAGACTTGCAAGCTGTTCATTAGGTAGAATTTTCCTAAATTATTTATGCAATTACTGCCTGAACTTTGACTACTTGTATGAAGAAAAAATTTCTTGAATTCCTCCCCACCTTCTTTCCAGAAGGGATGTACTTTAACCATCCACAGACATGCGCTTCAAAAACTCGGACTTCCTACGAGCCGACACATCGAGCACAGATCCGTCAGTCAGTTCGACGTAGCCGCCGCGGCCACGGGTATAATTTTTCAGGTAACCAAGGTTGATCAAGTGGGACTGGTGGATTCTGAAAAAGTTATAATCAGAAAGCATTTCGTCATACTCCTTTATTGTCCTTGAAACCAAGATTTTGCGGCCATCCTTCAGGAAAATGAAGGTATAATTTCTATCTGACTCGCAACGGATGATGTCATCAGGATTGACGACTGTAAAACCGTTGGATGTAGGTAATACAATTCTTTTTAGGGGCTGCTGAAGATGCTTGAGGTTGGCAATCAATGCCTCCAATCTGGCCTGCTGTTCTTCTTTGGGGGTGCTTGCTCGCTTGTCCAGGACACGCTTCACTGCCTCCTGCAACTCATCTATGTCAACCGGCTTCAGGAGGTAATCCGTAGCCGAAAACTTGAATGCCTTGGTTGCATACTGGTCGTAGGCAGTGATAAAAATAACCTCGAAGTCCTTGATAGCTGTTTTTTCCAAGACCTGGAAACCATCACCATCAGGCAATTCTATATCCAAAAATAGAAGTTCAGGTTGAAGTTCCTCAATTTTTTTCAATGCTTCTGCTACACTCCCCGCAATTCCGGCGACCTCTACTCCTTCACAATACTCATTGATCAGCCCGCTTATCAGTTCCTGGCTGTTTTTTTCATCTTCAACTAGTAATGCTTTGATCATAAACTTAAGTCCTTCAGTAATTTTAAATCTGCGAAAAAGTTTACCTTTTGCCTATTTCATAGATCCCCAAAATACAAAATTATTCGTAAGGCAGAATGTCAATTATCCTATGTGCTGGGGATATGCTAGTTCCCTTTACTCAGAAATTGAATCAACAACATACGAATGTCGGTAGCGGGGGCAGCTTCAGAGGGCTTGGTTATTTTTGTAATTTCGGGATTATTGGGTTTCAAACAATCCAATCCTCGCTCCAGCCCTGTCATTAGAAAGTCACTCACCGCTATAGCATAGATGCGAGAATCCTGTAAAGGTTGCCCTGCAATCAACCAATCTCCTTTCTCCTGCCCGATGTTGTGCCACTGTAAATAGCCCCCGGAACCCTTGTTGGCCAGGCCTGTATCAAGAATTTTTCTCAAAAGACTCCCTTTCATCTCCACCTTTTGGACTCCTCCTCCAAATGGAAGGGTTCTGACGATGTCGTATTGGGTAATGGTACCTGACAGGTAATCGTCCAGGCGAACAGATCCTCCATTAAAAATACAGGCATCCAAATCCGGGAATCCCTGGTACATGGCTTCAGCAATGGCTGAACCGAGGTTGGTTTGTTCTGTACGAATGTGAACTTCCAGTCCATCCAAAGGCTCTTTCAGCACAGCGACTTGGGATTTTAAGTCGATGCCACTTTTACCGAATGCCTTCAATGCCTTTTCTTCCCATTTTTGCACCTTTTTCTGGACTTCGGGATCCAAGGGGATATTTTCATCCAGTTGAACCAGTTCCGATTTGATGATTGATTTTTTCGTCTCCTTGTTTACAAAAATTCTATGTATCCAGGCTGATTTTGCATTGGCATCTGCCTTGTAGATAGGTACCTCCCCTACCCTTTCTTTATGGGCTTCATGTTCATGTCCGCCCATGATCAGGGAAAGCTCAGGAACTCTTTCAGCGACTTTTCTATCCATGCCAATTCCAAGGTGGGTAAGTCCTACCACCATGTCTACTTTGGGCTTGATTTCGCTATAATCAGAGCTGATGGAAGTATACATATCCTGGTAATTGACAAAGTCTTTTTTGTTCGCTGGCAAGCATGCGGTCACGAAGCCAATGGTATAATTATCCAGTACTTTGAGGCCAAGATAGCGGGGAATAGGTACTCCTTTCTTCGCAAAAGCCTTGCTTTCTCCGTTTTTGAGTTGTTGGACATTCCCTCCAATCCATGAAAATTCAGATTCATCAATGCGACTTTGAAGGTCGCGCTCCTTGATGTCAAACTCATGGTTACCAAAGCAAACCAAATTGATCCCACTGGCATTCATGATATCAACCATTTGTTCTCCAGCCACACGTTCTCCGTCTACTTTAATGGTTCCAATTACAGAAGGGCTAAGAAAATCCCCTGCCAGGAGAGCATAGGTATGAGGCGTTTCTTTCAAGAGTTGCTTCTTCAGACTTGCTACACGGGCCATGCCACCCGCTTTTCCTCCTTCTAAAGGAGAAATTTCATACACATCATTGACTTGGAGAAGGTTTACCTGCTCCCATTTGGTAGACTTTTGGAGTTGGGAGGTGGTATTACAGGAAAAAGAAAATAAAGCAAGAAAAAGGATTGAAATAAAAAAATAGGGTCGGTTCATTTTGGGCTTGTTTTTAGCAGGTATTCATTTTTTCAAAAATAGGGAATTTCCCATTATCCAATACTAACATGGATCTTTAAGTGCAGGTATTCGTTAAAATATTCATATAAGAAACGTAGATAGTTTTAACGCATTGCTCATATGGGAATTTTTCAAAAACTTGAAAAGACGACCATCGCCAATACCATATTTGTTTTACTAGGACTTAATCTGGTATTGCAGGTCTTAATCATCATGGGGTTTTTACCTGCATCTATGGTTTGGGGAGGAAGGCTCGAATCCTTCGACCAGCTCTTGTTGGCATTTGTTATGGGCATGGGAGTGATGTTCCTGATAGGTTTGGTGGTGGCCTTTAAGACAGGCTATATCAAGCATCGAATTCCGGAAAAAATAGTCAATGCACTCCTTTGGGTATGTGGGTTTTTCTTCCTACTAAATACTTTGGGGAATCTGGCCTCGGCAAGTATCTTAGAAAGCATCATTTTTACGCCCATTACCATTGTTTTGGCGGCCTCATTCTTTGCCCTTTCTTTTAAAAAGAATTCTGTACAGGGGAAGAAATAAATCCAATTGTCATCATTCAAATTCTCTAGGAACAAAGGATTTTTCTTTTCCGATCAGGTTATATAAAGCCTGAATAATGATTCCAAATCCAACTCCCAATAGGATTAGAAAGGTGTTTTGCCAACCATCAAAGGAAAAGCTAAGCCTTATCAAGATGGTTGATACCACAAAACCCGCATTTCTTATCAACAAACTATAGTGGGTGGTAAAAAAGAGGGAAATCATCAATAGCATCACATCAACCAAGATCAATAAATTGAAGAAGTTGTCATAGAAAACAGCATTGATGTCACCGATCTCGGATATAAGCCCAAGATTGAAGTCCCTGATTTCCAGGAGCCATGACAGTAAGCTGTAAGTGGACATCAAAATAAGAACAGGAACAAGGGCTACTGCAATTCCCTTTTTGATGAGCACAAATCGCTTCAAATTTTGTGGTTCAGGAAGTTTAGGCCTGTTTTTTAACAGGCGGTAGAAGGCATAGATCATCAAAACAATGATCAATACCCCAGCCATGTCCACCACCAGATTCAGATGGTAGATGTCCGACCAGTCCTCAGACTTGATGTCCAACTTGGCGATATCCTTGAAGATTCTTCTAAGAATTATCAGGGAAGTAATCTCATACTGTTTGGCAATGGAAGTCGAAAAGGAGTAGGGCAGGTAATAAACCAATAGCAAGACCTCGTAGACCAGGATAAAACTGAAAGGGGTATAAATGGCTGAAATGACGTTTGTAAATAAAGAATCATCTCCCGGTACAATCTGTACCAAGCCAAAATCAATCAAATAGACCACAATCACATGTACGATGAAACCAACTAAAGCCAGAAAGAGAAAGATCTGTTCTACCTGCTCTTTCCGGTGCTCATTAAAGAGAAATCGATAAACACGTTTGATGAAATCGTACATGATGGATAAAACCTCCGAACTGTAAGAGGGAATAAGTGTTTGGTTTACAAACACTTATTCATATCAGAATATTTAAGACTGATCCATTATGAGCTTCCCTATGCATAAGTTGCAGTATTAAATCGAATAAAGTTCCAACCTTATGTTCTCATACAGTTTTTCCTCCCAGTCTACAGATTCAATTTCCGGGAATACAGGCTCAAACCTGAAGTCATGGGGACTGATGATGACTTTAATCCCTTGATTCAAGGCATTCTCTGCCAGGAGAAACAACTCTTCGATGGCCTCATCCCCTATCGGAATACAGCCTATGGTCACCTTTTTCCCATGGATAAAAATATCTCCTCCAAGCTGTGTACGGCCATCTTTTCTTGCCATTTCTTTGTCGAATTCATTGGGGTAACTGACTTTCATCGAAAGGTGATAGGAGGAATTGGGGTTTAGGAATTCAATTTTATAAATACCTTCCGGAATTTGTTTGTCTCCCTCTCTTAGTTTTGGCCCCATTTTTCCACTGAAGGCAGTAAATGGATAGCTCCTCAACAATTGATACTTTTCTCCTCTTTTAAAATAGACTTCCAGTTTTCGTTCTTTTTTAAATCCCAGGAGGAGCAATTTTGTAGGTAATTCCTCCAGATTTGCCCTGGTGAGATGGGGTTTTAGACGGGCCATCGCATTTTTCCCAATGGCTTCTTTGACGGAATTAACGGTTTCACTTTTTCTGCTTCCCTGGATCAACGGCTTGTAAAGATCCCTTCCAAAAAAGAGA
The DNA here is from genome assembly GCA_022760475.1 of Bacteroidia bacterium. GTDB lineage: Bacteria > Bacteroidota > Bacteroidia > J057 > J057 > JALEFZ01. The sequence continues at coordinate 21,760 of JALEFZ010000008.1, read as the reverse complement.
AATGCAGAAATGCCAATAAGAAGAACGGCGAAAATGCTCCAAAAACTCAAGTTCATGTTACAATGGGTATTTATGTTATGATTTATACGGCTGTTGGAATAATTCGGCTTGGCAATTGGGGTCAAATTCTTGCTGGACACATTAGTTGTGATTTTTCTTTCTATTGCCTTAACAAGCCTTGACTAATTTGCCCAAAATTTTTCCTATGTATCCAAGCCTTAAAACTTACATTGAACAACTTGAGCCTGAAGTTCGTGCCATTCCTGAGCAAAGAATCGAGCTTCTGGAAAAAATTGTATCATATTGCAAAGGTAAAATTCAAGCAGGTCTTCCTTGTGAATTGAATTTCATTTGTACACACAATTCCAGGCGTAGCCATATGGGTCAGATATGGGCAAGAACCATGGCCGTACATCATGGCGTAATGGGCGTGGAAACCTACTCAGGAGGAACTGAAGCTACCGCTTTCAACCCAAATGCCATCAAGGCCATCAGAGCTGCTGGTTTTGACATTGAGGTCCTGGCTGAAGGGGTAAATCCACAATACCTTGTCAGAAATGATAACAATGACAAGGGCTCGGAGGCATGGAGCAAAGTATTTTCTGATCCATCCAATCCCAACAAAGATTTTGGCGCCATCATGACTTGCCAGGAGGCGGACGAAGCATGTCCCTTTGTTCCTGGCGCAGAGCTTAGGGTTGCCCTATCCTATGATGACCCCAAGGCATTCGATGGAACCGACTTGCAGGATGCCAAGTACCAGGAGAGAAGCCGTCAGATTGCTTCTGAGATGTACTGGGTATTTGAAAAGGTCAAGAAAGAATTGGTATAACACCTACACAAGAAGGCCTGACTGTCTTACTTTCAAGCAGTCAGGCCTTTCAATCTTTACACCTTCTATTTCAAAGGCAATATCCCAATGCCATTTTCAGCCAGGGAACCCAGGTATAAACTGTCTCCAAACTGCTGGGCATTGGTAATTTGCCCAAATTCTCCGTCGGGATCCTGCAAGTTGTGGACTACCCTGCCCTCCCTGTCAAGTCCAAGGACGGTGGCATGTTTACCGGGCTTGGGATGCAAAAATTCCGGGAGACGCGTAAGGACTTTCCTTAATTCAGGATAAATCATGACTGCATCCAGTGAAGCCTTTCTTGGAGAGGCCAGGGTTAACCAAAAGATGCCATCTTCCCCTCGGGAAATGCCGTCAGGGAAACCTGGAAGGTTATCGATGAATATATCGGTGCTGCCCTTCTTAGGCCCCTTTAGCCAATAACGGCTCAGCCTGTAGGCTCCTGTCTCTGCAACCAGCACGAATTCTTCTTGATGATCCAAGGCGACGCCATTGGCGAAATACAAGCTGTCGACCAGCAGTGTCAATTCGCGATTCTTTAAATTGTAGGAAAAGAGTTGACCATTAGGCCGATGTTCAAGCAAATCATATTTGTACATGTCAAAGTAGTACTTAGAAGAGGCATTGGAGAAGAATACGGTCTCTGAACTATCAATGTCCAGGTCATCAATGATCCTCAAATCCTTTCCTGCGGGATACCTTTCACCGATTAGTGGCATTCTATCCCCATCTTTACTTACAGAAATGAGGTTATTGCCAGCATCTGCTACAATCAGGTAGCCATCCTTGTCAAAGTGCAAGCCCAATGGCCTTCCTTTGGTATTCACCAATAGCTTTTCCTTGCCAGATTTTAGGTCATAGGTCATGATTTTACCATCTACACTTCCAGCATAAAGGATTCCTTCAGCATCAATGGCCACATCTTCACATTCATGACAATTTTCAAAAACGCGGCTGATTGCCTTTAACTTTTCATTTGAAGCAAATTGCCCTTCGAAACCCGGCGATTTCGGGACTTCCCAGACCACAGGATCTAGAGGAGTAGGCCAAAAGATAAGATAAGTGACAATAAATACTGCGAGAAATAGTAGAATTCGTTTAGGCATGGGTAGAAGCTTTCTTTAAGCTAAGCATTGGGGGATTTGATTCCAAAAATCCCCCAAAGACCTATTTGATTTCTAGTTTGAAAATAGATTCGTCCAGGGGATTACCAAGGGAAGCAAAATTACCCATACAATGAAAAACATGGCCATCGCCCTTGGAAAGGCTTGTTTGTTCAATAAGGCTGGTAAGGCAGCAAACAATAGCCATGAAGATTTGTAGATCAACTGAAAAAGGAAGATAAACCTCATTTTCTCTGGAAAGATCATTCCCAAACAGGAAATCAAAAAAATCGCTCCCCAAAGGGCTCCCACAAGTCGGATGGACTCAGAGTAAGCAAAATTCCCTTCAAAAACGGTCATTTGAGCTGTTTTCGGAAAAAACAGGGAACTTATACTGATCCAACCAGCAACAATGATGTTGCCTATGTACATGATATAGACCCATGGACTCATTTGTTTTTGTTTTCTTGTTCTGCAATTGACTTGATAGTCTCCAGGACTCCGGGAAGCATTTCTCTGAATTTTGGCCCAAACTGCTTAGCAAAAATACCTGCTGTCAGCCCCTTAAACCATACCCGATGCGTAAAGTAGGTCTTGCCATCTTTTTGTTCAAGGCTTCGCTTCACATAAAGCCCTCCCAATGGCAAGGAAGTTTTGTAGGTATAAGATTTCCCTTCAGCGTATTCTACCACTACAAATTTCACCTTTCGTCCTTCAAGGGTTGTGATTTTCCCTTTGGAACCGAGGGTCATTTTGCCACCCATCTCAGCATCTTGCAAGCCAGTGTCCCATGCCTTCCAATTGGGGACATCCATCCAAATCTGCCAGATGTCTGCTTCACTGGCAGTAGTTGATGTACTGTGCCAAAAGTTTTTGTTACTTGCTTGTTCTGTCTGTCCGATTGTTGCTGACATACTCATAATCAATGTAATACCAATGATAATTGTCTTCATATTCGATCTCATTAATGAATACAAAGGCAAAAGTATCCCTTACAGCTAACAAGGCACTGAACCTATGTTAACTTATGAGCGAGCAAGTTTTTTTCGTATTCGGCTTAAAGACTGAGGAGCAATCCCAAGGTAAGAAGCCAAATGTTTAAGGGGAACTTTCTGAAGCAAACGGGGTTCCTCCTCCAACATCTGTTTGTACCTGTTTTCGGCTGTCTGATTTTGAAGCTCCGTCAGTATATCTTCAGTTGAATCCTGCACCTCCTGAATCAGTAACCTCACAAACTCTGACCAGGAAGCCAGCCTTAGCAGGCCAAAAGCATCCTTATACGGAAGAGACCAAATGACACATTTCTCTATGCTAGCTATGTTTTCTTTAGCTGGAATCTGCTTGCGGAAGCTTTTCTGAGAAGTAAAACAATAGGGTGCCTGGGTAAAAAACTTGTTTACTTCTCGGCCATCATTCCACACAAAAAATCTCAACAGTCCTTCCTCTACAAAATACAGCTTTGAACACACCTGACCTTCTTCCAGCAGGAGGGTATCGGCTGGAATTTCGGATCGTGTCAGGCAAAGCTCAATTTCCTGCCAATCCTCAAGAGGAAGGTTTACAAATGATTTGATATAAAGCTGAAACGGATGCAATTAATTTTGCTGTTGAATGATTTTTAGGTGACCAAAGTGGTGATTCCCATGCCACACATACATCCCTAACACCTGATCCAGGCGATAGGTTTTACCATCTTCAGGATGTCTATATGTTCGCAACCAATCCTTTTCATCCATATGGCTTTGAACCTGAACCCATTTTTTATGAAGACTATCCAGGAAGTTCAAGGATGCAGAAATATCCATATTTTGATAGTCCGTCATCATGGCCCAAGCCTGTTCGTCATATGCCTTGATCATGGGATTGTCTTCTGTCAATGCCCATCGAAAACGAAGGTAGGCATTCATGTGGCTATCTGGCACATGATGAATGACTTGCCTGCCTGTCCAGCCTCCTTCTCTGTAAGGGCTATTCAATTGATCAGCAGTCAGCGATTCTGCCAATTGGCGGAACTTGGCTGGGAATGCATCCAACTCCATCATCCAGCTTTCCCTTTGTGAAGCATCAATGATTTCGGGAGCCTGATATTTTCCTACGGGGTATTTTCTTTCTTCCAGATTCATGAAAGAAATTTTGCCAAATGCTCAATCATTTCCAACAATTTCCCCTTCAAAATGGATACTTAATCGATGGCTATTGACGAAGCTAAAAAGTCAAAGTAATTTGCTTGCATATAGTTCAATTATGAGGAAAACATTCGGATTTATTGTTTTGGGATTTATGCTAACGTCCCTCTTTTCATGTTCAGTAGTAAGAAGGGACAAACTTCACCCTGAATGGAAAGCACAGTTTGACAGCCTTGGAGTGCATGGAGGAATCGTCATTTTTGATGAAGGTAAGCGTACCATGCATGTCTACAATCCTGGCAGGATTGACTCTGCATTTTTGCCGGCTTCAACCTTCAAAATCCCGAATTCGCTAATCTCCTTACAAGTTGGAGCTGTAGCAGACACCTCGGAAGTTGTTCCCTGGGATAGCGTGGATAGGGTTTTTAAAGCCTGGAACAGGGATCACAACATGGCCTCGGCCCTGCCAGTCTCAGCACTTTGGTTTTATCAGGAAATGGCACGCCGAGTGGGAGCTGAAACCATGCGTTCCTACCTGGATACGCTACGCTATGGCAATCGAGATACCACCGACATTGATATGTTTTGGTTGAACAATACATTGAAAATCACCCCAAGAGAACAAATCACCTTTTTAGAGAAGGTTTACCATGAACGTGTTCCATTTGAAAAAAGACACATAGACGCGGTAAAAAAGATGCTCATTCTCAAGAAAACTGATAGCTATACACTAATGGGTAAAACAGGCTGGGGAGATATAGTCGAACCCAATATTGGATGGCTTGTAGGATGGTTGGAAACCAAAGAAAATGTGTATCATTATGCTTTAAATATCGACATCGTTGACTCCAAAGACAGATACGCCAGGAGGAAAATCGTCGATAATGTATTCAAGGAAATGGGCGTCATAAGTGAATAAACATGGAAATCAATAAGATAGCTGTTATCGGTGGTGGAATTATGGGAAGAGGGATAGCCCTTACTACAGCCAGGGCAGGTATTTCGACCATTCTTTTTGACATCAATGACGAAATGCTGGATGTCTCCAGGTCTTATTTCGAAAAATTTCTTTCCAAATCAGTCGAGAAAGGCAAGATGAGCGAGGAGGAAAAGCATTTATGCATGGAGAGAATTTACTATACCACTGATAATAAGGAGCTTATAGCAGATCTCATCATTGAAGCTGTTCCTGAGAATGTAGAGCTGAAACAAAAGGTCCTTGGCCCCATTGAGTTTCAAAACAATCCGGATACCATTATAGCATCCAACACCTCTACCATTCCGATTACAAGAATTGCAGCAGGGCTGAAAAGGCCTGAAAGGGTGGTTGGGATGCACTTTTTCAACCCTGCTCCCCTCATGAAATTGGTAGAAGTCATTTCAGGTGAAAGCACAGCACCGGAAGTAGCCGAGGCCGTTTTTGAGCTTGCGGGAAAATTGGGTAAGGTAGCCGTCAAAACCAAGGACGAACCTGGCTTCATCGTAAACCGCGTAGCCAGACAGTTCTATCTCGAGAGCATGAGAATCGTTGAAGAACAAACCGCTTCAGTCAAATCCGTTGACAGGCTCTTGAAGAGCAGCGGCTTTCGAATGGGTCCCTTTGAACTCATGGACCTTATTGGAATTGAGACCAACCTTTCTGTAAGCAAATCAATGTACGAGGCGTTTTTCTATGAGGATCGTTTTCGTCCTTGCAGAATTCAGCAGAAAAAAGTCGATGCTGGGCACTATGGGAGGAAGAGTGGACAAGGATTCTATTCCTACGAAAAGTAAATCAGCCAGGCAAAAGTCATCGCCCAACCGGATACAGTAAGGATCAGAAAAGGGTCTCTGAGGAATAGTTGACTGGGATTTCCACTTCTCTTTTCTACGAAAGTAAGCTGAAGGTACCTGAGGACTCCCAGCAGAACAAAGAATACCGTGAGGTAAAGCTGTTCTGACTGAAATTTCTCCTGGATTTTTGCATCCTGTGTATACGAAATGTAGGCCACAATCATAACTGAGGCCATGATGACCATGGCTGCATTGATAAACTCCAGGTTATAGCCTTTGATGGCTTTGCGTGTTTGTTGCCCCTCACTGGCCAGGATTACATCTTCCCTTCGTTTGGCCAAGCCAATAAACAATGCCCCTAAAAAAATCATCAAGACAATCCAGGAAGTTAAAAGGATATCAGGATCAGCAAGAAAGGCCCCCGTGGCAATCCGGATGATAAAGCCAAGGGCTATGATGTTGATGTCAATAATGGGGATTTGTTTGAGCCAAAATGAATACAGGACATTGACAAATACATAGACCGATACCAGGTAAAATGCGTGGATATCAATCATATAAAAAGCAGGAATCCCCATCGCCAACAAGGCCATCATGATGAGCAGGGCATGACTTGCAGGCACCTTGCCAGACGCCAATGGCCTGTTTTTCTTGACTGGATGTTGGCTATCTTCCTCCCGGTCTACATAGTCATTCATGATATATACTGCGCTTGCGACAAACGAAAAAGCGATTACCCCCAACAAGGTATTCTTCCACACAGCTTCCTCTACGAGTTTAAGTGAAAAAAATGCAGGTAGAAACAGAATCAGGTTCTTGATGTACTGATGTGGCCTCAGCAGTTGGAGGTAGGGATTTGTCATAGGCAAAACGAAGGATAAAGCTGCTTAACTTTTCTTGTGCTTAACATTAATCAAAAGTTCTGGCCAAATAAAACAATTCTTCTAAATTGTTGACATGGAAAGAGACCTCATACAACAATTGGGAGAAGGTAAAACAGAAGCTCTTGAAAGACTATACCACAGTTTTTTCCCTGTTTTGCTGGAAAAGGCTCGCCTCTTGGGCATCCCCATGCATGAAGCAAGCGGAACCATCAACCAGATTTTCCTGGAATTTTGGAATGACGGAGGCAGGGTTGCAGGGGGGCTTTCGCCTCTGGAGTTTTTTCAGGCAAGGCTAGAGACTTTTTCCAAGGAATATGCTCCCTCACAAGAAGAAGGGGCAAAACTCTATGAATCCTTTAAAGCATTTCCCCAAGCAGAGCAAGACTTGGTCAGAAAGTCTATCCTGATAGATCAATCTCTGGACCAGGCTGCCAAGGACTTAAATCTAAGTAAATCAGAACTTGCAGATTGCCTCGCGAGCATCCTTGCTCAATTGGCAGGTTCGAGGCTAAATTTCATTCCCGATCCCAAATACCAACAACTTGTCCTCCGATACCAGGCCGAGGACTTGAACCTACATGAAGAAAATGAATTGAGGCATTGGGTAGACCTGGAAGATGGCCATTCCGAGTATTTCGAAATCATGTTTGAGATGTGGGATGGCATAAAATCTCTCCCTGAAGCCAGTCCACCAAATGAAGTTGACTCCTGGAAAAAACTAGAAGCAAGCCTCGGAAATACCCGCCTGGGGCAGGTAAAAAAAACCAGTTTGAAGCGTTTTAGCCTACGAATGGCCTTGGGTTTATTAGGGATTGTAGCGCTGTTGGTAATGCTGGGCTATTTCGTCAGTAGGGGCACTCCAACTCCAAACGATGGCCTCCCCAAGGCTGGGATTTACCTGAAGTCTTCGACTTTCGCGCTTGACCAAAAGGGTGATTTCTCTTCCCTGGAGAATTCCTCCTCGATTGTTATCCCTAGTGGGGACAGCCTGTTTGTAGAGAAAAATGAAGCTGGCTTTTTATTTTGGGTAAAGGAGTCTGAGATAAGCATAAGAACTGATAAAGAACAGCTTACTCTTGGGCCATTTGAAGAAGTATCCTACGATCCAACTACACAAAAATTTGGAAAACAAGACCACCCAGCCCCCTAAATTTCATCCTATGTCTGCTTACATTAAGGTTATACCACCCAACTTCCCAATCATTGATACAGCTCAAATGATCATTGTTGATCGGCTTATGATTGAAGAGTACCACATCATTCTCATACAAATGATGGAAAATGCAGGGAGGTGTCTGGCGCTTTTGGCCAGGGAGGCCTTTTTTGGGGGAAATCCGGCGGGAAAAACTGTTGCTATACTTGCAGGAACAGGTGGCAATGGAGGTGGGGCCATGGTATGTGCCAGAAGGCTCCACAACTGGGGTGCCAGGGTAGAAGTTTACCTCACCAACAAGAAGGAAAAAATGACTCCTGTTCCAGCTCATCAACTGGATATACTGGATAGAATGGGGATTCCTATTACAGATGGTCAGGCACTTCCTAGAGGAGGGAAGTATGACCTATTGGTGGATGGGATCATTGGGTATAGTGTAAAGGGAGATCCCTATGGGACAGCAGCTTATATGATTGAATGGCTGAACTCCAGAACGGAAAAGGTACTTTCCCTTGATACACCCTCAGGACTGGATTTGACTTCGGGTAAGATCCATAATCCAACAGCCAAAGCAGATGCGACCTTGACCCTGGCCTTGCCCAAAAAGGGCTTATTTGAAGCGGAAGCAAAACGTGTCATTGGAGACTTATACCTTGGTGATATCAGCGTACCTCCTGAGTTATATGCCCATCCAGAACTTGGATTGGAGCTTGGAAATTTATTTCAGGAATCTGATGTATTGAGGATTTACTGAAAAGGATTTGGTTTAGACTGCCCTCTAAGAATTTCGGTACTCATTTCTGTACTCTCATGGAAATTGTTTTTACTTCCCCTTTATCAAGTATTTTATCTAATGAATCGACTTATATGGGTTAACTGAGGAGAAATAGTTGACAACTATAACAAAATAGTGGATGAACAAGCCTAAAATAAGTATCAATTTTAGGATATGAATCATCGTACACATGAATTCTGCAGGTTTTTGGGTTCTGGTAGCTAGGCCAGCTACTACAAAAACATGAACTCATAGCATTGATTTGTTGTCTCTTTATGAAAAATGTATCGATCCACTTTAGGTATTTTTTTTGAAGGTAAGGCTCAGGGGCTTTAAGGCCACTGAATCAGTTTACTGATAGCCATACTAATTTGTACAATCGTGCAAAATACCATGCGCAAATGAATAAATGTATTCTACTAACTGCAGTACTGTTTGTATCCATAGGTGGGCAATTGCTGGGGCAAAGTCCCACAAATAAGGCCGAATAAGAGGGCGATAAAGCCTCATGCGCATTTGGCAGAAAGAATCACAGTTAGAATTCCTCGCATCCATGAAATTCAAACTCAAAAAAGATGATTTCTAAGCTGGGATTAGCCTATTTTTACAGGACGAAAACTACATCAACTTTACTGTCATCCAGGATGGCAGTAAGCCAGTCTTAAAACTCGTGGTAAATGAACGGAGAAAGGAAATGAATGAGGTACAGCGAATGAATTTGGACAATTATGTTGGCAAACTGCTATTCAACGTAATCGCTGATGCCATTAGCTATAAATACTCATTTTAGGATGGAACTAGCTTTAATTTCTTCGCTGAGACAGCTTTCAACCTGACTTTATACCACTAATATACACCAAGTTACATGGGGCGACTTGCTTATTCCAATGAAAAAAACAAAGGCAGATGCAGACTTTGACTTCATTTTACCTAATGGGATCCTAATCAAATAAATCATAAAAAGACTACCTATGAACCGCATACATCTAATTTATTTGCTTTTGCTGTTGGCAGGAATGGCATTATCAGCCTGTAAAACTACCAATGATGGATCTGGGCAAGATGCATCTCAAGTAGAATTGGCTTTCCTGAAAGACAACCCAGGGATTAGTCAGGCCTTGGACAGCATGGTCATCAATGATCAAATCCCCTTCGTTTATGCCCGAATAGAAGCTTTGAATGGAAAGACCCTCTATGAACATAGCAAGGTTAACAACGAGCTTTATCCTGGTCTGGAGGTCAACAAGGATTCCTGGTTCAGGATATGGTCCATGAGTAAGATACTTACCATTACCGTAGCTTTGGATCTGATAGAGGAGGGCAAACTAAGTTTCGACGAGCCGATAGGAAAATACATCCCAGAATTCTCCAAGCTAGAAGTAGCCATGTCTGCTGAAGGTAAACCGCTGGCAGATTATGAATATGAGAAAGGTCAAAAGGCCTGCCCCATGCACATGGTACAGATGGAAGAAGAAATGACTGTCCGCCACCTGATCAACCATGAGGCTGGTTTTTACTATCCATGGACGAGCATAAGCTGTCTGGACAGCATTTGGCGTGCCCAAAACCTGAATGCTGCAAAAAATACAGACGAGTTGATTCAACGAATGAAGAATTTACCCCTGGTACAGCAGCCAGGTCATAGCTACTATTACGGCCTGAATACCACGGTTTTGGGTATGTTAGTAGAAAAAGCCACTGGCCAAAGCCTTAAACAGCTGGTCGTTGACCGTATCACAGGCCCCTTGAAAATAGAAGGTCTTCAATATGGCAAACCCGATGAAGTTACCCTCCTTCCCAGGACTTCAGGAGGAAAGGAATTCATCAAGATTACAGAAGAAAATGAATCCCAGATCTTTGGTGCAGAACTTCCAGACTATTCTCAAGAAAGTGAACTCTACCTGGGTGGAGAAGGAATGCTGGCCACAACTGATGGGTATGCAGATTTTCTAAGAATGCTTCTCCAAAGGGGGAAGTTGAATGGATACCGCCTGTTGGAAGAATCTACCATCGTAGATATGTCCTCCCCACATACACAAAAGAACAGCCCATGGGGCCATAACGGCTACAACCTCTGGGTTACCGGAGATACGCTCCGCAAAATGGGAACAGGCGAAGCCGGTCTTTGGGTAGTAGGAGGCTATGAGGGCACATATGCCTGGGTCGATACCAAAAGGAAGTTTGTTGGCATCGTAATGACCCAAATGTTCAACATGCCTACAGGTCCTTCGGAAATATTCAGAAAGGCCGTTTACCAGGAGCTCTGGAAAGAGGAAAACAAAATTGACTAACACATTAAACTGAAATACATTCATTGAAATTCATCCCAAAAATCATTCTATCATGAAAATTTGTATGATCGGAAAAAAAATATTGGGAATAAGCCTGCTAATTATTGGGATTTCAGCTTGTTCTTCACCAGGTACTACCAAAAAGAAAGAAGACAACAGTACCCATGAACTGCCCAATATCATCATGCTCGTAGGGGATGACCAGGGCTATCCCTACTTTGGATTCATGGGAGCGGATTACCTCCAAACCCCCAATATGGATTCACTAGCAGCCAATGGTGTGCTCTTTACCGATGGTTATGTGTCTGATAATCATTGTAGGCCTTCCTTACAAACCCTGCTTACAGGTACCCTTCCAATTGACTTCCAGAAGGAAGCCTTTGCCCTTATGGACAAAGAAATAAAGGAGAAAAAAATACCAGCAGAATCCGTTCAGGCATTCCAGGAAGATTTTGACAAAAAAGCCTACGCCTTCGCACAAGCCAATACCCTTCCCAAAATGCTTGCGGAAAAAGGCTATGTCTCCTTCCAGGGAGGCAAATGGTGGGAATTTAATTATCAGAATGGTGGCTTTACCCACGGAATGACTAAAGGCTGGACTGAAGGAGAACAAAAAACCAAAGACTGGTTCATTAAGCACATGGGAGGAGATGGCATGGACCTGGCCCGTGTTACCAACCAACCTGCCTATGATTTCCTTGAAGAAACCAAAGGAAGGCCTTTCTTTATGTGGTTTGCCCCATCATTACCTCACTATCCCTTCGACGCTCCTGAAAAGTATTACAACCTCTACAAAAACAAGGATATGTCGGAGTCAGCCAAACAGTACTATGCCAATTGCACATGGTTTGATGATGCTTGGGGAGAGATGGTGGGCTATTTAAAAGAAAAAGGACTCTATGACAATACCCTGATCATTTATGTAAATGACAATGGATGGGAACAAGATCCCAAACAAGAGTACTGGAACGACCCAATGCGCTCACACAACGGTGGAGACAAGGGCAAATCTTCCATTTACGACATGTCATTCCGCACTCCCGTCATTTTCACCTGGGGAGATGGCAAGAAGCTTGCCAAAGGAGTTAGAACCAATGCATTGATTCACAGTGCAGATATTCCTGCAACAGTCCTGGATTATGTGGGGCTGGATATACCTGAATACTATTATGGTAGGTCTTTTAAGGATGTAATTGAAGGTGAAAAAGAAGGCCTTCGAGATTTTGTTCAAGGGAATGTAATCTCCACCCGCTCACGCGACCCCAAAGAAGTCATGGGTCGCCATGTAGAAGGATACTGGGTACGCAAGGACAATTGGTTCCTGAGATGGCATGTGACAGATAATGAAGTTGAGCTATTTGACTTAAATAATGACTTGAGAAATGATCATGATGTCTCTGATAAGCATCCAGAAGCCTTCCAGGAACTCAAAAAATTGGCTGAAGATTATAAAATTAAAAAAGGAATGGACCCAAGAATTTCTTATTACCGAAGATTAACAGGGGAAGAAAAGTAAGATTTTTTGCCAATCGAAATCATCCTTTTGAGCTTATTACCTGAATTTATACTCATGAGAAAATATATTCCATGCCTTATAATTTTCCTTTCCATTTCTTTTGTGGGATGTAAAAATATGGGTTCTCAGGGCAAAAACTTTACCAGCAATGTCAACAAGGTGGCAAAGACCATTGAAAATGACAGTGCCCTATTGACCTTTTTTGAAGGACGACCTAGCCCCCTAAAAGAAGCATTTGAAACAATTCCCACTGGCGAAAACAAACCCGAAGGTTGGCTTCTCAAGTTGATGAGTGAAGACTTACAACATGGCATGGTCGGAGCCCTTGATGAACTTTATCCTGGATTTAAGGCAGATGATCTCTATCATACAGCCCGCAGGGGTGGAATGGAAGACATTCCTGAGATGGGAGACCTGGTCTTAACCGGAGAGGAATGGGAAACCTCCATCATGTGGTGGAATGCCGAAACCATAGGGAACTGGCGAGATGGTTTTGTACGTCATGCCTTTCTTACTGGTAACAAGGAGGCCATAGAGCAAAGCAAAAAAATCGTTGAAGGTCTCTTGGCCTCTCAGGATGATGATGGATACATAGGCATTTACAAGAAAAACCTTCGCTACCAACATGAGGGTTCTAACGGAGAACTTTGGGCGCAGACCACTGCTTTCAGGATGATGTTGGCTTATTATGAGATAAGTAAGGAGAAAAGGGTTTTGGATGCAGTAGAAAAGGCCATGAAGCTGACCATGTCCAGGTACAACAAAGATGTAAGGAGCCCATTTGACTTAAAAAATGGTTTTGGTGGGGTTACTCATGGCCTGATGATGACGGATGTTTGTGAAAGCCTCTATAGAATCACAGCAAAGCAGGAATATGCCAATTATGCAAGCTATTTGTACAGAGCATATTCAACCTACAACGTGAACCGGGCCTTTAATGACATACGTTACCCATTTCTCGTAAAGAAGGATGAGCCATTTTCTGCCCATGGTGTTCATACCTATGAACACCTCAGGTCTCTACTGTCTGCCTATTATTTCACGGGCTATGATGAGTTAAAAATTGCCTATGAAAATGCCTTGTTCAAATTGAATAAGTGCATCCTACCAAGTGGTGCAGGCCACGCTATGGAGTGGATAGCTGAACTCGATGCTGATCCGACTCATACTGCGGCAGAGTTTTGCTCGATGCTAGAACTCAGGAACTTTTATGGGGTAGCTGCCTTGAAAACAGGTAATATTGACTTTGCAGACCAGGCTGAAAAATTGACATTCAATGCCATCCTGGGCGCCAGGGATGCTGAGGGCAAGGCTTTGACTTATGGAAAAGCTGATAATTGCTACAAACTCGATGGAAAATCCATGGATGGAAAGGAAGACGAAACACGCTACAAATATTCTCCTACCCACTCCCAACCTGCCGTTTGTTGTGTACCAAACTACACCAGAAATTTCAGCTATTTTATGGATCAAATGTGGGGCAGAAAAGAAGATGGATTCGTAGCCATGCTTTATGGTCCCTGCAGCCTGAATACCAATTTTAATGGGACAAAGGTAGGGATCAAACAAAAAACCGAATACCCTTATTCAGACGAAATTGAATTTGAAATTTCTCCCGAAAAGCCAATTAGCTTCAGGATTCAATTCAGAAAACCCTCCTGGGCAAAGAAAATCTTGATAAACGGTGGTGAAGCCAACTTTGAGAATGGATTCTATACCCTTAAGAGGACTTGGAAAAAGGGAGATAAAATTCAACTAAGCTTTGAGTATGAGGTAGAAACAAAGGAATTCAAAAGTGGTGAACTTTATGTTCAGCGAGGACCTCTTGTATATGCCATGGAGATTCCCCACAAACGAAAGAATTTCAAGGACTATGCTCTGAAAGGCTTTCATGACTATTACTGTCTGGCAGAAAATCATAATCATGAAAAATTGGTGCTGCCTGGAGCCAACTTAAAATTCCAATATATAAACAGTGGAAAGCCTATAATAAAAGGAATGGCTATCGATTCTGGAAGTGGAAAAGCGGTAAAGATCAAACTTGTTCCAATGGGGCAGACTGTTTTGAGAAGGGTAACTTTTCCAACAAAATAAATGCCCATGAAATTTGTCATGATACTGTTTTTTATCCTTTTGTCTGGAGCTTTTGGTTGTACTAAAGAGCCTTCCAGAGCTTCAGTACCGACCTTTGATCAATTCTAAAAAATTCTCATAACTCATATCAGGCATAAGGGGCGGATCAAGGAGTTTTTAACTAACCAGAAGGAGGCAAACAGTTCGATAATCAGAATCAGTGGGAGCAATAAACTCATTTCTTGAAGTCTAAAATTTTCTCCACAGCTTTTTGAGCAAATTGAGTTTTTGAAAGAAAAAATTTCCTATTTAGCCCTCGAAATTATAGTTTTTTGCCCTTTCCCATCAAAATAAAGAACCAAGTCGTTAAAATAAAAGATCTTTCATTTATATAATTTTTGCTCATTGGTACTGGAAACAAAGCATTATCCATCCACTTATCTACAGACATCGCAATGAAAGACAGTTTGTTTCAAGACACATTTGAAGAAGCCAGAAAGCAAAAAGGCATTGGTCAGATGAATGACCAAGATGATCCAATTGTCATGGTTTTGAGGCACAAGGATGTCAGAAAATGTGCCTTTAATTGGAAAGGCTTTAAGTCCGAAGCTAAGCCTGGAAGAATCGTTGTTCCTTCCGAGGTGAACATTCGGGATACTCGCCAAATTCCGTTTGAAATAGACCCTCCCAATCATACTGCTTATAGAAAAGTCCTGGAAAGTTGGTTCAAAAGACCTTTACAAGAAGAATATAAGAATTCACTTTCTGCCATCATTTCTGAGCTCCTGGATGAACAATTGAAGCAGGAGGCCACAGAAGTCATCAGCGAATTATCGCTTCCCCTGCAGTCGAAGGCTTTGACCTTGCTGTTGAATACTTCCATGGAAGAGGCGGAAACATGGATTTCCTGGGGGGTACATGTGTTCAGATCGGAGGCAACAGCCCTCGACAAGGACAAAGCCAATATCCTTTATGATTACATCGAAAAGGAAATTGACAGGGCAATAGAAAAGCCTGGAAAAGACCTGTATTCAGTCCTGCTAAATACAGAATTGGAAGGAAGAAAACTCAGCAGAGAAGAAGTAAAAGGCATCTTGGTACTGACCTTCGCCGGTGGAAGGGATACCGTCATCAATTTTCTGACCAATAGCCTGAGCTATTTTGCAGAAAAGCCCAAAATGCTCGATTGGCTTAGAAAGGACCCGTCCATCATTGGGAAAGCTACAGAGGAACTTGTCCGATATTTCTCACCATTAACCCATATAGGAAGGGTTTCTACTTCAGATACAGCAGTATGCGGCCATGAAGTCAAGTCTGATAGCCGCATCTCACTTTGCTGGGCATCGGCAAACAGGGATGAAACGGTCTTCGAAAATCCGAATGAGGTAATTCTTGACCGCAAAGTAAATCCACATGTAGCTTTTGGTTTTTCTCATCACAAATGTCTCGGAGCTACCCACGCCAGGCAAATCATGAAGGAGTTTCTCAGGATTCTTCCCCGAAAGGTTTCTAAAATCGAAATTCTGGAGGCGGAAGAAAACATTGAAGAGTGGGGAGACTTCAAAAGGAAGGTCGGTTTTGAAAAATTAAATGTTAAGCTCTATTCCCAGCAAGGCTAATTTTATACTCAATCAATAAAACAAGAAAATGGCTGTTATCAACTTTATCACTCAGGAGGGGGAGAAAATCTCAGTCGAAGGAACTTCAGGATCTATCATGGAGCTTGCCACTTCAGTAGGTATAGCGGGCCTAGATGGTGATTGTGGGGGGGTATGCTCCTGTGCAACCTGCCATGTATATGTCAATGAGACATACAGGAAAATCGTAGGAGAAGCTGAAAAAATTGAAAAAGAAATGCTTGAATTTGATGAACTTGCCAAGGAAAATTCAAGGCTATCCTGTCAGATCGAAATTTCTGAAAAGCTGGATGGGATTGAATTAATAGTTGCCAGAGAATAATCCATAGAATGCTAGACAGATATAAGCAAGTTTGTGTGATCATAGGAGCCAGCCATGCAGGGGTATATGCAGCCTTTGCCTTACGCAAAGAGGGCTGGGAAGGAAAAATAATCCTGATTGACAGGGATCCCAACCTGCCTTACCATCGCCCTCCCCTCTCGAAAAAATTTCTGGTAAATGGAGGTGAAATAGAAAAATTTGCCTTGAAGCCATTGAACAGCTACCACAAGGCTGAAATCCAATTGGAACTTGGCAAGAATGTCCAATCTGTCAATGGGCAAGAAAAACATATCCTGTTGGGTGATGGCAACAAACTGAGCTATGATAAACTCATTTTAGCAACTGGTGCGGATGCTTTTGTTCCTCCCATTCCCGGTTTGGAAGTGGGGAAACAAATATTCACCCTCAGAAGCGCAGAGGATGTCAAGGAAATCCTAAACGGTTTGGCCCATTGTCGGCAGAAACAAATCGCTGTTGTAGGTGGTGGATTTATAGGTCTTGAAATTGCTGCCTCCCTCTCACAAATGGGAGCTCAAGTTTGCCTGATCGAAAGGGAGCTAAGATTGTTGTCAAGGGTAAGTTGTCCCGAAATTTCAGACTGGTTTGAAAACTTTCATGCTGAAAAGGGGGTAAGCATTGAGCTTGGTAAGGAATTGAAGCATGTTAAAAGATCAGGCGATACCTTCGTTTTGGAATGCAAAGATGGAACTGAATTCTCAGCTGAAATGATCGTTGTAGGGGTAGGCGTGAAGGTAAATCTCACTTTGGCCAAATCGGCAGGTTTAGATACTGCGAATGGGATTTCAGTCAACGGATTTATGCAAACCTCCATTCAGGATATCTACGCTATAGGAGATTGCAGTTGGCATAAAAACGAGGCTTATGGAGACATGATGCGACTTGAATCTGTCCAGAATGCCGTTGAGCAGGCTAAGATTGCAGCTTCCCATATCTGTGGAAATGATAAGAAACTTTCAAATATTCCATGGTTCTGGTCTGACCAGTTTGATGCAAAATTACAGATGGTGGGCTTAACAACAGCTTATGACAAACTTTGTGTTAGAAAGGAGTCCAATTCAAATTCCTTATCGGTTTGGTATTTCAAAGGGGAAAAGCTAATCGCTGTTCATGCCATTAACCACCCAAAGGCCTACGTGCTTGGAACAAAATTCATCAAGGATGGGTCAATTTTAGATCAAAACAAACTCCAAAATCCTCAAATAGACCTGAAGCCTGATTTAATATTAGCATAGGATTCACGGTAGTTTCAGGCAAACTTCTTCCTGTATCGGGAAGGAGATTCATTCATGAACTTGCTGAATTGTTTGTGGAAAAAGGGTAATGACTCATATCCACATGAATAGCCTATTTGGGAGACTGACCAGTCTGTTTCAATCAAGAGGCGACCTGCTACTGTAATTCGGTATTCGTTGAGGAAGGTAAAAAATGGCCTTCCCATCATTTTACTGAAAAATCTTGAGAATGATTGCTCGGACATATTTACCACTTCTGCCACCTCCTTGAGGTAAACCTTTCGGCTGTAATTCTTGTCTACGAAATCATGAATCTGATTCATTCTACTGCTGTATTCACTCGGTAAATCATCTTGAAAACCTGATTCAGATAAAGTTTTGTATGAAATGTTGCACAGGCTTGAGAGCAAGGACAGTAGTCCTACGTATAGCTCATGACCTTTCAACTTAGGCATTTTTTCGAGAACGGGCGCGAGCGACTGTACCTTACCCTTATCAAACAAAAGCCCCTTCGAAGCAAGTCTCAGCATTTCAAGGATAGCATTAAGCTCCTGAATTTCTGGAAAAATCTTCTTGTTCCATTGGATGACTGTGGCCTTACACATGCCATTTTTGTCAACCTGATTTTTCCAGCAATGGGGTAAATTGGAACGCATAAGTACCAGTTCACCAGTCTCATATGGCCCTACAAAATCTCCAATGAACTTGCTCCCCTTGCTCTCCCAGATAAATGTGAGTTCATGCTGAGGGTGAAAATGCCAGGGTGCATCAAAATTCTTTTGAGAAAATGTAAAGGCGAGTATATTCTCCTTATGAGACAGGTCTACTTCTTCGAGCTCCGGATTCATGAGTATTCAATAGTGTAGCAATTATCCCAAATTATCCACGGTTTACATACAATATAGTGTATGTATTCTTCAAAAGAGAAAGGAACCATTTGGATAAATATCTCAACTTAGAACTGAGTCAAATTGCCCCCTTAACCCACATGTCTATCAAAACCACTTCTGCCACCGCAATCTGAAAAGATAATTTGGTAACTGATTAGGTAATCTTGGAAATCCCTGATGGCGATGAAATCTTTTTGAAAATGAAGGCTGCTGCCTTTTGCCATTTCGATTGATATTTCCTGTCATGGGGAAAGCCTCTGCTGATGGGACCGGAAGAACTTGCCAGAGGGCATGAGTGGCCGTATTGGGAATAGCATATCGAAGATAGCCTCAGTTTTTTTGATAGGTCGGTCTATGATTAATGATTATTTTAGCCAATAAAACAAGGGCAATGCCATCCAGCACTGCCCTCTAGCATCTATGAAAAACACAACCTATTTACTGTCCCTGTCCCAGGGAATAACCCCTTTCGCCATTGAATTCATACAAATTTTCAGTTTTGATGATGTCCAAACCTTCTTCGATGGCATTGCTAAGGATATGTGGAATGCTTTTCTTATCCACTTCTCCCCCATCGAGCTTCTCAAACCTGCACCTCCAATGATCTGTGCAGAAGGTCTCATCAAAACCATTGGGCCACACCTTTACTCCACGATTGGTGATCATGCTGAGTTGGATGCCGTTGTTGAGTTTTTGAAGCCTACCGGCCAGCATATTCGCCTCATCTCCTTTCCAATCCACAAATACATCTACACCCTTTAGTACCTTCTTGGCGGAAGGCTTTCTGCGGTATTTAGGGATTTCAAACTGAACCCCTTTGCTGTATATAACCGCCTCGATGTTTTCTGGCTTATGCCCCAAATGCTCAATGACAGCCTCAGCAAATTCGCTGGTGCTCACTAGTTTGCTACTGACTCCCTCACGGAATATATCCTTGGTATGGATTCCTTTTTCAATTACACTTAGCCATGCATTGTTGATTTTTTCGGCTACTTCCTGTTGGCCGATGTGATTAAGCATCATCACCGCTGCACGAAGTAATCCTGATGGATTGGCAATATTCTGCCCAGCTATGTCAGGTGCTGATCCATGAATGGCTTCAAACATGGCGCTCTCGATGCCAATATTGGCTGTCCCTGCCAATCCTACCGATCCAGAGATTTGCGCAGTGATGTCAGAAACGATATCTCCATAAAGATTTGGAAGCACAATCACATCAAAAATCTCAGGTTGGTCTGCAAGACGAGCAGCTCCGATGTCTACGATCCACGAATCAGACTCAATGTCTGGATACTCAGTTGCGATTTCCTTGAATACCTTGTGGAAAAGCCCATCGGTATGCTTCATGATGTTGTCCTTCACGAAGCAACTTACCTTGGATCTGTTATAGATCCTTGCATATTCAAACGCATAGCGTACAATTTTCTCACATCCTGGGCGCGTGATCAATTTCAGGCACTGAACCACCTCTTCAGTTTGCTGGTGCTCAATTCCAGCGTACAAGTCCTCCTCGTTTTCACGAATTACCACCACATCCATTTCAGGATGCTTGGTATGAATAAACGGGTGGAAGCTGTTACAAGGCCTCACATTGGCAAATAATCCCAAGGACTTCCTGATGGTTACATTCAGGCTTTTGTAGCCTTGTCCCTGCGGCGTTGTGATGGGTGCCTTTAGGAAAACTTTGTTTCTGCGGATGGCTTCCCATGCCTCTCCCCCAATCCCACTTGAATTTCCGGAAAGGTAAACTTGCTTCCCGATCTGAATTTCATCCCACTCGATGTTTGCGTCGGCTGCCTTAAGGATGGCCAGAGTGGCATCCATGATTTCTGGCCCAATGCCATCACCTTTTGCTACGGTAATTCTTGTCATTCTTTTTCCTTGTTTCTTGAGAACAAACATAAAAAAGAGAATTCATAATTTTTTATTTATAATAATTAGAATTAGCATAAGAAAAGTTTATAATTCCCAGGAATACCTATCTCATTTCTTCAAATCAAGGATTTCAGATGGAACTATTAATATTCCCAAGCCCTATTGGGGGATAATTTTGCATCAATTAGACCAAAGTCAGAAAATAGCTGCCATTTCTCCAGGCTTATTTATTTCACGTATAGAGATTACTCATTTAGAAAAAATTGAAAAGATTAAGAATTTTTCCAAAGAAGTATCTCGCCGATTCCGACTACCCTATATGGATACCGCTCCTATAATCATTCATTGTTCCAGAAACTCAATGTTTCTTATGCTTATATGTCTATGGACGTTCTTCGTCCAAGGGACATAAACCAAATTGATGGATGGTGTCAGCAGACAATTTTCAATCATTATATAACAGTACAACAACATGATTAACATTCGACTTTTACTATTAATGCTGATTTGTGCCTTTGCCGCGATGAAATCAGGAATGGCGCAATTTCAGTATCATTATGAGGAATACAATCCTGATTATACCTTTGCACTTTCCTCGACAGATAATACCATTTCATGTGAAGCCAACACAGCTGGTGACGTAATTACCCTTGGACAACAAAAGGAAAGTGCTTCCCTTTCTGGTTTATTCTATGTTCAAAAAAGCGACGAAAATGGTATCATCGAATGGGCTTACAATTACCAAAACTTTCTCATTGATCATTCCAAAAATATTGTAGCTGTTGATGGAGTAGGATATGCCCTGGTGGGATGGGCCTTTACTGGTTCTAACTTGCCTTCTCCACAAGTAGGAACAATCCTCATGATCGACGAAGATGGCAAGGTCTTGTGGGCGCGAAGATTTGGCGAGCAAAAAACTCGCTTCGAGGATGTTGTTTACCTTCCGGGCGTTCAGGAAATCCATGCCATAGGTTACACCCAAGATGAGCCTTCTAGCAGTAAAACCAAAGGATTAATAGTAAAGTACGATCTCAATGGTACCTATCTCGATGATATCGCTTATGAGGTTCCAGGCTCATCTGTCAAAGGCCTTGGATACGACATCTCCGTCGAATACTTTGGTGGAGACACATACAAAATTGTAGAAAGAGTTGAAACAAATAGCTCAACCCCTAGCGTACTTCAACTTACCTCCTGGGATGCCTTTGGGTTTGTCTCAGCCCATCAGTACCTTGTCCA
>JALEFZ010000088.1 GCA_022760475.1 Bacteroidia bacterium | reverse complement strand
CCTTTCTATTTAATGATCTAGCTTATCTCAAAGCAGACTTTTCCTTGATCACCTTGGAGAATTCCTTAACCGGATTCGGTAAATGAACCTGTTCCAGCCCGATGACCTCAAGTTCAATGCCCTTGTTTTGAGCTGTCGTACCAAAGTCCGCTATGATTTCCACAATATCCGGATCAATATTAATAGCATTGGTACCATCGATAATCACATGAGTATCGTCAGGGATATCATTCAAAGTGCGTAGAATGTTGGCTTTATGAAGGAAAGTCACATCCTGAGACAATTCAAGCCTGACAGTATTATTGGTCGGATCTCCATCCTTATCCACAAAGTATGGCATACGGAAGTTGTTGTAAAGGATAAATAGAATCGATACAACCAAGCCAATACCAATACCCCATAGCAGGTCAATCAATAGGATTGCAGCAATGGTGATGATAAATGGAATAAAGACCACATAGCCTTTTTCGTACATCTGCTTGAAAATAGAGGGCTTGGCCAGTTTGTAGCCTACCATCAATAGAATGGCTGCCAAACTCGCATAAGGAACCATATTCAATACACCTGGAAGCAACAATACACTGATCAACAGCAGAAATCCGTGAATCACTGCAGAAGCCTGGGTTCTTCCGCCAGACTGGATGTTGGCTGAAGAGCGAACGATCACCTGAGTAATGGGTAGGCCACCAATAAGACCAGAAACAATATTACCTGTTCCCTGGGCGAAAAGCTCTCTATTGGTAGGCGTAATCCTCTTGTAAGGATCTAGTTTATCTGTTGCTTCTACACAAAGAAGGGTTTCCAAACTCGCCACCACTGCAATCTGTAAAGCGATCCAAAAGATTTCCCCATTTGTTTGCAAAACGGTGAAATCCGGGAAGGTGAACAATTCCTTAAAACTGGTAAAGTCCGTTGCCACAGGAATTTTTACGACCTGATCTGCAGCCAGTGCCATGCCCTCAATTCCAGAGAACATATAGTTCAGGATGATCCCCATGATTACCACAACCAGAGGTCCTTGTACAATCTGAAATAGACCAATTTTCTTCATGAACTTCTGCTCCCATAAAATCAATATGGCAAGAGAAATAATGGAGATTACAACTGCCGTGGTACTAATTTGTCCAGATAAGTGAGCTATCTCAGAAAAAGTATTTTCGCCATCAGGTTGGAAAAACTTAAAGTCTCCCATAAAGTCTTTGTCAACTCCGAAAACGTGTGGTATTTGTTTCAGGATAATCGTGAGGCCAATACCCGTCAACATTCCCCTGATTACTGAATTCGGAAAATAGTAACCAATGATTCCCAATTTAGCCAGGCCAAAGATAACCTGTATAACCCCAGCTATCATCACAGCAACCAAAAAGGATTCAAATCCCAAGGTAGCAATTGCAGCTGCAACAATCGGAATAAGTCCAGCAGCAGGCCCACTCACACCTAGCGGAGAGCGGCTGATAGCTCCTACAATGATACCACCTACGATTCCGGCAATGATACCTGAAAACAAGGGGGCATCCGATCCAAGTGCAATTCCCAAACAAAGGGGAACAGCCACCAGAAACACGACCAGCGATGCCGGCAGGTCATGTTTAAAGTTTTTTAATGGGTGAAAATTATTGTGATCTGACATTGTCTAAAAGATAAGAAAGTGAGCCTGTCTTGAAGGCAGGCAAATAAATAAAACAAATTAAAAGTGGAAAATGGACAGGGTCTAGATCAACTCTGGTGGTGGGGTCGATTTTTCGGGTATATGACTCTCCCAATAAGCCATTAACGCATTAAAGGATTTAGCAATCTCCATAGAAGTAAATTGAGACCTAGGTTCGGTGCTTAAAAAATCTACCTCATCCAGAGCATTTTTATTTTCTTTTTTGCCTTCTTTTCCTTCTCCTTCGTACTCTTCTACTACTTCAATGGAAAACTTTGTAGCAAGCCTCTGAAGGTTTTGGAAGTAGGTCATCCCAAAAAGCAAAGCCAGGAACCCGGCATATATGGAGATCCTTAAAGAGGAATGAAGACGCCTATATCTGAAGGAAGTTCTATGCAAGTATTCTATTATTAAAATTAGTTATAGTAAATATAAAAAAAATATATGAATCCTATTATACTTACCAAAATACTTATGGCATTTTTTACATATTAATCTATTCTAATTCCTCAAATATTTTACCTAACGCCTCAGGGATTTCCTCAGTAGGAAGCCACAAATAGCCATCACGGTATATTTCATTCAACCTCTCCATTTCTTCAAAATCAGGGACATGGACGTTTCGAGGTATTTTTATGAGACGTGGATCTTTTTTCTCGAAAGGTACAGGAACCTTGGAAGCAAACATAAGCCCCCATAATTGAGGAGTGATCGAATATAGGATTCGACTGCTTTCGTATAACTCTTCAAGATCAGTAAGGCGCTCATTGATTTCTTCGAAAAACCTGACAGTATTAGCGAGTCTTATTCTTGACCCAGCCTTGGACTTACCGCGGGTATTCAAATAAGAAATCTGTGCTTTTCCTCGCTTGTGTCGCTTCATGTATTTCTTAATTGCCTTATGATCAATCGCTTCCCCATCCGAATAAAAGCCCACAGCAGCTGCCCCCACCTGGACAAGTAAGATCGTATAATCAGGAATTTCCTCTGGTAATTCTTTCAAGTATTCACGTAAAGACCTCTTTTCAGGCAGGATCGAAGGCATAGGCAGAGGTAATTTCAATTCAAAGATAAGTTCCAAATCATCGTTCCAGGCTGAGATGTGATGCTTTTTCTCGTCCAGATCTGGTCGAAACTCAAGTTTATCCTCTTCCCACCATTCTAAAAACTGGTAGACATGCTCATACGTAAGGCGAATAGATTTGGCGGGCTGTTCCATAGACGCAAATTAGCATCCAAATAAAAAAAGGCCAACCTTGGGGGGATGGCCTGACTAATACTGCTATGTAAACCTAATGCAAACGTTGTCAGTTATTGACAATGTCTTTTAACAATCACTAATAAATGCTATCAATCACACACGCAATGTGGCGATTGAGGCTGGTATTACTAAGCCTGATGGTTTCAATGGCAGCTTTTTACCGTTGAATTGTTTGTATTGCTTTTCTAACAGAAAATTACAACAAGAAAACTATTTCCAGCTTAAATAATGTCTCCTGAAATTTCCCAACTTTAACTTAGCCCTAACATCGCTAATTATGCTCTTTTCCCTAAAATAGCTAGATTCGCAGACTACAACGCTGATCCTTAAGTTCTATTGGTTGTATATACAGATATAGGCTTAAGTATACCGAATAAATGAAATCCACACTAACTACCTATTTAATATCCTTATTAATAGGGATAGCACCCATCCTTTCCCTGGCTGAAAATGGAGACCCGCAAAAATTACAGGCCATCAGAATCAGTGATGAACCCAAAATAGACGGAAAACTCGACGACATCTGCTGGCAAAAACAAGTAACTTCCGATAGGCGCTACTTCACCCAAAGAAGCCCAGCAAATCTGGAAAGATCCAGATTCGAAACAGAAGTTTACTTCGCATACTCAGACAGAGCTATTTTCATAGCCGCCAGGCTGTACGATGACAACCCAGATAGCATCCAGACAGAACTTGGGCTTAGGGATAACACAGATACAAATACAGATTTATTTGGAGTAGGGCTTGACCCTTATCTTAATAGGCAGAATGCATTTGTCTTCGTCGTCACCGCTGCCGGGGTACAGGCAGATGCCTATGAAACCCCCAACAATTGGGACCAAAACTGGAACCAGGTATGGCGCTCCAAAGTACGTATCCATGAAGAAGGCTGGGATGTAGAAATAGAAATCCCCTACTCTTCCCTACGTTTTCCCAAAAAGGACATCCAGACATGGGGATTGAATTTTTATAGAAATATTAGGCGATACCGTGAGGAATCCTTCTGGGACCCTGTTGATGCGAACATCAATGGCTCTGTAAACCAATATGGAACCCTTCATGGGATCAAAGGGATCGATCCCCCCTTGAGGCTCTCCCTGATTCCTTATGTGAGTGGATACATGAACCAGCAATCCGATGGGAGCTTCGTTCCTGCATTTAATGGTGGGATGGACCTGAAATACGGAATAAACGAAGCCTTCACCCTGGATGTGAGCCTCATCCCTGACTTCGGGCAGGTGAGGTCAGACAACCTTGTCCTGAACCTGGGCCCCTTTGAAGTACGTTTCGATGAAAACAGGCCCTTCTTTACCGAAGGTACAGAACTATTTAACAAAGGTGGACTGTTTTATTCACGGCGAATTGGAGGCACTTCTGAAATAGTAGGTGAGGTTCGGGATGACGAAGAAATCATCTCTCGCCCCCAAACTGCTCCATTAATCAATGCAACCAAGCTCTCAGGACGAACCAAAACCGGAACAGGAATAGGTCTCTTTAATGCGGTTACCAATGAGTCATTCTTACGGACTACAAGAGATTCAATTACCCAAAATGGAGACACCATACAAGTAGAAAGAGATGTACTGGCAGATCCCTTGACCAACTTCAATGTATTTGTCATAGACCAAAACCTGAAAAACAACTCCAATATTACCCTTGTCAATACCAATGTGAGCAAGGCCAATAACGGCAGAAATGCCAATGTAACCGGTGCCTTCACAAGTTTCTTTGACAAGACCAATACCTGGAATTTGAGGG
Source organism: Bacteroidia bacterium (assembly GCA_022760475.1). Taxonomy (GTDB): domain Bacteria; phylum Bacteroidota; class Bacteroidia; order J057; family J057; genus JALEFZ01. The sequence continues at coordinate 498,778 of JALEFZ010000088.1, read as the reverse complement.
CTAACTTTGTGAGTAGCAATATCTGGAGCCAGAATTCAGAAAGCGGTCAAAGGGAATACACCCCTGGATATGCTTACTTCATTCGTTTTGGAAAAGTAAGTGGTGCGTGGCAGTTTGGTGCCATGAGAAATGTGGAAAGTGCCACCTATCAGATCAATGATCTTGGCTTCCTGCGTGCACCCAACGAAGTTGCTCACTCTGCCAATGTCTCCTGGAGGAAAAATGAGCCGTTCTCAATCTTCAATAGGTTGAACATCAATACGAATGCCAACCACACCATGACACATACCCCAAGAGAGTATGACAACTTCAACGTCAACTTTAATGTAAATGCGACCTTCAAGAACTTTATGTTCCTTTGGGTGGGTACAGGGGTAAATCCCATGGTAAATGTAGACCACTTTGATGCAAGGACTGATGGCTATGTCTTTAGAAAGCCATGGTCAAGAAGGCTTAACTTTTGGTATGAGTCTGATTCAAGGAAAAAATTCTACATGGGTGTAGGAGGTGGCGTTTGGCAAAGACCTGACTGGAAATCATTGGATAGATGGATTGAGTTTAACCCAAGATTCCGTTTCAACGACAAGTTTACCCTCTCCCATAGTGCTGAATTCATGAGGCGAAACAATGAGTATGGGTTCGCGACAAGAACTTACACTGAGGAAGGCAATATTTCTGAAGTCATTGTAGGAGACAGAAACATCCAGACCATTACGCAAACTTTCCGCGGAAAGTACACCATAAACGCCCTCATGGGTATTACCCTGCGCATCAGGCATTATTGGAGTCAGGTTAACTATAACCAATTCTTCTCCCTCTCAGAGGATGGATACCTTTCGGAAACAGAGTTTACCCAGTTGGATGATGAAGGCTCCCCCACCCTAGATGCAAACTTTAACGCCTTCTCGGTTGATGCTGTTTATACCTGGCAATTTGCCCCTGCAAGTACACTTACCCTTGTTTGGAAAAACAACATCAACACCTTTGACAACAATTCCAATGTGAATATGTGGGAGAACTACAACAACCTCTTTGAAAATGGCCGTGGAAACAGCATTTCAATTCGTGTCTTGTACTTCCTAGATTATCAGGAAGTGAAAAGAACCTTTAGTAAATAACAAGCCATCAAAGATTTTTTTACATCCGGCCCATCCCTGCGAGAGGGCCGGATTTTTTTATGAACTTATCCTTGTTATTAGCGTATTTGAATTCATTAAAGCCCAATAATTAAGTCATGAACGAAGATATACAACGCTACTTTGACGATAACCAAAATTCATGGGATGCTAAGGTAGATATCCATAAAGAATCCTCTTTTTATAACCTCAAAGACTTCCAGTCAGGTGAATCTTCCCTTATTGGTCCGGAAGTCGAAGAATTGGGCAATGTCTACGGCAGGTCCTTGCTTCACCTCCAATGCCATTTCGGCATGGATACCATTTCATGGGTAAGAAAGGGAGCCATGGCTGTAGGTGTAGATTTTTCGGAAAAGGCCATTCAGCTCGCCAAAGAGCTTAACGAAGCTGAGGAAAATCGGGCCCAGTTTATCCAATCCAATATCTACGACCTCAAACAAAACCTCTCAGGACAATTTGACTTCGTATTCACTTCTTATGGAACCATCGGTTGGTTGCCTGACCTGAACAAATGGGCAGAGGTAGTCGCAAATTTCCTTAAACCCGGTGGGACATTTTATATCATAGACTTTCATCCCGTAGTCTGGATGCTTGATGACAAAAAAATGAAGGAGATCTATTATTCTTACTTCAACAAAGAGGTCATCAGTACGGAAGATCATACCTATACCGATCACGAGGGAACCCACCGTAAGTTCATGACCCATGGTTGGAATCACCCCATTTCCGAGATTCTAAATGCGCTGCTCAAACAGGATCTCATCCTTGAACACTTCAACGAGTACGATTACTCCGCCTACAATTGCTTTACCGGACTAACAAAAATTGGGGAGCATAAATGGCAGTTTGAGGGTAGAGAAGGTATTATACCCATGATGTATTCTATAAAAATGACCAAGTAGTATTTGCCATAAACTCATTGAGATCAAGCCATGAGATTTTTGTTATTGGTACTTACAATCTTGATAGGCTACTATCAATTTGGGAAAATGACCAATTTCGCTTTGGCAGTCATTGCTGCTAGCTTGAGTTTGCTATACTTCCTTAGCTGGTTTTTCTACAGTGCCATAGCATTGTCCAATGAAAAACCGGATTGGACCATGAAGTTGGGAAATTTCCTTGAAATATTTGTTCGAAAAATACTGGCCTTCCCCTTCAACCTGATCAATAAAGAATATCCATTTCTCTTAGATAGGCCTGCCGCTAGCTTAAATTCCAGGATTTTCAATATCTCTTTAGTCCTGCTGAACTTCATCCTCCAAGTGGCTATGATCTATTTGCCGGTTCATTTTATTCTAAGATTCCTTTAAGCCAAATTATCCAATGTCAGGAGACAGGCTCAATATCCAACTGATTCATGAGGATGAAAAATACATCCTTAAGGCCATGATGAATGATTATTTCTACGAGATGGAGCCTGATAATTTTCCCCGGCAGTATCCTTATCTGGATTCCTACTGGGAGGAAAAGGATAGAATCCCAATCAAGGTATTATGGGATGGGGATTGGATTGGATTTGTGCTTATCAATGCATGGCATATCGACACAGATTTTCAGGCAGAAAGGTCCATCGCAGAGTTTTACATAGTTCCACCGATGAGGAGGCGCGGCATAGGGCAGACTTTAGCAAGAGCAATTTTCAGTGTGTACCAGGGAAAGTGGGAAATCCGGCAAAACCAAAAGAATACGTCAGCCATCGCTTTTTGGAGAAATACAATTGCTATTTTTAAGGGGGATGATTATTTGGAAAAATCTTTGGAATGGGAAGGCCAATCCTACATCATCCAGTTATTTCAATCTTAAATGGCAACATGGGCGCCAACACAAAGACATTACTTTAAGAGCCCCAAAGCATCCACGAAGGCCAATAATTGATCACGAAGCAACGCAAAAATGATGGTCCATATAATAATGCTCAGTCCGTTGTAAAAAATAATGCGCCTCGGGTCTTCTTTGAAGGATACAGCTACACCTACACAAATCATTGGTGATAGAAAAGGAGCAAGCATGGACACTCCAATGAGGCCATAACGATGCCAGACCTTATAGACTCCTTTGGGATTATCCGGATCTCTGGCCTGTTTTTCCTGTTTTTTCTTATTGAATAACTTGACTATCCGCCTTCTTATCTGATCACCAAAGTAGGTATAGACAACAACGGAAACCAAGGCTCCCCCCCCAACACTTAGAAAAAATTCCCAAAAGTTAAGGCTTGGCTCAGCCAGTGCCATGGCAGCCGCAATAAAAAACTTTACAAAAGAAATAGAAAAAAGCAGTACATACCACCCCCATTTGGATTCGGGTGCTTCAATGACCTGAAGAAAGTCATGCAGATCTACCTGAGCAAAGGTTTGGGTTATGAACTCTAACATGAAGATTATTGCGTCCTACAATGATACGAAAAATGCACCCGCTTGTTAGGTGCATTTCCCTTTATTCTTTCTTCAAATAAGACGAAATATGCTAAAATTTATTTTGGGCCAAAAGCCAAATCTCCGGCATCTCCCAATCCAGGGACGATATAAGCCTTCGCCGTCAATTCATAGTCAATCGCAGCTACATAAATCTTGGCTTTGGGGATATTCCTTTGGACATAATCCAGGCCTTCATCACTGGCTACTAGCCCTGCAATAAAGAGGTTTTCAGGCTCTCCGTAATCGGCAATGATCTGTTTATAGCTTAAAACCAGGCTTCGTCCAGTTGCGATCATAGGATCTGTGATAATCAAGCTCCTACCCTCCAGTTCTGGCAAGGCTGCATACTCTACCTTGACAATGAATTCATTCCCTTTGGTGGTATGTCTATAGGCCGCCACAAATCCATTATCTGCTTTATCAAATATGTTGAGCATGCCCTGATGCATGGGAAGGCCTGCGCGTAGGATAGAGACAATGACCGGTTGCTCCCGGACTAAGCTCATCTCCAATTCTCCCAGCGGAGTAGTTACCATCTTCTTCTCAAAATCAAATTCCTTGCTCAATTCATACGCAAGGATCTCTGCTACCCTTTCCAGATTGCGGCGAAAACGCATGCGATCTTTTTGGATTTCAGCGTCCCTCAACTCATACATCATGTTGTTGAGGTAGGAGTTTTGTGTGCCTAGGTTCTTAATTCTTGAATCCATCTGAGAAGTTTGGGTAATCGGTTTCTACTAATTTGTAAATAAGATACAGCTCTTGGACCAAATTCCTGAAAATATCTGGCCACACCGGGAATCATGGAGCCTTCAAAGTCAAAATATTTATATCCTTGTTCTTTGGCATACAAAATACAATTCCACATCAAAAAAGCCATGCCTCCATCCTTCCTGGCCTCAGGAGAGACGATTCCCAGCAAAGAATAGGCTGTATCTCCCCAAAAGCCAAGCATATTTGTTGCCTGAATCTCTCCATTTCCATTTACCACATGAACCAACTTACCGCTCTCTGACTTTTCGAAGAAATTGGCAACCTCCCCAATCAAATCCCAGGAAGCTGAATGTCCTCCCATTAAGTCTTTGCCCTGATTTTTATTCTTTGCAAGAATCTCCAATACCTCCTTAGCTTCTCCTATGGGATGAAAGATCAGTTCTCTGGAAATGGCCTTTTTGATGTTTCGCTGTATGTTCTTGGATAAATCTGAATGTAAATCTTCTACCTCCTTTTCCAGGTCAAGGATAAAAGTATATCGCTTTCTCAGGTCAAAACCTGCTGAGTGAAATGGAATTCCATACTCAAAAGAAGGTGAGAAGTTCTGAACGATCAGGTGAACTCGCTCCCAATCATTTATCAACAGTCCAAGGTATCGTAGATAAGAGGAGTACCTCTTTGATAAGGGCAAGCCATTCAATGGGGCAAACATTACCCCTAAAAACTGTGTAAAGGGCAATTGAGGAATTGAAAGATATCTCCCACGCTTATTCAACACAAAAGGCATAACAGCCTTCCATTTCTCTGCTTCAATTACCACATAGGCCTTCCAATCCTCTCTAAGGATAGAGAGGTATGCATGCTGGGCATAAAAGCCTCCATGAGGAGATTGTTTCACAAAATTATCCCAATCCTCCTCAAGAATGTCCTTGCCCGACAAAATGTGTAGGCTTGCCTTGGCCATCTTATCCCGCAGGTAGTACCTTTGTATTCACTTCACCAAAGCCTACCCTTACACCATCTTTTTCGGCCCAGGCTTTCATGATCACCTTGTCTCCATCCTTGATAAATTTCCTTTCTGAACCATCAGGCATGATCACAGGCTTGGTACCACGCCAGGTAATTTCCAACATAGAACCGTAGGTTCCCTCCTCAGGACCTGAAATGGTTCCTGATGCCATCATGTCTCCTATGTGGAGGTTGCAACCATTCACCGTATGATGTGCCAATTGCTGGTCTATGTTCCAGTAGAGAAATTTGTGGTTAGATTGGCAAACAGTGGCCAAACTCCCTCCTTCACTTAGGATATCAACTTCCAACTGGATGTCCAGGTGCTTGTCTCCTTCAAACTTCAGGTAATCCAATACCTCTGGCTCCTGCTTCGGCCCCTCTACTGTAAATGGCTGCAAGGCATCCATGGTTACTACCCAGGGTGAAATTGAAGATGCGAAACTCTTGGCCAGGAAAGGCCCTAGTGGCACATACTCCCACTTTTGAATATCTCTGGCTGACCAGTCATTGAAAATTACCATGCCAAACATGTGATCGCGGGCCTCGGCTGTGGAGACCGACTGCCCCAATTCATTCTCCTTACCTACGATAAAAGCCATCTCCAATTCAAAGTCCAACAGTCGACAGGGACCAAAAACAGGATTTTCATCATTGGGCTTGAGTTGGCCTTTAGGCCTATGGATTGGAGTGCCTGAGACAATGATAGACGAAGCACGGCCGTGATAGCCAACGGGCAGGTGCTTCCAATTTGGCAACAAGGCATTGTTGGGATCCCTGAACATGGAACCAACATTAAATGCATGGTATTCCGAAGAATAAAAGTCAGTATAATCTCTTACAAATACCGGCATTTGCATATCAAGGCCTTCTCTTTCAATAAAAACCCTCGACCAATCTCCTTTTCTGGTGGGGAGGTCATAGGAAGTATCCAACTTTAAAAGATCAGAAAGGCGTTGCCTCAGGGCTCTCCAACTACCTTGTCCAAGGGAAATGAATGGATTCAGGTATTTTTCTGCGAATATCCCAACAGGCAAATCCAGTCCTTCGAAATAGCCCAACTCATGCAAGGCATGCAAGTTTACAGCAAATGGGCCAATGGCCGACAAAACGCGGTAGCCTTCACCAATTTTGGCAACTCCATAAGGGAGGTTTTGTATGCTAAAGTCGGAATTTAATGGTATTTCCAACCAGGGCTTAAGTTCGGGGTTGTTTGGAGCCAACATAGTAGTTCTTCAATTTTCTATAATGACCATGCAGGTCAGGGAAATTAATAATCAACATTAAGTACCTGCCAGGCTTTTTCGATTTCATCCTTTTGAATCAGCTCTTTGGCGTAGGTATGCAGGCGAAGTTCTCTATCCTGCACATTTCCTGCAAGGGCATTCATCACCTCCGGATCTGAATTTATATCCGAATTGCTAGCGGGAAACTCCGCGAGGTAGGCAAACCTGCTGAGATCATTGCCTGTCAAAACTGAAGAGTTTTTGATGTGTTCAGGCAATTGGTCAAAGCCTTTGCCGATCGGCTTCCTTGGCATATACAAAGGAAATACATTCTCTCCCTTCGCACGGGCATAGAAAGCCCTTCCCATCCTTCCCATGAGGTCTAGTTTCTGTGGATCGATCTTTCCATCCTCACTAAAAATCTCTTCTGATACGTGTATCCTCTGAATGTTACAAATTACAAGATTCCCCCCTCCTCCTTCATGGCCAAGGGGATAAATTTCTCTCACTGTACATTCAAAATGTACTGGAGATTCCTTGACACGCAGGGGTTTTACCAGATCCGAAGGAAGCGGAGTAAAACCTGCCTTGGAAAACTCATTGACATCCTTTGGGTAATCCTGGCTCGAAATGGCCATTTGCCACACAATCTCATGGCTGACCACATGTACCACACATTCTCCCACTGCCTCTACATTGCTAAGCGTATCCTTTTTACTTCCATCTCTGACCTGCCTGACAGAAGAAAACACCAATGTAGCTGGATTCGACCCAAATACATTGAAAAAGCTGTAAGGGGCAAGGTTAGGAATACCGTCTTCGGAGATGGTACTGACAAGGGCGATGGGACGGGGAGCAACTGTACCCACCAGAATCTGATGAAGCTCAGGAATAGGGACCTGACCGGGATCTACGGTTCTCATTTATAAAAAAGTTGTTAGGACAATATTAACAGAATATCGGGAATTAGGAGAATAATTGTGAAATTCCAAGATAGACAAGAATTTGACAAACAAATACCCCTTGGGATTATTTTAAAATTAAGCCCACAAACCAAATAAAAACCTCATCACATGAAACTGCCTTTAAGTCTTATGCTGGTTTTTGTGGTTCCCCTGATTACATTATCTCAGGTATTAACCATCCAAAATGGCAACAAAACCAAAGAATTTTGGGAAGGGAGTTATGTAGATGTTTGGACATGTACTTCATGCAATCCAGATATCATGGATGATTGTATAGGAAGTTATGATTCATATGATGGACTCTTGAAAAAGGTTGGCATGGATAGCCTCATTTTGGAAGTTTTTTCAAGCCGAAAATTTCGAACTGAAGCCGGAACTTCCTATAAAATGGAGACCATAAAATATAAAGATGAGCGCATGCGTCTTGCATTGCCTCTTGAAGAAATAGACCTGATCAGAAACTCTAAGCCTCCCGCTGTACAGACCATTAAGAAAGGAGGAGCTGTAATCGGCTGTATATTGCTTACCCTGGGTATTGGAGAATACCTGAATGACCTCTCTGATCCCGATGCCAGAATTACAGATAATTTTACAGACCCCATTCCCAATGCGACCATCCTAATTGGAGGACTTGGTCTCCTGCAATTTTACAGGAAAAAATACTACCTCACTCCCTTACTGAAAGGGAGTCAGAGCAAGCAGGTATGGAATATTCAGTAGGCCATAAATTCTTTTATACCCCCTCCTTAAATCCTATGATCTTGACGGCCTTCAGGCTTATTCACATTCTCTCTTACTCCTTAATCAACCTGAAACCTTTCCTCTTTTTGTTTTGTCCAATGGAATCCAGGCTAAAACCTATCAATAAACAGCCAGTAGGGATGGATGCCAGGTAAAAAAACTCGTTAAACTTAAAACTACTTGGAAATATACTGGTGAGCAGAACATATGCCCCTGGAGCGATCAGGCTGTAGAAACCCATCCCCTTGAAGGTGTTTCCTAGATTGGAGAGTAAAATCCCTTCAAACAACCTGCTCTTGGCCTCTCTATTTATATTTGGATATAACAGCCTGATATTGGCCGGAGAGATGCGGTAAACATTCCCCCCAGGCTGGCTGAAATATCGGAGCTTATCACTTTCCAACGCCTCCTTGGTGGACAATAGCTCGTGCCCCTTTTTGGGCTTTCCATAAAGCCATACACCTGGATACTTGGCTAACAAAGGCGCAAAGTTTTTCTGATTATTTCTTGGATAAGGAATTACACCAATCAGTAGTTGGTTTACCTTAATGGAATCTAATTGTTCGGGCTTTAATAACTCTTCACCCACTTCTATTCTTATTTCACCTTTCGACTGATCGTAAATCCGAAGTTGATCCACCTCCAACATTTGATTCTTAAAGGAATAGACCTGTATTCTTTGTGCTAATAGTTCCCCATTTGCACAAAATACCAGCAGCACAAAGGCATACAAAGGAAGGTGTTTCATGATGAATTGGCTTATATAAAGGCTACATATACTTTCTAATGATGTCCCATCACATCTACATAATGCAAAGCTCCAATGCTAATCATCTGAATCTGTCTATCGCTCAATGGTTTAATCTTTTTTGCAGGGACACCAGCGTACAAAAATCCACTCTCCAATTGCTTGCGCTCGGTTACCAATGCCCCTGCCCCAACGATCGTATGACGAGGGACCACTGCTAAATCCAGGATAATCGCTCCCATTCCTATCAAGACCTCATCCTCCACCTTACATCCGTGCAGGATCGCTCTATGTCCCACCACTACCCGATCCCCAACCGTACAGGTAGATAAATGCGTGGTCGTATGAAGGATCGCTCCATCCTGGATGTTGCTTTCCTTGCCAATGGTAATTTTTCCAACATCTCCTCTAAGAACTGCCTGGTACCAGACACTGCTTTTCGAACCAATCTCAACATCTCCAATAATGCTTGCATTTTCTGCCAGCCAGGCATCATCAGCAATAACAGGATTAAATTGCTTATAGGGTTTAATAAGAGCCACCTTTTGGGAATTTTTAAGTTCTCTAAATATACAAAAGTTCTCTGATTAAAGATTTTTAGTACCAAGCATTCAAGGCCTAATAAACTCTTGTTACCACTTGTGCTAGATGCTTTTATTTGTTTAAAGACAAAATTGTCATCACCAGGCAATCGAGGGTGCCAGTCCCTGCATCCCATGCAGTCATTTCGAGCTTAAGCGAGAAATCTACTCAACGTACTTTGTAGAGCTCTCACTAACGCTCGAAAGGACATGTTCCATTAGAAACGATTTGAGCCCGGATCGAAATGGCATTAAGCCTTTGAGTCCATTAAACTGGTAATTGGGGCTAATTATTTAACAAAATAATAATGCACCCAAACTTATTCCATAATCATATTTTACTAATATTGAATTTTATTTCACATGGATCTCCCTGCAGCACGATCTTGAAAGTACCCTGAATGAGTATTGGTCCCCTCCAATTTCATTTGGGGTCTTTCACCTATAATGAAATAAGCCATGCGGTGAGTATCATTCCTATGGAAGCCAATAAAATTGTCCAGCCAATCCTCGTAAAAGAGAGTGGTTTTTTGCCTGTGAGCTTTCCGGACTGTCCATTTACCAAAAACTGAAAACGTTTTCCTCGATATGTATAAGTAGCAACCCATACTGGTACAATGACATGCCTAAGGGTAATGAGAAATTTTTCTGATTGAATCTTTAAGTCCTTCATTCCCTCCCCCTTGGAACGAGATTTGGCTTCCCTTTCAATTCTTTTATTGATGCGCTTATCTATCTTTTTGAGGATATCGACCTCCTTGCTTTGGTATAGTTCTACTGGCCAGCTTTGTAGATGTGCAGACTTAAACGGAATGGCATTACCTATTTTATAGGGAAGGATTTCTTGAAATTGATTGGCAAGCCCCTTGCTATCTCCTTGAAATTGCTCTGTGAAGAAGTTTTCCCAATAACCCGAAACAGGTTCCAGAACACGTTTTTCCTGGTACTTATTTCCCTGCTTTTGATAAGTTTTGAAGTTGGCTTTTCCACTCCATGTAGTCCGGTTAAAGATGTCTGCGTAAATCACTGGAACAAACACGCCCCTTAGGTTTTCCTTTTCAAGGATGTTATGGATACCCCTTGGGTACCACCATTTTATGCTGGGCAAAGGAAACCTGGCTTTTGGATTGAGGTATTTTTTTAGCTTATCTATGGCTGATTGCTGGGAAATGATGAAGGGCATCATCCCATAGGGTTCCAGCACTTTTTTTAATTGATCAGACTCTTCCCATTTCTTACTGTTACAAAAGACACAGGAACCAGGTTCTTCTTTTTCAAAAACAGTGGTAATGGCATTGCAACTGCCACACTTAAATGCTTTTAGGTCAAGCCCCATTCCCTTAGAAAAATCCCCCCAACGTATCCCTGCAGTCAGTGGATGGTTCTGAACCTGGTCAGTATTGATGCCGAGTTCTCTCTTATAACCGCAGTTCCTACATTTCAGGGCTTTCTTTCCTCCCTCATAAGTCATTCTCTTGCCACATCTTGGGCAGGCAGTATGCACGTATTGAACCTGAGACATGTCCTCAAGATAGGATTTTCCGGGGAGGAATTACAGCTTCATATCACCATAATAGGCCGTATCAAGTCCTTTATGAGCCTTAACAAAATAGCTTATTTGCCCGACGTGGTAGGAAAAGTGTTCAACAACATGAACAAGTATGGCAATTCCATTTTCTTTAAAGACCTGTACCTCATGCTCCTTCAATAATTCCTCTTCTGTAATGGAATCAAATACAGCCAGAAGGTCATGCTCGAGTTTATCCAGCAAATCCAGTAGTTCGTTTGTTGGCAAGGGGCCTTTTTCATCAAATTCTGCCTGCCGCTGGCGAATATCGGCCTCTCTTCCAAAGCCACTGATGATCCACTGCCTCGCATTTCCGCAGAGGTGGAGAACAAGGTTTCCGACGCTGTTGGACATTTGATTGGGACGATGCCATATATCCTCTTCGGAGAGCATTCCCAGACATTTTCTCGTACGGGGGATAGACTCTTCAAAAAGACGTCGTTTGATTTCGGTCAAAAAGGCAGAGTGGAAACTGGACATGGGTTTGAAGAAATATAGCTGCAAACAAAATTACCTATCCCAACAATATGAGTTGGGATAGGCTTCGTCTAGGTAGTAGTATCTATTTATTATTTAATATGAGGCCATTTAATACGAATGCTTCGAACTCATCAGCGATGTTGCGAACCTTCATTTTGCCGGAAGGTTTGTACCAATTTTTGATCCAATTGATGCTGTTGAGCAGGGTGTAGGTAATGAATCTGGCAGGAACCTGCCTGAAGGATCCACCTTCAATTCCCTCTTCAATCACACTAATGAATGCTTGTTCGTAACGCTCAATCTGGCTTTTGTAATAAGCCTTGCGATTTTCCTTGCCCTCCTCCAGATGCTTCCACTCATGAAAAAAGATGGCCGCAGCATTGATATTACGGATAACCAACTCGGCATGCATCCTGACCATCTTCCCTAAGCGATCCTCTACGCTCAGCGGCATGGATTCCAGCGGCAGGACATGCTCATGAAACTCCTTGGCACACCTGATAGCTATTTCCCATAGCATGTCATCCTTGGAGTTGTAATGGCTGTAGAGACTGGCAGTCTTAATTCCCAGTTCTTCGGCAATATGCCTCATAGAAGCGCCATCAAAGCCATCTTTACTGATAAGTCGTTGTGCAACTTCCAGAATTTCCTGTTTCCTAGGGGATAAAGCTTTGAGTTCTTCCAATGGCTTACTACCTAACATTCGTTAGGCAAAATAAAAAAAATTATGTGGCTTTGCCAAATCAATTTGAAAGAGGGCTGAAAACCCGCATGAAGCCCTACGTCCCTCGATTATTGAGGAAATAGATAAAAATGCTTGTAAAGAAAACTCCAATCCATGTTGAGAGGACGGTATTCCTATAAAACAGTACTTGTTGTGGAATGCTATTAAGTTGAATGAGACCTGAGTAATCTCCCAGGAAATACCATAGCAAGCTCCCTATCAGAAGAGATATTCCCCAGGAAAACAAAAGCAGCCTGAGGATAATTTTCTCAGTGGTTTTCATAGGCAGCTTTAGGGAGCTTAATGTTTCAGTTGGTCATGGATTTCGTTTCCCCCACTTTTGGTAAATAAAGTCAAAGCCTGCAACTACAATGAACACATATAGCCAAGTGCTCATGATTCTTTTAGCCATGGATAATAGCATATCCATTTGACCAAAATAAGCCTGAGGATCGATCATTCCGCTGATTGACCAGGAAAACCAACCGATAGGGATGCTCAGTATAAGGGTCCAAATGACCCATTTTACCAAATGCTCTTCTATAATCTTCATGGAAATGGCTTTTATGTTAATTATTTTTATCTTCTTTCGATCGAGTCAATGAGAAACTTTGAGCCTTCCTTAGACTCAGGTGAATCGCAACTTCCTCCCACCATTATCTTCTCTTTCTTTAGCCTCACCCAATAAGGTACGCCTTTAAATCTTGCTTTGGTAATCAGCAATGCATCACCCAGATCGTGAATACCTTCCCATTCGAAGGATGAAAGTTTCCAGTCATTTTGGTTTTCACGCAGGAACAATTCCACCGCTTGAGCTACATTGGGAATGGAACTTCTCCCCCTAAGCCTGCTGGCCAACATCTCATTGTTCTCCGTTTTACTTACCAATTCATCAATGTCTTCCTCTTCTACAAAGCCATAAAAACATCCATTTGGAAGCGTTACAATGTTGCCTGCAAATCGGTGGCCCCCAACATGTGAAGATTCCCATACATACTTTTCAGGATTGTCCAGGCTTTGATAGAGCTTCCTGTATAAAGGGAATCCAAATTTGGAGCAGCACTTATCCCTCAAGCCATTGGTACAGACGAGATACATGGGTTTCTCCACGGGATCTCCTCCTTTGGGATCAATCAGGTTCTTCAAAGGCGCCCTCAACAATTGTTCGTAGCGTTCAAGGGTATATCTTCTAACCACAGGATTTTGAGGATCGTTGTGGAAGACGAAAAGGCTTTTTTCACTTTCCTGCTGTGATGCCTGATTTTTTATCAGCAAAAGCCTGGCACTACCCATTTGAGAGGAAATAGATTTTAGACCAACCGAAATATGGTCTTTGACCTCAGAGGGCAGACTTGATTGCCCGACGGCTTTTGCCTCGAAGGTTCCAGGATATTCCAGCAAAAAGAGATAAGAAAAGGGCTTCACAGTTCCTATCAACGGGTTGCCCATGTCCTTGGAATTCTGGGCACAGTAAAAGGGTTCCTCCATGATCAAAAATATTTATTCAAAAAAAGCTGAAGAGTACAAGGTCATTACGAGATCAAAGACCTGGGACTCATGGCTTCACTTTTTTTCTGATTTTTCTGCTTTCTCTGCTTTTTCAGTTTTTCTTTTGTCCTCTTTGTTGTACGCTTTGATGATGTCCTTAACCAATTTGTGGCGAATTACATCAGCAGTGTGCATACGAATAAGTCCGATGCCATCGATCTCCGGCAGGATTCTCAATGCTTGTTTTAAGCCAGACCTGACCTTTGGTGGAAGGTCAATCTGAGAATCATCGCCTGTAATGATCATCCTTGAATACTCACCCAGCCTTGTAAGAAGCATTTTGAACTGCATTTCTGTAGCATTCTGTGCCTCATCTACGATGACAAAGGCATTGTTCAGGGTACGGCCACGCATATATGCCAAGGGTACGATTTCAATGGTATTGTTCTCCAGGTAATATTTCAGTTTTTCACTGTGGATCATATCACCAAGGGCATCATACAAGGGTCTCAGGTAGGGATCTACCTTTTCTTTCATGTCTCCAGGCAAAAAGCCAAGGCTTTCTCCTGCATCCACTGCAGGTCGACTCAGTACGATACGCTTCACCTGCTTCTCTTTCAGAGCTTTTACAGCCAAGGCTACTGCCATGTAGGTCTTTCCTGTACCTGCAGGGCCTATGGCGAATACAATGTCATTTTTATTGGCGGAAGCTACGATTTGACGTTGTCCCTTATTACGGGCTTTGATCAATAAGCCACCACTTCCATGTAAAATGACTGTATCCGGGCCGATTTTTTCGTCTCCTTGTTGAGCAGGGCGATTGTCAGGCTGAAGGATTTCCAGAAACCTGTTCTCGGATAAAGGTCCTTTGCGGCTAACCTCCTCTATGAGCGCTCCGATAATGGCTTTTAATTGCTCAATTTTCTCTTCCTCTCCGCTGATTTTGAGGTCCTCTCCTCTAGCCACAAAACGCACCTCGGGGAAGTCTGATTGAATTTGCCTCAAGCGGGTATCATTTACGCCATATACCTCCAATGGGCTGATGTTTTGAAGGGAAAAGATATGTTCAGTCAAATGCGTTTATGTTGTTATGGTAAATAAGATATTTAAATGTACACAAATTTGTGAATTGTGGACAAGGTAGAGGAGTGTGATTTTGATTACGACAAAAAATCCTATTAGGTTGGAGCAGAACCCAAAAAGAAGGGGGTTATTAGGCATGAAGGGAAATTGATTTTATCTGGAAAAAGGGTAAATGCTATTCCAAATAAAAAATCATATTTTGCAAAAATACATTTTTGAACCAAAAAAGCGTTTCAAAAGGCGACATGCCTATCATTACACTGACATCTGACCTTGGCGACAACAGCCACTATCCTGCTGTGGTAAAAGGGATCATACTTTCTATGTATCCCGATGCCCGATTGATAGATGTCACCCACAACATTTCCAACTTCGACCTCCTCGAAGCCGCTTACATGGTCAAAAACACCTATCCTGCCTTCCCCAAGGGTAGCATCCACATGGTAGCTGTAGATCCTGATCAGAAACAGGCGGTAGTCATCGAACACGAAGGTCATTACTTTGTCGGTCCCAACAATGGAATCCTGAGCCTGATTACAAATAGCAGTCGGGTAGAGGCTCAATTAATTGAAAATGAAGGTCTAATCCGAAAAGATTATCCCATTTCCTTCATGGCTGCACGGATTTTTGGTCCTACTGCGGCTTTTTTAGCCAGTGGAGGTACCTTGGAAGAAATCGGGCCTCAAGTTTCCCTAAATATCCTCAAGTGGGGAGAACCCAGCTATTCAAACAATTGCCTCCGTGGAAAGATTATCCACATCGACAAATTTGGCAATGCCATCACCAACATCGAGAAAAACGGTTTCCTCTCCTTGAAGAATGGCAGAAGATTCGAGATCTACATCCGAAACGTCAGGCTCAAAAGAATTGTCAATACCTATGCCGATGTAAGCAAGGCAGATGCTTTGGCCATATTTGGTGAAAGCAGCCATCTTGAGATTGCAATGCGCGAAGCATCTGCAGCAGACCTACTTGGCTTAAAGGTCAATGACATGATCACAATTGAGTTTTCTTCCTAGGGAATGCTTCTACCACTTCATCGATCCTCTCAGGTTGAACCTGGGGCGAACCTCAAATCGAATATCCCTTTCAGAAATCTTTTTAAAATCCTTGATCCCGAGATTCATAGAAGATGTAGTCTTTATCAATCCTCCAGCGAAATCTTCGGCTTCTCTTTGCTCGGCTGCCACATCAAAATAGTAGACAAAGGCTTCTTTTACAGCTGCATATGACTCATCCTTATATTTGCTGCTGATCATGAAAAATGAGAACTGACACTCACGAAGGTTCTGAAACTGGTTGATCAGAAATAATAGGCCAACCATGGGTTCGTAAGCGTAATTTCCAACAGATTGGTTATATGTAGGCTCTTTTCTGTAATTGAAATAGAGATGTTCTACCTGGCTTAAATCCTCTTTGGTTTTCCCTTTGGACATAGAATTCAAACGAAGTGGAATATCTGCAAGTTTCCCGGTCGCCAATTCATATTTATTCAGGCTTTCAAGAACATCATTTGTATAGCTGTGCCCCTCCTTGAGTCCAAAATAAACCTCGAGATTCCCGTCCTTTTCCTGGAAAATGTAAATGGACTTCCTTGCATTGGACTTAAACAAGGAATCCGTGATTTTGGCATACTTAGAATCCGGGAACTCCTTCAAAATCATTTGGAAGTCCCTCATGCTATTTTCTCGCTTGGCCAATTCAAAAATCACCTTGGCATATGCATCTTTAACTTTGGCATCAAACCTGGAATTTGGGTAATCCTTTAGAAAGGACTGGTAATAATATTCGGAGTTATACCCAATGGCCTCCTCGTAACGTAACTCCATTCGTTTTTCCTTTACCTGGGCAGTGTATTTGCTGTCAGGGTATTTTTCAAGGAATTTATTGCACTCAAGAATAGAGTTCTTTTTGAGGAGTTTTTGATAACTTTTTTCTTCTTTTTGTCCGAATCCTAGCTGAAACGATCCAAGGAAAAAGATCAACAGGAATAAAGTAATCTGGGTGTTTTGTTTGCAAACTATCATAACGGCTATGGGGATAATTATTAAGAAATATTGACTTTGACTATATATAATTTACGAAAAGATATAAAATTTCCCTTTTTGAATTAGCCCAATCTTCAGATCCCCTCACTGCCTTATGTTGAGTGTGTTTATCTAGTAAATTCTTTCAAGGCTGAGTACATAGAAATAAATCAAACCCCTTCTGACGCAAATCAGAAGGGGTTTTCAGGTTTTTTAAGGTTTGCAAAGGTTAGGACCGCTAGCGCAAGGCAATAGCTGCCTGATATTCGGACGGGCTCTTTCCAGTCCACTTTTTGAAAGTTCGAGAGAACACGCTGATCTCAGAAAACCCGAGAACCTGTGCAATTTCACCCTTCGAAACTCTTGGCTCCTGTAGGTAGGCAATAGCCAGCTTCTTGCGAAGAAGGTTCAGAATTTGCTGGTAGCTTGTACCTTCATTCTTCAACTTGATCTGCAATGAGCGAACACTCATATGAAGTTGGTATGCAACTGTATCAATATCAGGTGGGCTTTGACGAAGGGTCTGAAGCAAAATCCGCTGTACGCGAGCAGAATATGAATCAGAGCGTGGAATTTCACGTAGCATGTTAGCTGCGTGTTTGTCATAAAGCTGAAGGAGCTTGGCTTGATTAGGAATCATGCGCGAATTCATTAGTGATAGCGTTGTTAAATAGTGTATTAGCCAAAAAAATCTTTACAATTGCCTGTTGCTTCCTTCAAGCGACAAAAAAGACATAGCTTTCCTGTGCTACCCGAAGGCAACAAACGTTAAGTTTCTCAATGGGTTTGCTCAGAATTTCCCTGGCTAGACCTGTGCAGGCCGAACCGTACTCAATGTTCTTGGGTGTTGTGATTTCCCTTGTTGTGCTTGGCCTTCCGGAAAAAACCGGAAAAACCGTTTACCCCAAAACCTGCCGTTTGTGATTGATAGTTGACAGGTTTTGCATCAATAGTTACAATATTTGTTCCATTTTCGACCGTTCATGTCGCTTTTTTGTGCAAACTATGCAAAAATCTAACTTGAATATTTGATCAAAATATTGAGCTTGATCTCGAAAAATGGCAACTTGGTCGAACAAGAATCTTATTCATATAGCCCTATATTCTCTCGTTCATGGCGCATCAAAAACCTCCTAATTTTGTCAAATACAAGTTTAACAGCCTGAAAACCTATACTTCTACCGAATGGCTGGCAGACTCTAAAAAGAAGTACCGTCAGGTTTTTGACAGGGATGAGACTTCCTACATTTTTGCCGAGTTTTCTTTCTTCAACAAATTATTTGATGAAGAAGATTGGGATGCCCATATTTCCCTGAAAGCTTTCAAAGTGGCAAGTGAAAAAAACAACCCAAGAGCGGCTGTTCAGGAAATTTGCCACATAGAAGTGGACAAACATATCGGTAAAGACCTCAATATTGTCTATGTGAGAGAGGGATGGGGGATCGATAAGGTTGGTGAATTCTGGAAGGAAGGGACATATTTCTGGGAAGCTTACATTGACGAAGAAAAAATTGGCACCAGTCATTTCTACATTTATGATGTAGGTCAGGTAAGTTCAGAAGAAAATCCATACATCTCTGTGGTCTCTGCAAGGTTATATGAAGGAGGACGAAAAGATGGTGATATTCAGGAACGAACTTATTATAACCTGTTTTCCGCAACTGATACCCGCTTCATATGGGTTGAATTCAAGGCAAAAAATAAACTCAATAAGAATTGGAAGGCTGAATTGATCTTTAATTTTTACAATGATGCCCGCCAACTCAAAGGTCAGACCATCGAGCTGATCAATGTAGAAGAAAAGCAAGATATCGTACTGGCTACCTCCGGCTGGGGTTCTGACCACAAGGGAACCTGGTTCACCGATAACTATACTGTAGAGATTGTCTTCATGGATACCCTTATAGGGATTGTCCCATTTAAGGTTGGTGATCAATTCATAGAAGGAGAAACGCTTATCCTGCATCCCGATGATAGCGGTGCTAATCTGGTAGGCGTACCTCCAGTACCTGAGGAGGATGAGCGTTCGCTGGAAGAGCTTCTCAGCGAGCTTGACCAAATGGTGGGCTTGACCGATATCAAGGATAGGCTTAGAGAGTATGCCCAATACCTCAATTTCCTGAACATACGCAAGGAAAAGGGCTTCGAAGATCAAAACCCCACCAATCTGCATGTTGTATTTACTGGAAACCCTGGAACAGGGAAAACCACAGTAGCCAGGATGCTGGGAAAAATCTACCACAAACTAGGCCTCCTCAATCGAGGGCATGTCCACGAAGTAGACCGGGCAGATATCATTGGGGAGTACATTGGGCAGACTGCTCCCAAAATGCGCGCAGCCATCGAAAAGGCCAGAGGAGGTGTCTTATTCATAGATGAAGCCTATGCACTTGTAAGATCATCAGAAGATAAAAAAGACTATGGAAGGGAAGCCATTGAGATTCTGGTAAAAGAACTCACCAGCCCAAAGGTTGATTTTGCCCTGGTGATGGCAGGCTATCCCAAAGAAATGGATCTTTTTGTGAATACCAATCCCGGGCTTAAATCCAGGATCAACCTTTACTTCAATTTCAGCGACTTCACGCCTACTGAATTGATGGAGATTGCCCAACTTGGGTCTGGCAGGAGCCAAATTACCCTGGATATGGAAGCAGAGGTTTATCTATTAAAAAAGCTGACAGAAGCCTATAGAAATAGGGATCGTTCCTTTGGAAATGCCAGATATGCCCTCTCCCTGATCAACGAGGCTAAAATGAACCTCGGCCTGCGCATCATGCGAGCAGAAAATCCCAAAGACCTTTCTGAAGAGGATCTTTCTCTGGTAAAGCTGGAGGATATAGAAGAAATTTTTGAGCCTCAAAGCAAAAAAAGACCTGAGCTTCCTGTCGATGATGAACTCCTCACCGAAGGCATGGCAGAACTCAATTCTCTTATTGGTTTGGAACAGGTAAAGGGAGAGATCAATGACCTGATCAAACTGGTAAGGTTCTACAAGGAAATCGGGAAGAATGTTCTACACCGATTCTCCCTCCATTCGGTATTTACAGGGAATCCTGGAACGGGTAAAACCACTGTGGCCAGGATCATTGCGAAAATATACAGGGCATTAGGCCTCCTGGAAAGGGGGCATGTCGTGGAGGCAGACCGCCCTTCCCTGGTGGGGAAATTCATCGGAGAAACCGCCGACAAGACTGCCAAGGTCATCGATTCGACCAAGGGAGGTGTACTATTCATTGACGAAGCATACACCCTCTTTAAAGGTACTCCCGGCGATTATGGACAGGAAGCCATCGATACCTTACTTAAAAGGATGGAAGATATGCGTGGTGAATTGGTGGTCATCGTTGCTGGCTACCCCAAGCCCATGAGGAATTTCCTTGAGTCCAATCCAGGACTGAAATCCAGGTTTGACAGAAAGTTTACCTTCCCAGATTACAAACCAGAGGAATTATTGGAAATCGCCAAGGTTATGTTCAAAGAAGAACAAATTGAATTGACACCTGAGGCAGAAGAACATTTGGGCAAGTATTTCGTCTACCTTCATCGCAATAAAAATAAGTTCTTCGGAAATGCGAGGGCGGTACGCAAGGTGGTTGAAAAAGCCATCAAGAACCAGCACCTGAGACTGGCGAGCCTTTCGGCCGAATTCAGAACAGATCAGTTGTTAAAGGAACTCCAATTGATGGATGTTGCAGAATTCAAGCAGGGCAACGACCAACTGCTTGAAGATGGCAGGCAGGGAAGGGTTGGTTTTGTATAAAAGAACAGACAGCTGAATTAGACTAAAAGTAAGGCTCGGAGTTTGACCCAGGAAGGATGGGCATCAACTGAAATTTCATTTTACCAATCATATAGTTATGAGAACTTCCCTATTCTTTGCTATCCTGATGCTTATTGGCCTTTCTGCCTTTGCACAAGTCTAGGAAAGTCCTGTAGAGTTGCATTTGAAAAATGGCAACAGCCTCACATTTGAAAGAATTGAGGCTGTAAAAAATTCCTCTAAGGACATTTATCTCACAGATGGAAATCAAAAAATTCGAATTGAAGAACTGAATTTCATTGAGGTCAATGGATATGTCTTCAAATTCCTTCGAAGAAAAAGAGCTGCTAATGCCCTGAATGCCGTCTATTGGGTTCCTGAACTTGAAAAGCATAATCCCATCTGGGTTTATGGAGGCAGAAGGTCTACCAGGAGACTTTTTTCATACGAACCCAAAGAAAAAATAAAGTATCGCCATTATTCCCTCCCCAATGGAGAGGCCAAACGGATCAGTTATAAAAACTTCAGAAAGGACTTTAGGGATATTCCTGCTGCTCGTGCGGGCCTTGGAGTCAATGGGACATTAAAGACCGTGGCAGGAATCCCCTTCTTATATGTAGGCATAGGTCTGGTAGCAGCTTGGAATGATTTCTTTGGAGGTTCCGAGCCTTCTCTAATTCCCATAGGGACAGGCATAGCTGGTATTGGCGGCGTGCTCATCTTTTCCAGAACCCCCAGAAAAAAGGTAGCGGTAAAACGAATCCTTAAGAAAACTTCTTCTTGACCCATACGGCCTAAAAAAGTTGGTCCCGAAAATTTCACAATTTTCGGGACAAGGCTTACATGGCTAAAAAAGGGGTATAAAAAAGGGTATAAAAAGGTAGGTTAAAAAGGGTGTTTTTTGGTTGTGGAAAAGAACTGTGTTGTTTGGGGTTGTTGTGTGTTTGTTTGTTGTATGCTTATGTTACGCCGAGGTCACTGTCATGTTCACCTATAATGTATAAGTGTGTATGCTCAATGGATAAATGAGTTGTATGAGTGAGCAGACGAACCAAGCCGAAAATATTTGTTAATTCATAAGGAAAAGAATATCTTTTGTGTAAATAATACAAAAAATCAACATCTATGCAGGAAGCCTTACAAAAGTCCGCCAAGTTCAAGCTCTGGAAACGACACCTTGAGGAGAATGGCCTTGATATCCATGGGATAGAGGAAGTCTATTCGAGAATCTGGCGAGGCGATGAGGTGCTATTTTCTCTTGTTATGCTGGATGCAAGCGCTCCTGAGGGGAAGAAAATCCCTCCTATTTGCTTTCTAAAGGGCGAAGTTTCCTGTGTTATGGTTGTCCTCATCGATGAGGATTCCGGTGCCAGGTACAACCTCCTGGTGAAGCAACGCAGGATATGCCATGGGGGCTTTGTGTACGAGCAGGTTGCAGGCTTGGTGGATGAAGGAGAAACTCCCCATGAAGTCGCTGTCCGGGAAGTAGAAGAAGAAACAGGCATTAAAGTAAGTCCTGAGCAGGTAATTCAGCTCAACGAAGAGCCATATTATCCTTCAACAGGGACTTCGGATGAGGCCATGTATTATTTCTACTGTGAATTGACGATGTCAAAGGAGCAGATTTTATCTTTTGCAGGCAATGAAACAGGCGTAGCCTCAGAACATGAGCAAATATTCACCCATGTGGCCACCCTGCCGGAAGCTTTTGACTTGATCAAAAATCCTAACGGCGTGCTTAACATGGTTCTTTACCAAAAAGCCAAGGGAGAATACTCCATTTAACAAAAAAGTAGGGATGCTATTGAAACATCCCTACTCAATTTTGTACAGAAATAATGCCTTTATTGCTTGAACCAGTATTGGGTCCTGCCCATAGCTGAAATTCCGATATATCCCCTTACTTTCAATTTGCCTGGCTCTACCAGTTCGACATAGCAGTCATATTCTTTCCCATTGTTTGGGTCAAGGATTTTTCCGCTGCTATATTTTTTATCGCTTTCCTTCTTCAAATTCCTCAAGATGGTCATTCCAATTACTTTTTTCTTGTAACGGGAATCTTTCTCCGAACATTTATCGCAAACCGGATCTGGATCTTCCCCAGGTTCCCTGAAAAGTTTGGTAATGGTGCCGTACAATTTGCCATCCGTTCCTTCAGTTATTTGCAACAAGGATTTTACGGTTTCACCATCATCATCAATGGTTTTCCAGGTTCCTACAATATTATTTTGCGCGCTTATCATACCCATCATCAAAATGCATAATGCGATGAAGGCAGTTGCAAATTTAAATTTCATGTTGGTTGTCATAGATCTCAAATTTGATTGCTAAGTAGTATTGGATGCACTAATGCATATATGAAGATAAGGTAAATTTAAATAAATGTTATGCATGCATCCTTTTTTTAAGACCTGGATTGGCAAATAAAGTAACTTGCCAGGGATCTTAACGGCTGGGGAAGTATCCTTTGCAGAAATTGTTTTATAGATGAATGTCTTTGGGAAAAGCCATTATTTTATCATCCACCATGCAAAGACTGCCAAGGAATTATATGATTAAATCCGTAACGTCTACCTCTTTTTTGAGGTATCGCCATGCGACAAAGCCACTATGAAACATATCTTCGTCAAGGGCTACGGAAGCCCATATCCCAAATACACAAGACCGATTTCTAAAGAAATGTTCCTTTGCCCTTAGGTAGACCACATCTCCATTTCGAAGGGTTTTCAGGCTAGGTTGTTCGGACGAACGTCCTTGCCTCAACTCCAAGACTCCGTCTGGTGAATCCACCACATACCTGCTATTCGCAGCGAGCAAATCCGGATTGGGAAACAAACTCGATACATCCGTATAGTCAAAAGCTGGTCCTGGATCGAATTTTCTTCCGAGAGCTACCTCGTCATGTCCTACTATGCCCATCAGTGAAGGATAATGAGCTTTCAGCGATTGGCACAATTGAAATAGGGACTCGTATTGGGCTGTTGAATATTTTTCCCAGGCCATGCTTCCCCCGCCCGAATAATGGCTACTCATGTAAACATCCTCATCAAACAACTCCACATCCGGCAAATCAGATCTGTAGAAGTGTCCTTTGACTGGGTCTTGCAAATCCAAAAAGCCATAATTGGCCATGCACACCCCAATTGCCAACTCATTGAAACTTTTGAATTCTGCATAATTGCTACAACCTGCATGGGCAACCCCCTTATCAAACGGCACTCCCTGAACCATCGTTCCATCACGATCTATCAATATATGATATCCAAAGCCAACGTTCTTTAGGTATTCTATGCTGCTATTTAGGTCTCCACCTGCGGTGTAATGGATCACCACAAACCTGGGATCAATGAGCTCTCCGCGCTGCCTTAGGCCTTTATTTTCAAGGCCTTCAACCATATGGTCAATTATTTGCATAGGGGCTGTTTGTTTCTGTGTGAAATGTATGTTGGGAAGCTATGAATCTATTTTTCAACTATAAACTAGCCATATTCGAAGTAAATGCAAACTATATAGGCTGCTTCCAAAAAATTAAGCCATCCCCAATTCAGAGATGGCCTATTTTACTGTTTCTACATTACAAAGAATACTACTGTTTCTCTACTAGCAGTCCACTTAGCTGGAGCAATTGAATCTCGCTTACTTTTATGTCATAAAGAAGGCTGCGAAGGTTGTACTTCACCCTCAGCAGGTTCAACTGCGCCTCACGGAATAGCACGCTATTTGCCTGTCCAAGCTCGAAGAGCTCCTTGGTGCGTAAGAAATTCGCTTGGGCAGCCTCAAGGCTTTTCTGATTGAGGTCAAGTACCTTGCGGGCATTCATGTAATCCGCATAAGCTTTGTTTACATCCCTCAAGACTTGCTGCTCGGCTTGTTTATAGGTGCTCTGGCTATTCGCAATGGCAATTTCTGCATTCTGAACGTTCCTCCTGATCTGATTTCCATTGAAAAGTGGAATGGCAATGCCACCTGTCAACGTAAGTCCATCGCTACTTTGTTGGGTCAAAACACTTACCGGACCATTATCAGCAAAGTTGTAGGCGTATGAACCGTTGATTGTCAAGGTGGGATATGCGCTCTGTCTAGCGGCTTTCAGGTTCAGGTTGGCAATCTTCCTGGAATAGTCTGCGATTACCAGCGAACTATTCTGTGCAAGTGCCTTGTCCTGAAAGTTTGCCAAGCTCATCATCTGCAGGGGTTCGACTTCAGTATTTACGGTGAATTCATTTTCAACATCCCTCCCCATCAGGTAGTTCAAGTCTCGACGGGCATTTGCTATACCTGCAAGCGTTTGAGCAATGTTGATGCTATCAGTATTGATGTCTACCTGTGCATTTAGAACAGCCACACCGTTTGCCTGCCCAAATTCAGCCTGGTTCTGCACATAGGCCAGACGATCTTTGGACTTCTGTAAAGACTCTTTCTGCAGTTCATATGAATCCACCAGCCTAGCCAAGGCGAAATAGGCATTGCTAACCTGGGCAGAAGTCTGCTCAAGTGTCAGGTGTAAGTTTTCCTTCGACTGAGACACAGAGGTATTGAGAACCTTGAAGTTGGTGAAACTTCCCAATCCCAAGGTATAGTTTACCCCAAGTGAAGCATTGAAACCATAGGTGGCGATGTCATTACCGTTAATTTCCGTAGTCGGTTCACCTGTCATCTCATTCCGCTGGTTCAGGGTAATGCTTGTATTCCTGGTGTAGCCAACATTACTCCCTCCATTGAGGGTTACACTTGGTAGCGCACCTGTCGCGCCTATGTGGGCAGAATTTTCACTCTGCTCCACATTCAGTCTTGAAAGTTTGATCCCATAGTTGTTGTTCAAAGCTTCCTTGATGGCATCCTCCAGGCTCAGTACCTCCTGGGCTTGCAACCCATTTGCCATACCCAAACCGAGGACCAACACAGCTATATTTATTAGGTATTTCATTCCTTTTCTAATTGATTGAAGCTAGTTTAAGATAAAAGGCTGTAGGCTATCAAGGCCATGAAAATGGCGACAATCAGCCCCCTGACAAGTCCTACGATGAAGTGAGTTTCTTCTCCTTCATAGGCAGGTTCCAATGTTGTCCTGTCTACATCTCCACTCGCCAAATAGACAATGGCATATTTTAGCCAGTTGAATAAGATCAACAGAGCGGGAAGCATAACAAGGATCAGAAGCGTCGCAACTGCCAGACCGAAGGCAACTGTAATTGCCATAGGGATCAGGAACTGCGCCTGGAGACTCTTCTCCAAAATCAAAGGTCCAAGACCAGCAATGGTGGTAACTGAAGTCAGGAAGATCGGACGAAAACGAGACAGAGAGGCTTCATAAAGTGCTTCTTTGTAGGGTTTTCCATTTTTCACCAGCAGGTTATACTGGCTGATCAATACCAGTCCATCATTCACCAGGATACCGATCAAGGCCAATACCCCCAGCCCAGAAAGGATCACACTAAAGGCAAAGCCTAGCAGGTAGTGTCCCCAAAATACACCAATAAGAGAGAATGGGATAATGGCAATCAGGGCCAAAGATTGGGAAACAGACCTAAAGGTCAGGATGATCATGAGCAACATCATGAACAGGATCACAGGGCCTACTTTTGAAATAGAGCCAAAAAATTTGGTATTTTCCCTTGCCTGTCCCTCGTAAGACACACCCACATCAGGGTAGTTTTTCAACACATTGGGGACGACGCTATTCTGAATTCTGGCCAGGACATCCTGGGTAGAAACTTTTGAATTGGCAGCATCTGCTTCAATGCGGATTTCGCGTTCGCCATCCAGGTGATTGATGGAAATCAATCCCCGCGTAGGCTCCAGATTCGCAATCTCTGAAAGAGGGAAAGTTTGTCCTGCCTGGGTACGGATATACATATTTTCCAACTGCCCAATGGATTTCCTTTCATTTTCGTCATACCTCACCCATACCTTCACTTCGTCTTCACCACGCTGTAGGCGCTGAACTTCTGCTCCAAAAAAGCCTGCCCTTACCTGGCGAACTACCGTATTCAGGTCAAGGCCCAATAGACGAGCTTTTTCTTTAAGGGTAACATTGATCTCCCTTAATCCTTCCTGGTCAGAGCTTTCAATGTTTATCAATTCAGGAAATTCCTCAAGGCTGTCCTTAACTGCATTAACCACCGTAGAAAGCTGGCTAAGGTTATCGGAGTAAAGGGCAATGTTGACAGGTTTTCCAAATGGGCTACCCAACTGATAAGTCAACAGCTCAGCCTCATTGATTTTGCCGACCTCTTTTTCGACCCGGTTGAGGATTCCCAAAGAAGATGCATGAGGTTTGTGTTCCTGCCTTTGTTCAGAGTCCATTAATCTTACCAGAATAGATGCTGTGTAAGAGTTCGACTGTAAGCTCTGGTTAACGATCAGGATTACATCCTCCCCATCAGCCCTCTCACCTTTCAATTCTTCATTTACCGCCCAAATACCTTTCTCAATCCTGTCTAAATACTGCTTGGTAATGACTTCGGGAGTACCTGCGGGCATCTGAAGGTTTACGGTCGCGACATCCCCTTCTACAACGGGGAAGAAGGTAATCTTCATCAGACCAGAAGCTGGCAAGCCAAAGCTCATAATCAGGAAGGCAATAGGCACCGTAACTCCAAGTATGGGATACTGCATGATCACCTTCAATTGGGGCGCATAGAGCTTTTCTTTCATGAACTCCATCACCTCATTGAGGTTGTTCTGCACAGTTTTGAAAAATCTAGCAAAAGGAGAAGTACTTTCGTTTTCTCTGTTTCTCAGAGCTGCAGAATGCGAAATGTGTCCTGGAAGGATGAAAGCGCCTTCAACCAATGAAAAGCTGAGCGAGAGGGCAACTACCAAGGCAATGTCTGCAAAGAAGTCCCCTGTAACCCCATCTAGGAAGAAGAAAGTGGAAAAGGCAATTACAGTAGTAAGGATCGCTCCAAATACAGCTGGAAGAACTTCCATGGTCCCATCTACTGCTGCCTGGAAGGGTGTCTTTCCACGTTCCCAGTGTTGGTAAATGTTTTCCGAGATTACTACCCCGTCATCTACAAGGATACCCAACACAAGGATCAAACCGAAGAGTGAGATAACATTGATTTGTAGGCCAATGATGGAACCTACTAGGAAGGTACCTGCAAATGAAACCGGAATAGCTACCGCTACCCAGAATGCCAATGAAGGCCTGAGGAACATAGCTAGCAAAACAATTACCAGGATAAATCCGATTACTCCATTCTTTTCAAGTAGTGCAATACGCTGATTTAAGAGGATTGATCCGTCCTGAATCACAGTAGCTTCAAGCACATCATTTTCATCGTTGAATTGTTCTACGTAGGTATTCACCGTCTCTGCAATTCCAATCAGGCTTTCATCTGTGGTATTCTGAACGTTAATTTTTACTGCGGATTTTCCGTTGAGGTAGGTTCTGTTTGGAGTATCTGCCCATTTGTCTGTAACGCTTGCAATCTCTCTAAGAAGGATTTTCCGTCCATCGGGGCTTTGGGCCACTACAATGTCCTTTAGGCCTTCTGCAAAGTACTCCTTGCTTCGGGTTCTGATCAGGACTTCTCCATTATCTCCCTTGATGGTACCTCCTGTTAGATCAATATTTTGCGCAGAGACAGCAGCCCTGACCTGATCAAAGGTCAAATTGAGGCTTCGAAGGTCGTTTTCACGAAGGGCGATTTCTATTTCTTCATCCGGGAAACCCGAAAGGGTAATTTTTGAAATTCCATCCAAAGCCAAGAGGTCTGACTCAACCTCACGAGCAGTCTCTTTCAGTTTCTTAAGGCTTACATCACCACTGATGATAAACTGAAAGGCAATATTTAGCACTTCCTGTATATAAATTACAGGAGGCTCGATGTCTACGGGAAAAGAACTGATTCCATCTACGGAGTTCTTTACATCCCTCAACAATTCATCTATGTCATAACCTGTGGCTGCCTCAACAGTTACACGGCCCGTATTCTCGCTGGAAACTGAAGTAACCCTGTCAATTCCAGTCAAACTCTTGATGGCGTCTTCAATTTTATTGACGACCCCCTCCTCTACTTCCTCAGGCGATGCCCCTGGATAGATCACCTGAATGGAAATGATGGAAGCATCATTCTCGGGGAAGAAGGTAGACCTCAGTGAGGATAGACCTATAACCCCCAGAATCAAAATCGCGACCATGAGCACGTTTCCGGTGATTGGGTATTTAATGAAATATGCGACTAAGTTTTTCATTTATTCTTTTCTGAAAGTCATTTTCTTGATGTGGAAAAAACCGGAATTTCTCATTGGTAGGTAGCTATTTTCATTCCTTCAAAAGCACCAACAACTGGCTCATTGATGATTTCAGTTCCATCAGGAATACCTTTCACAATGGCAGATTGAGAGGTAAACTTTATAGCTTTGATCGGGTGGAGGGCAAGGGTAGAGTCTGCCTTTATCCAAATGGATTTGTCATTTACAAGCAGGGATCTTGGCAATTCGACTACATCATCAATAGAAGATCCGGCGATACTTCCTTCCAGGTACATGCCTTCTTTAAGACCTTGCCCGCGTACATTGATAAATACCTTTACAGTCTGAGTAGAAGGATCAATGACATCACTAATTCTTGCTACCGTACCTTTCCAGTCGCCTTCAATGTCTGAAGATTTCAAGGCTACCTTGCTACCCGGACGAACAAACTTCAGTTCCTTCAGGTTCACAGCAGCCTCCATTTCGTAGAAATAGGGGTTGTAAAAATCACCAAGTTTCTGCCCTGCGCGGACCAGTGTTCCTTCATCTATCATGGAAGCGGATACCTTACCGTTGAAAGGCGCCTTGATGTTGTATTTTTCCTGACGAACCTCCTGAGACTGGATAGAATAAAAGAGGTTGTAGATGTTCCTAGAAGACAGGTAGTACCTTTCTTTCTCTGATGCAGGTTCGGGGAAGGCTTTTAGATTTTCCTTAAGGTTCATGTCCTTAAGGTAGGCTTGCCACTTGGGAAAACTCTCAGGATAGTCAGTTTTCATGTCTGGGAGCATCAAGGTGATTTGATTCATCAGTGAGCTCTTCTGAGCCAGGAGATTCAGGTCGAACTCGTCATGTCTGATGTTGATCATCTCCTCACCTTTTTTGAAGTAATTGCCTTCCTTAAATGGTTTTTTACCCCCTAGGTAAGTTCCTCCTACCTCAGCAAAAACCTCAATTTCTTCTTTTGCATCCAGGCGTCCAGTAATGCTAATTTCAGTTTTTGACTCGCCGTTTTTAATAATGCGGGTCTTGACTGTCTTAACTTGCTCTGCTTTAACCAGTTTTACGGGAGCTGGTCTGCTATTTGCCAGGAAATTAAATAACCCTCCTCCTACTAATAGGACGACCAGACTTACTCCGATTGAAACGAGTGCTTGTCTCATTGGTGATATAAATTGATTTGTAGTTAATCTTAACGTTACAAGTGAAACAGTTACCCTTGTAACTGTATAGCTAAAAAATTATATGTAAGCTTTCAGGTTACGGAAAATGGTTCTCATTACCTTTTTGCAGCTTTCAAGATCGTCTTCAGGTATCCCATGGGTTGCTTCGGTCATGACCTCTGATACCTCGGGTATTAAATCGTGTTGTAATTGCTTGCCACCGTTGGTTAGGTAAATTCTTTTATTTCGTCGGTCCAACTGATCGTTGACACGGACTACAAAATCATTTTTCTCAAGCCAATCAATGGCTCTTGTTACAGTGGTTTTATTCCTTCCAGCGATTTCTCCAAGGCGCTGTTGCGTTTGACCATCCTCATGCCAGAGGTGAATCATCACGATCCATTGGTCAATTCCGAACTCATAGCCCTTCTTTTTGAACTTATCCATCAGTGCCCTGGACATTACTTTGCCCACTTGACCTACAAGTGCACCTAGGTTTGTTTCGAAATACGGATTTTGACTCATGAACATTGGTTACAAATGCAACTAACGAAATAAATCAGGAATATTTCAAGAAATAGGAAATATAATTAGAGTGATTTTTGTCAGTTGGGGAGGGAATCATTTGGAATAAAAAAAACCTGCACAAATACCAGGAGTTAATGAAACCCCGTAAAAGACATGTATGGTACTGCCAGCAAACTTCGGTAATCCCCGATCACCCTAAGGTGGGGGCCCGCCCTTGGTCTCCCGAGCTTGGCACCAATGGTTAATAATCGTTAGTTTCAAAAACGATTTGGTATCTATGCAGGATAATTTATGTATATCCCAATGATATGTCGATGAACGTAGAAGATTTGATATGTTAACTACCAATTCTGTGCCCAAAAATAATCATCCCCCAGTCTACAAACAAACTACAATCTCGATTTTCTGACAGCTAATCCTTGGACTCAAGTCATACCAAAACCTAATCCCTAGAGAGCCAGGGGTTTTGTACTATAAGCCTCAGAAAGAAAAAAAGTTTCTAATGGAAAATGGAGTCAGTAATTGAGTGCAAGTCTGGGTTCAAAGCGTGAAACCTTACATTCATCACAGGATTTTATTTTCCCGTTATAAGTTTCACGGTACTTGTGAATGGTTTTAACTGGTAGGCCTAAAAATGTAAGCTGGACTCTTGTTACCCTTATTATCAGGTATCCCATGCCATGGTGGAAACGGGACTCGAAAGTTGTCTTACGTTGTGCTGAAATGATTTTAAAACTCAAATCTTATTCGATTTTATGAAAGAAATAGAAAAAAGAACGGCTTTTATTTTGAGAAAAATGTGGATTTCCCTTTTCATATGTAAAGTTCGTTATTTTTTTCTTTGCAAAAAAATAAGGCCCTACTCATACTATAAAACAGCCATGAAATACAATGGACATTGGCTTTTGGGCATTTTATTGATCCTTCCTCCTGGAATATATGGTCAGGCAAAACGTAAAACTATTTCTCTTGAACACATCCAACCCACATCCATCAAACAAGAATATTACCTGTTGATGGAGGAAAATTTTGACGGCCCCCTGGATAAAAAACGTTGGGATAAATCAGGCATTGGGGACGAAAATTTTGACTGCACAAAAAATTACCGACATGTAGAGCGTAATGTTTTCACGAAGGATGGAAAGCTATGGATTGAGGTAAGCAAAAATTCAAATGAAGGGTGTCAATACCTTGGCGGGGAAATCAAAACATTTGAATATAAAGAAGGAAGTAGTTTTAGAAATTATTGGCTTTTCCCAGGCTCTTACCTGGAGGTCAAGGCCAAACTTCCCATGGGATGGGGCGTGGCTTCCGCCGGCTGGTTATATTCCTTCGATGTTAATGAGGTGGATATGTGGGAATATTGGGATGAGCACAAGGACAGGTACCAAATCAATTATCATTGGGGCAAAGCCTATCAAAAAGATAGTTTCAAAAGTGATCCATTTTCCGTTAAGCTAAAAGACACACATGGCGCAGCTGTAAATCTTGATGAACAGTTTTTGGTATTTGGTTTGGAATGGGATTCTACCTTTATAAGGCATTATCTGAATGGAAAGCTGATCAAAAGCTATGACCTTAATCAAAGGGCTATTTTCCGGTCAAAACAGATTTATGATCCCAAGACTCCGGCCTTCCTGCGTTTCAACTGCGCTCCTGCCATGCGATGCCCTGAGATTTATCTTCCCGACAGCATAAAAAAATACCTTGAACTGGATTATGTCCGCTATTATCGCAAGCAGGGTCTTGATGCACTTCCTACTTTGAGTGTAGATGATACCCTGGAATGGCATGCTTATGGAGGTGGAGGCTCCCTTTCGGTTGCTTACCATCCCGATGCAAGATACCAGTGGTATGCACCTGATTTTCATATTGCTGATAACAGCAGTCCCAAGTGTATGTGCGAAAAGATTTGGCTGTCATTCGACGCAGATCTGGAGAGAGGCAGGTCTTACCCAGTGATCCTTTCGGTTACCTTTTCCAGCGGATACAGGGAATTAAGAAGTTGGCGGATTTATATAAACTGAGGAAGAGTTACTTCCCTTACATTTTCTTGCCTCCCTTGATCACCATCTCGATTTTCTCAAGATTACTCAAGTCTTTTAATGGGTCTTCATTGAGGACAACAAAATCAGCTTTCAAACCTGGCCCCAGAGCCCCAACCTGATCTTCCAGATGAAGGGCCAAGGCTCCATTGTAGGTTGCGGCCTTGATCACCTCCAGGCGAGAAATCCCGGCCTCCTCAAGCAGGAGCATCTCCTGAATAAGCCCTTTTCCAGGCAATACCCAAGGATTGGGGAAGTCGGTCCCTACAGTCAATAGGGCTCCTTTGTCATACATCCTTTTGGTCAGTTCGATCAATTTTGGCCATAAGGATTGTGCCCTGCCAAAGTCTTCTTCTGTCCAGTCATCTACAAAGGTACCATTGCGCCAGACCTCCAACACCAATGGATGAACGAGGGCGGTATCTGCTCCGTGGGTAAAGGAAGAATCATTGCCCCAAAACTTGGTCTTAAAAGCCAGAAGTGTTGGATCAATCACAACTTGTGAATCCGCCATCAATTGGATCATCTCCTGTATCTCCGGTCCATCATAATTTACCCGCTCCAACCAATCCAGTCGTCCCAACATGCTTGGGCTGTAAGTACCTCTTGAAGCCTCTTCAAGATAGTCTTCATGCCAGGGAGCTGCATGGGTAATGGCATCTATTCCCAATTTGATCGCTTCTGTCCATGAAGTTGCCTGCAAATGGCCAATAACCTCCAGCCCTTCCAGGTGAGCTGCCTGAATGGCTTCCTTGGCCAAGCTTGGTTTGAGCCCTGCATATATTTTGATATAGTCTACGCCTGCTTCGGCTTGTTGCTGAATCTCATGGCGGATGGCCCTACTTGTACGTGTAGAAACGAAGGGTCCAAAATTGGCTCGAGACCAATTAAGGGCTGCGCCTGCTGTCAGTATGCGTGGACCACGATAAGTAGTATCTTCCTCAGACAAAGCCCTAAGAAAAACTCCGTTTCGCGTAGGTGCTGCAGGATTTCTTACCGTAGTAACTCCATAATCTATGTAGGTTTGCAGGCTTGCAAGACTGGCTTCCAGATCGAAAGACCTGCTCAAGCTGCCATCATCTTCGAGAGGAAGTACCGTAACGTGGGCGTGCATGTCTATCAAGCCGGGGATTATATATTTCGACTGACAATTCACCAAGCGGGTATTCGCCGGGTATTGAAATCCGCGTTTGTTCCCGATTCTGACGATCTCATTATCCTGCACCAGGATTACCTGATTCTCTTTGGGAGGATTCCCTTTACCGTCTATAACTGTTGCGCCTACATAGGCCACGAAGGGTAAGCCCGAAAATTCTGCCTCCTTGGGTGAGCGACAAGAAATTGCTCCCAGCAACAAACAAATGATCAATGCTATTCTCATCGGGTTATTGGATGGTGGATTATTTGCTGCCAATTTACCTAAACTCTTTAGAATTAATGGGGGTATCTGATTATTTGAAGGTAATCAGGTATTAGTTGATAGAGGTCGGATTACAGGGATGTGTTTTCCTTTGCTCAAGATACAGTGTCTACTATTCCTTGATCATACCCAAGGATACTTAGCATATCTTCTATGGTTTGTTCATTCCGATAGACCCGATCCACAAAGTTTCCTGTCTCATCACGATCGATGATGATGTGCTTCGGAGAAGGTATCAGGCAATGCTTAATGCCTCCATATCCACTGATGGAATCCTGATAAGCTCCAGTATGGAAAAAACCAATATAAAGAGGTTCTTTTTCGTCAGAGGAGAACTTTGGCAAATGTATTTGTTGATTGAGGTCTTCAGAATTGTAGTAATCCGAATGATCACAACTGATCCCACCTATATTTACCCTGGCGTATTCGTTTTTCCATTTGTTGACAGGCAGGAGGATAAATTTTTCAAAAATAGACCATGCATCAGGGATGGTATTCATTAAGCTATTGTCGATGATGTACCATAGTTCGGCATCATTCTGTTGCTTTTGTTCAAGCACAGAAAAAATGATGGCACCACTCTCGCCTACTGTGTACTTCCCAAACTCGGTGAAGATATCCGGATCATCTATTCCTTCCGCCACACAGACCTGCTTGACATTGGAGATGATCTCATTGATCATGCCTTCATAATTGTAGGAGAATCCAAGGTTGTTGCGGATGGGAAATCCACCTCCCAGGTTAATCGCTCCTAGCGAAGGAGAAAGCCTTTTCAACTCAACAAAGAGTTTGAGTGCCTTCTGAAATTCTCCCCAGTAATAAAGGTTGTCCTTGATGCCAGAGTCTACAAAGAAGTGGAGCATTTTCAGCTCTACAAGCTCATTGTCTATAATTTTTGACTTACAAAAGTCCAAAATCTCCCTGGCTGGTATCCCAAGTCTCGATGTATAATAAGAGGATTTAGGCTCCTCTTCAACGGCCATCCTTAGCCCGATTTTAATTTTTTTCCCTAAATCTTTTCCTGCTTCTAACAACCTATCCAGTTCATGGGCAGAATCCAGAATAACCACTGAATTGTCAAAACCTTCCTTTTGTAAATCAATAATCTTCCTTAGGTAGCCTTCTGTCTTGTAGCCATTATGAATCAGAATGGTTGACTTATCCAGTTTATCTTGATCATAGAGCTTCCAAATGAGATCTATGTCAAAGGAAGAAGATGTTTCCAACTGCACATCTTCATTGAGGGCAGCTGTTATTACATGAGAAAAGTGGCAACATTTGGTACAATAGCAATAATGATAGTTTCCCTGGTACCCATGCCTGCGGAAGGCCAGTTTGAACAGGTTACGGGCTTTTTTGATTTGCTCCGCTATTCTTGGCAAGTACCATAGCCTGAAGGGGGTACCATACTTTTCAATGAGATATTTGATTGAAATTCCGTGAAAAGTCAGGTAGTTATTCCTGATATCAAAGCCTT
This sequence comes from Bacteroidia bacterium, assembly GCA_022760475.1. Classification (GTDB taxonomy): domain Bacteria; phylum Bacteroidota; class Bacteroidia; order J057; family J057; genus JALEFZ01. The sequence continues at coordinate 463,281 of JALEFZ010000088.1, read as the reverse complement.
CCTGAGGGAAATAATACGACTGATCAATCAGGTCGGAATAAGTATTTTTCATTATCGTAGAAAAAGCTGCATCAAATGGGCAGTGAATAAAAGAAAAAATATCCTAAGAATCATTAGCAAATATTACAGAAAAACTTTCGCTAATAAATTGTTTAGCATAGCCAAAATTTTTTATCAAAAAGGGATGCTGAAGAACCAATAAATTAGGGATACCCTTTTTGATTTGTAGGGCAAAATCTGCTTCAAGCCGACAAAGGCTTTTTTTAATATTTACTTAACACAGCTGTAGGTAAGACCAAGATATATCCTCTGAAAACCGACTAAAACATTTAATTTCTATCTAAAATCTTTTTGCAATTGAAATAAACGATATAAATACGTCAAGTATTCTTACACTTTCAAAATCCTTACAATTTTCCCAGGTTCACATTCAGGATAAATATTTCGAAATATGGAGATTGATTTTCGCAAAATATTCTTTGGAACTACGCTAGGAATGTCTACATTGCATATGTTTGGATTATTAGTCTTTCATTTTTAACAATAGCATGTACAATCATTTTTGTTTTGCTACGATGATCTAGTTCCAACTTATTATTAGTTTTCAAAGCTTTTTATTTTTTATACACTTTAGTTTTTATGAACATTTTTGTAGCAAAACTCAACTACGACACTTCTGAAGAAACCCTAGAAAGTGCCTTCAGCTTTTTTGGTGAAGTAGATTCAGTTAAGATCATCATGGACAGAGACACTGGCCGTTCGAAAGGATACGGTTTCGTTGAGATGTCTAATGATGAAGAAGCGCAAGCTGCAATCGACGCCCTCAATGGATCTAGCCTTGATGGTAGAGATATCGTAGCTAAAAAAGCAGAGCCAAGAGGACAAGGTGGCGGCGGTGGTCGTGGAGGATTTGGCGGCGGCGGTGGTCGTGGCGGTTACCGCGGTGGCGGTGGCGGCGGCGGATATGACCGCGGTGGAGATAGAAGAGGTGGAGGCGGATATGATCGTGGTGGCCGTGATCGCGGAAACTACGGCAGAGACCGTCGCGATAGCAGGGACGATCGTTACTACTAATCAAGAATTTAGAAATTAGAAAAATCCAGCTAATCATTGATTAGCTGGATTTCTTTATTAGTGATTCCCTATTTCAAATAAGTTTCCAAGCCAAAGTCTGCCCTCATTTTCTGGTCTCCAAGCTTGTTTTTACTCCAATAGTCTGTAAACAACTTATTTGTTCTCTTCGCTATGGTTTTGCGAGGCTTCCTATCAAATACAGAAGGGTAAGTATCTGTCCAACCCACGATTTCATATGGTGCTTTATTTTCATAGGTAATAGCAAGCTCCCTCTTTAAAGTGGGGTACTTGATGCTCACCGTAGTCAAAGCTTCTCCTTCAAATTCAGATTCCTCATATGGCTTCCTGGTGATTTCTGCCTGATAAGCCTTGAATTCCAAATGTAAAAATCGCAACACATCAGAAGAAGGAATTACTTTGTGTTCTCCTATAGGAAGACTTTCCGGATTCAGACGGATTCTATTAAAAAACTCATCTTCGACCCAAGAGCCCTTGACCTCTCTGGACTCATCTCCCTCGCTTTCGAAATAGGAAAAAGAAGACAATTTATAACCTGAATTTGTCCTGTTGAGCTGTGAAAATACTTGACCACACCAATCCTGACCTGTATGACTTATCTTCAAGGTATTGGGAAATGCACTGGCATCTACAGGTGTAAAGGTAGATGTCATCATGCTATAGTCATATAAACCGGTTGGAAAACGAATTAGCTTATTGGTCTTCAGGATAGCAGTGCTATTAGGATCTCTGTAATAATCGTTCTTTACCTGCTTTTGATAAAGGAAATCCTCTAGTACAAATACCAATACAGCCTCACCTTCGTGGACATCTCTGTAGCGATTTTGCTTTAGTTTATAACGGTTCAACTCAGCCTTTCCCTGACGCCAATAGTCATCTATCACAACCGGGCTTCCCTCGCCTTCGGCAGCTTGGAGGGCATTTACTTTCAAGGCCTCAATATCGACCCTTGATTTTTCTTTCGAAGCAGGTCCCTTAGGACTTTGACAAGCCGACATCAGAAAGATGAGTAGGCCTGCTAGCATAATGTATTTATTCATTTTCAACGCTTTTTAAATATATCTACAATAATCCCCTTCAGCTTGTTTACAACAATGACATTTGTTTGACATTAACCGCTTTTTTCTTATGATTTTTGTTTCTTCTTTTTCCGTTGACCGTTATAAAAGTCTACCAGAGAAGCAATCTGTTTGGCACTATCAAAACGGCTATTCACAAAATTCATGGCATCCCTACTCATGATGTTATAGATATCCCGATGCTCCAATAGGACCCCAACCCGTTCGGCAAAGTCTTCTGGCTCATCTGCAATCATCAGGTGTTCTCCATTTTTTGCTCCGATCCCTTCTGCCGAAATCCTGGTAGCAACGATGGCCTTTCCATAAGCCATTCCATCAATGATTTTCACCCTCATCCCACTCCCCGAAAGTAGGGGTGCGACCATCACAGCTTTTGATTTGATAAATGCAGCAGCACTTTCGACCTCTCCCACTACTTTGATGTTGAGCTTTTCCGAAGACTGGTAACGGTTAGGCATATTCCTCCCTGCCAGGTAAAAACTTACCTCCGGGTATCGCTTATTGATCATAGGCCAGACCTCCTTGATGAACCAATCCACTCCCTCCTGGTTCGGAATCCAATCCATAGAACCAATAAAAAACACCGAGGGGTATTCCATTTCAATTTCAGAACGATCCAAATCTTCCAGATCCACCGCAAAGGGACTTACTTGAACGGGCACTTGAGCTCCCAATTTCTTGATCAGCCCGGCATCCCTGCCTGTGATGGGAATAATTGCATCGAATGGCTGAGAAGCAAGGGTCTTCCCCTCATATTTCTTCATCCTCACAGCCGTCTCATCAAAAAGATATTTCTTAATAGGATTCCACTCTGATGCTGCACGTCTTTCCCAGATTTCATGCTCCACATTATGTGCACGATAAACCACCAGGGCATCTGAATGTGCGCGAATGCTATCAACATACTGAGTAGTAAAAAGAGATTCTAGCTGAATGACATCATATTCATTCAATTGGAGAATTCGTTCCAGTTCTGCCCGAAATGCCCTTGAAGTAAAGCGCTGGACATGATAGGACTCATCTCTGGAAAAGATGATATTCGCCAGCATATCCGCAATTTTTACGCTGGTATCCACATCTACTGCATAAAAGTTGGCATATTCTTGTACTTCCTCTGGCATCGTCCGGAGGGTCAGATAATGCTTGGGCGTATTCATCATCAATACAGTAACCTGATGACCAGCTTTGTGATAAGCCTTGGTCATGGCAAGCATAGCCAGTGCACCTCCATCTTTGGGAGGCCAAAAGGCTTTGGAACAAACTTGCAGAATTTTGAGAGACATGATGGCAAGTTAGGGAATTAGTCCCTTTTTCGCCCCAGTAGAAGCTCATAAATCAGGAATCCCGCTACACAAAGGTATTCCAGTGCTACAAACCATAGGTTCTCCTGATAAGGCAATGCCCTGTATGTAAAATAAGTCAGGGGCAGGAGCAATGTCCAAAGTATGGGAAATCGGAGTTTACCCAAACTTGCCAAGGCGACCAGGGTACATACATACCATGGGTGCACAATGGGAGAAAATAAAAGGTAAATCCCAAAAGCCCACAGCATGGCTTTGGGCAGGTTTTTGATGTCAGGATTTTTTTCGAGGAATGTCAGGGCAAATATTCCTATTACCGTTGCAAGCCCAAGGTATCGTCCCGCCGTTTCGAGTAGGTTGTCTTTGGTCAAATGGCCGAATGACTCCCGAATGATGTACCAGACGCTTGCATTAAACTCAAAGTTTGCAAAGTAAAGCTCCACACTCGTCATCATATGCTGGAAAGTTTCCAGATCGAAGATGGTCAGGAATGCAAGAAAGGTCAAAGCTGCCGTAGCAAGGCCATAAAGAATCGTTTTTCCCCAACCCAGCCTGCGTATCAATAAAGGTCCCAGCATCAGTGGCAACAATTTGGTGCATATTCCGAGAACAAAAGGAATGATAGACCAGCCTGCTTTGCCTCTTTCTAGCAAGTATATCATCGCCAGCAGGAAGAAAATCATTAAGCCTTCGAAGTGGATATTACCTACCAGTTCGATAACAACAAGGGGATTCCAGGCATAAAAGGCAAGGTATTTCGAGGGTAACTTCCATGCATTAAGTAAATAACTCAATAAAAAGAGACTACCCATTTCACCCAAAAACAGGAAGCTCTTCATGACCATGATTGCGCCCCAGATGCTATCTGGAGAACTTTTACTTGCCAGAAAAAATATGCCCTGAAGAACCGGAGGATAGATCGTAAAAAAGTCAGGAGAATTCATCCCCTCAAATAGCTCGGGTGTCAAGCCCATCTCCCCTGCCTGTTTGGGGAAATCCATGGCTTCTCTTGGGGTTTGGAGAAAGGGGTTGATTCCACCTGCCAGGAGTCGTCCATCCCAGATAAAGCGGAAATAATCGTCAGATAGCAGCGGGAGAGAGAATAGCGTTGCAGCCCTCAACAGGCCTCCGCTAATGATATAAAATCGGGAATTTCTTTCCAGGCTGCGGTCCAGCCATAATTGCCCAAAGTAGAGGAAAAACATGCCACCTGTAACCAGCCAAAAAAGGTAAATTTCGGTTCTTGGCACTCCAAAACTCAAGTAGGCCATTGATCCAATGCTCAATAGCAAACAGAAGTATTGAAGCTGGTTTTTCTTCATGAGCCAATATTACAGCTGATTTGAGCAAGAATGAAGTCTTTTCTGGGACAAAGCAAAAATTAGCAGAAGGAAAGCAGGAGTTGAACTTTATTGAAGGGCGAAGCCTTTGGCAATGAAGTCCATTAGAAATTCTTAGGATATAACTCCAACGAAAAAAGGGTCGCTGAACTCAGGCTACAGCGTAGCGGGTTTGCACAATCTCTTCAATGATATGCATGATTCGAGAAATGCCATTTTCACCCTCATGGTAAGGAATGGCATAGTACAGGCCTTCTTTGAGGTCTCTTTGCTCCAGAAGTTGGAGGAAGAAATTTTGGATATAAGCCCTAACCTCATAAAACGATTGTTGGATCTCGTCTTGTAGGTCCTGGCGATTATTGAGAAGATAAATTATGTCTTCAAAGTCCTTATTCTGTTTGAGCCTGAAATTGGATTTTATCAGGAATTCCTCAATCCGGCATGCCAAAAAGTAGGGGGCGGGCATCATACGAATGGTCTTTCCAGATGGCAAGGGATACCTTACAGCATGAAAAAGGCCTTCTTCAAACCAACGATTGGGATGTCTTACGATTTCGGGACGGGAAGGATAAATGTCCAGGCTTACGCCCTTGTACTCCCACTCTACCACAGGAGGCTGTGGATCATATTTTGGAGAAAATCCATGCTTGCGAAGTTCATGGTCCCAGTTAAAAAACTCAGCCATGGTAGGGGCATTGAGGATGCACATCAGTTCCCCCATGGACCTATGTTGTTGAGAATAGCTATCTGTAGCATAAAATGAAGTCAACATGCCACCACAGAAAACGACCCTCTCTTTGAGTCGTCCAAATCCTTCTGCTAAAATTTCAAGTTTTTCCAGCTTCTTCATCTTCCTTTTCCGAATAATTGATCAACCTTTCAAGTGATTTAATCGCAAGTTGCTGTTCGCGGGCCCGTCCAACCCTTATGGCGTCAAGGAGGGCGAGCATTTCATAGAGCAAGGGATCTTTCCTTATCGCAAAGGAAACGTTGTTGTATAATGGTACGATAGATTGGCCTCGAATATTGCCCACCGAACTGGGCCAAACGTAAGCTTCTCCTCCTTCTTCAATCAGTTTATTCAAAGGTCTTGCAGAGTGAGCAGTCGGAATCCCTCGTACGATGGCTCCCGGTTGAGCGGGGAAAACATATTTCAATCCGTGTACCAAAAACTCCAAAAGTGATGCTCGGAATACAGTTTTTTTACTGCTATCCACAAGTCTTGCTTGCATGCTACGGTTTAATGCCTCTGCGATTTCGGATTGGCTGATGTTGAGCATCTCAGAAAGATCCGAGTATCGCCAACTTTGTTCGCCAAGTGATACTATTTTCAATAGGATCACGATGTCTTGAGGCCTCATCCCGTTGTGCTTCCTCATAATTTAGAAGGGTAATCGATTACTAAGTTACACCAGATTCATTCCAATCTAGCACCTCTTTAATTCGAAAATCAAAAGATCCCTGAAAGAATTTCTCTGTTTTGCACATTTTTTTCGAAGAAAGTCGAATCTGCTATTTATTCAACTCACTGGATCATCAGAAAAATAGTATTTTTTTACTAGAAAAAGTAAGATATTTCTTCCAGTTTTTTGCGGGAAAGGTCTGGAACTTCAGCATTTTCAGGAGCATAACCTACGGGAATCAACAAAAAAGGACGCTCATTGTCAGGTCTTTTTAATATTTCACGCAGGAAGTTCATAGGGCTTGGTGTATGGGTAAGCGAGACCAAGCCAGCGTTATGAATCGCCGAAAGTAAAAAGCCGCTTGCGAGCCCTACCGATTCATTCACGTAATAGTTATTCTTTTTTTGTCCTTCTTCTACATCGTATATCTTCCTGAAAACAATGATTAGCCATGGGGCAATCTCAAGGAAGGGTTTTTCCCAGTCCGTCCCAAAAGGCCTTAGGTCATCCAACCATTCATCCGACATTCTCCCATTATAATTGGTGTACTCCTCCTTTTCGGCTGCAATTCGGATTTGTTTTTTTATTTCTGAATCTCCAACCGCGACAAATGTCCATGGCTGCTTGTGTGCACCTGAGGGGGCAGTCCCCGCGGTAAGGATGATATTTTCAATTACTTTTCGAGATACAGGCTTGTCTGAAAACATCCTGAGACTTCGCCTTTCATCCATTTTCTCATAGTAGTCTTGGCTGAGTGCCTCCATTTCGGAAGCAGATATTTGGGGACGATGATAAGGGATAAAGTTATTGTCTGCCATGAAGTTAGTTTTAATCCAATATATAAGTAATCCTGCGAATTTATTGATCAATAGTACCTTAGGCTTGTCCGCTTCTGGACAACATCCTACAATTAACTAAAAGCTTGCTTTTTTTGCATAAATGCATATTAACTAAGCATGGTGTTGATTGGTAAAGACAGAATTTTTATTTTGTGCTATTAATCCAACTCCTAAATACTCACCTTTTTTGTTTCCAAAAAATCTGATTACGCTTATAGAAATACATTTACCATAGTAAAAGCAATAAGGAAACATTGAAAACAAGTTATTATGAGACTGTGATAGAGGCTCCTTCTGAGCTTCATGAAATTCTTATCGCCCTAATGGCAGATGAAGGTTATGAAGCTTTCGAAGAAGAAAATCACAGGTTGACGGCTTATGTGCAAGCATCCTTGCTTCAAAAGGAGCAGGTAAGGGCTATTCTGGAACCCTTCTCAGAAAGAATTACCTCCATTCAACACAGACTCTTGCCCTTGAAGAATTGGAATGAGGTCTGGGAATCCAATTACCAATCAGTGGAGATAGGCAATTTCTGCCAGGTAGTTCCGACCCATAGGCAAGTCAAAGACAACTTTACCCATACCATACACCTTGATCCCAAAATGGCTTTTGGTACTGGGCACCACCATACCACGAGACTCATGGTCCTTCAAATGGAGCACTTGTCTATTGATGGAAAGTCTGTTTTAGACATGGGCTGTGGGACTGGGATACTTGCTATTTTGGCGAAAAAAATGGGGGCTTCTGATGTTTCAGCCATCGATATTGACCCTTGGAGCGAGGAAAATTGCCGTGAAAACTCAAAAATAAATGGAGTCTCTGGAATGGAAATTGTGCTCGGAGATGTAACCAGCATCCCCAATAGGCATTATGAAGTTATCCTGGCAAATATCAACAGGAATGTGCTTTTGAAGGATATTCCTGCATATGCAAACCATCTTTCTAGCGGGGGCATGCTCATAATCAGTGGCTTCTATACCCAGGACTTGAATGAAATTTTGGCTGTAAGCGAAAAGTCATGTCTTCGAAGAGAAAAACTTCTGGAGGAGAATAACTGGCTCTCATTAAAGTTAGTGAAACAAGCGATTTAGTTGTTTATATAAAATAGCCCAAACTACCACAAACCTAATTTTGAAGGAGATCAATATGTCGAACCAATATTTCCTTTTTCGGAAAACAGAAATACAAACACAAATGAATAGTAAAATTTTAGGCATTTTTTGTTTGTTCCTGCTCAGCTTGCCTGCACTGTTTGGGCAAAGCAATGTTCAATCCTTCGATCCTGACCCTGCGGTCTTCATCAATCAATTTGGAGAAGAGCTCAGCAAAAACGGGATGGAACCCGGTGCAAACACCGCACTGCGCCTGAAGAGCAAGTGGGAAGACGGCCAGATCTCCGATCAGGAGAAAAAGGCTTTCATCACCTTGATCAACAGTATGGTAGGGAAGAAATATCGAACCGATAAAGGACTTTTACCGGTTACCAACCTCTACCTTTCCTTCAAGGACTCGGTAAAAAGGCTTGAACTTGAACCCATGTCCTTCCTTCTTGTTGGTAATCAATCTGTAAATGAACTTCAACCTGCAAGAGCACTCAAATTTTTTAGTGTACTGGGCTCCTACCAAAGGACTGGTTTTCCTGTAAAGGGAAAGAGTTTTTATTGGGACTTCTCTCAAAACAATCCGAAACTTTCCTTTGAAACCATCAAAACAGAGGAGGAAAGCTACAAAAGTCCTGTACTGGAATACCAACTTACCGACCTGTATTACTTTACAAACAAGTACAACGATAGTACACTGATAGAAGAAAGTAGCGGTAAATTTTACCCATTATCTATGACCTTTATTGGCAATGGAGGTCAAGTCAGTTGGGAAAAAGTGGGGCTACCTGCTGAGAATGTTTACGCCAACCTGAATGATTACAACTTGAACCTGAACCATGGCTTGGTAAAAATTGATTCGGTAGATTTTTTCTATCATGGATTGATCACAGGCCCACTGAAGGGGAAGTTCGAAGACCGCAATGCCGGATACAAAACCAGGAGATCTGCCAATTATCCTTATTTCAAAAGTTATAAGGGGGGAGTAGTCATTGAAAACCTGCTCCCAAATATTCGCTATCAGGGTGGATTCAGCCTAAAGGGTATGAGAAGAATTGGTACTTCATATGATATCCCCAAGGTCAAGGAAAAAGAAACAGAGTCAGAGGCCATCACTGGAAAAATTCTGATAGAAGATGAGAAGAAAGATGACGAATGGAATGACTCAGGAAGCGATTGGGGAGATTGGGAAGACAACAATTCGTCATTTGAGACTGACGACGATTATGACGATACAGACGACACCTGGGTATCCTCTTCGGATGAGGGTGCATTTGGAGGCTGGGGAGACCTTCCGGAAGAAACTGAGCACATCCCCGCTCAGATGGAAATCCAACGTAAAGGCAATACCGTGATGAAACTCGCAGGAGAGGCTTTTGTACTGGATGATGAAAGAATGGTAGGCAAGGCCGTCGAGGCTATTCTCTATACCTCAGATGCAGACAGCCTCTATCACCCATCAATGGACGCAATTTATCTCACAGAAGACACCACGGTTACCCTCAAAAAACCAAAGAGAAGTGTTTATGCAAGGATTCCATTTACCAGTTCTTACCACGAGTACTTCCTTTACTTTGAGTCGATTCGTTGGAACCTGACCCAGGATCAGTTGGAATTCACTGCCTTCGTGGATAAAGAAAACAAGGTGTCTGCCATTGAGTCTTATGATTACTTTACCAAGGCCAGGTACAACAAATACAAAGGCGTACTTCGCTTCAATCCGATTGGGGCCTTGTACCAGTACTCAATCAAAAATAAGGGAGAACCAATTTTTCCGGAAAGCCTAACTAAAGAATTCAGAATACCTGAAGCCAATACCGCTTTTGAGCGTTCATTGCCTCAGCTCGAGGGAGATGGTTTCTTAAAGTATGACAGGCTTTCGAAAGAAATTACACCACTGCCCAAGCTATATGCGTGGGGAAGGGCTGCGAGAAAGAAAAAAGACTTTGACGCGATACAGATCATCTCAAAGGTAGATACAGGTAGCCATGCCAAGCTCAACCTGGACAACATGGAGCTTACCCTGCAGGGGGTTCCTTATTTCTCTATCAGCGACTCGGTTTTCTTGTGGGCCAAACCATCAAAGCAGGAAGTGGTAGTAGAACAAAACAGAAACCTTCGTTTTGGAGGGCAAATCGCTGCTGGTAGGTTGAACTTCTATGGGAATGACACCTTGGAAAACTACCATTTTGACTACGAAAGTTATAGCATACTGGTGGACTCAGTTGATTCTATTCGCTTTGTAATGAATCGTAACCCTGATCCTAATGTAAAGCAAAACCCACTTGAAAAAGCCCTGAACAACACAGTCTTTGAAGGTGTAACAGGAGCTATTCACATTGACCATCCTTATAACAAAAGTGGAGAAAAAGATTATTCTCATTTCCCTGTATTTGATTCTTATTCTCAGTCCTATCTCTATTGGGCATCCAATGAAGTTGAAGGTGGTGTTTACTCCAAGGAGAAAATGTACTTCGCAGTAGACCCCTTCGTCCTGGACAGTTTGGAGACCTTTGACCCGACGAACCTACAGTTTGACGGGGAATTTTATTCATCCGAAATTTTCCCGGTCATCAAACAACGGCTTCAGGTAATGGATGACTTTACGCTTGGATTCAAGCGGGCGACTCCACCTGAAGGATATGAGATCTACAATGGCAATGGTAAAATCATGGGTGATATTTTGCTTGATAGCAAAGGATTGCATGCAGGAGGAACCCTTGAATACCTCGGTACCATAGCGAAGAGTGATACTTTCGTCTTCCACTTTGACTCAGTAATGGCAACGGTAAATTACTTCAACATGAAGAAGGGATACCGCAAGGGGGTTTATTTCCCGGAGGTAAAAGCTGCTACTGCAGAGTACAAATGGAAAACCAAGGACAGTACCTTATTGATTAAGTCGAAATCCTTCAACTCGCTATCTCTATTTGATGGAGAGGCCACCTTCAGTGGGGAGTTAAAGATTTCAGAATTGGGAATGGTTGGAAATGGAACCATCGAATTGGGACAAGTTCAAATAGATGCGGACTCCATCGTATTCTCTCAAATGGATTTCACTGCGGACAACAGTACCTTCACCATAACCGATGAGAATGACTCATCCATCATTATGTTCCAGGCTCAAAATGTGAATGTAGCCTACGATGTGAAGGAACACAGCTCGGACTTCAAATCGAAAGAAGACTCCAGGTTGCTGGCTGACTTCCCATTACACAAGTATAAAACAAACCTTGTAAAAGGAAACTATGGGCGCGATACCTACGACCTTCGCCTGGAAGATTCGGGAGGTCTGGGAGACTCAACCAATTACTTTATCTCGACCTTGCAAGCGATGGACTCGCTGAAATTCATGGCAGGATCGGCCTACTATGACCTGTTTAACAAAACAGTTCGGATAGATGGCGTTGAGCAGATCCTCATAGCAGATGCTGTCATCTTCCCGGATAGCGCCTATGCAGTAGTAGAGGAAGGTGGTTACCTGAAACCATTGCAAAATGCAGTGATCTCCGCGGATCAGGATTCAGGCTTCCATAGAATCTACGACGCAATCGTTCAGGTAAACAGCAGAGAAGACTACACGGGTTCGGGTAAATATGACTATATCGAAGTAGATGGACAGAAGCAGTTTATCGAGTTCAATGATATCCGTGTCAACAGCGACCAGACGACTGTAGCCTCAGGAGAGATCGCTGAAGAAGATGAATTCTACCTGACTGAAAGGATCTTCTTTGCAGGAGATGCCTTCCTGGATGCCTCCAGAAAATTCCTTGAATTTGAAGGGGAAGTTAAGATTGAATCCGAGAACGAAGCCTTCTATGGTGTCTGGTTTGACTTTGATCGAACACTTGTAAACCCAGACTCTGTCTTCATTCCGATTGCAGAAGATATTGCCAATGATGTAGGTGATCCACTGATCTCAGGTCTGAACTATTATCCAGAAATGAGGAGTTTCTACTCCAGCTTCCTCCAACCTACAGAAAACATTGATGACAAGGTTGTACTTACGGCGAGTGGAGGTTTGACATTTGACAGAAAGAAAAAGGAGTTCAAGATTGGTAGCAGGGAGAAAATCCTGGGTAAAGTCTACAAAGGAGCTACGGTTGCCTTTAATGATGAAGCGCAAACCATTACTTCCAAAGGCTTCCTGAAATTTCCTTATAATTTTGAGGACAAAACTGTATCAATCAAGATGGCGGGTGAATGGAAGGAGAACCTTAAGAAAAGAACACTGAATACTGATCTGGTCATGGGTATCAACATGGGTGTTCTTCCCGATGAGGCTTTAAGCAAGTTGGTAGATGCAATTGCTTATGCCACAGCCACACAAAACAAGGACATTGATTTCAACCAACGTTCCTTCCTTGAGTCGGCGGCAGAACTGCTTGACGAGGAAAACAAGATTGAGCGTGAGACCCAAAAGCTGGTACAAAATGTATCCAATTCTATGGTCTACACAGATATCAAGATGGCAGAACAATTGCCATATACCCTCTTGTTGAGTGGGGTAAACTTCAACTACGATCGCAGATTGAGAACCCTATATTCTGATGCGGAACTTGGATTGATTGGTATCAATGGAAGGCCAATCAACAAGGTTGTGAGAGGAAAAGTGGTGTATAAGTTCGGTAAAGTAACTGCAGAAGGAGATAGCGAGCCGGATAAACTCACCATTTACCTACAGGCAGACGAATTCAACTGGGTGTACTTCAGCTTCGAAGATCAGATCATCTACACCGTTTCATCCTACTACGATGAGTACAACGCCATCATTCAGCAGGAGTTTGAAAAGTTGAAAACCAAGGAAGGATTCCACTTCGAATTGGAGGATAATGATCGAGTAGCAGAATTCAACCAGGAATTCATTAAAAAATACATCAAGAATTAAGAATTATTATTAAAGATAATCCTTAATTTTCCGGTCGTTTGGCGATGTAGCCAAACGACCGTTTTTATTTTGATTCATGGAAATACCTTCTATTCCTCCGCTCATTTGCCCACATTGTGAAAGTCCTAACAAAGTTTTTGTCTCCCAGAGATGCCGAAACTGCAACGTATCTATGATGAGCGATTGGGAATATCAGACAATGATAGAGGATATAAAGCCCCTTGCTGCTGACTTGAGAATGAAACTGCAGGACCTGGAAGCCGGGAGGACTAATATGATGGCTGCACCCAAGATACAACTATTGATCTCCAAACTGGAACCTTTTCAGGAGGGCAGGGCTTGGCTGAGTGATTACCTGGATGAGGTCAAGAAAAGCCAGGCAAGCATGCAGGAGCATTACAGGAAGTACAAGCAGACAATCACCATTTTTTACGTGATTTTGGGAATTCTGGCATTGGCACCTGTGGTTGCATTTTTCCTGAAGGCGGACTTGATGCTGGTCTTTCTGTTAAGTCTACCTGTACCTTTTTGGTACCTCATTGGTATTAGGGGATACAGGAATAAATTCAATTAAGGTTTTGAGAGTATTCTGTTGCGTTTTATGTTTTTGGGGAATTTGGAAATCTAATGCTAATGGGCAGGCTAGCAATGCAGAAATCTTTCGATTGACTTGGCAAGCCGAATTCGACTCCATTTCAAAGCCCATAAATGAAATCAAGGGCAGCATCTACCTTCCTTATTTACCTGACTACCAAACAGATACAGCATCCAACTGGTCTATCCAGCTATTCAGGCCTTCATTTACCTATCAAAAACTGGGGAAGAAACGATTCCTGAGGAAGTTTGAGCATGGCTATCAATTGGAAGGTCAGGGTTATATCAATGGGCGGATAAAATATCAGGATACACTGAGCAAGCGGCAAGTCAAAGAACAGCTCAAGTCAAAAGATTTACACCCTGAACTTAGGGGTGCCAACCCTTTTATTTACTACAAATACATCAGCCCTGGACTTTGGATACTGGGTGGGACGGGTGGTATTTTAGCCTTGTTTTATGTAAGGAGCAGATAATGAGACAATTAATTTGGATAATCATATTGGTACATGTCCTTCTTTTGGGAAGTTGTGGACAAAAAGGAACCCTCCAAGGTGGACCCAAGGATTCAGAGCCTCCCCGGGTTACAGGAATCTATCCGGAGGACAGTACCCTGAATTATAGCGGTACAATTGTAAACTTCAGATTCAGTGAAGCTATAAAGAAGCCAAGCTATGGGAAAGAGATTTTCATTTCTCCTTATATCAAAAGGCCCAAGGTCATCATGAGCGATAATGCCAGGAGGTTAAAAATTGACTTTCAGGAAGAACTTCGCCCCCAGACAACCTATATCATTACCCTCAATGAAGTCAAAGATCTACACGAAGGAAATCCTTTAGAGGAAACCTATAATTTGGCATTTAGTACCGGAGACCAACTTGATAGCATGGAAATCAAAGGGAGTATTGTGGCTCCAGAGATTGGGAAGACGGCATCCAAAATGACCATCCTGCTTTTTGATGCCGATAGCATCATTGATGAAAATTTCTTTAACCTTCGCCCAGCCTACATTACCAAAAGCAATGAAAAAGGAGACTTTTCATTCAAATACCTAAGAAATGCACCTTACAGGGTATTGGGCTTGTCGGACGAGGATCAAAGCAATACTTATAACAACATTGCTGACCGCATCGCCATCTCCCTGGACTCGGTGGTTACCTTTGAGAATGATTCAACCAACTTTACTACGGTAAAGCTCTTCTCCTACCAACCCGACCTGGCGAAACCCCGCTTGATGCAAGGCAGTTGGATCAGTGATTCTACCTTGAGGCTCAGATTCAATAAAGGGATCAAAACTGACTCATTGGAAGCCTATAGTATTCTGGAAGATTCAATTGGCAATGATTCTGTTTTGAGGGATAGTTCGAGTATAGGACTTTATTCTTTTCTGTGGCAGGATGAGCCCTTGCTTTATCTTCATGTAGCCCGGGGTCATGACAGCCTTCAATACATCAGCCTGGAGGGAATCACAGACAGTCTTGGGAAACCTCTTGACACAACCTTTTTGATGCGTCCTACCAGGTATGACAGCATGGACGAACCCTTGTTGACCCAGATTGAGTTAAAGCCTGAAGAGAATAACTGGGAATTTTTCACACCTAAGATTTACAGAGAGCAAGAGACTTGGTTTTACCTTACAGATACTGCCAGAATTCCCAACAGAGATACGCTGAATTTCAAGGTCCAAACTGATGGCTTCAAAGTTTCCATCAGCCCTCATCCCCAGCCTGACTCCCAACTGCTTTATCTCCTGCATGTTTCCAAGGCCATAGCCACTGAAAAGGTCAAGGATAGCATCAGCCACAGGAAATTTCCCCTTCAATGGTACAATCCCAAGGGATTTTCAACTGTAAGTGGATCTGTAAGGCTAGATTCTCCATTCAAGCCCCCCATCATTCTATATTTGCTAGACAAGGATAAAAAGGTAGTGGGTACTGCTTACGATACGGTGTTTTCCTTTCCCTTCCTTCCAGCAGGTACTTACAGTTCCAGGATCATCCTCGATACCGATTCCAATAAAATTTGGACACCTGGATCGCTGAGGCTTCGCCGTCCTCCTGAGAAAATCTACACTCCTTCCGGAACAGTAGAAACCCGCGAAAATTGGGATTTCCCAGATTTTGTAATTGAGGTGGGCTTTAAGAAAGCCGAACCCAAGGAAGAAAAACCGGAGGTTGGAAAACTGGAAGAGGCTACGCTTCCGGAGGAAGAAAAAGAGTAGTTTTTCGCTTCGCAAAATTAGCCCTAAATTGTTGCCTCTGGATCAATTTTAATTCGATTTCCCATGGATGGAAGCAAGAGAAGCAACATAAAGATCGGAATGGAGGTAGCGGTCGTACAGAAGCACCACCAGTCTACTGGAGAGTTGACAGAAGGATTCGTAAAAAGAATCCTGACGAAGTCTCCCAATCATCCCCACGGGATCAAAGTCATGCTGGACACCGGAGAGGTAGGCAGGGTCAAAAAAATCCTTGAAGAAGAAGATTAAAAGCCATTACATTCTCAATATGTTGTTTTACAACTAGCATTTACAACACACTCGTCCTCAATTCATTAATCCATTTAGCATGAAAAACCTACTTCTCCTAGGGATAGTTTTACTCTTCTTCGCCTGCACCCCTGTAAAAGAAAAGATTCCTTCTGCACTGAACGTAGCTTCGGGAAGGGTCGTAAGGCTTGATTCATTCCCTTCGAAATATGTAGCTGACAGAAATGTAGATATCTGGTTACCAGAAGGCTACTCAAGCACTTCCAACTATCCGGTTTTGTATATGCATGATGGTCAAATGCTTTTTGACAGCACCACAACCTGGAATAAACAGGAATGGGGCATCGATGAAATCATGGGAAAATTGATCAAGGAAAAAAAAATCAAGCCCATGATTGTGGTAGGTGCATGGAATGGAGGGCAGGACAGGCATATAGATTATTTCCCTCAAAAACCCTTTGAGTCTCTCCCTGAATCCTACCAGGATTCGCTTGTCAAAAACGCAAAAAGAACCAACGGGCACTTCTATTTTTCTAAGGGCGTCCAATCTGATAATTACCTAAAATTCTTGGTGGAGGAGCTGAAACCCTATATCGACAAGTACTATCCAACCCTTAAGAACCGTGAAAATACATTTATAGCAGGATCAAGCATGGGAGGACTCATTTCCATGTATGCCATTTGTGAATACCCAGAGACCTTTGGTGCTGCTGCCTGCCTTTCAACTCACTGGCCGGGAGCCAAACCATATCCAGGTAATCCTGTTCCAAATGCCTTCATGGAGTATTTGGCAAAAAACCTGCCTACCCCTAAAGACCACAAGATATACTTCGATTACGGCACAGAAACCCTGGATGCCTTTTATGAACCTCACCAATTGGGGGTAGACTCCGTCATGAGGTTAAAAGGCTATGATGCCCATAGCTGGACAACAAAAAAGTTTCCTGGAGCTAATCACTCTGAAAGAGCATGGATGGCAAGAATAGACCAACCCTTGCTTTTCATTACAGACAAAAATTGAGGCAATGGGTGTATCAGAATACCAAAAGGAATTCATGGACCTGGACTTTAGCCAGGAAGCACTGGAAAAGGGAGAGTATGAAGATTGTACCTTCAAAGGCTGTAATTTTTCAGGGATTAAACTGGCAGATTTTATTTTCCTGGAATGTGAATTCATTGACTGTAACCTGAGCAATGTCCAACTCCTTGACAGCATGATTCGTGGCTGTGAATTCAAGGAATGTAAAATGCTGGGGGTACATTTTGAAGATTGCCAGGAAACCACTTTGGAAGCTTATTTTGAAAGTTGTCAAATGGAATCAAGCAGTTTTCATGGCAGAAAAAGAAATCTCTTGAGTTTCAAAGACTGCAAACTTCAGCATGTGGACTTCACAGGTGCCAACCTGAAAAAAGCCTCCTTTCAGGGTTCGGACCTCAAACATGCCGAATTTGAAGGGAGCAAGCTTGAGGAAGCAGACTTTAGAGGAGCTGCTAATTTTATCATTAATCCTGAACTCACCCACATCAAAAAAGCCAAATTCTCTTTGGATGGTTTACCTGGGCTTTTGATCCAATATCAAATAAAGGTTGAGTGAAACCTTTAGTCCACAAGAAAGTAAAAATGGATACCCCTCAGGTTGTTTTAACTTCAACAACAACCCCTTCATGGCATTTCCAATTGAGTTTACCCTTGCCAGTCAAAACCTGACCCTCCGAGCCCCAAGGGAAGAAGACATTCCACATATTTTCTCAGCTACCAGATACCCAGGATTCAACGATGGGATGCAATGGGCCCCACCCGAAAGCATGGGTGAATTGTTTCCCAATCTTCATGCGCACATCGAGGCCTGGAAAAAGGCAGAAGCCTTTGGTTTCGTCATCACAGAAAGGGAGAGCGAAAAGTTCTTAGGCAGGATTTCGCTTAGACCTACCCAGGATACAGGGACATGGGACATTGGATATTGGACTCACCCTGAAAACCAACGCAAAGGCATCATGACAGAAGCGATAGGCAGGGTATTGCAGTTTGCCGAAGAAGAGCTCAAAGCAAAAGACGTAGTCGCCGCCTATGCCACCTGGAACAAGGCCAGTCAACGGGTTTTGGAGAAGAATGGATTCATTTATCTTAAGCACCTTCCCAAAGGCTTTAAGAAGAAAGGCAAATGGGTTCCGGAGAATTTAATGATTCATAAATTCAAGAGATAAGAATCGGAAGCATGGGCTGACCATGCTTCCATGGACAACTATCCCCCTAACATGTCCAAAATCGTTTGCTTGCCTACTGTTGAATTATACATGGCAGCAGCATCGTGGCCTACATTGTTGACCAATATTTCGATGTGTTCACTATTGCTGAAGAAATCCCCCATGTAGCGGACCATATTTTGCCCCCTTACAAAGCGGTTCTCCCCCAAAAGTGTGGCTTCACAATCGCTGGTATTAAGGCTTCCGCCAGTGAAAATATCCAGCGTTCCCAATAGGTAGGTCAATTTCCTTCCGGTATACCTATCTCTGATATCCTGCTCGGTGAAGTCAGACAGATAGGCGGTAAGGTTTCCTGTTCCATATGGCCAATTGTCATAATTGTTGCAGCCTGTTGGGACTACGAAGCTGCTCCCATTCCACCTTTCAGGTCCCGGATAAAAGAAATACTGGCTGTTAGCGACCAAATATTCCACATCGATTCCAGCCAACTGATCCGGCATAGGGCTGGCAGCAGCATAGAGGTTGGTAAACTGTGCCCCGGCAGAATGTCCTGTGATGATAATTTTTTCCAGATTGGGAAAGCGACTCTTATCAGCCAATAGCTTCAAAACACTATCCATGATGGTATAAGAAGCAATTTTTTCACTGGTAATGTTATTGGATTGGAACCCCCTCTTCCATCCGTCGCTGGAGTAAATGATGTCAGGATCTCCCGTAGAAACATCGTTGCTGGTTTTGAAATTGGGAGCAATCAGTAGGGTTTCATTTTGTTTATTAATGGACAAAAGGGCATTTGTCAACCAACTGAAATACTCATTCCCATTTCGAAGATTTCCATGTACGACAATGACTGCAGATGTGAGCGTTCCCCAGATGGCATCTTCCCTCATAAAGTCATAATTGGAATAGAAATCCATCGTAAGGGTATCACTTCCTGCATCCAGATCCATGGTCCGCAATGCGCAGCTTGTACTCAAGCATGGATCTTCAACAGTAAAGGTGGTATCAGGTGGCGGTCCTGGATCAAAAATTACCTGAGGGGTAAAAGATCCATCGTCGATTTCCTCACAAGCAATGAAGAACATCATCGTTCCCAAAAGAACAGGAAGGATATATGATATAGAATTATTGATTCTCAGTTTCATTGGATTAGAGTTTATTCCCATGCTAAAATCATCCAGCTTCCATCAGCCGAACATTTCCACACTGTTGTAAAGTTGAAATTTGGAAAAAGGCCATTGGGGCTGGCGCAAAGAAAATTAGAAATATTGGTTGGGGTCCCTTCGGTTGTTATATCGGCACCTCCTCCATAGGAGATCACCTGATCATTGGGATAGAAAAAGTCCGATGCGCTGCCAGTCCCTCCAATTTGCCCAACTACATTTCCTGGATAATCACCTGAAGCATCAGCATCTGTAATGGTAACCTTACCTGTCGCAAAAACCCTTGATGCAGTTCCGTCCAACCTTCCAAAAGCACCCCCTCCCCTATTTCGAGCGGTGATGTTTCCAGTTGAATAACAGTCTGTAACAGTCGCTCCTTCTTCGACTGAACCCACCACCCCACCGACTCGGGATGAAAGAGATTCGCAATTCCCTGAGGAGAATGATTCCGAAACCGTTCCTGCTTGCGAAAGGCCTACGAGTCCTCCAACCCGGGAAAGTTCTGCGAAAACCCCGCAGGAAGAGGAGCATTTTGTGATAAGCCCGGCTTCTTGGGAGCCTACCAAACCACCAACTCGGCTGTTATTAGCTGTGATGCTACCAGCAGCATGGCAATTTTCAATGGTACCACTTAATTGTCTTCCGACCAGTGCAGCGGTGGCCTGTCCACCTGAAACTCCTGTGGCTACTACATTCAGGTTTCGAATCGAGCCATTGCCTTCCAAAACACCAAAAAGTCCGACTTCATTGATGTCTGTCCTGTCAATGGCTAGCCCACTTACAGTAAAGCCCTTTCCATCAAAATTACCCGAAAAGCCTTCTCCCAAAACTCCAATAGGAACCCAGCCCTGAGGATCTGCACCCACAAAGTCAGTTAGGTCTATATCTGCATTCAGAACAAAATAACTGGAAAGGAACAACCTTACGATCTCCATTTGCTCAGCTGTTTCCACCTGATAAGGATTCATTTCTGTCCCGTCCCCCCCTGCAAACAATGGTTTAGGCTCAATTTCTGTGGTAAAATTGAGTTCAAAACCATTCTCAAGCAGCTCCGAGTTGGCTCCAAAAGCCCCAGAGGAGATCCTCAAAGTATAAGGAGCTTCAAATTCCAGGCTATCTGATGGCGTAAGTGCCATGACTGACTTATTGTCATTGAATGTAATGCCAAGTTCGGTTGCAGTTCCGTTGGTCAACAATTCTACTTTCGAGGCAGCCATTTCTGAATTGACTGGCTTGGAGAATACCAAGGTAAAGGCTGCATCTACCTTGATGCCTTCATCCTGATCATTGAGGTTAGAACCATTTACCTGAGCAGTTACAATGGTCAATTTGTTGGGATCTATTGGAAAAAACTCTTCTCTTTCCGTACACTGGGTCAACATTCCCCCAAAAATGAGCAGGAGAATGAAACCGGAGAAATACTTGATTTTCATTTTATTCATTTTCAGGTTTGTTATTGATTAACAGCGGTTTTGGAACAAAGCCCAGGATCAGTTGGCGCATTGTTATTGGCATCAATTTCTCGAGCTGAATAAAGGAACCGCTGCGGAAAGCAATCAGCTCCAGACACGCTAAGAGGGAAATCAACTGCAAGTTCAGGCTCAGCATCTCTAAGTCTTCTGGCATCGTTGAATGGCATGTAGGTACCAAAGCCCGAGACATACCTCTCCTCTATGATTTCTCTGAGCAATGCTGTCAGTGGATCAACTCCATCAGGGTTTTCCAGCCCATCTTCTTCGAAATCGTCCTCATCCAAGCCCAGGTAAACCAGTTCAAGGCCTGGATCCAGAATTGTAAATGCTTCGCCGGAATTGAGGTAGCTTCGCCATTCATTGAGGTGGCCAAGGCCAACTTCAAAACTCTGGCTCCTCGCACCCGTCTCCGCAAGAATGAGCGCATTCTCACCGAAAGTAACCATAGGCATGGCCTGGATAGCAGAGGCAACGCCTTGATTGGCATTGGCATCATTGTCAAAAATGATGTAGTAGGCCAGCCGTGAGGCTTCCCTTGTTTTGCCATGGACTCGGGAAATGGAGGCAGTGTCAGACAGCATTTGCAGCAAATAACTGGCTTCTTCATCCTTCAAATTACCAATATCTCCTGCTCTGGAGCCTGCGGCCAATTGCCAAAACAGATTTTTATTGTCTGTATTGTTATCGTCAATGGGTTGGAATAACAACGAATTGGCGGGATCAGATATGCCTTTTTGGGCAGCTTCATAAGCCATGGCATAATCTCCCATTTGCAAATGATACCTCGCCTTCAAAGTCCAGGCGGTCTCGGTCCACTTTTGTACATTCCCTTCAAAATAAATGTCCTCTCTGATCAACAATTCTGTCTCCAAAGCATCCAGACTTTGAATGGCCAAATCCAGCAAACTCAACAATTCGTTGAATACTGCTAGCTGACCATCAAAGTTAGGTTCTGCAATGCCCTCAGTTGCTGCTTCGGAATATGGCACATCTCCAAAAAGAGTTGCCATGGTACCAATGGTGTGTGCCTCAATAATTTGAGCAATAGCAGTTAATTGTGGGTTATCTATGGCCTTCTCCTGAATGACCCTTAGCTGGGAAAGCGATGAATGGTAGGCCCTGTTCCAGGTAGAGTTTGTCTCTGCAGTGGTAATGTTGTATTGGTCAATGCTTCGATATGAGCTTTGGAAACCAATCAGTTGCCTTGTCCACAAAGCCGAAATTCGTTGAAGGTGGCCTACCTGGACCTGGATGTTTCCCAATTGGGCTCCTGTCAGGAAGGATTGGGCTTGAATGGCATCAATGGTGATGTCATTCGGATTGTCATTGATTCCCTCATTGAGGCTTTGACAAGCACTCAGGATTAAGAGAGAAAACAATAGGATGGCGATATATTTCATTTTTCTACTCTTTGGTAGTTAGTAGGTAATGTTCAAATTGAAAATCAGGGATCTTGTAGTAGGGTTGGTGAAGTAATCGATCCCAAACCCATTGCCGACCCCAAACTGGTTTACCTCAGGGTCTACTCCTGCCAGCCTTGTCCATAGGATGAGGTTTCTTCCGGTTACCCCAAATTGAATGCTGGATAACTTGGTCAATCGCTTAAAGCGTTCTCCGCTAAATGAGTAGGCTACAGAGGCTTCCCTAAGCCTGGTCCAGGTAGCGTCCGAGATGGAAAACTCATTGATGACACTGCTCAAAAAGCCTCCACCAATGGTGGTATACCAGCTTTCATCCAACAAGACAGTTCCTGCGCCAAAATCTGCGAGGTTGCCTCGAACCGTCTCTCCAATAAAGAATACATCTCCATTGATGTTTCGGACATTCTGCTCCAGGGTAACTTCATTGCCTACATCCTCATGTGTTCCGAATCGGTAAAGGACGAATTTGGTTCTTTCTGCAAAGTCTCCTCCTTGAGAATGGTCAAACAGGAGATTCACACTAAGTTTTTTCCATCTGGCCCTCAGTCCAAGTCCAGCTCTCCAATCCGGATTGGGATCTCCGATGACTCCTTGTTCACTGTTGAGCCTGGGAAAACCATTTTCATTGAGTACAAGATTCCCATCGTCATCACGCAATGCCCTGGTTCCCCAAAGCACCCCAAGGGCTTGCCCTTCAACTGCTCTTGAGCTGATGGCTCCTCCGGTAAGTGCAATGGATGTCGCCCCAAAGAGGTTGGTAACCCGGTTTCTATTGCGGCTAAAATTCCCATAGACTTCCAGATTCCAGTCTTTTTTTCGAATAAAATTGTAGACCACTTCCGCTTCATACCCCCGATTCTCCATCGTACCAATGTTCTTGTATTCGCTCAAGAAGCCCGTTGAAGCAGCTGTATTGATTTCATACAGTAGGTCATTGATTTCGTTTTGATAATAGGTAAAAGAGAGTGTGAGTTTATTCTGGAAAAATCTTAAATCCGTCCCAATTTCAAACTCAGTTTTCACCTCAGGTCTCAGGTTTGCGTTCCCTTTGTCATCATCCACTCGAAATCCTCCTCCAAAGAGGCTGACATCCAGGGGATCACCGAAAGTCGAATAGGAAAATCCACCTTCTGCAAGGGTCTGCGCCCTATGCGCTGCGGCATCTACCCCAACTTGGCCCCAGGCCACACGGAGTTTACCGAAATCCATTGCCTTCCAGTCCAGTATATCAGAAAACTGCCAGGCTACATCTACCGCAGGATAATAGAAGCTGCCATTCAGGGTGGAAGAGGCTTCCAGGGTATTGCTGACATTCACATATACCTGCTCCAAAATATCAAAGGTCAGCACAGAATAACCTCTATTTGAACGCCTGAAAGCCCTTCTGGTGGTAAAAGAAGTATTCTCATTCGCTGTATTTAACTGGGAAGTGGCAGTGCTTACATCCACCTGGAAGGCCGTGAGAGAAGTGGTGTTAAAGAATCGGCTTCTATTGTTGAAGTTCCAGCCTGCGGTAATATTTAACCTTAACCCATCGAAAAGATCCAGGTTGGTACGACCAATGACATCAAAGTTGACCTCAGTTCTGCTGATGTTATCCTCATCGAACCTTCCCAAATTATAATCAGAATTTGCCGTGCCTATCGGGAAAAAGTATTCTCTTATATCTCCATAATGGTCTACCCCACCCCTCAGGGTAAAGTTCAGGCGTTTGGTAGGGGTAATGTTGACTTCGGAAGATGCGATCAGGCGATTCACATTGGAGAGCACCCTTTGCTCGTTCACTGTCCACAAGGGATTGTTGTAGGCGGGGCTGCCTGTGGCACCGAGTGCATCCCTGTATGCCCTGTGTCTGTTTGGAAAAGCCAAACCACTTTCATCGATATAGGTTCCTAGATAATACCTGTTATAAAAATCAGGTGGGGTCCTCAGTAGGCCAATGTATAATCCAGCTACATTTGAGCTTTGGTTTATTTTATTGGCCTGGCTATTGACGAAGTTGGCCTTGGCCTTCACCGTCAACCAGTCAGCCAATTGGCTTTTGGAATTGAAGGTTAAGTTTGTCTTATCGAAGAAGCTATTTTCAATGATTCCTTCATGATCCAACCTCCCCAGGCTTAGGAAAAATTGGGATCTCTCATTCCCTCCGCTGATCTGGATGTTGTTATTGACATAGTAACCCGTCCTGAAAATGTCATTGAAATTCCTGTCAGTAAAAATATCTGTAGACCTTTTCTCAAGGATGGGATAAAAGGTAACACCATCTGACACAAAACGGCCAGCTTGATCTGTTACGAGATCTCCTTCACCACTTCTTTCAGATATTTTATCTCCCCAACTATTGGCTGATGAGGCTGAAAATACGCCTCGATCTCCTTGACCAAAGGTAGTTTGCAGGGGATGCTGGGTAAGAATCTGGTCAAGGGAAACGGTAGAATTCAGGCTAATGGATAAGGTTCCTGCCTTTCCTTTTTTGGTAGTAATCACAACCACCCCATTCGCAGCCCTGGAACCCCATAGCGAGGCAGCAGAAGCTCCTTTCAGGATTTGAATAGACTCAATGTCATTGGGATTGAGGTCATTCAATCGGCTCGATTGTGCAATCCTTCTATTTGAATTGAAGTCCCCTCCACCATAAGTGGTAGAATTGTCGATGGGTACCCCATCCAGGATAATCAAGGGGCTGCTGGAACCTGTGATGGTATTTGCTCCGCGAATCTGAATGGTGGTTCCAGCCCCTGGCTCCCCATTTGATCGGGCAATTTTAAGGTTGGATGCCTTTCCTGCAAGTCCATTCAGGAGAAGGGTCTCCCCTGAGCGGACCACATCTGTACTGCTAACTTTGGATACCGTAGATCCGATGTTATCTCCATTTTGCTCCAGGCCAATGGCGCTAATCACAACTTCATCCAAGGTCTCCACGCTTGGCTTCATTACCACATCTAGTTGGGTACGTCCATTCAAAGCGACCTCCTGCTGTTCCATTCCATAATAGACAAAAACAAGTGTCGCATCTTTCGCATTGGGCAGAACAATTGAAAACTTACCATCATCATCCGTAAATCTCCCTTGGCCTGTATTCCCTTTGACAAAAACAGTTACTCCACCTAAAGCCTTCCCATCGCTGTCCTTGACAGTTCCGCTTATCCGACTCTCTTGCCCATAAGCGGTCATCCCCATAAGCAGAAAAGCAAGCAGGGCAATTATGATATTCTTAAACATTTGGTTACCATTTCAAAAGTGAAGGGGAACAAGTCCAGATGGAACTTGTTCCCCTGGAAAGAATTAGTGGTTCACGACAATCTTTCTGGTCCAAATACCATTTTTTGAAATACCTCTAATCAGGTAGATTTCATTTGGTAAATGGCTGATATTGACGACATCCTTGCCTGTTGGCTGTTCGATTTCCATGATCAATTGCCCCATGGCATTCAGGATCTGGATTCGATCAGAAACTTCTTTGGTATCAATGTGAAGGAGGTTCTTCGCAGGATTTGGGTATACCCAAACTGGAGGAACCAAGTCATCCTCATCTACATTGATGCTGATACACTCAGCTTTGCTGGCAACGTAAGGATTGGTGGCTTCCTCATTGGTGGTTCCCCCCTGAAGGGCATTGAGGCCACCATTGTCCCAATTAGCCAAAACGAAGGCAGAATCAGGCCCGGTTCCCATTTTCCTTTTCACCCAACCCAAACTGTATTCCCAAGCTGTTCCTGTTCCGTCAACGTCTACTTCACCATAAATGTCAATGACCCTACCGCTTTCATACACTTCAAAAGCATCGTCTCCATTGAAGTTGGTAGCGGAACCTTGGTCGGTAAAGTCGGCTTCACAGCCAAAGAAAGCGCGGAAACCTGCGGTATCATTTGCCACAAAGAAATGGGTTCCAGCAGCAACAGATACGTTGGGGAAGGTATACTCCTGGCCGTCTGTACCTCCACCATTATTCGCACAGCCCAGGCCAAAGAGACTCAGGTTAGGAATGTTTTGGGTGGCAAGCAGTTCTACCGCCTTGGGCACCCCGCTATTGGGTCCGTGGGCAATCCCTACCAGGGTAAGGGCCTTCGTCAAAGGAGCATCATTGTCTATGATGGCAACATTCATGGTATCATTAGAAATGACACAGTTGAACGGATTGTTAATCAGCAGGGTAAAAAACTCCTGCGGCTCCTGATTGGAGTCATCAGTGATGCTAATCTCGACTGTCTGTACCGTATCAGTTCCCGCAGGGAAGGTAACGGAGGTATTGCTGAAGAAGAAGTCATTGATATCAGCGGTACTTGTAGGGAGTACAGTCAAACCAACATTAACGGTTTGTCCATTGGGATTGTCTACATAAAACTCAATTGTGATGCTTCCAACTCCTTCTCCTACGGTTAACTCCGCACGCTGGATAGCTACAATTGGCGTACTTACACAGCTATCTAGCACACCGGGGTTACCAAATACCTCTGTCCCATCAAAGAGTTTACCAGAGCTATTGAGGGCACGCTGCCAGTTTGCTCCATCATTGTTGTCCAGGTTGGGATCACAAAGTATAAGCGATGGTCCATTTCCGTCTGCCGTAGCTGTCCATGGATTTGCATCATCATATCTGACAGAATCCACTACTACGCCTGAAGCGTCTTTCAGGGTGATAGACTCCCCTCCATTGTTCAGGGAACCAGAAGACCATTGGAAGGCCGTTTGTCCCCAGAAATTCTGCATTCCCAAAGAATCATCTGTTATCAAAACCAATTCCCCAGGATTCAGGCTAAAGGAAGGGAAGGTAAAGGAAATCGCATCTGAAATGCTATATCCCGTCATGTCAATCGCTGAAGAAGTATTGTTATAAAACTCCAGGTATTCCAGATCTGTTCCAGGGGTATTGTACATGATCTCTGTGATGACCAGGTCAGTACCTCCTCCTGTCGCGCCACAGGGAGTTGGCAAATAAGTATCTACGGGGTAAGGATCAGCAGCATTGCTATTTACCGAAGCGGTATCAAAGGTTCCGATTGTGCCAATGGTCCAATTAGCCAGAACAAATGTGGCACTATCCGGACCTGTCGCACAATTTCTTTGTGCCCAGGCATCGGTATACTCCCAGGCTTCTCCCGTACCATCCAGGGCTATGTCGCCAAATACATCTATGACCACCCCATTTTCAAATAATTCAAAAGCGTCATCTCCATTGAAGTTATGGGCATCGCCCCCGGCATCTATGAAGTTCGCATCAAAGCCAAAGAAATCTCTAAAAGCAGCAGAATCCCTTGTAACGTATAAACGATCACCCTTGGAAGCTGATACAGCTGGGAAGCTCCACTCTACACTGTCGGTTCCGCCACCATTGTTGGTACAACCTACCCCATACACACTCAAATCAGGTATATCGTCCAGTACATAGTATTCTGTAGATTTCACAGCCGCACTTCCGTGAATCAAACCCACCAAAACGAGATTAGGCTTGGGTGAGCTTGCACCCAATACAGGATAAGGCTGAGGGGCAGAACTATTTAAGGTAATGCCATCCAAAGAATTCAATGGGGCAAAATCCCAGTTTGCCAATACAAAGCCTGAGGTATCAGGACCTGTTCCGTCTTTTCTGTGGGCCCAACCTCCGGTATACTCCCAAGCTTCACCTGTTCCGTCCAAGAGTGTATCCCCAAAGATTTCGATGATTTGACCATTCTTATATACTTCAAGGCCATCGTCTCCATTGAAATTGATGGCTGCTCCCGGGCTATCATAGAAGTTCGCATCGAAACCAAAGAAGTTTCTGAATTCCACTGAGTCCCTGGCTACATAGATTCGATCCCCTGCATTAGCGGAGGCAGTAGGAAAGCTCCACTCAAGACCATCAGATCCCCCTCCATTATTGGTACAGCCAATGCCATAGACACTTAAGTCAGAAATATTGGCCAATACCTCGAACTCCAAGGCCTTCATAGGGAAGTCTGCACTTATAACTCCTTTCAGGATCAGCTCAACAGTTGGACCTGTCGGGCCACCCGAGCAATTGGCCATGTAAGTCGCCAACGGGTAAGGGGTAGGCGAAGTCGCATTGGTAGTCTGGTTGTCAAAGACATTGATCCCACTGTATGCCCAGTTACCTTGAACGAAGGTAGAATCATCAGGCCCGGTATTGTTGACACGCTTGATCCAGCCATCTGTGTACTCCCAATTTGTCCCTGTTCCGTCCATGTTGATGTCGCCAAAAACATCAATGACGACCCCATTCTTGAACAATTCGAAGGCATCATCTCCATTGAAGTTACAAGCAGCTCCTCCATCTTCATAATTTGCACCAAAGCCCATGAATACCCTGAAATTGGCCGTATCATTGGCGATGTAAATGGTAGAGCCGGCTGTAAGGGAGCCAGATGGCAGGCTGTATTCAATGCCATCTGTTCCATTGCCATTGTTGGCACTCCCGATCCCGTAGATGCTCAAATCAGGGATATTGTTGATGGCATAAAGCTCCACAAATTTGGGAGTTCCCCCCAAGGGGCCATCCAGTAGACCTACAATGACGAGGTCTTCATTACAGTTCGTCTGTCCATACCCTGGGGTAAGGCTTGCCATCATAAAGGCAAGGATTCCCATGAGTATCAGACCTGTTTTCGAGTAGTAGAGTTGTTTATTCATATAGGTTGAGATTTTTGATAAATAAAATACAAAAGTTGTCTTAGGTCTTTATCCATGCTTCAGGATAACTGACTGGGTCAAATTCCCATAACATCGGCAATAGAAAATAAATCATCAGGGTGAGTATGGCTATGGAAATGAGGTTCATAAATATTCCTACCCTGACCATTTCGGGTATTTTCAGGTATCCAGAGCCAAATACCACTGCATTGGGGGGGGTGGCTACTGGCAGCATAAATGCACACGAAGCTGCTACGGTGGCGCCGACAAGGAGGATGTAGGGGTGAACCCCAATCCCCATGGCCAAGGGTGCTAGGATAGGTAAAAGCATGGCAGTAGTGGCAAGGTTGGAGGTAATTTCTGTGAGAAAATTCACAGCAGTTACCAAAATCAACAACAACACAATCAACGAAATACCATCCAGAAGGCTCATCTGTCCGCCAATCCAGGCTGCAAGCCCGCTTATTTTAAAGCCTTGAGCCAAGGCAAGCCCTCCGCCAAACAGAAGAAGGATTCCCCAAGGCAGTTTGACTGCCTCTTCCCAATTGATCAAGCTCCGCTTTTTCTCCTTGGAAGCTGGCAGTACAAATAAAAGCACACTTGCCACCATGGCAATCACCGTATCATCTACCTGAGGAAAAAATTGCGCGATAAGGTATTTCCTGCTAATCCAGGCCACTCCCGTAAGGACAAAAACAACCAGTACCATGGTCTCCTCAAAGCTCATGGGCCCCAAGGCCTTTAACTGACGGTTGATTTCCGTTCTTCCTCCTGGAAACTCCTTTTGTTTGAATTTGAAAGCAACATTTGTCAAATAAATCCAGCTAATGGCAAGAAGAATCAAGGAAATCGGAAGACCAACCTTAAGCCATTGCATAAAACTGATTTCAATGCCATAGAGTTCCTGAACAATTCCTGCAAATACCAAATTCGGAGGTGTCCCGATCAGGGTTGCCATGCCGCCAATAGAAGCACTGTAGGCAATGGCCAACATTAGTGCCTTGCCAAAAATTCGATTTTCATTTTCAATGGTCGCAGGATTATCTCGAAGTTGGACGACAATCGCCATGCCTATGGGCAACATCATGACTGAAGTGGCAGTATTTGAAATCCACATCGACAGCCCAGCTGTAGCAATCATGAAACCCAAAATGATCATTGTAACATTCGTACCAATCAATTGGATCACTCCCA
The DNA here is from genome assembly GCA_022760475.1 of Bacteroidia bacterium. GTDB lineage: Bacteria > Bacteroidota > Bacteroidia > J057 > J057 > JALEFZ01. Next base: position 433,072 of record JALEFZ010000088.1, on the reverse strand, counting down.
AAGCTATGCGTTTGTGGAGGTTCCAACGCTCTATGGCAATCGCTAGCATGAAGCCCCCGATGTATAGAAAGATGTATTTATGACCAAAAGAAGCCGTAGTCTCTGCAATTCCCAATGCCCCGGTCAAAGGAAACAAAACAATAGGGAGCAAGGAGGTAACTGCTATGGGAATGGCCTCTGTAATCCACCAAATAGCTATCCAAAAAGTGGAGGCAAGCACAGCATTGGCTTGCTGACTCATCCCTTCAGGATGAATGTATAGCAGGGTAATGAGGAACATGAGCGGCCCAAGAATCAGGCCAGCTATTTTCCTTTGATTGTTACTATTCCCTTCCATTAGAACCCTTACTTTTTTCAAATTTATCCACCACTTCATCTGCCACTTTTTGACAGAATAGTGCATTTTCTTTAGACTGAATATTCAGGTATAACTTCTCCCCATCCTTATCCTTGGCAACAATCCGCTCAGGCAAATCGATGGGCGATTTCCCTGTCAGTACCCGATAAAATACACAGGCATTTAAGTAGGTACCCAGAGGAGAAGGATGGCTCTTATCTGCATCATAGAGGGGGAAGCCAGGCCTTAATTCTCTTGCCCGCTTCCATGCAAGGCCAGCTGGGACCACCGTTGCTCCGGTTTCTTTTCCAAGTCGATTGTATTCACGGGTAATACTTTCCTGCATATAAGGGTCCCATTCCCTGGCCCAGGTCATATATAGATATAACTTCACCTTGGGTTGAGATTCCCGAGCTTGGACTATCAACAATTTGGCGTAATGAAAAAGGCTATCGGGATGATCTACCGCTTGTCGGCTATGATCCTGAAGTATCAAGGCATCGTAATTCGCAGCTTTAATTTTTTCAAGGGTCTTTAGCTTTTTTTCTCCCCTGTAATGCTGACCCAGATTTGCTCCACCAGCCAGAGACTGCAAACAGGTTAAAGGGGCCTTCCCTTCATCGGATAAAACTTCTACGGATTGTGGAAGGTTCCAAAAGTAGGTATAACTATTTCCTACAAATAAGACCCTATCCCCTTTGCTTAATTGGGCATTGGCAAAAAAGGGAATCAGGAAGACCAGGCAGCTAAGCCATTTTATATTTGGAAAAAACATACTTATGAATGCAATTAGTAGTAGTAATCAAGCCCACAAATCAACCGTTAGACTCGTCCTTAGTCCTTCAGATTGTTATATTTATGTTGGTTTTCTAAGAATAAGATAAAGCCAAGGAGGGAAGAAAAGCAATCCAAAACAGGGCTCATCCCACTTATTTACAGTTTTTTATACCATTTTACACCCTTTGCCTCGCTAGAATACCCGAATGGAAGATTCGCTTAAAGACATTTTTATTTCGAAACTGGAAGAGAAGTACGGAAATTGGAACAAAATTACCTCCAAGTTCGGGACAGCATCTTTTGGAGTCATTTCTAAGGAATTGAGTATATCCTCATCTCAATTTTCCAAGCTAATTTCGGGTACAGCCACCGAGGGAATGTACCAGCGCTCGATTGAGAACATAGACAGGCTGATACAGGGTGAGAGCATCCGCAAGGAGTTGGAGCAGGTAATCCTTGAAAAGGAAGCGCTTCAAAAAGAATTGCAAGATTCCAGGCCTAAAAAAACTCCTGTATGGGTTCCGCTAGTAATTGGCTTCATAGTTATGCTGAGCCTGGGCATACTTGCAAATTACCTTATACATAATGGGTCTTCAAGTTCGGGACAAGTACAGGACCTTTCTATCCATCCCCTTGCCCCATTTTTTGACCTTGACTACAATACAAATTCCAATTCGCCCTATGTCGATCCCATTGAAGCGCAGGAATATTGTCCATGTAGTGCCTATGAAGGCGTTTGGTCTTTGGCCAAGCCTTACAAACTCCCCATTCCAGGTAACCGAAAACCTGGCCTTTATTACCTCGCCAAAAGCGCAGATGTCAGGATGAAATGTAGCCATTTTGACACCTTGAATATTGGTAAGGGCAGGGTTTTGATGGCTTATGAGTATTTGGTCAATGAAATATGGATAGATACGAGGTTCAACCCCATTTCACCTACCTATTTTGACATGGAAAAGAAAGAGTTTACCCCAAAATTTGACTCCCTAAATTTTGAGCGCAATCCAAATTTCAAAAAAGTGGCTACCATTTATTCCTTCTTTGTAGATAAATTTGAAATAAGAGAGGGCTTGATTTACAGAAAAGGAGAACATAATGGTAGGTACGCCTCAGAAATCAATGAGGAACTGGCGGATAAATACGAAATCGATATCAAATACCTCCTTGAATATGTCATTGGGGACATGACTACCACCCACTGCGATCCAGCCATCAACATTTTCTGCGACCCTAATTCATTGAGAGAAAAAGAATCTATCATGAATTTTAGTTGCATTTATACCATTGGTTCTGAAAACCTTGGTATTGGTGGAGGATACCCATATCAAAAGGGATATCGGCTTGAAAGGCAAAATTACATGGACAACCTCACCTGCAAATGCGATGATTAATAAGTAGGGGGTAGGGTAATTCTTCATTTAGCGATTTACTAGCACAAAAAGTAAAAAGCCATATGATTAATCCTTTTGTTAAAATGCCCATTACAGTTATCATCCTTGCCTTATTGACCTTTTCTCTTTACAGTTGTGACAACAGGGGCCAGGAAGATTGCCTACCAGCAAATACCTCCGCAGCAAGCCTTCAGGTACTTCCACTTGGAGATTCCAGGGTTGAAGGCCACCCTACCCTTTACAATTCCTATAGATATGAGTTGTGGAAACTGTTGATTTCTGACAACTGGGATGTTGACTTCATTGGATCGAGGACTGACGAGCGCGAAGAAGCCAGTGTCAATGGAATTTGCTTCGATACAGATCATGAAGGTACAGGAGGAGAAGTTTCAGCTGGAATTTTGAACACCCTTCAAATCCTGACTCTCCAACAAGAACCGGACATTGTCCTATTGGGTATTGGGGGCAATGACCTGGCAGACGCAAATGAAAAAGTTGAGACCATCATTTCCAACCTCAAGAAAATTGTAAAAAACCTTCAGGCGAGAAATGATAGCGTTACCATATTTGTAGAGCAAATTGCTCCAGGTACCATGGACTTCATGACGCCTCAACTTACCCAGGACTTTAATGAATATCAGGCAGCCCTGATTCCCTTTGCGACAGAGGCTTCTACCCCAAGTTCCAAGGTGATACTCTTAGACATGAACCGAGCCTGGTCGGACAACAACATGGCAGATGAGGTGCATTACAACGAAGTTGGAGCCAAAATAGTCGCCGAAAGGTACTTTGATGCCATCAAAGCAAATGTTACCCGATAATAAAGTGGTAGCTGTTACCAGTCTATTTTTATAATTTGAAATAGGACAAAGTCTTTTGACCTGGTTAAACAGCAATTCACAAAAATTGAGCAGCAACAATTTCTCCATTGGGGACTATATCCGTTCCCTCCCTTTAGAAGAAAAGTCATATCTGGATCACTTTGTCAATGAAAAAAAATTCAGAAAGAAGGAGATCATCCACAGCCCCAATGAATCCTCCCTTAAGATTTTTTATATCGTTGAAGGTGGGGTGAGGAAATTCAAGTATAAGGAAGACAAAGAGATTACCCTGGATTTTTTCTTTGAAGACGAGGTAATTATTCCGGTCAATACGCACCGATTAAGGCCTGATTATTACCTCCAGACAATCCAGGATTCAGTATTGTACCAGATTGCTTTGGATAATTTCGAAAGAGCCAAAAAGGCTTCCCAAAAGCTGCAATTTCTGGATAGCAGGGTGGTTGAGCTAGCTTATGAACAGGCCTTGAGCCGCCTGGAAGACTTCCAGTTTTTGAATGCTACAGAACGTTACCTTAAACTAATGAAGAAGTCTCCCAGGATTGTAAAGCACATCCAACTCCAACACATTGCCTCCTATCTAGGCATCAACAATGCGTCTCTTAGCAAGATCCGGGCAAAATTATAGAAGCGATTTCACATGTATCCTTGTTGGCGACATCGGCTACAAGCCATCAGTATGCCCCCACCCTGAAAGGGTCATAGGCCAGTCCGGGTGGGGTAAAATTATCTCTATTTCTCAAATAGCTAGCAACCGCCTGATATACACAAGTAGGTACTCCCATCAAATGTCTAGGTGATTCAGGCAAAACCCAGGTTCAAGCTGCTTGTATTTTTTTTGCAAATGCAAAAAAAAATTATCGGCTCAGGTCGGAATTTTGATCGGTCGAATCTTAATTCCAACAAAATATGTTTCAAACTAAAAAATCGCTGTATCCCATCCTTGCCATACTTCTATTTGCCTTTCTTCCAAATTTCATATGGGCTCAAGCTCTGGGCATTCATTCGGATGTTTTGGACCCGCTGGGTGCAAATGGTGCTAGTCTCTGGCTCAATTATGATCATGATAAGCACAGAGTTTTCTCTGCCACAGGCTTCAATGAATTGCCTGACTTTTTAAACAGCAAAAGTGAAAACTTCTCAGAAAAAAGGACCTTCTTCCTCCAATTGGGCTATGCTTACAAACTCGGCAGCAAAAAGAAATTCATGCTCGGGGCACAAATGATGTACAAGGAATTGGCAGTCACGGAAAAAACAAGCGAGGAAGTTCAATCACTGGATGCCCTCAGAATCTGTCCGATAATTTTCTACGAATGGAACTTTTTAAAAGCCCTTCCTCAATTAAGTTTGACCCCTTGGGCAAGCTACCGGATTGATCTACTTAGAGAATCAGCTGATTTTATGCCTTCAGGCTTGTCATACCAGACTGCAGAAGGAAATTTTGCAATGGGCTTTAACCTTGGCTATACATTTTCCTTGAAGAAAAAATGATGAACTCAGGTTCTAAAAAGCCAACTGTAAAAAAGAACGATAATTTTTAATTAGCTTCTTAAGGTAGAGTTGGAGCCAATGCCATCTCAGGCTTTGGCTCATCCCTATTCTTCCCTATGCCAATTCCACTTTGTAGACTTTGGGGTCAAACTCAGCAAACCAAATTCTTTTGAATACAGAATCGGCTTGTTGTCTTGAAACTGTAACAGATTTTGATAGTTTCTGCCGTTGATGACTGTGTCCTGAACTTCTCGGACGCTAAATTCTGGTATGACTTCGTTCCCACGATCCGATACAATGCCTGTGGCTTGTGTAATAAGTTCCGATCCACTGGGCGGCTGTCTCAAAACCAGGATACTCAACACATCAAACAATACCGAATCCTCATTCAGAGAGGGATTTTCTAGAGACTGAGTCAAGAGATCATATCGAATAACTACCTGGCCTTGTGAGTCCACAAATGCCAATCTGTGAATTTCGGTGTTCATAACAGCAGTTGGCCCTTCTGGTCCCCAAAAAATTATTCCATCACAATCCGGGAGTTCAGCGACATCCACCGTTGTATCACGGCTTTCTATGGAGTTTGAGGTCAATTTCATTTCATTGTTAAAGAAATCTCTGAACACAAACGTTTTGTTTTGGAGCAACTCAAGAAACTCCAATGAACTTTCCTGAACCCTGAGATCTCCTTCCAACAGGATTTCCTGAGGACAATCATCATTGTTACAAGAGGCCAAAAAGGCCATCATACATAGAAAATAAAATCCAATGTGCTTGGTCATAGGTGCAAAGATTAGATTCCAATCTGAATTATTCTCGCGTTAATAAAATAAGTTCAACGGAAATATTCAGGTAAAAGGCATTAAAGGGCTATATTTTGTCATTGAACAAATTTCTAATCCATGGTTTCAAGATTTAGCAGTTCTATGTTTGGCAGTATAGCAGCACCTGTGTAATTTATGAGTACTTGCTTGTAAAATTTTTCCATGGGATTTGTAATTTACTTTCTCTACTCAGACAGTTCTGACAAAAAACATGTCAGGAAAATCCTAAAAGGGGAAGAATACGCCTCTGAGGCAGGAAACATCATACCTGATTCGGTGAGTTCATCTATTCTCCAATCCCTTATCGACCTCAAATTAACTTTCCAAAAAGTCCCTTCCACTCAACAAAAACAGTCAGAGATACATTTTTCACACGCCCAGCTTACCATCTATCCTGGCCAAATCGCCATGAGAATCCCTTATGACAGCAATCTTCTTAGGGACAAATACTGGAGCCAAATCAAGGGAGTCATAGAGGCCATCCTTGAACATGGACTGATAGGGTGGAATCCTCAGACCGGAGATTTTATCAGAGATTCCTCGGAGATTAAGAACGAATTCTCCAAAAACTCAAGCATGGTTAGCAAGGTAATAGGAGAGCGTCCCTTCCTCTCCAAGAAAGGTTTAAGCATTAGCCTCGTACTCTTGATTATCAGTTTACTAAGCCTACTTATCTTCAATATCTCCTTCTAAATAAAGCAAGATTCCTCATTCAAATAATTCTATATTAAGCTGAACTATCCAACCATAATTATATGACTAATTCACTCAAAAACTGGTTCTGCATAATCCTTATGGCCATACCCTTTTTCCTGCATGGTCAATCTACTGATGAAGAAATACAGCTCATTGAGAAAGGACTTACCCCTAGTGTTAGGGTAATGAATAGCCCTGAAAAAAAGTTTAGCATAAGCGAGCGAATGGAATATTATAAAGTTCCAGGCTTGAGCATTGCCGTAATCAAAGATGGAAAACTTCATTGGGCGCAAGGATATGGAATAGCCCAGGAAGGCATAAATGTAAACGAAAATACCCTCTTCCAGGCAGGCTCTATCAGCAAACCCCTGGCTGCTCTGGCTGCACTGCATCTTTACCAGGAAGGAAAAGTTGACCTGGACACAGATGTAAACAACTACCTACAGGGATGGAAATTCCCTGAAAGCGAGTTTACCAAGGAACAAAAACTTACCCTCAGGCATTTATTGACACATACGGGAGGCACTACAGTTCACGGATTTCCGGGATATAGCCAGAAAGATAAATTCCCAACCATCACAGAGGTATTGGAAGGCAAAGGAAATACAGATGCCATTAAATCCTATGCCACACCGGGCGAAAACTGGAAATACTCAGGTGGGGGATATACCATCATGGAAAAAGTAGTAGAAGATGTATCAGGTATGCCCTTGGAAGAATACATGGCCAAACATATTTTCCCAAAGTTGGACATGAACAATTCCACCTACTCACAACCCCTTTTGGAAAAATACCATGCGCAAGCGAGTGCAGCTTACAAAGGAGACGGCACTGTCTATGAAGGCCGTTGGCACAATTATCCCGAACAAGCAGCAGCAGGCTTATGGACGACACCTACCGATCTTGCCAAGTATTGCTTGGCCATGCAGGAAATCTACAAAGGCAAAAAAGGTTCAGTTCTCTCTCCCCAAACGGTCAAAGAAATGCTATCCAAGCACAAAAATGATTGGGGCTTAGGCCCTTCCCTGAATGGTGAAGGAGATAACATGAAATTTGGCCACGGTGGGAAAAATGCAGGTTTCACCAACAACATGGCTGCTTATATCCATAAGGGGCATGGAGTCATTGTGATGACCAGCGCAGACCGAGGTGGCTCATTGATCTCGGAAATCACCAGATCCATCGCCAACCAATACGGCTGGGAAGACCTGGCACAAAAACCCAAAGAGGTTGAACTCAAACCACTGAAAAAATCAGAGCTTAAAAAACTCGTAGGTAAATACCTTTACAATGAACAGGTTCCGGGAATTGGGAATTATTATACCACGATTAGTGTCAAAGGAAATAAACTCATCGCCCACGATCCCCAGGATAATACGACCTATTCATTGGATCATATTGGGGAAATGAAGTTTTTGGATATTGGGGAAGAAGAAGGCTTACAGTTTGAGAAAGACAAAGAAGGAAACTTTAAGAGCTTCAAATGGAATGGTCGATTCCATTTTGACAAGATCGAAGAATAAATCAAAGATGACTCTTTCATGAAAGGATTTGGAGATAAGTTTCCGAATCCTTTTTTTGTTTAATTCCAAAAATCTCCATCCATGCTTACGAGTCAAAAACACCTGTTTTACCTTCCTGAGGACATCTACTACCTCAACAATGCCACCAAAGCCCCCATGCTAATAGCTGCGGAAAAAGCGGCTCAACATGTACTGGAAAAACAAAAAGATCCCTCATACCTCACTTCCCAAGACTTTTTTACAGAAGTGAGTCAGGTAAAGTCCGAATTTGCCAAGCTCATTGGGGCACAGGGCCAAGATATTGCCATTATCCCTTCTGTATCCTATGGAATGTCTACGGTCTTGCACAACATAAAAGCCCGGCCTGGGCAGCAGGCGCTGACCCTCCAGGAAGAATTTCCCAGTTCGGTTTTCTCTCTCAAAAGATGGTGTCAATCACAAGATATAGAGCTAAGAATGGTAGGGCCAGAGGTAGGGAGTGAAGCCACAGGAGAAGAGTGGAACCGAAGGATTTTGGAAGCACTCAATGAAGATACAGCAGTATTGATCATGTCTGCCATTCATTGGATGAATGGAATATGTTTTGACTTGAAAGCAATCGGTGCACGATGCAAAGAACTGGGAATCAAATTCATTGTAGATGGTACTCAGTTTGTAGGCGCCTGTCCCTTAAAGGTAGAGGACATTCAGGCCGATGCCCTGATCTGTGCCAGTTACAAATGGATGCTTGGCCCCTATTCCCTCGGACTGGCCTACTATGGCTCTCATTTCGAAGGGGGAACCCCCATTGAGGAGTCATGGATGAACCGCACCAATTCGGAGGATTTTTCTGGCCTGACCAGCTATGACCCTGTCTATGCAGCAGGTTCAGCCAGGTACAGCGTGGGCGAAAGTAGCCACTTCCTCCTTATGCCCATGCTTTTGGAGGCTTTGAAGCAATTGAACAGTTGGGGAATTGAAAATATGCAGGCCTACGTAAAAGAATTGGTGGCACCCTTGATCCAGTTTCAGAAAAATCTGGGAATGGAATCTGAAAGTGGACCCTACTTTTCTTCCCACCTATTTGGATTGAAAATGCCCAAACAAATTGACCTGGAACAATTCCGTATTCAACTCAAGGAGAATCGAGTCATTACAGCTCTCAGAGGCAACTCCCTCCGAGTTTCAGTAAATGTGTTCAATGAAGAAAGGGATATGCAAAAGCTCATGGAAATGATTGAACAGGCTGCTCCTGTCCGTCAATAAGCCCGGGTATATGGACCAGGAATTGCTATATCTTCTCCAATTTCCCTGGCAGCATTAATGGGAAAGTAGGGATTGCGTAGAAATTCCCTGGCCATAACTGCCAGGTCGGCCTGACCATTAGCTATGATGGAATTTGCCTGGGAACCCTCGTTGATCATGCCGACGGCTCCTGTTGCGATGCCAGCTTCATTGCGGATTCGCTCTGCAAATGGAACCTGATAGCCCGGGCTGGCCAAGGCCTTATCCACATACACAAAGCCTCCACCAGAAGCAGTGATCAGGTCCACACCTTCCGCCTTTGCCATTTTTGCCAATGCTACCGAATCATCCAAAGTCCAGGCAAGCGGATCATCAGAAAAATCAACCGCAGAAATTCTCAGGAACAGTGGCATGGCATCTGGCATCCTTGACCTGATTTCGCGAATCACTTCCTTCAAAAACCTCAACCTGTTTTCCAGGCTACCCCCATATTCATCATCCCTCCGATTCATCAATTGAGAATAATACTGATGGATCAAGTAGCCATGTGCAGCGTGAATTTCTACGGAATCAAAGCCTGCACTCAATGCCCTTTCAGTTGCATCACCAAATTTCTTTATGACTTCCTTTATATCATCATGATCCATTTTGGTTGGTTGGGCCATACCTCTGAATGGAGCATGGGCAGAAGAAGAAATGGTAGCCCAGCCTCCTTGTTCAGGAGAAAGGAATTTAAAACCTTCCATAGGGGTCATCCTGCTGCCTTTCGCTCCAAAATGACCAATCTGCATGATTGATTTGGCCCCTTGTTGGTGAATAAAATAGTTGATCTGCTCCCATTTTTCGATGTGAGCATCCTTCCAAATGCCTATATCTTTTTTGGTAAGCAGGCCTTCAGGCGAAATAACCGCACATTCCGAGATGATCAAGCCAGCCCCTCCAACTGCCCGACTTCCAAGATGGACAAGGTGCCAGTCATTGGCGAAGCCATCCTCGCTGCTATACTGCTGCATGGGAGAAACAGCGATGCGATTTTTTAAGCTCAACCCTCTGAGCTTAAGGGGTTGAAATAATGGGTTCATGCATTTAAAAATTAATGATAGACAAGTAAACTGTGCGAAAATGTAGATCGAAAATACAATTGGGAAATTTGTCTGTCAAAGCGATATTTGTAGACAGCAATTTCCTGATATATGCTCAATTGGCTAAGAACTTTTAAAGCAAGCTATGTGCTCAATAACCTGTTGAACAGGTCCAAGATTGCGCATAACAAGCCCTTGTTTCAAAAATACAATATCAAGCGACCACTCAGTTGGCCTATAAACTCAACTGTTTTTTCTCACCTCCCCCAACCCAGGCCATGGATTGATGAAATCAAAACCCTAGATGAGCTGAAAGCGCATCCAAATTTCCTAAAGATGACTCATTCGCATCAAGAACATGCCATTCACTGGTTTGAAAAGGGCTATTTGATTTTCAGGGAGTTTTTTAATCAGGAAGAGGTTGAAGAAATAAATGCTGAAGTAGCGTCTCTTTTGAGCAAGGGAAATGTAAACCAGCGAAAAAATAATAAGATATTCTTTGCCTATCGCCATTCGGATTTATTGGGAAAGCTCGTAAGGAGAAAGGAACTGGTTGACTTGATGAGCGCCCTTACCGGAAAAAGGATGCTCCCATTCCAAAGCCTGAACTTTATCAAGGGAAGCCAACAGCGGGCACATTCTGACTCCATCCACATGACCACCTACCCTATGGGCTACCTGACGGCGATTTGGATTGCCCTGGAAAAAGTGGACGATGCCAGCGGCCCCTTATTTTATTACCCAGGAAGCCATCGGTTGCCGTATGTCATGAATCACGACTTTGAGCATGGCGGCAATCGCTACCAAATAGGAAGCCAGGCAAATGCACACTATGAGGATAAAATCGAAGAGGTCATCCAAGCCAATAATTTCGAAAAGGCTTACTTCTACACGGAACCTGGAGACCTATTGATCTGGCATGCCAACCTTATTCATGGAGGTGATCCCATCCGGGACAAATCAAGGACAAGAAAGAGCATGGTGGTCCATTACTTCGGAGAGGATGTCATCTGCTACCATGAACTAACCCAAAGGCTCGCTTTGATGCCTACCGCAGAGTATCATTAAAGAATCATTCCTTCACATAAACCCTTCTGACTCGAGGACTAACCCTCACCAATAGTTCGTAAGGAATGGTTTCGGCTGCTTTTGCCAATTCATTGATAGACAAACTATCCTCTCCCAAATGCCCAAAGATGAGTACCTTGTCTCCTTCAGCAGCTTTGGGGAGATCACTCACATCCAGCATCAACATATCCATACAAATCCTTCCAAATGTGGGTACCCTTTTGCCATGAACCAGAAATGAGGCCTTCCCCCCTCCTACCGAACGAGGGATCCCATCCGCATATCCAATAGGAACGGTCGCTATTCGACTTGGTCTACGGGTATACTGCGAGCGGCCATAACCAATGCTGACACCTTCAGGATAATTGTGGATTTGGCTGATATTGCTGACTAGGCTCCCAATTTCCTTTAAATCATGCAATTCTTCTACAGGATTGATCCCATACAAACCAATTCCCAACCTGACCATATCAAAGGCTGCTTCTGGGAAACGAAGGATACCAGGTGTATTTAGGATATGGCGGAATGGTTGAATCCCCAGTTGTGTCTGGAGGTATTGGGACATCCTAAGGAAAGTTCGAATCTGTGATCTGGAAAACTCATCCTCCTCTGGAATATCAGCCGCCGCCATGTGAGACATAAGTGAAATAATATTCACATCAGGTTCTTTCCCCAACTCCAAAACAAGGGCTTCCAAATCACTCTCCGTGAACCCAAGCCTTCCCATGCCTGTATCCAGCTTGATGTGAATCCTGTACTCACTTCTCTCAGAGAGCCTTGCAGCCCTCAAAAAGCCCCTTAGTAAAGGAAAATTCGACACCTCAGGTTCAATGTCAAACTGCAGTAAGGCCTCTACGCTAGACAAATCAGGATTGAGCACCATGATGGGCAACTGAATCCCTGCCTGTCTCAATTCAATTCCCTCAGAAGCATAGGCAACCGCCAGGTAGCTGGCTCCCTCCTTCTCCAATTGCTGGGCGATTTCCCAGGTTCCACTGCCGTATGAGGCTGCTTTGACCATGCACATGGCTTTGGTCCCTTCTGCAACCCTTGACTTTAGGTATCGGAAATTGTGGGATAAGGCAGAAAGGTCAATAGTAAATGTGGTGGCATTTAATTTATGGTTGAAGCGTGGAATCAGTTTTTCCAATGCAAAATTCCTCGCTCCTTTCAGAAGAATGGTGCTGTTAAAAAACTCCCTTACCTTCAATTTCGCAAGAAAATCTTCAACCCTATCATAGTGTTTTTCACTTCTCAACTTCCCAAAAACAGGGCCGATACTGATGATGTGTTCGGCTCCTACCAGACTTTCAGCCTCCTCCAAAACCTCTTGTTGAATGGCTTCTTGCTGTTCTCCCAGATGAGGGATATCGCTGATTATGATCCATTTGCGAGGATGAATATCGGTATCATCCAATTGCTGGAAGGCATTTCGCACAGAGTCGACATCTGAGTTATAACTGTCATTGATCAGCGTAATCTCAGGATTGTCAGAAATAATCTCCGTACGCATTTCTACCGGAGACAAAAATGGAAGCCTCTCCTTGATAGACTCAAAACTCAATCCAATGCTACGAGCTGCAGCAATGGCAAGCCAGGCATTTTCAGCATTTCCCTGTCCTGAAAAGGGAAGTTTTATCGCTTCCTTGAGGTCATTGTCATTAATCAGGAAAGAGTCGGATAGCGAAGTCTGTGAAATCTTCCAATGATCTGTATCTTGAAAACCAATGCTTAAGGGATTTAAGTCTTCGACTTTTCGCAGAATCTCAGGCTGAAAAGAGCTGCAGAGCAATTGCTCAACTCCTTCAAAAAGTTTGAGTTTTTCTTCCAACTTGTGATCCATCCCTTCAAAATTTTCTGCATGAGAACTTCCCATATGGGTCAGGATGCCATGGGTAGGTTTGATCATCTGAGCCAAAACTTCCATTTCCCCAGGCTGAGAAATACCCGCCTCGATGATCGCCAGGTCAATACCGGGACGCAGTTGAAGGAGAGAAAGGGCTACACCCAACTGGCTGTTGTAACTCATCGGAGATTTGACCAGTTGAAATTCAATTTCCAACAGGCTCGCCAACCATTCTTTCACGGTGGTCTTCCCGTTAGAACCTGTGATGGCCCAAATAGGATAGGAAAATCGACTTCTATGCTGCATCGCCAGAAGTTGAAGTGCCTCCAAGGAATCATCTACCAAGGCATAGTTTACCCCCTTGAAACCCAACTCTTTCTCAACAATGAAATTTCGTACTCCCTTCTTGTAAGCATCCTCCAGATAATCATGTCCATCTCGGTTCCCTGTTTTCAAGGCCACAAAAAGACTTTGAGAACCATGACTGATTAACCTGCTATCAAAGGAGATATACTTCAGTACCGGAGCACGAAAAGTACCTTGATGAAGATCCTTCGCAAAACTTGCCTGCGCGATTTCAGTGATGTTATAGGGAACTCCAAGCATAAATTTTGTTGAGCCTGATGATGTTTATTCGTGGAAGAAAGCCTTAATTTATAGCGAAAAATCATCTTATCCAGTTATGGACAGAATTTCTTTCACACAGGATTATCCCTTTCGGCCCTTCCTGATGCTGGCCTTCAGGCGCTATTTCACCAGGCCTATCTGGATGTTTCTTTATGCTTTTTGGCTGGGATTTACCCTATTGAGTTTTACAGGTTCAAATTCGTTTTTTCCTACAAATACCCTGATCTATTTTCTCTGTTTCCTAATCTTCCTTCCCTATGTAGTGTATGCCAATACCCGAAACCTCTTCAGAACCCACCACATGTTTGAAGATGAGATACATTTCACCATAGATGACAAGGAAATTTTGGCGAAGGGAAGCCATTTCGAATCCAGGATGGATTGGGAGGTGATCAGGCAGGTAAAAGAATATCCAAACTGGATGATGCTATTCCTTAGCAACCAATCGTCCTATTACATCTATAAAAACCAATTAGATCCTGCAGAATGGCTAATTCTCAAGTCAATCATTCGCGGGAGAACAGATATCACCTCAAAATTGAGAAAGGAATAAGCATTAATACAACAATCATATGACACTGGATAAAAGTACTGCCTTATTGCTGATTGATATTCAGCAGGGGTTCGAAGACATAGAATATTGGGGCGGAGCCCGAAACAATGAAGATGCAGAAGAAAAAGCAGCTAAGCTACTAAGGGCGTTCAGGGCAAAAGCCCTTCCCATATTCCACGCGAAGCATAATTCTACCAATCCCATTTCTCCATTGGTAAAAGGAAAAAAGGGAAACGAAATTCATGAATTAGTCCTTCCCAGGCCTGGAGAAATTGTCTATGAAAAAAATGTTAACTCGGCCTTCATTGGAACTCAACTCGAACAAGACCTAAAGGACAATGGAATAAAAAAAGTCCTGATCGCAGGTTTAACCACGGATCACTGCATCTCCACAAGTACAAGGATGGCAGCGAACTTGGGCTTTGAGGTAATACTTGTTGAAGATGCCTGTGCAACTTTTGATAAAGTAGGATCAAATGGGAAAAAATTTCCTGCCGCCTTGATGCATGAAGTTGAAATTGCCGCCCTGAAGAGTGAGTTTGCTGATATTTTTACCACAGAACAGATTTTAGAATATCTTTAATCAAATAAGCACAAACCCATGAAAACAATTCATTTGATCAGCTTTTTCTTAGGAATGAGCCTACAGCTGGCCTTTTCACAGACAGATCTCCCAGAACCTCAGGCTGTATTTGAAAAGTACCTCAAAGCAATTGGTGGACGCGAAAAACTTGAGGCTGTTGAAAGCCTTAGGATTGTCCAAAAAGGAAAAAGTCCAGGAACTGAATACAAATTTGACGTTAGTATCCGAAGAGACTCCTTCATGCGCATCTTCCGAACCTCCCCGACTGATACTTTTGAAGCTATCATCTGCGATGGGGGTGGAGTAAACCTTACCCATGAAGGCTCTTTTGGTATGGGAAAAGCCCAGGTAAAATATTACATGCAGGAGGCTTCTATCTTTCCAGAAATGCGATTTGGCATTTCAAACAAATCCATCCAAAGCAGTAGAATAAGTTTGCTCCCCAATGGACAAAAGACTGTAGTCATAGAAATCGAAGATCCCGATGGCTACCTTGAATACAGATCCTATGAATTGGAAACAGGTCTGCTCAGAATGATCCTTTCCAGCAACGGATCTCGGACATATTTCAATGACTACAGGGAAGTTGATGGAATCCTATTCCCATATTACTCCAAAACAGGTCCACAGGAATTTTGGACGCAAGAGATCAAGGTCAATTCAAAATTGGATAACTCCCTCTTTGAATGGAATTCTGAGAAAGATAAAAGTATCATCGGACTCTGGAGGGCCATGGCAGACACAAATTCGCTTGGCCAGGTAAACTACTTTGAGTTTGAACTAGCGGAGTACCGCTTTGGTACTGAATATACGGGAATGATCACGAAGGACGGAACCACCAAACCTATGGATTTCCTAACCCAACAAATGGTGGGCTGGAGATGGCAAACTGATACCCTGGTATTCAACTACTATAACCCTCGGGCAAAAAAGCTGGATACCAGGTATTTCATTGTGCAGGATAAGGAACCCAAAATGATGAAGGGTTACTTCTTTGATGAGCGTTTTGATGACAAGGAAAAATTTGTTCCCTACATCTATACATTCAAGAAAATGGATTGATAAAAGGGATGATGATTCAGGAACAATCCTTGGTTATTTCCTTGTTTAGTTTTTCCCAAATGCTCTTCTTTTTCTGATCTCGTTGAGGGTGAGAAAAGACTTCATCAAAATGTTTTTCAAGATCAGTTTGGGTAATTTTTTGTTTGGGCTTGATGTCTTTGAGTAGGTACATGGCTAGTCGTTTTTTTTATTTAAATAATCAAAAGCCGAACCACAAGCCACAACAGAACATAAACAACTGACTACCAATAACCTTCACTCAAAACAAGTAGACAGAGTCTTATCATTTTGAGAATATTTCTCTTAATCGAATAATTTGAAAAGCATCACAATTTCCGGAATGACCAAAATCACCCATGATAATGACCAATTTCATTCATTAATCTCACAGCCAGTATGAAATTGGCGTCCAAGAAAAAGGAACACATTTACACAATCATGATTACACTTGTTGGCATTATTTGCTGATAGTAGTAGATTAAGTGGTTATTGGTCACTCCTGCCCGAGGAGTGGCCTTCTTTTTTTTCGGCGGGCAGGTATTGAGCTGCGAGTGTCTTGCTTTCATTATGCATCCTATCGACCGCGGTTACCACATAGGTGTAATCTTTCTTTGGATTCCTGTTTAAATCAACAAATGTCTGCGCTTTTGAGATTTGAATGATTCTGGATGGATCTTGGAGATTTATCTTTGAAGATTGAGAAAATCTGTAGACTACATAGTAAGAGGCTGTATCTCCATCCATAGCAGGAAGCGGTGCTTTCCAATATAGGAATGCATTTCCATTAGCCATGCCTTTCACCTTCAAATTTTGCGGAGCAAAAGGAGGAATGCTATCCTTCCACGTCATTGGTGGGATGAGGGCAGGAAACCTGTATCGCTCATGCCTAAGCACCTGCTCAATGTTCATGGGGTTGGTATCAAAAGAATTGGCACTAAAAAATATACTACCTTTTATCTGTGGATACCTGAGGTTCAGCTTTAATTGCTGAGGCAATTGATTGGGGTCCCTCCATGGCCTGCTTTCTCCCTGTTTGGATTTGAATAAGGCCTGTCCTACATATACATGTCTTCCAAATGAATTTTTTGCCCACCATGGAACCAGCACAGCATAATCCGCAGTCGGATGTTCGATGTTGAAATATACCTGTGGAGCCACATAGTCTATCCAGCCTTTCTCAAGCCAGGTGCGCACATCCGCATGGAGCATGTCATAGGAGGAAAAATTCGACCGAACAGGAGTACCTCTGTGATCTTGATTGCGGTTGCGCCAAATTCCCACTGGACTCACCCCAAACTTTACATGAGGCTTCACGACCTTTATCGAGTCTGAAAGGGCTTTAATAAATAAGTCAATGTTGTTTCGTCTCCAGCTATTGATATCAGCAAACTCCTGACCGTACTTTTCGAAGGTCTGCTTGTCAGGAAGCTGCTCTCCATTTTTAGGATAGGGATAGAAATAATCGTCAAAATGGATTCCATCTACATCGTAATTTTTGACAACCTCCATTACCACCCTTACGAGGTAATCTCTGACTTTGGGAAGCCCTGGATTCAGGTAAAGACGAGAGCCATACTGAAAAGTCCATTCGGGATGTTTGTTGACAATATTTTGGGGGGCGACACTGCTAAAGCGGGTATGAGATACTGCCCTGAAGGGATTGAGCCATGCATGAAATTCCATGTTACGGTCATGGCAGGAATTAATCATGAACTCCAAAGGATCATAATAGGGCTTGGGGGGAAGGCCTTGGGTCCCAGATATGTATTCTGACCATGGGGCATATCTTGACTTGTAAAAAGCATCTCCACTAGGCCTAACCTGAACCACCATGGCATTCATTCCCATTCGCTGTTGCTTATCGAGTAATTTACCAAACTCCTTTTGCTGATGCTGAGAGGTCATTTTTTTGGCAGATGGCCAATCTATATTGTGGAAGGTAGCAACCCATACAGCGCGAAACTCGTGCTTGGGAAGGGCGGGAGCAGGATCATCACAACTTAATCCGAATGTCAAAGGAAGGCAGATCAATAGACCAATGATCAGTCGGAAGGATCGGGAAGTGTGTAGTCTCATGGAGATTTTGTATACCTTTAAATTAAGCCAATTCTCAGAATTTTTCCTCATCACTATATCCTATTTCTTTTATTTGCGTTAAAAGTAGGACGATTGACAACTGTAAATTGCAAGATACCATGTGGAAAACTATTGCTTTGACGCTACTGACTTTTCTTTTTTTAAATAGTTCGTTAGCACAAATTAAAGTCCCAGCCTTTTCTTTCAAAACCTTAGATGGCAAGGATTTTACACAGTCGGAGCTCAAAACAGACAGGCCTACCATGATCATGAATTATGATCCATACTGCGATCACTGTAATGAACAGGCAGAAACGATAAAAAAAGCAGCCAGCAAGTTTAAGGAGAAGAATGTGCAGTTTGTCTTTGTAACATTTATCCCTGAAAAGGAAGCTACTGAAGAATTTATCAAAAATCATTTTGAAGGTACGGGTCTTGACTACACCTTCCTTCTTGATCCTGAGATCAGATTTGAATCCTACTTTGGATATACAGACGATGCCCTGAATATTTTCCTTTACAAGGCTAAAGGGGGAAAACCCAAATACTTTGGGGAGGAGCAAAGTGCTGAAACAATCTTGAATAATTTAGTAAATTAAGTTCGCACAATCGAATAATTGGAAACACCCCAACAATTTTATTTTTACACTAACACTATCATTTAGACCTATGAGTCTTAAAGACACTGTAAATCAGGACATAAAGGCAGCCATGAAGGCAAAAGATCAAGCCAAACTGAGGGCTTTACGCTCTCTTAAATCTGTGATCCTGAATGCCGAGGTAGCCGAAGGCAGAAATGGGCAACCATTGACTGAAGATGAGGATTTGAAAATTTTGATGAAGGCTGCCAAACAAAGAAAAGATTCAATCGAGCAGTATAAGCAAAACAAGCGGGAAGATCTTGCAGCTACTGAAATGGAAGAATTGACAGTTATTGAAGCCTATCTTCCCAAACAAATGTCAGCCGAAGAGCTGGAAGTTTCAATCAAAGGCATCATTGAAGAAGTTGGAGCCAGTTCTATGAAGGACATGGGCAAGGTAATGGGAATCGCTTCCAAGAAGTTTGCAGGCAAGGCCGATGGCAAAGCCATCTCCGGAATTGTAAAGCAATTGCTTGCTTAAACCTACCTATTCCAAGGAATTAAGTAAGTTCAATAAATAAATTTGGCAGGGTGTATCAGCTTGTTTGATGCCCCTGCCATACTTATTAAGCTATAAATCATCTCAAAATGAAAAAAATTTCATTTTAGCAATTCTTATTAGCGCGTATGTGTTGATTTTTAGCATTGAATTTTTGTTATTAATAACCCTGACAGGGTTATAACCCTGACAGGGCTAAGCACGCAAATTAAAAATCAAGCAAAACGAATGGAACAAGGATTTATGCTAAGCCCTCTTGACCTGATAATCATCGCAGTGATCGGATTTGGCATGTATCGAGGGGCAGTAAAGAGTTTGCTAAAAAGTGCCACAGCAGTTTTTTCAATCGTAGCCGGAGTCATCTTTGGTTTTCGCCTCCAGCCTATGGCCGAAAGCCTCTACCGAGACTACATCCACCTCTCTATGTCGTCAGGACTGATGGTTATCATCAGCTTCGTGACTTCCTTCGTAGTGGTATATGTGATATTTTCCACAACTTTGAATTACTTGAGTGGGATATTTAAAAATCCAAAGTTCCAGGTAGACAATGCACTTGGTGCCCTATTCGGTGGCTTCCTCGCCACACTCGCCTTGAGCGTCGCTTTTATTCTCATGAGCTATTTTGGTTTTCCATCCAGCACAAGCAGACAAGAGTCTGTTTTATATCCCTACGTACGGGAGTTTTCAAGATTCACACTTGGATATGGAGCAGACGTCCTTAAACAGGCCAATGAACAAATAAACCGCTACGGCTTTGAAAAGCAGGATGGAACCGTCCCCGCCAATACACAGCCAACCAACAAACCCAAACCTATTCGTTAACTCTGACCTTCATTGATTTTAGTAATTGATAACTATGACTCCTTCACCTACAACCTGGTGGACATGGTCAAAAAACACCAGGAAACTCAGGTATTCCGGAATGACGAGATTGACCTTCCAAGAATTTCTGAATTAAATCCTGATGGCATCCTCATCTCACCAGGTCCTGGAAGACCTAAAGACAGTGGGATCTCCGTGAATGTAGTTAATCAGTTCCAAGGCCAAATTCCCATACTCGGAATATGTCTTGGACACCAGATCATGGGTGAGATCCTCGGCATGAACGTCCAACATGCCCATCGCCCCATGCATGGGAGAACCTCCTTCATCCAACACGCTCAAGAAGGATTATTCGCCAATATTCCTAACCCAATGCGCGTAATGCGCTACCATTCCCTTATTGTAACCCCCGAAGAAGTTCCTTCTGAAATAAAAATTACAGCAAAAACCCAGGAAGGAGAGATCATGGGACTGAGCCATGACAAGTTGAAACTCAACGGAGTGCAATTCCATCCTGAGTCCATCCTGACAGAAAATGGCAATATCCTTATCAAAAACTGGATCGAAATGATTTGGAGCTAAAAGAGCTAGCATCTATTTTATGCCCCATAATTATTCGAATATGAATGTTGTTGAGAAAAATGGTTTCAAATATGTAGAGGAAGGCAAGGGGCCAGTGCTCCTGATTTTGCATGGACTATTTGGAGCCCTAAGCAATTTTCAATCCGTATTCAAGGCCTTTAAGGAGCAATTTCGAGTTGTTATCCCCCTGTTGCCCATTTATGAAGAAAGCTATGCCGACCCTTCTGTCAGTGGCTTGACAAAGTACATCGAAGACTTTGTTAATATGATGGGAATGAAAAAGCTGAACCTCCTGGGAAATTCTCTCGGTGGACATATTGCCCTTGTTTTTTCTCTTCGAAACCCTGCCTTGGTCGAAACCATGACCCTGACTGGAAGCTCAGGACTTTTTGAATCAGGGATGGGAAGTTCATTTCCCAAAAGAGGATCTTATGAATATGTAAAGGAGCGTGTCCAGTTCACCTTTTATGATCCAGCTACTGCCAGCAAAGAGTTGGTAGATGAGGTATTTGAAATCATTAGTAGCAATTTCAAAACCTTAAGAATATTGAAAATCGCAAGGTCTGCCCAACAACATAACATGAGGGATCAGATCTCAGCCATAAAAGCTAAAACCCTATTGGTCTGGGGCTTAAATGATAACATCACCCCCCCAAGGGTCGCACATGAATTTAATTCGCTTTTTCCATCATCCAAACTTCGCTTTATTGACAAGTGTGGCCATGCCGCGATGATGGAACAACCCACAGTATTCAACCGTATATTGAAACAATTCTTCGATATTTGAGTCCATTATACAAGAATGATTGCAGCAGATCTCATTACTGATTCCGTCCCCTCTGTCAAAACCACAGATACAGTTGAACTCGCCATTGAATGGATGAACGAGTTCAAACTTACCCAATTGGCTATTGTGGAAAGAGGGGAATACAGGGGCTTGGTAACTGAGGATGACCTATTGGATGCCGTAGACCTGGCTCAACCCTTGAGCAGCCTTAGGCATGTTTATTCAGGATGGGAATCCGTTTACATTAGCCTCCACAACCACATCTATGAAGCCATCAAAGTCATGAGTGAGTTCAATATCGAAATCATTCCTGTTCTTGATGAAAACAATAAATTTCAGGGGCTTCTGACCATCAGAGATATCCTAAAACACCTGAATACACTCTTTGCCCTGCATGAGCCTGGTGGTATCCTTGTATTAGAAATTGCCCAGTATTCCTATGTGCTCTCCGAGATCGGAAGAATCACCGAATCCGTTGACGCGAAGGTTCTGAGCCTCTACCTTGCCAATATCCCTGAAAGCAGGGACATGCTCCTTACCTTGAAACTGAATGTTGAAGACCTGACCCGGGTAAAAGCAGCATTCCAACGCTTCAATTACAACATTGTCAGTTCATATATGCAGTCCCAAAATGGCTTCGATCCTGATGACTGGGGAAGTATTTTGAGAATGTTTGACCTTTAATTATACCTAAAGAATAATTTAAAAATTGAGAAGGCGCTTCATTTAGACGCCTTAAAGTTGTCTACATCAATAATTCATAAACAAGCCATCACATGAATCTTACAGGACGTTGGAAAGGCTATTACATCTATGGTAATGGCTATGGCCTTCCCTACTTTGGCCAAAAAGTTGAGTTCGAATCGGAAATGATTCAAAGGAAAGATGAGGTTTCTGGAGTAATTACCGAAAAGGGCGAATATTCCGTACCAATGGAAGCGACTTTCTCAGGTTTTGTCCAGGGAAATTTTCTATCATTTATCAAAAACTACCCAGGCAAAGCACAAATTGACGAAGAAGGAGACCTAAATGTAGAAGCAAATGGAAATAGCCACGAAATCCATTACCAGGGATACCTTGACCAGGAGCATGATAGCATCTACGGCAGATGGTCTATTAGTCAAGTTGTACGAGGCCCCTTTGGTGAAGAAATGACCCATATTTGTGAAGGACTTTGGCTGATAAAAAGGGAATGATATAGCATTTCAATCCATCCAAAAAAACTTTTAAAGTCGCATAATTCCTATTTCAATCTATTTCCATCCAATTTAGAGGGGGGCTTTTTACTATAAATCCAATATAAACAGCAGTCCCAATAACTAAGTTTCTCATGTAAAAGGAACCCCATGGCTAAAAAAGAGAAACAATCCCTTCCTAATTGATGTGATTTTCAGTTCAAAGGATAATTATATAGAACCTTACTTTGAATTAGAATTAAAGAATTAGATTGATATTTTTGAAGCATGGCCATGGGAATGAGTTCCAATTAGCCATTTCAATGACGAATACTTGAGACTCACCTTATGTATCTTTCTGTTAATAGCCTTCCAAACTCAGGTAAAGGCACAGGATTCTCTTGTAGTAAACCTGGAAGTAATTGGACTCAAAAAAACCCTTCCTTGGGTCATATACCTGGAATTACCCATTCACCAAGGGGAAAAAATCCATAAGGAGCAACTAACCCCCCTCTTAGATCAAAGCAAACAGAATCTCTACAACCTCGCCTTATTCAATGAGGTAAAGATCGATACTACCCAAAAGGCAACTCAACTATTTGTAAAAATACAGCTCAAAGAGAGATGGTATATCTGGGGCAGTCCTAGAATTGGCACAGAGGAACGAAATTCATACGATTTCCTCTCTGCCCTCCAACGAAGAAACCTCGATAGGCTTGTATATGGAGGCTACCTGCAATGGCAAAACTTGACAGGCAGAAACGAATGGTTGATCCTGGATGTGAAAGCGGGCTTTTCTAGAAAGTTCAAAGCTGACTTTATTCGTCCCTATCTATTTCGAAAACTCCGCATTGACATGGCCACAGGCTATCATTTTACCCTGGACAAACAGGCAATACTGGGTACAGCGCAAGGTAAAGTTATTTGGCGGGGTGACAACCAGAGTGATTTCAGGCGCACCCAATTGGCCTACTTATCTCTCCGAAAAAGATTTACCCCAAGACTTCAACTAAGGGCTGAAATAAACTGGCAACGATTTCAATATGCAGATACAGTTTTACAAGGGTCCGAAGCACAAGACCTGAGTAGTTTTCTGGTCCATTCGACTAATCAATTTCAATATCCTTCACTTACATTCAGCTTTTTCAGAGACGAAAGGGATATAAAAACTTATCCATTAAAAGGGTACAAATATCATATCTTTGGGAGATATGCAGGTTTCAGTACAAATGGAGGGGTTAATTTTGGTAGAATGGGCTTCACATGGGCACACTTCTTGCCGCTTGGGAGGCGTTGGAACTTTTCATACGGCTTGCAATACGTGAATACCATCGGCAAAAATCTGCCCTGGCAGGACAAAATATTTTTGGGGACCCGAAAAAGAGAATTTTCAGGCATCAACCATGAACTAAGGGGCTACCAAGCCTTCTTGTTGGTGGGGACTGAGCAGGCCATGATGAAATTGGAAGCAAAATGGGCGATTTTCCCCTACCAAACCATTACCCTTCCTTTTATCCCTGTTAAAAAACTCAATCAAGGGCCACTGGGAATTTACCTGACAGCCTGGATGGACCAGGCTTGGCTCAATGACAATAGCCTTACCTTTGCAGACCCAACCTATTTGAATCAATGGCTTATGGCTTATGGTGCAGGCTTGAATATCATTGGATTTTATGATATGTTGCTCAGGGTAGAGTATGGTTGGAATCGCATGGGACAAGGGGGACTTTACTTTCAAACAACGGTGCAGATCAAATGAAAATCGCAATCTTTGGCCGATTTACGGATAATACAGATCCACAAATCCTTATCCAGTTTTTTTCCTTCCTCAAGACCAAAAATATTGACTTTCTCTTGTACGAAAAGTACATGCATCAGCTCCATGAAAAGCTGAACCCTGAGCTATTACCCAAAGACATGCCCATCTTCAGCAAACGAGAAGAACTTAGCCACTGTCGATTTGTATACTGCTTCGGGGGAGATGGTACTGTATTGGAGGCAGTAAAATTTATGGGGAATGTAAGAAAACCCATTCTGGGAGTAAATTTTGGTCGTTTGGGATACTTGACCAGCATATCACAAAGGGAATTAATTCCCGCTACAGAAGAACTGGCCAGAGACATGTACCGCTTTGATGAGCGATCCCTTATCACTGTGGTCTCAGATCCTCCGGGTATTTTTGGTGCCAAGCCTTATGGCATCAATGACTTGACCATCCACAAGTCAAAAACCAATGAAATGATCACTGTCCATACCTACCTCAATGGTGAATTTTTAAATTCCTATTGGGGAGATGGCCTGATCGTGGCGACTCCAACAGGCTCCACTGCCTATAGCCTTTCTTGCGGCGGACCGATAATATTCCCCAGTTCTGCTGCGCTGGTCATTACCCCAATTGCCAGTCACTCCCTGACAGTCAGGCCGGTAGTCATCCCTGATGACTGGGTAGTATCCTTCGAAATTGAATCCAGGTCAGGTGAAGCAATGATCGCTTTGGATACCCGCACCGAATTGGTATCAACCAACACCTCAATAGCGGTAAAAAAAGCGACTTTCCAGGTTACCCTTTTGCGCATGTCTACGACAAAGTATGTAGACAACTTGCGAAGAAGTTTGATGTGGGGGAGCGATAATCGAAACTAAACATTTTTCTGCTCGTTAGAGAGAGTAATTACCTCTTCATCCACACTACAAACTGTAGGGTTTCTGCCCATTTCGGACATATTATCAAGTAGAAAGGGAAAAGTGTTTTTCCTCAGCTATCAATTATTAAAATATTAAGTATAGGAGAAATTTATACCAAAGTCTATTTTGAAAATTCGAAGAGATGCGATTAGTTCGTACTCGTGCTATTTATATCAATGAGTAAATGTTCTCCGTTTAATTATTGACCCAACATTAATAAAACCAGTAACCAAACACCCTATGATGGCTATGAGGTATATTGCCATATTATTGATTGCAGGAATGATGTTAGCCCCCAGCGTCAACGCCCAGGTAAATAGTTCCTATTTGCGTGTGGGAGTTTCCGGTGGTTCGACAAACTATCTTGGCGACCTAGATGACGACTTGACATTTCGGTTTACCAAGGCTGCCCTTGGTGTAGACCTTTCGTACAAATTCAATCCTTTGATGAGTGCAAGGGTGAGTTTTGCCCATGGATGGGCGAGTGCTTCGGATTCTGTTTCAAGTAATTTTGCACGAAATAGAAGGAACCTTCACTTCCGTACCCCCATTACTGAAGGAAGTTTTCAATTAGTTATTGACTTTATCGCCAATGACCGCAGGTTCAGAGATCGTCCTGATTATGTCCCTTACGTCTTTGGAGGATTAAGTATATTCAAATTTAACCCTCAGGCCTTTTATCAGGGTGAATGGGTTGACCTACAAAGAATTGGAACCGAAGGACAATTTATCCTAGGTTCAAATAATCCTGGCCCTTATGCCCTTGTTCAAATGGCTATCCCAATGGGTGCAGGTGTCAGAATCCGACTTTCAGACCAGTGGGACTTTGAGTTGGAAACGGGTTTCAGGAAAACCTTTACTGACTACCTCGATGATGTAAGCGGAGAGTATCCTGATAGGGATGAACTATTTGAATCCGCAGGTGGCGGAGCACTTGGAACCAGGGCAGTTCTGCTTTCCGACCCGGATAATGTTGCAGACTTAAATGGAATCCGCGGGGATAGGACTCAGTCTGACTGGTATGTCTTTACCGTTGCCAGAATCAACTACATCTTTGACTGGAGAAGGTGTCCTCAGCCTAGAAGGAGGTTCAGATAAGGCCAAAAAGAGAATATCTTTTGAAAATATATGACAAAGCTGTTTCCCAATTGGGAAACAGCTTTTATTTTTAAGGTCATTGAATTAACGGATAACTACAAACTAACTACACCATGTCATTCCAGATTCCTGCGGTTCCAAGAAGAGAGTTTTTCAAAAGTCAAATCAGCATCATATCAGATATCCTGAAGACCTTTAGTTCTTACCAGAAAAGGTTTGGGGATACCTTCATGGTAAATGTGGCTGGCAGATCTGTGTGTATCACAACCAACGATAAGTATGTAGCTCATATCCTCGTCAAGAATAACCGCAACTACCTAAAGGACAGGCCAACAAGAATTGTTGGAGAATTCATCGGGAATGGTATCCTCACCAGTGAGTTGCCATACTGGCTTCGCCAAAGGAGGTTGATCCAACCTGCCTTTCATAAAGCTCAGATAGAGAATCTTTCTCAAATCATGATTGATGAGACAGAAATCTTCCTGGCCGACATGGCCAAGGAAACAGGGACCACTGAGCTTCACCATGCCATGATAGAACTCACCCTCAATGTAGTCAGCCGTTCTCTCTTTAGCACAGGAGTAACCCAGGAAAACCTGGAAGCCATTTATGAATCCGTAGATGCCTTGATGCACCTGGCCGTAGCCAAAATCAGGAATCCCCTTCAGGTACTTTCATACAAATTGACAGGAAAAATCAAGGAATATGATGCCCATAAAAGGAGGATGGAGAAGGTTGTTGAAGACCTGATCGAAGAAAGGAAAAAGATAGGTCCACAAAATCGCGACCTTCTGGATATGCTTTTGACTTCAAAAGATGCTGAAACAGGGGAATCCCTAAATGACTTACAGCTTAGAGAGGAGTCTCTCGTGTTGTTTCTGGCAGGTCATGAAACCTCCGCCAATGCCTTAACCTTTACCCTTTACCTTCTTGACAAACACCCAGAAGTTCAGGCCAAAGCACGCGAAGAAGCAGACAAGGTAATGAAGGATGGGAAATTGAAATTTGAAGACCTCAGAAACCTGCCATACATCACAAAGGTCATCAAGGAAAGCCTGAGACTATACCCGACTGCATGGGTTATTGGTAGAGATGCCAAAGAGGATGACAACATTGAAGGTCTGGAAGTAAAGGCAGGACAAGGAATTACCATATTTATTTACGGACTTCATCGAAACCCTGAGTACTGGGAGCGTCCTGATGAATTTGATCCTGAGCGATTCAGTCCTGAAAAGGAAAAAGAACGTCCTACTTATGCCTATATCCCCTTCGGTGGTGGCCCCAGGCTATGTATTGGCCATCAGTTTGCCATGACGGAGATGCAAATTGCATTGGCCATGATTCTACACAAATTTAATTTCAAAAGAGAAGGCAGTGGTGAAGTCAAGTATTCCCCTTCTATAACTTTAAGGCCTGATGAACAAATAATGGTAAGTTTTTCGGAAAGGTCAATTTGAAGCAAGTCCCTTTACCAGGTACACTATTCACTTCGATATGGCCATTCATGGCTTCTACCTGAACTTTCACCATGTGAAGACCGATTCCTTGCCCTTCTTCGGTTTCGTTAAACCTTTCATAAAGGTTGAATAGGCGGGAACCATACTTTTCCATGTTGATCCCGATTCCATTGTCGCAAACAGAAATGGCATAGCCTTTATCAGAATCTTCAACAGTTACCCAAACTTTAGGCTTTCTTTCTGGGCTGGCATACTTGATTCCATTGGATAGGAGATTGTAAATGATGCTAAAGATGTAAGGCCGGATCAGCAGTATCTCAAATTCCTTTGGAAAATCCAGATGGATTTCTGCCTTCTTACTTTTGATTTTCTCCTCCAATTGGAATATAACTTGATTGGTAATTTCAAGGAGACTTACCCTCTCGAAATCCGTCCTGGAAGTATTTTTCAGGTCTACCACCAGGTTCAGGTCTTTGATGATGGAATCCAATCTTTTGGAAGAGATTCGTAGACGCTTGATCACCTCATCTTCCTCAGAATCAGGATAAAGTTCTGTCAAGCCTACAATATTGGCAACAGGCCCTCGCAGGTTGTGGGATACCATATAGCCAAAGTCTGTAAGTTCATTGTTCCTTCGAATCAAATCCCTGGTGAGTTTTTCCAGTTGATTTGACTTTTTCTTCATTTCCTCCTCAATACTCAGCCTGTGGGTAATGTCATATCCTACAGCCTGAATTTCCATTTTATTGGTTTTGGCATTCTTCACTGCCAGGAACTCCCAATCTATGTACCTGGACTCTATACCACCATTTTCAAGATGATTTTTGACGGGTAAGGTAGCCTTGATCGGGCTGCCAGGCTTATCCAAAGCTTCAAAAACTATTTTTTCAAGGAAAAGCGCATCCTTCTCAAGGAGCCGGTCCTGCAAAAAGCCTTCCGAAGCATTGCTTTTCTTTTGCACCTGGATCAATTTTGCCAAGGCATTGTTGATAAAGAGAATTTTGCCTGCCATGTCGATCCTAAACAGGAAGGTAGACTGTGACTCTACCAAGGACCGCATATAAGCCTCGCGACCTGAGGCTTCTTTCAGAGCATCTGAAAGCTGCTTGGTTCGTTCGTCAAGCTGCTTTTGAAGTTCTGTATTTAATTTATTGATTTCTTCCTGCTGAGCGAAGAGTGTTTTATTCTGTGCGGCAATTTTCAGGGTTTTTTCTTTGAGTTTATCTTTTTGAGTATTGAGGTAATTTTTAGCCAAATAGGTACCATAAAAAATAAGGAAGTATATCGCAATGTAATTCAGGGCATAATCCCAAAAGTCAGACCTTATCTGTCCCAATAATTCTGGCCATACCAATTCTACAAGGTAGACAAACAAGAGCGATCCAAGTGAGACTGAAGCAATGATCCACTGCAGACTCCCTCTAAAAAGCATTCCACTGGTCAGAGACATGACCATGAAATAGAGCATAAAGGGACTCTTAACCCCACCTCCCAAAATAGCCGACCAGGTCAAAGCAACGATTCCATAGCAAAAAACAACAACGATCCCTGCAAGGTACTTTTTCTTTCTCACGCCAAGATAAAGTGCGATTGAATCTGCCAGGATGGTGAGAATATCAAGAATAATACGTGCCAGGGTGTTGCCGCAGTAGATATCTCGAACGAGAAATATCGCCGAAACCAGTATACCTCCTACTAAAATCCCCTTATACCACCTGATAAAGACAGGATCAAAGGATTCCAGCGAATAAAAGTTTTTCAAGACACAAGAATTGAGGAATCAACTAAGAGAAGGCTTATCTAAACCAAGAAAATACTCAAACCTTCTTTTTTTCATTATCAATATATTCTAAAATCAGAATTTCTTCAAAAAATTATTTTCATATTTAGGCCAAGTTCTTACATCCAATTTTACTACTTAAAAAGTAAATAGGAGAATCATGGAAAGGAAAAATAGGTGCTATTTGAAAAGTTTAAATTTAAAAATGCAGTAGATGGCTCTAAATCCATCCCTCCAGCCGATCTTTTTCCCTTCATCATAGGTACGCCCATAGTAGGAAATGCCTACTTCATAAATCCTCACCTTGGATATTCGGGCAACCTTGGCGGTTACTTCCGGTTCAAAGCCGAAACGTTTTTCCTTTAACTTTAAGCCCTGGATCAGGTCTGTCCTGAATAATTTGTAGCAGGTCTCCATGTCTGTCAGGTTCAAGCCTGTCATCATGTTTGAGAGAAATGTCAGGAACTTGTTTCCGATAGAATGCCAAAAGAACAATACCCTGTGGGGATTGCCTCCCATAAACCTTGATCCATATACTATATCAGCAAAGCCATCCAATACGGGCTGTAGCAAAATGTTGTACTCAGCTGGGTCATATTCCAGGTCAGCATCCTGGATGATGAGGTATTCACCTGTGGCTTTGGAAATACCTGTGTGGAGAGCAGCTCCCTTTCCCTGGTTTTTTTCGTGGTGAAATAACTGGATATTCAATTCGGGGTTTACAGCCATATAGGCTTCAATTGCCTTCCCAGTTTCATCTTTGGAACAATCATTTACAATGATCACCTCCTTCTCGATTCCTTCTACCAAAACAACCTTCTTAACTCGATCCAGGATCAGGTGGATGGTAGCTTCCTCATTGTAGGCAGGGATAATTATGGAGAGCTTGGATATTTTCATCGAGCCAAATCTAGCAGGAATTATCAAAATATTTGAAAAAATATCTGTTTTTTATGATCTATGCGGATGTTTGCACAATTAAAGCTCACTTCCCAATTGCTTTTGACATGAAAAACCGCCTCTCGTTTATATCTCTCCTCCTTTCCTATTTGTTGATCGGTTTTTTCAGTTTTATCTATTATCCCAAGTATAATGCTCAAGAAGCGGAAGCCACAATAGGCTGGGATGTCTCGGGCTATTACATGTACCTGCCAGCCATTTTTATTTACCATGACCTTGACCAAGTAGAGTTCCGGGATGACATCGTGGAAAAATACGCCCCTACCCCATCATTTGAACAGGCATACAAATACGAAAATGGCAATTACATCATGAAATATTCGATGGGGCAGGGAATCATGTTTACTCCTTTCTTTTTGCTGGGACATGCCTATGCAAGCCTTAGTTCCTACCCTGCAGATGGTTTTTCCCTTCCTTATCAGTTTGCCATATTCTTTGGAAGTTTTCTAATGGCCTTGCTGGGTCTATGGCTGATCCGAAAATTCATGCTGCGATATTTCAGTGATCAGGCTACGGCCATAGCCATATTTTTGGTGGTTTTTGGCTCAAATTACATGGATTACGCCAGTATGAATGCAGCTATGACCCACAGCTATTTATTTACGGTATATGCAGGACTCCTGTGGCTCAGCTTGAGATTTTATGAATCGCCATCCTTTGGCAGGGCTGCTGGTATTGGATTGCTGGTGGGGCTGGCTGCCCTGACCCGGCCGACCGAGATCGTTTCGGTTTTGATCCCAGTACTTTGGGGGATCAAGTTCCCTCTAAAAAGTTTCATCCTTGATCGGTTCAACTTTGTGAAGGATCATTTCGGCAAATACTTATTGGCTGGCCTATTGACTGGGCTTGTAGGCTCTCTGCAATTAATCTACTGGAAAACAATTGGAGGACATTGGTTGATCTACAGCTATCAGGATCAAGGTTTTAGCTGGCTGAGTCCTCATATATGGGATTGCCTGTTCAGTTTTCGAGCCGGATGGTTCATTTATTCTCCCATCATGGCCTTTTCGCTGCTTGGTTTTATCCCTATGGCCAGGAATCAAAAAGAAATTTTCGGTGTTAGCCTCATTTTTTCCTTCATTTTCATGTACATCACCTTTGCCTGGGACATCTGGTGGTATGGTGGTTCCCTTGGCCAGCGGGCCATGGTTCAGGCCTATGCGGTTTTGCTTTTACCTGTTGCTAGCCTCGTACAATGGATCAATCAAAGAAAATACCTTCCTTACCTGTTCTATGCGGTAGCAGCAGTATGTATTTACCATAACTTTTGGATTACTCACCAAGCACACAAAGGAGGTCTATTCATTCCAGAACAGATGAACCAGGCTTATTTCAAGGGTATTTTGTGGAAGAGTAAAAAAAGCACAGATCCCTCCGTCCGACTTTACCTTGACAATGAAGACATGTACCTGGGGGAGCCCAAAAATATAACTGGTTTTGCCACAAATGACTTTGAGGCAGACACAAGCCTTAGCAAATCTCCTTACCCAGCAATTTCAGGAAATTACTCCTATTGGGTGGATGGCTCAAAAGAACATTCTCCCGCATGGGAGCTTGCTTTCTCTAACGTGGATAAAGACTACCTTAGGCTAAGTGCAGATATATATTGTGAGTCTAAAAAAGCCCAATGGTGGCGTATGCCGCAGGTTGTCCTGGAACTTTATAGGGAAGATGAGTTGGTTCGCAGGGGAATCCTAAGGCCTTTCAGGCACATTGATGCAGGGAAGACTACCCGAGTGGATGTAGACCTGAAACTCCCCAGACAAAACTACAACAAGGTCAAGGTATATTTATGGAATGGCCAAGGCGATAAGCCCATGCTTATGGACAATGCCAAATTGCTGTTATTCGACGGTTAGTTTGATTAAAAATCATGTAGATTGGTCATTACTCTTCTCTTAAAAGCATGTATGTTTTTAAGGAAAAGAAGGAATTCAATCAATAAAGTTCCTTCAAAAAAACTCCTAAAATACTAATAGT
Source organism: Bacteroidia bacterium (assembly GCA_022760475.1). Lineage (GTDB taxonomy): Bacteria > Bacteroidota > Bacteroidia > J057 > J057 > JALEFZ01. The sequence continues at coordinate 400,607 of JALEFZ010000088.1, read as the reverse complement.
CTGTACTTTATCATAGATAAGAGGTTCAACGTTAATAAAGAAAGTCGTAATTTTATATTTTCCGTATAAATAGTTTTAAATTAAATTGAACAAACTCCAACAAATAGGGGATTAGAAAAGTGTAATTTTCAAATCGATAGCCATGCCATTTTTAGAAGAGATAGATAAAGCCAATGAACTTCTTGCCGAAGGTGAATTGGGTGTTGCGATAGATTTAATCAGAAACTTACTCAAGGAAGCGGTTTTCAAAAATGAAAGTGAAGTCCAGCAACAATTTACCCATCTGAGCAATCAGTTTAATGTCATTCAGGGAGAAAGAAACACCAATGTTCTAAGTGTCGAGAATTACAACATTGAGCAGAATAAAATCGTGTTTTCTGTGATCAAGTTTTTGGATAACCTCCGTCGCCTGAACGCTTCCCCTAAAATCAGGCAGTCTACTATCAGGCTATTTGAAAGCAAAGAAGATCTGAGGCAATATATAGATGAAAGGTTGGGAATGGATTATGAGGTGATTGATGAGCTTGAAATGGACAATATTGATGGAGATCGCTCCATCATGTTCAAAGTTCTGGATCACTCTGGAATATCTGGAAAGCCAAGTCATAAGGTTGTAAAAGTGATTAAGCCGTTTTCGATTTTAACCAATGAAAATATACTGGAGGTCCACCCTGATGTAGATCAAATAGAGGAACTCACAAAGATAGATGGTATCATTACGGTAATAAGGCAGCACGTAAGGTCTTACCCCTGGTTTTTCCTTATGCCCTATATCGAAGGGAAAAGTTTAAAGGATCATATTGAGTTGAAAACAAACTTCAGTAACCTGGAGGCATTACATATCATTGAAGTACTTTTGAACACGATTTCCATTTGTCAAGCTAATGATCATACTTTTGGAGCCTTGAAGCCTCAGCAAATCCTCATCAATGAACGGGCAGGCATGAACCCTGTGATTTCGCCCTTTCAATTTGTTCAGAGTACATTCTATGCCAAAAGAACCCGCGAGAATATCTTATCAAACTGCAGGTACCTCAGTCCCGAAGAGCTAGCCAATGGTACTGTCAATGACAGGTCAATTCAATTTTCTCTAGGTCTACTGACTTTTGAGTTATTTAGTGGGAAACCCTTTTTCCAGGGAATGGACGCCATTCAGGTTGTAACCAATAGAATCGAATACAGAAAAGACCCTGAAAAGTATTTCAGGAAGTGTTTTAGAAAAAAGAATGTTCCCGATGGCACTGCTTCTTTGATAAAAACCCTTTTAAGCCCAGATCACGAAGATCGATTCCAAGACCTAAAGGATGTACAGAGGGAAATTAGGTTCATAAGTGTACTCGAGAGTGTCAATGTAAAACCAAATATCACCCGCATTGTAAAAGATAGCTATGAAAGATGTAGGCAGGATGAGCAATTCTACTACCAGTTTTTCGAAGAATTCTTTTCAAAAAGTGAGGGTTCAAAACAGAAGTTTAAGAATTACCCAAACCTAAAGGAGCACTTTGCCAAGGTAGACCATACAGTTGAAGAAATCCTTTCTATTATCAATAAGAATAAAAAGAAAGGAAAAAGTAAGATTCAAGCCATTGCACTGAGTCATAACAATCAGTATATGGTCACAGAAAAAGAATTTGATGTCTTCCAGGAGGTCTTATTTGACACCATCAAAAAGTATGATTCCGATTGGAATCAAAAAGTAGAGAATGCCTGGAAGCATACCCTTGATCAGATTTTTACGGTGGTAAAGGAGTGTACAAGATGGCTCAGTCAAAACGACCAAGCCATAAATTCCGGCCCCAAACTCGTCTAAAAGTCCAGCCCCTCCCTTCCAGCAAAGCTTTGCGGTAAATGTGCCGCTCCTTGGCGGTTTTACCTGAAAAGAAATTGGGGCCTTCACATTCTACTGCAAGATTAAAGTGGGACTGCCCCGGCTGCCGAACGGCCAAATCCACTTTATAGCAGGTTTTGCCTACATTTCGAAGGGTATCGTAGCCCTTTTCTCCATAATGTGCTTCCATTCGATCCGCCAGAGGATTGGGTGCTTCGTAGGTCAGGTCCTCCTTATACTGGATGTTGAGCATCTGGATGGCCTCTTTTTCCCTGCCTTCAGAAATGGCTTTTACATAACTAAGGTAATCCCTGAATAAACGAGGGCCATCATTGGTAGCATTTTCAACCTTCAATTCAGCAGGATTAAAGGAACAGATGACATAAATCTTTTTTCTCGCCCTTGAAATGGCCACATTGAGCCTGTTTTCGCCGCCTGCTTTGTTGAGTAAGCCAAAGTTCGTACTGATTTTTCCCTTTTCATTAGGGCCATAGCCTGTCGAGAATATAATGATGTCCCTTTCGTCCCCCTGTACATTCTCAATATTCTTTACAAACAAGCCCTGAAACTCTTCCCCATGATGCTTGTAAAGACACTCTCGGAACAATTCATAAGTTTGGGGCTCATGTTTACCCAAATATTCCAACTCCCTGTCCACGTAATCCTTGATCAGTTCCTGCTGCATAAAGTTGAAGGTAACTACCCCAATGGAAGGCTTGTCTGCCCGTTTGATGAGTCTTTTTATCAATGAAATAACCTCAATTGCCTCTTCTTCATTTTTATTATTTCTCCATTTGCCATCGACCGAAATCCAGTTTAGTGCAGGCACATTTAAGGGATCACTTTTGGCTGCCTCAATTACTTCCAACCTGCCTTCATAAAATGCCTGATTGGAGAAATTGATCAGACTCTGATCCTGAGAACGGTAATGCCAACTCAGGTTGCTTTCTTCGAAGGTATTTTTTACCAAATCCAGTATAGAATTGACTTCCAATGCTATTTCATCCTCTACGAACTCATCTTCTCCCATGTCTTCATGCCGAACACGGTAAAGATCCGTAGGAGCTAATTGCTTATCATCTCCGGCCACAACTGCCTGCTTTCCACGTAGCAAAACCGGAATGGCCTTTTCGACAAAGCACTGTGATGCCTCATCGAAGATGACCAGGTCAAAGAAGTCCTTCTTCATGGGAAAAATAGCTGCCGCAGATTCTGGCGATGCCATCCAGCAAGGAAGTAACAAGTTCAATCCAGTATCCCAGCTTTTCTCAATGAGTTTCCGAACAGACCACAAGCGCCTTTTTTTACTTACCTGATGGTATATTTCCCTAAATGTAATGGGGTTCTTCAGGCGATTGTACTCAATGATATCAACCAGACTTTCTTTCAACCTCCTCAGAATCAGCTCTGTGAGTTTTTCTCTTTTCCTAAAAAATTTATCTGTAAAGTCTCGCTCCTTTCTTGGCCAGCTCCTGCTACTTACCTCTCTTAGAATGGGTTCATTTTTCTCTGCCTTTTCAATCCAATAATGGTAAACCGAATTCTTTATGGCCTTTGTCAATTCTTCAGGATTCAACTCCTTCACTGCTGGCCTAATCTGTTCAAGCGCTTCCATTTCCAGGCTTGAATAATTGGCTAGCAAGGCATCCAGGTCTCTGAGATCCTCAAAATCTTTCTCAAAACTTGTTGTTAGCTTATCTACATAGTCATCACTCCCACCAGGACTTTTAAATCCTGATTTTAATTGCGCTACCTGATCTGAATGGAATATTGCTCTCCAATTCGCTAATATGTTAGAAAGGGAACTGTTGTATGTGTCAAATTCACGGACGCTACTGATACTATTCTCCCAATGCTCTTTATCGAAGTTTCCTACTCGGAATTTTGGCTTGAGTTTGAGAAAGTAATTTATGTCATTCAGTTCTCGGAATTGCTGGAGATGGGTCATTTTTCTCTTAAGCCAATCTCTCTTCTCATTTTGGGTATTGAGCAATGGAAAATCTCCCAAAAAGCCATTTTCATGGTTTTTTACAAACCACTGATGTAATTTCCTAAATCGGTCAACCTCCTTCTTGATGACTTTTTTGTAATACTCCTGGCTTATTTTCTGATCAAAGCGTTTGAGTATTTTATTAAAAAACCAACGAGCACGCTGATAATCCAGGCTTATCCGACGAAACGGACTCATATGCAGATTCTGATAGCTTTCATCATGTTTGAGCAGTTCCCCCAGCAACGTCCAATATCCATCATCCAACAGTTCACATTTATCCAACTGCTTCAGTAGTGTTCCCAGCTTTTGCAACCTCTTCTTTAGGCTATCTGGTTTAATCTTCTGTCGATCCAGGGCTTCATAGTCTTGCCTTGCTGCAATATTCTTTAGCCTGGAATCCCATTCTTTAAAATGAAGGATGCGATTTTTATTCTGTTCAGGATCTAAGATGTCTTTTCCAAAGGCTTCAGAAAACTTAGAGTATTGCCCATTTACCATATTAATCTGGCCTCCAAGCCCTTGCAACCTCAGAAGAATGCCATCTCTGTCGCCAGATTGGTATCGCCTGAAGCTCAACCTCTGCGCCCAGGGATGCGCTGGATCAAGTAAATCCTGATAATCCAGCAGGGTCTGGACCTTTTCACAAAATGAAAGGAGCTGCTCGCGGCCAGAATGCTCTGCAAACTCTTTAATAGGCAAAATGGCGGCTTCCTTATCGGCTTTCAAGTAAAGTTCATGAACTGAAATACCAAAAGGCTTTTGATCAAGCAATGCTTTGTGCAAGGCCTCAAAATCACGATTTAGCTGATCTACTTCCCTCGAAAGACGTTTATAGTCATGTTCCCATTTGGTGATGTTTAGGTCAATCAGGTCTTTTTTGTATGTTTCAATGGAATCTACCTGACGCCTTATTTGGGAAAAAATGTCCGCCCTGTCATGCCGGTAATCATGCAACAGCACCGCAAAGTTGGCCAAGCCCAGACCAGCCATCCTTTTGTATACCACGTCCAGGGCAGCTCGCTTTTGTGATACCAGCAATACCTTTTTTCCATGCGCAAGGGCATCGGCCATGATATTCACAATAACCTGGGATTTGCCCGTTCCGGGAGGGCCATGAACTACCAAAGATTTGCCATGTTTTACCTTGAGGATGGCTTCTTCTTGTGATTGATCTACATCTGTAACGAAAAACCGGTCTTCTTCCTTTATGTAGGGCAAATCCTTGGTCTTGCCAGTAATAGGTGCCTGAAATAGGTGTTCCAGAGGAAAATCCTCTAGCTTTTCCTCGATCTGATTGTAATTGCTCAAAAGAGCAGAATCTGATTGAGGAAAGATTCCCAAAACTGCTTGTGATCGAAAGGTAAGCACTCCCTTTCTGAAGTGATCCAATTCTTCCTTTCGCATATCCTTAAATGACTGAATTTCCAGGTCAAACAGACGAGGATTAAAGTTCACTTCAAGCTCATACTCCTTGATTTTCTCATAAAGCCCCCTGATCCACAACAACCAGTCTTTTCCATTTTCAATTTCCTCATCCCAAAAAGGATCTTTTAGGCGAAGTTGATTATATCGCTCATAAGCAAGGAAAAATGTCTTGTTAAACTGGATTCCCTCTCCTTTCAGGTAAGACAATTTCCAGCGAGGGCGTCCCTGAAGATTTCTTTCCAGCCTGACGGGAAACAGAAGTACAGGACAACGGCAAATCGTGTCGTCGATGAATTTTCCCTCTACAAAAGGGTAACCCAAAAAGAGGTCATAGCTTCCGCTTTCTTCCTCCAACGTAACTGCGGTTCGATATACCTGATTTAAGCGACGATCAAGCACATTAGCAGCTTCAAACCTTGGATTTAGCCTTGAAAGTAAATTTACATCCTTGCCTTCGATGATTCTGGCCAGGATTTTTTCTGCGCTATCCTCCTCTATATTGTCAAAGTCTTTCAGGTCAATGTCTCGCCTTTTTCCCAGGCGTCCCAGTTTGAGGGAACGATTTCCCTGGCTCAGGTTGGTTAGACGTAGTTTATAGGAATGGAGAATTTGACGCATCAAGCAAGGCTATATTTACAGCAAATTAAGAAAGTAGCCTGCTGATAGCAAAAAGTCTGTGATCACTTTCAGAATCACTCCAGGCTTTGGATACTGTAGCATGGTTCAATGAAGAAAGGTGCTCCTGCCCTTGGAATGCATGGACAAAAAGCACCTTTAATTTCTTTGTTCAGATATTAGGAATCACTCTACAATAAACAGAGGAATATCACCAAAAAGGTTGATTGGAGTATAGGGATGTTGCTGGCCGCGTGTAAGCTCCTTTACCCTCTCTGTAACATAGAGATTGAGTTCCAAAAGCGAAATCAACTCGTCGTGGTTGTAATCAGCCCTTCCATCCAGGCCTTCAAGGATTCCCTTGGTGAAGGCACCATGTTTCCAACTGGAATTTTCGTAGGAAAACTCATTGCCACTTGAAGAAGTCATAACCGTAACCCCAGTTTGCCCTCCAACAAGTTCCTCCACGGCTTGGTTTACATTCAGTGCCTTGACAGAAGCTGTCTCAAGGATGTCATATCCTGATTGGCCGGAATGACATGCGTCTAACAAAATAAGTTTTTTGCAGGGAGTTCCACTGATTCCTTCAGTTATTTGACTGATGTTGAGGCCCGTAGCAAACAAATCGCTGGATTGGAAATCCGAGGGCAGGATAAACAGGTTCCCTTTATTATCTAATGCACCGTGGGCAGATATGAAAAGCAGAATTACATCCTTCTGGGTAGCCTCACGCTCCAACCAGCTTAGTCCTTTTTTAATATTGACAAGATTGGCGTCTCCATTGAGAAGTTGCTTGACTTTGACCTGGCCATAAAGGCTTCCTTCCAATTCGCTGAATTTCTCCCCGATAGAGGAGGCATCTGCGTGAGCGTATCGCAGGTCGATGTCTTCAAATTTGTAGTCCGATACACCAATTGACAGGATATAAAGATTAGGTTTGAAAGGATCGCTTTCTCTTGGAGCATCCGAGTTTTCAGTTCTGGAAACGATTTCTCCGCCTCCGTCAAATGAACCAGGTTCGGGCTCGCCACGACGGTTGGTCTTCATGATCAACATATCGCTTCCTCCGTTTCCATATGACTTGGTTCCTCCTGCCAGGATCAACCCTCCATCTCTGCTTACAGCTACACCATGTGCCCAGTCCTTATTGGACGCGATGGGATTGCGCTCCCAGATCAAATCGCCTGACTCAGAAACTTTCATAAGCCACAAATCTCTGCGACTTTGACGCCTTTCTTTTTGTCCAATAAGCACAAAACCTCCACTTACAGGCTGTAGGTCTACAAATCCTTCTAACCTGCTATCGCCAAAGTTTTTCTCCCAGCGAACTCCCCCGGATGCTGACAAGCTCAGGATTGTCCCATCTAATCCGTTTCCATTCTTGCTTTCCTTCCTGCCTGCGATCAATACGCCTCCGTCAGAAGTATTTGTGAGACACTCTGCAACTCCAACTCCTTTTTCACGAAGTATTTTCTTCCAAATCCCCTTTCCATTTCGATCCACTTTCAAGACCAGCATATCCGATTTGCTTTCTGGATAATTGCCATAGCCACAAATAACCAATGCGTCATTTTGGTCTTCTACTATAGAAAGACCTTTTTCATTGTATTTCCCGCCATATGCCTTGTCCCAAAGCAAATCCCCTACGGCATTGAGTCTCAACAACCATACATCTCCTTGTCCATCCCCTTTTGAATCGGTTACCCCACAAAGTGCAAAACCACCATCATTGGTTTGGATTAGAGCTTTGATCTCATCTGAGCCTTCCCAACCGAAGGTATGCTCCCACATCACTTCTCCATAGCGGTTCAACTGAGCGACCCATGCGTCGGCATTCGAGTTGTCTTTGTCTTTGCGATAGCCCGCCAGGGTATAGTTACCATCCCTCGTTTCAATGATCCCACTTACAAAGTCAAAACCTTCCTGACCAATGTACTTTCTCCAAATCTCTTCCCCATAGCTATCGAGCTTCATTACCCAAACATCACTCTTACCCTTTCCATATGAAAAAGTAATCCCAGCTACTACAACATCACCATCCTTGCTTTGAATAGCTTTGATGGCATGTTCATTGGCTGGACCTCCGTAAAAGCGGGTGAATCTGTTTTGAGAAAATACAAACAGGGGGCAGATGAAGAAGATCAAAAATAAATTCAAAGGGGTTTTAGGCATAATGGTATATCTAATAAAGCTTATCACTACGGGGATAGTAGTGTTTACGTAGTACCCTACAAGGAGATTCATTCAAAAACTGACCCATTTTGCACATAATCCCCAAAATAAATTACACAAATTCTGTGGATACTTGGTCTTAGTCTGGTCTTTTTAGCAAATTTGGTTAATTGATAAGTTTGTATACACGGATATTCATTTGAATTCCAATCAAAAAAACTACTTATGCAACGATTCGTTGGATTATTAGGCGCTATAATGAGCGTATTTTTTGTCGGTTGTGGAATCGCAATAATGATCCTTCAGCCTGATACCACATTGTTAAAGGATGCTCCCCCAATTTACCATATTTTCATCGGTTCTTTGTTGGCAGCATATGGAGGTTTCAGATTTTGGAGATCTTACAAGACACTTAAAGATAATAAGAGATATTAATTCGTATGACCCGAACTGCTTTTTGGCTAATACTGGTCTTGATTTTCTCTTCTATTTCCGAGCTATCCGCCCAGAAGATCGGGGCAAGGCTGGATATTGGAAGACGAGAACCCAAACCAGATTTTATAGAATATTCCCCTAAGGACAATGGACTGGTGACACTCGGCCCGTATAGCAAGGCTTCAAACAGATTCCTGGCTATCACCAAGTATAACAGTACCTTTAGAAAAGAGTGGACAAAAGAAGTCATCCAGCAAAATGGACGCAAAAATGTTGACTTCATGACAGTCCTGGGCGAAAACATTCTGGTATTTGTATCAGAGTTTTTCCCTAGAGAAAAAGTAATCAAGACCTATTACTACCGATATAGCCTTGAAGGTGAAGTACTTGAAAAGGAAGCAATACTTTCCATTTATCCCAATCAAAAGGAGCAGAAGGTAGACCTTCAGTATGTGCTTTCGCCAAATAAACGAAGGCTATTGTGCTACAAAAATCTACAAAACAGGAAGGAAGCAGAAAAGGTGCTTTACTACCTCTTCTCAGAGGAAGGTGCCAGCATTGCAAATGGCGAACTGACCTTAAAATACCCAGACAACAGGTTCAGGGTAACCAATATCAGAGTCAGTAACCAAGGCAATGTCTTTGTCCTTGGAAAGTTTTCGGAAAGGGGATGGGTAACCGACCCCAACAACTTTGTTTACCTTGCTTACCGATATGATACGCAAATCAACGAAGGCCGCGAATTTGAAATTGACCTCGGAGACCGCATCATCGCTGATATGACCTTTAGGATTGATAGAGATGAAAACCTGTACCTTGCTGGGTTTTATTCTAATAGAGGGGCTGACCAAATGGCGGGTACCTACCTACAGAAAATTAACTGGATGGGTATTGTAGAAAAAGAAGCAACTGCCCCATTTTCGCAGGATTTCCTCCGAAACTACCTCTCCAAAGGTCAAATCAATCGTGGAAAAGAAATCAGGGATTTTTATATCAGGCCTGAGGATGGAATCATCCTTCGCTCTGACGGAGGAGTCTTGCTTATCGCTGAGAAGTTCTACATTGTGTATCAAACTTACCGAGATCAGTTTGGATACCTTGTAGATAGGGAAATTTATCATTATGACGATGTCATCCTTACTTCCATCAGTCCTGATGGAGATATCGAATGGCAATCTGTAGTCGAAAAACGACAGGCTTCTGATCAACCTGCCAATCTTTCCTTTTTCAATGCATCCAGTGCGATGGGAACATATATTTTCTATGAGTATAAGCCTCGTAGAGCCAACCTGAATGTTTACAATCAGTTGGTGGACATTGAGGGAAATGTAGGGCCTAGGGTTCCCCTGATACCCGACTACAAATACGGTGATTTCTACTACCCAAGATATAGCGTTCAGACCGGCAACGACGAAGCCTTGCTGGTATATCTTCGGAAGCGCGGTAAAATTTATACCGTTTTGAAGGTAAAATTTGAAGAGTAAAAAAACTTTCGTAATTAAGGTCGCCATTGGAAATTTTCTATGGCGACTTTTTTTATCTAAAAAAAAATCCTCAGTGCTCGATCGTACCAGACCACCATCATCGCGCCCCTTCCACCACATTCCATTCCCCACTTTCAGTACAAAGACCCTTTCCAATGGGATAGAGGTTGTCCTGTTGCCGTATGGCAATGTTGAAGTCGTGGAAGTGCAAGCCATTTTCAAACTTGGCAAAAACCATGTTCCTGTACCTGGGCTCTTGAGTCATATGGCAAAAATGATGCAGGAGGGTACTAAGAATTACGATAGCTTATCCTTCTCGCAGGCATTGGATAATTTTGGCGCGTGGATGAGCCATGAGGTTGAGGAAGAGTCGATGGCTTTCAAATTAGCCACCACTACTCCCAATGTTAAGCATACCCTGCCTTTGTTGAAAGAGTGCCTATTGAGCCCAACCTTCCCAGAACAGGAATTCAATACCATGAAAATCCGTGGCATCCAGGGTGCCAGGATCAATGCACAAAAAACAGTAAAAATGGCCAGCCGCCATTTTGGGCACAGGATTTTTGGGCCTTCCCATCCTTACGGACTCAGCGTAGGCCCAGAAGAAATAGAAACCTTGAAACTGTCTCACTTAAAGGAAAACTTTCAAAAGTGGTTGAATCCTTCCTACATGACACTTGCAGTCATAGGAGTTTTCGAAGAGGCAGAAATCATGGATAGGCTGGAGGCAGAATTTGGAACATTGGATCGCCCTGAGGGGGAACAGATTGCCCTACCTGAATTTGATTTCCAGGCCTTGAATCAAATTGGCAGGTCTCACCTTCCCAAAGAAGGGATGCAATCCACCGTTAGATTGGGACACCTGGGTGTGTCAAGACTTCATCCGGATTTTTACAAAATCAGGGTACTCAATACCATATTGGGCGGCTACTTCGGATCGCGGCTCATGAAAAACATACGAGAGGAAAAAGGCTATACCTATGGCATTTACTCCGGTTATATCGCCATGAAGCATGATGGAGTATTTATCATCCAGGGAGATGTGGGCAATGAGCATGTAGAGGCCACCATTTCAGAAGCAAAGAAGGAGATACGTAGGCTTCAAGATGAAGAAATTGGGATGGATGAGCTTTCATTGGTCAAAAACTACCTGCTGGGCAAGAGCATTAGCGAACGTGAAACACCTTTCCAAATGGGAGACTGGTTACGATTTTCTGTGGTAAATGGAATTTCTTTTGCTGAGCTGGATCGGAGATTTGAAGTAATCCAGGGCATCCAAAGCCATGACATTCCTGAATTGGCAAATAAGTTTCTACATCCCGACAAGATGTTGGAAGTCGTTGCAGGAGGAGAAAAATAGCAGGTGCAAAGTTGCACCTGCCGCACAGAAATACTAGTAACGAGAATTTATCTTTTTCCCAATTTCATCAAATCCTTTCTGGACTTGATTGGCAAAGAGTTCTACTCCCTTTTCGGTACCTTCCAAAGCGAGCTTTTCAAGCTCCTCTATCTGTACTCCAACTTTCACATTCTTTTTCTGGCTGTAGAGAACCTCTTTGATACTACTTGCCAACTTCTCTGTTTGGCGAAAAATATTCCCAAGTACAAGGGCCTCAAGAATTTCAAAAGGCGGGCATGTCAGACAGATGGGGTCAAGTGGGTCTGGGAATTCAGGAATCTGGTAAATTTCACAAATGGACGGACGAATCTGGCAAATGTGTGTATAAACCAGATTTGTCACCCCACATTTTCCAAAAGACCTTGTCAGTGAATCCCTTAAGGTAATTCCAACCTCTAAAATGGGGGTCCTGGGCTGAATCTCACGCAATGCAGGATAAGTGAAGTGTTGTCTGAGTAATTCCCACCAGCAATACTCCCTGAATATATTTTTGGGAGCAATCCAAACGGCAATATTTACAAAAAAACGGCTGATTTTCTCCCAATTTGTTTGGTCGTCAGCAGCTTCCAGTCCTACCAGGTTCAGGTTAAACCAATGGTGCCAGGTAGAATCAACCACTACCCTGCCTGTATTGGACGTGTTATTTTCTCTGCCGTCGTAGACACTGATCATCGGAAATCTTGCGGCATTGACCGATCCTTTTTGATGATTATCTTTTGCCTTGATGTTGCCATATGCAATGATTCTGGGCTTTGGCTGAAAGCCATCCAGGACAGGATACTCCTTGGAAGTACCGTACTTGACATTAGCATTGAAATTAATATCTCCAGGTTCTACACAACAACCTTCATGTGGGTGATCAGGCATGACATTAATTACGCCATGGGTAGGGTGGCAAAGGATTTCGTGGGGATACTTGGTCTGAAACAACCCACTCTGAATGGTACGCATAGGAATCCACTCTATGAGCTGGGGCACCCCGTCGCTTTCATTAAAATTAGGTATATCGATAGAGCCATTGATTTGCCCTACGCTTACCGGGACGTTGGTATCCAATCTTGTAGGTCCATCGATTGGAGGTACTCCGTCTGCATTGGTCCATTTTCTCATGGTTCCAACCCTCGGAATCTGATGACACATGGAGGCACCCAGGTAATCGTGGTCTCCTGTTGCAAAGATTCCTCCCCCTGCATTCATCCAGTCTTCGATTACTTCCAACTCATCGTCAGTCGTATGCCAATAATGATCTGTAATTCGGGTGTCAGGCCCCGCAAAGTTGTCTGGTGCAAAACCAAACAGGAACATTTCATGATAATTGTCCAGGATGAGCTCTCCATCATGAACCGAGTTGAACCTGAAGTTATAGTATTTTGCTTCTCCGGGTCCGGCAGCATTGTTCACGACCAAGTCCCCTGGATCTCCACCAAAGACCGTGGGCCTCTGGGCAATGTCTACGATAAACTCGGTACAACCAACCCTGGTTTCCCTTAGCAGTTCGGTTACTCTTCCTATCCCAAAACCATCATTCACTCCGATTTCTACAGAGGTATCTACAACCATAAGGATTCTGATTTTTCGGGTGCTCAACCTAAGGTAGGCATCTCTGATGCTAAAGACAGGTTCTCCCCCTGTAAAGATCAGGTTTTTGGGAGATTCTTTAAAGATTTTAAATGGCCTCTCAAACTTCTTCATAAGACTTAATAATTTGGTAGATTAAAAATTCTCAACCAGGGTTCTTACAAAGCACGATTGAAATGATCCTTTGACATTCAGCTAACAAAAAAAGCGAACAAGCCCAGGGACTCATTCGCTTTAACCAACATGAACAATTTATCCTTTAGTTGAAAAAGTCTCTGATTTTAGAGAAGAGACCTTTTTGCTCACTTGTGGGATTGGGCTGAAAATTATCTGAGTTTTTCATTTTCTCCAACCACTTACGTTCCTCTGAATTAAGATTTTCGGGAGTCCACACATTGATGTGAACCAAAAGATTCCCCACGCCATAACCATTGATATTGGGTAAGCCTTTTCCTTTTAATCTTACAACTTTTCCACTTTGTGTACCTGAGGGGAGGTTAATTCTCACCTTTCCATCTAGGGTAGGAACTTCTACTTTGGTCCCCAGAGCGGCATCGGGAAAACTAATAAAGAGTTCGTGGATGAGGTTGTCGCCGTCTCTGTCAAAAATTTTAGAATCTTCTTCTTCAATTTGAATAATCAGGTCACCACTGGGACCACCTCGGAGACCTGCATTTCCTTTGCCTTCCATTTTCAGGTTCATACCTCCCATCACTCCTGGTGGTATTTTCACACTGATGACATCCTCCACCTCATTTCTACCAGTTCCTTGGCAGACATTACAGCTCCTTGCGATGATCCGGCCTTCCCCTCTACAGGTGGGGCAGGCGGTTACTACAATCTGTTGGAAAAAGCCTCCGCCAGCCTGTTGCCTGATCTCACCTGTACCTTGGCAGGTAGGGCATGTAGTAAAGGAGGTGCCATTTTCAGCTCCTGTACCATAGCAGGCTTCACAAGAAACTTGCCTTGGGATTTTTATTTTTTTATCAACACCATTGGCCACCTGCTCAAGGTCAACCTTAAGTTTGACTCTGATGTCAGACCCCCTTTGTCCTCTTCTTCTGCGTCTTCCGCCACCGCCCGTACGGCCAAAAATATCGCCGAAGGCGCTGTCGCCAAAAATATCACTGAATTGACTGAATATATCTTCGAAGCCTGCAGAGCCACCGTATCCTCCGGCACCTCCTACGCCCGCATGACCAAATCGATCATACTGAGAACGTTTTTGTTCGTCGCTTAATACCTCATAAGCTTCGGCAGCCTCCTTGAACTTGGCCTCGGCCTCCTTATCATCCGGGTTTTTGTCTGGGTGATATTTGAGGGCCAATTTTCTATAGGCCTTTTTCATTTCATCCTTAGAAGCGTCCTTGCCTACGCCCAACACTTCATAATAATCTCTCTTTGCCATGAGGCTTGCAAATTACGTTTTTTGATTTTTCCTGCTTACTGGGAACTTCTTCTCCTTACTCTCCTACAACAACCTTAGAAAATCTGATTACCTTATCTTTAAGTTTGTATCCCTTTTCAATCTCATCTACAACCACTCCCTTCTTTTCTTCTTCCTCAACAGGAATAGAAGTAATGGCATCGTGAAGATTTACATCAAAAGATTTGCCTTTGCTTTCAATGGGTTCAAGACCAATTTTGGTCAATTGTCTCCTCATGCTGTTGCTTACCAGGGTAATTCCCTCTTTGATAGCTGCCAGATTGTCAGTCTTTTCAATGGCATCCAGGGTACGATCAAAGTTATCCAGCACGGGAAGTAGTTCTTTGATAAGGTCTTCATTAGCAAAACGGACAGTATCACCCATTTCTTTATCTTTCCTTTTTCTGAAATTGATAAAGTCTGCCTGGAGTCGTAGTGCGGTGCTTTTGTGCTCATCCATCTCCTTTTTCGTCTCTCTCAACTCCAATTTCAACTCTGCAATGGCCTTCATGGCAGCATCGAGGTTGGGAATATCTTCAGAAGATATGTCCTTTTCCTTTCCCTTTTTGTTCTTAGAGGAGGAATCAACTTTGACATCAACTTCTCCCTCTACTGGATCTGAGCCTTTTTCTTGCTCTTCCTCAATAGGAATGTTTGTTTCCTTATTGTCTAGTTCTTGATCGTTGATGTTATCCTGCATATCCTTATTCATTTCAATTTGAAACAGCTGTTGTGTTTTCAACACAATTTGTGCCATTGACAAGATGGCAAGATTGCCTGTCTGCTTGGCATGACCCGCGCAAAATTAGGGAAAATATTGAATTGAGGGTTCATCTAAATGAATGAACTTCACCGCTTGGCAAAAATTGTGCAAAGTAGAGAAGGTATTCACATAATTTTAACTCTTTCTTACTTTTATATCATTTGGCTGGAACGCTTATTGTCCCAAATTTCTTAAATCAATCAGGTTTGCTAAATTTGTCCAGCCAAAATCAAAGCTTAACACAATGATCCCTAGTATGAAGCGGAATTACTTCTTACTCATTCCTGTTTTCTTAATTTTTACCATAGGATTTTCAGGACAATCCCTTGCTCAGAGCAAGAAAAAAAAGAAAAAATCAAAAGTACTCTTAACCTTTGACAAGGAGACAGTATCCAAGGATGAGTTTGAAAGAGTATATGCAAAAAATAACAGCAACGGAGGAAAGGAAAATGTAAAAACGCATACACCTGAACAATACCGCGAGTATCTTGATCTATATGTCAACTTCAAAAGAAAGGTTTTTGCTGCCGAAGCAGAAGGCCTACAAAATACTACAGCTTTCAAAAGAGAGTTTGAGCAATACCGGAAGCAGCTTGTTCAACCCTACCTTTCGGCCAAAGATGTAGAGGACAAACTGATTCAAGAAGCATATGATAGATCAGGATACCTGATTGATGCTTCCCACCTGCTAATCAGGCTAGCTGAGGATGCAAGTCCAGACGATACCCTCGCAAAATATAACAACCTCCTAGAGATCAGGGATTCCATCATGGTTCATGACAAGGATTTCGCTGAAATGGCCAAGAAATATTCAGAGGACCCTTCGGCTTCCAAGAATGAAGGCAACCTGGGTTACTTCTCTGCATTTGCCATGGTCTATCCATTCGAATCTGCTGCCTACAATACCAAGGTCGGAGAAGTTTCCATGCCAGTACGCACCCAGTTTGGATACCACCTGGTAAAGGTCAATGATCGCATTTCGAATGAAGGCACGAAGCGTGCTGCGCACATCATCGTCAGGGTTGGAGACAGGTACAGTGCTTCTAATGATGAGAAAGCCAAGGAAATCATCAATGAAATTTACGAAAAGCTGAAATCTGGAGGTGATTTTGCAGAATTGGCACAACAATATTCTGACGACCCCAATACTGCCAAACGCGGAGGAGACCTGGGAACAAACAGACTTCTTCCTGCCATGGAAAAATATAAGTACCAGTTGAAAGCAGGTTCTTTCTCAGAACCCTTCAAAACCAGCTATGGATACCACATCCTGAAAGTTACTGAAGTCAGTGAAAGAGGATCTTTCGATGAGTCAAAAGCTGCCTTGAAGCAGAAAATCTCCAGGGATAGCCGTTCTCAGATCAGCAAAAAGGCATTGCTGAATAGAATCAAAACAGAAAATAAATTCCAGGATTATGCAGCTCCGCTTGACTCTTTCAAAAAGGTGGTAGACGGAAATTTCCTAAGGGCATCCTGGAAACCTGACACCCTTCACAAAGGACTTTATGAGCAGGTTCTATTTAGCATGGGGAAAGATTACAAAGCAACTGTTCAGTCTTTGATTGACTTTTACCTAAAAAAACGTCCTCGAAATACCTCATCCACCATTTCTGCAGCTGTGAATAAGGTGTACAACAACTTCCTGGAAAGCGAATTATTGGCCTACGAGGAAAAACTTTTACCTGAAAAGAACGATGAATATCGCTATCTTCTTCAGGAATATAGAGATGGTATCCTTTTGTTTACCTTGATGGAAAAAAAGGTATGGAAAAAGGCGGTAGAAGATACCACAGGCCTTCAGGCATTCTATGAGTCTAACAAGGACTCTTTCAAAGCTGATGCAAGAATTGATGTTAGGGAATATCGCTCTTCGGATAAGGATGCCTTGGCAAAAGCCTTGACCATGCTGAAAGCAGGTTCTACTGAAGCTCAGATAGACTCTGCCTTCAATGCCGAAAATCCCCTGAACATCAGGCTTACATCCATGACCTACGAAAAAGGTCAGGGCTTGATTGACGAAGCACTTTTCGAAGAAGGTGAAGGCCATATATCTGGCATCATAGAAAGTGGAAACTTCTTCAGGGCTGTAAAAATAACTGAAAAACGACCTGCAGGGATCAGAACTTTTGATGAAGCAAAGTCTGCTGCGATCACCAGATACCAGGACTACCTGGAAAAGACCTGGCTAGAGGAGTTAGCCAATACATATCCTGTTAAGATCAATGAAAAAACTTTCTCCAAACTATTTAAATAAGCCATACAACCTACTGGCTACTCTTGCCGTCTTATCGACAGTTATTTTGTTTAATGGCTGTGAGTCCAGTGATGCTGGAAAAACTTCCGAAATTGTAGCCACATTTGGAGACAAGGAATTGAGGGTTGACCAAATCAATCATTTCCTCCCGGCTTACAATTCTTTGGAGGACAGCGCGAAGTATGCTCAACAAGTGGTGAGACGCTGGCTGAAGCAACAGGTGATTCAGGAAGCTGCCCTAAAGGCTGTTCCTGACCTGGAGGCCCAGGTAGCTCCTCAATTGGAAAACTATAAGAGTACACTTCTGGAACAACATTTTGCCAAGTGGCTGGTAGACTCTCATCCAGAAAAGTTTGAGGTCAGCGAAAGCGATATCAAAAATTACTACAATAAGTTTTCTGAGAAATTCATTTCTGAGGCAAACTTTTACCAGTTCTTTTATATCAAAACAACAAAAGCAGCCCAATATTGGATCATCAACTCCCTAAAAGAAGGCGATGCAGCTGAAATTCAGCGACTTATCGAATGGTGTAACAAGGATGCTGAAACCTATAAAATGGACAGCACCTATCGAAAAGAAGGAGAACTTCTTGACCTTTCCCAGGGATATTATTTTGGGAATATTCGTAGAGCCAGCATCAATTATGTTTACCCATATCAACAACAAGAAGGCGATGTCATTTCCTATTGCTTCTTCAAAATGTTGGATGTGGTAAAAGAAGGAGAAGTATTACCGTTGATAATGGTCAGAGATGAAATTGAGGTCATTATTCAGAATCAAAGGAAGCAAGCCCTCATTGATGCGACCATTTCCAGATTGGTGGAAGAAGCTCGAGCGACGAATCGTTTTCAGCAAGTGGTAGAATAAGAAGAAAATTAAAATATGAATCTGTTGAAGAATTTTGTGTTGGCAGGAGCCCTTTTGGCTATGACATTCTCAATGTCTTTGGGGCAGGAAACAGTGGATAAAATCATCGCTGTGATTGGAGAGGATATTATCCTGCAGTCAGATGTAGACAACCAGTACAATTACCTGATAATCAATGGTCAAAAGGATAATGGCACCATGAAATGTCAGGTCATGGAAAACCTAATCGTTTCCAAGCTCATGCTAAACAAGGCTCGCCAGGACAGTATCGAAGTTTCTGATGCAGAAGTAGATGGAGAGCTTGACAGAAGGATCAGCACCCTATTGCGTAACCTTGATCCAAGTCAGTTTACAGAGATTTATGGAAAGTCTGTAGCTCAATTTCGACAAGATATTCGCGAGGACATCAAAAATGAGTTATTGATCCAGAGAATGCAAGGGGTAATCGAAGCGGACACCGACATCACGCCTAACGAGGTAAAGAAATTTTTTGCAAAAATTCCTGAGGACAGCCTTGGTTTACTTCCAGCTGAGGTGCAGGTGAACCACATTGTGATCAAACCTCCATACTCAGACGAAAGTCGTAAAGCTGCCAAAGAATTGCTCATTGAAGTAAGAGAAAAAGTACTGGACGAAGGAGCTGACTTTGGCGAGTTGGCTGCAAGGTATACCGATGAGCCAGGTGGTCGCCAAAGAAAAGGAAACTTGGGAGAATTCGGCCGTAGTGTGATGGTTCCAGAATTTGAAAATGTGGTTTTCAACATGCGCCCAGGGGAAGTCTCTCTCCCATTCGAAACAGAATTTGGTGTACACATCGTCAAACTCCACGAAAGAAAAGGGGAAGTTTTGACAGCCAGCCATATCCTGAAGAACCTCAAGGTAACCACCAATGGCGATTCCTTGGCTATGGACTCCCTCAATAAGATCCTTGACATCATCCAGAACGACACCGTAACCTTTGAACAGGCTGCCATGATGTACTCACAGGATCGCCTGACAAGATTCTGTGGGGGATGTATTTCTAATCCTCAGACCCAGGAACTAAGGATTCCAATGGATGCTTTGGATGCAGAAATGTACTTCAAAGTAGATGAAATGAAGTCTGGGGAAATTTCGAAGCCTATGGAATATACCCTTCCAACAGGAGAAAAAGCCTTCCATATCGTCTATTTGAAAAATAAAATTCGACCTCATAGGCCTAATCTGTCTACGGATTATCAAAAAATCCGGAATGCTGCCCTTCTTGCTAAACGCTCAGAGAATTTCGAGAATTGGCTAGAAAGGGCTAAGAAAAATATCTATATTGACATCAAACCCACAGAGTGCCAAAACGCACTGCAAAACTGGTTGAATTAATGCAGAAGTATCAGTCCGAAGTAGAGGCCGCAAATGCCCTTGCTCAGAAATACCATGAGCTAAAGAAAGAGATAGCAAAAGTTATAATTGGCCAGGAAGATGTCATTGAAAAATTATTGATTGCCCTTTTTTGTAAAGGCCATACCCTATTAGTTGGGGTTCCCGGTCTGGCAAAAACCCTCTTGGTCAGCACAATTGCTGAGGTTCTAGACCTGAAATTCAACAGGATTCAGTTTACCCCAGACCTGATGCCAAGCGATATTGTAGGAACAGAAATCCTTGAGATTGATGATGATACCAACAAAAAGTATTTCAAGTTTATCAAGGGGCCTATATTCGCAAACATCATTCTGGCAGATGAGATCAACCGTACGCCTCCTAAAACTCAAGCCGCCTTGCTTGAAGCAATGCAGGAAAAGCGTGTTACCATTGCTGGTCAGGTAAACCAACTTGAGAAGCCATTCTTTGTACTGGCTACCCAGAACCCTATCGAGCAAGAAGGTACCTATCCCCTACCTGAAGCCCAGCTTGACCGATTCATGTTCAATCTCTTTGTGGATTACCCATCCATTGAAGAGGAAATTGAAATTGTAAAACAAACCACTATCAACAGAGAAGTGCAATTGAACTCAGTACTTTCTGTTGAAGAAATCATCTACTTCCAGGACCTCGTCCGTAAAGTAGATGTCCCAGACAATGTCATTGCATATGCAGTGAACCTCGTCAACAAGACTCGTATCAATACTCCCCACGCTTCAGATGAAATCAAGGAATTGATCACCTGGGGTGCAGGACCAAGGGCTTCACAGTACCTGGTACTTGCTGCCAAGGCTCTGGCCTTGTTGCGCGGGAAATATTCACCTGATATACAGGAAGTCCAAGATGTGGCGACTTCTGTACTTAGACACAGGATTGTAGCTAGCTTTACGGCAGATGCCGAAGGCATTACTACTGAAGATATTGTGAAAAAGCTAATGGCATAAGCCTGCTTTTAAACCCTGAATAAAAAGCCATCTCTTTAATTCAGAGATGGCTTTTAAGTTGAATAGCATGCCTTTTGAATACCTAAAGTATGCAGGGATTATCATTTACGGCCTTAACATATATGGCCTCTGGCTGGCTTGTATCCTCGCAATCAGAAAACAGAAAGAACTTCCTAAAAAAGCCCTATTTGGTAATTTTAATTTAGGTTGGATTCTTAGCATCCTCGCAGTTGTAGGGTACCTTGGCCTTGTAACTTATTACTACGGTCATCTCAGGGCAGATGATTTCGTTACTATCCTAGTAATCAACTTCATTTTATGGTCAATGATTGGAGGTTTTTGGTCAATCATAGGAGGGGTATTGGGAGATAATACTGCTGCAGAACATTTTGACGATAGAAATAAATTGCTTAAAGCAGCGGGAGGAAGTAGAGAGAAAGCATTAGAAATGTCTCGAAAGGAAAATCTCCGCACCCGAAATATTTTGATATACAGCCTGAGTCTGGGATGTATTCTGTCATTTTCAGGCATCATGATGGAGTTCATACACACAGTCAATGGCGTCTTTGCTTTGATTCTAAGTGCTTCATTGCCTCCTTCCTATTTTCTATTGTCCTGGGCAAAGGATGAGAACGTAACAGCTACGACCTACAGCAGTGGTGGCTCAAGGAGTCCTCGGTCCGAGAGGGCTTATGCTGACTTCTTCCAGCAGGATTTTGGTGTTGGAGGAGCTTTTGGAGATTGGTAAACGTTAGTGGTTTGAATCTCCCCTTTGACCAGCCATTCTAGCTGTTGGCATCTTATTTTGCAGGTATCTGGCCTTTTCCACCAGCCCCATACCCTTGTAGACCTGATACAGGTTTTGCATCACCTCCTGATTTCGGGGCTTGATTCGCGAAGCCTCTTCGAAGGCATACATGGCCTTTGTGAGATGGCCAAAACCTTCTTTGGTTTCATCCTGATTCAGGTTTTTCGAAGCTCTGTTGTAGTTCAATACTCCCAGGTTATACCATGCTTCAAAATTCTGAGGCTCATTTTCCAGGAGGTTTTCATAAAACCATTCGGCTGTATACAGTTCCTCGCTTTCCTCATAGGAACGAGCAAGGTTGAACAGGTATTCGGAGTCTTCTGGTTTCCTTTGGATCAACCAAAGTAAGTGTGGACGTGCTTTGACAAATTCTCCCAAGTGGATCAGCATCATGGCCATCTCCTCCCTTAGATAGGCATCATTAGGAAGGTGATTAAGTCCCTGCCCTGCATAATTCACAGCCTTACGCGTATCGTGCTCAATGATCCTTGACACATGAATCATTACCCTGTAGGCTTCTGTTGCATGATAATTTCCATCTATGGCCTGCAGCATTTTTTCTTTGGCTTTAGGCCATTTTTCCTGATCAAAGTAGCATAAGCCCGATAAATAGCAGGCCTGAAGGTTGGCAGGATCTATTTCTTCACAGGTTTTGAAATAATCAATGGCCAATTGGTAGTTACCCTCTGAATAGGCTTTTTTGCCATAGTCAATCAATATCCGAGACCATTGCCTCAGTTTCTCCTTGCAACTCAACTTATCCATCTCGGATTGGCTGTGTGCTTCCGCATACTTGTAGCAGGCAAGGAGTTTATTGAGTTGCTCAAAACTTTTATCCTCATCCCAATATTGCCCTTCCAATACAGAGGCACGCTCAAACCATAGTCTTGGGACTTCTTCTGTCCTGACCCTGGGCTCAGCTTCATCAAGAATTTTCAAGGCAGCATCATACATGCCCTTCTCTTTGGCCATTCTGGCTTTGTCTATCAGGGTGTATTGCCCAAATGATGGAAGGCAGTAAAAGAAGGCAAGCAGTACGATTAATACATAATCCCGTTTCATGAGATAAATTAAATATGCATTTTCCCAAAAAGTACTCATTTCCTGCCTAAACTTCATGATTGGTCAAGCCTACCAATCGCATAACTGCCTAAGATGGCCAGATTCATGGGTAAATGGTTCTAAAGGTGGAAACCCTATCCCGGTCTTTTCACCGGGATAGCATTCATCATGCCAACAGCCAATGATGGCGAAACATCTGAAAAGCAATGGCGATCATGATGATTCCGAAGGCTTTTCGCAAACCAATTAGAGCCTGAGGGCTCATTTTCTTCATGATCCAAGGAGTCATTTTCAAGACCAGGAAAATTAATCCCAGGTTCAAGATGATCCCTGTAATCAAGCTCCCTAATTCATATTGGGCCCTCAAGGAAATAATGGTCGTAAGGGTCCCTGCACCTGCAAGAATAGGAAAAACCAAAGGGACCAAATAGCCTGCTTGGTGACTTCCTTCCTCTTCTCCCCTGAAAAACCTGATTCCCAGGATCATTTCCAGGCCAATAAAAAATATGATAAGCGAACCTGCCAGAGCAAAAGAGCTGACATCCAGGCCAAACAACTTAAGTACAGAGGTCCCGAAAAATAGAAATACCAACATCAACATCCCGGCTACAATGGTAGACTTTCCAGGATGGATGTTTACGCCTTGCCTTTTCATATCAATGATTACAGGAAGAGATCCAACCACATCGATGACAGAGAAAAGGATCAAAGTGATCGTAAGGATGTTGTTCAAATTCATAGCGCTGCATTAAATGGTTAATCTGACAACATTTTTACGACTAAAAATTTATAATGGAAATATCAAGCCAATTTTTATGTCAATATTTATTTATCTTCACCAAATAAAATCAAATTGACAATAAGGCCTCATGTACTTTGAACTGAAAAACCAATTTGACCCATTAGATATTGAGATCATGGATGCCCTAGTCGAGGACGCCAGAATCCCCTTTTCAAGGCTGGCGGAACAGCTACGGGTATCTAACTCCCTGATCCACCAAAGGGTAAGGAAATTAAAGGAAGCCGGTGTACTCCGCAATCCTGCCTATAGGCTTGATCCGGTTGCTTTGGGATATGAAACTTGTGCTTTCACACAAATACTGTTGTTGGATGCCAAGTACATGAACTCCACCATTGCTCAGTTAAAAGAGATTCCTGAGATTGTAGAGTGTGTAAACATCGCGGGGAGGTATGCCATCATGGTAAAAATCTATGCAGTCAATAACTTCCACCTAAGAGATGTCATTTATGAAAAAATTCAATCCATAGAAGGGGTTGAGGGGACCAACACCCTTTTTTCATTTGATACGCCATTTGAGAGGTCTGCCCCTCTCAGAATTGAAAAGAAATCCAGGCTTAAATGATTTTGACTCCAGCCAATTTCATTTCTTCAAAGGCCTTTTTGCTGTCTTCAGGACTCAGATTGACCCCGCGGGTACCTTCTTTATACAATACCGTCTGAAAACCCTCTCTGATAGCATCAAGCGCTGTAAATTTCACACAATAATCTGCAGCAAGGCCAACTACGTGGACTTCTGTTACTCCTTTCTCATGGAGATAGGCTGCCATACCGGTGGATTTTCTGTGTCCATTGTCAAAAAAGCCGCTGTAACTATCAATCTCCTTGTCAGTACCTTTTGGAAATACCTTGTCTACCCTTGACATATCCAGGGATTTCACAAAATCAGCTCCTTCACTTCCCTGGACACAATGAACTGGCCACAGGACTTGTTGAAGACCGTGTAGGTCAATAAACTCTCCGGCCTTCTTACCGGTATGATTCACAGCAAAGCTACCATGATCAGCGGGATGAAAATCCTGTGTCGCTACAATCAATTCAAATTCCTTTTGTAGCTCATTCACAAAGGGGATGATCTCATCTCCTCCAGCTACAGCCAACTTACCTCCAGGAACAAAGTCATTTTGAATATCAACAAGAATCAGGGCTTTCATAAGAAATTTATTTGTGTACAAAATACAATATTTATTTTAAATACGAAAGATAGTTATCAAGGTTTGGAGAGATCTTTTTTGATGTTTTTGTAAGAATCACGATTATCTTGCGACAAATTAGGTCAAAAGTCTAAAAGAAAACTCTGGCAACAGTTGTCAGAATTCTTATTTTTATGATCTTAACTGAAAGCGGAGCAAAAAATACCGTTCTGCAACACAAACCTTATTCAAATGTCTGGAGCCATATTTTTCTTCACTTTTCTATTTATCCTGATTGTTCCTTCCACAGTTGCCCTCTATATGCTTTTTGAGAAGGCTGGAGAGGCAGGATGGAAATCTCTTATACCAGGTTTAAATTGGTATATATGGCTGAAACTCATTGGCAAGCCCACTTGGTGGTTGGTGTTGTACCTGCTGCCTATAGTCGGCGTACTTGTAGGTGTTGCCATGACTATTGACCTGGTCAAAGCCTTCGGAAAGCATAAGTTGATTGAGCATGCAGCTGCATTGATTTTACCTTTCTATTACCTTCCCAAGTTGGCATTCGATCCGAATGTAAAGTATCTGGGACCTGCGGCCGAGCAGAAAGATGCTCCCCAAAAGAGCAGTGCCAGGGAGTGGGGAGACGCCATTCTTTTCGCAGGTGTTGCAGCTTTGATCATCAGGTCTTTCTTCATTGAAGCCTTTATGATCCCTACTTCATCTATGGAAAGGACCCTGATGGCTGGAGACTTTTTATTCGTGAGTAAGTTCCATTATGGCCCTCGTTTACCAAGGGTACCTTTGTCGATCCCATTCATCCATAATAAAATCAAGATTGGGGATTTTACGATGCCTTCTTACACAGACATCATTACCCTTCCCTATTATCGTATGCCAGGCCTTACCAAGGTTAAGAGAAATGACATCGTGGTATTCAACTATCCTGCACAAGATCAAGAAATGTGGAAACTCAGGGATGGCTTGGGGACTGTCAAAGTCCCAACGATGAAGGAAAACTACATCAAAAGATGTGTGGCTGCTCCTGGAGATATACTTGAGATCAAGCAAGGTGTCTTATACATCAATGGAGAGTTGGGCTATCAACCCCCAAATTTGCAGAAGGAGTTTATAGTGATAGCCAAACCAGGGGCGAGCTTTGCTAAGGCTGAAAAAGGGGATAGAATCAAAGAAAACGGACAAACGATATTCTTGAAAAAATGGTCATTCCCCAGAATGAAGGAATTGGGCTTCAGGACCTATATCTCTTCCAACAAGGAAGAAGATTATGAGGGCATCAGAAGGACTCAAAACTACAACTGGATGATCAATGATCAGAACAGGGGAATCTACACCTTGTTTATGAGCGACTCCATAGCTGAAATCATTCGAAGCATGGACGAAATTGCAAAAGTAGAAGAGGTCATCAATGAAAAAGGAGTGATGCAGGTCGACAGGACTCGCCCGATTTACCCTCAGAAATTCAACGGCAATGGGAAATTGGTTAAAAATAATGTCGACAATTTTGGTCCTATGACCCTTCCCAAAAAAGGCATGACAGTCGACTTGACTGTACCCTTGAATCTTTCCTATTATTGGAGAGCAATCACTGCTTATGAAGGTCATGAACTACAATTGAAAAAGGGTGGCAAACTCCTACTTGATGGCAAGGAAGTAAACTCTTATACTTTTGAGATGGATTACTACTGGATGATGGGAGATAATCGCCATAACTCAGAGGATAGCCGCTACTGGGGATATGTACCTGAAGATCATATCGTAGGTAAGCCCCTCTTTGTTTTCATGAGTTTTGAAGGAGAATTTGGAATGAGGTTCAGTAGAATTGGAACTCATAATGTAAAATAATATCAGAGTCGGATTCCTGGGTTGTGCTTAACTTCCATGGAATCCGATTTTCAATTCATATAATACCTATGGCAAGGAAATGGATGGATGTAGAGATGGCTTTGATGGGGAAATTTGGTAAAAAACTTAACCTTGAATCCATCTTGTTTCTAATAGGACTCCGCGAATTAGGAGCCACCCCCAACAAGGAATTTTCCAAAGAAGAAAAGGTAGACCTGATGCACATTGCCATTTGCAGGTTGCTCTCCCAATCAGGCTATTACAAATTGTCCCACCTGGATCAGGATGGCTGGCCTCACTGGGAGCTACAAAAAGCCCTTCCTCATCAGGATATGTTTTCACAAGAGTACCTTCTCCGTGAGCATATTCTAGCCTATTTTGAAAATGAGGGACTTTTTGAGGAATGAGTTTTCCTAAACGTTTTTGAAGCGGGTAAAAATTCCCATGGGCAACTTCCTGCCGGATTTTTCAGGCATGAATAACTCCCCTGATTCTATATTTTTCAGGTCATGCTTCTTGAAGTGTGTTCTCACCAGATTCTGTATGACCAAAGGGGAAAAGCCTAAAGAGTAGCTATTGAATACCAGAAAATTCTGTTCGGGATCGAGGATTCGGCCTACCTCACTGCTCAATTCGTTGACCATATCTTCGAGTTTCCACTTCTCCCCTTTAGGACCATGCCCGTATGCAGGAGGATCAAGGATAATGCCTTGGTAGCTATTGCCTCGTTTGGCTTCTCGCTTTACAAACTTAAAGGCGTCTTCGAGCAGCCAACGTATGTCGCTAAGCCCGGAGGCTTGCATATTGACATTTGCCCAATTCAGGACGTTTTTGATGGAATCACAATGGATCACATCGGCTCCGCCTGCCCTTGCGGCTAGCGAAGCGCCTCCTGTATAGGCAAAAAGGTTGAGTACCCTTGGCTTACTCATCCCTTTGGAGGCATGATATATGTAATTCCAGTTGATGGCTTGTTCGGGGAATATTCCGACATGCTTGAAACCGGTGAGTCCAAGTCTGAAGCGAAGTTTCATCCCTTTATAATGGTAATTTATGTACCACTGATCTTGTACATGGGCTTTGCGATCCCATTTTCCGGAATGGCTTCCTTCCTGCACAAAATGGGCATGTGCCCTACGTTTCCACTCCTCCTCACTCAAAAATTTAGACCAGACAGCTTGAGGCTCAGGACGCCTGGTTACAACTGTTCCAAAGCGTTCCAATTTTTCGCCATCTCCTGAATCAATCAGTTCATAATCCTTCCAGTCCTGATGAGGAGTGAGTAATTTCATTGAATCCAAATTTGATGCTTAATCTACTACGCGACGGACAAACCAACGCTCATTCAAGTTGAATCCAAGGCGAATTCTGCCGTAATATTCTTCTGCAGGAAGTCCAGCATTGAGGCTTCCCCTTCTTCCCAGAGCGAAGCTCAAACTCACACGAGACGAAGCCCTTCCCCTGTTGAAACGGTTGTTTCCTTTCTGTCCAGCTGGGAAGCCAAAGCCAAAGGTTATTCCATAATCGTTCAGCGGAACACCATCGAACTGGATATAGGTCTGCTTGTAGTAAGCACCGAAGCGGTATGCAATTCGGTCAAAATATTTTTGGCTGTTGAATTTAGGAATCCACTCACCTCCAGCACTGAACCTGAACTCAGCACCAAGATCGGTGGTATCGCTAAAGTATTGCAACTGATTCCAATCTTGATAGGTAAAATCAGCTCCTACAGACCATTTTCCTAACTGATGCATCATGAAACCAGCTCCCAGTTTCAGGGGAACCTGGATGGTTCCTACTTCCAGGGTACGGATGGAATCTTCGCCTCTTGCCAGGTATCTGTCCCCACTAAGTCCGAAAGTATAATCAGCTGTGAGTCCTAACCTCAAGAGGCGATTTTTCTCCTTGTTAAGGGTATCTACCCACATCAAGCCTGCCTGAGTAGCCAGGCCAGAGATGTATACATCTCTGGTAAGTTCTACAGGCTGAAGACCTACAATAAGGGAAGAATCGCCATTTAACAAGGCATGCTGCCATGTGTACAGGGTATTCCCAAAAAGGTACCTGGCCGAAACTCCTAACCTGAGTTTCTTATTGAGAGCCTTGAATGCGAGGCTTCCATATACCTGGTTCAGCCCACCTTCACCTGCAATGTTCAGGCTTTGGATATAAGGCTCACCATCTAAAATGACTTCCTTGTTTTCTTGAATCTCATAACCCACGGCGCTGTATGGGGCAAAGCCAAAGGAAACTACTGGCCCCTTGTTACCAGGAAAGGCAAAAGACAGGTTCTGAAAACCCGCAGTGAAGGGATACCTGCTGCCTTGTTCTGTATTGAATTGGTTGAATTGACCAAAAGCAGAGATGTCCATGGTGGTAAAGACCACATCCGTCAAACTTGCAGGGTTGACATTATTTACTGAAAAGTAATTGTCTGTAGCGATTCCGATCCCGCCCATTCCCGCATTTCTGGTGGTCGTGAAATCCAGGATTTCTCCGATGGCGTAACGTGAATACGCACTCACGGTCAGTTTTTGAG
Source organism: Bacteroidia bacterium (assembly GCA_022760475.1). Taxonomy (GTDB): domain Bacteria; phylum Bacteroidota; class Bacteroidia; order J057; family J057; genus JALEFZ01. The sequence continues at coordinate 371,821 of JALEFZ010000088.1, read as the reverse complement.
CGGAAAGTGTCCCGACAAAAAGAATGGCCATCATGGCCAGCATTATTCTCTTAGAACTCATGTAGTTATTGATGAGTAAGTATATGATAGATCCCCAAGTGTATGAGATTCGAGGATGCAAAATTGATGTTTTTAAGTCGTTTTTCAAAAAAGGATGCATCACCACCTGTCAAAAAAACGGTTAACTTCCCTTTTTGGATGCTTTTGTAGTTGTTGATAATCCCATCTATCTCCGCGGCCATGCCATTTACCACACCTGAAAGGATACTTTCTTGGGTACTCTGGCCTACAAGAGGGGCAATCTCCTCTGCTTCCAACAATGGAAGTCTCGCGGTGAATTCATGAAGGGCTTTGAACCTCATGTTCATCCCAGGTCCGATTCCACCTCCATGATAAGTCCCATATTCGTCTGCATAGTCGTAGGTAATGGCAGTACCTGCGTCTATGACCAATACTGCCCCATCAGATATTCGGGTTTGAGCACCTATAACCGCGACAATTCTGTCAGTTCCAAGGGTATCTGGGGTCTTGTAGGCATTTTTTATTGGAAAATCAGTAGTTGAATCAATCAACTGGCAGAAAACCTCCCAATCTCCCAGGTAATCTTGAAGCTCAAGCACCTGATTCACATTGATCCAACCAATTTTTTGGACCTTGTCTTCATATTTTTGCCTTACATGGGCAAGTACTTGCTGAAGATGATCCTTGTCCGCGCTTCCATAAGCCTCAATTCTGCCTTTTTCAATTAAGGCAAACTTTGTAAGGGTATTTCCTATGTCAATGCTTAGGACCATATTGAACATTCAGAATATTGGGGTTCCCTTGCAGAGAGGAAATACAAGGGGAATTGGTTGCACGAGTTTATAAAATCCACCTGACTTCTTTGATACCAAAATATTTCAGTACATCGTCAACTACCAGAGCCACTCTCCCATCAGTCCCAATGCCTACCATCATTGCCTTAATTTTTTTCCCTTCTATCTCTACATCAACTTCTTCCTGGTACCCAAATAAATATTTGAGATAAGGCCGATCTACCATGCTATGTTCTCCTTTCTTCAGATGTTCATACCAGTATTCCATTTTTTCAAATAAAACAGCTCTTATTTCATCTAAAGAGAATTGCCAACCACTTTCCAGTCTTAATGAAGTCGCTTTTTCTGTTAATTCTGTGGGAAAGCCTGCTTGATTAACATTCAGTCCGAGACCGATAATTGAGGCATTTATTCGTTTGCTTTCTAACTGATTTTCGAGAAGGATTCCTGCTACCTTTTTTCCATTTAGTAGCATATCATTGGGCCATTTGATTTTCACATCTGCATCAGGTAAAAAATGCAGGATGGTATGGTGTAAAGCCAGGGCGGCCACTTTACTCAATTGGAATATCCTTTTTAGCTCAAGGAAGGTAGGTTTTAAGAGAATGCTTAAGGTCAGATTTTGGCCTGGTTCTACCAACCACACACTACCTTTTTGTCCCTTTCCATGGGTCTGAAAGGCCGCCTGTACCACTGTACCCTCTTCGGTATCAGCAGCATCCAGTTGGTTTAGAAATGTATTGGTAGAAGCTAATTCTTCGAAAAAAAAGTAGTTCTCACCTATATATTTAACCACAATTATCTGATTTACCAGCTAAAATACTGGTTTAGAACGACATCCAGTAATTTTTCCATGGATCCTGAGTTACCAGTAAGTAAATGTAACTCAAAAGAGGAGAATACCACATTCGTTTCCCCATTGATAAACTGGGTCCTTCCAATCATATCCGTGGGCCCTACCCATGCCCCACCAATCCCGGTTACATTAGCTTTAAAGAGGGTGTTATCAGCATCCTTGGGAAAATATGGGTAAACAGCTGCTGCAAAAATCGAACTTTGCAAAGGGTCCAACTCTGATGCAAATGCCTGGGTAGGAACCAATAAGCTATCAGGAGATAACCTGGGTTGGCGCCCAAATCCAGTTCCAAGGCTATCCATAGGTGTAAACTCGAAGATCGGAGAAAGTTCAGAACTGAGTCTTTGGTTGAATTGATCTGTAAAAGCAGATGTGAACAGCATTTTACCTCCATTACTTAGGAAGACCTGGATTTCGTTTGCTGCCAATTCGACCAGCAAAGACTCTGTACCGGAAGCGAAACGCCCATCACCATACCAAAGAACCTTGTCATATAGGTTCACCCAAATCCTGAAAGTCGGATTCCAGAGTGTAGGGGTATTCAATGTCATATCCACCAAATCATAATTGGGGTATACGCGATTTAAGCGATTGGTGTACACACTGTCAACATTCGCCCCTTGATGGTCATCAATCAATAATAGATCCCCTGTTTTTCTTTTGATAAAAATACTTTTTGAAGTATCCACCTTAGATGCACTGCCTGCGATGTCCACTGCTTTTATAAAAAAGGTATTGTCTCCATCCAGCTTAATACCTTCAAGTCGGTTGTTGGTGATACTCAGATCTTCGTAGACCTCTCCAGCCATGATACCTGACATTTCGGGATTTTGTGGCAATACAGACACAATTTTTGTACCTGGGTTTACCGACAACCAGGGGCCGTCATTTGCTTTGATTAGAATTGAGTCAATAGAATTGCTTCCGTCTGCATCGTCAACCAGAATCGGAAGGGCAAAGACTGTAAAGAAAGTATCCTGAAAGGGAGAAAGTGTATCAAAAAGTGCAACTGGAGGGGTATTTTTTAGGGGAATAACCAATTGATCCGGAGTTGGGTCGACAGCTCCTTCATTGTCAATGGCTCTGACGAAGAAGCTCTGGTCAAGGCTATCATTCCCGGCAGGTAGGATAAACTTGATCACCGTGTCAGTTCTCTCAGTATAAATCCAGTCCACCTCATCCAAAGAGATTTCATAACCCACTACAAAACCATCTACATCCTCTCCAATCCAGTTTAGGCTTACCGTACTTCTAAGGCGATCGTCTCCTTCAAGATTAATTTGATCAACGAATATTCTTGTTTCAGGTGCCTGGTTTTCCAGTTTTTGGCCTGTATCACAGGAATAAAAAACCAGCAACATCCCACAGATGAGAAAGAATAACGAAAATGATTTTGACATGGATGATTTTATTAAAAAAAGCCTGAGAGCCTTCCAACTTGAAAGACTCCCAAACCTGAAAATTTATCTTGCAATCAGAACCTTGTTCTGAGCGATGATTTCACTGGCATTTCTTACAACAACTACATAAGAACCTGGAGTCAGGTTTTCAGTGTTGAGGCGAACGCTTCCGCTGATTCCGTTGAATCTCTCAGAAAGTACGGCGCGGCCCATCATATCTCTCAATTCCACAACACCATTTTGTGCGGAAGTCAAGTCAAAGTCTACATTCATGTAGTATTGGCTAGGATTTGGATATACCTTCACCTCGCTTCCTTCGAATGCGGGAAGAACGTCCAGTCCGATGAAGTAAGCATTGGCACAATCAGCATTTTTCAATCCATTAGGGAATGGATAGTTAGCTCCTGAAATGGCCAGACGAAGTTCTCCGGTATTGTCAGTTACAGAAGGAAGGTCATCATTGTTTCTTGGGATCAACTTCCACTCGGAAAACCCGAAGGACATAATTCCAATCAATGAACAAAGGGTATCCCCTGTGCTTACCAAAGTAGGACGTAGTGAAAGGGTAGTATCTACAATACCATCCTCTGTCAAGTACAAAGAATCATTGATCAAAGAAAAAGATAGAGAAGAGAAGTTTCTGTCTTCCTGTCTGCCTGTCTGCACACGGCAACCGATTACGTCGAATGGATCTGTACCTATGTACCACTCAGCAAACCCAGGATCACCATCAGGTTTTGCATCTGCCACATAAAGTGGCCCTTCAAACTTCACCAACATAGCTTCATAAGGCTCTGTAAGGGTAAAGTCAGGGAAAGTCTGCGTTGAAACGTTTCTGTAGAAGTTATTTGGATTCACTACAACAGGCTCAGGAAGCGTATTGTTGCTAGAGTTTACTGTTACGGTATTTACTTCCATCACAGTCCAATTTCTAAGTTGGAATTCATCGTTGAATCTTTCAGTGATGCTACCTGTTACGGTAACTTCATCCCCTCTATTGAGGTCAAGAAGTGCGGTAGAACCTCTTAGGGGTAGTCCAGCCCACTGATTTTCACCTGGCTGTTGGATATATACATAACCCATGTCTCCAGGCTTGGAGCTGGAAGTTACGATACCAGTTACGGTTACATCAGATCCGTCATAAGACGACGCTCCATTTTCGAATGGAGTGAACTGAACGTTTCTTATGCTGGCACCATTGTTATCGACGATTACGAATCTTGGATCAGAACCATCTGGCACATCAGGAGATACGATTTCAAGGCTATCATTGTCTAGTGCTTCTACATAGAATACAACAATATCTCCATTGCTAAAGGCCGTATTGGGAATAGTTCCTGTATAGGTAGTTCCTCCAGTATTGGTCATAGGAACTTCGAAGTAGCTACCGGGTGCAGTAGATGCTCCGATTCCGTAGAACAATTTAGCAGAAATGATGCTTCCATTGTCAGTGATGGTAGCAGATACATTGATATCCTGGGTCTCTGAAGGAGTAAGTGGATTAGGGCGAATGTTGGTAATGGTTGGAGGTACGATCTGTCCCAACACAAGGTCAGAAGACTTGAATGGGTAAAGCTGGTAACCATCCTGATCGGCACGACCGTGAGCGATAACCCCACGGACAGTATCGAACACGGCTCCAATTGCAGGAGTCTGGAATGCTCCTCCCTGACCTGGGTTCTGGAATGCTACGAAGCGGTCAGAAAGCTGAATTACATCCCCATTGGCATCCTGAAAGTCAATAAAACGTCCAGCAACGATATTTACTACTGTAAGGTTCTGGAACTCAACATACATACCTTCCCATTGCTCACCTGTAAGGCGGTTGTCATCCTTGTTGGCATCATTGAAGGTTCCTACTGTAAGTACAATAGGAGTGATAGGCTGGTTTGCAGTTCCCAATAACTCTACAGATAGCGGCATGATCTCAGTTTCGTGATCAGCGAATTCCTCAATGAAACCGGTGATTTTTACAGAGTCGCCTGCGACAAGATCAAGCATGTCTAGCGGAGAAGTAGGTGTAGTTTCTCCATTCAGGTGGAATACATCTAGACCTGACCATGGCCCGGTTCCTGATTGGATCCAAATGTTGTGGTGTGGTCCTGGAGCAGCGTTACGGATAAACTGGCCAGGATTCTGAGGGTCTTCCACACGGCCATCCATGGTAACCGTACCGTAAACAATTACAGTATCTCCAAGGAGTAAAGATGTATCCACGTCAGTCATAAGCTGAGCCATGGGTACCTCCTGGATCTGTTGGATGGTAACAGTAGGGAACTGAGCAAAAGCGATGCCCATTAATCCCCCCATAAAAATGAGTAGAAATAACTTCTTCATAAACGTGTTGGGTAATTGTAAGAATATAAAAAAACAACTAGTTCATTTACTTGATAACCACGAATTTACCTTTCCTTTTCTCTCCTGTAGCCTCATCAATTACGACAAAGAGATAAAGGCCTCTTGCAATGATCTGATTGTCCCTGGAAAGCAAGTCCCAGGCATGTTCTCCACCAGCAAAGGCATTGTCTTCAGGGTTGGCATAGGTTGAAAACCATCGGCTATCAGAGCCATCATAGGTTGCGGCATCATGCTCAAGGACATCAACGAGGTCTCCGGCAACTGTATAGATTCTGATCTCACACTGTGAGGGAAGGTTGGCGAAATACAACTTTCGATCTTCTTCAAAACTGCTGATTCCTTCCCAGGCAGCTTCGCCATAATAGGGATTGGGATAGACAAATGGATCTCCATTTTCAAAGCCTTCGTTGGCTCTTTTTCCAGGGAAAGTTCTGAAGAGATTCCCTGTAATAGAAGATTCCAGGGACTGAAGGTTGTTGACCTCATCACCTGTATCGAAGGCAGTCAAGGCAATGCCGTGCTGCCAGCCATTACTGACATTCTCAAAGGTATACCTGTAGTAATAGGTGGTCGTATCTCCATCAAAGTTTACGGGCTCCTCCAAGCGTATAGCACCTAGTCCAGTATCAAAGAAAAGCGAATTCCCTGCGCTATCCCATTGACCTACCAAGATCAAAGCTGTATCAATAGATTGAACGCTTTGAATGTCAAAACCTACCGGAGTCTTATACAACCTGAAGCCTTCAAAGTCTTTTTTCTTAGAAATGGGGTCAATGGAATTTTCCGAGTTTTTGCCCCAATACACATCAATTTTATTGTCTCCAACTTCTACACGGGTAGAAGGGATTTCCGGAGGAGCAGGTAGAATGAATCGGGTAATCTGTCCATCTTTGTTGGCATCTTCCCCAAAATCCAAAACCCCGTTGGCATTGGCATCCTCTCCATCATAGGCCGTTTGTGCCCACAAAGCATTCGTGATAAGGTTTGCTCTCTGATCGTCATTATTGACTGCGGCAGGCTTGCCATCCAGTACACGCTTGGCGCAGACCACTGCAAAAGCAACTTCAATTTCGTCGCCGGGCATAAACTGCCTGATTGGCCCTGCAGAAATAAGGTTAGATCGGTTGTTGGCTCCATTAATGGTAGCTTCAATGTCCGGCCAATTGGCGAGCTTTTGGAGGCCGAAGGTCATTTTATTGTAGCGCTGGAGGTCAGTGTTTGGAGCAAAGAAAAGAGGATCTCCTGAGTTTCTAAACTGCCATGTATTGAAATTGATCCCAAAATTAGGAATGAGTTTGTGGGAAACCCCATTGTACTCAGCTCCCAGAAACTTGGTTCCCACATAAGAATCCGTAAATCCAACGTCTCCAATGGCATCAAACTCGTAGGCCATGTCCATGCTGTCGATGAATCCATTTCCTCCTTTGTTGTAGAATGCAGTACCGCCAGGAGGAGTGATGTTTGTATTCCTGATTACCCCATCTATCCAGTAGGCGAAGTACATGGAGTCAATCACATCATTCCCGATGTTCTTGATCTTGAAATTGAGGATCACAAAGAAATTGGCGAAGGGGAAGTTCCAGTTAAGGGAACGAAACTCAACTTCAAGTCCAAGTGGACGCAGGTGGCCTGAAATGGGAATCTGCGAAGTTGCTGTCTTTATGAATGTGGATGTATCTGTAAATGTTGAGAAGAAATCCTGATGAGAAATGGCAGTAGGATTAAACGTCGGCTCAGTTCTAAGGGAAGACATCTCTCCAAGTCTTTCTTTGGAAGAATATTCAAATCCGGCTTTTCCTGTGCTGTAACCCGAAGGATCGTCTATGGCCCCGGTGGTTACGGCGATTTCACCATTTACAAGACCACCAACCCAAAGGCCACCTTCAAAAAGGTGTTCGATTCCTGATCCTACTGGAAATTCACAGGAAGGAAAGCCCTGTAAATTGTAACTTCCACTGAAACTGTTTCCAATAATACCGAGGTTACTAATGGTAGCTGCTACGTTCCCAGCTGAGGTAACCTTTTCATCATAAATATCTGCGGGCTGTGCCCAAGCAGACAAACATCCGACAATTAAGAAAAAGCAGAGTGAGGTTTTCTTCATAATGTTCAAAATTACAGAAAGGCGGCTTGGCTTGTGTAAAGCCTTCGTTAATTTTGACAGATATATACAATGTTTGAACATTGGCCTAAGGTCTTCGTATAGGGAATAATTAATTTTCTTAAATTTAAACCATATATTCAAACCAGGAGTTTCCTAGGTGAAACGTTCTTTCCAGAAGCTAAACGACAAAGGCAGAAATTATATTCTGCAATTCCTAATAATTACCCAGAAATAAAAAACAATGAGCAGATATCCAGAATGGCACACAGCTCCAATGGAAGCTGAGTTGACTGAAAAGGGATTCACCCCCCTAAAGAGTGCGGATGATGTTAATCAGGTTCTAAATGCGCAGGAAGGAACTACCTTATTGGTAGTAAACTCCGTATGTGGTTGTGCAGCAGGTGCAGCACGCCCAGGAATCCTGAATTCTTTGGAAGTTGAAGGTTCCAAGCCTGACAGACTTGTTACCACCTTTGCAGGTGTAGACCTGGAAGCAACTCAAAAAGCCAGAGAGTACTTGCTCCCTTATCCTCCTTCTTCTCCGGCTATTGCCTTGTTCAAGGATGGTCAATTGGTACACATGATCGAGAGACATCACATTGAAGGACGTCCTGCAATGATGATTTCAGCAAATCTTCAGGGTGCATACCAGGAGTTTTGCGCCGAAAAGGTGTGATCACACATAAAAAAATTAGAAGGGATTGGAGCAATGACTTCAATCCTTTTTTTGTTTATACCAGTTCCCGCTGAAAACTTCACCCTTGGAGAGACTTTATTTCAGCATTCAATTTGTCAATGAACTGACAAAATTTGATTGACAACAAATGTCACCTTTGCCTTATGAAAGAGATCATCAAAAGCAGCCTTCCCAAGGCGATGACATACAGCGAGTACCGCAAACTACTGGACGACCTCCATGCAGAGGGGAAAACTACAGGCCCCAACCAAACCGAAATGTACCTCAGACATGCTGGTCTTAACCTAAAGCGGATTCAGCGCCTGGATAAAACAGGAAAGTTGATCGAAGAGTTGACTTCAATTCTTGATAACCTCAAGAGAAAGTATATTTTCCTCACAATTACTGAGGGTTGGTGCGGGGATGCCGCCCAAAACCTACCTCTTATTGAGAAAATGGCCCAGTATACGGATCGTATTGAGCATAAACTGCTTCTGAGGGACGAAAACCTTGAGCTGATGGATGAGTACCTCACGGATGGAGGAAGATCCATTCCGAAGGTAATCATTTTGGACGCTGAGACTGGGGAAGAATTGGGAGATTGGGGACCAAGACCAGTGGATATCCAGCAAATGGTCATGGATTACAAGCATACCCCTGAGCCCAAGGAACCTTATGACGATTTTTCGGTGAAGGTACACTCCTGGTACGCCAAGAATAAAGCAAAAGACCTCCAGATGGAGTTTGTTGAGCTTTTTAAAAAATTTGAGGCTTAGGATTGAAAATACCTGAGATCTGGATTCTGTGTATAGGAACCCTGTCAGGCTTATAAGCCTGACAGGGTTCCATATTTTTCAAGCCGTAAGGCCAAATCATAAACATTTTCCCCACATAAAAATACTTATTTTACCTATCAGACTACCCTCCGTCCAGAAATCCATGTCCTACAGTTTCTTTTCTGCATAGGATACCCTAACTAGCTTTTATTCCAAAAATCCCCAGGTTCACTCCCGTTTTTCTGGCAATTGGTCTCCATATTTTCTTTTTTTACGTATCCTCATTGTGGATTTTTAGGTAAATTCATATCCTAAGGTAAAGTCCTAAGATCAATAAGTAAGAATAATGGCGACAACAGAACGTCTATTTATAGATAAAGCAATTGCCCTCGAAAAGCGCAATTCCAGAATCAGTGCAGCGGTAACGTCGATTCTGATGATACTCATGTTATTTTTTAGCCTCTTGATGTTACTCAACCTGTACAGAGAAGCAAAAATCGGTGAAGGTGATGAATACGAAGTAGTTGGATCCATTGACTTCGGAGACTATACCAATGGGAGCAAAAAAGTCAACAACTACAGCCCACCTGTAAACAATCCGGTTCCAGTAAAAGACCCTAAACCTACCGCAGATCAGCCTGCTCCTTCCAAAAGCAGCACCCCAACAACCACAACTGAAGCTCAAACTACTGAGACCACTCCTACTCCATCGGAGGTGGTTACGACCAAAAAACCTACTCCTACAACAACCCCACCAGTAAACGATAAGCCTAAAGAAAATACAAGCTCACCCCAAAGCACTACAACAGAGACCTCTGAAACCAACAACGATAACTCAAGCAAGACCAACTCGGAAGAGGAGGTTGATGATGGCCTTGATTTCAACATGGGGGGTGGCTCAAATGAGGGAGATGCCAACGAAGGAACGGGAAACCAGGGTACACCCAACACCCAAATCCTGGATCCTGATGGTCTGTTTTCATTCGCAGAAAGTGGGCCAGGTTCATTAAAGGGCAGAACACCAAAGTCTCTTCCCAAGCCTGTCTACAATACCCAGCAAGAAGGAAGAATTAAATTCAAGATCATCATTGCTCCGAATGGCTCAGTGCTATATGCAGCTCCTGCTGGTCCTGTCGCACCTAATATGCAAAGCCTGGTAAACTCAGGACGAATAGCCCTTGAAAAATGGAAATTCTCTGCCGGACAGCGCCAGGAAGTAATCGTAACCATTACATTTAAGCTAAAATAAATCAGGATTTACAGCTTTTCGACTCCAAGCCCTGCCCCTCCATGGAGGCTCATCATGCCATCCTCGATGGTAAAACCTCCTGAGACAAGGTCTCTCGCCAAGTCCAATGACCCATCAAGGTCAAGAAAAGCCGTATGCTTATTGGCAAAAGCTGCGTGAAGTGCGGCTGTAATACTTACAATGCTCTCATCATTGCAGCCCCACATGAGTTTGATCCTTTCCAATTGAGCAGATCGTGCAATACCCATTGCGGGATAAATACCACCGCATTTCATCAGTTTTATGTTGAAAATACCACAGGGAACAGGCTTCAAGCCTGCAATCAAATGAGCATCCTCCCAAAAACGCAGGGACTCATCCAAAGCAATATAAGGCATAAGGTGGGCTGGAACTTGCTGCATCAGCGGCAATTGCTCCCAGGGTTCATTTGCAGGCATGGGTTGTTCGATCAACTCAATGTCAAGGTTTTGAGCCACTTCCCAAAATGAAATCAATTCAGCAAGGGTATATGCCTGGTTGGCGTCTACCCTGATATGAATCAGGTCACGAAACCTTTCACGAAGTTTTTGTAGTCGTTCGAGGTCTTTTTCCACTTCCTCCCCAATCTTCACCTTCAAATACCTGAATCCACGCCCAACATACTCATCTGCCTCTTCCAGGCTTTCTTCAACATCTTTTATGCCAATGGTAATTGAAGTTGGCATTTTGCTGTGCTGTTGCCCCAGATACCCCACAATCGGTTGATCAAGAAATTTTCCCCAGAGATCAAATAGTGCAATATCCAGGGCCGCGATGTAGCCTTTCCTCGGCTTATCACCCAAATGTAACTCACGCATCATCGCTTCAAAGGTCCTGATATCCTTCCCTACCAACTGATCCTGCCAGTTGCCCTTTTGCAATTCTTCGAAGGTCTCGTTGGCATCCTTCCCGATTACCTGTTTGCTGGGATTACAGGCACCGATTCCTTTCATCCCATTTTCTAATTCCAATTCGATAAATACATTCGCAACAGAACTCACTGTTTTGTAAGCGATGGTATAGGGACGTACGAGGTCGAGATCAGTTTTCCAGAAGCTGGCGGATTTAATTTTCACGAATTTGAGCTTTTGAATGACAATATGCTGGAATGTAAAAAATCTCCTGTCAATTTGTCCGCTATTTTCCCAATTTTTCGGTTAATTCGGCGTAAAAATAAGATTTGGAACAATTCAGGCACTATTGAATCGAAACCATAGGCCTGCTTTACTCCTGCCTAAAAATCATCTCCATGGATCATTTTCAACTGGACAAAGACATTCAGGAATTACTCCGTAAGGTAGGTAAGTATGTACAGGATGAATTCAGACATTTTGATTTCAAACGTGTGGAATACAAAGCCGCTCATAATCCATTTACTGATGTGGATGTAGCAGCCGACAAAATGTTGAAACAAGTTTGCAGTCAGATGATTCCTGGAAGTGGATTCATCAATGAAGAACTCGGCAGCCAGGACATAGACAGCGAATACCGCTGGATCATTGATCCGATTGATGGAACTGTAAACTTCATGCATGGCATCCCTCACTTTTGCACCTGTATCGCCTTGCAACACCATAAGGAAACGGTGATGGGCTACGTTTATCAGCCTGTATATGACGACATGTATGTCGCTATGAAGGGAAAAGGCGCAAGCCTGAATGGCGAAAAAATTCGCACAAGCAAACGTGAGACCCTGGATACAAGCATCGTCGCTACCGGTTTTCCCTACGGTACTCCTGAATGGATAGACGATTTCCTCGGCCGGGTTTATGGAGTTATCAAAAAGATTCAGGGATTTAGGAGAATGGGTTCAGCAGCCTTAGACCTGGCCTATGTAGCTTCAGGTAAGCTAGATGCCTTCTTTGAATACCAACTCAACCCGTGGGATGTTGCCGCAGGAGCATTAATTGTAGAAGAAGCAGGAGGAAAAGTTACGGATTTCCATGGGGGGGATGACTATATTTTTGGAGGGCAGGTAGTCTCTTCAAATGGAATTATACACCAGGAATTAATGGAAGCATTGGGAGGGAAATAGGGAAAGAATGAATGGTCAATTCCTAAAAAACTTTCTTATTCCTGATCTAAATTCTATAAGCTTCAATATTTCTGTAAATTTGAACGACCTATAAGAACCATTGCATAAAGATTTAACGCATATACAATGAAAAACTTGTTGAAGAAACTTTTCGGGACGAAGAAGGACAGAGATGTCAAGATGCTCGAGCCATATGTGGGGAAGGTACATGAGGTATACGATGGCTACAGCAGCATGACTGACAACGAGCTGAGAGGAAAGTCCGATGAGTTGCGCCAAAGAATCAAGGATCATACCAGAGACCTTCAGGATGAATTGGCACAACTCAAGGAAGAAGCAGAAAATACAAAGGACATCAATCGTAAAAATGATCTTTACGATGAAATAGATAAACTCACCAAGGACCTCTACAATCAGTTTGAGGAGGTTATGGAAGAAATGGTTCCTGAGGCATTCTCTGTAGTAAAAGAAACCGCCCGTAGATTGACTGAGAATGGAGAGATTCGGGTTACCGCAACTGACTGGGATGAGGAGATGGCCAAGAAGCATGAATATGTTACCATTGAAAATGGTGAAGCCGTCTGGTCAGGAAAATGGCTAGCCGCAGGTGCTGAGATCGAGTGGAAAATGGTCCACTATGACGTTCAGTTGATGGGGGGTACGGTACTTCACCAGGGAAAAATTGCGGAGATGGCCACAGGTGAAGGTAAGACATTGGTAGCTACCCTTCCTGTATTCCTGAATGCACTTACCCAAATGGGGGTTCACCTTGTGACAGTAAATCCATACCTAGCAAGGAGGGATATGGAGTGGAACAGACCCGTATTCCAGTTCCACAACATTTCTGTAGACTGTATCGACCTCCACCAGCCCAACTCTGATGACAGAAGAAAGGCTTACCAAGCAGATGTGACCTACGGAACCAACAACGAATTCGGTTTCGACTACCTCCGTGATAACATGACCACCAATCCGGAGTTTCTGGTTCAGAAAAATCACTTCTTTGCCATCATTGATGAGATTGACTCTGTATTGATTGACGAGGCAAGGACTCCATTGATTATTTCGGGGCCTGTACCCAGAGGTGATCGCCATGAGTACAACGAACTGAAGCCAAGAATCGAAAGATTGGTAAGGAGTCAGCGCAAGCTGATCACCGCTTACCTCACCGATGCCAAGAAAAAAATTGCCGAAGGCAACGATGGACTTGAAGAAAAGCAGGGAGGCTTGGCGCTGTTCCGTGCATTCCGTGGTCTTCCCAAAAACAACGCCCTTATCAAATACCTTTCTGAGCCAGGTGTAAAAACCCTTCTTAACAAAGTAGAAGGACACTTCCTCCAAGACAATCAAAAGAACATGCCCATTGCTGATGAGCCATTGTTCTTTACCATTGATGAGAAAAATAACCAGATCGAACTTACCGACAAGGGTAGAGACCTGATTACGCAGGCAGGGGAGGAAGTAGATCTCTTCGTACTTCCGGATATCGGATCTGAGTTTGCTGAGATTGACAATGACACCAGCCTTGACGAAGAAGGCAAGGTTAAGAAGAAAGACCAGATTGCAAGGGATTTTGCAGAAAAGTCAGAAAGACTACATGCAATTAACCAATTGGTGAAGGCCTACACCCTTTTTGAAAAGGACGTGGAGTACATCGTAGATGAGGGGAAGGTAATGATCGTAGACGAGCAGACAGGTCGTGCCCTTCCGGGACGTCGTTACTCTGATGGTCTACACCAGGCGATTGAAGCGAAGGAAAATGTAAAAGTAGAGGCTGCCACCCAGACCTTTGCAACAGTTACCCTCCAGAATTACTTCCGAATGTACCACAAACTCGCAGGGATGACCGGTACTGCGGAGACGGAGGAAAAAGAATTTTATACCATTTATAAGCTGGAAGTAGTCGTTATTCCAACCAACAGACCCATTGCCAGAGATGACAGGGACGATTTGGTTTTCAAAACCAAGAGAGAAAAGTACAATGCGGTAATTGATGAGATTATCCAGTTGCGCGAAGAAGGCAAACCCGTTCTGGTAGGTACTACTTCTGTAGAGGTATCGGAGCTCCTGGCAAGGATGCTTAAGATCCGGAAGATCAAGCACAATGTACTTAACGCCAAGCATCACCAACGTGAGGCAGAAATTGTAGCTGAAGCAGGGCAACCGGGGGCAGTTACCATCGCAACCAACATGGCAGGTCGTGGTACAGATATCAAGTTGGGAGAAGGGGTAAAAACCAATGGAGGTCTGGCCATCATTGGTACAGAAAGACACGAATCTCGAAGAATTGACCGACAGCTGCGCGGGCGTGCTGGTCGTCAGGGAGACCCTGGGCAGTCCCAATTCTACGTCTCTCTGGAAGATGACCTGATGCGTCTGTTTGGGACAGAGCGTATCAGCCGAATCATGGATAGAATGGGCTTGGAAGAAGGTGAAGTAATCCAGCATTCCATGATTACCCGCTCAATCTCAAATGCGCAGAAGAAAGTAGAAGAAAATAACTTCGGAATGCGTAAGCGTTTGCTTGAGTATGATGATGTAATGAATGCTCAGCGAGAAGTTATCTACAAACGCCGTCGTAACGCCCTTTACGGAGACAGGATCAAGGTCGACCTGGATACCATGCTGAAAGAATTCTGCCAGGAATTGATCGATGTACACATCGACATGACAGATGCCGAAGGCTTGAAGTTTGATGCCATCCGCTTCCTGCGTGTAGATCCTGAAATTGGTGAGGGAGACCTTAACGATGAAAGAGCTGATAAACTTGCTGAAAAGCTCTATGAAAGAGCTCAGGGATATTACAACCGTAAATCTGAGGAACTGGCAGAGACCCTTTTCAATGGGATCACCCGAATTAAAAAGGACAATCCAAATGTCCAGTGGATCAGAATCCCATTCTCGGACGGGGCAAAGAAATTCCAGATTGACATTGAGGTTCAAAAAGCCATCGAAACCAAAGGAATGGTTGTGATTGATGAGCTGGAAAAAATTGCTACCCTGCATATCATTGATGAAAACTGGAAGGATCACCTGAGGACCATGGATGACCTTCGCAGGGATGTACAAAACGCAGTATATGAGCAAAAAGATCCTCTTTTGATTTACAAAATCCAATCCTTTGAGGTATTCCGTCAAATGATGGCCAAGGTAAATCAGGAAGTTTTGTCATTGATCTTCAAAACTGACCTCCACATAGAAGGCAGCCAGCAAAGTCAGGAGCAAGTGAATACCAAACGTGATGATTTCAGTAAGATGAAAGCCAATCACAAAGATGTTGCCAATGATCGCAAACGCAAAATGGAGCAAGAGCGAAGAGTTCTGGCTGCTGCAGGTGGGGGTGAGCAAGAAAGAAAACTTTCAAGGGCACAACGAAGGGCTCAGGAAAGAAAATCGGGAGGCAAGAAAAAACGAAGAGGGTAATATTTCACATTAAAAGATTCCAACATGGTCATACCACAGGGTATGGCCATTTTTTATTTCAAATAATTCAAAATCAAGCCATTCAAACCCAATATTTAACACTTAAAGCAATTTGGATGTAAGTATAATTTAAAATTTGTATAATTTATACTTAACACAATTGATTTACCCCCCAAATCAATAACACAAGCACTCGAAACTTACTACCCGCAACCTGTATTTTATGTGGATTTAAGCCACTAAATGATTGTTAAAAGGACAAACTATTTTTGCCATGAGATTGATAATTTTACTCACACTCTCGCTGGCCTGGGGAACCTGTACCCTTCACGGTCAGACATTCTTTTCTGTAAATGACCCCTTGGTCTATGGAGGTTCATGTACCAACTTACAGAACAACCTCGGCGGAAATCAGCCCACAGCCATCTGGATTGACCAAAACCTGATACTTAACGACCTCGCCTCCCCCACAGCCATAGTGAACGATTTCGAACTTTACTTTGGTAATAGCACTGAGTCATCACAAGGAGTAGCAGTATCGATACAGCAAGTCGGTACAAATGCAATTGGAGGAGGAGGACAAGCTATGGGATATGGAGGAACCTTTGGCCCCTCACTGACCTTTGAAATTGATACCAATATTGGTGTTCATGACAGCCTTGCCGCGGGGAATAACCACCTCGGTCTCCATCAAAACGGGCAATACGAACTGCCTTCATTGGCTGGCGGCCCCGTAACCCTACCCGACCTTTTTGACGGCAACTTCCACCACGGAATTCTTACCATCAATTGGGACCCAAGCAACGCTGCAAATCAATATGTAAGCTTCAGCCTGGATGGGATTTATTCTATCACCTACCCAGTGGAGCTGTCCACCATTTTTGACATCACCCAACCCCTTTATGTCGGAGGAACTTCTGCTCCTGTTGGCACCCAGGATAATCCTATTTTTGCCAGTATAGGCCCTCCAGGAAGCCCGGGAACTTGTTCTAGGATAGTATTTCCAATTGAACTCCTTGATTTTTCTTGTGCTGTCATCGATGCAAAAAAGGTTCAGTTAAACTGGGAGACGGCTTCTGAAGAAAATTTCTCTCACTTTTCTATCGAAAGATCTATTGACCAGTCGTTGTGGCAGGCAACTGGCAGGGTAGACGGATCAGGAAACCAGTCAGGCCCAGCTAGCTATAAATTTGTAGACGATGTCAAGCAGAATGGGATTTATTATTATAGACTTAAGCATGTCGACATTGATGGAAAATATGATTATTCCAAGGTGCTTTCTGTAAAGGTTGATAACTATCCAGTCCAATTAAGCCCTAACCCCACCAGCGACTTTCTAAGGATTGATCTGGGATCATTCGCAGGAGAATTTTCTACCATAGAAATGAGTATCATGGATCTACAAGGTAGAAGTATCTCTCACAATCTAGTCAACCCAAGAAGTACCCCAACTGAAAAAATCGATGTATCTGGTTTTAACAAAGGAATATATTTCCTCAACATCAAAGTTCGTGGAGCTATCATAAACTCCTCCAAATTTGTGGTAGAATAACCCCATTATTCATATATCTGCGTTGGCCACCCTTGATTGAGGGTGGCCTTTTATTTTAAATAATGAACCCAACACCTTCTTATTTGTATTAGATCTTGATAAAATTCTACCTATCACCAATTACTTTCAAATGCATAAAAAGAGGATTTCATTCTTGCTTATTTTAATGGGCTTTCAACTTTCTACTTCTGCCCAATCTTTGACTGTAGCGGAACCGCAAATTTCCTTTGCCAAGGAGATACGGCCATTCGCTTACTATGTAGCACAAGCTGAACTTTGGTGGGCAGAGGTGGAAAAAGACAAAAGTTCAGAGGAAGCATGGTACAACTATTACAAGGCCTGTAGGAATGCTCACGGCTCTAATAATTGGAAGAAAAACTTTGTAGAAGTTTCGCCTGACTTGAGATTGGGTCAAAACATTGTTGCCATGGTTGAAGAAAACATCCCCAATACTTTTACCCATTATTTTTTAAAAGGGGCTGATTTAGGGGTAAGCACTGAGGGCAGTAAGTACCTCAAGAAAGCCTACAAAATGAAGCCTGATTTTCCTCCTATCCATTCATTTATGGTTACTTATGCCACAAGCTCTCACAATCCCGGACTAAGGAAAGAGGTCAACCAAAAATGGTTCAAAACCAATGAATGGTCGCAGGGTTTGATGTCCTATGGCTATAATGTATTAGCTTCTACAGCTCCTGATGCTATCCTCTTTACTCAGGGAGACAACGATACCTATCCCATTTGGATGTTGCAGGATGCTTTAGGTCTCCGCACAGATGTATGGGTCATCAACATTGACTTTCTGCTTTTCGAGGAATTTCGCAAGCCTGTTTTTGAGAAAATGGGGGTACCTGCCTTCATATTAGAAAATATTGATATCAACGAATATGAGCAGAACTGGAAGAGTGTAGTGAAGCACGTACTGAGTAAATACAAAGGAGACAAGCCGCTTTATCTGGCCATGACAGTTGATCAAGAATGGTTTGAAGGCTTCGAAAACAGGCTATCTCCCGTAGGACTTGCATGGAAAATGGGCCAAAAGCAAAAAGACCTTTCTGCAGAAAGCGCAAGATTGATCAAAGATGAGTTCATGCTGGATTATTTGCGAGGCCCATTGACCTACGACATCAGGCAAAAGAGATTGGAGCAAATGGATTTGAATTACCTGAAGTCTTTTGCTCAAGCCTATACCTACAACAAGGAGCATCAATTACCTACCAAAAGGATAAGCTCTTTTGCTGAGTTCATCATGAGTAAAACAGATCGTAAGGATATCCATAACAAATATCAGGAGTTTTTTAAGGATTAGTATCTCTATCTGTAGGGGTTTTTCCAGGAATAGAAAGGGTGATGCGCTGAAGAAAGTTTCGACCATGTAGTTAGGGTAAATACAAACAACCACTGACTATGAATTTCCTAAAGTACTTCAGCTATTTCCTAATCTGTTCAGCAGTTTTCTTTTCCTGCAACCAGAGATGTCCAGAAAGCAGGGAGACCCTGGATGTTACTCCCCAGGCTCCCCTTTTGTATCTGGGACAAGCCCAGGTTCAAGCAGATTTAGAGCTTCAGTTTCCTACGGACTGCGACATGGCCCCATACCGAGGTACTTTGAACCTTGAAATACTCCAGCCAGATGCAGTTCCAGGTGGACAGTTGTACTTCCTTGAAAATGGAGTTAAAAGCCGCGGCTGGACCAACAATGGTATTACTCCCTCTTCTGGTCTGGCGAGGG
Source organism: Bacteroidia bacterium (assembly GCA_022760475.1). Classification (GTDB taxonomy): domain Bacteria; phylum Bacteroidota; class Bacteroidia; order J057; family J057; genus JALEFZ01. The sequence goes on along the minus strand of JALEFZ010000088.1, from coordinate 352,827 downwards.
TTCCAATTTATTTTGCAGCGGACACAGTCAATGGTGTGCCGATGGTTCCCGCTTCAGGCAGTTACAACATCAGGCTAAGGGCTACCTTTGATGAGCCGGAAGAGCAGGATGAGGTATTTGTTCAGGTTGAGGTTCTGGATGAAGGCCTCAATATGTTCATCCTTTCTCCCCAACCAGGACAAATTTTCCCAGAAGGGACTGATTCTGTTCGGATAGAAGCAGTTGTCACAGATGCCTCTTTTGGGATCAACACAGTAGCTTTCCGACTTGACAGGGGGACAGAACTCTTCCTTAATCAGGGAAGCTGGAATTACCAGACACATCAAAACCCTTCTGAGGTGCGCCTGGACAGGACATTACTGGCTGATAGCTTGAGTCATTTCCGCTTGCTTATATTAGCGAGAAATGCCAATGGTGAGGAAATCCGAGACTCCCTCGATTTTGTCATTCAGAGAGATCGCAATACGGGACCTGCTCCCCTGACCCATATCTTTTGGGATGGCGGTGGAGACGGCAGGCACTGGCATGACCCTGCCAACTGGGAGGGAGACATCGTACCTGATGAGCGCCATAAGGCAATCATTCGGCTTGCAGATGCCTTGGACACCGTTGTAATCACTTCACCCGGTGTCCTGCAGGAAGTATATCGGGTAGGAGCAGTAGATTTGGTTACCAATGTCAGGATAGAAAGAGGCGCCATCCTCCAATTGGAAAATAGTTCCGACCTAAGCGAAATAGGCAGGTCCCTGACATTCTGGCAAGGACAGGATACCGATGAGTGGGCAGCCATCCGCTTCAATGGCCAAAGTGATGACACGGTAATTATGCAGGTAAACACCTTATACCTCGCAGGTATGAGACTGGAGGCTGCAGGAAGAGGAGGTAAGCTCTGGTCTACCGTGGGTGTGGTCAATCATTTGCAACATGACGAAAGCCCCCTCGCCATACTCGAAGGCCCCGTGAAATACAATCCTCATAGCAATGTAACCATGGAAAGCTCCTTCACCTTTGAATTCAAGGGCAGAGCCGAGGTAAGAAATGAAGCGACCTGGAGAACCTATGGAGGCATTAACCTAAGACAAGACAGCCTTATAGAAGCCCAATCCGTCTTCAGAAACCTGAGTTACCTATACATCCACGGCAGCAAAAGTGGTGATAATGATGCGGAGTTGGTGATAAGTGGTCCGTTAAATTTCATCAGTGAGGGGGGAATTACCCAGGTTAAAAATAGATGGGGCAACCGACCTGCCAGGACTTTGCTTTATAGCAGGACAAGTAGCAATACCCTTGGTTCCTTCGATACAGATGGAGATGTATTTATCTTCTATGGAATCTGGCAGGCATTTAACATCAATCCAACAAATATCAAAAATCTATACGTTGGCTCTCAGTCCCATATTTTTGGTGCAGCTCCTCAGGTAAGGCTGGCCGGAAACTCAAGCGGATTAGAACAGGTATTCGTAAGGAGGGGGGATTTCAGTATTGCTGACTTTTCTGAAAATGGGCGCTTTATGCGCATCAAAAAAATTGAAGTTGGTCAGGCAGGATCGTTTGAATTTCAATCCTTCAGCAATCGTGAAGATAGCATAGCAGTTGATACCCTTATTTTGAATAGTTGCCCATTTGGCCTGCAAAAGGGGGATCGCCTCCGTGTAAAACACCTGGATTGGTATCGGGCATCGCCCAGTTACAGGCCGGGCATTGGAGACATGGGCACCATTATTTTTGAAGCCAATGCCCTTGGAACTCCTTCCAACCTTTACCTCATCAATTCCACTACCAGACCCGCCTTCAAATTCAATGTGATAATAGAAAATTATGCTAGCCTCAATTGGTCCCATGGCAACATCGTTACCCAGGATACCACCATCCGTCCTGTGGTGACCATCATGCCTTTGGGCAGGTTCAATATCATTAGCACCGAAGCCCAAAGATGGGGGAATCCCAGAAGTACAGCCTATTCTGGCAATTGGGTTTCGTTCATCAATTATGGAGAAATCAGAAAACAGGGAGCCAGTGCCGCTAGCATTTATGGATGCCTTTTCAATAGGGGGACCGGAAATCTCTATGTGGATCAGGGTTTTATCCAGTTTAATGAAAATACTCCTTGCTTTTGATCTATATCAGCAAGCCCGGTTTAACCGCCGGGCTTTATTCTTTTACAGCTCTTCGAATTGCATTCAAAACGATTGTCCTACAGTTTTCGTCATAGGGCAATGCACCAGTAAACGCCATTGACCCTGTGCCGAATACAATTCCACCAGCTGGATGTTCGTAATATCCAATATATCCCCCCTCCCCTCTTTGCCAAGGAACAGCAATTTCCTGGGGATAAACTTCACCTTTTCCATCCAATCTTGGATTAAGGCCTGCAGCTACTGTTACCCAATTGTCAGGAGTACCCTCATACAACTGATCTATCTCCAGACCAGACGCTGCCCCTCTTTTCCCTTTTTTTCTTAAGCCCCAAATCCGCTCCAACCAACTGCCATACATATAGGTATAATCGTAGGAATCGCTGACTTGACCTATCAGGTCTCCATTTTCAAGTTCTGTCCCCTGAAGCAACCAACTGCTATCTTTTTCTATTTGGTAGGGCGCATAGGTATGAAAACCCAGAAAACCAGGCTTCATTCCAAATGGCCTTAGGCCAAGGCTATCCCTCTCCTCCCAGAGGTTTTCTATAGCTCGTTGTACTTTCAACTGCCTGGAGTTTAGGTTAAGGAAACTTTCATAAGCCGCTACATTTCCAGCCAGATTAACAAAGCTGCCTCCTGAATCCAGGTAAGTATTCAGATTATTAAGCATATTCTTAGTCCAGTACTCAGAATGAGTAGAAATGATCCAGACGTCATATTCGTATAGGATGCTCTGTGATGCTTCTAAATCCTCCATGGAGAAGGCATCAAATTGATATTCCGCTGTATCTAGCATTTCGGCCACATATCGATCCTTATTCGCAGCCTGAAAATACAATTGGTGATTGGGAAATGAGTTTTTCAGGAAGGGATCGGCCAACAATTGTGGACGTCGGAAGGAGACAGCATCGGTTTTATTTTTGGAATAAATGGAATGTCCCCCCCAAAAGTTATAGGCATTCCAGGTGTTGGTTGAAAATAGGAATGCAATTTTTTTCTTGACTACCCGAGGTTGGATAAAAATACTTTGGTAGAATTGAGACTTATCCTTTTTCAAACCCAAGACAAACCAGCCAGTAGGCGACCCTGAGGGCAATTTCAATGAGTAATTTGCGGTCCAGTTCGTTCCTCCTATGGCTACACCTCGCTTTACTTCTTGATGCTCAACCCAGACCTTTTCATGAAGAAGGGTATCCTTTTGAAGGATATCAAAAAGGTAAAGATCTACAGAATCACCCCCACGCCAGGAAGCGTAAATATTGACTTCTTCACCTGATTCATACCCCCATTGATCTGTATGAAAAACAAGAGCAGGAATGTGCTTATGCTTCCATGCAAACAACTGATCGGACTGAGAAAAAAGGATGTAAAAATTGGAAAGCAGGTATACCAGGAAGCTAAGTCCCCCTCCCAAAACAATCCAAAGCAGAGCTAGCAAGAACCTTCTCTTCATGAAATAGCTTTAACTAGAATAAGAATCCAAGCAAATATCCGATTCCCCAAATTAAAAATGCCCCCAGGCTAACAATTCCTATGAATTTAAAAAAACTCAAAACCACCCTTAGGAAGTTGTATTGATAAAGCCTTCCATAAGCGAAGAGGTAATAAACGATGGTAAATCCAAAGGTCAATATGTAAAATACATCTGAAGAAATGAGGCTTATCAGAAAAAACGAAGTACTCACCAAGGCAATGAAGCCCTGTATGAATGCATTTATGGTCAAATGTTCTCCAAAATTAAATGGCTTCCCAAATACCCCCCATGAAATCAAGCCATAAATGGGCAATAGGAGAAAAGAAATCATCATGAAGTATTTCACAATGAGTTCTTGTAAATACTTGGCTTTTGCCTCTTCCTCAGGAGAAACTTCCTTCGTTGGATCAAGTTTTTCTTCGGAGGAATTATTAAGACTTGAAATGCCCGCCTTAACTTGATTCTGACTACTGAAGGTATACTGCTCCAAATACTTGGTAGCCAAGGAGTTCATCACAATAAGGCTGATCGAGGTACAGAAGGCTAAAAAGGCAAAGGGCTTGAAGTACTTTTTCCTTGTTCCATCAAGAAATTCTTTGATCAAAACCTCAGGCCTTCGAAACATGGTTCTGATTGTCCGAAAAAAGCTATTGTCCCAACCCGAAAATACGGCAAAAACTTGTCCCAGGATCTCTTTCCCACTGATCCTGGATCTCACGACCTCAGCACCACAAAATTTGCAATAGTTGGCGTCTTCAGAAATTTCTTTTTGGCAGTTCTTACAATTCATCTCCTGAACAAAAATTATGAATTCAAATTTAGCACAGCAGGGCAAAGCTTTCCCAATCAGTCAATTTGATATCGTATGTCATTTATATAATGTTTATCTTCATTTAATTGTAGGGATTATACAAATCTTTCAATAAAATAATTTAGCTATGCAGGGAAGTTTGCCCTCGATGCTTAAAAATGCCCAATAACGAAGCAACAAAACGAAAGGAATTTGAGGACCTTTTCCTCAAAAACTACCAGAGCCTACTGAATCTGGGGATGGGTATTTGTGGGCAAAAGGATTTCGTAAAAGATTGTATACAACTCTTTTTCCTTGAGCTTTGGGAAAAACAAATTTGGGAGCAAAACATTGTCGACCCCAAGGCCTATTTATTCAAAGCATTTTATAGAAAGCTTTTCTACGAAATTAAAAAAAGTCGAAAATTCATAGGAAGCTCTATTGAACAGTTGGCAGAAAGTGGGATGGAGTTTTCAGAGCAGGATTTTCAATCCCTGGATGAACAAACTGAATTGCAGGAAAAATTAAAACAAGCTATCAAAAGCCTTCCTGAGCAGCAAAAAGAAATGGTCAAGCTCAAATTCCAAAGTGGTTTTGAATACGAGGAAATTGCAGCATTTACCGGGAAAAGTAAGCAAACTATTTACAACCAAATCCATGCCTCTATCAAAAAACTAAGGGCTTTTTTAACTCAGGATAACCAACCATTGAAAAAAAATTAACTTTTTTTTCAATCAGAATAGTAAATCGACAAATGGCCTTCCTCTTTACCACTGAGGAAGGGGTAAAACACACTGTACCTTCCCAACCTTCAACTTATGAATGAGCAAGATTACTCGCTTGAATCCCTGATCGCGTCCGAAAGTTTCAAGGCGTATTGCCTCAAGACTTCTGACAAGGAGGTTCAAAAATGGACCACTTGGCTTAAAGACCATCCTGAAAAGGAGGCTGATGTAGCAGAAGCCCATAAATGGGTATTGGCTATGTCATCTGTCGCTGAGCCCAATGAGGCCATAGAGGAATGGAGCAAGCTATCTGCCAAACTTCCTTCTCAAAAAACTGTCAGAAGGCTAATCCCTAAATGGGCACCAATAGCGATTGCAGCTTCTATCGCTCTGCTAATCGGAATATTTGTTTGGCAGTTTCCACAGGAACAGAGCTACAAAGAAATCAGCACAGCTTATGGAGAAATCATGTTACTCGATTTGCCTGATGGAAGTCAACTCACGCTAAATGGCCATAGCCGGGTGAAGTACAATGAAAGCTGGGATACAGAGGCAACAAGAGAAATCTGGCTGGAGGGAGAAGGATATTTTGATGTTCGACACATTCCACAAAAGCCACTGGTGGTACACATGAAATATGGTGATATCAAGGTGATGGGAACAAAATTCAATGCACTTCATAGAGAAGATGTACAGCGAGTAACCTTGATCGAAGGATTTTTAGAAATAAAAGGTCCCAATCAGGAAGAAATTGAGCTTGAACCCGGCGATCAGATGGTTTTCGCTGATCAAAAGTGGAAATCCAATAAGATTGATCCTGAACCCGTAACAGCCTGGAAGGACAACATGATGATTTATCGGGATGCGACTATTGAAAGCATCATCAATAAACTCAAATGGGACTTCAATTGGGACATCCAGGTAATGGAAGATTCAATCATGGATAGAAGGGTAAATGCATTTATCAGAGAAAATAACCCTGAACTCCTTTTACAAGCATTGGCAGAAATTTATGATATGGAATTTGAAAAACTTGATGAAGGCAAGTACCTGATCAAGTAGAATTCCTTTGAGTAAGATATTTTTTTAAAAGACAGACTAACCGGACGCTACTATGAAACCGACGACTACGAGTTTCACAGGCAGAATTTTGCTGCTATTTTCCTTCATACCTCTAATTTGGGGTAGCATGCCTGAGATTCAGGCCAGGACCTTCCTCACCGACCCGGTTCAACAACTGGTGCCGTTGAGCAAACAGATTGAGCGGGTAGCAATCACCCACAAGGTCAGCATCATCTTCGATGTAGATCAAACCAAAAATGTTTTTGTCCAGCCCATCTCTTTGGGTAAGTCGGTTGACCAGGACTTAAATAGACTGTTGAGAAAAGTGGGTTTTACCTACAAAAAACTCAATCCCCAAACCTATGTAATCAAAAAGAGGGGACTCAAAAGCAAGTTAAAAGGATCTTCCGCACTGATTGTCCCTGAGCATCTTGGAGAAGTAATTACTGCAAAAGGATTCGTTTTTGATGCGGACTCTCGAGATCCTCTGGTCGGTGCTACCATCATAGTCGAAGGCAGCAACAAAGGTGTCCTTTCCAAAGAAGATGGAAGTTTCAGCATTCAGATTCCCAGGGGCAACACGCTTTTGATCAGGTATTATGGCTACCTGGACACTCGAATCGTTGCCATTGCTGAAAACATGGGAAGCATTTACCTTCAACCAAGTACACAAAACCTCCAGGAGGTAGTACTGGTAGGTTATGGCACTCAAAAGAGAAGCGACCTGACTGGGGCCGTTTCTTCGATCAGCGAAAAGGAATTGAAAGAATTGCCTGTAACAGGCCTTGATCAAGCCATACAGGGCCGGGCTGCGGGGGTTTTTGTAACTCAAAACTCAGGTGCACCCGGCGGGGGAGTCTCCATCAGGATACGTGGTATTGGTTCGACCCTTTCAGCTGAACCGCTCTATGTGATTGATGGAATCCCAGTGGTGAATGACAACCAGGGTTCCTCCTCAAACTTTTCTGAACTGGATGGCGGTGGACAGAATACGAGTGCTTTAACTACCATTAACCCCAACGATATTGAATCCATTGAGATCCTTAAAGATGCCTCAGCTACAGCTATTTATGGAGCAAGAGCAGCTAATGGAGTAGTACTGATCAAAACAAAAAGGGGAACTGAAGGTAAATCTACACTGACCTTTGACTCTTATTACACCTCTCACCAATTGGCAAGAAAGATTCCATTGATGAATCTGAAAGAGTATGCCGAATACTATAAAGACATTGCTTTTGACGACATTGAAGAATTCGAAAATCCTGACCTGCTGGGAGAAGGAACCGACTGGCAGGATGAGGTATTCAGGACGGCAGGAATGCAAAACTACCAGTTGACATTGGCTGGAGGGAGTAAAAGAACCAAATATGCCTTCTCTACCAGTTACCACTTCAGAGAAGGTACGGTTGTAGGTTCAGATTTCACCAGGATTTCGGGTAAGATGAACCTTGATCATTCTTTTAACGATCGAATTCGAATAGGAAACAGCTTTCTGGTCAGCAGAACCCGTGAAAACATCACCTTCAATGACAACAGTAACGGAGTCATCTACACAGCACTGCTTATGGTGCCTAATGCTGCGGTAAAAAATGCAGACGGAAGTTTTGCGGGGCCACAGGAAGAGATTTCTTTATCCTTTGACAATCCCGTAGCGAGGGCATTGGAAACCAATGACTACAACCTAAAAACAAGGATTCTATCCAACATTTACCTCGAAGCAGATATTTTCCCCTTTCTAAAGTACAGAACTGAATTTGGAACAGACCTCAACTTCTCACATCACCACACCTTTTATCCCACTTTTCAGAGGGGTAACCTGTTTGGTAAATCTTCCTTAAATAAAAGCTGGAATCAGAGTTACTTTTGGATAAATAAGCATCTCCTGACCTTTGACAAGGAAATTACCCCCAAACATAGACTCACCTTCCTTGGTGGATTCGAGATTCAGGAAGGAAAATATGACTGGATCTTCGCAACCAGACAAAACTTGCCTTCCAACGACCTCCAGGAACTCACCCTTGGTGATGCAGGCCAGCAAAACAACGATGGGGGTTCAGGTCATTGGGCATTGCTTTCATACTTTGGACGATTGAATTATAATTTTGATGACCGCTACCTACTAACGGCAACTTTCCGTGTAGATGGATCATCAAGGTTCGGCCCCAACAACCGATATGGATATTTTCCTTCAGCAGCCTTCGCCTGGAAGGCTTCGAATGAGAAATTCATGAAAAAACTCATGGGCGACCTGAACTATGACCTAAAATTCAGGGTCGGTTTGGGGGAAGTTGGGAACCAGGAAATTGGGCTATATTCCTTCAGCTCCAACCTGAGATCAATCAATGTTGTTCTTGGAGATCAATTGTTGACCTCATTTGCCCCCTCAAATATTGCCAATCCGGATGTGCGTTGGGAATCCTCCAGACAAGCAAATTTTGGAATGAACCTCAGTATGTTCAACAACCGCATAGAGGTAGTTGTGGACTATTATAACAAAGTAGCTGACGGAATGCTGCTCCCTGCCCTACTTCCAGCAACAGCAGGTAGCCTGGCTCCCCCATTCGTAAACATTGGTGAGGTAGTCAATAAGGGATGGGAGTTTTCACTAAATACGGTGAATACCAAGGGGAAATTCTTGTGGAGAACAAGTGCCAATTTCTCTATGAACCGCAACAATGTGATCAGCCTGGGTTCTAATGGAAACCTAACTGGACTTTTACAACGAATTCCCGTTACCCGCACCGAAGAAGGGCAGCCCATTGGGATGTTTTATGGCCACATTGTAGATGGGATTTTTCAATCTCAGTCTGAAATTGGGGAGAGCCCATTCCAGACTGATGGAACCAGACCTGGCGACATCAGATTCAGAGACATCAACAGCGACGGAGTCATTGACGAAAAAGACCAAAGCTTTTTGGGAAGTCCCCATCCAGATTTCACAGCCAACCTGATCAACAATTTTAGTTATAAAGGATTCGATCTCAGCATTTTTCTTCAATCTGTGTATGGAAATGAAATATTGAACCTTATCCGTAGAGACATTGAAGGCATGGCAGGGCTTGTCAATCAGTCTGTAAATGTGATCGATCGATATACAAACACCAATCCTTCGACAACTGTACCAAGGGCAACTGGACCAGATCCTAATGACAACAGAAGAATTTCTGATCGTTTCATTGAAGATGGTTCGTTCCTACGTCTCAAAAACCTGACCTTAGGCTACACCCTGCCCAATACAGCCTTGCAAAAGCTCCATGTACAATACCTTAGAATCTATGCAGGAGCTCAAAATTACTTTACGTGGACCAGGTATTCTGGCTATGATCCAGACATTGGTTCCTTCAACCAAAGTCCCTTGATTAATGGAGTCGACAACGGCCGATACCCTATTTCAAAATCTATTACAGGAGGAATAAGCCTCAAATTCTAGCACTAACAAGACTTAAAATATCAATCGCATGAATCGTCTGATGTTTATTTATATATCGATCCTGGCTTTGACCGCCATCAGTTGCGAAGGCTTCCTTGATAGGCAACCCCTGGATCAAATCAGTACAGAATCCTTTTACCAAACTGAGGAAGAAGCAAATTTGGCTGCATTGGCTATTTATTCCCCCATGCTGGATGTTGAATGGCAAGGGAAGGGGTGGATGATTACCGAGATACCATCGGATAATACCCAGGCAGGAGGTACAGACCCTGACTTTACTCCCATTGATAACTTTTCGGTATCAGCAGACAACTTGCCCGTAGCCAATTATTGGGCTTTCCACTATCGTTGTGTGGTTTTGGCCAATGTAGTAATTGAAAAAGTTGGTAACATGAGCATTGAACAGGCGACTATCAATAGACTGATCGCTGAAGCTCGCTTCCTACGTGCATTCTCATACTTCGATCTGGTAAGGATCTATGGGGGAGTACCTTTGGTACTTTCAGCCCCTGAATTTGGAGACGACTTCTTACTTCCAAGAGCTACGGTGGCTGAGGTGTACGAAGTAATAGAGGAAGATCTTCTCTTTGCACAGGAACACCTTCCTGCCCGTTGGTCAGGGATTGATATTGGCAGAGCTAGCAAAGGAGCTGCCATGGCCTTGTTGGCAAAGGTATACTTGACAAGAAGAGATTACCTGGGATCAAAAACATGGTCAAAAGCCGTTATGGACATGGGCATTTACCAACTAATGCCTAACTACTCGGATAACTTCGAACTAGCAACCTCAGACAACAATGCTGAGGGTATATTCCAAATACAATTGACAGGCTGCAAAAACTTTGGCACCGGAAACGCCAAACAAGCCTTCTTTGCCCCCTGGGGTGAAGGCATTACCAAGGATCGGGATGGTTGGGGCTCTCAGATACCGACAGGACCTATTCTTTCAAATCCAGGAACCACCATTTTTGAAGCCTTTGAAGAGGGAGACTTGCGAAGGGATGTAAGCATGATGACTTCGGGGGTTTATTATCCAACCATCAATCCTCAGGATGGGGGTTATACCTATCCAGCACAAGGAGCCTCTGCAACTCTTTGCAACATTAAAAAATATGTTGTGGGCAGTGGGTCAAATATCTGTTTCATGAGTACCCCTCAAAACAGCCACGAAATCAGGTATGCTGATGTGCTGTTAACCTTCGCAGAGAGCATCATGGAAATCGAAGGAGGAGTAACTAAAAATCCTGAAGCACTTACAGCCTACAACGAGGTTCGCCAAAGGGCTGGACTGGAGGCTGTTACCGAATTCAATAGAGAAGATATCCTGCACGAAAGAAGGGTGGAATTTGCTTTTGAAGGACAAAGGTGGTTTGACTTGCTGAGATCCGGCAGGGCAGTTGAAATCATGAGTTTGCACGGCAAGAATCCCAGCAATGAGAAGTTGCTGTTCCCGATCCCTTCATCTGAATTAAAAATCAATCCAAACCTGGAACAAAATCCAGGCTATTAATCCCAACTGTTAAATCGATGAAAAAGATACAAAACACAACTCTTTGGGTATTGATCCTATGGCTGGGAATGGGCCTGTGGTCTTGCAGATCAGATTCGTTCCAACCTACAATTAGCTCAATAGAACCCGAATTCGGCCCAGAAGAAACTCTTGTAACCATCCAGGGAGAACACCTTGCTGAAATTCAGAGCATCACTTTTAGTGGAGTTCCCATTAATTTCAATACTGCCTACAACGCAGATCATGCCTTATTATTCCGGATTCCATCTACTGTCCCACTCGGAGATCACGAAGTCGTCTTGACAACGGAGTTGGGAGAGGTAAAAACAGACTTTCGGGTGACAAGAGAGGCTCCTGAGCTGTTTGGACTTTTTCCTGAGTCTGGAGGCCCAGGAGATGAAATTACAATCAGAGGCAAAAATTTCTTTGAACCGCTTGAGGTATATTTCTTCGACAGCGTTCCGGCCAATATCGTCAGGTTTGGAGAGGATTCGCTTGTAGTTGAAGTTCCAGAAGGCATTGAAAAAGGATTTGTAAGGGTAAATGCGAATGGAGGTTCAGCACTTTCTCCCCAAAGGTTTTTTACAGTGGGAACAGTCTTGATCAATGATTTTGATGGAAACGGACTTAGGGCAGAAACCAATAAGTGGGTTTTCGTTGGATCTATCAATGAAAATGCTACCAATGCAGTCCAAAATCAGAATCCAGCCCCATTCGAAGGAAATTACCTCAAACTCAGTGGATCTGACGACCTTGATATCCTCTGGATCGGTGGAGCCCAAAACCACTTTGGTTTTCCCGGGGATGAATTCGAAACCTATGGCATAAGAACCACTGCCAGCAATACCCTATTGGAATTGGATGTCCATAACAATGGCAGGGACAATACCCATATCATTTTAATCCTGAGGGAAAAAGATGGCTCTATCAATGACTTCACCTTCCAATTACAAATTAATGGTGATGGCTGGAACCATTTGTCTATTCCCCTGACTCGTTTCAAGGACCTTAATGGCGCAATTGTCGATCCTCAAAAGGTAAATTTATTAAAAATTCACCTGATCGATGCGGATAAGTCTGGATCTGCGCTGGAAGTCAATGTCGACAACCTGAAGTTCCTGGAATTGCTTTAACAACAAACGGTAAAAACTTAATAATCAGAAGTTTTCCCCTTCCAGCCAAGAAGGGCTGAGGGAAAACATTCTTATCCAAAACCTTTAATTAACTAAATGCTACTCGCTATGAGAAACCTATTTACGATGTTTATATGCTTTCTCCTTGCCCTACCCTCGCTTTTTGGGCAGGCAGCATATACAGATCATTTCGACAACAACGACCCCGCTTACACCGGCGGAAACGGATTTACACATGGAGAGGCCTCATCAGAATGGACCATTACAGCCGCCACTCAATCAGGCCCATTTGACCCATTTACCTATCAACCACACGATCGCACAAGTGGCATGGGTGTGTTGGTTGATGCTTCCGGCAACAACAAAGTCTTTGTACGAGCCAAGGCCAGTTCTATCGGAACTCAACTAAGGCTTGACTTGCAGGATACCATGAACCTGGCAACTACCCAGGCAGGTATTACCAAGACATTAACCACCGATTTCCAGGTATTGGAATTTGACTTTACCGGGGGTTATGTTGATGGAGGATTCGGAGGTACTGGATGTACCACTGGACCTTGTAATGTCGACCCTACAGCCATCCAGACACTGATGTTCTTTGCAAACCCTGGTTCGGGATTTACAGGAAGTATTGTAATTGACTTTATTTCCTTTGGATCTCCACCTGACACTGTCATCAGTTCCAATGTTTTCCAGGACCACTTCGACGATGATTCCGTAGCCAATGCCTTCACTTTTGTAGGGCCTGGATATTCCTTGCTGCAACAAGGTTCAGCCATTATCATCAGCGGAGACGGAACCACAGGTCAATTTGACCCACTGAATTATCAGTTTATGAACAGAGTAACCAAAGATACCTTTGACATTGACATTACAGGTAACAACAAGCTATATGTAAAAGCCAAATCTACCATTGCTAATACTGCATTAAGGATTGACATCCAAGATATTGATGGCTTCGCAAGTACTGCCGGATCGATCACAAAACTTGTAGACACTGCTTATTCTATCTTTGAGTACGACTTTACAGGAGTACTCTCTGACCTTGGATATGGAGGGACACCTTGTACCCAGAGTACTGCTCCATGTCCGGTAAATGGTGAACGTGCCGGAAACATACTCATTTTCATAGAGCCTGGCACAGGTGCCTTCCCTGGGCAGTTATCTATAGATTACATTTCATTCGGTGTTTCACTTGAACCTCCCGGGCCTGAAGCCGATCTCATTTATGAGGATCATTTCAACAATGAAACCCTTGAGTTTACCACACCACCCGCTGGGATAACCACCGATGAAGTAGGATCAGAATTGTTGATTACCGGAGACAGTACTTCAGGCCAGTTTGCAGCCATCTCCTATCTACTACACGATAAGGATTCAGGTTCTCAGGTTTTCTTGAATATGACACCCGGTGATAACAAGGTATTCATCAAAGCAAAGGTAGATGCGGGAACTGTGCCCCTGAGGATTGACCTTGTGGACACTGCCAATTTCCACACCTCTCTTGCTGGTCTGACCAAGGTAATTACAGATGAATACCTGGTCTATGAATATAATTTTTCTGGACAGTACAATGATGGAGGATATGGAGGAACAGCCTGTACGAGTGGACCTTGTCCCGTAGATTTTACAGCTATAAACCAGTTACTTATTTTCCCTGATCCAGTCCAGGGATTCTTTAAAGGAGAAATCTCTATTGACTTCATCTCAATTGGTCAGGCATTGGGAGAAGATGCAGGACCTAAGGGCATAGCGGGTTATGTAGACCAAATGGATGACAACACCAACCTGTTCATTACTGAACCAGGAGGTTTTACTTCGGCAACAGTCAATGATGTATGGACGTTGACAGGTGATGGAACTGCTGGTGCATATGCAGCATATAACTATACTGCACACAATGAACTTGGAGAAAATGTCCTCATAGATGCCATGGGAAGCAACGATAAGCTCTATGTCAGGGCTAAAGCAAGTGAATTGAACACCATTCTTCGAGTGGATGTCCAGGACAATCAAGGTTTTGTGTCCAACTTGTCAGCTGTTACAGCTACCCTGGACACAGCTTACAAGGTCTATGAGTTGGATTATGCCAATTCCTATCAGGATGGAGCCTTTGGAGGCAGTCCTTGTACCAGTTCTCCATGTGCCGTCGACCCTGAGAGGGTTTCTAACCTTCTATTTTATGTCAACCCTGATTTGGGTGGATACAATGGGACTGTGGATATAGATTGGATTTCATTTGGCTCTGCGACAGTAGGCATTGACAAAGTTTCTCCTGTCCAGCAGTTCAACATGTACCCCAACCCAGCCAATAAAATCCTTAGCCTTGATTTTGAATTGAATGAAGTAGCCGAAGTAGAATGGAGAGTTTCAAATATCATGGGACAAAACCTGTTAAGGGGAACATTTGAAAATATGTACCCAGGATCTCACAGTAAAAAAATTGATATCCAAGAACTACCAAATGGAATTTACTTTGTACAACTGAAAGTAAATGGCCAAATGGCAGCTAGCTCCAGAATGATGAAAAAATAATAGTTCTTAATGATGGTGATTCGGGTGAAAGTATTCATCTACTGTTAACCCGAATCACCCAATTCTTTAGTCAAGCTAACCAACCTTCATTTTTACATGAAACAGCTAATTACATTGCTTTCTATTTGGTGCCTGTGCGTACTTTCTGTATCAGCTCAGGATGCTTACCATAGCAACTTAAAATCCAATTTACAGTCCCAATACAGTGTAACTGGTGGGGATTGGCTCTTTTACAACAACGAAACAGAAATCCTTGATAATACCATCCGATATGGAGGTGCCCATTCCATTAACAATGCTTCTAACCAGGATTTTGCCAGCAAATCGAGGATGATCATCTCCTCCGCCAAAACCAATCCATGGGATGCAGGGTGGAACATCCGTAACAAAATTGCGATCCAACAGGGTGATGTGGTACTTCTGACCTTTTACATCAGAGCAGTAGGCTCAAAAGGAAAGGTTAATTTCTTTGCTGAGAATGCTTCCAATTTCAATAAGGAGGTAATTCTGACCATGCCCATTGATACTTCATGGAAGCTGTATTATATCCCTGTAGAAATGAGAGCTGGCTACAATATTGAGAGCCTTGTCGTTGGTTTCCATCTGGGATTCGAAGCCCAAACCATAGAAATAGGAGGATTTACCGCCATCAATTATGGAAAATCAATTAGTAAATCCGCCTTACCAGAGCAGATCAATAATCAATTTTATGATGGATGGGAAACCAATGCGCCCTGGAGATCCGTCGCAAACAAAAACATCGACAGCCTTAGAAAGGCAAATCTGACTATCCAAACCCGCGACGACAGTGGCAATCCAGTAGCTAATGCCTGGGTGGAAGTGAACATGCTCCGCCATGAGTTTGCCTTCGGCTCAGCTGTCACCGCAGATAAAATCGCCGGTAATAACAACCAGAACAACATTTACCAAAATAAAATCATAGACCTTGATGGAAAAGGACATGGATTCAACTGGGTCGTATTCGAGAATGACATGAAATGGCCTGCCTGGGAACAAAATTGGTTTGTAAGCAATGCAGAGTTGGTCAATGCAGTGTCATGGCTAAAGGATAATGGTATTAAAATTCGAGGCCATACCTTAATCTGGCCAGGTTTCGATAACATGCCCCCAGATATCGAAAACAACCAGAATGACATCAACTACATCAAAACCAGGATCAATGACCACATTACAGAAATCCTGACCTATCCTGGGCTTGCTGGACAGATCGAAGAATGGGACGTTCTGAATGAAACAGTTACCAATCGTAGCCTTGAAAACCTCTTTAGAGGTAAGGCAGGATACCCTACAGGAAGGGAAATTTTCACCGAGATATTCCAAAAAGCCCACGAAATCGATTCTACTATTGGGCTATACCTGAATGATTACATCACCATTTCTCAACAACAGGAGGCAGGTTCAGTCCAATACGAAAACCTTAAGTCAAATACACAGGAATTGTTGGATGCCAACTCGGGGATCACAGGGCTTGGCTTTCAGTGTCACATAGGAGGCTTTCCAAATGGGATTCCCTCAGTATTAGGGACCCTGGATGACTTTTACAATAGATATGGACTCACAACAAAGATAACGGAGTTTGACATGCCTACTTTCGTCTCCGAATCTACCGGAGCAAGCTACCTCAAAGATTTCCTGACGGCTACCTTTAGCCACCCAAGTGTAGACGGCTTCTTATTCTGGAACTTTTGGGATGGTTCTACCTGGCTGAATGAAGGTACCAATCTTTTCAATAGAGATTGGAGCATGACCCAACCCGGCTCGACCTTTGTTGACCTTGTTTTCAATGAATGGTGGACAAGTGAAGGCCTTACAAGTGATGCCCAAGGCAATGGCACAATAAGAGGCTTCAAGGGGCTTTATGAAATTTCCTACTACTGCGGAGGCAGCATCGTAAGAGATACCCTGGAACTAACTGAAGATTTTACCTATACCATCAATTGTAATCAGTTGGCGACCAAACTGGAAAGAGATCAGCAAAATAGAATCAAGATTTATCCCAACCCAAATAGTGGAAGGGTCAATATCGAATTGCCTAGAAAGCAGGAAGTAGACCTAAAGGTCTTTGCCCTGGACGGTTCCCTGTTGCACCAGTATTCAGGGACTTTTGACAACTATAGCTTTGACCTACAAGACTATACCCCTGGATTTTATTTTATTGAATTGAAAGGAAAAGAGTTAGATATAAGGGAAAAGCTCATCCTTCATTGATAAAAGCAGATCTTCCTAAGATATGAGAAGGCCTTTTTCGCTTGTTCCCGGCAAGCAAAAAGGCCTTTCTCTAATGCAAAGCAAATCTTATTTTTTCCTTGGGTGTTTTCTCTATTCTGCTTCAATGCTCAAACCTAAAATCTACTCCCCAAAAATACTGTTACATTTGTAACAGCAAGATGTTAATACTGCCTCCGGCTCAAGCATCTGCAAGTTTGAAGAATCATTTTACCTTCCTTCGTTTTCAAGGACTTTAGCCCTTCTTTGATGACTTTTTCAAAAAAATACGATATGTGATAGGAGTAAGAAGCAACAAAAGCAGAAATGATTTATGCTTTCTCATATCAACTTGAAGAACCTATCATTAAATAAGAGAACGATGAATTCAGTTAAAGCCCTTTGTCTCGGATGGATACTACTTTTCGGCTTGATGATCCACATTAAAGCCCAAACTTCCACTACCATTGTTGAGATCCAATCTGTAGATCCCAATGGTACCACAGACGCCTCTCCATTCCTGAATCAATTTGTATCGGTTACAGGGGTCGTTACAGCATCCGCAGAAGCAGGAAATCTTGATGCCATTTTTATCCAGCAACAAGGGCAAACCGAATGGGCAGGAATTCAGTTGAGGGGAGGTTCAGGGATTATCAGCCTCAAAGTGGGAGATCTTGTCACGGTTTCCGGTACCGTAAAGGAAGAAAATGGAGTTACCCTTCTTGACAATGCAGACACACTTATGCTTAATGGAACGGGAAACATCACAGCTCTTGCCCTGGGCCCCAACACATTCACCAATTATAGTCTTGCCACTACTGAAAAATATGAGTCCATGTTGATTGAATTGAAAAGCAATACAGGTCCAATCAGTGTGGTAAATGTGAATCCGGATTCTCCAAATAATTTTGGCGAGTGGGTCGTTGGTTCAGATTCAAACATACAGGCTGAAGGCTGTAGAATCCTGACGGGCGTCCAGACATCCAGCGCTTTCTCATCACTCCATGTTTCCTACGTCAATGACAGCCTTTGGGCTGACAATGCAGGTAGAATGAAGGTTCCCGCCATCGCAGTAAAGCAAGGAGATAAGTTTGAGGCTATTAGAGGGATCATGTACTATGGATCAGGGGAAATGAAATTACTCCCAAGGAATAATGAGGATTTTGACGCCCTTGCTGTAGGGATTGAGGATGAGTTCCCCTTTGTAAAAGAAGCAAGTCTTTTCCCCAACCCTGTAATTGAAGGGGCTGTTCTTCTCTTGGAATTGAATAAAAAAGAAAATATTGAAGCCGCAGTTTTTGATATGAATGGGCGCTTGGTGAAAAAAGTAATAGGTAAAACTGTCTTTTCCACTGGGAGGCATAAAATTCCTTTTATCATCCCTCCCAATATGCCAAGAGGGATCTATTATCTTCAGATTCAATCCGGTCAAGAAGTCAAATCATTAAAAATCTCTAAGCGTTAATACCATCCTCATTACCAAGCGATCAACTTTTTTTATACCTTTGCGTAATTATTTTTTAGACAAGGGTAAAAATTAGTTCAACATGATCAAGCAGGTCCCGGACCCCGTACTCGAACTACACAACCTGACAGTTGTGTACGAAAGCAAACCCGCACTTTGGAATGTAGACTATACAATTCCGGAAAATCACCTTATAGGTGTTGTAGGGCCTAATGGATCAGGAAAATCTACCATGCTCAAAGCCCTTATGGGCCTTGTAAAGCCGAGTTCGGGCTATGCCCATGTCTATGGAAAGGAAATAGATGAAGTCCGCCAGCGAATCGCATACGTTCCACAACGAAATTCTGTAGACTGGGACTTCCCAGTGAATGTTTTTGATGCGGTATTGATGGGGAGATACAAGGCAAATAATCTTTTCCGAAGGGTAAGCAAGGCTGACAAGGAAATTGCCATGGAGGCCATCAAAAAAGTTCAATTGGAACCCTTTGTCAAAAGACAGATTTCTCAGTTATCCGGAGGACAGCAGCAGCGTGTCTTTATAGCCAGGGCACTTGCCCAGGAAGCAGATATGTATCTCCTGGATGAGCCCTTTGCAGGAGTAGATGCCGCTACGGAAAATTCCATCATGAGCTTGCTCAAAGAAATGAATGCCAATGGCAAAACCATTTTGGTTGTTCATCATGACCTGCAATCTGTGAAAGACTATTTTGACTGGCTCCTACTCATGAATACCCGTTTGATTGCCTCAGGACCCACAGAAGAAGTATTCACAGAAGACATGCTTCAAAAAACTTATGGTGGCAAACTGAATATCCTATCCAGGGTAGTGGAAATCATTGAAAAACAGGGACATCCAATCCGAGAAAAGTAATGGAAAATTTCATCGACTTTTTCATGTTGCGGGATCCCAATGTAGCCTGGGTAGTAGGGGGGATCATTTGTATAACGGCAGCAGCAGCTATTGTTGGCACCTTTACCTTGTTGCGAAAGCAAGCCCTTATCGGAGATGCAGTATCTCACGCCATCTTGCCAGGGGTCTGCCTGGCTTTCATCATAGCCCAGACCAAAAATCCGATGATACTTCTCATAGGTGCTACCATCAGCGGTTGGTTAGGACTCCTGGCCATCAATTACCTCTCTGACAAGACCAAGTTGAAGGGAGATGCAGCTCTGGGCCTTGTATTGTCCGTTTTTTATGGACTTGGAATTGTTTTGCTAACAGCCATTCAGCAAAGTGGAAATGCCGCACAAGCAGGCTTGGATAAGTTTCTCTTCGGAAAGGCCGCCGCCTTGGTCAGAGACGATGCGATCACCTTTGCCATCTTCAGTTTTGTTCTAATCACCATTGTATTTCTCTTCTATCAGCCCTTCAAACTGGTAGTTTTCGATAAAGATTATGCCCTCGCAAAGGGATTACCAGTAAGGCGACTTGAAGTTTTGCTTTCTATACTGACCGTAAGTGCCATTGCACTTGGAATCCAGGCTGTAGGCGTAGTGCTTATGGCTGCCTTGTTGATTGCACCAGCCGCAGCAGCTCGCTATTGGACCAATTCACTATCATGGATGCTCGTACTGTCAACTGTATTTGCCATCCTGGCAGGATTAATTGGAACCTATATATCCTACACCGTTCCCCGTATGCCAACAGGGCCATGGATTGTCAGCATCCTTTCGGTATTTGCACTTGGTTCTATTTTTTTAGGTCGCAAAAAAGGCTTGCTTGCGAGGTATTTGAACCAGCGATTCCACAAAGAAAAGATGCTAAAAGAGAACATCCTCAAGGTATTGTGGCACCTGGGTGAAGCTGATCAGAATTTTGAAGCATTTCGTAGCGTAGATCAGATGCAGGAAAGAAGATTCATTCCCCTTCCCCAACTAAGAAGGGGATCAAAGAAGCTGGTGCTTGAAGGATCACTCATAAGAAAAGAACAAAAATTTGCCCTTAGCCCTGAGGGAAAGGAGGAAGGTGAAAGGATTATCAGGATTCATAGAATGTGGGAGCTTTACCTGACCACCCATATGAACTTACCCGCAGACCATGTGCATGAGGACGCGGAGGCCATAGAACATGTCATCACACCTGAGATTGAGGCAGAATTGGCAAAAGTATTGGAAGGGGCAGAAAAAGACCCCCATGCCTCTCCCATTCCGTATAAGGAATAAACATAGCACATGAGACAGCATTTTATCCTGGGAATTGTTTTTGTCCTCTTGCTCTGTTCCTGCCAAAACAAGGAAGGTTCAAAAGCTCAAGTAGTTTCACAAACCGGCTACCAAAAATCTGCGCTGGGATTAAAGGATTCTTTATTAAAGTTATTCCTTAATCATCCAGCATATCTGGCTGATGGATTTGATTACCCAGTAGGTAAGCCCAATGCCAAAAACTATTACAACGCCCAGCCATTTGGCCAAAATTTCCATCTTGGAGATGACTGGAATGCCGTAACAGGAGGCAATACCGACCTTGGAGACCCAATATATGCCATTGGAAATGGCTATGTCAAAGAAGCAAGGGACTATCAGGGAGGCTGGGGCCATGTGATCTGGCTATTACACTGCATGGATACGACTCGGTCTTCTCCCAAATTCATCATTTCACTTTACGCCCATGCAGATTCCATGCTTGTAAAGAAAGGTCAATGGATAAAGAAAGGAAGGCAAATCGGCACCATTGGCACTGCTGGCGGGCAGTACTTAGCCCACTTGCACCTGGAAATCAGGGACAGCATCGAACTGCCTTTGGGAGGCGGTTATAGCGCCCAAAGCAAGGGCTACCTGAATCCAACCACCTTCATAAAGGAGAATTAAACCTGATAAAAGCCAGCTGCATTTTTTAAGGAAAACCCTATTCACCATGAGAAGATTTTTCAGGCAAATCCGGCAAAAGCACATATCAAGCAGCAAACTCCTCAATTACCTACTCTATGCAGTTGGAGAAATTTTGCTAGTTGTAATTGGAATCCTGATTGCCCTGCAAATCAACAATTGGAATGAAGACAGAAAAAAGAGACTGGTAGAAATAGAAATCCTGGAAGGAATCTATACTGACATTCATCAGGATACCATTGACATGAATTTCAACATCAGGGCCTATGAAAGATTCATTCTAAGGGATAGCATCCTCATCAACTCTTTGATTGACAAGCAGCCCGTAACAATGGAAATTGTGAATAGCCTTTACCTAAGTGGTAATGCCGATTGGAGTTTGGTTCTACATCAATCCCACTTTGAAGAGGCAAAATCCAACGGCCTGTCTATCATTACAAATGAGAGTTTGCGTGATCAAATCAGCAGGTTGTACGAATTCGATTACCGTCATTTGTCAGAAGGAGAAAATTCTCGCCAATACTTTGACCATTTCAAACTGCTTCAGGAAGATATATCAAAATACCTGTCATATGGAAGCAATGGCATGGAAATCAAGCCCCAGGATTACCAAATGCTCCTCAATGATAGCCAATTGCTATTCAAGATCAGGCAGGGATGGGATTGGAAAATGGGATTGCTAAGGAGAAACTACTACCCTATCCGGCAACAAGCCCTGGATCTGGCTGATAGCATCCAGCTAGAGTTAAATATTCTTCGAAAAAATTAACTCCGATAAGCCACACGACCTATCGGAGTTATATATTCTATTAGATGAAACTTAAGCAGTAACGCTGTACATCCTTTCTCTCATTTCCTTGATGTCTTCATTCTGAAGATACTCTTCGAAATGCAAATACCTGTCTATGATGCCATTAGGTGTAACCTCGATCACACGATTGGCAACAGAGTTCATGAATTCCTGGTCGGAAGAATGCAGCATCACCATGCCCGAATAATCCACAAGGCTGTTGTTGAAAGCCTGAATAGACTCGAGGTCAAGGTGGTTGGTAGGCTCATCCAGGATCACGAAGTTGGGCTGCTGAAGCATCATACGTGAAATCATGCATCGCATTTTCTCTCCCCCAGAAAGCACCTTGGTACTTTTCATTACCTCTTCACCTGAAAAAAGCATTTTACCCAGGAATCCACGGATAAAGTCTTCTTCTGTATTGTCAGAATATTGCCATAGCCACTCTACCAGATTCAACTCCTTTTGGAAAAACTCTGAGTTCTCCAATGGCAAATAGGCTGGCGTAATGGTTACACCGAACCTGACTTCGCCGCTTTCAAGGGCTTCTTCACCCATGATCTGGTCAAATAGCCTAGATACTGCCAGGCTGTTTCGGGAGAAGACGGCAATTTTGTCTCCTTTCATGATTTCAAAGGAAACGTTTTTGAACAGGTGCTGTCCTTCCAGGGTAGCGGAAAGATCTTTCACCTCTAGAACCTGATTACCAGCTTCTCTGGACTGTTCGAAGAAGATATGAGGATACTTCCTGTTTGAAGGACGAATATCTTCAATATTCAGCTTGGCAAGCATCTTTTTACGTGCGGTTGCCTGCTTGGATTTCGCTGCGTTGGCACTAAATCGAGCAATGAAGTCCTGAAGTTCCTTCTTTCTCTCCTCCAACTTCTTGTTACGGTCAGTACGCTGGCGCAATGCCAATTGGCTTGCCTGGTACCAGAACGAATAGTTCCCGGTATGCAGGTTTATTTTGCCATAGTCAATGTCAGCTACGTGCGTACATACCGTATCAAGGAAGTGCCTGTCGTGTGATACAACAATCACTGTATTCTTAAAGTCGGCTAGAAAATCTTCCAGCCATGTGATGGTCTCGATGTCTAGGTCGTTGGTAGGCTCATCCAGCAAGAGGATGTCAGGATTACCAAATAGTGCCTGAGCCAAAAGAACACGTACCTTTTGATTACCTGTAAGAGAACTCATGAGGCGGAAGTGGTAATCCTCAGAAATTCCAAGGTTAGAAAGCAGGGTTGCCGCTTCAGCTTCTGCATTCCATCCTCCCAAATCTTCGAATTCAGCACTCATCTCAGCCGCTTTTACCCCATCCTCTTCAGAAAAATCAGGCTTGGCATAAATCTCGTCAATGTCCTTTTTGAGCTTGTACAGGGTCTGATTCCCCATTAATACAGTTTCAAGGACTTCACTTTCATCAAACTCGTAGTGGTTCTGCTTTAAGACAGACATGCGCTCACCAGGAGTCATGTTGATACCACCGGTATTAGGCTCAACTTCGCCGGAAAGGATTTTCAGGAAGGTAGATTTTCCTGCTCCGTTAGCCCCAATCACTCCATAACAATTGCCTGGGGTAAATTTGATATTTACCTCATCAAACAAAATTCGCTTGCCAAATCGAAGAGAAACATTAGAAACACCTATCATAAATTGCCCACGTATTTGTGCTATTCTATACTGATTTTGGAACAAAGTTAACCAAATTATCTGTTACCTGCCTACAATTTTCGCATCACTAAAACATTAAAGCTATCTTTGGCTACTCGAACAATTTTTTTCTTATGTCTAAGTACCTGACTGAATTTCTTGGGACATTTTTTCTTGTGGCATTGATTGGTCTATCTGTAGGCTCTGGTTCCTCCCTATTTCCCCTGGCCATAGGTTTTGGCCTTACTGCCCTGGTGTACATGGGATACCATATTTCCGGTGCCCACTACAATCCCGCTGTTACCCTTTCTATCCTGATTCTAGGGAAAATCACATGGCAGGATTCATTGATTTATCTCCTCGCCCAACTACTAGGCTCAGCTTTGGGAGCCCTGGCAGCAGGAATCATGATCCAGGACCAGGATTATACATTTATCCTTGAAGCAGCAGGAAGTGCCGATATATTTCAAATCCTACTGGCTGAGATATTATTCACATTTCTTTTGATGATGGTAGTCCTGAATGTAGCGGTAAGTGAAAGGACAAAGGGCAACTCTTTCTACGGAATCGCTGTCGGACTTATTATAACCGCAGGAATTTATGCCGTGAGTGAAATATCAGGAGCCGTTTTTAATCCAGCAGTGGGGTTTGGTCCCAACCTGATCAACATGAATTTCTTGCCTATGTGGTACTACACAGTAGGACCGATGGTAGGAAGTTTACTAGCTACCTTTTTGTTTATTTACACAGAAAAGGCTGCTGGAACCCCCGTCAAAGGATCTAAAAAGAAAAGCAAAAAGCAGAAGGAGAATAAAGATCAGTAAGATTTTTCGGGATTAATCTCGATTTTTTCAACCAAACCATCCCTTAGCCTAATAATGCTTTGGGCATACTGAGCGATGTCCTCTTCATGGGTCACCAGTAGGATGGTATTGCCAGCCTTATGCAACTCATCAAACAAGGCCATGATTTCGTATGAGGTCTGGGTGTCCAGGTTTCCAGTTGGCTCATCCGCCAGGATGATCGCAGGACGATTGGCAAGGGCACGGGCAATGGCCACACGCTGACGCTGTCCACCCGATAGTTCGTTGGGTTTGTGAGAGACACGGTCTCCTAATCCTACACTTCCCAGGATCTCCCTGGCCTGTGCCAACCTGTCTTTTTTGCTCAAACCTGCATAAACAAGTGGTAAGGCTACATTTTCGAGAGAAGAATACCTAGGAAGAAGGTTAAACGTCTGAAATACAAAGCCGATTTCCTGGTTCCTGATATTGGCAAGTTCCCTGTCACTCATCTTGCTAACATCGGTGCCATTCAACCAATAACTCCCCCCAGTGGGAGAGTCCAAACATCCCAACACATTCATCAATGTAGACTTCCCAGAACCCGATGGCCCCATGATGGCTACATATTCATTGCTCTTGATTTCAATGCTGATATCTCTTAGGGCATGAATTTTGATTTTGCCCATCTGATACACTTTGGCAATATTTTCTAGTTTGATGACTACCTCTTCTGAACTCATGAAGGCCAATTTAATCAATTATAAAAACCCCATTTCGTGATTTGGGACTTTTAAGCTATGTTTTGACAAATTAATCAAATATGTAGCATCAATTTCGTTATTTCTACAACCAGCCTGTTTTTGTCGCCTTCCTCAAGTAGCTTTTGGCCAACTTTAGGAAACGCCTTTATTTAGTTATATTTGTTTTTATGGACCCAAGTCCATTTTCTACATATAGATCAATCCTTGTTATGTTCCGCCAAGCTGTCCCTTATTTATGGCTTGTGTTGTTGACTTCATTGCTCTGGAGTTGTAATGAAGAATACTCACCTAATCCACCTTTTACCCAGGCCAATGATACGTTATTTATTGATCAGGAAAATTGGGTTTTTACTTCTCAGGAAGCAGTAAATGTTCAGAATGCCACTGCCTATCCCTTTTCTTATTTCCTGCTAGGAGAAAACTTCGATGGATACCTTCTCTCTACTGGAACAAAAATCTATATGCTTGATCAGGATGAAGCCATTTCTCAAAAGAATATTTTGGTTGACTTCTCGGCCAAACCTGGGGATACACTAAGTCAGATTAGCAGCAACCGCTATCAATTGGTACTGGACAGGAAGTTCGACCCTGAGACAGATGGTGAAATATTTTATATCCTGCGAAGGTCTCTGAAGGGCTTTAAAAGTTGGCGGGAAAGGTCGGTATGGATCATTTCACCTAAAAAAGGAGTCATTGGTGCTGCAAGTTACAGCATCGACTTTCGTAGTGGGGGCATCATCCCCGAAATGGTAGGTAAACCCAAATACTTTAGAAATCCTGATTTCACCCAGCAAATCAAAAAGTACGATTACAACAAAGCTTCCTTGGCAGACCTAAGCCAAAAGCTGATTTATGAGTTTGACAAGCGAACTGGAATCCTGAAGGTTAAGTCCTACAAAAATTCTCAAGACCTTTACCAGTATGAGTTTGACGCCAATGCCACCAAAGACTGGATGGATTTTAAGTTGGAACGCTCAAGTACCGGGATCAAACTCAATGCAGGAGCTGATTGCTATTTCTTCTCTCAAGAACTGTCATTGGAACGAATCGATACCTGCCAATAAACTTCCAGGCAGCTAATCATAGAACTTTTGCGTCTAAATAGGGTATTTTGCCAAGTATTGGCATATTTACCGGATACATTTCTATTTAGTACAAACAAAATTCTATGAAACACAAATTACTATTTCTCATCATCCTTTCCATCAGTACACTTTTGCAAGCACAACCAAGTTGGAACTCTCTGGGATCTGGAATCGTGGGCAACAACCTGAAGATTTACAGCATGTCAGCACCTGACGAACAGACTTTATGGGCGGTGCCTCGCAACTTCCTCGGGACTCCCCTTCCAACTTTTACAAAATCTATCAATGGAGGCAGCAGTTGGACTCCTGATACCATCGACGCGGTACTCAATACTGAGTTGACACCAGTGCAGGTATTCGCCCTGAATGCTGATGTTGCATGGATCGTTACGGAAAGAATCGACACAAGAGACAGCGCAGTTATCTTCAAGACTACAGATGGTGGAACCACCTGGTCCAATACCACTGGAGGTTTTTCTACTGACTCTACCGGTCTCAAAGCCTTGCATTTCTGGAATGCCAACCAGGGCTTTGCCTTCGGTAGTGCCGGGAATGATATCAACAGCCAAAATAATACCCTCATTTATACCACAGATGATGGGGGAGCCAACTGGACACAGGTTGCCAGTACACCAGCCAATGAGGGCTCTTGGACCCCTTCGGGTACACAAGGATATGCAGTAGTTGGGGACATCCTGTGGTTTGGTACAACCGATGGAAACGTATGGAAATCCACTGACCGTGGCCAAAGTTGGAGTTCCAGTTCCACTGGACTTGGACAAAGCATAAGCAGTGTTGCATTCAAGGATGCCAATAATGGCGTTTGTGTAGTTGAATCTCGAATAGGCGCATACACCAATGACGGGGGAACTACCTGGACAGCTATTCCAAACTTTTCTGCTTCGATTGGAGCCCTAGCCCCAACCAATGTATTGTATATCCCAAAAACCGAGGATACCTACATCGCCTTCAATGCTCCCTTTAACAATGCAGATATTGCCTACTCCAATGATGGAGGCCAGACATGGGCGACATTTAATGGATTGCTTTCTATGGAAAGCATGGTCTTCTTTGACCTGACTATAGGTTTTGGAGGAGGCACCATTTCGAATGCAAGTCAGGGAGGAATCTATGAGTGGACGGGTAATATCCCTGGTGCAGTAAACAATGAAGCTACATTCGCCAGTTTCAACGCGCCCCGAATTTTTCCAAATCCAGTACGCCAGTACCTGAACATCGAAATGCAAACTCAAGGAGCCTGGTCATTCGATATCTATGCTTTGCATGGGCAAAAAGTATTTTCCCAGGCCTCCATCAGCCAATTGTCTAATTCGATTGATTTAGGAAACCTTCCTTCAGGTACTTACCTGCTGAAAGTTTCACAAGGTGAAAAAAGCCTGACTCACAAGATTGTAAAGCAATAATAAAAAAAGGGACGTAATCTTCATTACGTCCCTTACTTCCCTCTCCCCAATCATTACCTGATACTGAAACCAACGGTTTTTACCAGCTCAGACATAGGTACTTCCACCTTTCTTCCCATAAAATTCTTCCTGTAGACTTTATTGATCACAACGTAGACCCTTGATCCTGAAGGCGCCTGCCTTACCCTCGCCGGTAGACTGATCCGGGTTGGCTTGGTAGCATCCTTCCCTCTCATATCTATGCTCGCAATTTTGGAAGGGACACTGATCCCGGTTCCAAAGAGGATATCAATGCTCGAAACCTCATATCTGGCATCTTTGGGTAGTTGGGTCTTGAAATCACTGTCCGGTTTCAACCAAAATGTCAATCGACTGTTTTTCGGAATGGTTTTATAACCGTTATAAGCCACCCCATTAATTTTGAACCTTACCTCAGGCTTGGGAGGCTCTATCACACGGTATTTAATTTTATCAAGCTCTACAGTTCTGCCTTGATAACTTGACTTGATGTCCAATACACAAGTTCTACCGCTTGGAACCACCGTATATACAGACCTCGTTCCTTGTTTCTTCCTAACTTCAGCTCCCTGTGCAGTAACTTTCGGGAAATAATATTCCCCAAGAGCAGGTGCACTGATGTTCAATTTATTCCCACAATTGCGATAAAGTTGCTGTACGGAAGCAGAATAGACCAGGACCTCGGGCTTCCTCACCACAAAATTATCCTTCAAAGTGAGGGTTTCAAAGCCTCCCGTTGCCTTAGGTACTTTAACTGTAGCAGTATAGCTTTGCAACCCCTCCGTCTCACCACTAGCTATATGCCTCCCATCTGCCGCTATGGTCAGCGTCCCAACATTTCCATTCTCCTCCAGCTTGATGCTTCCATTAGGGCTTGAAAACTGAGGTGTTATATTTTTGTTGATCATCCCAACCATGATCTTGGTTTCAAAGGGAACCCCTGCCGGGACAATTCGAGCTACTGGAGCTGAAAAGGGAATAATGCTATCAGGCTGAAAATTGGTAGGACTACCCAACCTTATGTTCAACAAATCCAGGACTTCCTTTTGGCGTTGGTAAACATCCAGTTTAAACGCTTCCAAGCTGGTAACATTGGCAATGACTGGCCCTTCGAAAGTGGCCTTTTCCCAGCTCTTTTGACTCAACCCAAGTCCTGAACTGGGATCTTCCAACAAGGAAGGCAAAATCCTCTGAGAATCCGATACCTGGCTGTTGTAGACATTTGCCAGAAAACCAAAATACTCATTCATGCTGTCTCTAAGCCCGATCGCCTTCCCATTTCCTCTATTTCCATTAGCTTCATCATCATTCCCCAACCAGTACTGATAGTTTTTCTCGGTCTCTTCTTTGGCCTCATACTCTCCTGTTTCTGGGTCAAAGGCTGCGATGACTTCAAGTTCACTGATGTGCTTGTCAATGGCAGAAATGAGGTGGATCGTTCTTTTTTCCAATAAGTCCAGGGTATCCTTCAATCCTACATTTTCTGTTTTCCCTTCATTTGTGACCTGATCGTCAATTTTCTGCTTCATAAAACTGGCGAAAGAAAGGTTCTTTTCCCTATTCTCTATCCCTGCCTTACGGATCTGCCCTTTTAGCCTGATAAAGGAATTGAGCACATCAATGTCAACCTGTAATGCGAGCATAGCCAAAAGAGCCAGGTACATCACATTGATCATTTTTTGTCGATTACTAAGCTTTCCTGTTGCCATATAACTTAAAATTGGTAAATGGTTTTCCTGCCTCTCCATTCTACAGGAATGGGAAGCCTCAGATTATTTTGAAGTTGTTTTTCCGATATTTTCAACTCCTTATCTCCCTGAAAACGAGGCAATAAAATACCCTGTCCATTTTTGGATCATGAACTCGTCAAAAGAGGAAGAAATGTTACTTAATGGAGTGCGGCTTATCGCCTTACATGGAATTTTATTCTTAACTCTAAATTATCTTTGAAAGGCATTGGATGTTTATACCTCTCTTTACATTCACCTACATAATACAAGGCGGGGGAAAGGTTACAGGTATTTCAAAAAAAAAGGGAAGCCAGTCGGCTTCCCTTAAAACATATCTTTAAAAGAATCTTAGTAACTCCAGAGGTGGTGCTCGAACTCAACAAGTTTCTGGCGACGGTACTCAGCTTCCTGAAGCGTTTGCATACCATCTCCTGAGACTTCAGTGATGTAAGAGTGGAACAATCTCAACTCAAATGCCTCGCGCAGATTTCTATATTCGGCATCGTTGAAGCGGTTCTTCCACTGAGTAGCTTCCAACATAGGAACTACGTCTTTGTAGCGGAAAGTACACAGGTACTCTTCAGGTACTACATCACCAGGAGCTGTCCAGATGATCTGAATGAATTCGATGTCATAAACCATATCAGAGCTTACTTTATCGAATACACGGTTTTCTACGAATTGAATTACTTGTTCATACGGTCCCCAGTCGATTTTACCGCTAGCACCTTCTGTACCAAGGTCATCGTCTTCTTCTTTGGTGTCCTCGAAGTCATCTTCGAAGCCATCCTCGTCGAAACCTCCATCAAAATCATCTTCTTCGAAGTCATCTCCTCCATCAGCAGGAAACTCTTCAAATTCACTACCATCACCTGTATCTTCATCCAGGTCAGTAGCCTCTCCAGTCAGTTTACCTTCGAACTCACGGATTTTCTGATAAACATCTTCCCAAGTCAATGGCTTATTGAGAGAATCTGGATCGTAAGCCTGATAAACACCATCTCTCAATCCGTTGAACAGGGCCACTACGACACCATTCTTCTCAGCATACTGTCCATTGTCTACGTAGAGCTTACTTTCCCTATAGATAAGTGGGAAATTGATCTTCTCATTCAGGTCAATTCTATTGACTACTTTTCTGCGCCAGAAGTGATCCTCAATACGAGGAGCATTTTGGCCAAAAGCTGGGAGGATGAATAAAATACACCCGATAGTGGAGAGCACTAGATTCTTCATAATACTTTGTCAGTGTTTACTTTACTACGAGAGAAAGTGTTCTTTCTACTTCGTTAAATCGTTTGTCGACAATCTTTTGTCCTTTGAAATTTACTCGATATATGTCATTAAGACGAACGTATACCTTGGTTCCAGGGCTTGATTGACGCACTTTGTTACCCAATGAAACCGAAACTGGCTTGGTAACAGCATTCTTCTGACCAGGGATAGAGTTAACCCTTGTTGGAGGTCCGAGAGAAAGCTGAGCAAGTACTTCGATTCCTCCGATACCATACTTGGCATCATTTGGAAGGGCTGCTTTAAAGTCTGCGTCAGGCTCAAGTCTTACTTGCACACGGCTGGTTTTTGGTACCATAGATGCACCGTTGTAGATCCTTCCGTTTACAGCCATGTTTACAGCTGGCTTAGGAGGCTCAACAACACGATAGTCTACACGACCAATCTCAACTGTCTGCCCATTTGTAAGGCTTCGTACCACAACGGAAGCTTTTTTGCCACCGCCTGGGATCAACCTTACCAGTTTTTTGCTGCTCTTCGAAGTAGTAACTTCAACGTTGTTCCCAGAAAACCTTGGGTTATAGTTATCTCCCAAAGCAGGAACGTCAATGTTTACCTCGTTTGCACATTTACGGTAAAGTAGAGATACAGAGGCAGAGGTTACTACAATCTCAGGCCTACGTACTGTAAACTCACCTTTTACCGGGATTACCTCGCTACCACCACTAGCTTTAGGTACAGTAATCGTAGCCGACCAGCTTTGCTTGGCTTCGCTTTTTCCTTTAGGAATCAAGCCACCATTTGCATTGATAGTCAAGCGTCCGATAGGCCCTTCTTGCTTGATGGCACCAGATCCGGAGTTGAACCTTGGAGTTACCGCGCTAGATGCCATGGTAACGTACAGCTTTGCTTCATACTGAAGGCCAGCAGGTACAATCTCAGATACAGCTGCGAAGTCTCCAATTACGGAGTCTACCTCGAAGGTATTCACACCCAGACGGGTATTGATGATATCGAGGGTTTGCTTTTCCTTCTTCAAGATATCCAGCTTCAGCGCTTCCAGCAGAGCCAGGTTGGCTACCACCGGATTGTGGAAGGTGTATCTTTCCCAGGTTTTTGCTTCACCGTCCAGGGTTTCTTCTGGATCTTTAGCCAAATACTCATTTGTAGCATCCAACCTCAGTTCCGGGGTACTGTCGGGAATGATAGCGTTATAAACGCCAACCAATTTGTCGATATAAGAGTCGAGATCCTGGTGTAGCTGATAAGCAGCTTTGGCACCGCGACCATCGTTTTGGTTTTCTTCGCTACCTCTACCCATCCAGTATTGGTAGTTTTTCTCAGACTCACCTTTGTTCTCGATTTTTCCGGTTACTTCATCCTTACCGGCGATTTGTTCGAGGGTATCTTCATGGAATGCGATGATTCCAAGAATGTCATTGGTGGCCTGTCTTACATAATTAACTGTATCGGTCAAACCAACATTGTCGGTTTTTCCTTTGCCGATTTCTTCCTGAATAGCTTTTAACATTCTGTCAGCCTGACCAGTATTGGTATTCTTATTTTGCTGAGCAGAGGTGTGCAGCTTTTCCTTGATTTGCTCAAAGGCTTCCAGGATTTCAGCACTTACGTTCATTGCCAGTAGAGCGAGCAACACGAGATACATCATGTTGATCATCTTCTGCCTGGGTGATAGTTTTCCACTTGCCATGTTTACTTTCCTTTCTAGTTAAAAAAATTACATCAACACAAGTCCGTGTTCTAGCGAGTTCCGCCAGACATTGCAGAAAGGATGTTACCGTAAACCTGGTTAAGTTTTGTCAGGTTCGCGTTCAGTGTTGCCATGCCTTCTTTGTACTGCTGAGCGTCTTTAGAAGCCTCAGCCATGCTTGACATAGCTTCAGTCATTGCTCCGTAGAACTGGTTTAGAGACTTAAGGTGCGTCTTGGCATCCTGAAGTTCCAATTCGTAGATAGAATTCAACGACTTTAGGTTGTTGGTCATAGATAG
This sequence comes from Bacteroidia bacterium, assembly GCA_022760475.1. Classification (GTDB taxonomy): domain Bacteria; phylum Bacteroidota; class Bacteroidia; order J057; family J057; genus JALEFZ01. Next base: position 320,024 of record JALEFZ010000088.1, on the reverse strand, counting down.
TACCTGCTCGTGGTAAGCCTGGGCATCTCCAGCAGCATTTGCGAAAGAACCCATAGACTCTACAGCTACACCGTAGCTCTGATTCAGGTTATCAATTTTGGCTGTTGCGTCCTTGATTTTAGAGGTGTATTCGTTGGTTGCACCTGCAGCGTCAGTAACACTAGATAGTTTTCCAACTTCGCTGTTCAATCCGTCAAGAGTCGTAGACAGTTGTCCGAATACTCTTCCATCTAGGTTGGCCAATTCATTGGTCCAAGAAGTATCGATAGGGGTAGGGGCAGCAACTGCCAGAGATTCGTCAGCCAAGGCTGGATAAACTCTCTCCCACTCATACTCATCAGCTGGTGGATCGAATGCAGAAATCAAGAATACAAAAGCTTCGGTGAACATACCGATGATCAACATCTCGTTAGCTCCTTCCCAGTGAAGGATCTTGAAAAGAGCCCCTACGATTACTACCGCTGCTGCGGCACCATAGATAAAGTTCAAAGTAACTTTACCTGCGCGGGACTTTAGGAAACCTTTTTTCTTTGCCATCTTAAACTTTCCTTAAATTGAATGTTTTGTGCCAGTTAATGGCCATTAAAAAATGTGTAGTGAGTGTGGTGTTGCCCCTTTCGGGACAACACTTTAAAAATTCTTATTGCTAATGTGGATTAATACCAAGTGTGTGTGCTATTGCTTAACGTCCAGCTGCTCCAGAGCGTCCGATTACAGGTACTACTGCACGGAAACCGATGAAAGACTTAGCTGTATCAGCGTACTCATAAGAACGAGTACCACAAGACAGGAAGTATCCAATATCTTTCCAGCTACCACCACGGATTACCTTGCGGATAGTTGCTCCACCTGGTAGGCGATCGTCTTCGGGGATCTTCTTGTCAATGTATCTTGGGTTCAAGTCGTGGGCATAAGAATAGCCAGACTCTTCGAAATCATCTTCACACCATTCTGCTACGTTACCAGGCATGTTGTAAAGACCGTAGTCGTTCGGGAAGTAAGCATCAACTGGAGCGGTGTACTCGTAATTATCAGCGATGTAATCACCACGTCCAGGCTTGAAGTTTGCGAGGAAACATCCTTTGGAGTTACGTAGGTAAGGACCTTCCCAAGGGTAGAGCTTGTGCTCATAACCACCACGTGCAGCGTATTCCCACTCTGCCTCAGTTGGGAGGCGGAATCTTGGCATAGCTGGCAGATTACGCTCTTCCTGGCGGTAATTGTTCAGGTGAGCAGTTCTCCACTCACAGAATTTTTGTGCGGCATACCAGTTAACTCCAACTACCGGGTAGTCATCGAAAGCAGGGTGCCAGAAATAATTTTCGTTCAGCGGGTCATTGTAGGAGTATGCGAAGTCTCTGATCCAAACATTGGTATCAGGAACGATTACTTCGTCATATGGAGCTGAAACTGTATCGATAGCTCTATCTACAGGACCAACATTTTCTTCTGGAGAAGGACCGTATAGGAACTGACGGTACTCGTTGTTAGAAATCTCATGCTCATCCATGTAGAATGCTGAGATGGTGATCTGACGATTGTGTGAGATCTGGGAATATGGAACATCCTGGTCGTTCTGTCCCATGTGGAATGATCCGGGTGGAATGTAAACCATTCCAAGCGGCTGGTACTGATCCCATTCGGGACGCTTCATTACCCCGGTAAGTTCACCGTGGTTACCCGTTCCTCCGCCTCCAAACAAGCCGCAGCCGGTAGAAATAATTGCCAATACGGCGATCCAAAGAAATACCTTTTTCATATCTGCGCGAATTTCAATAAGTGTGGTGTACGTCAATTGCTAACACTTGGTATAAATTGGTGGAATATTAGGATTTTTGTAAAACAAGATTATTCCAGCCACTATTTATTACGCAAGTTTAAAAGGATTATTGAACTCTTTAAAAGTAAATACTCACAAATTTTAACACATATCAAAGCAAATACCCTACCGCTCAGTTAGGTTTTTTTCTTACAAAAACCGAAAGCGTTGAAATATTATGTATTTAGTTATCACTAGCATCTTTTAGAATGTCCTGATTTATTCTACCAGCCCCACTTCTGGCTGGACTGAGCCTGTAAATCAACGTTAGCTCATGGGTATTGATGTCTCCGGAGAGGTTCAATGAACCCAGAGGATAGTCGTAAGAATATCCTACAAATAGCTTGTCGCTTACACTAAAGCCTGCCGTAGCACCCACTGATTCATTAAGTCTATAATTAAGCCCTAACGCGATGGGCTTGTAATTCCAAATAACACTTGCTGTAACCTGAGGAGTGTTAAGTGCGAAGTCTTGCATAATCAGTACAGAGGGCATGATAGACATCCTGTTGGCGGTTGCCTCATCCAATTTGAAGTTATATCCGCCAGAAAGTACGAATGTTCTAACATCTTCAGTACCACTAACTGTACTTGGCAATGCTCCACCAAATGAAGGTTCCAACAAATTCTGAACGGACAAACCCGCAAAGTATTTCAAATCTTCACCTCCGGCATGGTTACCCGTTACATATATTCCTGTTGCCAGGGCAGGTACTGTTGTGCTTGTTACACTTGTTGGCAGTACGTTGTCCCCGAGGTCTTCAGGTTTAAATCCGGTAGGGTCAAGTCTCCACTGCTTTATTCCTCCCGAAACCCCTACTCTTATATAATTGTCAGTACCAATCTCACGCTCGAATGCATAAGATGCAGTAATACTCCCTATGGAGAATGGACCTGCTCTGTCAAACAAGATCATTCCACCAAAATAACCTGCATCAGCTGGCAAGCTGCTTTCATAGGTGAGGTAAGAAGTTTCTGGTGCTCCTTCAAATCCCAACCATTGTAATCTACCCATTAGGGTTAGCTGAGTACCATCATCTACACCTAGTCTTTTGGCACCTGCAGAAGCAGGATTATAACCAAACTGGGTATAGGTAAACATTGTGTTCTGAAAGTACTGCTGGCCCATTGCTGGTAGCGCCCACAGCCCGGTTAGCAACAAGGCAAGTAATATTTTTTTCATAGCGAAGATTAAATTAGCTCATATGCTAGCTAAGATGATACTTTTACTCCAATAAACCAAAAAGCCCAACTGTTGAATTGTTGCATTAAACCGTTCCTATAAGGATTTTATCCTATAATGCACCATCCAAAAAAGGTTACACATTTTCGCCTTCTTGTTCCTCAATTTTTCTCAAATAGCTCTCAATGGCCATGGTCATCGAGGGTTTATTTGGCATGGGAGCCTGAACATCCACCCTCAAATTATGCTTCTCAGCTTCCTTTCGGGTAGTCGGTCCGAAGACAGCGATCCTGGTATTATTTTGTTTGAAGTCGGGAAAGTTTGCAAAAAGAGATTGGATACCGGAAGGAGAATAAAAACAAATCATGTCATAGAAGATGTTCTCCAGATCGGAAAGGTCTGCATGCACGGTTCTGTAGATCACACTTTCCGTCAAATCCATTCCTGCTTCTACCATTTTACCAGGAAGTTCACGGCGATGGACATTGCTACAAGGAAAAAGAAACTTCTCCTTTTTATGCTTCTGAATATATGCCAGTAAATCCATGGCCGTTCTTTCACCGACAAAGAGCTTTCTCTTTCTGATGGTGATAAACTTGGCAAGGTATTTTGAAGTAGCTTCGCTGACGCAGAAATATTTGGTTTCTGCCGGCATTTCTATCCTCATCTCATTCAAAAGTCTGAAGAAGTGGTCAACGGCAACTTTGGAGGTAAAAATAATCCCAGTGAAGTCCAAGGGTTCTATCCCCTGTTTGCGAAACTCATTGAGGGAAACTCCTTCTACCTGAATAAACTTTCTAAAATCAATCTTAAGGTCCCACTTATCTGCTAACCTGAAATAAGGTGAGTTCTTGTCAGACGGTGGGGGTTGAGAGATCAAGATGCTATTTACAGGTTTCAACACACTCGTACTCATAGAGTTTTCCTGTTATTGATTAATTTTTAATAATACTTTTTCTGCGAGAGTCTTGCCAAGGATTTCTGCATGCTGCACATCATCCTCGGCAACTTCCCTAATCAGGGTCTTTCCATCATTGAGTAGCTTACCACAGGTCAGTTTGACACTGTTTTGCCACACTAGTGCATGTCCAAAAACAGGCTGAGAACATCCTCCTCCCAATGTCCTTAAAAATGCCCTCTCAGCCTTAACGGCAATGGATGTCTCTTCATGGTTTAGGGTCTTAGTGCAGGTTTCTCCTTTGTCCCATCCTTTCCTGCCTACTACTGCAACTGCACCTTGCCCCACTGCTGGTATAAAGGAGTGGTGGCTCAACTTTTGTACAACCTGCTTTTCCAGCCCCATCCTTTTGACACCGGCGAGTGCCAGGATAATGCCGTCATATTCTCCATCCAGCATTTTTTGAACGCGGGTATCCACATTCCCTCTTAATTCCTTGAGGGTAATATGAGAGAAGTAATGCTGGATGAAAGATCTTCTTCGGACTGAAGAAGTCCCGATGACAAACTGGCGGGAAAAATTTTCGAGATTTACTTCTACGGATTTGGCAAGTAAGGCATCCCTTGGGTCTTCTCTTTCGAGGAAGGCAAGGATCTCAAGTTCATCATGAATGCTTGAGGCCATGTCCTTGGCTGAATGGACAGCAATGTCAATTTCACCTTTAAGTAAGGCGTCATCCAAGGCTTTTGTAAAAATTCCCGTTGTAGAGAAGCTATGTAAAGGAACGTTAGTTACCTTATCTCCTTGAGTGGTATACGTCTTTAATTGGCTTTCAATTCCGGCCTTAGCTAAAGAGGATTTTACCCAGTTAGCTTGCCATAAGGCCAATTTACTTCCACGAGTTCCAATTACCATTTACCAGATTTGATATCAAAGGCTTATAGCCAAATTAGGTATGGCAGCACATTGAGGGTGCAAATATACAAAACTTTCATACCTGGAGAAAAATTAAATGTCCGGCTAAGCTCAGAATAGAGCAAAATTAATTTTCTAAGAAAATATATGCCGAACAAAACTATCATAAAATTAACCACCCTTGTCCCCCCATCATCTATGGTATAAACTCCTATTAACCAAGGTATAGGTAGAAACAGGATAAGTGGAAAATCAGATATTACTTCGAAAGAGAAACCTTTCCCTGGCATTTGCTTTTGGCCAAAGACACTCCCCAGTATCCAGAGCGCCACCCACTTCGCCCCTTGCCAGATCCCCAGGATCGACAGCATCTTCATGTATAGGTTTCCAAGGGTATTTCCCCCTCCGAACACCAGTGTAAATAGGCTTTCCTCTGAGAATAAATTTGAAGTCAGGTTCCAAAGGTTAAGGTGTTGGAGGAAAAACAAAGCCAGCGACAGGAAAGAGGCATGGCTGAGTAAACGAATAAAATTCAGCATCAAATTTAATGCGTTACTCCCGGCGAGGTTCTCCCCTCCCCCATCATTACGCCCAATTCCTCCCAGCCAGATGTTTTCCATAGAGGCAAAGAATGCAGGACTTGCCAATTTGATTAGGGCCAGGTTCAGGAAGGGCAACAAGGCTAAAAATACCAGCCAAAAGTGGTTTTTAGGGTTGATCTCCTGTTTTCTATGGACTTGCCAACTTTCTATCTCCCCATAGTATCGGGTTCTGTTACCGAGGGAATCCAACCAGAATCTATTTGATTTTCCAAAAGCTGAAGGTTGATAAGGATAATAATTAATTGCACAAACCTTTTGCTCATTGTTGAGGGATTCTACTCTGTATAGTCCCATCCGCTTGGTCATCGCCAATAGGTTGCGATCTGGTTCGAACCAGAAATACACCTTATTGATTCGGTGCTTAAGTAAGGGGAGTAGTAGGCGAGCTGCGAGCTCTTCATCAAATTTGTGCCCTTTTTTTCCATAAAAGGGAGCGATGAGGGCAACCGTATCCTTTTGGGGAATCCAAGTTCTGCTTTGTGGGGCTTTAAAATTTCCTTTTCTCTCACTCTTTATCAGACCAATTCCATCCCAGATTCCTAAGGTTGGTATGGGGCAAAACCTAAATGGCTTGACATATACCAATTTTAGTACGAGGGTGTTTTCCCCCTTATTCAACCATTCCTTTTGTAGTGGTAGAAAAAGTTCATTGAAGGGTCTCTGTCCAATTTCCAGGTAATGGCCATTTAGCAAAACCTCCATTTCCCAGGCATACCTACCTACCCACAGCAACAGGTCATCGGTCAGGCTGTCTTTGATGAAAAATCTTCTTTCAAGAGAAAAGGAATTGTCAGCGGTATTTGGAAGGATTGGGCAACTATAGGTTTTGCCATCTTCGCCCGTCCAATAATTGGAAAGATTCAGGTAAAAACAATCAGGATCAATTTCAGACCATGGTGAGGCATTTTGCCCAAACACAGAGGTGCTGCATAGCAGAGACGCTATAAAAAGATAAATATACAAGCACCAGGGTTTGATCATTCAGTTCAGGCCTTAATAGATTGTTCTAGAATGGGGCAAAAATAAAGAATAAATAGGGTAAAACTTGATGTTGAGGCCTAAAAAGAGAGCTATTTCAATGCCAATTCTTACAAAGTGATTATTTCAGGGAGCTTACAATGGTGGCAACATTTGCCTCTACCATGCCAATGTATGTACCTGCATTGCTGTCCTTAGAACCCATGGCATCAGAATAAAGCGTACCCCCAATTTTGATTTCATGGCCTTTTTCTTTGCAGCCCTGGACCACTGCTTCCAGGGATTTGGTTGGAATAGAAGACTCTACAAAAACTGCTTTTATCTTTTTTTCAACTATAAAATCTACCAATTCCTTTACATCCTTCAAACCAAATTCTGCGACAGTAGAAATTCCTTGTAAGCCTTTCACCTCTACATCGTATGCCCTCCCAAAATATGAAAATGCGTCATGTGCTGTAATTAAGACCCTTTGCTCCATGGGAATGCTTGACAGTTCTTTTCTGGCAAGGCTATCCAGCAGATGTAATTCACTCAAATAGGCTGAGGTATTCTGTTTAAATATTGCTTCTTTTTCGGGGAAGATTTCAATCAATTTAACGGAAGCGTAGTTTACTGCTGAAGCCCAAAGGGCAACATCAAACCAAATATGTGGGTCTTTGGAATCCTGCTGACTGCCATGGTATATGAGCTTTGATTCCTCAACTCCTTCACCTATGGCGAAGACCTTTTTGGTTCTCCCCATCTTCTCAAGAATCTCCCCCATCTTTCCTTCCAAGTGAAGCCCATTAAATATGATGACTTCGGCTCGGTTCAACTTGTCCAGGTCTCCTCGGGTAGCTTTATACAAATGGGGATCTACTCCGGGGCCCATCAAGCCTAATACTTCTATGTTTTCACCAACGATATGCTGTACAGCATCCTGAATCATCCCGGTGGTTGTTACAATGAGGACCTTCTCACTTTTGGAATCTTGTTGTTGGGAACAGGAAAATAAAATAGCTGAACACAAAAGAAGCAGGCTGATGGTTCTCATTTTGTCAATTTTTTAGGCAAAGGTAATCTTTTTTTTTAGAGTAATATAAGTTTTCAGTTATTTTTAGCCTAATCTAAAAATAATTTCCAAAGCTCCATTTGGGATATTAAATTTGGATATGGAAGGACTTCACAGGGGTGAGGAAAATTACCTAAAGGCTATTTACAAACTATCAAACGGAGCGGATCCAGTAGCAACTCGTGCAATTGCTCAGGAAATGGAAACGAAGGATTCCTCCGTCACTGACATGTTGAAACGCCTTGCCAAGAAAGAATTGATCACCCATAAAAAGTATTACGGTATAAACCTAACAGAAACGGGACGTCTGGCAGCCTTGACTGTGATCCGTAGGCATAGGCTTTGGGAGGTTTTTTTGGTAGACAAACTTGCATTTTCGTGGGACAAGGTACACGATCTTGCTGAGCAATTGGAGCATATCCAATCCCCTGAGTTACTCAATAGATTGGATGAGTTTTTGGGATTTCCTGCGGTTGATCCACATGGGGATCCTATTCCGGATAAGCATGGCAAGTTCAACATAAAGCCTCAGGAACTGCTTGCGGAAGCCCCTTTGTCTGAACCATTGAGAATTGTTCGGGTGACCGATGACTCTTCAGATTTTCTGCAATACCTAGATGCCAGTGGACTACGTATTGGGACTCAACTGGAGGTCAAGTCTAAGCTCTCCTACGATCAATCCATGACCTTGAGCTTGGAAGGAGGCAAGGAACTACACATCTCGGAAAAGGTATCCAAGCAGATACTTGTGGTGGAATTGTAGGGGCTAAATAAATGGAACCCTGTCAGGGTTATAACCCTGACAGGGTGGTTGTCTTAAAGCCTACTTGAATCCGAATTCACCTAACGATAGGGTATTTCATCTTGACATATCTCCAAAATGTAAATAATCATAACCTCATCGAATTCTAATTCGCTCACGATACACCCTTCCCTCTTGAAGTATCTCCAAAATGTAAACACCAGAGGCAATAAACTTGGACATAGATACCACCATAGGCTTATCCAAAGACGGACGCGGCAACTCCTGTTGGTGAACAATCGCACCATTCATGCTTCTAAGCCTAAGAGCCAAGGGGCTTGAGTTGATATTCTCCAACTTTATGGAAAACTGTCCCCTATTAGGATTAGGAAATACTTTTAAGTCTGGTTGAAGAGCAGTCTCCAAACCAACAGTCCCCATAAAAACAGTATCTTTTGCAAGCGTGCTTCCACAGTCATTTATCACCGTGAGGGTAACTACATAGATGCCATTATTGACATACAAATGGGTAGGATTCTGTTCTGTTGAAGGCGTGGAATTGTCTCCGAAGTCCCACAGGTAGCCTCCTCCATCTATCATATCCGTTTCAAAACTTACATTAGAACCAATTAATCCCACCTGTGAAATTCGTGGAATCTCAGGTAATGAGTCTACAAAAGCAACTTCAAAGTCTGCCGATTCAAAGCTACAGCCCAAGCTATCCGTAATGAATACAGAATAGGTCCCCACAGGTACATCTGATAAATCTTCAGTTGTAGCCCCATTGCTCCAAAGGAAAGTAAAGGGGCCTGCAGCACCCGAAACCTCTATGTCTATATTCCCCGTAGAGTCGTTGAAACAAGCCGCATCAGTAAGCTGAAAGCCTGAAACCGTAGCCGCAGAGCCTGTGGCGATGTCAATGATGATGGAATCTGTTGTACTAAGGCCAAACTCATTGGTCACCTTTACGAAAATCAGGCTGTCTTCAAAAGTTAGGCTGCTATCATTTTTTATTTCAAGAACTTGAGTTGTATCCCCGGTTGACCAAAGGTATGAGCTGCCTGAATTTCCTGCATCCAGGCTACTTCCATTACAAAAAGTAGCAAAATCATTTCCTAGATCGACAACAGGTGGAGATGCCAAGACAAAATCATCGAAGGCAAAGCCGTCAAACTGAATGGCACTATCAGCAGCAAAGGCCAATCGAAAACGAACATCAGCTTGACCAATTAGATTTGGTGTTAACTGATGAGTGGCTTTTAGGTAGGAAGCACTTCCCATAGCTCCATTCCCTGTCCAGCCTTCTGACTGTCCACCGGGGTTGGCTGAGATACTGTTGCTGTTATACCAATTGTTGGGATCTCCATTCATTCCGACATTCTGCCAGGTCTGACCGGAATCGATCGAAGTTTGCATGACTGCCCCATCAAAATTGGTTTCAGCATTGATCCAATAAGAAAATAATACATGAAGATTTCCTGGTGCATTTCTAAAGTCAAAACATGGACTGTAGACTGCAGAGTTTTCATTTATATTATAGCTTGATGTTCCCAATCCGCCCGTCGTCCACGCAGCGCTACCAGAAGTGGTACCTCTGATTACTGTTTTATCTGGCATACCCAATGCCCATGAAGAACGCTCACCTCCTGCTGCAAAGCCTCCATTTCCATTGTCAAAGTTTTCTGAGTAAGGAAAGGCAGACACTTGGCCTTGAGTAAGCACATTCAATTTCAGGCTATCATTCCCCCGAACAGGATCAATGCTTGTACTTACAGTAAACTGTAAATCAGTATTTCCTGCTATCCCAAGATTAAGGTTATTGAAAGTCAATGTTCTGCTTTCGCCTGCCAGGAAAAAACCTGCATTAAGGATAATCGAATCAAGGATACTATTGGCCCCATTTCCTTTTATGAGAATCTTGGCTGGATTCATGGCAAGGTCCAGGGTATCTCCATTATTTTTAACCTCTACTGAAAAGGCTTCAGAATTGCTAAAGCAACCAAAATCAAAAGGACCATTGGCATTAAAGGCATTAACCAAAGCCAAATCTGGCCTGCTTGCATCTCTGATCACAATGTCATCAATGGCAATGTCTCCCAAGACAGAAGGTCCTCGAGTTGCTCGGAACTCTATTCTGATTATTCCACTAAAGCTGCTCAGATCCACTATCCTTTTGTCAAATGGATCAAAACTGCTACTCTGTTGCTGCCCTACAATTGAATCGATTTGAGTTGCTATCCCATTAGCCAAAAGGAAGACATCTAACCTACCAATTCCCGCCCCAAACATGTGATAGTAGTAGGAAAGCTCGGGGATAGAAGCACTGCTAAGGTCTACACAAGGACTTTGAAGCCTAAAAATATCACCTTCAATGGCGGGTAAAGTAGCCTCTGTATACAAATACACTCCATTTCCAGTGGTATGATCACCATTTGGACCCGTCTGAGGCGTAATGGTATTGCCATTATTGGCAAACCAGATTCTTGAGGCAGTTGTAAGATTTCTCCATCCAGTCGGGAATACGCCAAATGTATCCACTGTAAATCCGTCAAAGTTTTCAAAAAATGGGATGGCAAATGGAGGTATTGTTTGAAGTTCAAATCTGATGCTGTCATTTGTAGGCTGAACGTCTCCTGCCAGGGCAAATCCAGTCCTCAATGAGGTAATTCCTGGATTAGATAAGTCAACTCCGGTAAAATCAAGTTGCATTTGCTGAAGGGGAGCCAATTTCCCTGAGTTGAGGTTCATGGGGTAAGCCCCGGTATTCGATCCCGCCAGGATTAAATTCAAAAGGACTGAATCGATGGAGAAATCCAGGGTATCAGCACCATTGTTTGTGATTGCGATGGCAACCGTCTCCATAGCGGTAAAGCAATCTACACTATCCTGAGGGATTAGACGTGAAGTTATTGCCAAATCCTTCCCGCTGGGTATAAAGACAGACACATCATCTATGGCAAAATCACTGTCGAAGCCTCCACCAATAGTCGCTTGGAATTCCAATAGAATGGTCTCACCATTAAATGAGGCTAAATCAATGATTGATTCCCTCCATAGGTCAGAATTATTGCTCTGCTGCTGGCCACCAATAGAATCAATCCTTGTTCTGACTCCATTTGCCACAACAAATACTTCCAGGCTGCCCATATCTGGCCCAAACATATGATAGTGATAGCTCAGGAAAGCATTCGCGCTCAAATCAATACAGGGAGACCTTAAAATAAAGTGATCTCCCGAAGCTTGAGAAGTCGCTTCCGTATACAAGTAGATCCCGGTTCCCGAAGTATTGTCCCCGGAAGGTCCTGTAGTACTTGTAGGAGTCGTTCCTGAATTGGCCCACCAGTCATAGTCTCCAACATTTGTCCAACCATTAACTAATACTCCTGTAGTTCCTGTGGTAAAAGAGTCAAAATTCTCAAAATATGGCAAGGAATTAGGGGTCGAACCCAGGTTTTGGAATCCGTTGGAGGTGGTATCGTTCGAGTTATTGGCATCTCCTGTGAGGATGGTATATGCCTTCAAATTATAAGTTCCTGCAAGGCTTAGGTCGATTGTATTGCTAAAAGTGTATGTTCCTGTAGCTCCTGGTAAAATGGCAGGTCCATTATAGCTTTCGATGACAGCCGCTGCTCCATTGAGGGAAAAAGCGAGATCAAAGGAGGACTGTGCAGAAGTCCCTAAATTCTCAATTTGCACACTCACTTTTTCATTGGTAGCAAAGGAGCAACTGCTATTCAGGCTGTCTATGGCAGAAACCCTAATGTCTGTATTACCTGCCGAGAAGACTGAGATATTATCAATGATCCAATACCAAGTATAGTTTCCTTCATAACGAAAACGGATGGCAGCGTTTGGGATGTTGGCTATTTGTGCTGAAACATTGATCAATTCATGCTCTGGATTCGCAGTCTCTGCCGTCCCACTCAGGACACTTACCCAGGAGCTCCCATTAAATACCTCTACATGGTAAGCGGAAGGCATCAATGCTCGGAAATAATGATCAAACTCCAGAAAAACAGTGTTTTGGCCGAGTGTACTGAATTGGGGAGATTCAAGTGCTACATCTTCGGCTTGGCTGTTGTTGGAATAATTATCGCTGTCGAAAATCGCTACGGGGCTACTGAAGGGGGCTGTCAGTGCACGCATACCAGGATTTGCAAATGACCACAAATCTACATTTGGGTCTCCGGTGATTACGTCTTGTATCCATCCGGTGGGTGGGGTGGTACCAGTGGTACCGGAAAAATCTTCTGAAAGGAGATTGACCTGGGCCTCTAGAATCATGGAAGCCAGCAGGAATGCGGTAGCCAGGAGGAGTCTTTTCATGTTAAGAGAAATGGTAAAGAATGATAAGTCAAAATGTCCCCAAATTCATCCTTTGGGTTTTGGAAATATTGCTTATCAAATCCTGTACCTTTTTCTTGGAAAAAGTTCAATCTTTTTTCCTGGAATGGGCTTCAAGCACTTTGATGACCTCCTTTTTCTTAAATGCTTTGGCAACAGAAAGTGCTGTATCTCCTCCAAAAACGGATTTAATGCTGGGATCAGCTCCATTTTCGAGTAGATAAGCTACAATCTCCGCCTGCCCATATTGTGCGGCTTCGATCAAAGCCGTTGTCAAGAACTCCGGATGCTGATAATTGGGATCCACTCCCATTTTGATATGAAACTTTACCAATTCGAGATCGCCTGTGAAGGCTGCTTGAAACATTTCTTTCCAATCTCCTCCCATGATGTCAATTTTTTGAGTCTTTTTAAACTTTGTTGGTCAAATACGGATAACCCTGACAGGGTTAAAAATAAACAATAATCATATTTCCAAATAAAGCCCATCTCACATTATAAAAATTTTTCAAGCCAAATAATTCAGCCTTTTCATCACAGAGTCTTTGTAGGTCTTACCTAAGGGAACTCCCTTCTCACCTACATAAAGTAAGCCCTCCCCAAGATCAAGCGAGTTCACTTTCTCAAGGTTGACCATGAAACTTCGATGAGTCTGCATGAATAGATGCTGTGGCAACTTATTAGCGAGGTCTTGTAAAGCCATTCGGACCACATATTTCCTGTGATCCGTAAAGAGGGAACAATACCTGTTCTCCACCTCGACATAATCAATGCTTTTGACCTCTACTTTTTCCAATCGATTTCGAACCTTGACAAAAAATCGGTCCTGAATGAGTAAATCCTTTCCCCAATCCTTGTTGTTGTCCTCATTACCCAAACCAAGGCGAGATACCACCAATTCAATGGTACGCTGCAATTTCCTGACACGAACAGGTTTTTCAAGATAGGCTACAGGAAGGGTTTTGGCGGCTTTTTGAAAGGTGTCATCATCAACCAAGGAGGTAATAAAAATGATGGGTGTAGGTCTGATCGACTGGATCTTGGTAGCAAGTGTAATTCCATTGCCGCCATCAGCAAGGTTTATATCCATCAGGATCAAGTCAGGCTGTTTTTCATGAAAAAGGCTCATGCCATCAAGGGCATTGTCCGCAATTCCTGAAGGTTCATACCCCATCTCTTCAACCTGAATTTGAAGTAAGTCAGCGTATAAAGGCTCATCTTCAACAATGAGGATACTTATCTTGGCCATAAAACAAATTTAAGCGACTAGAGGTAAATCAAAAATAAATGAAGACCCTTCACCTACCTTGCTCCTTATTTCTAAATCCCCCTTGTTTAGTTCAACCAAATCCTTGGTCAAAATTAGCCCCAAGCCTGTACCCTTTTCGCCGGAAGTACCTTTTTCACTTTTCCTGTCCAAGGAAAAGAGTTTTTCCATTTTCTCCGCTGAAATTCCTGTACCCGTATCATTGACCGAAATATAGGCCTTGCCATTTTTGATTTCGGAGCCGACACTTACCCTCCCCTCTTCAGGGGTGAATTTCAGGGCATTGCCTATGAGGTTGCGTAGAATTGCATTCAACGCATTTCCATCTGCATAAAGCTCTATCGTTGGATCTACTTCTGATACCAATTGAATACGTTTGGCATCAGCATTATGTTGGAATACCTCAAAAATATCCTCTACGACCTCACTGAATCTCACCTTTTCAGGATGATAGGGAATAGTTCCCGTCTGAAGCAATGCCCAATTAAGCAGGTTGTCCAGAAGAACATTCAGTCGTTGAGAAATTTCATCCACCCTTCCTCCCAATTGCTGGATCTTGTCATAACTCTTTCTTCCCAAATAATGGTTGATTTGTTTTCCCAAACCTTCAAAAGCTACCAATGGACTTCGCAAATCATGGGCAATGATGCCAAAGAAGTGGTCTTTGGTTTGATTCAAGTAGGTCAACTCTTGATTTTGACTAGATATTTGTTTGGAATTCTGCCGCAAGCGAAGGAAAAAGTAGCCACCTCCAATCAATATTACTGCCAGCGCTGCGATTAATCCCAGAAATAAATTATTTCGTGTTTGAAGAAGGGCAGCGTTGGCTTCCGCTCTTTCTTGATTTTCCTTAGCAAATTCAAGGTTTTGTTTGACCCGCTCTTTTGATAAGGTTTTTTGTAAATCTGCCTCAAAAATGCTGTCTTTTTCTGCCATTTGTTGTTGGCTCAACTGGAAAGCCTTTTCATAAGCTCCTACTTTGGGCAGGACAGCAAATAACACATCATAAGCTCCATTTTTCTCAAGGATATATCCTTTTTCGTCGGCAATACGGACAGAATTTAATGCGTAATGTTGTGCAGAATCATATTGAGATTGGCTTTCAAATACTTCAGCCAATCCAGTAGAAAAGGCGACCTGCCATAAGGGAAAATTGAGTTTATTTGAAAGCTCCCATCCCTCACGTAAATCTTTGAGTGCAGATTCATGTTGGCCTTTTTTCAAATATATCACTGCCCTTTTTTCAATAAAGGATGCATAAGGGACAAATTGTTCTTGGGGATTATAATTGAACACTTTTGATGATTTATTAAGCCATTTGAGTGCTTCATCCCAATTTTCTTGTCTTTTATTCAAGACCGAATAAAACTGGTATGTTTTTCCCAGTTCTCTGGGTCGATTTAATTTTTCAAGGATTTCAATTGACTTCTTTAAAGAAAGTTCTGATTGCTCAAGGTCTGCCATTTGGCCATATATTTCTCCGAGCTCCCTATAGATAACCGCCTGCCATGAGGGATTATCCACTTCTCGGGCAAATTCCATTGCCCTCCTACTTAATGAAAGGCTTGCTTCCAGTTGGCCTTGTTGAAGGGCAAGTGTAGCTTGATTGTGAACAGGATCAAATAAAAGATGAGCCATTCCAAGAGAATGTTCTAGAAAAATCTGCTCAGACATTTCATAGAATATTTTGGCAGAATCAAGTTGACCTAGATTTCTGCAAATCACCCCCATTCCATTTATGCCAACAGCGTAGGCCCTCCATTCCTCTCCTTCCTTCCAGGCTTTATTGGCCTCTCTCAAGTATGATTTAGCCTCGCCAAATTCGCCAGATACCATTTTTACACCTGCTGTGCTGTAAAAAACTTTGGCCCTCAATGAAGGACTGACCTCATGATCCTCCATCAACTCGATAGCCAATTTCGATTGTTCAAGGGATTTTTGAGGTTGGCGAGCATTAAAATAAAGGTTGGACATATTTGCCCTTACACTAATTTCCTGTTCTCCGAGTTTATGGTCCTGGCATATTTTCAAAGCTTTTCCCAAGGAAGATAAGCCCTCCTGCAATCGATTAGACCGAAGATGATTGCTCGCCTCAATGTTTAAAATTTCAATCTGGGTCTGGTAATCCTTATTCTCTTCGAAAAATGGCCATACAACTTTCAACAAAGAGTCAGATTTCTCAATGAAGTTTTTGGAACTTAATTGAGTAGCTTCTTGTAGAATGAAGTTGTATTTGGTGCTATCATCAGTTGGATCCTGAGAATAGCTTTGACTAGTTAGAAAAAATAAAATCCATAATATCGAAACAACTTTATATTGAAAAGGAAAATACTTAGCCATAGGGGTACTTTCTACCAAATTAAAGAATGTACGAACAATTGACAATTCTAAATCTGACAGATTATTGGATTGAATAAATTTATTTGGCTTTTTATTTCACTCCCAATATGATTGGGGCAGCCAACAAGGCATCAGGGATGCCAAAAGCATCTACCAGCCCTACAACCTGGGGTTTGATTTCCTTACATAAAACAATGACTTCCTCTTTTATCGCCTTCGCCTTACCTCCATCAAAATAACCTTCTTCAAGGTACCAGCCTCTACTTTCAGCCAATTCACTCAAGCCATAAAGTGCCCTGAGTTTGTCAAGTATGGCTTTTGTGGCAGGATCATCCACCGCCTGAACAGCCAAAATAAATTGTTCTATCACTACCCGATGGATGTAGGCCTTGGCCATCTCCAATAAGGCAGGTTGCACCTCCAGGAAGGCATCAAAGGAATCCATTCCTCCATCTATCAAACGCTTCATCTCCCTGGCAGTCTTCCAAACTATGTCATTTTCACGATCTTTGAAGGCTTCTAATTGGAAGTCGGCACTGCGAAGGTATTCGGGATTAGCCTTTGATTTGGCAAGAGGGTTCTTATCTACCAATGTCTGGGCGGCCCTATTGGCCAGGGTATTTAGGATACCAAAAAAGTTTAGCGAGCGGAATCCTGCCCTGAAATTTGACAATTGAGACTTGGCCACCAACTGAAGCAACACATAATTATCTCCTTCAAAGGTGGTGTAAATATCTGAGTCGGCCTTCATATCCGCAAAACGGTTTACAGCCAGGTAGCCCTGCCCTCCTGTTGCCTCTCGACATTCCTGCAGGGTATCTGTGGTATGCCAGGTTGAAACCGCTTTTAAACCTGCGGCCAGGGCCTCAATCTCCCTTGCTTCCTCTTCGGTATGATTGATGTATTTGTCTATCATGAAGCGATGGCCAAAATGTAAGGCATAGGTCTTGGCAAGCCTCGGAATCAGCCTTAATTGATGGGTAGGATACTCCAGAATTGGCATCTCCTCTTCTCCTGCTCGGCCAAATTGCCTTCGCTTGGCTGCGTACCTCAAAGCAATAGAGAGGCCTGACTTGGCAGCACTCAAGCCACCAACCGGAACGGCGACTCTTCCCCCTACAAGTGTACTCAACATCGTAAAGAAACGCCTTCCTTCACTAGGAATTGGACTGAAATAGGTACCATCTTCTCTGACCTGCCCAAAACGATCCAATAAATTCTTCCTTGGAATCCTTACCTGATTGAACCAAAGCCTGCCGTTGTCCACACCATTTAACCCCAATTTCTGCCCAGTATCTCCAATGGTAACGCCAGGGAGCACCTTACAGTCCTCATCTCTAACAGGAACAACAAAGGCATGTACGCCAAAAGATTCTCCTTGTGTATGTAGTTGGGCAAATACTACCGCCAATCTTGCGTGAGCAGCGGCATTGCCTATGTACTCTTTATGCGCATGATAATGGGGAGTGTGAATGATAAATTCTCCAGCCTCAGGATCGTAGGTAGCAGTTGTTTCAAGGTCTCGGACATTGGAACCATGTCCAGCCTCTGTCATGGCGAAGCAACCTGGAATGTTCACAGTTCCAGCCCCGGGCAAGTATGTCTTGTGATGACTTTCAGTCCCTAATCCCAGAATGCTTCCCGCAAACAAACCGAATTGAACCCCGAATTTCACCTGAAGACTCATGTCATGATGCCCAAGCATTTCAAAAACAGCAATGTAGGCTCCCATGTCATTTTTACCGCCGTAGGCCTCAGGAAATGCAAGCGAACCCAACCCTCTGCTCGCCAATTCTTTCAGCCATTCCAGAACAAGCTCTCGGTACTCTTCCTTTACCCTGCTGATTTTTTCGTAGGAGAAAAATGGGTCAGAAAGTAAGGCCCTCATTCTTTGGCGAATTTCACGATAAGGTCCGTCCAGTATTTCTTCCAGTATCCTCGGATCAAATTGAATTTCGTAAGGCTCGACTTTTTTTGAAGTTTGGTTATCAAGGAAAATGTCCTTGATGGCCTCATCGGATTTCCAGCCAGCAGCCTCTTCGATTTCACGTAAGGCTTCCTCAGCCTCTATTCCTTTGTAT
The DNA here is from genome assembly GCA_022760475.1 of Bacteroidia bacterium. Classification (GTDB taxonomy): domain Bacteria; phylum Bacteroidota; class Bacteroidia; order J057; family J057; genus JALEFZ01. Next base: position 301,804 of record JALEFZ010000088.1, on the reverse strand, counting down.
TTTTCTTCTGAAAACGAGACGCCAAGGGTAGCAATGGCCTTACTTAATACCATCAGGTCTACCTTACTTTGCTCAGGCAGTTGTGGAAGGCCCTCCTCCACGATGTGGAGCCAACGTTTGAATTCCTGTGGAGTGGGGGGATTTTGGGGATCAAGTTTGGACTGCAACCATCCGCGTTCATCTTCATCGATGCCTTCCAAGCGTGCGATTTTTTGTTCTATCAGCCTGATTTCCCCGGGGGTGAGTACTTCGTCTGACCATGCCATGTACAAGACAGGCAAAAAAGCCAGGATGTTGGGGTTGAGGTCTTGAGGTTTTTGGGTTAAATCTATGGTTTGCATTTGTCTGAGTCCTTTAGGATAACATACGAAATTTTACCCATTAGGTGTTTGGATAAAAAGCTGAGATGTCAACTAGAATTCATACTTCTCCCAGCCCCTGTTTACATGATTCTTTAAGAATTGAATGGTATTCTCTACTAAATCCAGGTAGCTAATCATTCTTTTTCCGTCACTTCTAAAGTTTGGGCTAAAATCTGGTCCATTCATGTCTATTTCCCAAATTTCTCCCCTTGCCTTCCCACTTACCACAAGGCAAGCATAAATCGCACAACCATAGTCATTTACCACAAGGATTCCATTATAGTGAAAGGGTAAAAATGGGTATTGATCTACAATCTTTTCATACAACTCTTTGTAAAAATGCTCTCCCTGAAAGAAGTATTCGCCTTCAAACAAAGCCAATTGCCTGCTATGTAAGGCTGCGTATTTACTTTTGAAGTCCTCTTTAAAAGCCTTTAAGTCAAGAAAGTCAGAGAAGAACTCAGGCGTATTTTTGTAGATATTTTTAAAAACATCATAATCATTATTCTTCAAGGGTAATCGTCCCAACTCATCGTACAAGTTTACCTTTTCGGAGTAAGGAAATTCTTTTTCCAAGCGAGCCCAAACCCTGGTGGGTTCCATCTCATCTTTTTGGGTAAATAGAGAAAGAAGCCCTATTCCCCCATCAGCTACCTCCGTAATGAACCTTCTATAAGCATCCGGAAGTTGGATAGTATGCTTTTTTTCAAATTGGGTTACCTTCTCCAATGAAACTGGCGGAAGGAAGGGTGAGTTCAGCGTGGAATTTTCCATATAAACCCCGGATTCGAGGAATTCATTTATAGCACTCACCTCCTGCTTCAGAATTTCAATCCTTGTATCCATTGATTGTAGCATATCTAAAGTTAATAGTTAGAAAGGATATATTGCTGTGCTATAAATGATTTTCTTCTGAAGGATTCCATTACACAAAAATCCCTAACTTTATCCAATGCTTGAGACACTCATTGCATTTTATGCCTTTTTAGGAATCATGGCCGTAGGCCTTGTCTGGATGCTTCTGACGAAGAAGTTGATACAGGCAGCTTTCCTTTTGTTTACGGTGCTACTGGGAGTAGCTGCGATGTATGTATTTCTGGGAGCTGAATTCCTGGCAGTGGCTCAATTGATTGTCTACGTAGGAGGAATTTTGGTCATCATCATGTTTGGGATCATGCTGACCCAAAGAGAAGGATCTCCAGAAGCAGAAAGTCCCGTCGAAAATCTTCTACCTTCCATTATGCTGGGAGGTACGATCTTTCTTGGTCTGATCTACCTCTGGAGAGGGTTTCACAACAATCTTCCTGGATGGATCGAAAACAGCGACAAGACAGGCGAGCTTCCACCCAATGTAGAGCAGATTGGTGCCTTGAACCTTTCAACATACCTGTTGCCCTTCGAGTTTATGTCGGTCTTGCTCCTCCTCGCCCTGGTAGGAGCAGCATTCTTGGCAAGAAGGGCTTCCAGAAAATCACCTACCACCTAATCAATCATTAGCCTAATCATTAAGCCTTCCACATGATCTCCTGGGATAATGCCTTAAAAGAATATGAAATTTACCTGGGTATTGAAAAGGGCCTAGCTGAACTTTCTAGAAAGGCCTATATGAGAGATCTGGCCAGGTACAGCTTTTATGCAGAAGAAATCCTTGAACTGAGTAGCCCGGATCAGGTTACTTTGGAATACCTCCGGGAGTTTGTAGTTTACCTGATCCAGGACTGCTTCCTCACGGAACGTTCCCTTGCACGAAACATATCTTCCATCCGATCTTTTCACAATTTCTTGTTGAGGGACGAACTGGTGGAAGGAGATCCTTCTTCCCTGCTTGAATTGCCACGACTCAGCCAAAAGCTCCCTGTAGTACTCAATTATGAAGAGATAGAAAAGCTATTCTCAGTGATGGATGTTGACACGCCATTGGGTTTGAGAAACAGAGCTTTATTAGAAGTTTTGTACAGCTGTGGCCTTCGGGTTTCAGAGTTAATCTCCCTGCAACTTTCACGGATTTACAGGAAGGAAGGCTTCGTACAGATACTAGGAAAGGGTAGCAAAGAGCGCTTGGTACCCATCGGAAGGCCTGCGCTTGAATGGATTGAAAAGTATGAGATTGAGGTTCGAAACAAGCAAAAGATTCAGCCTGGAAATGAGGACTTCGTTTTCCTCAACCGACGAGGCAAAGCCCTTAGCCGAGTCATGATTTTCAATATCGTCAAGGAGGCTGCCCTGGCTGCAGGCATCAATAAAAATATCAGCCCTCACACTTTCAGGCATTCCTTTGCGACACACCTGGTAGAAGGTGGTGCAGACTTAAGGGCCATTCAGGAAATGCTGGGGCATGAATCCATTACCACCACAGAAATCTACCTGCATATGGATACGGAATACCTTCGTGAGGTATTCCAACTGTATCATCCCAGGAAATAAGGTTTTAAGACCTGTTCGAGACTTATCTTTTTGGCCTGGAATTATCCCTTATAAATTTAAGGGATGAATTCTGGCCAGCAGTTGAACATTCTAAAATGAAACTGCCAATCACAACTTCTCAAAAGTTTCTGAAAAACTGCGGCTCCATTCAATACTGTCTCCCTTGAAAACAACGTCCATTTCAAGTTCCCATTTTCCATTATCCAAAAGCGTCCCTGAAAAGCTACCGCGATCAGGTCTTCCGATATCTAATAGGCAAAAACAGGAATAGCTGAGGTAAAGTGGGAGATCCTTTAGTTGTTCACCTTTGAAGCTAAATGAGATAACATCATTTGGGAGTTGTAGCCTAATCCATTCGGTATATCCTGCATCTGCAATTCTAGGATCTTCATCTTTTTCATATTCATAGGTAAAAACAAGGTCTGGCCCAGCTTCTGTATTTACAAATTCTGTCCCAAAAGCAATCGAGTCAATGGCAAGTTGCTTGCCTTCTTCGAAGAAATAGACACACTCCCCTTCTCGACAATTGGAAGGCCTGATACCTTCTCTTCCACAAGAAGCGAATAAAACGGTAGAGACTGTAAAAACGGCTACAAGAAATCTAAATTTCATGGGTTGATCTTTTTCCTGACAGACGTGATCTATTTGGGAAATGCTATGTACCTCTATCTCAGGCGATAGTTCATGCTGAAAAAGGGAATTGGAATAGCTGTACTCGAACGAGAAGTAATGATTTCATTTCGGGTAACTGTTCCTTGTCCCCATACCATCATTCCAAGTTCCCAACTTGTGCGCTTGTTTACAATCCTGGCTCCAATTGAAACAAGGTAGTTTTGGCTGTTGGATTTCTCATTTGTAATGATTCCAAATTCATCCTGAAGAATCCGATCGTCGCTGAGGCTATAGTAAAAATTTTCGGTAACCAGGTAAAGGTTAGGAGTCATGCGTTTGAGAAATGACAAACTTAATGGAGGGAAATTGAAACTTCTGTCAATGGTCTCTATGGCAGTAGACCCCTGAAAGGTAGATGAAGATGAGTTGTTGGCTGCGAAATTTAATGGGATAAAGAGACGTGTACTGACATTCAGATCCTTGTTGCCAAAGGTATTTGCGATATATGCCATGCCAAAGGCACCCATTACGGCTCTTGGCCCAAGGCCTCCACCATAAATCACTCCTCCTGCAAGGTGAACACCAGGTTGAAGTTCCTTAGAGATTTTGGCTTCGCTGTAGACATAGGTTTGGAAGTTTTGAAACTTATCCTCTCCAATCCCATCCAGGAAGTTAAAAATCAGACTTGCAGATTCTATTCCAGCCCCAACGCTTATGTTGTTGCTTATCCCATAGTACATGGAACTGATGGTGATAAGGGTATTTTTGTAAACCAACTCCCCTTTTTCCATTCCAATTGCATTTGGGCCAAAGAAATATCGAGAGTTACTTGGCTCATTGAAGTTAAACTTTCCATATGGATCAAAACTTCCCCCATTTGATATTTTAATGGCAGCCAGATCCTCTAAGGCAATTTCCATGTCAGAATCCAGGAATAAAGTATCGTTTTCCAGCTTTAGGGCTCGACCTCCTGATTCATAGCCATAATGAGTTTTGGCGATCACAAAAATAGAATCTCCATTTCCTAATTTTGTACCCAATTTGGTAATGTCCTCAATAAGCCGCTTATCTATCCTCAAAATAGTCTTCCGAATCTTGCTGATAAAATCTCTCTCAACAGCATACTCACTTTGAATGGTACCACTGTACTTACTAGAAGAAACCACCTTAAGGCTATCAGGGCCATTGAGATAGATCTGAACAATGGTGAGCTTATTCCAGAAAATATCCAGGAGGTTCCCAATCTTATATCGGGCAATTTCTTCTTGATCCAACTCATCACCGACCAGGGGATGAATCTTAAGAGGCGCATCCTGGGCACTGACTCCTCTTACACAGAAAAGTGAAAGCACAATCAGCAAATAGGTCAAACTTGATTTCATGGTGTTTAGAGAGTGAAGATTTTATACAGGATTGGGATAATCTGGTCTACAAACGAGGATTAATCCAATAACTATATGTAAAAATAGGAAACAGGGCAAAACTATCCATGGTAAAATCGCTAGAGCGAACTTCATAGGGGGGTAAATGCTCCCTGATTATTCCCAAAGATAAAGCACTCCAGACCACGGCTGCCATATCAAAAGAATGTCGCCCTTTGATATATCGAGTACCAATCGAGGGTACGATGAGCCAATTATATAAAATCCTGTCCCTATTGGGATTAAAATTTTCCCATTTACTTTTATTGCCCAGGACAATGTTCTCCGAAACCAGCCTCCACCTCGAATTCAATTTTTTTGTTAAGCCAAAAGATGCTCCCATTATACTTGTATAGGAATAATTGGGGGTAGTAGCAAAAAGCCTCAGGCTGATGTTTTCATCGACTGTTCCTCTAGTTGCAACTGCACTGAGGGCGAAAAAATTTGCGTCATACCCAATTACGATGACTCTCGCTTCCCCGGCTAATCGCCACTTGGTACCCGGCAATTTCCCTCCTGCCATCACACTGGCCTCCACAATGCCATAATAATAGCGATCAGCTATAGAGGCTATATGAGTTATTGGGTCAAAGCCCAGACTAATGGAAATCTTATTGTTCAATCCATACCTAAATCTTTGGCCTAAAAGCATTAGGTTTTGATAGGTCAGCTCATTTTTCCCTAACAAAAGGGCGGTATTCGTATAAAATAACCTGTCTCTGGTAAAGTTATACCCTGACTTAAATTCCCTGATACGAAAATCCTGACCATAAATCAGAATTTTCTGAAGGTCCTCCAAAGGTAACTCAAGCTGTTCAACAGGTCCCTCACTGAGAATTATATGATTGTCATTGAAGCCAATGACATTGGTTTGGCTTACCACATCTCCCTTAAGTTTCAAGATGACCAGTACGCTATCCTGGCTTTCCAGTTTCTTCTTGAGTTGGTCAATTCTAACCAGAATAGGTCCATTATTTTCCTCAACACTCATCATTAGTTTGAAAAGGTCATCCTCAGAAAGAAAAAAAGCGTTTAAGGAGGAATCCTCCAGAGAACGTAGATAAGTTTTTCCGTCCTCACCTACATATGCAGCCAATGAATGCCATACAGGAATAGGAAGTTTTAATACTTTGTCTAGACCATTTTTTTTCCGCTCTTTAAAATCGATTGTTTCACCAAGTAGGGGGTGAATAATGAGCGGCTTTTGAGCCCAACAGGTAGACAGGGCAAATAGTATGAATATGGATATCAGCAGTTTGCCTTTGTGTGCCATGGATGAGGATATAGGGTTTAGTCTGGATTAAATATAAGCTTTCTTTTGTGTAAGTAAATTTGCCCAGCAGCTTCACACCAAATTAAACCCTTAGCATATTCCATTTCAATGACTAAAAAAGGGCACTATCTCAAGGCCTCAAATAAAAAAGGCAGAACCAAATGGTTCTACCTTCATCATAAATTATTCTTTGCCAGCAACTTATCCAGCAACCACCTTGGCTGTAACCATATCTTTTACAGCTTCAATAATCGCATCCGAGTCGTATCCACACTCTTTCCAGAGTTGCTTTTGTGTTCCGTGATCAATAAATCTATCTGGCACACCCAGTCTAACCACTTTCGAGGCGTATCCGTGATCGACCATCCACTCTATCACTGCTGACCCGAACCCTCCCTGGATGGCTCCATCTTCTACTGTGATTACCTTTTTAAACTTGCTGAAAATTTCTTCTAGCATGGCTTCATCTAAAGGCTTCACAAACCTCATGTCATAATGAGCTGGATAAATGCCTTCACTTTCCAATTCCTTGATGGCATCTTGTGCAAAGTTTCCAGGATGACCAATAGTGAGGATAGCAACATCCTCTCCGTCATTTAGTTTACGGCCTGTGCCTACCTCAATCTGCTCGAAGGGTGTTTGCCAATCTACCATCACACCTCGACCTCTTGGATAACGAATTGAAAATGGCCCTTTTTCCCACTTGGTAGCCGTGAACATCAAGTTTCTCAACTCTGATTCATTCATCGGTGCTGAGACAACCATTTCAGGAATACACCTGAAATAAGCCAAGTCAAAAGCTCCCTGGTGTGTAGCACCATCTGCTCCTGCAAGCCCTGCTCTATCCAAACAGAAAATCACGGGTAGTTTTTGAATAGCAACGTCGTGAATGACCTGGTCATAAGCACGCTGCATAAAGGTAGAGTAAATATTACAGAAGGGCTTCAAGCCTTGAGTTGCCAAACCAGCAGAAAAGGTAACTGCATGCTGCTCAGCGATACCAACGTCAAAAGACCTATCCGGCATTTCTGCCAGCATATATTTAAGTGAACATCCACTTGGCATAGCCGGGGTAACTCCCATTACCTTCTCGTCTTGCTTGGCTAGCTCAATGATTGAGTGCCCGAAGACATCCTGATATTTGGGTGGCTGTGGCTTGTCAATCTTTGGCTTTAGAATTTCTCCTGTCAGTTTATCGAATAGTCCAGGTGCATGCCACTTGGTCTGATTCTTTTCCGCCAGTTCATAGCCTTTACCTTTTACGGTAATGCAGTGAAGCAATTTAGGTCCAGGGATATCCTTGAGGTCATCCATCAGCCTAACCAGGTGGTTGATGTCATGCCCGTCTACAGGACCGAAGTACCTGAAACCAAGGGCTTCGAATAACATTCCTGGCTTGGAAGCAGCAGTAAGCGCAAGCTCGATCTTTCCGGCCAGTTTTTGGGCTTTAGGCCCTATATTCTTCAGTTTCCCCAACAACTTCCAACTCTCATCGCGAAGTTTGTTGTAGGTATGTGAAGTCGTAATATCTGTGAGGTAATCTTTCAGGGCTCCTACATTCGGGTCAATAGACATATTGTTGTCATTCAAGACCACGAGCATGTTTGCTTTTTCCCAGCCACCATGGTTGAGGGCTTCAAATGCAAGCCCACCCGTCATGGCGCCATCCCCTATTACGGCGATAACATTTCTATTGTCCTTGTTGTAGCCTGAGGCTACAGCCATACCTACCGCAGCGGAGATTGAAGTAGAAGAGTGTCCTACTCCAAATGTGTCATACTCGGACTCACTTCTCTTTGGAAAACCTGAAAGGCCTTTATACACCCGGTTTGTATGGAAATTCTCTCTTCTTTCTGTAATAATTTTGTGTCCATATGCCTGGTGCCCAACGTCCCATACCAATTGATCGTGTGGGGTATTGAACACATAATGGATAGCTGTGGTCAATTCAACGACCCCAAGGCTAGCACCGAAATGGCCTCCATTCACAGAAACACTGGAAATAATAAAGTCCCTCAACTCCTGACAAAACTGGTATAGATCCTCTTGGGAAAGCTTCTTCAAATCTGAGGGATTGTTGACTTGTGCCAATAAGGGCCCGGGCTCGATTTTCTTCATGATAAGTGGTTTTGGATTACCCTAAGGTGTCGTTGATTAGTGGGATAATAACTTGAAAGAGAAAAATTTTGTTCTCATTAGTCGAAAATTATTATGCCAAGTCAATCATATAAACAGTTCTGAGGTCGTTCAAGTGGTAAAATTTTCCAAATATAGCAAAAACAGCCTTAGATCAGAACTCCAAAAGATCAACAGTTGAAAGATCCGGAAATCAACAAAAGGAGGCTTCATTCTGCCTTTTTTGATAAACTTCCATTCCTAATACACCTAAGCCTATCCCTTTGTTCAGAGACAGGCTTATAAACAAAAGTTAAATTTTGCTTAAAATGTCGTTACATATCCTGCCCTTAGATGTAAGGCAGTTCTAAGTTTGGTAGGCAATAATTCTCCAGTTTTTGTTCTGGCTACATTAAGGTGTAGAATATTGGCATCAAATACAGCTACTGGTGTAATCAGTCCTTCTCCAAAGCTAAGGGCTACCCCACCACCGACATCCAGTCCTGGACGGATATCAAAATTGTCTTTTCTCCACAGCCCTTGATCAGAATCGTCGTACTCATATCCGTTCCAAAGCATGAAACTATAGCTGACTCTACCTGTATAGGTATTTCTTCCGATCAAGCCAGGGTGTACGCCTAGGGTAAGCGGAACATAGGCTTCCTTTCCTACTTCTTGAACATAGTGGATATGCAAAGAAAGGCCAGTACCTACGCCACCTCCTTCTACCTGTGAGGTAAATCCTGCAGTAGCTCTGGCGCCATTGAACTTAAACTTACTGTCCCACCCCAGGACTCCACCAATCTGGGTATCCATCGGATTCCCTCCAATGAATTCGGGAGTTCGGACAATGATGTTTCCACCGAGGTCAACTTCTCCACCGCCGAAACCGAGGGAAAAGGAGACTCCGTAAATTCCAAAAGTGGATTCACCGTAGTTTAATTGCGCAAAAGTTAAAGAGAAGGAAAAAAGGGTGAGCAAGATCAGGGTAACCAGGGATTTCATGTATGGACTTTTTCCTGTAACGCTAATATGTCAATTATATTTCAATATAAATGAAATTAGCCACTTATGAATAAGTGGCTAACAAATATTCCATTACAAAAATACCTTTTAATTAGGAGTTTTGGGCTTTTAGAATGTCCCTGATCTCTCCTAACAGGGTCTCTTCCTTGGATGGCGCCGGAGGTGCGGCAGCAACTTCTTCTTCTTGCTTCTTCTGGAGTTTGTTGAATGTCTTGATGATCAAGAACAGCACAAATGCTACCAGAACGAAATCAACGATAAACTGGACAAATGTTCCATAGTTGATCGTTACCGCAGCTTCTTTTACAGCGTCTCCTTCCATAACGGCTTCTTTGAGCACATATTTTAAATCTGTAAAATTCACGCCTCCTGTTACATATCCAATGAAAGGCATGATGATGTCTTTCACCAGGGAAGAAACAATTTTACCGAAGGCTCCTCCGATGATTACAGCCACAGCAAGGTCCAGGACATTGCCGCGCATGATAAACTCGCGAAATTCCTTAATCATAGTTGGTGTTGGTTAGATAGATTAAATGATTGTTTAACATATAATACTAAATTTATACGTCTTCATCAATCTGAGGTCACTTCCAAGCTTCCAACAAAAAAGGGAGAGCCTCCTAAGAAGCTCTCCCTAACACTGACTTACAATATTTTTTAGAAAGAATATCCCAGTCCTACGGACAATTGACCGCCATGCTTGGACAATTCGTGTGTCTGATCAAAGATAGTGATCTCATCTCTTGTCTCGCTGAGGTCAACCTCATATCTGAAATCCAGAATCAGCTTCTTTCCAAGGTCGAAACCAAATCCCGCCTGAATTCCCATCTGAGATTCTCTGAATTTCCTTCCATATCCACTCAACTGAGTAATTTCGGAAACGCTTCCTAGGTTGGTTCTGAATACAGGCCCTGCATTGGCACGGAAAGGTCCAAGCTTGATCCCTGCCATGATAGGCATCTCAAGTCCGAAATACTGCTCATAAAGAGGATCAGATGTTCCATCTCTAAAGTCTTCAAGTAGGTACTCTACTGAGGAAGTCGTGAACATCAATTCGGGCTGTACATATAGCCCTGCAAGATTCAGCCTTGTGAAAAGCCCCAATTGGTATTCTGGAGAGCTATTCTGTAATGAGATTTTCAAATCCTGTAGGTCATCCGTACTTCTGATAGAAAGGTCATCACTTGAAATTCCTGAAGTACTGATACCGGCTTTGGCACCAATTTTAAAGACCTGAGCATTTGCGGCACCTCCGAAGAGTAGAGCCAGGGTTACTGAAAAAATAAAAAAAGCACGACTCATGACTATGTATTTATTGTTTGTTGTTAAGGTTTTCTCGTTTGAGGATTCAAACAGGTATACCCTGAAAGTCACCACAGGTTGGAAGCCATAGGAGTGAGTCAATGCTGTAAAAGAATGAACACAGGAATAATAGGAGTGAACAGGAAAAATTGCTAAAAAGGCTTTTCTCGATGACTAATAACCTTCAAGTCATCCCCAACTCGAATGCTCCCCTCACTTTCGCTAAGGAGGTTCATTCCGAATAAAACCTTGTTGTTCAGCCTTCTGTATTTGCTGAGGGTTTTAAGAGGTTCTTTTCCTACCTCTGCAGTTTTTTGATCAATGGTAGTCATGTTACAACGCGCACAATGCTTCATTCCCCAGAAAAGGCTTTTCCCAATGTGGATTTCATGAAAGCCATCTTCAGCAAAGGCACCTCCCCCTTCAAAAACAATATTGGGGCGAAAGCGATCCATAGGTACGGCACTATCTAATCGATCATTCAGGTCTTTCAAGGAATCCTCACCTATAATGAGAATGGGCATGGCATCTGAAAAACTGTTTAGGTTGTTGTTTCTTGAGTATTTTTCCTTTACGGGTCTATGGCTTCCGTCCGGCATATAAACCAAACGAACTGGGCTATTCAAGACATCAGAAAACCATTTATCATAAACTTCAGAAAGATGTAGGGCAGGCATTATATCATCCCACACCACTACATCTAGTTCGCTTGTACGCTCATAACCAGGCTGGACAGGAATGTGCAAAGGCGGGATTTTGCGTAGCTTATGGGAAACCGTCAACTTCTGGCCTTGCAGAGAGAGCGCCAACAAGGCCAACTCAGGGAAGTTTCTTTGGGTTAGGAATATCCCTTCTTCATCTACCAACATGAATCTGCGGTCAAGCCAAAGCCCTCTATCGGATAGTGATGACTCTTGAAGGCTGATGCCTCCAAGGGATTTAATGGGATAAATATGTAGTTGAGTGATTTTCATTTGCCCAGATGTTGATTTAGGCAAATGAAGTCAAAACTGGGATTTAAAAGAAGTGGTGAGGATAATCTTCCACGAATTTCTTGTCAAAGCGAATGATCAACAGGGTGATAAGCAGCAGGATTGCCATTCCCGCCAAGCCTGTCGGTGAGGCAATGAGTGGATTGCCTCCATAGAGAAAGAATAGACACAAGCCTCCAATGTTGTTGAATACTGCAATAAATGTTGCCGGAGCATAAATACTCCTTGTCTTAACCGCCAACCATGCCAATGGGAAGGAAATGGCGATGCTATATCCAATCAAGGCTAAAAACTCGTAGACTATTTCCGGATTGAGGAAGGCATTTCCATCGAGATATAATGCCATAGGTATCTGCCATAGCCCCCAGAGGCCACCAATAACAAAATTGGAACCTATGAATCCCAGCTTACGGGTCTCAGCCAGCATGAATCCTCTCCAACCGACTTCCTGACCTGTGGTCAAAAGTAGCCCAAAGGTAGTACCAGCGATTAAACCAACAACCAGGATGGTCATGAGCAAACCAAAAATATCACTAGGCATAGCGATTCCGAACTCATTCCACATAAAATCAATGGCTGGGTTCATGCAATAAAACTCAAAGCTGTGATAGCTATCGAGGATTACTTCACCAAAACCGGGTATATGAACCAAGTTCCCAAGTACTAGAATCAACCCAAGTGTAGCCAAACACAGCAAAATTGGCATGATCATCGTCAGGCCAATCCAGCGAAAACTAAAGTACTTCCGATTCCATCCATAGCGAGCCATGGACTCTTTGTAGATCAATCGTTGGATGATCAGTACTGCCAAGGCAGGTGACCACACATAGCCTAACAATTGCACCATTGGCCTTAGCATATCCCCTTCGGCCATAAATAGTGTTGGCAACCAAAGAGATAGCCAACCCAAAATCAGGGCAAGAATCAGAAACCACAATACTTTTTTAGTATTCATATGCTACACTTCCTTCTTGTTAAACGAAATAGTGGAAGGCCAGTTTTTTAAAAATAGTGAATTCTTACTTAAAATTTAGGCTTTGAAGGGCTTTTCCCTATACATGTCGGAATTTGGATGAAAAAATTTTATTCCTCCTCAAAAGGGCAATTCTCCCTCATGCAAGATCAGCAAAATCAGAACTTTGTCCTTAAGGGTTTGGAATATGATCCTGAAATCATTGTATAAGGAAGCTATCCTATAATCCCCTTCTTGGGAACTGACTCCCTCTACAACTGGATATTTGTCTGAAAATGCAGGTATTTCGGAGAAAGCCACGTCCAGAAAATCATCCATAAAATCTTCAGCATCATGGATGGCTCCTTTTGCAAGTAAGGATTCATGGATGGCTGTAATTTGCTCGGTGGCTAGCTTTGTGAAGACAATCTTTCTTTCCGCCATATTGGGTTTTGAATCAGGAACTCCTCCTTGGAGATTTGACCACTGGCTTTAGCTTCATCGATGAGGTTGGAGAAAGTGGAAAACGTGAGAGGTTCTGTGGGTTTTACCTCTTGGCTGATGGCCTTATTTCTTATAGACCTTCTTATATCGTTGGCATTCTTGAGGGTACGAAGGAGTTTGTATACCTCCTGAGCTAATTGTGGATTGTCCTCTACCAAGAGTTTGATTCCAGTAATGTTTCCTTCAAGGTCCTTGGTTACTTCTACACTTTCCATACGCTTGACTTTACCTAAAGATACACATATTCAAATGTAATTTACGCAATTCCCGTCCCAATAGTTAAACTACATTGAAAAAGCGTGTTGAAAACTGAGAATTTGATGGAGAAAATGGGCAAACTGAACCCAATCAAGCCATGATTTTGATCCCCTTGAAATCAATAGGCTGTTTGTTACAGGCTGGCTCGTTGGGACGATCCGATACCACCCTGTCAGGGTTATAACCCTGACAGGGTGGTAAGATGCCGAAGCCTAAAGTGGCAAGTATTTCGTTACAATTTTTATTGCTTTTCCTGGATTTTTGGCGAATAGGTGTTCAAAAAATTTCCAGGAATCAGCTTTACTGAAATTGAGTAATTCCAGGGGATGAAAAATCATTCGCCACACATCTATGCCAAGGCATATTTTTCAGGTTCTTTTTCAAAAGATACCTTGCACCCATCACAACAGAAGTAGTAGTCCTTCTCCTTATAACTGATGACATGCTTAGCTGAACTTTTTTCTACAGGAATGCCACAAACAGGATTAATGAAAATATTTTCATTGCCTTCCAAAGCTGTCTTTTTCCCCTCAGCACTTTGAGAATCAGATGGGCTTTCCTGATCAGACCTAATCTCCTTGATAATTTCTGCAAGTATGCTCACAGCAACCTCTTCAGGATATTTGGCATTGATATCCAATCCTGCAGGTGTTTTGATTTTTTTCAAGTGATCAAAGGTCAGTCCGCGCTGACGCATTTGGTTAAAGATTGCATTGGCTTTTCTCCTGCTTGCAACAAACGATATATAGGAAGCTCCAGTACGAATGGCGTTCTCCAGGGCATCTTCATCATTTTCGCCTTGGGTACACACTACGATGAAGGTATTGGCTGACACAATTTCATCCAGTTTGTAATAATCTTCCCCAATGGTAGAAACTTGTGGAAAGGCATAGGATTCAGCTCCCTTGGCTACGACATCCATGGTATAACCCATGGCATGGGTAATCTTGGCCAACGCCATGGCAATATGGGATTTCCCCAGAATCAGGATATGAGGTTTGGGCAAAACAGGTTCGATATAGATTTCAACACTACCCCCACTGTGGCAGGTCATGGGGTATTCCTTCACACCTTTTGTACTCGTAGATTCTCCGTTTGGCTTGATTTTCACCAGTCTGGGACTTCCTTCCAAAATGGCCTCCTGGGCTTCCTTCAAGACGATTCCCCTTGTGCATCCCCCTCCAATCCAACCTTCAATCTGACCATTCTTTCGAATGATCGCCTTATCACCCGGTTTCCCCGAGGAAGGAATCTGCCTATTTACCACCATGGCAATTGCATAGGGTTCCTTTTCTCCTGAGAGCTTCAGTGCTTTATTAAAAAATTCGTCAGACATTTATCAAAAGTTTCTCTAGTTCTAAAATACTGTCAAGGGTATTGGCTGACCTAAAATGGTCCAACTGGGGGAGGGCGGCTGCCATTCCTTTTTGAATGGGTTCGTAGCCCATAGTTCCCTTCAGGGGATTCAGCCAAATGAGTTGCCTTGTTCTGAGTTTTATCTTTTTGATCTCCTCCTCAACCAAGTCCGGTTCCCCGGTATCCAGTCCATCACTCAAGATGATGACGGTAGAATGTCCATGAAGGATCTCTCTTGCAAAAGAATCGTTGAATTGTTTTAGGCTCTCCCCTATCCTTGTCCCACTGGACCAATTGTCTGTCCTTAAGGACATTAACTTTAAAGTAGTTTCCAGATTTTGGGTGTGCAAATACTCAGTTATTCTGATCAAATGGGTGCTGAAAAGGAAGGCCTCAATTTTTGCAAAGTGAACCCTTAAGGCACAGATGAATCGAAGCAGAAAAAAACTGTAGGTGTCCATAGAACCGCTAACGTCCAATAACACAACCAACTTTTTCCTACGTGCTTTGGGAGATTTTTTCCTTAATTCAATCAATTCACCACCATAATTCAGACTCCTTCGAAGGGTATTTCTAAGGTCTATCCTCCCATGATTGGCAGAAGCCTTCATTTTTCGCTTCATCCGAAGGCTCATTTGCTTCCAGAGCTTCTGTGCGATTTCCTCCAGTTCCTCGCTTTCCATTTCAGTGAGTCTGGTAAAATCTGTTTTCCTTAATCGTGCTACCTGATTGGCTCCTGATACCTTTTTTGCATCCTCTTTTTGATCTTCACTTCCATTGCCCATGCCCATCCATACAAGAGAGGCAGGAGATTTTTTCTTAATGTTGGATTGGTTCTTATAAGTTGTTTTTCCTTTAACGGCTATTTTTTCTCTTCCCCAGAAAAACTCAAAAAGTGAATCAAACTGTTGTCTATCTGAAGGAGAGGTACAGAATATAAGCCTGAAGGCATTTTTGAGTAATGCTTTTTCTTTGATACAGCCAAATTCTGCTGCCATAAGGGCTTGTTGGGACTCATGTATCCCTACACCCATCCCCTGAAGCCTGAGCCATTGAACAAAGCCAATGATGGCCTCCGAATAAGTTGTAAAATCTTCTGCTCGTTGTTGATCCTGCATTAAATGACAGTTGCTAGCTCTCCCAACATCCTTTCCAACTCCCCATTTTTCATTTTATCTACATCATCTACTGCCTTCAGCACACAACTGAGGGTTTTTTCGATGCTTTTTCGATCCAGCTTTTGGGTTCCGATGGCAAGCAAAGCCGATGCCCAGTCTATGGATTCAGAAATGCCTGGGTACTTGGTAAGTTTTTGTTCTCTTAGGTATTGGATTGCATGAATGACTTGTCTGACCAAGCTCTCCTCAATGTGGGGATGGTGCTTTTTGACAATGTTCATTTCTTTTTCAAAATCAGGAAAGTCATTCCAAATATAGAGGCAACGTCGTTTTAAGGCATCGCTCAACTCCCGGGTTCGATTGGAGGTAAGGATAACGATAGGTTTCTTACTGGCCTCGATGGTTCCCATTTCAGGGATACTTATTTGATAAGCGGAGAGCAATTCCAGGAGAAATGCCTCGAATTCCTCATCCGCCCGATCAACTTCGTCAATTAGCAAAACAGGAGATTTTTCCTGGGTAATGGATTGCAGCAAAGGCCTTTTCAACAGAAAGTCCTTCCCGAAAATATGTTTTTCCAAATTTCCAGTATGCCCATTCCCATTTTGCGCGATTCTGATAGAGAGGAGTTGCTTTTGATAATTCCACTCATAAACTGCAGAATTCACATCAAGGCCCTCATAACACTGGAGCCTAATCAGATTGGTATCAAGGGCTTTGGCAAGGACATTTGCGACCTCGGTTTTCCCCACACCTGGATGCCCCTCTAGCAAAAGAGGTTTACCAAGTTTATAGGCCAAAAACAAGGCAGTAGCCAATTCATCATCAGCCAGGTACCCACAAGAGTCGCAGGCAGCGATCACACTTTCCGGGCTATCAAATACCCCAAGGTTCAATTCTCCCACTTATGATATGTTTAATTCTTACGAACGGCCAAACAGCCTGGCAAAAAATCTTTTGATCAGTCCTCCCAGAATAGCAAAGACACTTAGTGAGTTTTCCTCAGCAGCGGCTTTGGGCTTGGGAGGCGCCGTAGTAGCAGTAGCAGTGGCTGAACCTCCACCTGCTTCAGCAGCAACGTTTTCATGGGCAGCTTCCTGAGCAGCTTCCTCGGCAAGGGCAGCCTTGAACTTAGCGATAAACTGATCTGCCAATTGGTCAGATACGTCTACGATCAAGCGTGATCCAAACTGGGCCAACTTACCCGTCACAGTCACATCCATGTTGTACCCTACCTCTGTGAGCTTGGGGTCTTTGGAAGTAAGGCTGCTGTTGAGTGTCATCCCCGCACTTCCTTTTCCCTTTGAATCCATTCCTGTACCAGAAAGTACCATGTTGTGACTATTCGCATCCATGGTATCAATGGTGATGGCACCATCATATGCAGCTGCTACAGGACCAAATTTTAGGGAAACCTTCCCCTTGTAGTTGGAGTCATCTACCTTTTCGGTCAATTGGGCTCCGGGTACACAGGTAACAACTTTCTCAATATCGCTTAGAAAAGCCCAAACCTTTTCGACGGGCTGGTCTATTTCGAAAGTCTTCTCAATGTTTGCTTTCATTAGAAATTCGTTAATTTTTTTTGGCTGTTTTTTCGAAAAAACTGTTGAGCCACAACAGGAAAATAGGTACAGAGCCATGCTCTATACCTATTTGAAATGTCAATTGGAATTATGCTACTCCTTTTTCTCTAAGGATTTTCCATACCTTATGTGGAGTAATTGGAATATCAATGTGGGTAACGCCAAGGTGAGACAATGCATCTACGATGGCATTGGCAATGGCAGGAGGTGCGCCTACAGTTGGAGACTCCCCTACTCCCTTTGCACCGATTGGGTGGTGGGGAGAAGGTGTAATGGTATGGCCTGTTTCCCAATTTGGTGATTCCACCGCAGTAGGTACCAGATAGTCCATAAATGTACCATTAAGAATGTTTCCTTCTTCATCGTAGATCAACTCCTCGTACATGGCTGGAGCCATTCCCTGTGTCAATCCACCATGAACCTGTCCCTGTACAATCATCGGGTTGATGATGTGTCCACAGTCATCTATCGCTACAAATCGACGAATTTTGATTTCTCCGGTTTCATTATCAATGTCTACTACACAGATATATGCACCTGAAGGGAAAGTCAGATTCGGAGGATCATAGTAATGGGTTGCTTCGAAGCCTGCCTCCATCCCCTGAGGGTGGTTGGTGTAAGCGGCGAAGACAATCTCCTGGATGGTTTTGGCCTTTTCCGGAGCCCCTTTTACGAAAAATTTCCCAGGCTCCCACTCAAGTTCATCTTCAGATACCTCTAGTAGGTGAGCTGCGATTTTCTTGGCCTTATCTCTTAGTTTTCTTGCAGCCATGGCAGCAGCGGCACCTGCAGTAGGTGTACTACGGCTGGCATATGTTCCGAGACCATATGGTGCCGTATCTGTATCTCCTTCTTCCACCTGAATGTGTTCAGCTGGAATTCCTAGTTCTTCAGCGATGATCTGAGCGTAGGTCGTTTCATGACCCTGTCCCTGAGATTTGGTTCCAAATCTTGCTATGGCTTTGCCTGTGGGGTGTACGCGGATCTCGGCACTGTCAAACATCTTGATCCCCAAGATGTCAAAGTCCTTGGATGGACCAGCACCTACAATCTCGGTAAAGGTTGAAATACCAATACCCATGAGTTCACCTTTGGCTCTCTTTTCAGCTTGCTCAACTCGGAGTTCGTCGTAATTGATGACTTCCATCGCTTTCAGTAAGCCAGCTTCGTAGTCTCCACTGTCATACTCCCATCCTGTAGGAGACTTCCATGGGAACTCTTCCTTTTTGATGAAGTTTTCCAGACGTAAGAGGGCTGGGTCTTTACCGATTTCCTGTGCCAGTCGGTCAGTAATCCGCTCGATGGCATGTACGGCTTCCGTTACACGGAATGAACAGCGGTAAGCAACTCCTCCGGGTGGCTTGTTGGTGTAGATGGCATCTGCCTCCATAAAGGCAGTGTCATAGTTATATGAACCTGTTCCGATTGAGAACAGTCCAGTCGGGTATTTGGAAGGGTTTGCAGCGGCATCTGTATAGCCGTGGTCAGCTAGAATTTTGAAACGTGTACCCAGGATTTTCCCTTCCTTGGTAGCAGCCATTTCAGCTGTAATATGATAGTCTCGGGCAAATGAGTCTGCCTGAAGGTTTTCACTTCTGTCCTCGATCCACTTGATGGGCTTTCCTACGAGGAAGGAAACTGCAATGGCAATCACGTAACCTGGATAAACAGGTACTTTACCACCGAATCCACCACCGATGTCGGGAGATATAACCCTGACCTTTTCTTCCGTCAGACCTACATGGCCTGCCACAAGGGCAATTACGGTTCGAATGGCGTGGGGAGCCTGCGTAGTCATGTACATTGTAAGGTGATTTTCAACCTTGTTGTAATCGGCTACACAACCGCAGGTTTCAATAGAAGCTACGTGGATCCGGGGAATGTGCATTTGTTCCTTAACCACTACGTCAGCTTCGTTGAATATCTTTTCGGTTTTTTCCTTATCGCCTGCTTCCCAGTGCCAAATATGATTGCTGTCTTGGCCTTCCTTATCTGTTCTCAAAACAGGGGCATCTGGTTCAAGTGCCTTGAAAGGATCAATGACTGGCTTCATCGGCTCATAATCCACCATTACAGCTTCTCGGCCATCTCTGGCTGCATACCTGCTTGTCGCAATTACTGCTGCAACTTCCTGAGCCTGATACATCACAGTATCTGTAGGAAGCACCATCTGGGTATCTGACATCAAGGTAGGCATCCAGTGCAGGTTATATTGCTCCAGGTCTTTGCCTGTAACAATCGCAACTACACCAGGGATTTTAAGGGCTTCTTCTGTGTGGATTTTTTTGATTTTTGCGTAAGCAAATGGACTTCTCACAATGTCCATATAAAGCATGCCGGGTAGCTTTACATCATCTACATAGTTTCCGGCTCCTTTTACAAATCGTGCATCCTCCTTACGTTTCATGGAATGGCCCATTCCACTGATGGCCTTGGAGGTTTTACACTGTATTTTATGCTTATCATCCATATTGAATAGATCTTAATGCTTCAGTGAAAAAAATTATACAAATTCAGGCTCTGTATCAGGCAATTCATCACCGCGCATTTTGGCACCGGCATACTGAATAGCCTTTACGATGTTGTTGTAGCCTGTGCAACGGCATAGGTTGCCGGAGATACCCCAACGAATTTCATCTTCTGTAGGATTGGGGTTTCTTTCGAGGAGTTCCATCCCTCGCATGATCATGCCCGGTGTACAAAAACCGCAGTGAAGACCGTGATTCTCCTTGAAACCCTCTTGGAGGGGGTGCATTTCACCAGGTGCAGCGATGCCTTCAATGGTGGTAATTTCTTTTCCATGGGCCTGAACTGCCAGAACAGTACAAGATTTCACAGATTTACCATCCAGCAATACAGTACATGCCCCGCAACTAGAAGTATCACAACCAATATGTGTACCTGTCATGCTCAGATTCTCTCTGATCAAATGAACCAGCAAGAGCCTGGGCTCTATGTCAAGGGTTTTCTCTTCCCCGTTGATTTTGACGGTTATATTTTTCATAAAATTTCTTTTGAATAGTAGTGTTGTCCAATGATTAGTAGTCAGCTTTCGCTCTTTCGAGGGCTTTGTTGATCATGCGCTTGGTCAATACCCCCACCATGGCACGCTTGTATTCCTCACTTCCCCTTAAGTCAGGCGAAGGGCTACAATCTTCAGAAGCCATTTGGGCAGCTTCCTGGATCAAGTCCGGGCTGAGGACTTTGCCTTTCAAATGATCTTCAGACCTTTTGGCTCTTAGAGGCTTGGGATTAACATTGGTCAGGCCAATACCTACATTTGTGCACACATTATTGGAATCTACAGAAATCTGGACGGCTACTCCGGCAGTGGCGTAGTCTCCCACCTTCCTTTCCAATTTGTGGTAGGCATTTCCCGTTCCCTTGGGTGGAAGGGGAAACTGAATCCCAGTAAGGATCTCATTTGGCTGCACAGCAGTCATGTAGAAACCAAAGAAGAAATCATCGATTCCAACCATTCGGGCTCCATTTTCTCCTGTGATCTCAACTTCTGCATTCAAGGCCATCATCACAGCAGGGTGGTCATTTGCAGCATCTCCATGAGCGATGTTACCTCCTATGGTACCCAGGTTTCGAACTTGGGGGTCTGCAATTAGCTTACTTACATCTTTGAAAATGGGGAACCTTCCTTCAGCAGCAGCAGAATATTCCAATTCTGTTTCTGTGGTTAGTGCGCCAATTTTCAATTTTCCGTCCTCTTCCTTCACGTAGGACAATCCGGGAATGTTGTTGATGTCTATCAGATGCTCTGGTTCAGCAAGCCTGAGTTTCATCATGGGAATCAAGCTATGGCCTCCAGCCAGGATTTTGGCGTCATCGCCATGTTCCTTCAAAAGGCTAATAGCTTCTTCCAGACTCCCCGGTGCTGAATAGTCAAATGGAGCTGGTATCATGTGATTATTGGTTAAAAATTATTCAAGTATCACCCGGCTCTAGAGGCCTGATGATTTTTTTTATTCCTAAACTCTTGTGAAAAAAGGCCATCCCCTTCTTCAGAAAATGAAACAAACTTCCATTGATCCATACCCCCAACAAAACCAGCGAAGTCCCAGCATAATAGTCATATAAAGAACCCGTATTGAGTTCTGCCCACACGATTAGAAGGCAACCGATGCTGACAATGGAAGCAGAAAGAATAGTCTTTGTGCCTTTGTAGTTGTACAAAACAAAAAAGAGGGTAAGCAAAGCAAATGAGAGGGAAATCCAGGATGCCCAAACAGGGTAATGAAGTTGGGTACTGCCACACAGACTGAGGGCGCTGGTATATGCAAGGACACAAAAAGGACATTTCGGCAAAATGGCTAATATAAAGCCACCTACCGTTGGGAAAAGTGAAGATATACGTTTCCCAGGCCCCTTTTTGGCGCATTTGCAAGTAGTATAAGTCCTTCTCATTAAGCTACAGCGTTCTTGCTGTTATGATCGAAAAGAAAAGTGATTAAAATCAATATAAGACAAAAAAAACTTCCATCCTACAAAAATGGGGAAATTCAAAATATGGAAAAATATCAATATTTAACTTTAGATAGACTCGCTTTTAGCCTCATTTTGATACCTAAAAGGCCTTTTGAGGTTTGTAAGTGTCTTTTTTACACAATAAAACCACCCCATGGCCCCATGGGTTTTAAAGTATAGAAACCTTTATATATAGAAAAACATTGGATTGTTAAATCATCATGCGAACCAGTATATAACCCGAGAAGAAACAAAGCTAAACTTTTCACTTAGGGACTTGCCTCTTCAAATTTCTTTCGAAGAAGTCTTTCTAGTCTTTTTTAATTTTGGCCAACAGGTGAGATTTATAAAGCTCTGAAACCGCCAAAAATGATTGCTGATTATAGGTCAGAAATAGACTCTTCTCTATGTTCCTTTTTTCTCTCAGGGTCAAATGCCAACTGAGTGATGCAGGGTCTCGCTCAATCTCCTTGGGATAAACCACAGGTACTACCTCAATGATTCCAGGATACCACTCATCTAAAAATTCCAGGAGGAAATCACTCCCCAAATCCTTGGCCTGAGCCATCGAATACACCCCTCCACCAAGCGGAGTTAGAAACTCATTCAGGATATCTTTCTTTGAGTTCTTTTTGATGGGGTCCTCCCTTACATTATCACGAATCTGTACATAGACGATGCTGGAGGTATTTTCAGCAAACCATTCCTTCATTTCAAACAGATACTTCATGGCCGTGGTAGTCCCATAGTTGTCAATGGCTCCTGCATCCATGATTTCCATGCGTGGTTTGCTGGGCAGTTCTACCACAGGCAATACCAGTGGGAAGGTCGCATTCATCCTTAAAGCTGTAATCATCCACAAGGAATCTGCTTCCTGATCCTTGAACATCCTGCGAAACTCAATGCCCTTAGACCTTGTCTCAAATTGATTGGAAACCTGATTGGGCTTGGTCAGATAAGAAATGGGGGAAGAAGAAATAAACAATTGCCTGCCCTGATTGAGGATAGTGGGAGATAACACCAATAGGGGTATCTTCCCAAGTTCTTCATATTCAGCGTAATCTCCCAATCTCCTTTGGGCGAGTTCTGGTAGGTTCTGGGATATCTGTTGGTCAAAGGAATAACCAGTCTCCCAGTCATATTTGTTGTTGCCGAAAGACACCTTCCTGTTGGGTAAAATCAAGTCTGTAAATTTCTTGAAAATAATCCTGTTGAGGATATCCTGGGAGATATTTTCCTGAAACCTGGGGTTCATCAATGAATCAATTTCCCCCATTTGTCTTCTCATGTAAAGCTCACGGAAGTAGGCCAAGCCGAAAGTTCCTCCTGAAGCGCCTGACATAAACCTCATTTCGTCAGTCATTCTTCCATGAGATATGCTGTCGAGGCATTGTAAAACTCGAAAGGTCCAGAATGCAGATCTCAGACCACCCCCTGATGCAGTTACCAATACTGCTCTTGGTTTTTCCTCTGTCCCATATTTTGCCTGATAGGCAGCTTTCCAATTGTCCAATTGGCGGATGGCAGCTTGTTTATCCTGGATGTGATACTCCTGCTTTTGTAGCTGATGAAGGGCTTCGTGGGTATAAAGTGCCTCTTCGGTTTCGTAGTTCATTCCAAATGCCTGATTTTCGGTCTTAAACAGATCCATTTCGTTGTAGGCAAGAAAAATGACCATGGCAACAGCCACAGTGAGGATACTGGACTGACGGAACCAAAACCTCAATGCCCCCATGACCATGAGACCAAGAGAGAAAATCAACAATACGGTAGCTCCAGCTGGTATTTGAAACCAGACATTTCCTTCCAAAAATCCCAAAACTGCGATCATCAGGAATACAAAAACCTGAAACAATAGCAGTTTTCCATGGTGCTGATTCAAGACCTTGATGACCTGGCGGAAGTCTCCATACATTTCGCTATTAACTTTGAATGCACGAAAAGGGACTAAATAGCTGTCAGCTCGTTGTTTGTCTTTGAAACTTTCCTTTGCCTTACTGATGATCACCTTCCGATTGTGTTTGCTACTTTGAGCAATGCCCTTCTCCAGTTTTCGGCTGTAGCGGTGAACTATGGTTCGATTGGCAAAGAAATAGGTGGCAGATATCAAGAATACGAAGAAGATTCCTGTTGTCAGTCCCAATATTTTATCAAATACTTCAAAGTTAAATCCTCCGTGCAGGCTATTGTGGTAGGAAATGAAGTCATAATAATACCATATGATGAAGATCGAAGGAATGATGAAGTTATTGAAGGCAAGGGTAAAAAAGGGATGATTGGTGAAGGCAAGAAAATGAAAGCGGTAACTTTCATTGATATAAATGATAATGGAATAGGCAAACAGAAACATTCCAAGGGCGGAACCGACTAGAAAGAGACTCCAGAAACTCTCCTCCCCCATGTACTCCGGCTCCAGAAAAAGGAAGGCCACCCCAAGGTTTTTACCTATTGCCCCAGACAGAAACCCAATTAAGACCAACCAAAACAATAAAACCGTTTTATGATGACGGATTTGCCTGACAACAAGACGTACAGGCAAAGAAAATCGTATAGCTGATATGATTTGTATTAGGTTTTTCATTGATTGGTAACGAGGGATTGCTTCCTTTTAGACAATAAAAATTACATCTGAAAATTTCAGTTTATAATTGGTAAAAGTGATAGGTGTTAGCTTTTCAGGTAATATCTGATCCTTAGTTTAGTTACGAATAAAACGAAGAAAAGGTAGTGTTTAGTTGAAATTAAAATGCAAGATGTCAGGTAAGGTATATCAGCCATAAAAACTTTTCCTGAATGAAATTTCAATAATTATAATTCTGAAACGTATTTAGTTCAACAGCACAACATCATGAAACAATTATACCCACCTTCGGAGGGCTTTCTTCATTATGTATGGGAGAAGCGTTACCTGCCACCGAAGGGATTGCTAAGCTCTGACAATCAAGATTTACAAATCCTGAAGCCTGGAATCCTGAACCTGAATCAGGGCCCTGACTTTTTGAACGCAAAAATTCAAATTGATGAGGTTTTTCACCATGGACAGGTAGAGATCCATCTCCATAGCCAGGATTGGTATCGACATCGGCATCACCTTGATCCTCATTACAATTCATGTATCCTTCATGTGGTTTTTGAGAGTAATAATGTCCCTGCACTTAGGCAGGATGGGACAGAAATACCTGAACTTGTCCTAAAGCCACATATTAAAGAAACATTATGGCATAAATATGACCAGTTGCGTCTTTCCGACAACAAAATCCCTTGCAATTTCTACCTGGAGCAGGTAAGTAATACAGATAAAAAGGCAATGCTGGAAAGGCATGGGATTGCAAGATTTCGATCCAAAGTTGAAGTTTTTAACCATCAGCTTAAGGATAAACAACAAAATTGGTCTCAGATCTTATGGGAAGCTCTTGCAAAATGCCTGGGAGGGAGCGTCAACGGAGGAAGTTTTGCTCAAATGGCCGATTTTTTGCCCTTCAGGCTAGTCAAGCAGTATGCCAATCAAGTTTTACAGCTTGAAGCGCTTTTCTTTGGAGCCCTCGGTTTGCTTGAAGGTGATAAGGCTGATGATTATCGAATAGTATTAAAAAATGAGTGGAGTTTCCTGAAGATAAAGCATAAGCTAAAGGCAGTAGCTCTACCTCCCATCAAGTTTTTGAGGATGCATCCGGCTTCTTTTCCTACCATCAGAATCTCACAACTCGCCAATCTCATCCACCAGTTTTCAGCCATTGAAGACTTGCTCTTTCCTGAAAATTGGGATGACCTATTCGCACTTGAAATCAAGGCAGGTAACTATTGGGAATCACATATCCGTTTTGGTGAGGAAAAGGGGAAAGAACAGCCAAGAAGGATAGGCATTCAGTTGAAAGAAAGGCTATTGGTAAACGTACTGGGCCCACTCTCCTTTTTGTACTTAAAGCATCATGGAAGGCGAGCAATCATCGAAGCAAGTGTGAATCAATTGGCAGCCCTTTCACCTGAAAATAATCGGATCACTCGAAAGTGGGCTGGGCAAGGCTTTCCGAACGAAAATGCCATCCACTCACAAGGTATCATCAGATTGGCGAAGTCTTTTTGCCTGGAAAAAAGATGTTTGGAATGTGAAATTGGCCAAAGAATCATTAAACCCTAGGGCAAAAACTCATAAAGCCACTAAGAGAATTCCTTGAATCCTTGTAAATTTCCTCTTTGAATGAATTGCTTATGGACGCGACAACAGCCCTGGTAGTTATTTTAGGATATTTTGGTATCCTTTTTTTGATCTCCTACTTCACAGGAAGAAATGCTGACGGAAATACCTTTTTTGCAGGGAACAAAAACTCCCCATGGTATGTAGTGGCTTTTGGGATGATTGGGGCTACCCTCTCGGGCGTTACCTTCATTTCTGTGCCGGGTGCCGTAGGGACTAGTGGCTGGCTATATTTTCAAATGGTCTTGGGCTACCTGCTTGGGTATGCAGTAATCGCTTTGGTCTTGATGCCTCTCTACTACCGCTTAAAACTGATTTCCATTTACGGTTATCTCAAAAGTCGATTTGGAGAGTTTTCCTATAAAACCGGAGCCATACTCTTCCTCATATCCAGGGTGATTGGGGCAAGTCTTCGTTTATACCTGATTGCACTTGTTCTTCAACTGGCTATTTTTGATCAGTTTGGCTTGCCATTTCAAGGGACGGTACTAATCTCCATTGCGCTTATTTACCTCTACACCTTCAGGGGTGGAATCAAAACAGTGGTATGGACAGATACTTTGCAGACTTTGTTTATGCTGTTGTCAGCAGGTCTTACGGTATATCTGATCTGGAACCAACTGGGGACAGAGTTGCAAGAACTAATTTCTACTTATTCGGACTCATCTTTGACAAAGGTTTGGGAATGGGATTTTGCACCGGGAAACAACTTCTTCAAGCAGTTTTTTAGTGGGGCGGCAATGGCCATAGTCATGACAGGCCTCGACCAGGATATGATGCAAAAAAACCTGACCATCAGAACCTTAAAAGATGCTCAGAAGAACATGATGTGGTTCTCTATCGCCCTGGTATTTGCCAATATCCTCTTCCTTTCTCTGGGGACGCTGCTTTATGTCTATGGTTCCCAGATGGGTCTTGTCGAATTTCCAGCTGAAGGGGTAGACTGTTCAGGTATTATGATCAAAGATCCAGTCACGGGCATCATGGAATGTAGCAAGACAGACGAACTCTTTCCCATGCTTGCACTCAATTACCTTGGGCCACTGGCTGGAATTGTTTTCATACTAGGAGTGATTGCAGCGGCATACTCAAGTGCTGACTCGGCACTTACCGCATTGACTACCTCATTTTGTGTAGACCTTTTGGATTTTGAAGATCGAGATAACGAAGAGGCTAAAATCAGGATCAGACAAATTGTTCATATAGGCTTTTCGTCCTTATTATTCATTGTCATCATGATATTCAATTATCTGGAGGAAGGAGCTGTAATTTGGGGGATTTTTAAAGCTGCTGGCTACACCTATGGACCATTGTTGGGAATGTATGCTTTCGGAATTTATACCGACTATAAGGTTAATGATTTCTTTGTCCCTCTTGTTGCATTCGTTGCGCCAATTTTGAGCTACGTAATAAATTATTTCAGCCCATCCATAGGTTATACCTTTGGATTTGAGATAGTCATTGTCAATGGATTATTAACATTCCTGGGCTTGCTGTTAATTTCCAAGAAAGACAACAAGCAATAGAAATTGAGATTATTGACTAAGGATCAGGAATTCAACACGTCGATTCAGTGCCCTGGTGATTGGGTTTTCATTAGGAGCGATAGGCCTATCTGCCCCAAAGCCCTTACTTGACAACCTCCCTGGGGATATGCGGTTATTGATCAAGTACTCCATTACCCTGGCTGCACGTTGCTCAGATAATCTTTTTAGTTGGTTGGGGCTGCCGATGTTATCGGTATGTCCATGAATTTCAATTTTTAGCCGTGGCCTAGTCTGCATCAACTGAAGGAGCCGATTGAGTTCGGGATAAGATTCTGGCAGCAACTCTGCTTTTCCCCTTACAAAAAATAATTGCTGAAGGGTAACGATGACTCCAGGCTCCAGTTTTTTCAGGTAAAGGTCTTTCCTTATTTCTCGGTAACTGGAAAAAGCCCTTGCATCAATGGTATCAATGATGGGGTAGTAACCCAGTTTCAAGGCATAGATTTGATAGGCCTGTCCCAATTCGAGGAGCATCCCATAACGACCATATTCGGTATCTGCCTCTGCCTCTTTGGCAATTCCAGCACCTATGCGCCATGCCTGAACATGGGCTTCAAGTTCTGTGTCCGTACCCTCCAAATACACATCTCCGAATACTTTTAGGACCGGCTGTGCTTCCAGGTCGAAGGGTATTTTGACCTTGTAGATGTCATAATTTCCTCCAAAACTATCCTGACTAGCCATGTAATAAGTTCGTAGTTCCATGGGATGCGGGAAGAAGTCTCTATCCCAGCCAGGTGAATTGATCCCCCCCCCCAGATTTTCGGGATAACTCCACTTTCTCCAGGTATTTGATTGCCTTGAGCTTTTGTATAGATCTCCTCCTCCATAGCCTGCCTTGCCATTAGACCCAAAGAAAAGCGTCTTCCCATCCTCTTTGAGATAGGGGCTATATTCTTCTGCGAAGGTATTGATGGCGGGGCCAAGGTTCACTGGTTTTGACCAGGAGTCCTCCTCCCAAAAGCAGGCATAAATGTCGGTATTGCCATAGCCTCCAGGAAGATCCGCGCTAAAAAGAAGGGTCTTTTCATCCTTGGATAGAAACCAGTCAATCGGAGTATCGGTCTCTGGAATAATCGGAGGGCTGCTCAGTTGGGTAATTTTCCCCCAATTGTCCTTCTCTCTTATGGAAAAACCCAGCTTTTGGGCATTTTCACCATAATCATTTCCCAGGATCATCTTATTGCCCCCTTCTGAAAAACTCGAAATGCGGTTGAACTTCACATTGTTAAATCCTGGCTCCAAAGGCATGCCAGCGACCCAGCCTGAATCAGACAAATGGGTTTCGTAGATATTTTCCTCTCGGCTGAAGTAAAACCTGGCTCGGCGAGGGTCGCCTAAAGGATGGGTTTCATCCATGGATGTATTTACTGTAGTATCCAGGTGGAGCCTCACAGCATCAGGCCAGGTCCCCCCCAATTGTAAAAAGCGAACCGGAGGGTGAACAATTTCATAATAATCAATCTTGATTTCACAAGAGCCATATGAGGTCAATCCTTGAAAAAATCCATAAATCGGCGGCAGGTCAATCCGGAATAACTCCTTTTCATTTACTCGAAAATAAAGCCCCTTGCCTATTTTTTGTAAAGTAAGCTGGTGTTCTTCCCCAATGCCCTTGATTTTGCGATTTTTCGCCCAACTGCGGTAAACCTTCTCTTTTCCATTCTGAACATCCATAATTCTCGCAAAGCCTTCGGCATTTATCTCAAAGGCATAGTAAGAGCTTAAATCTTCATTCCCTCCAAACACAATCCCATAACTTGCGGCTCCCATGCTTTTCTGAGGAATAATGGAGGTTGAAATAGAGAAATCTTCGGCATTATTCAGGTATTGCTCAATGGCATGTACATTTCTTCGGGTAAGATCGCTTTCTATCATGCTCATCCAGCCTTCTTCAAGGGTATATTTGCCCTGGCGAACCTTCCAATGAGGTCTGGCCTTGATAAATTCATCCATTAAAAGGACATGATCCTGTGCCCAACACATTCCTGTAGTGAAAAAGGCGAGGATGAAAATTCTTATGGTAAACTTAAAGTAGTGGTGCATGGTGAAGCTGGAGGAATTGATACTGCTTTCGTACAATTAACCAAAGAAAAATAGCCTTGTCAAACCTCCTTAACAATCAGGCGGGCTGGATTGATTACTCAACCCAGCCCTGGAAACCTAAGAGAGAAAAAGAGTCAGTATTTCGCAGTGGCATTAAAGCGCTCGATTTTCTTTAATTCCTTGTTGAGAATTTGTTCTACCCGCATCAGGTCAGCGTCCCACCTTTCAATGAGGTCTTCTTTGGCCTGGGCAATTGCGATTTCAAGCCCTACGGCAGCTCTCTCAGGTTGATTTTCTGCTACCTGGGTAGCCATTTGTTTCAAGGCCAAGGCCATCTGGGCAATATGGTAAGACTTAGGTACCTCTGGATTGGAAAATATTGCCTTGCTGAAGGGATGCTCGGTTCTCACCTTATTTACCTTAAAATCATCGGTTGAGCGGTAGGTTAATTGGGAGTAGGAAACTGTACTACCTCTTAATGTTGGTCTAATGGCTTGAAGTTCGCACTGGATCACCTGTGTCAACCCTTGATTGATGTTTTTCAATGGAACTTTCACGGTATTTTTTGCGACGAAGCTATATTCATAGCCATAAATATCCCTCAATACGTATCCAAAGGGAATTTCTATTTCAAGGGATACCTCCTTCCCCACCGGTGCAATGAGGCTCTGCAATTCTTGCTCAAACACCTTGATCATATCACTTTCAGCATCGCCAATAAAATGGTTGGCTCCACGGCCTTTGTCCGCCAATTGCTTCAGTAAACTGTGATTCAAATTATTGCCAACTCCTATGGTAGAAATGTCAATCCCTTCGCGGTTATAGCTTTCGGATGCACGAACGATCTCACTTTCTACGGTAATTCCTGAGGTTGCCAGGCCATCGGTCAACAAAATCAGCTTGTTGCTAAAGTCCGGAGAATAATTTTTCATCACTACTTTATAGCCCAGCATAAGTCCGCCATGGATATTGGTAGATCCTCCAGGTTGAATGTTATTGACGATACCCACAATCCAATCCGCATTTCTGGCGTTCATTCCAGAGACAATAGCCAAGGCACTGCCATCATAGGCCACAACCGAAATAAAATCCTCTGGCCCAAGGCCTTTTACAAATGATTGGATGGCTGCCTTTACTTTCCCCATTCTGTTTTCATAATGCATGGACCCACTTTTGTCAATCACAAGGCAGACATTCACAGGCTTTCTGCTGTTTTGTCCATGTTCTTCTTTCGTAGCAATACCTACCTGGAGGATGAGTTTTTCTGTATCCACTCGGTAATGATCCATGCTCAATCTCAGGGGAGCCCCTCTTCGCGGACGTGGGATATTATGATCATGGTAATTGAGGTATTCTTTCACCACCACCTGATCGGGGCTTGCAATGGCTAAGGAGCTGTTTTGATGAACCGAACTGGTAGAAAAGCCCTTCTGTCCCCAGACGGGGAGACTTAGGGAAGCCAGGAGGATGGCGACAAGCAAAAATTTCATTTTCATGGGAAGAAGTATTGGGGGCAAAGTGCCCTGATTTAACTTATTCCCAAGTTAGAGAGATAGGCTTGATGTAGTCGACTCGCCTACCAAGTCAAAAGACTTGTTCATCAAGTGAAGTACAAATTCAGCTATGGATTCTTGTTTCTAATGGTTTGGGAGACAACCAAAGAGGATTCTCCCATAGGCCCTTTGACCTTAAGTTCCTTGTACATGCTGATCTTCAAGGGAGTGGCAGACTCGTATTTGAAAAGGCTTTGAACAGATCCATTGAAATCAATGTCAGCCTGCTCTACCATGGCATTTGCAAGAGAATCTTCAATACCGGTTTTGACGAGGAAATTTTCATAAGCCTCTTTAATTTGTTTTCCAGGGGTAATGTAGTCTTCCTGAATCAACATTTCCTTTTTTTCAGGTTCAAGTCTTTTGAGATAAATTTTGGAGTCAGGCCTTAAGGCAATGCCCCACGTATCTCCTGCTGATGTATGGGTGTCAAAAATTGTATCCCCGAGGGTATAGGTTTTTCCAAGGGCTTTATGAATCAATAGGGCATCTTTTAATATAAATTCTTCCAGTCCCACCCTGGACGACATGATACTATATATAGGGTCGATTCTTTTTTGATCCTCTGCGGACAAATTGTATTCCTTCTCGAAGTTTTTCAGCGTATGATCAATCAATTTAGTAAAAATTGATTGAAGGGTATCGAAGTTCTCCAGTCCTTGGAATGTACCGTTCAGGTCCGTCCTGTAAACAGGGAGCATATCTTCTGGAATCAGTTTGAAAAATTCCTCTGCTTCACTGATCAGTTCTTCCATCTTTTTACCTGAATTTTCCAACATCTTTTTTGGAAGGCTCTTGTTATCATCCCATTGGATGAGGTAATGATCTACTGCCTTTTCCAAAATCCTGGCTTCATAACTGTAGGTTTGCGTGTCTGCCGCCAAAAGATTATAGCCGTTATAGCGGGCCTGGATAATGCTCACTTCAAATTGCATGCTATCCCCTACATTCCAGTCTGGCGTGAGGCTGATGGGATCTTGAGGTTTTGAGCCGCAGGCCTGGAGGAGGGTTATAAGGGCCAAACTTAACAGAAGGCTGAGGTTGTTATTCATGATTAAGGGAAAGCTTGTGTGTCTTTATTTTTGGGGGATTAAATTTAAAACTCTTGAGATCATTAAGCAATCGTTCCAATTAACCAACATAAAGATCAAAGGCTTAAGTTATGGGATTATTTCAAATTGATGAAATTATTAACACAACTGATTTGGTCATGGCCTATACATTAGGTTAACTCCCTCGAAATCAAGACTTACTTATCGGCCTAAGCAAATACTTCCAAACATTTAACATAACCAACAGCAACAAGCCCAAGGGCATCAACACAAGAAAGAGCCAAAAATTAAACTCCTCATAACTGATGCCCAGGATATTTGATGCATTGACGCAAAAATCTGTGCAGAACCAATATATTTTTTCAAGCAGTTTGTTCATTTCTTTTTCCTTAATAATCCCCAAAGCAGGGTGAGACTCAAAATTGGGACGAGGAGCACATAAAGCAGCACATTAGCCTCCCGATAGCTCAAACCAAAGACATTGTTTTTTAGCATAGAAATATTGGATTGATAAAGAGATACAGCCCAGTCAGGAAAGCTATTTTTTCTTCTTTCAAAATGTGGACAGCCTTTATCATGGCAAAATCGGGTACATTTA
Organism: Bacteroidia bacterium; assembly: GCA_022760475.1. Lineage (GTDB taxonomy): Bacteria > Bacteroidota > Bacteroidia > J057 > J057 > JALEFZ01. Next base: position 269,036 of record JALEFZ010000088.1, on the reverse strand, counting down.
TTTGGATCGAACTGATGTGTGGCCTTAGGCTGAGAGGCATTCACTCCCCACATAAAAAGAATGGCAGAGAATAGAATGGCACAAATGATCCAAAATATTTTCATATTATCTCTGAGATTATTCTAATTCAAATGAAATACCTAATTTTACGAAAATAGAAATAAGTCAAGAGCTTTCCCCCGGCTAAAAATGTTTTCTACTAAAAATCATTTCCTCCATGAAACCCATTCTACTGCTGTTGGCGGGTATGCTTTCCCTTGCAAATTTTTCTTATTCACAAAGTAAAGAAGAGCTTTCTTTTATGGAACCCCTTTGCCAAACATGGGGATTCCTAAAATATTACCATCCCAGGGTCGCCCAGGGTAAAATAGACTGGGATTCTGTTTTGGTCAGTGATCTCGAAAAACTTGATAGCCTTCCTTCTCGGCAGGATATTCAGGATTTGATGGATCATTGGATTGCTGCGGCAGGACCAACCGGGCTATCTATCCAGAGACCAGCACCCAGTCAAGACAGCCTTCTTCGAAACCTGGATCTTGATTTCCTGAATGATTCCAAATGGCTCACCATCGGCTTGAAACAACAACTGCTCAACGTCATAAATCATAGAATCCAAAGTGAGCCCTACTATGCATTCCATCAAAATCCATTTGGTGGTCCCCCTGATTTTAGAAATGAAAAGACCTATATAAATATGGTATACCCTTCGATGCCATACAGAATGTTGGCCTTATTTCGATACTGGAATGCCATCCAATATTTTTATCCTTACAAATACCTGATTGACAAAGATTGGAATGATGTCTTGACAGCTTATGTCCCCCAGTTTTATGGGGCTGCGGATGCAAAAGCCTACCATGATGCAGGAAGATTCTTGACAGCGGAAATCCTAGATAGCCACTCAAACTATTCAAGCCAAATTTGGTCAGAGGCATTTGGAAATTACCGACTTCCCTTTAGACTCCGATTCATTGATGGAAAAGTGGTAATAAGTGAACTTATCCAGCACAATGAGATTCCTCAAAGTCCATTCACCGTGGGAGATATTATCCTGGAAATTAATGGAAAAGCCATTGATAGCCTTCAAAAAGAGCTGGAGCCACACTGCATCGCATCTAATACCCCAACTACCATTCGAAATATCATGAGTTATCTGACCTTCGTTACTACTGAAAAGATTGAGATGGTTGTAGAAGGAAGTTCAGGAATCAAAAGAGCTCAGGTCGCCAGTACTCCTAACTCCAGTTTTTATTCTTATTACAAAGAGTATTACAACAGGGAAGAAGTCGCACATTGGCGAATGATGGATGACAACATTGGTTATGTTGACATGGGCAGGTTGGAACAAGGTGAGGCCAGGAAAATGATGAAAGAACTCAAAGAAACGCAGGCAATAATCTTTGATGTTCGAAACTACCCAAAGGGGACCCTTTATGAAGTTTGCAGGCTCTTATTACCCAATGAGGAGCCTTTTGTCAAGTTTACCTATCCTGATCCACTATACCCAGGCACATTAAAATGGTATCCTGAAGTTTATAAGGTGGGCAAGCGCAAAAATAGCAATCCCTATCTCGGCAAGGTATTTATTCTGCAAGATGAGTCCACCCAAAGTCATGCTGAGTTCACCGTCATGGCCTTGCAAACCTTCCCAAATTCAGTTACCGTCGGTTCCCAAACCGCAGGTGCAGATGGAAATGTAACCTCTATTACCATGCCTGGAGGAATCAGGGCAGCATTCACAGGACTTGGCGTGTACTATCCTGATGGCAGAGAAACACAACGAATTGGAATTATTCCTGATTTTGAGATCAAACCTAGCCTTGAGGGCATAAGGGAAGGAAAAGATGAGGTACTGGAATATGCAGTTGACCTTATTCTGAATCCCAAACCATAAACATAGAAAAAGAGGTGTCTAAAGTGGAATAAAGATAACAGGTTCAAGGGATTTAGGGTAGTTTCTTCTTGAGGCTGAGACAAGCATTAGCTCTCTAACAAAAAATCGGAAAATTACTTTTTTCAATTGATCAATATCGTCGAACTTTCTAAAATCTTTTGCTACTTTCATTTGATCTTTCCGTAAAAAGTTAGAACTATTGTATAAGACTGATTTTTTTAATAAAAGGAACACACAATAATGGCTGACAGGCTATCTTTCCTCAGTAACAGCAATCCCGCCTATATTGACAGCATGTACCAGGCTTTTAAGCAAGATCCTGGATCTGTCGGTGAAGAATGGCAGCAGTTTTTTGCTGGTTTTGATTTTGCACTGAATACTACAAATGGCGACATGGGAGCCGCCGTAGCAGCATCCAACAGTGAGGCTGCATCCAAAGAAATTAATGTCCTGAATCTCATCAATGCTTACCGCACCAGGGGACATTTATTTACCAAAACCAATCCTGTACGTGAACGCCGAAAGTACAGTCCTACCCTAGACCTGGAAAATTTTGGGCTTTCTGAAGCTGATCTGGGTACAACCTTTCAAGCAGGCAAGGATGTAGGCCTGGGGGCAAGCACCCTCAAGGATATCCTTAACTTACTTGAGCAAACCTATCGCCAGTCAATCGGGGCAGAGTTTACCTACGTTCGCAAACCTGAAATCAAAAAATGGCTCCAGGACAAGATGGAGACATCCAGAAATACGCCCAACTTTTCAGTTGAGAAGAAAAAGCACCTCCTTCAAATGCTAAATAAGGCGGTAATCTTCGAAAAATTTCTGGGAACCAAGTATGTAGGTCAGAAGCGTTTCTCTTTGGAGGGACTTGAAACCCTGATTCCTGCCATGGATGCCATCATTGAAAAGGGAGCTGACATTGGCATCCAGGAATTTGTCATAGGAATGGCTCACCGTGGCCGTCTAAATGTGCTTACAAATATCCTTCGAAAAGAGTATGACGAGATTTTCTCAGAATTTGAAGGAAAAGAATATACCGATGGTGTTTTCCAGGGAGATGTAAAGTATCACCTTGGATATTCTGCGGATATCGATACAGAAAGTGGCAATCAGGTTCACTTGAGCCTTATGCCTAACCCTTCTCACCTTGAAGCAGTAGATCCTGTGGTACAGGGCGCCGCCAGAGCGAAAATTGATGGCCGTTTTGAGGGAGATTATAGCAAATTGTGCCCAATCCTGATTCATGGTGATGCGGCACTTGCAGGTCAGGGAGTCGTATATGAGGTGATTCAAATGTCTATGCTAGAAGGCTATAAGACAGGAGGAACCATTCATATTGCCGCCAACAACCAGGTTGGATTTACGACCAACTATCTTGATGGACGCTCAAGTACATATTGTACAGACGTTGCCAAGGTAACCCAATCTCCTGTGTTCCATGTCAATGGGGACGATGTAGAGGCCGTTGTCTTCGCCATTGAGTTGGCGATGGAATTCCGTCAGGAGTTTCACAAAGATGTATTCATCGACCTCCTGGGTTATCGCCGCCATGGCCACAACGAGGCTGATGAGCCCGCGTTCACACAGCCTTTGCTATATGACATCATCAAAAAACATCCTGATCCAAGGAAAATCTACTTCGAAAAGTTGATGCACTCCAACGAATTCGAGGCGACCATGGCCAAAGAGTTGGAAAAAGAATTCAAAAAGGAACTTCAGGGTGAACTTGAGCAATCCAGAGCGACCAAATCTCTTGAATATGCCCCTTACCTAAAAGGCGAGTGGGAAGGTATCAGACGGGTGGAAAATGATGATTTCATGCAGGATTCCATGAATACTGGTATTGACATGGATAGGCTGAATGAGATTGCTCAAAAAATCCATGATATCCCTGAGAATTTTGCTGCCCACAAGAAAATTCGCAAACTCTTCGGTGATCGAATGAAAATGGTTGCGGAAGACAGACTTGACTGGGCACTTGGTGAACTTTTGGCCTATGGAAGCCTTCTTTTGGAAGGACACCCTATCAGGCTGAGTGGCCAGGACGTACGCAGAGGAACTTTCTCCCACAGGCATTCTGTATTGCTAAGTACTGATGCCGAAAATGAGTGGATCGGACTCAACAACATTCGCCCCGGCGACCAGGAAAAATATATTGCCTACAACTCACTTCTTTCGGAGTATGGTGTTCTGGGCTTTGAATATGGATACTCTATTTCGAACCCCAACAATCTTGTCATTTGGGAGGCTCAATTTGGAGACTTTGCTAATGGTGGTCAAATTGTCATGGACCAGTACATCTCAAGTGCCGAGACCAAGTGGCAGAGAATGAGTGGACTCGTCATGTATCTTCCACATGGGTTTGAAGGCCAAGGGCCGGAGCACTCCTCCGCTCGCCTCGAAAGGTACCTCGAGATTTGTGCGAGGAAGAACATGCAGATTATGAATATCACTACTCCTGCAAACTTCTTCCACTCTTTGAGAAGACAGTTGAAGCGGGACTTCCGTATCCCATTGATCTACTTTACCCCCAAGAAACTTCTTCGCTATCCTAAGGCAGTTTCCAAATTGGAAGAGATGGGTCCTGGAACCAGGTTCATGGAGTTGATAGATGACCATGCAGTTGAGGCCAAAGACGTAAAACGTGTATTGATTTGTTCAGGTAAAATCTATTACGACTTGCTTGAGGAGCAAGAAACTACCGGGAGAAAGGATGTTGCCATTTTGAGGATGGAACAACTCTATCCGTTGCCAATCAAGCAGCTTCGCGAAATGATTGCCAAGTATAAGGGTGCAGATTGGTGCTGGGTTCAGGAAGAACCACGCAACATGGGCCCTTGGAACTATATCCTGCGAGTGGTAACCGAAGTAGAAATGAAATATATTGGCCGAAAGCCATCCTCAACCCCTGCTACGGGATATTACAAGCAGCACGAGGCAGAACAAAAGCAGATTATTCACGAAGCTTTTGAACTAAATAGCGATACCGTTGAAGTCTAAAAACTTCAATACCCTATAAATAAAAAAAGCTAGCCTGATGGCTAGCTTTTTTTTGTTAAGCAACTTATTCCTTATTCAGCTACAACCTCTTCTTTCATATAGGAAATCACATCGTCTAGGATGCGGTCAAGGTCATACTCTAATTCAAAATTTAGGGTAGTACGTAGCTTGTCGATATCTGCTGTGCGGCGGTTCATATCTTCAAAACCTTTTCCGTACACTTCCAGGTAGGATTTGTGAATAATCTTTGATCGATTACCCGTCTTTTCAACTACCTTTTTAGCCAGGTCATTCATGGTAATTTCAATGGGATTGCCCACATTGAACTCCTCACCAATCCCCTTCCCTGTAAACATCAAGCTTGTGATGGCTCGAATAGCATCATTCACATGCATGAATGAACGCTTTTGCTTCCCGGTACCAAATACTACGACATCTTCACCTGCCACAGCACGCTTCACAAAGTTTGGAATCACCATCCCATAGTTTGAAAGCTGCTTGGGCCCAACTGTATTGAAGAATCTAGCGATCACAACCTCGGTCCCAAACTCTTTGTGGTATGCAAATGCAAGGAACTCGTCCATAGCTTTGGTATTGGCATACGCCCAGCGGTGGTTTTTGGTAGAACCTTCAATGCGGTAATCGGTTTCTTTCAGTTTGGCCTCACCTGTGTAGTCCAAAAGATCGAGGCTCTTGCCATAGATTTCTGAGGTGGAAGCTACCAGAATACGTTTTTTGTAGCGGTTAACAGCTTCAAGCATAATGTCCATTCCACGGACATTGTCTAGTACAGTTCTTACTGGATGATCCATGATGTACTTCACACCAACAGGGGCTGCGAGGTGGTATACATGGTCACACCACTGGACTAGCTCATCAACGATTTCTGCATTGGTTACTGTATCCTGAATGAAATCAAGATTAGGGCTTTCAATAAGATTGTTGAGGTTTTCGATTCGTCCAGTCGACAAATTGTCTAGTACCTTTACTTGGTGGCCTTCTTTTAGAAGATAAGCTGTTAAGGTGGAGCCAATAAATCCGGCACCGCCGGTCACCAGAATTTTCATAGGTAGAGTTTGTTACAATGATCTGAATCTATGTGTCAAAGTTAATGGGTTTCCCAAATATTCCCACTTGATTCCAGGTTATTCCTACATTAAATATCACGAAGAATCCTCAACATGAATGCCTGAAAATCAATCAAGTAATACAAAATCTCAACAAAAAATGGCATTTTTCAACTCCATTCTTTCCTCATTCCCCAGGAGAAAAATTTACATCTATAAATAATTCCTCTCTCCCTCCACTAACGAAGTTTAATTTCATGAGTGTGGCCTTACCCATCAAGAGCAACTCATTTTTCCATGCTTTATTGCTTTCTCCTTCCAAAGCCTTTGCAAAAAGGACTTTCCCCTCTTCGCTTACAATTAATAAATATCTGGCTTGGAATTGTTTTTCTCCTTCAACTTTGATCTCAAGCATGCTATTTGAACGCGGCAACAATACTGGCTCCTTAGCCTTCTCCACATTGCCAAATAACTCAAGGTTCTTGTTTGACCAATAATTGGCAAATTTATATGAGGGTTTAGAGAATGTCCAAGGATCTTTTAGCCTAATTGTATCCGTTCTTAAGCTGTCCTTTTCAAATTTCATTTGATGAAAATAAAGCAGTGGAAGCTCTTTCAACTGCTTGACCTGCACAGGGTTTAGCCGAAAAAGGAAATCTCTGTAATAGCGATTCTGATACTTAAGTTTTTCTAAAGCAGAAGCAGGCTGAAGTTGTTCAAGAACGAGTGTTTTTCCACTCATAAACTTGAACCAAACTAATTTGTTGAAGTGATCCTTTGCAATTTTGCTTGTATCGTCAGATTGTATCCTAATCTGGAGCTTACCATTTCCTGAGAGATCCTGACTTATCATGCCACTGTAATGGAGAAGAGGCCTATCAGTCCCTCCAATTTCATGGAGTTGCTGGTTATTTTGGGCATACAGGGCTGTCCCCAAAATGCTAAAGGCCAAAAGCAGGTATATTTTCATAAAAAAACGGGATGGTATATTGTATACCAACCCGTTGTACGGCATTGTTATCAGCCTCGTTTCAAATCATTCTTCTTAACATCACATCTTCTCGTCCTTTTCCCCGACTTTTTCAAGGAAGCCCAACCAAGCCTGATAGAAGGTTTTGGTGTTTTCCAGGCCTTTGATGCCATGGCCTTGACCTTCAAATTCAACCAAGGTAACATCCTTTTCATATTTCATGAGGCTATCCCTCATCCAGCGACTTCCTTCAATAGGCACTCGAGAGTCATTGGTACCATGTGTTAGCAAGAGTTTCCCCTTCATTTTATCTGCATGGTAGAGTGGGGACCTATCTCTTAGTTTTTCTCCTTCTGTTTTTGGATCCCCTGCCTCCAATGTTACCCAGTCAGGAATGTTGCAGTTTTCATAAAAATGGACAATGTCGCTGAATCCGGCATGGCTCATTCCAAATCCCCAGTCAAAATCAGCTTTGTTGCCATTGATTTCTCCAGGGAAGGTCAGGACCCTCATGGTCGCATAGCCCCCATGGCTCCCACCGAATACACCGATGCGGCTAGGTGGGATGCCCAGTTTTTCTGAGATGTATTTGGCAGCGTAGAAAATATCTATGATTTCATTTCCTCCCAAATCCTTGTCATTGAGGGCAAAAAACTCCTTCCCAAAGCCGGAACTTCCCCTTGGAGATGGGCTTAGCACATAGATTCCTGCCTCCGCCATGATCTGATAGCGATTGCTGAAGTTGTTTCCACCTCCATAAAAGGATTGAATCATGACCATTTGCTCATCCTTCGGCAATGGATTCTTCGGTTTATACAGATAGGCATGGAGTTTTCTTGCTTCCCCGGTCTTAGGGTCTGTGTCAAAGGTTGGGTATTCTATGCGCTCTACCTCAGACTGATACAACTGGCTTTTCAAGTTTTCGGGCAGGTCGAGGACCTTGTTAAATGAAAAGCTGTGCTCCTCTACAGTCAATTGCTGCATGCTAAAAAGAGACTTATTTGAACTCGTCGAGATCATCAGTTCATTATATTCATGATCCAGCACACCGATATTGACTTCAGAAGGAATGCTTTCAATGATTTTCCCATCCAAGTCAATGGTATACAATTCTGTAGCGATGGGATTGGAGGTCGTTGCAAACAATCGCTTTTCACCCTCGATTTCGATCAGGGTTGGGTTTCCAAGGTTTTTGGTAAAGCTTGTTATTTGCCTGGATTCACCTTTTTTCCAGTCGTAGGTATAGGCATTTGTAAAGCCATCCTCATTTGAAAAATATAAAAACCTATCGTTGTCAATCCATTCTTCATAAGCCGCCGGGAAATAACGGGCCTTGTTTTGATCGGTCAATAGTTTGCTTTCCTTCTTTGCAAAATCGACATATAAAAGGTTTCCATAAGTTCTGGAAGCATCTTTCAAGCCATTCACCAAAACGCCCTTTCCTTCAGGATGCCATGAGGGAGATCCCCATGTAAAACGCATTTCTGGTCTATCCTGGATTATTTTTTCTTCTTTCCCGTTTTCCAGGTCAAGAACCCTCAGTTCTCCAAGGCGGTTTTCCTTATCACCAAGCCTTGCGATATAAGCCACCTTATTGCCTTGCGGATTCCATCTCCAACCAAAAATGTAGGGAACATCTGTCAATTTCTTTACTTCCCCATTGTCTATATTCAGTTGATAAAGGTTTATGACCTCATCATTGATTTCATCCCCAGACCAGTAGAGATGCCCATCGGCCTCATTGTAGCGCATGGAAAATACATTTCTGCTGTCAAAATTGATATCGGAAATCACCTTTCCTTTTGAAAGGTCTGAAATGTCATTGAGGGGGAGCATCATCAGTTTTGTCGTCTGCCCACGATGCATATAAAACAGCTTGTTGGCAGATAAAACAGGCATGAAGCGCGAATAGGGAAAGCCTTCTACATAAGGAGTCAGGTTTATCTCACGATCCTTGAAGGATACTGTGAAGGAGTCCTTGTCACTTTTGCTGGAAGTTGACTGGGTATTACAGCCCATCAAGCCCATTAGGAGAATGAGGAATAAAAGTTTGATGTAGTTCATATAGTAGGTATTGCAAGTATATCAATTTTAAGATTTATTGCTTCATTTCAAAATGGCTTGAGTGCTAAAGTTTGGCCAAACAATCGCTGTTTTTGACTCACATAGTAGGAATTTTACCGCCACCCTATTGGGTATGATTTCAAGGACTCAGCAATCTGAACAGTTAATCCCTATATTGCGACAAAACTCCAAATGAAGATCAGTGGTTTTTCCTTCGCGAAAAATACATCCAAACTTTACTTCCCTTTGAAAGAGGCTATTCAGTCCATCCTCCCCATTGTGGATGAGTTTGTCCTTGCCCTTGGAGATTGTGATGAGGACGATCTGACCCGAGAGCAGGTACTTTCCATACCGTCAGATAAGATTAGAATTATTGATACCGTTTGGGACCTGGAGGCCTATCCACGTGGCATGGAAAATGCCCACCAAACTGACATAGCCAAGAACCACTGTTCGGGGGATTGGTTGTTTTACGTACAGGCAGATGAAGTCATCCACGAAAAATTCTTGCCCAGCATTGTCAAAAGTTGTGAGGATCATTTGGAGAATGAAGAAGTAGAAGGGCTACTTTTTGACTATAAGCATTTCTGGGGGGACTATGGACATGTTCATCAATCGCATGGGTGGTACCAGCGTGAAATCCGGATTGTAAAGAACAATCCCAACATTCACTCCTGGGAATCTGCCCAATCATTTCGCTACATTGAGGATTTTGATGGCAAGAGTTATAGGCAAAAGGAGGGTAGCAGAAAGCTGAGGGTCGCCAAGGCCAATGCTGAGGTTTATCATTATGGATGGGTAAGGCCGCCACGACTCATGCGGAAGAAGATGAAAGCACTGAGCACAATCCACCATGGGACTTCAGGTGCTGAAGCAAGGTTTGAGGGGGAAGCCCTTGACTTTGATTATGGAGACATGAGCAGAATCCCTCAATTCAAGGGTACGCATCCTGCGGTCATGGAGGAATTTATCTCAAGATTTGACTGGGGAGATCAGCTTCGCTGGGAGGGAGGTAATCCAAGGGATCGCAAACTCTTCAAGCATGAAAAGCTAAAGTACCGCATGCTGAGCTGGGTAGAAAATAACCTCAGGGGAGGTGAACAGTTGTTTGCGTTTAAAAATTATGAGTGGGCTTGAAGCCTTGAAAGGTAAAGGAAGACTTTCAAGGATTGCATTTGGCTAGAAAGTAGATCTCCGTAAGCATCAAGAATTATGGACACTTACGGAGATTTATGGACAATCACTTCAGCATTTGCTGCAGTAATTGGTTCATATCTATCAAAATCCAAGGCTCATCTGATAAGCCCTTTCATTTTTACCTTCATAGAAATTCAGATAGGCCTGATTTACCACGCGATTCCCTCCAGGAGTAGGATAGTTTCCAGAAAAATACCAATCTCCCCTATGGTTAGGAATGGCTATGGACAATTTCTCTAATGGCAAGTAAACGATCTCCAGTTCGCAGGAAAGGGTAGTAGGGCGCAACATCTGTGAAATCTTGGCCGAAATCTCTTCTTCGGTAAATGGATCGTAGATCTCTTTGACCACATTTCTTTCGTGCATCCTTCCCTCGTCCTTCATGGCCATGATCTTGCGATACACCCTGTCAATGGTGTCCTGCTGGCCTCGATCCTTGTGCAACTCGATCGCAGCCTGGAATGCGATCAACTTCTCAATCTGAGACATGTCGATGCCATAGCAGTCTGGATAACGAATCTGAGGAGCAGAAGAGACCACAACAATCTTTTTGGGCTTGAGGCGATCCAGCATATTTACAATCGACTTCTTAAGGGTAGTTCCCCTTACAATGGAGTCGTCTATTGCTACCAGGTAATCTTCTCCTTGCTTGACTGTCTGGGTGGTAATGTCGTAAACGTGAGCAACAAGGTCATCACGAGAATTGTCATCAGCGATAAAAGTACGCATCTTGACATCCTTGATGATGACTTTTTCAGCCCTTGGGTGCATGCTCATGATCCTGAGTAAATCTTCCTCACTGGCCGTATCACCCAATTCTTTGATCCACTCTATTTTTTGTTTATTCAAATGAGCGTCCAACCCCTGCATCATTCCAAAGAAGGCTGACTCAGAAGTATTGGGGATGAAGGTAAATACCGCATTCTCCAAATCATCATCAATCGCATCCAACACCTGAGGAACAATCTGATTTCCAAGTTCTTTTCTTTCGTTGTAGATCTCACCGTCAGACCCACGAGAGAAATATATCCTTTCAAAGGAACAGCTGAGTTTTTCTTTGGGCTCAGTAAATGGTTTCACCTTCACCTTGCCAGAACTCCCTTTTACGCTTAGGATGTGTCCAGGATCCAGCTCGGTAATTTCTTCAGCTTCAAGCCCAAATACCGTACTGATGGTTGCTCTCTCGGAAGCAGCCACCAGGAATTCGTCGTTGTAGAAATAGTAACAAGGCCTGATCCCATTGGGATCTCGTACGACAAATCCATCACCATTCCCAATCATTCCACCAATGACATAGCCGCCATCCCAGGACTTGGCTGCATTCTTCATGATTTTGATGGGATTCAGGTCTTCAGATATCAACTGGCTAATCTCAGCAGGAGAATAGCCTTCTTTTTTGAACTTGCTGTACAAATGTTCATTGGCGACATCCAGGAAGTGCCCTATCCTTTCCAGAACCGTCTCGGTATCGGTCATGAATTTGGGATGCTGCCCCAGTTCGACCAACTTCTGGAATAGATAATTAACATTTGTAAGGTTGAAGTTACCGGCAAGGGCCAGGCTACGATTCTGATATTCGCTGGTGCGGATCACCGGATGGCAAGCCTCCTTGCCATAAGAACCATGAGTTCCATAACGGAGGTGTCCCAACATCAACTCTCCTGCCCAACTGAAGTTTTGTTTCAGTATTTCGGCTTCCTGGTGGTTATCCGGGAAACTTTTTTGAACCTGAGAAAGTTCTTTATCAACCTTTTTGAAGAGACTCGTCCAAGGATCGTGCTTGTTGTCGCGAAGCCTGTGCATGTATGGACGCCCTGGAAGGGTATTCAGTTTGACCACACCAAGGCCTGCGCCATCCTGGCCACGATTTCGTTGCTTTTCCATCAGGAGGTACATCTTGCGCAATCCCCAAAGTGCCGTACCATATTTTTCCTGATAGTATTCGAGGGGGTGAAAAAGACGAATGAGGCCTATGCCACACTCATGCTTGATGATATCACTCACGTTTCTATAAATAGATTTATTCTGTAAAGATACATAACAGCATTCACAATTGGATACGAAAAATACCTCTACAGGTGACAAGCCGAATTGTCACATAAAAAACAATTTTTCACTTTTGTTTTAGGCCTTAAAATTTCCACATTCCTTCAATCATGGTGGATAGTTAAGAAAAATCTTAGCCCATTAAGCCGTCAACTCCATTCCATGAATAAAGTTCGATATATTAGTCTGTCCTGAATAAGACACTCATAAGCAAGAAAATTCCTCCCTAATGAGCCCTGCACTTCCTACATTCTCTTCCATTATTCAATGAAAAAAAATCAGCCACTTTATTGTCCAAAAGCTCAAAGAAACAGTTTCTCCTGATGTGCTTTTGTGCATCATTTATGGTAGTTTCGAATAAAGCATCCTCAAAGTATGGAAGGAATAGTAAAAATTAAGGATAAGGAGTTCGTACCCTACATATCAGAAATAGATATTCAAAAACGCATTGTTGAAGTTGCAGCAGAAGTAAACAGGGACTATCACGGTAAATCTCCATTAATGATTGTTGTCTTGAATGGAGCCTTTATGTTTGCCGCTGACCTGGTCAGAAATCTCCACATTGAACCTGAAATCCAGTTTATCAGGATATCAACCTATGGCAATTCGATGAGTAGTTCCAAGGATGCACAGCTACTCCTGGGCCTCGAAGTGGATGTGGAAGGACGAGACATTATCCTGATTGAAGATATAGTCGAAACAGGCTATACCGTAGGATATTTCATTGATGAAGTCCAGAAATTGGCCCCAAGCTCCATAAAACTGGTGAGTTTACTCTATAAGCCTGAGAAGTTTAAAGGAAGTTATCCCCCTGATTATATAGGCTTTGAAATACCAGGTGCATTTGTAGTGGGCTATGGGCTTGACTATGCCCAACAAGGAAGAGAGTTGCGAAGCATTTACCAATTAAAAGAATAAAAGGGATACCCGTCGCAGGTATCCCAAAACTTACACGAAAAGGGTGGTGTAAAGAATGATAAATGAATGGAGCCATAGGAAAAAACAGGTACGCCGACTCCAATTCAACTCCCAAGCACGAGCTTTGGGACTTCCCAATTCGCCTTCTTGCACGAATAATCAATAGTAATCCCCTAATTACTTCTTAAAAATACTCCTTCATTTCCAGGACTGAGGGATTAATTCGATCAAGGGTAGGAAAGTGTCGATTTCAGGTATTAACGGTCAGATTAAAAAAAGGTAAAGGCTGAAACTCTGAAGCTCCAGCCTAAAAACAGGGTTATTTTGGGTAAATTTAATACAGCTTATTCTCGTCTCTGTAGTCAGTCTGTGGCTGGTACCAATCCATGAAACTGAAGCCTGAGCTGTTTACCCATGGGATGAACTTCAAGTGGGCACCACTGATGTGTTCTCCTTCAACTGGGTAGACAAATTTTTCGGGCAGGTTCATTCCCCAAGGAAGATTCCCGGGTGATTTGTAGTAAATGCTTTGGCTGATGTTGGTGCCATCTTCTCCCGTACCAAATAAAGTTGCATCTGCAAGATCTGTGGGTGTGTAAGCAGGTAAATGCACTTCTTTTCCACGTGTGCCATTGATTATCAGGAATGGATTGTATGGAGCAGACCCAATCTGTGCATAGGTTTTAGTACCTGAAAACTCAATATTGACGCGGATTGTATCTGGAGTAATGTATGGGTCGGCAGCAACCGTATTTACGAAGCCTCCATTCTTGGCGAAGCTGTTGTAACAATCGTCTGTAACGATAATTACGGCCTTACTTTGTCCTGACTCAGTGCCGTTGGCGTTCAAATTGATGTAGTTCTTCTGAATCAAATTTCCTGTTACTGAGGCAATATCGCTGGGTGCTAAGTTGGTTTCGAAGCCAAACCCATTGTGGAAACCGGCTCCTATTGCCTGGATCACAAACTCAGCCTCCATAGATACAATTTCGTTGACAGGATTCAATCTGTAGGTGAACTTGTAATCAGCCACCAAGTCATTGAAGTCGTAATCTCCAGTATTAGGCCAAAGGTCTTCAAAGGCAAGGGTGCCATAGGTATTTGCGCTTGGATAATGGTTCTTGTAAGCCAGGTTCGGATCATTTGGGAAATCATCGTATACATCTGACACCCCATCAGAGTCTGAATCACCAGGTTTGTCGATGGGTGCTACATTCTGGGTGTTGACTGCTGTAATCGGGTTGGCAGTTACGTAAAATACGGCATCGTTGAAATCTTGATCACAACTGGGTGACTCTCTGTTAATGTCTTCAAAACCAATCAGGAACAATTCATTCACATCATCATACAGAAGGACGTTGTGCTGTTGTTTGGTAACATCGGTTTCTGGATTCAAGTTTTTATTAGAGAAGATCCTGTAATAACCATTGCCTACGGATTGACTTTGGCCATCCCATGCATTTGCAATCAAGAAGAACCCAATAGAGGTACCAGCCTCATGCCTTCCGAGATACACTTTATCTCCAGAAATCAATCCTCCACCACCTCCCTGAAATGAGTAGTTGGGGAAAATGACGTTCAATGAATTAAGGTCATCTTCGATTTGAGGGGGATTATTCGTAGGGTAGGTGTAGAAACCAACCGTGTTTCTCCAGCCTGCACCTTCATGGACAAAAGTAATCCAAACATCTGCTGTGCTATCTATATCCAAGTTAATCTTATTGGTATTGTCAAGGTATCTTGGGTGGTAAGTGGGTACAGGAAAGCCTTCGGGTAAAGAGGAATTGATGAAACTTAATAGATCAGATCCAATTACATCTCTGGTGGGCTCAAGATAATTGGGTACACCGCTTGAGTTGTAAGTTCCCATGTAAGACAAAGAAGCAGCGTTGGTAGCAGCTACTCTCTTTTTCACGCTTCCGTCAGGATTGTATTCCTGCTCATAGTTTTCATTCTCATCGTCGAATCCACTGGTGGTGTAGGAAACAGAAGACCCCTCTATTGGGATTCTTACATTTCTCTTAAGCCCCATCTGATCGGGATCTATTACCAGCTCTTCAATTCGCATAGGCAAAATTAAATTGGCTTTTAAGTTCCCCTCATCATCAGTAAATCCTTTAAAGATAAGATCAGCACCTTTAAAGGGATTTCCGTTCCATACCTTTACGGGAGTTTTTGTGAATGCATTTCCCTGGGCATCGTTGAATTGCATGTTCAAGGAAACTTCTTGAGTCGTCTGAAAATCAAAATTGGCATCAACCTCAAGATCGGTAGAGCCGGGAGTTGGCTTCATGCTGTCTGGTACACATGAAGAAAGCATTAAGACTAGGAAGAGCGGTAATATTATTTTCTGTAGCATTTTCTTAATTTTCCTGCATTAAGCAGATTTGAGTAAAAACATGGGATAAAATTTCGATTATCGAACCAGTTGCTTCGATATTTGGTAGTGTTTCACTGTTGGTGGATTTAAGTCATGGTAGAGGGCACCTTTTCTCCAAGAATGGCCTTATATAATTGGATTACTTTTTCCGCATGCAGGGTCCAGCTGAAACGTCCGGCATTCTCTAAACCTTTGTTTATCAGGTCTACCCTAAGCCCCTCATTTGCAAGGACTTTTTCGAGTGCAGCCTGTATTTCTTTCGGTTTAAATGGATCTACGAGCAGCGCTGCTCCCCCTGCGACCTCTGGCATGGATGAAGTATCCGAGGTGATAACGGGAGCTCCGCAAGCCATGGCTTCAACTATGGGCATACCGAAACTTTCTCGAAGAGAGGGATACAGGAATATTTTGCAGGAGGCATACATGGCTGGCAGGAACTTCTGCGGCACATAGCCCATCAATTGTATCTTGTCCTCAATCTCAAGAAGATCCAATTCCTTTAAAACTCCCTTTAGCTCAGTTTCATTGGTTTCTGCCATGACGAGTGGCAAAGTTTGTCCTGCTTTGGAGAGATATCCAGCATAAGCCTTTAAAACTCCCTTCATGTTCTTTTTGGGAGCCATGTTTCCAAGGAAGAATATAAATTCATCGGGAAGGTTATAACTGGACTGTACAAAGCGAAGCTCAAGGTCGCTGGGGGAAAAACGCCTAAAGATTGGGCTGACTCCATTGAGTACGACATCCAGTTTCCCTTCGAGCTCCGGCATTCTCCTTAGGATGTTATGCTTTTCAAAATTGGAAACAGTAATGATTCGATCTGCCTTCTTCACCACCCTTGGGACGTTCCATCTCCTGTAGAGATTCCCAAAGTTTTGATAGGCAGTACCAGAAAAGCTGACCCTCTCCAGGTAAATGATGTCATGGAGGGTAATCAGTGTAGGTAGCGTTTTTCTGACCGGAGCAGTATTGGAAGTCATGTGCAATAGATCTATGCCGCTTTTTTTGACTTCGCGTGGAAGTGAAACTTGCTCCCAGTCGGGATAAGAAAGCCCACCGACTATCTGAATCTTTACGTTTTCAGTTTCCTTTAGGCATTGGTCATCAGGTCCATTTTTTACAAATACCACGTATTCGTTTACCTTATCCAGGGTTTGAATCTGCTTGATCAATTCAAGTACCACGACATCCATTCCATGCTTATGGGACCTAAAAATTCGCTGGGCTTCTATTCCAATTTTCATAATTCTTCCATTAAATGATGTTAGAACTCCTGGCTTAGCAACTCCTTTTCACGCTTTTTCAAGGATTTTAGAATACTTGAAAAAGCCCTTCCTCGCTCTTGCCAAGAATTACTGAGTGCGATTTCAAGGCGTTTTTGAATGTCTTCAGGGGAATTTTGAATGGAGAAGGTTTTGATTCCTTCTACAAATTCTTCTTCATTATTGGCCACGCAAGCTGAGTCATCAAAGTCGGACAGATCTCCAAAATTGGTACTGACCACAGGCATGCCTGCAGCCATGTACTCATTTATTTTCATGGGGTAGATGCCTTTGGTAAACCCATTCTTGACAAAAGGAATCAGCCCTACGTCCATTTTGGCAGCAAAGGAATAAATCTCACTTGGAGGCTGCGACCCGACACAATTCACCCTGGGATGCTCCAATAAAGGATGCCCTTTTACTGCATCATGGATGCCTCCAACCAAGAGCAGTTCGCTGGAAGGGAAGGCTGCCAAACAGTAGTCCAGCAACTCAAAATCCATTCGGTCATCAATGGCACCCCAATACCCCATCGTCAGGCTTTCATGGGGAGAATTTTTGCGCAGTTTTATCGCTTTGGTAAAATTCTCTACATAGACTCCATTCTTGACTACATAGGCATTGGGCTGAATTTTTTGACGCTCTTCCATTAGGGGTACAGAGCTACAAATCAGACCATCTACCTTTTGCAAAAGCTCATTTTCAAGCATTTTCCCATACTTTCCTGCCCACCTGGCATGTCCTATCTCATCGTAGCAATAATAAATTGAGAGGCTTTCCCCCAACTTCCCTTGAAGATCCTTACCCAAAAAGGGATTGAAGGCATTGACCATGATAGGAGATTCCATATCCAGGGTGTAGAGCGTTTTCAAAATGCTTCTCTTTGCTGTTTTAGCATTGAGCTCTGCCATTCGATAGAACAATTCCTTGTTGTTGATCCAATTGATCGGAAGAATAGGGGGCAATGTCAGCACATGCAGTGTTGCTCCATGATAGGTTTCCACCTTTCTAAGCCTGGACTCCCAACCCATGATCCGATTTACCGGCCTTTCTTTTTTCCCAATCATTCCCATGGCCACATCCTTCCAGGTATAAGGGTACTCCACATAAAGCAGTTTGAAATCCCTGGCTAACTCTGTGCATAGCAAAAGCGTCGACTTTACATAGTCGTCCTTCCAAGAAGGGAAGCCTACCACAAGCAGGGATTGGGAAGAGGAAACTGCCATCAAATACTTTTTTTAGAATAAAAATCGAATGTTAAGAACCTTTTGAGCATCCTTCGAAAAACCGAACGCTTCCTTGGAATCTCACCAATGATGGATTCCAGGTGATAGTTCTCGGTTCCATTGAGCAACAAGGTCATGGGAAGGGTGCCTGTCTCCTGAATCTTCAGGAGCATTTTTTTGTCTGCGTTTGACCAAACCCTGTTGGCTCGGCATATCTGAATGATGTAGTCTGCCTGTTTCAGGATTTCTACCGGAAAGGCTTGTTCCAACAATGGAGGTAACTCAGTGAAGAGGAAATCCGCACTCTTCCAATTCGCCATGGGTTCACCTACCAAATCCTCTTCCTTCATGGCAGAATAGAGGTTGTGGTGGATGGCATATATAAAATTATTTTCATCCTGCATCACCTCATCATTGGTTTCTTTCTCTGGAGCGAGGTAAACTACTTCCTTGCCATACTTCCTGAGTCTGTTAACCATCATGCCGCCGAGGAATGATTTACCCTCCCCCTGCCGCATACTCAAAATCAGGATTCTAAGAGGCCGCTTATGCTTTTCAGTAAGCTTTAGATCCATGTAGAGCTGTTGAAGGATCAAACCAATCGTTCTCTCTTTCAAATAGGTATAATCTACCCTTGACTTTTTCTTCTCTGGGGGAAACTTGGGAAGCGCACCCAATACTTCCAGGCCTGTCTCTTTTGAAGCGATTTCGGGAGATTTTATGGATCTGTCGAAGTATGCCAGGCCAAAGATGAAGCCCGTTGAAAGGGTACAGCCTGCGATGAAAGCCACCGCAACCAACATTACCCTTTGGGATGGATCTGGATCTGTAGGATAAATGGGTTTGTCGATGATGGTCAAATCTGTAGACATCATCATGCTTTGCTGGTGTAAAATGGCCATGTTAAGGCTATGCAGGTTCTGAAGGTAGTCTTCTTCTTTGATATAAATTTCCCTCTCCAGCTTCTTGATGTTTGATCCCAAGGGGGCAAACTGCGCGTAGACTTCATCAAAAGATTCCATCCTCTCCTTCACAATCCTGATTTTTGCTCGGGTTTCCTCCATGGTGATGATGTTCATCAACCACTTTTCTATGATTTTCTCCAATTCTGCCCCTTTAGGAGTGCTTTGGATGCTCGCCACCTCAAAATTGTATTTGGATACAGACTTTCGCAGCCGGTTATAGGATTCTTCTACCCTCAAGTAGTCTGCTTGAGATTGAGCTGAATCCAATCCACTGAGCTGATATACAGCCATTTGCTCTGACAACAACGATAAAGAATCCCTAAGGATACCAATGTTTTGATTCAGGGTTCCCAGATCTATCCGGGCACTCATTTCATCTTCCAAGGCCCTGACGACAGAATCAGCAGCAGCCAAAATCATACGTTCTTCATCGTATTTTTCTTTGATGTCCTCACGCTTATGCGCAATGAATCGGGTCTGTTCGTAGTAGTTGATGACATTATTGGATTCCCGGAAGTTCTTGAGTTTCAATTCAGCTCGCTCAAGTTGGAGGGCTGAATTATCTGTTACCTGCCGGAAGTAATCCACTACCCCTGATGATTGTCTGTATTTGTTGTCTTGATGTTTCTCGGAAAGTATATCTATGAAAATTTCCAATGTCCGCTGGCATATTCCGGGATCGGAAGTTGCATATTTGGCAGAGATAACATCGCTTCGTCCTTGGCGCTCTACCTTCAGGTCTTTGAGGTGCTTGACGCCTACGAGGTCATTTGACGAATAAAGGAGTTCGTATAGCTTGTTTCGTTCTCCATTATCGCGGTACCTCTTCAAGTTTTGAAGGGTCTTTTGGTAGGAGGTAATGTCTGTCAATTCCTCCATCAAATCCTGCCCCAGTGCTTCCCTGATTTCATCTAAACCTCTTTCCTTGATCAATTTTTTATCCTTTCCTCCCTTGACGCAGATTTCTGCCAGTAAGCGAACACCAATCTCCTGCTTGGTTTCGTAGGCTTCAGCCAGTTTCAGGAGGTTTTCTATTTCAGCATTGGTATATACCTGGTCGGTTTTCCCTCCTGCATTCCTTTCCGGACTATAGCCTGAAATAAAACCTGTATTTATGAGCGTAGAAGAAGAATAGGCAGGCTTATCATTTTCGGTCAACTTAAACACCAAAGCTGCCAACAGGATCGCACAAAACGCGATCCAAGGAAAATTCTTCCCAATAAGACGGATTACTTCAGCGATTTTCATGAGAAACTAGTTCAGGTTACCTCCACATATTTCTTTTAATAGCCTGTAAGCCATGTGATACTCCCCCCTGGCCTTTTCATATTTGGCTTCATTTGCAGACAAATACCTGAGAGAAGCATCAAATTCAGAAATGGTGATGTCTCCTCTCTCGTAAAATAACTTGGTAGTCTCATGTTCGATCCTGCTGTTCTCCAGTGCATGGGCATGTAGCCTGACGAGTCGATTGCTATTGATAACAGCTTGATAGCGCTCCACCACAATCTCCCGGATCTGTTGAATCAGCATTTGTTTGGTTGCCTTGGTCTGAGCCATTTGAGCTTCCAGGACCCTGAGGTTATCCTTCCTGTTAAGCCAGTATTCAGGATTGATTTTCAAGGCCACCCCTCCATTGTAAAGCAAATTGGTTTGGTTCGTTACCCTTGAGGCTACCACAGTACCATTGTCAATGGCTGTCAGACCAGAGCCAGTTCCATAGGATGTCTGAGCCTGTAGGCTGAGAAACTGTGCCCATTGACGACGCTCAATTCTGTATTTGATTCGCTGTTCGCTAAGGATTTCATTCTGAAAATTCAAGCTGGCTGCGTGCTCGATTGCCCGGTCTATCAAGACCTCCAAAGGTGCCAATTTGCCAAAACTCATGTCGGAGACATATACAATCCTTTGGACTCCTGAGTCTACTGCCATGCTATCAAGCGTAGTGCTGTCCACTGCCATGTCTTGACCCAGGGAAAATGAGGTAGACAGTCCCATCAAAAAGCATAATACCCAAACTCTCCATCCATCCTTCATCCGAGTTATTTTTGACAGATTAAATGAAATAATATGACGATCCGTTATTTCCATTTAAATTATTATACCCAAAAATAAATTTACTGAATGAAATAAATAAACCCATGTAAAAGCAGTTATTACACAGCTTAGATTATGGCCATTTAGACATTTTCATGCTGGAACATTGCGGGCAGGGTCATAAAAATGATCTTCAGGTCCATCCAAAGGGAGTAATTTCTTGCATAGGTAATGTCAAGTTTCATCCTTCCTTCTTCAGAAACGCCGGACTTTCCTCTCTCAGTAACTTGCCAGAGGCCTGTAATTCCAGCTGGCGCCATGAACCTTTCGACCCATTGGTCGGAAGTAAGTTTTTCGGCTTCATAAAGGGGAAGGGGGCGGTTTCCGACCAGCGACATGTCTCCCTTCAGTACATTGAGAAGTTGTGGCAGCTCGTCTACACTTGTATTGCGGATGAACTTCCCTACTCTGGTTATCCTTGGATCATCAACAACTTTGACGAAGGATGACTCGGAGTTTTCCTGAACAAACTCATACCCTCCTTCATCTACAATGCCTTGATCACCTATCAGATCGACTCCATTGAAAAAGTCTTCCATGTGGGCCTCAAGTTTCTCTTCTTCTTTGGCATAAGAATTTTGATCTTTCAGTTGATCCAGCATTTTGTCTGCGTTCACACGCATGGACCTGAGTTTGTAGAAATCAAAGACCTGATAGTTCATTCCAATTCTCTTGGAGATGTAGAAAATAGGTCCCTTGGATTCCAGCTTGATCAAAAGGGCGATGATTAATAAGAAGGGCGATAGAAGTAGGAGGGCTGTTCCCGCAACGAGGATGTCAAAAGCTCTTTTGATTGGATGGATCTTTCTACCTGACTTAAAGTACTCATGGGGATCAATCCGCCCGGCAAGTTTTTCCTTGATAGAAACACTCAAGTACAGTTTATCATCATTAGCCAATACAAAATCAGCACATTTGTAAATCTCTCTGAGTTCTTTGGCATCTTTCCTCAATGAACTTTCGATCAAGAGAATCATTTTAATGTTCTTCTGATTACAGACATATGGCTCAATGGTTTTCCATTCATCCAGGTCCAAATCGAAAGGATGGGTGATGATGCCTAAGTGCTTTTCATCATCAGTTCCCCAGGTACTGAGTTTTTCCAGTACCTCATCATGGTCTTGGCTATAGAAACACTGAAATTCATCCTTGAAAAGAGGGATCAATTTTTTTACTTCCTCACCAATAAATATCAATGTCTGCGTAGGGTTTATTAATTTTTTTGCTGCGTCCATTCGTCGCTTTTGGCTTTTTGTTCTGAACTGATAAATACTTCTGGTTCGGCTATTAGCTTCTTGATTCTTAGGTAAAGTTCTTTGGGATTAAATGGCTTGACGACATAATCCATCGCTCCTAACTCCAGGCATTTGATTCTCTCGGCAGATTTTTTCTCTCCCGAAAGCACCAGGATCTTCAGGCCACTGACGGCAGGGTCTGACTGGATGCGCTTTAGAAACTCATGCCCATTCATTCCCTTCATGTTGAGGTCAAGAATTACAAGGTCGGGCTTATCATTGAAGTAGATCCATTCCAGGCCTTGAGCGGCAGATTCTTTTTCTATAACCTGAAAATCCCTTCTCAACATTCCCTGCAAGAACTTTCTCATCATAGGACTATCATCAATCACAAGGACCTGATGTTGACTTTCTACATTCTTATCTGACATAACTGTGTTTTATTATAATTGCAAAATTTAGAATAGGTCGGATTAGATTTATGTTAAATTCGATGGAACCCCTTTTTCTTAGGGAAGAACTTACATTCCTATCGATTAGCGGCAAGATTCTTCCGCTTGGCTTTTTCCCAGATCGTCGTTTGACGCCCCCGAATCAGTCTATTTAGCCCCATGAATACCGATGTGTTCATCATCAGGAAATAGTAGGGGACAAATGCTACTTTGATTTTGATATTTTTCCTTGCCAGCAGCGCCCCTAGCAGAGCCAACACATAAAACAAGGCATGACCAATCAGGGTATAGAGGTAAAAACCTCCTTCATTGATCGCCAGGATTGGATGCACGATGAGTAGCACCAACAAGCTCAAAGGTGCCAGGGTCCACCGAAAAACACGGTGCGACAAGAACTGAAAAGAAGTAAGGGGGTATTTGAAAGGATTCATTAAGTCGCGGAGTCGCCAACTGGCTTGAAGGCCTCCTGCGGAAATCCTCACTTTTCGTTTTAATTCTTCGGAAGTATTTGCCGAGGCATCTTCTGAAGCGAAAGCATCCGGGGCGTAGGCGATTTTGTAGCCATTCCGAAGGAGCTTCATGGTCATGATAAAATCTTCTATCAGGCTGTCTTCAGCTACATCTTCATGGAGCTCAGTCCTGATGGAGAACAACTCTCCGGCAGCGCCCATGACTGAATTCAACTCACCATCCCATTTTCGAAGGGTAGACTCATAGCGCCAATATAGATTTTCCCCGGCAGAGCTGGCACTGTCTTTTTCAAGGGCATTTACCCTCTTTTCCCCTGCTACTGCTCCTATTTGTGGATTTTGGTAATGCTTGACAATGTTTCGTAATGCAGACTTATTCAACATCGCATTGGCATCTGAGAAGATGGTGATGGATGTTTTTGCCAGGGGCATCACACGGTTTACCGCTGAGATCTTGCCTTTGCGTTCATCCCGGTGTTCCCATTGGATCTCCGGGAAGGAAGAGATGATCTCCCCTGTGCGGTCATTGGATCCATCCGTAACAAAGAGGTATTGTATCTTCTCCCTGGGATAATCCAGGGTGAAGGTGTTTTCAATTTTTTCCTTAATGATGTCTTCCTCATTGTAAGCAGCAACAAGAAAGGTAAGCTCAGGAAGTTCCTCCTCTTCTATTGGAGGAACTTCCTTTGCTGGTTTTAATTTCCTCAATAGCCAAAGCACAAGGCCATAGCCGAGGTAGGTGTACAATAACAGAAGCAGGGATACCCAAAACAACAACTTAAACATAGATGTCTAGACTTTGGGAGCCCCAATTGTCCGTAAACGAATGATGCTCAATGCTCTCGAATAATAATTTCTGATCCAGTGAAAGATCAGTTGAAGATTAATGTGAATGTGTTTTTTAAGAATTTGAATAGAAATTATGTTCATCAGAATCATAGCCAGAATGGTTCCTATGGCTGCCCCCAAAGCCCCCATAGCGGGGACAAAAAGAAGGTTCATTCCAACATTCAGAAAAATCGAACCTGCCACCATGCGGAAATTAACCTCTGGTTTACCAATGGCGTCCAGGACGGTTCCGAACATCCGTGCAAATGGCTTGATCAATGTATTGGATAACAATACATACAAGATGACTTTGACTTCCCAAGCGGTATAATCCGCTCCTCCCAGTATCCATAGAATGGGTTCGGCAAATAAAAGCGCTCCCAGAAATATGGGAATATTGATCGCCAGCATCATGCCCATGGCTTGCGCATACATATCACCCGTAGCCTTTTTCCCCTCTTTCTTGTAAACTTCCGCGATCTTTGGGAAAAAATATTGCGCACCTCCTTTTAGTGGAACTTCCATATAATTTGGTGCCTTTCCGGCGATGTTGTAGGCAGCTACGGCAGCTGGATTGATAAAGTAGGCAATCATAGCGATGTCCACGCGCTGCAAAAGCATGGAGCTCAGATTGGTTCCCAGGGAGAACTTCCCGTAGTGAAACAGCTTTTTCAGCCAGTCGAATTTCAAGGAACCAAAGGTGAAAAATCTTTTTCGGAAGAAGAGGACAAAAAAGCAGCCGAAGAGTGCAGCAATGCCCTGCATAAAAATGACCCAAACAAGGCTCATCTCATTCTTCGAAAAAAAGAAATAAGCCACCATTAAGGCGTAACTCAAACCCGCTATCATATTTCCCCCAAAAACTCCCCTGAAATCCTTATTGGCCATTTGAACGTATTCAAGAAACCTGAGGCTACCAAGGCTAAATAGGGTAAAACCATACGCCATACACAGTTGTGGGAGCATTTCACTCTTCCAGATTCCCGCTAAGTAGGGGGAGCAGCTTACCAATAATCCCCAAAGTCCCAGTCCCACCAAAAAATGCAAGGTCAAACCTCCAGATAGGATTTGTCGGTACTGCCCTGGCTCAGACTGTGCATACCTGACCATTCCATTTTGGACAAAACCCATCCGTGCCATCTCTGCCAGTGCAACCAAAGACTGATACAAGACCCATTGTCCAAAAATATCTTTGGGAAACATCCTGACCAGCATCAGCATGACAAGCAGTGCTCCCAGCATCTGGGCAGCCTGCGCCATCATGGCAAATGCGCTTTCTGGTATTCGGATGTTTTTAAATTTCATTCTCTAATTCTTGTTTTTCCTTTTCTTCCAACATTTTCTGACGTTCAGCCTTGGAAACATTTACTCCAAAAATGGTAAAGATCGTCAGGGTAAATAGCACAAGGTCAAAGGGAAAGCCTTCTCCAAACATCAGCCTAGCACTTTTTCAGTTTCACCTTCAGCAGGTACTTCCAGCCGTTTGATGATTTTCGCTGGTACCCCTCCTGCGACACAATAGTCCGGTACATCTTTGGTAACCACGGCACCAGAGGCTACAATTGCCCCCTTTCCTATGGTTACATTCTTCAGGACCATTGCCCTTGTAGCCACCCATGCGCCATCTTTTATGACAATACTTCCCCCCTTGCCTTCGGCGAGTCTGTCATTCACATCATGGAAATCGCTGTCCATGATGATCACATGAGGAGCTATCCGACAGTTTTTGCCGATATGTACCTTGTGGCTAACAGAAATGGTAGGACCATTTAATCTGGTATTTGCTCCTATTGTCAGTTCTGCGCCCTTTCCTACAGCCAGCCTGACACGGTTTACATTAGACCAGATCCTGACCAGATTTCCGATTTTTATGGTTCCTGAATTGAGGATGGTCGGCTTTTTTCTTGTAAAAACAATTTTGCCCAACTCATTTACACGACGCAGTCTCCATCTGCTCAAAGCAAAATTCCACCCCAGTTCCAACAGCCTGGACAGCAGAAGAAAACTTACCTTCAGGCTCCCGATTGAAAGACCATTGGCAAGGGCGATTTTTTCTCTTTCTTTAGAAATTAATTCCTTCATTTTCAGTAGTTATTGGGAGGAAACATTGCCGTGAGGCGTATGGATAAACTTTTTATTTGCAGAGCCGACCTTCCTCATGCCAATCAGCATCAGGATGATTTGCTTGGGTAAGCTCAATAGAGCCTTCAGGCTTTTTAGGGTAAAATATCTTCCAGGAGTTCCGATGAGGTAAGCAGCGAAAACCAGCGCAAAACTGGCCAGCCAGCCAGCGGTAAAGGAAGGAATTCCCCAAATGAGGGAAGCCAGCATGCCCATGAAAGAAAGGCCAATGAGCATTAACCTTGGAACCAAAATCATTTGAAGGGTTTTGTCCAGAAAATCTGCATTTCCTTTCTTAAAAAAGTCCAGGATAGAAACCTTAAAAAACCTGTTCAAGTAATGGTATTGGGCTGCAATCCATCTCAATCGTTGTCTTTGCATGGTTTCGGCTTTGCTGACTTTTTCGTCATAGACCCAGACATCAGACAAGTACTCGATGGTATACCCCGACTGCAATAGCCTGAACTCCAATTCTTTGTCAAAGCCCCCAACTGCATCAATCTCTGACATGAATTTCTTGAAAATGTAGTAATCGAAGGCCATTCCTGAACCTACCAGGCGGGATGAAAGCCCTAGGTTTCGATGTCCTCTACAAAATATGTGATTGGCCACCTCCTCACTAATGGCATCAAGCATGGCGGTGGCAGTTTGGTCATTTTTGGCCGTTCGATGGCATTGAAGGGCGCAGGTTCCATCCTCCCAGGCCTCTACTACCCTGGAAAGGAAATCGGGTTCTGCGATGTTATCGGCATCGAGGACTACAGCAATGTCATAACTGTCCCCCAGCCGTCTCATGGCGTCATTCAGAGCTTTGGCCTTGGTACTTTTTTCAAATGATACCTCAAGCAAAACCAATGGCATTTCCCTGAGTTTTTCAAGGGTATCGGACTGAAAAGAGTCCGCAATGATTACTAGATCCCAATTCTCTGCCGGATAGCTTTGCTCCAGGAGTTTGGAAGCTGTGTCTACAATTACAGCATCTTCTTTGTATCCAGGAACGAGCAAAGCGACTTGCTTATCTAAAAGCTCATTGCTTCCAATACTTACTTTTTTGTTGATAAAGGCTGCCACAGCAAAAAAGAAAAGATAGCCAGCTGTAAAAAGGAGGGGAAGCAATACCAGCCATTCTATGATGCTCAAAATTATGTTCATCTCGACAAAATGATTTCCGGTTTAACTAGTGATGAAGGCTGCTCCTTGGGAGTACTCAGATTTTTTCCATGCCAAAAGGTAGCCCTCCAAATAGCTGAAGCCCTTTTGGTATCCATGGAAAGCAAGTGAGTCAACAAGGCTTTGGGAGTCGCTACCAGGAAATAGTAGAGACTACTCAAAAGAAATGTTGATCCTTTAAAATTCCTTCGATTGAATAATTGCCTGTTTCTATGCAAGTAATAGGTCTTCAATGGACTTGCTTTACCTGTACTTGCAGACACCTTATGGTAAATTTTGCTCTTGGGCTGGAAGAATATCTTATTGCCAGCGACCCTTACCTTGTGTGCAAAATCGTGCTCCTCGTAATAGAGGAAGTAGTTTTCGTAGAGCAAGCCCAACTCTTCAAAGAGTTTGCCCCGCACCAACATACAAGCACCATTCGGAAAACCTGTTTCGACTATGTGGTCGTACTTTCCGGTATCTTTTTCTCCATATCCAAACTTTTTCCCTCGATTGGTGATGGGATGGATCAGGGTTGTACCTGCATATTGAAGGGTTTCAGGATCGTCGTAGAAGAAAATTTTGGGGCTTACGATACCGATGTTCTCATCCTTTTCCATCAATTCCACCATGGGCTGAAGGAAGTCTCTATCTACTTCGGTGTCATTATTGAGCAAGAGTACATACTTGCCCCTTGCCCTTGAAAGGGCGAGGTTGTTGCCCCCTGCGAAGCCCAGGTTCTCAGGACTGATGACGAAATTTGTTTCAGGAAAATCGGACTTCAATTCCTTTAGGTTGCCCTTGGAAGAACCATTGTCTACGACCCATATATCCAGGGCAGGATAGCTACATTCCTTGAGGGACTGCAGCATTATCCTGGTAAGACCTGCTTGGTTCCAGTTCACAGAAACGATAGACACCAGTGGCCAGTTTTTTTCTTGTATATCAGGTCTTTGCATGCTCTAATTCTTCCGGTTGAAACAAATTTTCCTCTATTTTTTGTTGTTCAAATGTTCTGGCCATAACGGTGAATGTCATGCCAAAATAGATGTACATATTGGTAGGAAATCCACTTAGAATTTGGTTTCCATAACTGCTAAAAAACATGCCTATAGCTCCACAATAGATGGCTGTAGTTTGGGCAATGAGTACAGGATCTCTCAGATGCCAGATAATGTTTCCAGCCCTTCCAATCCAATAGCCCAGGAAAGCGATATTGAACAAAAGACCAATGATGCCCATTTCTGCCCAGACTCGGACATAATATGAGTCTGTGGCAGTTTCTGCTGGCACCGAGCCAGGACTGAAACGCTTTCCCCAATAACCAGCCGACCCAATTCCAGCTCCTATTGGCCTTGTTGCCAAATAGCGGCGGTAGGTCTTTTGGTTCCGTAAACGGGTTTGTAGGGAAGGATTATCTGGGTCCATGGCGGTCCGCATCCTCCTGACTGCCTCCACGCCTTGTAGGGCAAAGGTGTATTTCAAGGTATAAAACAGGCTTCCCCCTACGATAAATCCCAGTATCAGGATTTTAAAATTTTTCTTCATAAACAGGAAGACAATTCCTCCCACGGCTGGACAAACCAAAGCTCCCCTTGAACCGGAAATACCAAAGCCTACCAAGCATAATACAGAGGTAATAGCAAAGAAGCCTCGCCTCCAAATACTACCTGGTCCCATGGCCAAAATACCTGCAACAAGGGTCATCATGGCCATATTTCCCCCAAACTGTCCAGCATCACTGTGAAAGGAGAAAGTCCTCAGGCTTCCAAAGAGGATATGGGTAGAACCATTTTCTTCCTTGGCTAGCCATCTGTTTTCTGCGGCATCAGTTCCAATGAATTTTTGCCTCATTCCCCAGATCGCTGCGAGGATAGAAATCCAGCAAATAAAGTTGATAAACTTTGTCAGATTTTTGTGATGCGGTAACAAAAGGAAAATCATTCCAATAGTCATGATCATATCAATCCCAATGCTACGCATCGCATAAAACCATGCGACAAAACTTTTGGCTTCTGGATTGACCAACTCAAAACACATAAAGCCGAACCAAACCAGGGTAAACTTCATGAAGTCATGATTCAGTGGCGACCAATCGGTGTAAGAAAATTTTTGGAAAATGAAGGTCAACCAGGTAAGCGCTAAAAAAATATCTATAAATAAGCCCCATGGCAGAGGAATATATCTTGTTAGTCCTGCTGATACGGTACACAATCCAAGTGCGATCCACAACCCAATTTGAGGCTGTGTGAAATGCCAAACCAGATATGCTCCCACCAATGGCAAGGCTGCAAATCCCATAGCGGCCAATAGTCCTGCCTTTGCCATGATGAACCCCATGCCCAAAAGGATTATTATGAGTCCTGCAATTTGCAGAATCATCACAATCGGATTCTTTGGTGGCGTTATAAGGGTCTTATTCACCTGGCGAAACTATTAATCGTATTATTTAGCATTGATTTATTTCAATTATCGATACTTTACAAATACAATTAATTACAATATATCCAGTAGTCTATTTCCATTTGAGGCCAATTCTTACAACAAATAGGCTTATGTACTGCAAAATGAATTTTCAGCAGAAAAAAATGTAAATCAGATAGAAATAGCTCTTTAAAAAAAATGCCTAGCCTATGGGATTACCAGCTTCCCAATTGAGGATGCGATTTTCGATATCTGCGCTGATCGAATCCTTGAAAGCAGCGCTAGCCTCTAAATGAAATTCTTCAGATGCTTTGCTTCGCTCCTTTGGGGAAACCCTATTTCTCCTGACGATATATTTATTTACCAAGGAAACGACATTTGGGAAAAGAGAATTGGGAGATTGGAGGTGAATTCCAGAGCCTTCCAGCAGCATGGCCTCATTGATAAAGGCATCCATTTCAGGCTTCATGATCAACAAAACCTTTTCGATAAAGCCTTTCATTTTCTCTATTTCCTGGCCATCTGAAGTCATGGCAATGGCCATGTGCTGATTTCTGAGATTTTCGTACCTCTTTTCAAGCTGCTGAAGCGAAGCGAGAATTCGTTTCATTGCCTTACGTCTCCGGTTCTGATCCCAACCGAAAACTACCACCGGAATGGAGAGTAAGCCAGTAATGAGGAAATAAGTCATGGAAAGTAAGTTACCAGAATTTTGATTTCTCTCCAACATTGTCCTCTTCCTTGAGGGCATACTTCTCCTGGACAGCATCCAGGATTTCTTCACAATAGCAACACTCCGCGTTGATGACATCTGTGGTTTTCAAGTAATCCCTCAAATCCTTGTCAATGCGCAAACGTCTGTCAGAGAACATGATCCATGCAAAGACAAGGCTGTTCTCATTAACAAAAATACGAGGGGCTGGCGGAAAGGTAGTGGCCCTAAGTACGAGATAGCTCATCAGCTTTTTTTCAATAAAAGCCTTGTATTCAATGGGATAGAACTCAAAATATGGATATATACAGGCGGTATCCGATTCATTTTTCATTTTGATAATGAGTTCAGGTTCGACCCAGTTGTGGGAGAGCGAGCTTGTATCAGAGCTTCCTCTTTTGAAAGAGGCCGTCCAGTTGGAGCCTTTCAGGCTTTCGCCGCTGAAGTTTTCGCAGGAAAGGAGAAAGAAGGCCATTATGGCAATTGATAAATATATGAATCGTCCACTTTGCTTCATGCTGAAATTTTTTATTTTAACCCTGACAGGCTTATAACCCTGTCAGGGTTCCAATTAACTAAACTGGCTAAAAGCCACCTATAACTCAATTACCCGCAGGTAGTCCAGCATAGCCGTATTCACCTCCACATTCATGTTGTTATTCCAGTCCTCAAAATGAATCCTCACCTTGTTTCGCCCCTTCTTCAACTCCACCTCACGAATATTGGAATAGCCCCAATCAGACCACTCGTCCATTCCCCTCTGAGGCATGACTACCACTCCTTCATAATTCCCGTTCACTGAAAGGCTACGAATGGCACACTTGTTATCTGTATTCCAACGGCCACTGCCATTGGCATAGCGGAAATCTAGCAAGTATCGCCCAGCCTGGTCTACCTTGACATTGAAACTTACATCCGTATTTTTATCTTTGGTAAGTTCAATGAATCCCTTCCCAGAATAGTTGCTGTAAGGCAATCTCGACCGGCGGCTGGCCTTCTCCGCTTCGAAGAGTTGGATATTTTCAGCAAAAACAACAGGCTCACTTGCAAAGCCTTCATAAGCTTTCTCATCAACAGCAGTGACCATATAAGAAGCGAATTTTCCGGGTTCTGGCTTGTACCGAGGGTCATTGGTCGTGGCTGTTAATCGCCCGTTCTTATAAACTCGGTAATTTTGAGCTCCTTCTACAGACTTCCACATAATCATATCTCCCTGTTTTTTCGCTAGGACTGTAGGGAGGCTAAAGTGGTTTTCTACCCTATTGATCTCATTATATGGAAAATCATTGTTTGCCAGTTGAATGACCACCTCCTGAACCCCATCTGCACCTGCAGGGATGAAGACTTGCTCTACGGCTTCTCCATTTACGGTGGCACTGGCTATTTTATTCCCATGTCCCTTCACCACAATATTCAGAGTTGCTTGTCTGTATTTAAAATTGCTAAGGCTTTTTTCGCCACCATAAGCCTTGGGTACGACAGGATTGAGAGATAAACCATCTCTTTCAAACTCAATTCCCATAAATATGCGGTGAACCATGGCCATATTTCCAGCCATGCTCCACAACATCCTATGTGAATTGATTTCTGTTCCCAAAAAATCGCCCGATTCGGCGACCATGTTCTCATAATTCGTCAGGAAAAGACCTGCAGCCCTATAGACGCTGGCTAGCCCATGATTCAAGGCGGCTTCATTGCCGGTTCGAGCAGCAGCCCAGTTCCAGTAAGACTGTACAAAAGGCCAAATGCCATTGTTGTGATATGGTGGAATTCCAGGAATTTGTGGATAGATACAAGTAACTCCAAACTCCGTCAAAGGCGATTTTGCCATGATGGAAGCAGCCTTCTCTTCATCTGCAACCTCAAACAGAATCGCCAAGGCCTCTCCCAAAGCCTCATACCTCGGAGAAAGGATAAACTCACTCCTGCCATATAGAAATTGAGCATAATAGCCCTTTTCAGCCATCCAAAGCCTTTCATTGATATTTTTTCGGATCAATTCGGCTCTTTCATTGTACACCTCTGCATCCTCCCCCTTCAGCTCCGCCATCATCCCAAGGATGCGATGCGCCTGATAATGAACCACATTTGTCCCCAGGTTATGAGAAACATAGATGTCTCGATTGTCCATCCATTTGGGATAGGTCTGCTCACGCCAATCAAGGAAGGAAGATTCCCCCGAATACATTGATTGCTCCCGATCATAAATGGTTTTATAATCATCCTCCAGGCTATTTTTAATGATGGGGTACACTTCATCCAACCATGCCTCATCCCCCGTTACCTTATAGATTTCCCATGCAGCCAGACACCAAGTTGTCCTATCCGAAGAAACAGGCCATGCCCCTCCTGAACCCGTATCCTGAATGATTCGACCTTGTTTTACCTTTCTTCGAAGGCTGATTTTCGCCACTTCAGGCTCATGATACGCAAATGCCAAGAGGATAGAATAACTCACATCCCGTGTCCAAACACCACCCCACTTGGCCCCAGTACGAAGGGTACTGTCCGGTTCAATATTTTTGATGGCTTCTTCCAAAGAAAGATTAAAAAGGGCGTCCACAATGGGTTGTTGAGATTTGTAGACTGGTCGATTGGAGATATCCTCAGATAATTGCCATTCCTTTTCTTGGGAATTGGCTTCATCATAAGGATTGAGTTTTACAGTAAGGCTGTATATATTTTTCTCTTCCGTAGGTTCAAGTTTAAGCCCCTTGTTTGCGAGGTTAACAAAGTCCCAGGAAAGAGGCTCCGATCCACCTGCTAGATATATTCCTTTAAAATCATCTTTCGCTACCCGTGTTCCATCAAATGCCTCATAATAGCCTTTTTCCTCAAAAGACGCGAGAACAGGAGAAACATCAACTTTGAAGGTGTAATCATAATTCGTGGGCAGGAAGGTACCGGGCTGCTCTGCTACAGGAGAAGGAGTCTCACCAAATTTGATCAAAGGAGATTCATGCTCCTCACCGATGATCAACCAGTGATCAGCACCTGGTGGCAATTCGTTGTCCTTTTCATTGATGCTAAACTTAAATTTGATCAAGCGTGAAAAGGTGGTACTGGCTGGACTTTTGTAGCTGGATTTTAAATGGATTGGGCTTATAACCTCTGCGATATTGTCGCCTTGTACAACTTTGTCCTTGTAAATTGAGAATTGATCTGACTGGTATAACACTTGAGAATTTGGTTGGGATTGTTCGCAGGCTACAAATAGCACCAAAAGAAAAATCAAGTAGCGTAATTGTTTCATTTTGTCATTGTTGTGGCGAAATGAAAATTCTATTCAACACCTGAACCTCAGCCCCACCAATCATTGTTGAACAAAATTCCCATATGCAGTATTTTAATTAAATCTCTCAAAATTTCATTGGAGTTCCTACAATATGAAAAAATCGACTTGAGCTAATTATCACTACAAGTCAAATTTAAATTTCAGTCCACATATACCGTAGAACAGTATAGTTTAGTTGTATTCCAACAGAACCCAAAATCCTGAAAATCAGGCTCTTTCTTTCCTTAGAACATCAGGTAAAAAGCATTAAAAGACCCCTAATTGCATGTTCATGCTCAATGGGTGGGTTGAAATCGAGAATAATGCTCAAATTTCCCGGAATCAGTCTTGGGTCTGCAAAAGCATTTTTAGTTCCCCGGCATACGTCCTTCCTACAGGCAAATAAACCTTCCCAAAACCTTTCAAATATAGGTGATAGGCTCCTCCTGCATGGTATTTGATTTTAAGAATCTTGGAGACATTAACTATGTGACATTTATGAATTCTACAAAACATAGCTGAAGGAAGAAGTTCTTTTATTCCTACCAATGTCATCCTGGTCGAATAGTCCTTATCCAGGCTGTGTATGACCGCCTTACCTTTATCTGAAGAAATGTAGCATATTTCTTCAAGCTCAATTCTGGAATAATCGGCCAGGGTTTTGATAAATAGCGTACCGGAATGTATGTCTGAAAAATTCTCATTTCCTGTAAGCCACTTTCCCGCCTCTTCAAAGTCTTCGAAGCTCTGAGCTGAGTATTGGTCATTTACTTCTAGTAATCTATTGACAGAATACCTTGCAGATTCGAAGGGAGAATAAAGGAATGCTATTTTTACCGGCCTTAGCTCAACCAGCCGCGGCATAAAGTCCTCCTCAAGCCATCTGATGGCCTGTGTCCAGCTCCCTTTCACTTTGCGATTGTCATTGATAATCAAAGAAGAGCCTGTCTGGTAGATCTCTTTTAGCCCCAACTCACAGCCTTCCTTGACTTGCTCCACACTTATATAGCCCTTCCAATCCAGGTGAATGAGGTTTTCCTTTAAAAAGTGAATGTCCAGGTAACTACTGGAATAAAGGGTGCTGGAGCGGTCCATAAAAAAGTCTTGTAAACATAAGATAACCAGATATATACAATTTAAAAATAGCGTTGAACTCAAAATCCGTATCGTTGGTGGCCACACAGATCCATAATTAATTTTCATTCATTATATTAATTATATCTATTCGACTACTCGTACTAACCGACTACTACTATGTGGCTTTATAACCTCTTGATGAAACCCACCAGCCTCCCCTATGATTTTGATGAATGGCAAAAGTTGCCCTTTCCAGAAAGAGCAAGGAAAGTATGCCAGGCATGGGGTCTACAAGGCTTTGGTGCCCCTCCATTCGCTGTCATTTTCTACACCTTAAAAATCTTTTTCTATGTCTGGATCTGGACCATATTTTGTTCATTTTCAACTGAGTTGGGTGGGCTAGACAGCATAGGAGAATGGTGGTTCAAAAAGGAAGCCATGGGCAAGGCCCTGCTGTGGACCATGCTAATGGAGGTCATTGGCTTGGGTGGAGCAAGCGGGCCACTTACAGCGAGGTACCTCCCACCCATCGGGGCAAGTACCTATTGGTTTGTACCAGGTACCATCAAGGTTCCAGTCTTCCGATTCCTAGGCGACAAGCGCAACATCATTGATATCCTGCTCTATGGCGCACTTTTATATTTCCTTTTTGTAGGATGTATTGCTCCTGAAGTAACCTCAACAATTGTGCTTCCAGTAGTGATTCTGCTCCCCATCCTGGGTATTCTTGATAGATCAATTTACCTGGCTGCAAGGGCCGATGTCTATTATCCAGCTATTTTTGTGTTCCTTTTTCCCCTTGAGACCATGGGTGCCCTCCAAATTGTTTGGTTTGCCATATGGTTTTGGGCAGCATTCTCCAAACTCACTCCCACCTTCACTTCCGTGGTTAGTGTAATGATCTGCAACAGTCCATTTCTGAGGTTTAAATGGCTAAAGAAATTGATGTTTAAGAATTATCCCGAAGATTTAAGGCTGAGTAAAACGGCCATTTACATTTCCCATTTTGGTACCTTAGTTGAGTTTTCACTTCCCATTCTCCTAATGCTTGGGACATTCCTTGGCTGGTCTCCGGATGTCATGTTCTATTGTCTTATTGGCATGACTGCATTTCATGCTTTTATCTTCATCAACTTCCCCATGGGAGTACCCATGGAGTGGAATGTGATCATGGTATATGGAGGATGGATGCTTTTTGGATTCAGTCCTGATGTTTTGCCTACAGAGGTGAGCAACCCCCTCATCATTGCCCTCTTCTCAGTGAGTCTTTTTGCACTTCCCATTCTTGGTAACCTATTCCCCAAACACATCTCTTTTTTA
The DNA here is from genome assembly GCA_022760475.1 of Bacteroidia bacterium. GTDB lineage: Bacteria > Bacteroidota > Bacteroidia > J057 > J057 > JALEFZ01. Next base: position 232,888 of record JALEFZ010000088.1, on the reverse strand, counting down.
TTATCCATGCGGTACTATGCTGGAACCTGGCCTTTTTCTATCTGGTTATTCAAAAAGGGCAAGAAAATGGAAAAACTGGAGCCCAACATTAGAAAGATATCTCCCGACCTTAGAAAACAGTTGGCCTTGTTTTATGATAAAAAGACCGTAGACTCGGTTCTTTCCAGAGGCATTTCCTTCAGGTTGATGCACCTTCCGAGCAGGGTCTTGCATGACGTTCTTCCCAAAGCTGTCGACAACATTGATGATTATTATTGGCTGGAAGGCGAATTCATGGCGGGCGAGGTTGTGGGATGGAATTTTGGTGATGCCCACCTTCACTCGGAGAGACTTTTGGAGTCTGTACAGAAACGCTGTCACTTTGAAGAGGGAGAACTACGTGTCATCATGGTTGAATCTCCCCAATTTCACAATGGAAGTATGCACTGGCGAATCCATGATGCCAAAACAGGCCTGATCGAAGAAGGTCGTGGGCTGATCAAAGACATGAAAGAAAGGATGCCATGGCCAGAATGGAAACAGGAATCTAACTCATGATGAAAGGAAATTATGATGCGGTCATCATAGGTTCTGGCCCCAATGGACTGAGTGCAGGCATTTTCCTTGCCCAAAAAGGGCTGAAAGTCCTAATCATTGAAGCCAAAGAAACGGCAGGCGGAGGCATGCGTACCGCCGAGCTGACACTGGAAGGTTTTCGTCATGACATATGTTCCGCAGTTCATCCCATGGGCTACCTATCTCCCTACCTAAAAGAACTGCAGTTGGAAAATCATGGCCTAGAATGGATATTTCCTGAAGTCTCGGTGGCACATCCACTAGATGGAGAGGATGCCGTCATTTTATCTCAATCCGTTGAGGAAACAGCGGCAGGACTAGGCCTGGATCAAAGGACGTACAAACGCTTGATGAAACCACTTGCAGATCACATAGACTGGTTGCTTGAGGATAGTTTGAAGCCCTTGGGCATCCCCAAACATCCACTTTTCCTGGCAAACTTTGGAATGAAAGCCGCCCTTCCCGCCCAATTCTTTGCCCGCTGGTTTTTCAAAGAGAAGCGGGCAAAAGCTCTTTTTGCAGGCTGCGCGGGGCATAGTGTCCTGCCCTTTGACAAAATGTTTACAGCTGCCCTTGGGCTTGTATTTCAAGCCTGCGGCCATGCGGTAGATTGGCCAGTAGCAAAAGGCGGTTCTCAAGCGATCGCTGATGCCATGCTCAATTGTTTCACAAATGCCGGCGGGGAAATCATCTATTCCCAAAAAATCAATCAATTTAAGGAACTACCTCCTGCCAAAGCTTATTTCTTTGATACAGACCCCCTTCAATTGGTCAGCATTGCCGAAAAAGAACTACCCGAAAACTATAAGAAACGCCTCAGGAGATACAATTATGGCATGGGAACATTCAAAATAGACTATGCCCTCAGTGAGCCCATTCCCTGGAAAGATCCAAACTGCCTCAAAGCCTCGACCATACACCTTGGCGGGAGCCTTGAAGAAATATCCCTCAGTGAAAAACGAGCCTGGAAGGGGGAATACAACGAAAAACCATATATCATCCTCGCTCAACAAAGTCAATTTGACCCCGCAAGAAGTCCAGAGGGCAAACACAGTTGCTGGGCCTATTGCCACCTGCCTTTGAACTCTGAAAGAGACATGTCCCAAGAAATCGAAGATCAAATTGAGCGATTTGCCCCAGGCTTCAAAGAGGTGATTTTGGCAAAAAGCAGCACAGGTCCGAAGGCCTTCCATGCCTACAATCCCAATTATTGGGGTGGAGCTGTTACAGGAGGTTCAGCAGATATAAGTCAACTCTTTACCAGACCAGTAGCCAGGTGGAACCCCTACTCTACTCCTGATCCAAGGATTTTTATATGCTCCGCCTCAACGCCTCCAGGAGGTGGAGTACACGGGATGTGTGGCTATTGGGCAGCAAAAAGTGCCATGAAATTATTCTAGGGAAGGCTCAATCACCCGTTCGCTCCTTGCCTTTTTTACTCATGGCAAGTTTTTGATTGCGAGTCATTTTTTTGATATGGTCCACCTGCCTGAAACGAAGGGCAGACCAATCTTCATCTATGGCAACTGATCGCACACCTTCGAAACCCATTTTGCCCAAAGGAGCCCAGTGTCCGGAATCTCTGTGGATGTCAGACTTGTATCTTGTTGAAGATTTCTTGGGGTAGGCAATCCATAGCACAGGATCATGCGCTGACATTTTCCCCTCAATGGATTGATAAATGCCGTCCAAAACAGGACTTTTTTCGGCAAAGGCAAGAATCCAGGAGATAGCTTCTTCATTTACTTCTTCCATGATACGCGTCAAAGCCTTCATTTCCTCCATCGCAGACCTGAATGACTCAGGTGCTTGTAAAATGACAATCTTTTCCTGATCCTTGAATTGAAGTTTTTTGAAGATTGGATTCATACATAAAAAATATAGCCCTGCCAGATTAGGTTCCAGCAGGGCAACAACAAATTTTTAACGTCTTCTGAGCTTCAGTTCCTCAACTTTCTCAAGGACATCCTGTCTGTCCATTTCTCTAAAGCGAGGAGGAAGCAATTCCTTGGAAGTACATTCAAGCACCGCAGAGTACTCCATCAACTCAATTTCTTCTGGATAGGTCGGAGGCAAGAAGTCGTTGAATACCTGTACGATGATGTCCAGGTTTACCTCATCCAGTCCCAAACTTGCAGCTTTGAACTTGGCCCGGGTAAGTGCCGCCTCCATATCTGCTCCAGATTTTATCGTAATGTCTTCGAAGAAGTCTTCATCAAACTCTGATTCATCCAGGTAATTGATTCCTGTTTTGCGAAGCATTACCCTGAGCAGTTCTTGCTTATCCTCAAGGCTTTCTGGATAGAAAAGGCCAATGTGCTCCTCTGCGCGTCCCTGTCTTTTGAAGTCAACAGGCATCAAATCAGGACGAGCCGTAACCAGGAACCAAATGATTCTACCACGGTTGTCAGTATCACTCATGAAGCTGGCAATCATGGAGAATATACGGTTATTCACTCCTGATCCACCCGAATCACCACGGTTACCCAGGTAGGCATCTGCCTCGTCAATCATTACTGCAACCGGAGCCATGGCCTTCAATATCTTCAGTACCTTTTGAAGGTTGCCTTCCGACTGCCCGACATACATTCCTCTGAAGTTTTTCAGGATTACCATTGGCACACCTACATCATTGGCAAATGACCTGATCATAAAGGTTTTACCTGTACCTACCGGTCCTGAAACCAGGTAACCCATGGGCATAACATCAGGGCGACCATTCAGCAAAGCCTTGGAAGCATCCCGAAGGTGCTTTTTGGCTTGGGTGTGTCCAGCAACATCATCCAGGGTAAACTTTGTCTCTACAAATTCCAGTAAACCTCCTGCCTCAGACTCAATCATCTGCTTCTTTTTCTTGGTCAGCTCTTCATTGGTAAATGGAAGTTTATTTTTAGCGGCCTCAGACATAATTGTCCTAAGGTGAACAATGCCTAGACCGGCTGTATTTTTAGCCAGAACCTGCGAACTCATTTCAAAATACTCCCTGGCACCAGGATTGAGGTCAAAGAAGTAATCAATGAACTTCAAACGATCATCTTCCTTGGGATAAGGAATGTTGATTTCGAAGGTATAAGGGTTTCTGACATACTGATCATCAATTCCAGTCAAATTTTCGACCAGGACAACAACCATCATATCTGAGTTGAGGAATTGTTCGTCCTTTGCCCATTTCTGTAAGAATACCAAGGCCATTTTTTCCTCTGGACGAAGGCTTTCCCCTTGTGAAATCAGTGTTTCTGCATAATCCACCGTCAAGGCCACTGACTTGGGCCTCTCAAGCTGTGCTTCCAGCTTTTGGATGCGGTTTTCATATTTCTTTTTGGACTTATTGTCCTTGGTATTGAATTCTGGCAAATTGATGCTCATAAAGCGATCAATGTCGCTCTCCTCCTCCTTTTTACCAGAAAGTGCCCTGATTCTTTTCTTCAAATGTTGAATGAGGTAGCGGATGGTATTTTGATTGAGCGTCACATCAAAATACTTGTCCAATGCATAAAATGCATCTCCGGGCGACCTCCCCAGGTTGGTTCCGGAACCGCCGGATAGCTCCGCCAACATTTCAAGTGTGGATTCCACATCATGTCTCATTTTGCTCTCTCCACCAAACCTTGTGTCATCCTTGAATCTGATCCCCGCTGCCCTGTCGTAATTGATTACAATATCCTTACCCCTGAATAGTTCCTGATTAATGAACTCCCTGATTCTCAGATACTCAGGCTTACCATCGCGCTCTACACGCACAAAGTCATTGATGTTGCCATGAACAATAAATTGGGCAACATTTTCTGACATGTATTTACGCTTGATCTCATAAACCCATTCTGGAACAACTAACTTGGGTTTTTCTTGTGTTTCGTTGGACATATATTAGGATAATTAAAAAAAGTCTCTTGCAAATAAAGTATTGACCGAATGGAAATTATTCATCCGGTTCCCTAAAAACAAATTAACAGTATTGGAATATTAATAAAAGTTCTGAGCCTTATGACGAAAGATCAAAGTAAAATATTTTATTTCCTGACCACACTTTGCCTATATAGCTTAGGGATCAACAAAATGGTCATCATGGAAATAATAGAAAGAAAATTCCAATTCATCCATTTTTTATCCTCTATGGCTTCTCCTGTTTTGTCGACTTTTTTGATCTGAAACTTTGGATAAAGAATGGTTTATGAAAATCCTGAATCATGACAATTCTCTCAAGGAAAATATTATCTGCATACTCGATTTTTTTCTACAAAGAGCTTATAACACAGGAACAGGCGATCAAACTATGAATGACTTGAAAAACGAAAAGAGAAGACGGGATTAGGATGCCCTTTTTCATATTACCTAGTTGGATGAAGGGCGTAATTATCTATAAATTAAGTATTCAAAGGTAAAAATCACTCAAAAGCTTTCATTTAGTCATATGACCAAAAATGAAAATAAATTGATCTTTGGCATAAAAGTGGCAAATGAAATTCGTCTTGTATATTCCATTGCCCAAAAATTGCTGCCAAACTCCCCCTCGATCTAACCACTGAATCTCATATCTGCCTGAAAAAGAAGATTATTGCTTACCTTTATTTTGATTTAATAGCGTCAGAACCAGTAATTTTTTCTATGAGCTCGAGTTTACTAAAACCATATTTATTGATGATATCCCTGGCTCCCAAATCCGGAGGAGCTCCCTCCTCTTCGGAGTCGTTGGATCTTATCAAAAAGATATGGGAAGATGGAGAGGGGCGAGCAGTTCAACTAGGATTTGATTGGGAAGAACAATTGCTAGTGGATGACAATATCCCGGCTAGAAAAGTACCCATAGTTCATATAGATTGTTCGCAGGTAAGGGGTGATGATTTCACTTTCCATACGCAGAATAATCAAACTAAATTAACTAATGCTCAGCTGGCCAAGAAACTGGCCAAACTTCCAGGATTTCAAGCGCTCGTTTTGAGCAATGTCAATGATCAAGCAGTTGTAAATGTTTTTTTAAAGAACAAAGTTCCGCTGATTTTTGCCTTTAACGAAGCCCTTGAACCCCAGCAAAACTTACCTCTATTTTACAATTCCTTACTTGCGGGAGAAAGTCTCCAGGAGACTTTTGTCAAATTAGCAGAAGAACAAAAACTCCCCATTTGTTACCAGGAATTTAGCATAGATCCCATTCAAAAGGCTTTGAAGTGGGATGAAAGAAAATTGGGAGAAAATCCTGATTGGACAAACGGCCTGCTTGTTCGAAGACTGGATAAGCACAGGTTGATCTGGAGGCTAAAAAACCCTGAGTTCATCAAAAAAGATGCCTATGGCATAAAGTCTTTAAGCGAGGTGGTGGCTGATTTGTCTCATTATTCACCTTCGCTGTTAAAAGAACGTCAGCCTAAGCAGGAAGAAACAGCAGTTACTCCAAAAGAAAATGCGCCTATTCCCAATCCAGTGGTTGAGGAGAAGGTCCTCAACAAGCTTGATCCTGTCAAGACGGAAACAGTTCCTCCAGTGAAGGAGGAAGCTCAGGAATCATTGGTAGTTCCCGAGAAAATTGAGCCTGTATTTCCTAAGGAAACTCCCCTTCCAAAAACCGTAGAGACAACTCCAATTCAGCAAGAGCCTGAAACTGAAATTATTCCAACGCCTCTTCCTGCCATTGATAAAAAGGAAGAGCTAAAGCAGGATGACAATAAGCCCACTGAGGATTTAAAACCTGAGCCCTTTGTAGAAGAAGTTTCGCTTTCATCAAAGGAGGAACCAATTGTTTCTATCAATGGGTTGGACAAACATAATGGGCATAATGGCAAACCTGATAATTCACCGAAGGAAGAAACCCCTGTCGAGGAAAAAGCATTAAATATAGAGGCAAAGGCTCCGGAAGAGGAAAAAGACACTAAGCTGGTACTTCCAAAGACCGAAGTCCCAGTATTAAGTATCCCTGAAGAGAAAAAAGAAGCCGAAAAGGTCATCTCTATTGAACCCATAGCGAGGGTGGAAAGGGACACGACTCCCAAAGAGCCAATAAAAGAGTCTCCTGAAAGCAAAGGGCTATTCAAAAATATCCCTCAAACAAGACCTGAAAATAAGGTAAGACGTTCACCCAAAATCAGAAAATCAGCTCACGAGGATTTGATTACCCCCAATACCTCATTTATTCCACCTGAGGAGAAGAAACAAGATCTGGTTTCTAAAAACAGGCCAAAAGAAGAAAAGCCTAAAGAAAAAAATACCATCCTGGCATTTAATAAAGCTGCAAATGGCCAGAAGGAAGTCAAGCCAGTCGAGAATAAAATTACGAAAAACGGCAGCCAGGAAACTACGGCGAAAAAAACCGAAGAAAAAAGTAGCCGGTCCAGGCCCAATCGCCAGCGCGTAAACAAGGAGAAACCACAAGCAGTAGCAAATCCCGTCAAAGGTCCCAAGCATAAGCGTCGCAGAAGAATGATGTTTGGTTTAGGTGCCATAGGAGGCATCATTTTACTGGGGGCAGCCTGGATTGGTCTACAGAACAGTGGGAACAACACCACCTCTGCGGGTGTCCCTCCATGTCCATTCCCAAGCGACGAAGGAGAATATAAGATATTGGTTACCCCCTTTCATAAAGAAGGGAACTGTGGCGTACAAAAAGAAGAATTTGTAACTGACGTCATTAAAACCATTCAAAAGATTAAGAAAAAGGATGATTTGAGGATATCTGTCAGGTATCAAGCAGATGTTTGCCTGGAAGACGATCAAAATCTGGATGCACTTGTGGACAATTGCCATGCAGACCTAGTCCTGGGAGGAATCTGGCGTCAGGGTGTAAGCGAAGCAGAAACCCATCTACAAATGTCATATGTTTTGGCTAAGGGTTCTGAAGAAGAAGTACTGGTAGAAGGAAAGGGCATCCGTAAAGAAATTCACGGTACGGAAACCCTTCCCGCAAGTGCAATTCTATTGGAAGATGTCAAAAACTTCGTCTATTGGGCAGCGGCAATGAGAGCCATGAAGCGTGGTTATTATGACGAAGCGGTATCAGCCCTTGAGAAAATAGAGGCTTCTCGCCCCGAATTACAATCGCTAATTGTGCTCATGATGACCAAAAGTCTGGTGAAAGGGGGACACTTCCAGCAGGCAATTGCTTATTTCGACCAGTTGATCGATGAAGAACCAACAAATGAAAAGTTCTACCTGGAAAGGGGATATATTCGAAGTAAAATGGGTTGGCCCCAAAAAGCGTTAGAAGACTTTGACGTAGTCATGAGCCTTTCTCCTGAAAATACACAGGCCCCCATCTATAGATCCAAGACCCTCTCAGAAATGGGAAGGTACTCAGAAGCGCTTAGAGATATTGAAAAACTGATTGAGAAATTTGATCAACTCCCAGAGTTGTACATGACTCGTGGCAAGATCTATCAGGAGATGGACAAGCTGAGAGATGCACAATTAGATTATGAAAAGGCAATCAGCCTGGATCCAAATAATGCCAACGCCTATGTCGGACGTGCCAATATCCTAAGAGCAAAAGGAGACATCGAAGGAGCAAAAGGAGCCATCAATCAGGCATTGAGCCATGAGGCCTCTCATCCAGAAGCGAATATATTCGCCGCCAAATTGCTCGAAGAGCAAGGCAGAAAGTCTGAAGCCCTGGATGAGCTTGAAATTGTCATTTCAAGGTATCCTTCTCCAGAGGCATATTTCATGCGCGGCAGACTCAACGAAGATGCCGGTATGGGAGCCAAGGCTCTGAAGGATTACGAAGCGGCAAGCAAAGCTGACGCATCCAACATCAACTCCTGGATTGCCATAGGACGAATCAACCTGGATCAGGGCAAAACTCAAAAAGCCCTGAATGCTTATCAAAGAGCCATTGATCTTAGGTCAGGCCAAGCAGATCTGTTCTGTCTAAGGGGGGAGGTTTATACCAAACTCAAGCGTTATAACGAAGCAGAGACAGACTATAACCGTGCCCTAGAAATCGCACCAAACTCCACCAAAGCCCTCAATGGCAGGTCGCTTTTATACCTCACCCAGAAAGAGTATTCCAAGGCATTAATAGATGCAGACAAAGCCTCTTCCATCAAGTCCAATGACCCTAATACGCTAATTGTCAGAGCGAGGATCTACACTGCACAGAAAGATTTCGACAAGGCATTTTCTGATTTCAACAAAGTAACCAAGCTGGATCCTTATTACTCAGATGCATACTATTATCAAGGGATTGCCAATATGCAGGCAGGAAATCCAAGTCAGGCAGAAAAAGACTTTGACAAAGCAGTATCTCTCGGTGGCGCACAATTGGATGCCTTCCTTTTTCTAGGAGATGCCTCCCTTGAATCTGGGAAAATCTCTGAAGCCCTCAACAGATTCAATGAAGCAATTGATTATGCACCTGAATCTCCTGAGCCTTACAGGCACCGAGCTGAATATTACATTTACCAAAACGACATCACCAAAGCCCTGGAGGATTATGATAAGTTGATCGAGCTACAGGGAGAGGCAACAGCAGAAGATTACCTAAAGAGAGGGAAACTTTACCTGCTAAACAACAGCCGCACCCAGGCATTGGTAGATTTTAACCAAGCCATTCTTCTTTCTCCCAAATGGATCGAAGGCTATTGCACAAGAGGTGATTTGTATAAAAGAATGGGAAGAGCCAAAAAAGCGCTTGAGGATTACAACAAAGCCACAGAAGCAGATCCCCAGTCGCCACTTCCCTACTTGAGAAAGGCAGACTTGTTTATGCAACTTGAAGACGAGGCACAGGCTTTTGAATCTGCTGAAGTGGCGATCAATCTTTCTCCCAAAAATGCAGATGCTTACAACAAGCGAGGAGAATTGTATGTACTGATGGAAAAACCTGACAAAGCGCTCGAAGATTTCCAAAAAGCCCTTTCTCTGGATCCTAACAACGCCAAGGTATACACCAACCTTGGAAATGAAGCCAAAAAATCAGGAAGGCTAAAGCAGGCCTTTGGTTACTTCTCACAAGCTATCAGGCTCAATCCAAGACAAGCAGACGCCTTATACCAGCGTGGATTCCTAAAATACCTTGATAAGAATTACCCATCCGCCATCATTGACCTTGAAACCTCCCTCAAGGCAGATCCTCAAAATGGTCTGGCATATGGCACTTTGGCAAAAATTTATGCCTCCAAAAGAGATGAAAATAAGATGTATTACTACCTGGAGCAGGCTCTTCAACATAAATACCCGGCGATAGAACTCTCCTTTGATCCGGTATTCAAGAACTATTCGGAGGATGTTCGAATGAAAGATCTGATTGCCAGCCATCCACAGTAATTTTTCAATAACTTTTATATTTACATACAACCAATTTGAGGCATTCCGATACTTTTTATAAAAAGTGTGGGAATGCCTCCAACATTGACTGTGAAAAAAAGTATTGCAAAATATACCATGAACCCCCTGGAGGAAAATCTCCTGGAACGCTGTCTCGGGCAAGACCCACGGGCACAGAAGGAGTTGTATGACAGGTACAAGGATGCCATGTACACCTTGTGCTATAGGATTACCAATGACTTCGAATTGGCTCAAGATGCCTTGCAAGAAGGATTTGTAGGCGTTTTTAGGGGCCTCGAAAAGTTTAGGAGACAATCTACGCTTGGGGCATGGATTAAAACAATTATAGTCAGGACGGCTTATAAAAAGGTAAAGAAAGAGGTTCGATTTTTTGAAAACCTGGACAATGTGCCCGAGGAAAACCTCTTGTCTTGGGGTGAGTACCTCTCCCCCGAATATTTGGAAAAGGCGATCCAAGGCTTGCCCTCGGGATATCGAACCGTTTTTATTCTGATTGAAATAGAGGGCTATAGCCATAAAGAAGTAGCTGAGACCATGAGCATATCCGTTGGGACGTCAAAATCTCAACTGTTTCACGCAAAGAAGCACCTTCAAAAACAATTAAGAGCTTGGGGTATAGACAGATGAAAGAAAAAAATTATCATGTTCTAAAAGAGGCACTGAAAAATCTTCCAAGCTACCTTGCTCCGTCAAAGGTTTGGGAAGACATTCAACGCCAGCTTTCTGGACGAGAAAAATTACTAGGAGAGCTCCCGCTTTATAAAGCTCCAGCAGATGCATGGGCAAACATTGCATCCCAGTTGGAAAGGAAGCGCAAACCTGCCACCTACTTGTGGATAGGCTTGGGGATTGCAGCAACCATCCTCTTTTTGATCCTTATCCCAGGAGAAGGAGATAAAATGGTCGCGACCACTCCTATTTCTCTAGAAAGGGAACTCAAAGTTGCACCGGTTCTTACTCCGGCAGCTCAGGCCACGTACGAAACTCAATTGATCTATTTGGAAAAAGACCTTGCTAGTTGTCTCCTCTCCATGAGTTCGGATGAAACCCGGGAAGCCAGGCCAAAAGTGGCAGCATATTATTCTTTAGCCACTCGCCATGACAACTTCTTACAACTGCAAAGACAGGCAACACAACCTGAGTTTTGGAATGACAGCCTGATCCTCTTCGAGCAAAAGAGAAGAAGCATGCTGGAAGAAATATTCACATCTTATTGCCCTCAATTTGCAGAGAGTAAGAATAAGTAGTTTTTCCATGATCTAGCCAGCAGTTGCCTCCATGCTGTCAACTACTGGCCTTTTCCTCAGCTTACCTATGTTTTTCGATAAAATCAATCAATGTCTGGCTGAATTTGATATTCTCTCTGTAGATCCCACTGTGTCCAGAATTTTCCAGAACAGTCAGCTCTTTGCTTTCCTCAGGGGTACCAATGACCTCGTAATAGTCCTCAGCAACTTCTAGGCCTACTATAGGGTCATATTTCCCCCAAATCAGACTTATCGGAATATCAATCTTTATCATCTCTGGGGTAAAATCATAAAATTCCTGAATACTGGTTTCTGCAGCAAAATTATTGATGATCCTCGCTGTTGAGACTTGGTTTATTTCGCCGCCAATCGTAAAATAGGGAGATTGGAATCTCAGTTCCTGAAAAGATACGTTTCCAATTGCATCAGGATTCTGGAAATAGGTATTCTCAACATAAGACTCTACAGCAGGCACAAGTTCTACTTGGATTTTTAATTGCTTCCAAGTTTGAATCGGGTCATTTTGCTCTGTCCAGTTGACAATTTCTTCTAAACTCTTGAATGTTTCTCCCTCAACATTAATCGGCTCAGAGATAGAAAGTCCCTTATCAATCATTTCTTTAGCGAATTCCCTAATGTAATCCATTCTTGCACTGTACTCATGCTCGCTGCTATGGGCTCCATTGGAAAATATAGCTCCATGAAGCTGATTCTCCTGGCTTATTAAATAATGCGTCCCTAAAATCACCCCCCAGCTATGTCCCATTGCAAATATTTTCTTTTCATCTCCATATTTGTGTTTGAGCATGTTGATAACCATTTGCATATCCTCTGACATGAGTTCTATCGTCAAGTCTTCTTTGGCAAAGTTTCCTTGAGAACTGCCTGCATGGCGTTGGTCCCAGTATGCAACAGCATACTCCTTTTCCACCATCCCTGAAAAATCTTCAATATGTGTTGCTGAAGTACCACCAGCACCACCATGCAGAAATAGAATAATGACATCAGAGTCAAAATTTCCCCTAACTAAAACTGGCATGGACGCTCCTTTGTGTTTTACAAAAAGCATATCGCCTTCCGACAGTAAATCGTTTTCGTCGATGCACGAGATACTAAAAAAAGCTAGAAGCACGAATAACAAATATTGAGTATATATTTTCATGACCTTTTATTTTAAGTTGTAGGATAATTTAGTTTCCAATGCCAATCTTGGGACAATTGTCGTGTTATAGGGTGCTTGAAAATATAAATGAGGTTGAATCATGAATGATAAGGGTAGATCTGTTTTCTTATCAAAATTCCACCCAAATCCTCCATTCAATCCAAATACGATATGCGAACTGCCCTTATTGCTGCTTTCCACTATTTCAGAATCATTCCATTCGTAGGTTTCACCATCTAAAATTGAAAGCATGTAACCTGCTTCTAAATTCAAAGACGTTTGAAAGCCATTTTTACCCACTCGTTGTCTACCAATTACCCCTGTAACCATCAGCCCCTTATGATTACGAGGATGCTTATAGTAGGTGATACATCCGCCTACTATCCACGCTTTATTTACAGAAGTCTCCTCTCCCTTCTCCTTGATCATTTGAGAGATTGGTGTGGTGAGCCCTATTCGAATACCCCCATGTGTGGCCATCTCGCCAAAGTATGATAATGATATTTGAAATTTGGGAAGCTCAAAGTTTTGAGCTTTTAAGCTAGCTGCTGGAATGAATATCAGCAGAACTAAAAGAAATGTTTTCATCGCTAATGTCCTTTTACTTTTTAATTAGGACAAAGATGAGGATGGAAGGAGAAACAAACTTGTACAATCTTGGTCTTTCTAAATTTGACGTTGGTACTCTCTTGGAGATACTCCAACAAATCTCTTGAAATGTTTTGAAAAGTGGGCTTGATCAGTGAAGTCAAATTGGTAAGCAATATGGGTTAGACTTGATGCAGGGGTAATTAAACTTTTGGCCCGAAAAACTTTCTTCATCAGCACGTAATTGATTGGGGAAAGACCATGTATCATTCTAAATTCTTTCGCAAAATTAAATTTATTCATGTTCATAAATTTCGCCAGAAAATCTAGTGAAATCTTTTGTTCTAAATGATTGTCAATGTACGTAATTAGCTCGTCCCACTTTCTGTTTGTATATGTTTTATCATGCTGTTTAGAGTCAGCTTGTTGGTTAAACCCCTTTAAAAGTATATTTAGGTTTTTTTCTAAATCTGAAATATTATCTAACTCGATATTTTTGAGGATTTTCAAGAACATTGCTTCGCAGTCCTTATTGACTACTTGCTGATGCTCAAAAACAACCCTTTTTTTATTTAAAATGGAATTTACCAAGTCCGGAGATAGATAAAGTGTTGTAAAACTGTTATCTGGGCTTTCTTTTATTAATGGATTGGCATGAATTTCTAAAGGATTATTTATCGAAATATGACCTGTTTCAGTGTATATGATATTGCCATGCATTTTAATTGCCTCCATACCCGATTGAATCAGGGAGATACAAAAGGTATCGTGATAGTGTTCAGGAAAATCACTTTTTTGATTTCTGACTTGAAGTGATTCCAGCCCGTCTAGTTCGGTAATGTTGGTTTTCTTCTCCATTTTTTTGATAAACCACAACCTCAACTACTACTCACACATCGGTGTCAAGGATGAGGTGAAAAAACTAAATATACAGTTTTTTTATTTGTATGCCTTGCTGCCTTCTACCCAGACAAAAGCCAATCTTCCGTGTATTGGCTCTAATTACCTATTAGAGCAAAGCCACAAAAAAACAAATCCAATGTCTATGACCAGATGGTCCAAATAAGGAATTCAGATATAGGGATAAAAAAAAGGGCAGCACAAATAAAGTGCTGCCCTTTTTTCATGAATATGGATGGAGCTTATTTTTTTCTTAGGAGGTATCTGTCAACCTGGCTACGCTCTTTCTCAGTCATGTAGCTATACAGCCTTTCAAAATAAGGCTCATCGACAAAGTATCTGATGATTTCCGGATCTCCAATAGATGTTTTGTTTTGCCTAAGTATGGTCAACATCATGATCATCCAACTGTCGGTATGATAAGGATGCTGCCATTCAACTTTTACCAACTTCACAGGGCGAACACTTGAGTTACTGGCAGTTAAGGTGCTGCTAGTGATGTCATTTTGAAGGGAGACCTTTTCACCAAGGCGATCATTCTCATCATCTGCAATGTACCTGATAGACTGTACAAAGAGCTTTTGGATAAATAACTTGAAGGAGGCGACATTAGGCTGAGATGTGTGCCCAATGGCATATTTACCAATTAACTTATGCTTTTCTTCTACAAAAACAGTACCTCCAATTTTCTCATAATAGCCTCTGATCACGGCAGGATATAGGTAAATAACCAAGGGGGTCTTATGTTTCCTGATCAACAAATTTTCTGATTTGTTCATCGCCTCGTGATCTATCCTTGGCAACCATGAAGTGTGAAACTCCACTTTTGACCCATTTTTGTCAAGACGGCCAAATTTCAATAAAATGTATCTCAGGTAAACCTTATCGAAAGGCTCTAGGTTTTTTCCAGCCAGATTTCGATCCACGAAATCAATCAGGGAAGGATGACTTCCATAATTTCCCATCAATGGAATTTGTTCGAACAAGTCTCTCAAGGCATCATTCACCAAACCGAGAAGTTCAGGATCAGGATAATCCGGTTTCAGGTGATAGACTTTTTGATCCCTCGTACGAATGAAAAACCTGTCCTTAAAGATTGAAACCGTTCCTAAACCGCCAAACCTAAACTCCATTTGGTCATATTCAGCATTGTATATGCCTTTCATCTCGTAATATGCAGCCAATCGAAGGAGGTTATCCGAACTGAATGGATAGGCATATATACGATCATTGATCAGTCTTTCAAGCGGTAAATCCTCTGTGTAATTTTTGGCCCACGAGGGAGCAACAGAGATCAAGAGCAGAATGAATGCAAATAGGCGTAATATCTTCATCGGGATAAAAGGACTTGTCAAAAATTACAAAAACAAAACTAAACCTCCTCCTAAAAAAGAGGAAAAAATTAACTATTCATCATAATAATATTTTGGACTGTTTTATCTGTCAACTAACATACGCAATCTATATGCCAAAGGCCAGATTCTGCGCCAAGAGGAAAATTTTGTTCGCTAATTGCAAATATTTAGCTTTTAAAGGAATAAAGGTTATTTTTTACTGTTCAGAATCGAGGTCTTGAATTGTCAGATGTTTTTGCTTAATGATTTATGTCATGATCAGTATATATAAGGACTAACATTCATCAAGAATTTCCTCCTTTTGTAAAATATTGTGTACTTTCACGATCTGTTATTCTTGGAAAATCACTTTTTTTAAACTCCTCAAGATGCTTAACATTGTAATTTTTGGCCCTCCAGGTGCTGGTAAGGGGACTCAGTCAGGTCTATTGATCAAGAATCATCAACTGGTACACTGTTCTACTGGCGACATGCTTCGCGCTGCGATGGCTTCGGGTTCCGAGTTAGGGCTACAGGTTAAGGACATCATTGCTGCCGGCAAACTGGTAAGCGACGAAATTGTAATTGCCTTGATCGCAGAAAGGATCGAGAACCACCCTCATGCAAACGGGTTCATTTTTGATGGATTCCCAAGGACAGTGGCGCAGGCCGAAGCATTGGATGGATTGCTCAACTCCAAAAATACGTCTATCTCATGTATGTTGAGCCTTTCAGTTCCCGAAACTGAATTGATCTCTCGTTTGTTAGAAAGAGGTAAGCAAAGCGGACGCTCCGATGACAATGAGGAAACCATTTCAGCAAGGATCTCCGAATACAAAAACAAAACTTTGCCCGTCGCAGATTTTTATCAAGCACAAGGCAAACTGGTTGAGATCGAAGGAATCGGCAGCATCGAAGAAATCGCTGACCGAATTTCAGGCGCACTAAAAGATCATCTTTAAGATTCAATTCAACTTATTTAAGGAAGATTTACCTGATAGTAAGGTAAAAAAGAAGGGGGGATATGGCATCATTCGTTGATTACGTAAAACTTTACCTAACAAGCGGCAAGGGAGGCGACGGCGTCATCTCCTGGAGGAAGGAAATGTTCGTCCCAAAGGGAGGGCCGGATGGAGGTGATGGTGGAAAAGGTGGAGACATAGTCATGAAGGGCAATACCCAAATGTGGACCCTCCTTGACCTTAAATATAGAAAACACATCAAGGCGGAATCAGGAGGCAATGGAGCAGGTCAAAAAAAGACTGGAAAGAGTGGCAAGGACCAGGTCCTGGAAGTACCACTAGGCACCATTGCTCGTGATTCCGAAACAGGTGAGTTCCTCGGAGAGGTAACCCAGGACAACGAACGAATCATCCTTTTGAAAGGAGGCTACGGAGGTAGAGGTAACTGGAACTTCAGGTCTGCGACCAACCAATCTCCTGAATATGCCACTCCCGGCGGTTATGCCCAGGAAAAAACCGTCATCCTGGAGTTGAAAACCCTGGCAGATGTAGGACTAGTAGGCTTTCCCAATGCCGGGAAATCCACCCTTCTATCTGTTGTGAGCGCAGCTCGACCCAAAGTGGCTGATTATGCCTTCACTACCCTTGTCCCTAACCTGGGAATTGTGGCTTATCGAGACCACAAATCCTTCGTCATGGCAGATATCCCCGGTATCATTGAAGATGCTCATAAAGGCAAAGGCCTCGGATTTCAGTTTCTCAGACATATCGAAAGAAACAATGTCCTGCTATTCATGGTACCCTGCGACTCAGACGATATTTGTAAGGAGTACAAAGTACTACTCAATGAGGTCGAGTTGTACAACCCTGAATTGCTGAAAACTCCTCGCCTACTCGCCATCACCAAATCGGATATGATCGATGAGGAACTTAAGGCAGAAATTGCGGAAGAGGTAGAAGATCTGGATATTGATGTAGTATTCATTTCCTCCATTGCCCAGAAAGGCTTGATTGAATTGAAGGACAGGCTTTGGGAAAAATTGAATGAGGTCCCGGATTTCATGAAGTAGATGACACTCGAAGAATTTTTAGATAAAAAAAGGATTGATGTCGAAAGGCTTAAAACATCCCTGCCCAAACTTTGGAGTGAATGGGATGAGCTTTTCAAGCTTGTAGGTGAAGTTTCTTTTGACCAGCAAAAAAAATTCGATTTCAACCCTGTCCGACTTTCTTTTCCCTCCCAAAAACCCATTGAAGCAAAAACAACAGCCAAGCCCAAACCAAAACTCGGACTAAAGAAGATTTCTCCTTCTAGCAAAACGGAAGAAAAACAAGCTGCCAACAAAGCTCCATTACCTAAAAAAAAGCTCCCCTTAAAGAAGAAAAGTCCTTCAAATGAAGAAGGTTCTACAAGAGCAATCAAAAAAGCCCCTTTACCCAAAAAGAAGCTTCCCCTAAAAAAAATCACAGCCAGCACACAGAAAGACACTGACAATCAAAGCAGTAACTCAGAGGAGATAAAAAAACCTCCCCTCCCAAAGAAAAAAAATCGCCTAAAAACCGTGAATCCCCAAGTTCAGGAAGACATTACAAGTGGAGAAGAGTCAGAAAAAAAAGTAAAAAAGCCTCCCCCTCCAAAGAAGAAACTTCCCCTAAAAAAGATACCTTTGAAACCAAAGGAGGATTCACCTTCAGATCCCAATCCAGAAGATTAATTCATGCAAAAGCTAGCTTATCAATCCAGGGTACTAAACAACGGACTCCATGTACTTGTCCATGAAGATCATTCCGTACCCAAAGCAGTAGTTGACATCATTTACAAGGTGGGATCCAAGGATGAGGATCCTGAAAGGACGGGATTTGCTCACCTATTTGAGCACCTGATGTTTGAGGGAAGTAAAAATATTCCACAATACGATATCCCTCTGCAGCGTGTAGGAGGCGAAAACAATGCATTTACTACGGCGGATGTAACCAATTACTTCATATCTCTCCCTTCCAGTCAATTGGAAACTGCCTTCTGGTTGGAGTCTGACCGAATGTTGGAGTTGGCTTTTTCTGAAGAAAAATTGGAAATCCAGAAGAAGGTCGTGATCGAAGAATATAAACAGCGATACCTTAATCAGCCATATGGAGATGCCTTTATAAAGCTCCGAGCATTGCACTACAAGGCACATCCCTATCAGTGGCCTACCATTGGTAAAGAAATCAGACACATAGAGGAGGCAACTTTGCAGGATGTGAAGGACTTCTTCTTTGGTTATTATGCTCCGAATAATGCTACCCTGGTAGTTGTTGGTGATGTGGTTCCTGAAGAAGTTTTTGATTTGGCAGAAAAATGGTTTGGTCCCATCCCATCCAGAAAACTCAAAAAGCATCCGATTACGCAAGAACCCAGGCAAGAAGAGGTTCGAAAAGCCCATCATCAAGGCAATGTGCCCATCCCTGCGATTTATAAAATGTACCACATTCCCGGTAATGTAGACCAAAACTACTATGTGGCAGATATTCTGACCGATCTTCTTTCCAATGGAAAAAGTGGGATCCTGTTTCAACACATGGTTAAAAATACCCAATTGAGTTCAGGAACGCAGGCCTTCTCCTGGGGGCTTCATGATCCCGGAGTCATCTCTATAGATGGGAAGTTGGCTGAAGGAGTGAGTTTCGAGCAATTCGAAGGGGGGCTTAAAACAGCCATTGAAATGCTGGAAGCCACCAGTCAGGAAGACCTGGACAGGATCAAAAGGAAGCTTCAGGCCACATTTGTGCTTCAGAAAACGAATTTCCTCAACAAGGCCATAGCCTTCGCCATGTCAGATGCCTTGGGTGATATCGAATTGATCAACACCACACCCGAAATCTATCAAAACATCAAATTGGATGAAGTCAAGGCGGCAGTAAAGGATTATTTCAGAGAAGACAATTCATCCACCCTATACTACTCTCCTGTCGGTGAGGCGATCTAAGCCTTAATTAGTTAGGTGTAAAAAGGTATAGTTTCCTTGCACCCCAGAATGCCATAATGGCTGAAATGAAAAAACCGATGGTGAGCAAGACGCTTTGTCCCTTTGGATCTGAGCCATATACATATCCAAGGACCATCAATAAAATACTAATGACTGGATATAAGGGGATATAGCTTACGCCAAAGCCTATTTTCCGAAAACCAATGAACTCAAAAATACATAAGAGTACCAAAAAAGGCCATACAAAGTATAAGATCAGGAGATAATGATACCTGTATCCAAGGCCACTTTGTAGGACTATTATCTCTTCAATTCCCATCAGAATCAAAAGAATGGCTTGTATTAGCTTGGATATAATCAAAGCTACTTTCATGGTTGTTTTTTTATGTCAATGCTTAGTTGAG
Organism: Bacteroidia bacterium; assembly: GCA_022760475.1. Classification (GTDB taxonomy): domain Bacteria; phylum Bacteroidota; class Bacteroidia; order J057; family J057; genus JALEFZ01. The sequence continues at coordinate 213,497 of JALEFZ010000088.1, read as the reverse complement.
AAGAAGTTCAAAGTAAATACATGTTTCAAATTTTAGCACAAATTCTCAGGCTTACCTTGAAATACTAGCAATCCCTTCCAAGAGCCGATCTAGGTCCTTGGTACTATTATAAAGGTTTGGGGTTACCCTCACTACATTTGAATTGTGCAGCCTTCTGATGACAGTGAACACATTAAACTCCTTATCCAGCCTCTCAACTACCTTCTCAGCTGGTACGCCATCTAGCCTGAAGCTGGCCAAGGCACAGGATTGCTCACTACCCAGCGGAGTGGTGATTTCAACCCGGTCTATCTCCTTGGCTTGACGCGTCCAATAATGCTTTAAGTAGTTTAGTCTTTCCTCTTTTACATCCCCTCCCACCATGAGATGAAACCTTACAGCTTCTGCAATGGTCATCACAATGGGCGTAGCAGGAGTGCCATAGTGCCCCAGTTTGTTGATGCTGGTTTCATTCCTTTTAAAATCGCCAAATAAGGGCTTAATTTCTTTGATTCGGTCTTTTTTGATGTACATGAGACCTGCTCCCAAAGGATTTCCTAACCATTTATGGAGGTTAACGCCTATGAAATCAGCATTCATATGGGGAAAGTCCGTATGAATCTGGGCAAAGCTATGGGCTGCATCCACGATGACATCAATGCCTTTTGAGCGGGCGAACTTTCCGATGGCATGTACAGGCATGATTTGCCCAGTCAAATGGGTGAGGTAGGTAAGCAAAATGACCCTGGTATTGGAGGTACAGGCAGCTTTGTACAACTCTACAAGCTCCTCCTGCTTCTTTGGTTTCAAGGGGACATCCAGAAACTTTAAGACAATTCCTTTTTGCTTCTCAAGCATCTTGAAGGTCTCAATCATGCTGTGATAGTCATGGTATTGCAGGATTACCTCATCACCCTTCTTCCAGTCGATCCCTTGTATGAGGATATTCAATGCCTCTGTCGCATTCCTTGTTATAAGCAATTCATCTTCTGAGACTCCGGTCATCTCCGCCAGCATCTGTTTGATTTTGGGGTAGTCTTCCTTATAAAAGTTCTGCCGCATAAATTTCGACGAAAGAGAATTCACCTTTTCAATATTGGCTTGGTAGGCCTCCAATACGGGCTTGGGCTGGACGCCGAAATAACCATTCTCAAGGTTGATGAAATCTTTGGAAAGCTTATAATACTTCTTGCTGAATTTCTTCCAGAATTTTTCATCATCGCTCAGCTCTTCAGCAGGAGTAAACTTTAAAATATCTTCATTTTCTCCAAAGGGCAGGTTCAAAAGAGGGACTGAAAGAAGGCCTGCTCCCAAGCTTTTTACAACATCTCTTCTATTCATAGGTCAGATTTTTATGATAATGGCCAGAGTAGTTTCTCCAAATACCAAGTGTATGAAAGGATTTGCCTCAGTAAGATCAAGTTCAGGTAAAAAATTCAATTGTCATATTAAGGAAAGGTAAAACTTCCATTTGAGAAGAACCTCATGGGATAAATTATCGTTACAGCCATACCACCCTTCAGGTCAGGTTCTCACTTGGCTCATGGAGGGTTTTGCCTTTTTTAAAATTGTATTCTCCTTTCCCGCCTAGTAATTTCACCATCCAACCAAACACCAATGACTTCAATTTCTACCCGTAAGTCTTATTCTGAACATTTTATTGCAACCCTACAACTTTCTATTCCGGTTATTATTGGGCAAGTAGGGCAATACCTCATGGGTTTTATTGACAACCTCATGATTGGACAGATTAGTTATGTCCACCTATCAGCAGGATCGCTGGCAAACATCTTTTACTTTGTATTGACGATTCTTGGACTGGGAATCACCTTTGCTATTTCGCCTCTGGTAGCTGAAGCCAATGGGGCTGGCGATAAGAAGAAGGCAGGAGAATACCTTGTGCAAGGGGTCTGGGTTGCTTTTTTCTCCAGCATCATCCTGGGTCTGGCGGTATACTTTGCCGCAGACCTGATGAAGTTCATGGACCAACCTGAAGAGGACGTAGCCCTTGCTTTGCCCTACACCAAAATTCTGAGCTATTCGGTCTTTCCGATGTTGCTCTTCTTGGTGGCCAAGCAATGGACTGATGGACTTTCTCTTACCCTTCCGGCTATGATCATTACGCTCATAGGACTGGTTTTCAATACCTTTATCAACTGGCTCCTGATTTTTGGTAATTGGGGTTTTCCCCGTCTAGAGTTAGATGGCGCAGGTTATGGCACCCTTGCCAGTAGGTCTTTGATGGCCATTTTGATGGTGGTGTACATCATTTACAACAAAAGATTCAAGGACTTTTCTCTTAGAGAAGGTTGGCTTAGCCTGAAGTCCAAGCCCATTGGCAGGATTCTTTACCTGGGAGTCCCTTCTGGCTTTCAATACTTCTTTGAAGTGGCAGCTTTTGGAGGTTCAACCTTGATGATTGGTTTGTTGGACAACGGTTCTGCTTACCGTGCAGCTCATCAGATTGCTATTCAGATGGCTGCCATGGCCTACATGGTCGTATTGGGCTTTTCTGCGGGAGCTTCTATCCGCGTAGGCAACGCCTTAGGCCGAAAAGACTACGCAAATGTAAGGTATGCCGGGCTGACAGGAATTTACCTCGCAGCAGGCTTTATGGTTCTTGCAGCCGTGTTATTTGTGTTAGGCCAACATGCCTTCCCCAGAATCTTTACCGACGACCCCTTTGTCTTAGATGTAGCTTCAAAGTTGATGCTCATAGCAGGAGCTTTTGCTTTGTTTGATGGCATACAGGGGGTAGGAGTGGGAATCCTACGAGGTATTCAGGATGTGATGATACCTACGGTGATCACTTTTATTGCCTACTGGATCATCAATCTTCCTATTGGCTATTTCCTTGGTTTCAATATGGGCTTGGGCGTCTATGGGATCTGGTATGGCTTTGTGATCAGTTTATTCCTGACAGCCGTTTTCCTGACCTGGAGATTCTGGCAGCTTACCGGAAAACTGATGCATAAAGAAGAGGTAGTAGCGTCTGGAGTTTCTGTCTAGGCTGGACTTTTTTAAATATTGTATTGCCTAAGGGTCTTTTTGTGGATGCGCTTTTTGCCATATGAATGTATGGCAAGAAACATCTCAGCAGAAAGACCCTTCGTCATTCAGGCTTCGCTTTCATTCTGGATGACAACAGGTGTGAAAGGTAGATGTTCCACAGCTAATGATTCCCCCCTACAACACAGCATGCCATCCAACAGCATGTCGTCCTGAGTGGAAGCAAAGGATCTATATAAGCAGCGACTCAAAAACTTATCCCCCTATCTTACAAAGTTTTTGGTATCAACAATCCCGGCCGAGCCAAGGGAGTCTGCTATCTGCTCCCATCTCACAAACTTGAAGTTTTGATTCTCCAACTTGCCTTCGGCATTCAGGTTCCTATCGTCCTGAGCGACAAATATCCCCTTGGGAAAGTCCTTGCCTAAATTGACATTTAATACCGCGATGCCATCTGTGGCGCTTGTCTCATCGGTATGCTCTCCATTTGAAATGTGAAAACTACCCAAATAAGGATAAGGGGCTTTTCTCTTGAAAACAGCAAAACTACTATTGCCCTGAGAGGAAGCGATCAAGAATCCTTCTTCATTAGAGGCTGTATACAAAGCCAAACCCTCTATTTCAGCAGTCAAATTTTCATTCCCTTCTATACTGGCTACTAAAAAATAATCATCGCTGGAATCAGGATGGGCATAAAGACGCCAAATGGCCTGGTTTTCTTCCGCGGCATACACAAAGCCCAGTTCTTCATCAGCTACCAGACCTTCACAAACCGACTCCATCTGAATTTTCCTTACCCTCGAAGCCGTCACCAACTGATCTGCCTGCTCAATGATCTTCCACTGCTCGATCATGCCATCCTTGCCACTCAGGAATACATACATCTGGGAATCTTCCCTGCTCTTGTAGGTACAAATTCCATATACACCTGAAACAGTTGAATAAATGGGTTCTGAAGTAATAGTTCTAAGAAGACCATTTTTCGGGCTGATGGTGTAGATCTCAAGGGTATTTGAACTTTTATTGGTTGCGACCAATATATCAACCAACTGGGAATCAAGCATATATCCATAACCAACATCAATGTTGTTGATGTTGCCGAGGGGATAATAAGCCTTCTTTTTGCCATCCAGGCCGTAAGCATATATGCCCGATTGCTTATCCGTCCCGAAAATTAGGCTCTTTTCTTTTTTGCTAGGATGTAACCAAATAGCAGGGTCATCTGCGGCATCACCTGCACTTTGTACGGGTGTGCTTTCTATGGAGGCCTTCACGGTAAATCCTGGCTTGGCCTGTTCGACATTCCCTGAATTACACCCAAGGACAAATAGAGCGATAGATACGCTTAGAAATATGCTAAACCTCATGTGGTAGTAGAGTTATTCAGGCAAACGAACCTGATCAAGGTATTTTTCAAATTTTTGCAAAAATGCTTCTTTTTCTCCCAACCATTCAAGTTTTATGGGAAAATAAATCCAGGAATTAAACTGACCTCCCTTCATTCCTAGCAGCCTCATTCGGTCTTTTTCGGTGGTCAGGACCCAAACTTCCTCATTAAGTTTTTCACTCCAATGCCTTTGAGACAGGGAAATTTTAGCAAGATCCTCCTTTTTATAGGAATAATGGTCTCCAAACTTAAAGCTCTCCAGGATATTCGCCCCAGATTCAACTATCATTTGCTCAAAATATTCATTATTCCCAATTCCTGAAAACAGTACAACTGGAAGACCATTGAGGGTATTAGGCAATTTTCCGCCTTCACCAACGGCCTTGGGATTGCTAAAAACAGGTCTGCAAAAGGAAATGGCTTTGTGATACCTTTCCAACTTTTGCTTGATATTTATAATGCTATCAGGATCAGATATTTTATTGATAATCAGCTGATCTGCCCTCCTCAGTTGGAAGCGGAACTCTCGGAGGTTACCTGCGGGCAACACATGATCTTGATAAGGCAGTCGTTGAGCATCTATCATAACAATATCAAAATCCCTTTTCACCTTCAAATGTTGAAAGGCATCATCCAGAATAATGATGTCCGCCTTACCTTCCTCCTGAATTTTCAGGATTCCTTCTTTCCGGCTTTCACTCACCCAAACTTCTAGCTGTGGAAACTTCATACTCACCTGACTTGCTTCGTCTCCATAGCGCTCTACATCCACTTTTTGGGGGTTGAGTTTAAAGCAGCCCTTACTCTTGCGCCCATATCCGCGACTCAGGTAGGCTGGTCGTAAGCCTTTGGCATGAGCATATGAAAGCAAATATTCTGCAAAGGGTGTTTTGCCTGTGCCTCCTGTAGAAATATTGCCTACAGAGATGACAGGAATGGATGCCTTGAATGATTTTAGGAGTTCATTTTTATACAAAAAATACCTTATGCCCATGATAGAACCATAAATCCATGAAAATGGAAGCAATAAAAAGCGAAGGTATTTCACAATTAGCGGCGTTGGATGCTCTTTCCGTTTCGGATATCTTCGATTTCCATCCGGAGAACGTTTCTTTCCTGCTGGATTTCCTGCAGGTATTTGTACAAGTCTGTATTGTCCCGGATCATCCAGACCCTATATTCATCAATATCAGGATGTGCAAAGATATCCAGGTCAAATATACCTGTAAATCCTTCCATATCCATGTCCACAGCCGGGAGGGAAATAGGCATCGCAGCCTGATCAAGGAGCCTTACTGGGTCTTTGAGGCTGGAGAGTATGGGAAATTTTTCGTAAAGGTTACTTCCATCCCACAGGCGTGTATCCACCAGGCTATTGCACGAAGAATGAAACAAACCATTTTCATGAAAGATAATCACTTGGAGAAAGCGATTGGCATATCGGACTTTTAATTTGTCAATTTCCATGATCCTGAAGCAGTTGCTGGGCCAGTTTGGTGAATAAGTCTTCTACAAATTCGCCTGTCTTGGCACTGGTGTAAATATCCAGGGGTATCGGAAGTTGCTCTTTGATGTCTTCCTGCTCTTGAGACGACAACAAATCCATTTTGTTACCAGCCAAAACATATTCTGCTTTCGGAAGCATTCCTTTCAGGATTTCCATCCGCGAAATCATGTCTTCAAAAGTTGATGGCCGGCTAAGGTCTACCACATATATATAGCCATGGCAGCCGTTGAGGTAGTAATGTGGAATCCTGGTAGGATCATCTTGACCTGCGATGTCCCAAATCACCAGATCCATGATTGTATCTCCCAGATCGACTTCTTTGTTGTCGACCTTCAAACCAATGGTAGAAAGGTATTTTTCTGGAAAGATTCCCTCCACAAACCTGCTAATCAGTGAGGTTTTGCCCACACCGTGGCTACCCAACAGGGCTATTTTTTTGTTGATTGTTGATTTCATTGAAATGCTTCTTCAAAGCGGCCGAGACCTGTGCCTGTGAATCGCTGGTAACGGCCTCCTTGGCCCATACAGGATGGGCTTCACAAAATGAGAGGGCCTGGTCATACAATTCCTTTTTGAAGACGGCATGGGGCTGGCCTTCTACAATTGTGGCAAAATAAAAGGTCTCAAAATTAAAAAGTATAATCTCGTATTTGTCGTACTGAAGGGTTTCCAGTTCGGTGTCTTCCTTTTCAAAGGCATGCTCTACAAAATCCTTGATTCCTGTGAGCATACCAGATACCAACTGAGGCTTGATCACAGAGTCGAGCGAAAAGTGCCCAAGCGGAAGCCCATTTTGCTTATTAATAAGAAAAATCTCCTCTATACTGGGATTTCCCATTTGAGAAATGAGTAGATCTTCATATTTAACTCCTGAAAAGAATGCCTTTACACGTAATTTTAAATTGGAAAAAGAAAAGGGATCCTGGAGCCTTTGGTCGATGATCTGGGATAACTTTTCAAGTTCCATCCTCAGAAATTTCCCAATGAGTTTACCAATGATAGGGTAAAGTGCATCAATGATGCTTTCCTGGGAATCCTTGATTTGTTGTTTGATGGCCTCCCCCAGGTATTGGCCAAACAATTTGGGGTAATTTTCCTGTAGGTAATTCACATGCTCCTGAAGTCGCTCATTTACATAAGGCTCCAACTTGTCATCAAACCTTTCTCGCTCATGAAAAATTTGCTCGATCTTATTAAGTCGCTCATTTATATCATCCTGCACTTCCCGATCTTCCTTCAGGAAAAACTTTTTTACCTCACCAAGGAAACCTTCATCCTTGCGAGGAATATTCTTCTTATCGAGCTCTACCGAAATTTCATTATCCTCCATGAATTGGAGCCATTTAGGGGTCTATTTTGAATTTAGATGCAGATACAAGTATCAAGATACAATTTTGATTAATTTTTACTACATCCAATTAGAGTTCCCTTACACATTTTTTGACACTTAACTGCTTAAGGAGCCATTAAATCCTGTTCAGACCTTAATCTTTTCATCTGGTTCAATTTTGCCTTGGGAATTGAAGATTGGCAGCCAAATTGCGGTACAAGATTTAGATCCCTATAAACATTCTGATTCGTTTTACCTGCTAGACCGTTCGTTTACATGTCTATATTTAGTCCAAAGCTTAAACGTACCTTATGGCTCCCTCTCCTCATTGGATTAGGGATGGTAGGCTTGTGGCAATTGGTAGGGCTAGCAAATGGAGCTGTTTCCATCAATATGGATCAGCTTCAGAATTATGAATTTACCGTTTGGGGAGACAGCACCAATCTGTCCAATCCCGCATCTGTCCGCATGGTGCAACTCTCCGAACTGGAATCAATCAGGGCTTCCATTATGCTGCTTCAAAACCGAAGCAACAGGATTCCTTTCAATGACCTTGAACACAGCAATTTTCATCTCTTGACCCTTGGTTCGAGGCTACCATATCTCGAAGAATACCTGAATTACTATGCCAAGGTTGAAGTCTCCCAGGCTCAAAATCTCAATAAATTACCCAAAATTGACTGGGAAAGTTGCTCTCCATTGATTGTAGCTATTAACACTCCCTCTGCAAGTCCATCTAGGATTTCGCAAATACTTTTTGAGCTCAGGAAAAAAACCGAGTTGGTTATCCTGAACTTTACCCGTCCAGATAAATTGGAAGAAGTTTCAGACTTTCCAAGCATCATTCAGGTACCGTCCAGCCAAAGTGTGGCCCAGATGATCGCTGCACAGTCTCTTTTTGGAGGTGTTGCCATCAACCGCGCTGCCCCAGACAAATTGGCAGAACGTTTGCAATTAGAGAAGTCCTATTTCACCGATAAAATCAGACTTGGCTACTGCGAACCTGAGCGGGTAAGCATACCCGGCGACTCCCTTCGGAAGATCGACGAGATCGTAGCCGAAGGCATGGGCGCATACGCCTTTCCTGGCTGTCAAGTGCTTATCGCCAGAAAAGGCCAAGTGATCTTTCACAAGGCCTATGGATACCATACCTATTCAAGACGCAGGCCTGTGAGGAGAAGCGACCTCTACGACATTGCCTCTATCACAAAAATTGCTGCCACAACCCTGGCAGCGATGAAGATGTATGAGGAAGAAAAAATTGCGCTGGATGATAACCTCAACAATTTTTTTGAGGATAACTCCTACATGCCAACCCGAGTGAAGGTTTATGATACCATTGCAGTAAAAGAGTATCATGCACTATTGGATTCCATGGCTATGGATTCTACCCAAAGTTTCAGCCTCAGCAAAGACACCATTCGCTATCAGGATACCCAATACCTCATCGGTAGATGGAGCCGAGGCCGAGGCGAAAGAAGAGACTTAAGTCCGGTTTTTGACATCAAGGTAAAAGACCTTTTGACCCATACCTCAGGCCTTCCTGCTACCCTTCCCATAGGATATTATCAACAGCAGTTCAGGGCATACAGGGTTTCTCAATCTTCCGAAGGAAGTTTTCTCCCGTCTAGGTACATGGATAGCCTTTGGAATGAAACCAAAAGTCTGGATGTAGACTCTCCACGATACTGTTACAGCTGTGTCAATATGTTGCTGATGCAAAGGGCCATTGATAGCCTCAATCAGCTTTCTATGGCAGAATACCTACCCGAAACATTCTATAAACCACTGGGACTTCAAGCCACCTCCTACAACCCCATGAATACCTATCCAACCTATCGGATCATCCCGACAGCTTCAGATAGATGGAGAGGTCAGCTTATACACGGTACAGTTCATGACCCAATTGCTGCGATGATGGGAGGTGTTTCAGGAAACGCAGGACTTTTCTCAAATGCCAATGATCTCGCCATCCTGGCTCAAATGTGGTTGGATGGAGGAGAATATGGCGGCCGAAGGTACTTTCAGGATAGCACAGTGAATAAATTCACCAGGAGGCATTATGGTCATAGAGGCCTTGGCTTTGACAAACCCCCAAGGCATACCGAGTATATCGTTGGTGAATCTGCCTCCTTGGCATCCTATGGCCACACTGGCTTTACCGGTACTTGTATGTGGGTAGATCCAGAGGAAGAACTGGTCTATATTTTCCTCTCCAATAGAATTTATCCATCGGTATCCAATTCGAGAATCAATGAATATCGTATCCGACAGCGAATCCATCAGGTAGTCTACGATGCGATCGGGAAAGAATGGCGCACCCCTCCCGAGGAGAAAAAAGAGCCTAAACCGCTAAGAGCTTCGGCTAAGCCTGACCTTTTGATGAGTCCTTGAGCCTTTCGATGATAGACTCAGACCTTTCAAGATAGGAATTGGGATCATTATAGGAGTTGAGCCTTTTCAAGGCCAAAACTGTGGTCCTAAGACAATTTGCAATTATCCTTCCTTCCGCTGTCCATTCAATTATACCTTGCCCCAACTCTACTTCCAACCGATCAAAAGAAGGGGAAATGACCTTTATCACGTCCTCGTAAAGGGTAATTGCAAAGTCCGTTTGGCCATTCCTTTCGACAAGATCTGCTGCTTTGGCTAAATCCGGGCCAAACTGTTCAGGATAATGCCCCATGATCATTGCACTTATCCTGGCTTTTGAAAGGCGAACTTTTTCTTCTTTTTGGGGATCAATATCTTTTAAATAAGTGGCAAGATATTCAGCCCAACTTCTCACCACAGAACCATCAAACCATGTTTTGGGATAAGGATTATGAGGAGGTCTCTGCTCAATGCTTTCTTCTATATAAGTAGCAGCAGATTCGGTAAAATCTACAAGAAAATTACCCATCGGCTCTATGATTTCCTTCGAAGCCTTGTTTTTTTCCAGGTACTCAAATGCTTTGAATAATTCGGCCACCTCTCCTACAAAATCATTCCTCCACTCCAGGTATTGAACAGCCTGAAATCCTTTCTTTTGAAGCAGGGCTGCCAGCAATTCAAAGGCATATTCCCCCTTTTGCCTCTCCAACTTGCCAAAAAGATTCCACCATTTTCTTTGGGGATAGCTTTTGGAGATCTCCTTGAGGGCTTTTGAAAACTCCTCCTGAACTACCATGTCAAGAATATGAGTGTGTAGTGCTTTTGGGTTGTCCATATTTTTTATGCTAATGCCTGAATTTACATAAAAAAAGGGCAGGGAAAGCTTCCCTGCCCATGACTTATCGCCTAAATGTCCTAGTTAGCCAAGGAGAACCTTAACTGAATACCTCCACTTGAGAACCTTGTTTCAATGGTTGCAAGTGTATAAGGGTTATTCCAGTTAAAGTCAAAGAAGGCTTTGATATTCAGACGTTTATTCGCAACATATTCGATTGACGGACCAAGGATAAGGGTTGCAGCCCCCCTGGTTGTCTGTTCTATAAAGTCTGTCGGTCCTCCCACCCTATCGCCTGGCAAACGCCTGTTTACCTCGTAATTTTGCCTGTAAGTCACATTCAATGCGAAGTTGGCTGTATTTTGCAGGTCAAAATCTCGCCCAAACGCCCTAAAGAAGAGGTTGAGCTTATTCTTTCTATATCGTAGGTCAAAGCTAATGTCCTGATTTCGTGTTTCAATCACCTGGAGGTTACCGATGTTCAGGGTCAATTGACGCGACTTCTTGTATTCAAAGGTTCCCTGCAAACCATTTTTGGCTGTAAGGCTGACACCGATCAATGGTGAAAAACTTTCCGATATCTGAACTCCTTGAATAAAGAACTGAGAGTAGGTATCAAAGACGTTGAAACCTACAGTCTGGAAAGTATCAATCAATTGGAACTCGTCCGCAAAACCATCCATATCAAAGTCCCTGAACAGCAGATTGTTATTAAATGTACCAACCGTATAAGTAGAGCGGTAGGCATGCCGCAGGGTAATGGAATTAAAGTGATCCTTGATAAATGGTAATTGTGAAAGGCCATTGTAGTTGATGCTCCAGTTTGGAAGAGGAATCAAAGGCTGGGCTGACAGCTCGATATTTTCTGGCCCCACGATGCCGTAGGCAGAAAGGAAAGAGGTAATCAATACATCCTGATTCGACCCCAGGTATCCATTTCGGAAACCAAATACCGTTTCGTCGTCTCTATTCGCAAACTCAGGATCCCTTTCTGCCAACCTCCTTGAGATGACTGTTCGAGCATTTGAAAACTCTCTCAAGAACCTGGAAGAAGGCAATTCAGGATCTTCAGGATCAAAGGCTGAGTTGATGAATATATAAGTCATATTCAGATTCCCTGTTGTCAATGGATCAAAACTGTTGAAGCCATTGGTTGCAGGATCAAAACGAAAATACTCAGAGTTGTTCAGGGTACTGGTCCTGTTTGCATTCAGGTCTATCCTGAATCCTTTGAATAATTCAAGAGATGTCCTGGCAGTCAGGTTGTCCGAGACATTTTGTTGGAATAGCTTGGAGAGCGTCGTATCCTGAGTAATCCAACCATTTTCAGCCGCAATTCCCCGTACGTCTTGCTGCCCTCCGAAGACAAACTGCCAGGTAGGGGGTACAATCCCGCTAAACATCTGCGTACCCTGGTTGAGGTACTCCCAGTCAAGACCGAAATTGTCTGTACTCGGCAAGTAACCTGGCAATATCGTTCCTGCAGTCCTATTAAAGTTCAGGTCGATATTCTTCACACTAAGGGCAATCCTTGTAACCTCCCTGGCTATTCGCTTGGGAAACCAAAGCGGATCAATTCGCTTGGCGGTATCCTTAGGAGCAACCTCCTCCTTGGTTTCCTTTCCTGGGGTAATGGGCTTTTTCGTTTCTTCCTCTTTTTTCTTCGGTTCCTTGGGTTCAAGGTACTTACTGAAGTTCTTCTCCCCATCTAAGATCTTCTGGAAGGGTTTTACCTTTCGATAAACTGAATTTAGATCTAGCCTCGTAACTGCCTGGATAGTCTGATTATTCGTGATGGTTCCCCCCTGGCTAGGCAGAATTTCTGGCGCTTGCAGCCAGTTGAAGGTAGCTGTATAATTCAATGTCCCACTGATCCAACTCAGAATTTTTATTTGCGAAAATGGAAGTTTGTAGGCAACATTCAGGTTATGCTGGTAACCAATGTTCCTTCCAAAATTCACATAGCGGTCATGTCCCAAGGCTGTATCTTTCCCTATGTACAAGAGGTTATCCCTCAAGGTACCAATGGAATCCCTTTCTCTTTGGCTGGCAGTCTCCCAGTATCCCCGCACTTCATCCACACGACCAGTATTGGCAGCATTAAAAGTTAGCTGAAGATTTCGGGTCAATGGCCATGTAAGGTTATAGTTTCTGTTTAATTGGAAGTTTTTGGCAAAAAGAGGTTCGATAGAAGTTTCACTCAAGCCAATGGGTCTAAGTATTCTTTCTTCAAATCTTCTATCTCCAAGTACCCCTACAGAAATATTTGAAGGAAAGGGTTTCAATTCAAATCGGGTCAGGAAACCTGCATTCTTTTGCAAGAACTTGGAAGTTTCCATGAACTTGAAGGGCTTCAAAGATACTTTGGGGAAGTTATAGCGGTAATTTACTGCCCCGCGGTGCTGGGTATTGTATTGCCTTTGGATGGTTGAATTCCTTGCTTCCTGCTCACTGTAAGCGAAAGTGAAGTCAAAGTTGGATATCGACCATGGCATCTTCGCCTTCTGCTTTTCCTTTTTCCCTTTTTGAGGGGTTCGGGTAGGCCTGGTAGGTCTGGCACTTGGTCTGGCGGAGTTGGTCTTTGCCCCACCGGGATTCACCTTCCAGTTGTTCAGTGAGATAGACCTCGACCGTCGATAGTCTTGAATCTGCCGGATGGTATCCTGGACTACCTCTGGCGGCAGGATTTCCCTGAGCCGGTCTACCGTAACATCCTCCTCCTGTGGATTAAAGAGTGGCGTAATTTGCTCCTCCCCATAGGTGGCGGAAACAGGCGCCGAAACGCCCCATTTTTCAGGTAAGAACTTATCAAGGCTCAAGTTTGCGTTGATGTTGTAGCGGAAATTTTCTTCCTGTGATCGGGTACTCAACTTCTGTTCAAGTGGGCCAAAGCCTGCGGACTTGTAGGAAGCTGTGGCATTCACAGTCCCTAGATCTGCCAATTTAAATGAGGCATTGGTATTGAATGCAAAACCTTTTTTACGGTCAAAGTTGGTCAGGCGCAACTCATTGACCCAGACTTCAAGACAGATGGGTTGTCCTCCGGGGTCCTCGGGGTTTCTCACCCCTATCATGATGTTTCTGACATCAGACAACTTGGGTGTACCACGTACTATGATGGCATGCCCTTCGGGTAGGCCTGTGGTATCCCGGTAGCGATATATCAAACCGAAGTTAGCCGCATTACGATTTCCTTTTGCCTGGGCCAGCAAGGCCAGATCGATGTCAAATTCGTTTTCCAATGGCCAGACATTCGACGGATCGCTTGGTCCTCCCAATGGATTTGAAGGAGTAAGCGGCATTTCGTATTCATAGTAATTCTCGTCATTGTCCAGACCCAATCGAATAAATACCTTAGCATCCCCTCGTTCTTCAAAGTTGGGATTGCTACCAAAACCATCATCGAGCGGTTCTCCATGGACAAACATTTTTAGGCGCTTGTACTGACGAAGGTCTTGCCTTACGATTTTGTAGATACCCCTCGCATCTCCTTCTTCAAGATTACAGGTTCTGAGTGTCAAAGAGCGCTCATTCTGCCTTACATTTGAAGCGAGGTTACCATTGATATTCTGTTGGATAATACCTGGAGGAAGTACGTAGTTGAAGGGTTCTTTCCTTGAATTCTCCTCAAAGGACAAGGCTCCAAGTTCAAACTGAGTTCCTGATTCTTCAATAGGCGTAACTACCGTACCTTCCTCAGCCAAAGTTCCAGGGAAGCGAATCCAGTTAGAAGAAATCAACTGAAACTCAGTCATACGAAGGATCACCTCTTCCGAGAAACCTGTCATGTACATGCGCATGAAGTTGATACTCTGGAAGTTGGTAATACCGTTGATTGAAGTACCTGCACGGATAGGAATCCTGATCTGATACCAGGTTACCTCTCTTGTACCCTGTCCTACAGGGATGGGTGGTGTTCTGTACTGGTCCACAACAAAGTTATTCCCAGGTTCCAGGGAGTCAGGGTGCAGCCTGATTCTATATTGCCAATACTGCTCACTTTGGTTCAAACTCCCGTTTCTATTCACATCTTCAATGTCAGGCCTGTTGGTAGATTGAAGGGATTCTTCTGTATTGGTATTATTTTCTGCGGTTGGAGAGTTTCCTTCCATGCCGTTCCAGAATTCATATCGATCGAGAAGTGGTGCAGTCAAACTGTCATAGAAGGGATCTCTAAAACTTCGATAATCATCCGAACTCGGGTCACCAGATAATTTGGCCAAGGCCTGAGGTGTTAAATAACCTGTCAAGGTATCGATGACATTTTCGTAGAAAATTGCCTCCTTATCAGATGGAAGACCATCCAAACCGACATCCTGTAGCAGCCTTGCCTGAGGATCATTCGCAAAGGTTTCTGCCGCAGGTACATTGTTCACAATAGGTCCCCAAAATGTAGTATCGGGAAGGGTAACTGCCGTTGGGACCTCCGTATTTGGCAAGGCATGCTCGCGAAATAATCTTCCATCCGGTAGGACATCTTCATCTACAAGTCCCAGGTTGAAGTATAACTCCCCTCCTTGTGAAGCAGGATTGCCATCCGTAGGGTCAAATGGGTCCATCAACCAAAACTCCACAAACTCTACATTGGTCGCCTCGAAGTCATTGTTCACGTCGATGGAGCGCATGATACCTGCCCAGTTCTCCTCGGGATTTGAGAAATTACCATTGGGTTCGACCCTGTTCTTATCCACCTGAAAATTGTAAAAGCCTCTTTCCAGTGGATTGTATCGCAGGTCAAAGGTTGGCTGCAACAACTGGCTACCGAAAGCACGCTGAGCCGTGGGGAAAATTTCATTTGGCGTAATCTGACGGGTATAGTTGCTGTTTTGATCCTCCTCAGGAACCCTGTTTCTCCACCTGTTGTAGTATATCTGGTCAATGGTATACCAGGAAAGTTTGGCTCGGCTATAGTTCTCTGCCAATGGGCTGGTATAAAGTTCTCTCGGATCAAAGAGCCGATCGTTTCCTTCGGGATAAGTAGCTACCTTCCAGCGCTGCCAACCCATCAGGGTGAAAGGAGTAGCCGCCGCTTCAAAGTCGTCCAGGTAGACGATTCCTCTATCTGTGGAGTTTCTGATGGCACGTGGCACACCGGGAAGAAATTGGGCAAATTCACCTGCCGCAGTTATCTGCGAGCTGGCTTTGGTGGTATAGAAAGGCAATTTATCCAAAACTTTGGTCAGGAATGGTGCTTCCCTGTCATAAGTACCATCAAAGCCCCAAAGGGTATTGTTTACAGGTTCATCACCCAGGATGGTTTTGTTGTTGAAAGGCTGTTCTCTCAGGTTCAGGATGGTGCCTCCCAAAGAAAGGTCTTGGGAAGGACTATATTCAATCCTCGATCCCAAAAGGGTCTTATTTTGCAGGCGGTACAAGGAAGAACTTTCAAAAGATACCTCAATGTCCTGGTTGGAAGTAAGGATGGCTTCATTGGTAATGATGATCTTCCCCGCAATTTGGTCTATTCGATAGTCTGTACCTTCGGTCAACTGGCGGCCTCCTGCCCTTACAATTACTCCTCCTTCCGAGAGGTTAAATGTATTCAGGGGAATCTCTGCATTGCTCGAGGATCGGAAATACCCTTCAAGCGAGTACCTGAATTGCGGTCCATTCTGCCGGGCACTTGCTTGGGTGTTAGAATACAGTTGCCGGAAGACGTATTGCTCAATGGCTTCTTCGTCTCCCTGAAGTTTGCTTTCAAGGTGGCTACCAAAGGGTTCCAAAACAGGAAAAATAACCAGCCCTCGCTGTGGGAGGATGGTAAAAGGTTCGACAAAATCGAAGAAGTTATCCGGGCCAGGAGCGGTGTGGTTGGTCAGGCGGTCAATATTCAATACCTGAATCAATGGCTTATCTTTGACAGGACCTTCAGGAAGGTAATTGATTTTACCAGCACTGGTACCGGACTCATATTTTACATCCAGGAAAAATCCATCCCTATTGATCCCATACTGAATTTGATAGATATTCTTCATCATCAAATCCCAGGCGGGATACTCTCCTACCCTCAGTACCGAAGGCTTTAGCATCTTCAGGAAAAGGACGTTGGTGTTCTCCGCATTGGCAGGAACATCATTCGAAAGATCCCCTACCTGATAAACCTGTCCATTTAATGTATATCTATAAGCCACACACAGTACTTGATCTGACTGGATGGGCGTATTCAGAGAGATATATCCCAAGGCAGAATTGATGGTATATTCATTCGCTTGCAGCTTCCTCATATTGGAAACCACCTCGTAATCTTCAGTATTGACAAAGTTTTTATCTACTAAACTCTCGATAGACTGCTGAGCCGAGGTTACATCTCTTGCGCCAGGTAGGTCATCCATGAATTGGTAAAGGTCGTTTGCGTCATTACCGGGAAATGGCTGGCTGGGTTCTGAGGTAACAGCTGTTGGATTATAAATACGGCCTTGACCTGGATTGTCGTTTTCCCCCAGGTCTACCAAAGCCAATGCATTTCTATTATCTCTGGTAAAACCTTGTCTTTCTACCCATACTTCCACCTGCTGAATCTGAAGCCTGGACTGAATCACAGGTAGATTTTGAAGAGCCGTTTCGTATTGAGAGCGGAAATAGTGGTTCAGGAAGAAGTGGCGGTTGGCATCGTACTCCGTTACTTCTTTTTCAAATGGGGTTTCAACTGCTCCACCTCCAGCGACTTTCAAGGTTTGAACCTGTCCCTGCTCAATGGAAGCGATCCCACTTACATAAACAGGTCCGAACTTGAGGGTTGTTTTCAGTCCCAAAAGGTTCTGGCGACCGACAATCAAGGAGTTACCCACCTGCATGCTCACATTACCTGCAGCAATGTTTTGAAGGATTTGATCTTCGGTACCATTGTGCTCCAACTTCAATTCATCTTCAAAATCGAAGGTCGCCTGGGTGTCGAAGTTTACGTTCATTCTGAGGCGCTCACCGATTTGGCCAATTACCCCAACCTGGATATTCTGGTCGAAATTGAAGAGGGTAATTTTTTGAAGTTGGGAAGAAAGCTGTGGATTTTTACTTACGTTTCTATCGATAGAAAACCTCAGGGTCGCAAAGCCTGTGGGTCGGATTGAGATGGTCCCTCCACCGAAGATGTCCGAGAGTTCTTCAATGTTGATGTCCAAAGAAAGTCCATCTTGCTCACCACCACTGGCAGCATCGGCCATTTCTCTGAAGTGATTTCTTCTCAGTTCCTTCAGGCGATAATCTACGTAATCATCAAAGCTGATGTGAGATGGGCGGCGCATATCTATGTTGCCCATTTTTTCGTAGATGTTGTAACCAGTAAGGCTGTCTTCTAATTCGTAGATCACCTTATATGAACCCGGGTAATCCAAATGCATAGGAGTAATCTCCTTCTGCTGGGTAGGGTCACCTGCATGGTCATTGGGGTTTTTCTTAACCTTTGAAGTATCATTTTCAGGGTCAAGATTTTTGACGATAAGGCTGTCTTTATCCGTGAAATAGTTTTCAGATAAAGCAGACGAAGACTCCGGCTGGGTGTAGAATAGTGATACTATTGCAGACACCAGTAGTGCGATGCTAAACTTCGACAAAGCGCGTTGTTTTTGGTAATTTCCTATTTAAAAAATCCAGCGTAGAGCTTGCTTCATAGGCAGAAATGGAGAATTCTGATGCTTTTAAAGGAAGGGTAAAAACTTTTTAGTGATTGTTGTTGATGCAAAACTAGGAAATATTCCTAAGGATAAAAGGCCATTTTTTATGGATACTTGCATTCATATAAGGAAAACTAGCTATTGTTATGCCAATGACGATATTGTTCTCCTTTAATCAAAGGACGAAAAAAATCTCTCCTGTCAAGAAGGATTCCTTAGAGCCAGTTTGATGATTTCAGCTACAGAAATGTCAGATCCATTGTCTTTCAGGATTTTATCTACCCTTTTGATCATGGTGGCCTTATTGAGACCAAGGTTCGTCAATGCAGTAAGGGCCTCAGCCTTTTTCTGTCCTCCTCCCCCAGCAACTGCACTTCCTGCGCTACCTTCTGCCAGTTTGATTTTATCTTTCAATTCCAGGATTATCCTCGCAGCAGTCTTGGCCCCAATTCCCTTTACTCTCGTCAAGGCCAAACTGTCCTCAGACCTGATCGCATGGTAGAGATCTTCTGCCGAAATACTGGAAAGGATCATCAAAGCAGTGTTGCCACCTACACCTGATATTCCAATCAATTGTTCAAAAAGTTGCTTTTCCTGAGGAGATTCGAAACCATAAAGTTGTTGGCTATCTTCCCTTACCAGAAAATGGGTATGCAATTTTACGTCCTTTTTTTCCTTGATCCCATTAAAAGTATTCAAAGAAATCTTGACCAAATACCCAATCTCACCACATTCGACAATGGCATGGGTGGGTTCAACTTCAATCAATTTTCCACTTACAAAGGCAATCATCCCTATATATCTTAAAAGGGGCGAAAAGTATCGCCCCCTGTATAATACCAGTATTTTCTTATTTACCCTAAAGACCTAGTAACCAGCTGGAAAGGTATA
Organism: Bacteroidia bacterium; assembly: GCA_022760475.1. Taxonomy (GTDB): domain Bacteria; phylum Bacteroidota; class Bacteroidia; order J057; family J057; genus JALEFZ01. Next base: position 194,576 of record JALEFZ010000088.1, on the reverse strand, counting down.
GGTTAACCCTATCAAAATGCTGGAGGTAAGACCTGCAGTAGTTGTACTTCTGTTATTAGCGGCACCGAAGGCATTTCTCCAGTAAGAGAAGGTAGAAGAAACCCCATCCTGAAAGGTTGTGGCGTTTGCATCCTTGTTTTCAAGGTCTCCGAAAGAAAGATCTTGACGAACCCTTAAGTTCATGACCAGGTTATCCGGTGGAAGTTGTACATCAATGCCGATCTCACCTACAAGTCCAAATAGACTTGGCATGTATAGATCAGTACCAGGCCTTTGAAGAATTTCTTCTCCATTCGACAACAGCAACTTAGGATCGTCTCTTCCCTCTAACAGACCAAATGAAGGGTTGTCATTGTACTCAGCGACCCTGGTCAACAAGGCAAATTGAGGTCCAACATAAACGCTCAAGCTGGTCTTGCGCCTTTCTGTAGCTGTATTGAAGCCTATCAGAAGAGGTAGCTTCAGGTAATCCAGCCTGTCTACAAAACGGGTCTCAACTCCGTCGACTGTACGCAGGTAAGAATTTCCTTGCTGAGAATAAAAAGCCTGGACACGGATGCCAAACATGTCCACAAAGTTATATCCTATAGATGCTCCTGCATTCAAACCCCACAACCTTGAGTTCTGATAGATGTCTTCGCTCAATGACTGATCGGAAGAATTTTGGTGATAGCCTAGTTGTGGGCCAATAAACACCCCAAGTTTCAACCCCTTTTGAGCGAATGCGCTAACAAAAAGGAGGGAGCAACAAATAAATAGTAGAGTTTTTTTCATCGCAATCGGATTTACCGTCAAAAATATAGGATTTGTTTTCAAAATCCTGAATTATCCAGAGAAATCTTTTTTTGAAAATGATGAAACAGGAAAAGTTTATCATGTATTCATATAAAAACTCTCCCCATTTCAGTTCACTGGATGAATTATCAAGTTTCCTATTTCCTTTAAACAGCATTTTTCTTAGATTAAATGTTACCACTAATTTTTTTAACCTACCAAGAATCACATATGCTAATAAGTATTCATCCAGATAATCCTCAAGACAGGTTGTTAATGAAGGTTGTGGATGTGCTTAGGGCTGGAGGGGTAATTATCTATCCTTCTGATACCATGTATGCCCTGGGTTGCGACATCACCAAGAAAAAAGCTGTAGAAAAAATCTGCCAGATCAAGGGCATAGATCCCCAAAAAGGGCACCTGACCTGTGTATGTGAAAACCTGACCATCTTAGGTCAATATGCCAACCAGGTTCCTACTCCTGTATTTAAGATGATGAAACGCGCTTTCCCTGGTCCTTATGTATTCATCGTAGAAGCCTCGAAAAACATTCCCAAGCATTTTCGCCATAAGGATACCGTAGGAATCCGTGTTGCCGGAAACAACATCACCCGCAGGCTGGTCGAACTCCTTGGAAATCCCATTGCCTCGATCTCCCTTCCCTTTGATGATGAGATCATGGAAAACAACCTTGATCCCGAACTCATCTATGAACGCTTTGGAAAGCAGGTCAACATGATGGTCGATGGGGGCTATGGCAACCTTGTACCATCTACTGTAATCGATGCCAGCCAGGGGGAAAACGACATTGAGGTTCTCCGTGAAGGAGCAGGTAGCCTGGAAGAAATAGGACTTGTTGTAGAATAAAGAACGAGAAATATATTTTTTTAAAGTATATACTGGAAAAAGTCAGGCTTGTCATTGAGGTACTCACCGAAAAAGTTGAGCTCCTTCATTCGCCTTACCAACAAAGGCAGATCCTCAGGTCTGGCCAATTCAAGACCGACCACAGCAGGACCTTCGTTCCTGTTGTGTTTCTTTTTATACTCAAAGAATGTGATATCATCCTGAGGGCCTAGTACATGGGTCAAAAAGTCCCTCAAAGCCCCTGCTCGCTGAGGAAAGCGAACGACAAAGTAATGCTTTTTACCCGTATGAATCAGCGCACGCTCCCGAATTTCTTCCGTCCTCCCGATATCATTGTTGCTGCCACTGATCAAGGCCACGACCTTTTTACCTCTGATTTCATCTGCAAAATAATCCAGGGCTGCTGTGGTCAATGCCCCTGCTGGTTCTACTACGATGGCATTTCTATTGTATAACTGTAGGATGGTTTGGCAGATCTTCCCTTCTGGCACCCTCACCATACGATCTAGGAATTGCTTGCAAATGGCAAAATTGAGTTCTCCTACCTGCCTTACAGCTGCTCCATCCACAAACTTATCAATGCTGTGCAATTGCAGGTTGTAACCCAGGCGGAGGGCTTCAGACATGGAAGGCGCGCCTTCAGGTTCAACACCGATGATTGTTGTTTCAGGCGACAACTTCTTTACCATGGATGAGACTCCTGCTGCAAGTCCTCCCCCACCTACAGGTAAAAAAAGATAATCCAGTCCTTCTTTGACCTGATCGAGGATTTCAAGCCCGATTGTTGCCTGCCCTTCGATTACCTTCATGTCATCGAAGGGATGTACGAAGGTCATATGATTCGCTTCGCAGTAAGTCCTTGCAGCCAGAGAAGCATCGTCAAAGGAGTCTCCTTCCAAACGAATCTCTACATAATCCCCGCCAAACATCCTAACTTGTTCGATTTTTTGATTGGGAGTAGGATGAGGCATAAAAATGACTCCTTTGACCCCCTTCTGCGAACAGGAATAAGCAACTCCTTGGGCATGATTCCCGGCACTGGCACAAACCACTCCATTTTGGAGTTCTGATTCAGACAAAGAAGTAATTTTATTGTAAGCCCCTCTGATTTTGTAGGACCTGACCTGCTGTAAGTCTTCCCTTTTCCAGAAAATGTCTGCACCAAGCTGTTCTGAGAGCAGATCGGCTCGCATGAGTGGGCTCCGAAAAGCAACATCTTGAAGTTTTCTAGAAGCTTGTACAACATTATCCAGAGAAACTTCCACAATTTTATCTGTCCGGGTATCTTGCATAACATCAAAAGTAAATCGGCCTTTCCCAATAATGGAAAAGGCCGATGATCTATGAGTCCACTGAATCCTTTTCCTGCCTGGTTAGCGGGCAGGAGTAATAATTATCACAAAATTCAGTATATTAAATTCAGAATATAACAAAGAAAGTAGCATTCTTTTATGAGTTCTTAAAACTAGCTTTACAATTTGAAATATGCAAGTCTTGTCATTTTTGAAGGCTATCAAGTTATTACCCTCTCAACGTTTTGAAATCTTGTTGTTATTGATTGGTCTTTGACGGCTACACCTGAACCTGTCTACATCTTCGCCTCTTTGATGGGCATGTTTGGTTTTTCTCCCCTGGACGCGTGCACGCCACATCCGCCAACTTGAGGGTTTCATTTCTCTCCTCATCAATTTGATCACTTCACCTTCACTCAGTCCAAACTGAGCCTTAATGGAGTCAAAAGTGGTCCGATCTTCCCAGGCCATTTCGACAATTCGGTCTATTTCCTCAATGGAAAGATCTTTAATCCTATTTTTTTTCATTGTAATAAAGCCTTAAATCTCATTGAAAAAGCCATTTTGTTTCATTTGAAAGGATAATTGCTAGCTTTCAAGGGAAAAAGAATAACTTAGAACATGAAACTTTGTTGAAACTTTTACCCGCCTTTCCTTATCTTTGGCGGAATCTTACGCTAAAAAATATGCTGAACCGTATCGTCCTCCTTGCCTTCTTCTTTAGTATGGCAGCAGAAATTTTCGCACAGGTAGACAGTACCATGGAAGTTGTCCCCGTTGATACTTCGGAAGTAGTGATGATTGATACCTCCACAGAGGTAATCATCCCAAATCCCGAAATTATCCCTGAAGCAGGACCCATCCTTGGCCCAACCCAGCTTCAGCGACAGAAGTGGTATACCAGTGTTCAGGAAGCAATGGCAAAGCCTCAGGAAGTGTATAAACTTACCTTGACAGGCCAAAAATTGACTTCTATACCTAATCAGGTTTTCTACTTTTCAAATATTCAGGTCCTCGACCTTGGAGACAATAAGATCAAGTTGCTGCCCTCTGAAATAGCGCAGCTTAAAAACCTTCAAGTATTGATCCTTACTGGTAATAAACTGCGTTTTCTCCCAGAAGAAATGAAGGAAATGCAAAACCTTCATACGTTGTTTGTCGCCAGCAACAGGTTGGTTGAGTTCCCTGCATGGCTTGGAGGGCTCAGCAAACTTCGAACCTTAAATGTATCCAGCAACAACCTCACTTCGTATGACATTAAGTTGTTGGAATACCAGCTTCCACGCTGTGAAATTATTCATTAACCATACTGTCTTCCGCTAAGCAAGCATGAAAGAGAAAATAGAATCACTCCTTGAAGAAATAAAAAAATTTCAGATTCAAACCGAAGAGGAGCTTGATAACTTTCGCAGAAATTTCACCAATAAAAAAGGTCGAATCAACGATCTGGTAACTGAATTTCGCAGCCTGCCCGGAGAAGTAAAGAGAGAGGTAGGAAAACCCTTAAACGAATTAAAGGAATTTGCCAAGGGTAGACTAGAAGACTTCCAACGTCAGTTGAAGGCTTCTCAGCAAGTGGCCAATAAGCCACATGACCTCACCCTACCAGGAGAGCCCGGAGTGGCAGGGACCAGGCATCCACTTTCTATTGTTCAGAATAAAATCGTTTCCATTTTTGAGCGACTGGGTTATACCATAGCCGAAGGTCCTGAGGTGGAAGATGACTTTCATAACTTTACAGCCCTAAATTTCCCTGAGAATCACCCTGCAAGAGACATGCAGGATACATTCTTTGTGAAAAGAGATCCCGATTTCATGCTCCGTACCCATACTTCATCTGTTCAGGTGAGGGTCATGGAGAACGAAGAGCCTCCCATCAGGGTATTGGCTCCAGGCAGGGTTTACAGAAACGAAGCTATTTCTGCAAGGGCACACTGCTTCTTCCATCAGGTAGAAGGACTGGTAGTGGACGAAGGCATTTCATTCGCCGATATGAAGCAGTCTTTGCTTTATTTTGTAAGGGAAATTTTTGGTGCTGATATCGAAATTCAGCTTCGTCCTTCTTATTTCCCATTTACAGAAATCAGTGCCGAGATGGATGTTACCTGCCTTATTTGTAAAGGAAAAGGCTGTAATGTTTGCAAATACACGGGCTGGGTGGAGATCATGGGATGTGGCATGGTAGATCCAAATGTATTGGCCAATTGCAACATCGACCCTGAAAAATACTCAGGCTTCGCCTTCGGCATGGGGGTTGAGCGAATCGCTCAATTGTTGTACAGGGTGCCTGACCTAAGGCTGTATTCGCAGAATGATGTGAGATTCCTGAGACAATGGGAAGGAATCAGTATTTGATGTAATTGACTTTACTTAGGGGCTGTTTAAGATATATCCTCTTGGATTATAGTTCTCCCTGAAGAACCTTTATCCAATTTTTTTATTGCTTTAGTCCAAATAAGAGAATATAAAAGAAGGCCGATTCCACTTGGAATTGGCCTTCTTCATTTTTTATGAAATAGATTTGCTTATACTTTTAAGCCAAATTGTTCTTCGGCAATATTGGATACTTCATCTCCAATTGCCAGGCAGGCGGTTGCAGCAGGCGAAGGAGCATTCAGGATATGAATAGAATTGCCTTTATACTCAATTTTGAAGTCTTCGATCATGTTTCCATCGGGACCTAGGGCCATGGCTCGTACGCCAGAACGACCTTCCTCGATCTCATCCATTGTCAGGGATGGGATCAACCTTTGTACCTGCTTCAGGAATCTTCTTTTAGAGAAGGCCCTGCGGTACTCGTCGATTCCAAACTTCCAATGCTTTGCAAAGAGTTTCCAAGTTCCCTTAAAACCCAATGCCTCTGTGGTGTCCTGCCAGTTGAAATCTGTCTTGCCGTAACCTTCTCTCTTGAAGGTAAATACAGCATTTGGACCACATTCAACCCCCCCCTCAATCATACGGGTAAAATGAACTCCCAGGAAGGGAAATGCAGGGTTTGGAACCGGGTAAATAAGGTTCTTAACCTTATGCTCTGCTTTTGCAGTCAGGTCATAATAATCTCCACGAAAACCTACAATCCTCGCTTCAGGAGTAATCCCATCAGCCTTTGCCAAGCGATCAGAATGAAGTCCTCCACAGAATATCAATCGCTTAGCCTGAAAACGTCCTTTTTCAGTAACGATTTCGGAAATGTCATCTCCTTGATTCACGGCCACTACCTTCTGTCCTGTCAGCACCTTGCTATGAGGACTCATGGACTCCAGCAGTTCTGCCAATTTGTACACAACTCCAGGATAATCAATGATTCCAGTACAAGGAACCCAGATTCCAGCGATTCCGGCACAGAAAGGCTCAATCTCGCGGATCTGATCACCTGTAATTTTTTCGATCCCCTCTACCTCATTGGCTTTTCCTGTTTTGAAAATCTTTTCCAGAAAGGGCAATTCGCTTTCGTCAGTAGCAACTACCACTTTTCCGCAGACATCATGCTTTACGCCATAAGTCTTGGAAAACTGTACCAACTCTCTACGCCCTTCTACACAGTTTTTAGCCTTGTAGGACCCTGGTGTATAATATAGCCCAGAGTGGATCACTCCGGAGTTTCTCCCTGTCTGATGCTTGGAGAGGACATCCTCCTTTTCCAATACTAGGATCTTAAGATCGGGATTTCTAAGCTGAAGTTTGTACGCAGAACTCAGTCCTACGATTCCACCTCCAATTACAATAATATCGAATTGATTGTTTAGCTCTTGCATGCCTCAAATTTCGTTATGCGAATTTTGATTTCAAAATGATGAAAATCACATGTCTTAGGACATCAGACGGTTCCGTCTACAACAAGTGATTAAATCTTGTCTCCTTGTCCTTTGTAATAATAGTGTATCAAACAATTTGTTATGACAAAGGAGAAAAAATCATTCAGAACGCACAATTTCTACAAATTCTGGTTAAAGATCACAGCCATTGTTGTAGGATCATTTGGCCCAGTATTCTTTCTAGGAAGCATGGAGGCAAGCATGGAACCTGCCAGGTGGACCCTAGACCTATTGAGCTGGCCATTAGATGGCTCGGCAACCTACAGCTCGGGTGACACCCGTTTTTTATCTGCCCTGGCTGGGGGTTTTTTGATGGGTTGGGGAGCTACTATATGGATGCTTTCAACCAAAGTTTATGACAAGGCACCTGAAGCCATCAGGCAAGCAGTGGTCATTGGAGTTTTGTTTTGGTTTGTCTTCGATACAGGTGGATCTATTGCCTCAGGAAATCCTTCAAACGCATTTTTTAACATCCTTGTCTTACTTCTGGCTGTAGGCCCTATGTGGGTAGCTGTGAAGGAGTAGGAAAGTAGAAAAGAAAGCCTTAAAATTAGGTGATCACTTTCCAAGACCTTCCCTTTTATGTCCACAACACTCCAAATCAGGCGAGCAGATATCAGCGACGCAGCATATATATCCTTGCTAGGCAGGATTACATTTGGAGAAACATTTGGACACCTTTTTTCAGACAAACAAGACCTGCTCGACTATTTTGAAAAGACTTTTTCCGTTGACAAAATTGAGAGGGGACTTCAAAAGTCCGAAAATCTCTTCTGGCTGGCCTTCGTAGATAGACTTCCGGTTGGCTACGCCAAACTGAAACTTAATTCAAAATCAGCATTTTGGGAAGGAGACTCAATATGCCAATTACAAAAAATTTATGTTCTAAAAGACTTCCTTTCAATGAAAATTGGCTTTAAACTACAGCAGATCCTGCTCCAGGAAGCTAAAGATTTGGGCTTTGAAAAAACCTGGCTTTCAGTTTTGGACAGCAACAAAAGAGCCATTGCATTTTATGTAAAGAATGGCTTCTCAAATGTTGGAACGCACGGATTTGATATTGGGAAGGAAAGTTTTAACTTTTATGTAATGCTTAAGGATTTGAGTAATTGATTCTTTTTTATTTTAAATGAAGAACAACAAAAGAGCTATCAGGAGATCTCATAGGGAAAGGCTGTTAAAGAAGCGCAGGCATTATTGGGGAAGGACATTGGAAGACAATGTTGACCTGAATCTTTTCCCTAAGATATTCCACAAGGTAATTGATACGCCGAAAGTCTGCTCATGTCCTCTATGTGGAAATCCAAGGAAGCATAGGAAGGAAGAAACACGACAAGAACAAATTTCACGAAAGCGATTTGAAAGGGAATTACAAATGCAGCTGTAGGTAAATAAATATAAAAGGTGGCTCAATGAGCCACCTTTTTGTCTATATAAAACCCAATTTTATGAATTAGAAACGATCAAGATTCATCACCTTATCCCAGGTAGCTACAAAATCCTTAATGAATTTTGCCTGAGCATCGGAGGTGGCATATACTTCCGCCAAAGCTCTTAGTTCAGTATTGGAACCGAAGATCAGGTCTACGCGGGTACCAGTCCACTTCAAGTCGCCAGTTTTGCGATCCCTTCCTTCGAATTCATTTTGATCGTCATCAGTGGCAGCCCACTTGGTGCCATAGTCTAGCAGATTCACGAAGTAATCGTTGCTAAGTACACCTGGACGGTCAGTAAATACCCCATGCTTGGACTGGTCGAAGTTGGCGTCAAGCGCTCTCATTCCACCTAGCAATACAGTCATCTCTGGAGCAGTCAGGGTCAACAACTGAGCCTTGTCTACCAGCATTTCTTCAGCAGAAACTGGGTATTTTCCTTTGATATAGTTTCTAAATCCATCTGCTACTGGCTCTAGAGCTTCGAATGATTCCACATCTGTGTGATCCTGAGTAGCATCTGTACGGCCAGGAGTGAACGGTACAGTAACTTCGTTTCCGCCATTTTTGGCAGCCTCTTCCACAGCTGCACATCCAGCCAAAACAATCATATCGGCTAGAGAAATGGCTTTCCCGGACTGGGCATTGTTGAATTCCTTGCGGATTCCCTCAAGTGTTTCAAGCACTGTAGCGAGCTGTGAAGGATTATTTGCTGCCCAGTTTTTCTGAGGTTCCAGTGCGATTCGTGCGCCGTTAGCTCCGCCACGCTTATCTGATCCACGGAAAGTAGAAGCAGAAGCCCATGCTGTAGAAACAAGCTGAGATACAGTCAGGCCAGAAGCAATTACCCTGGACTTCAACTCTGCAACATCACTATCATTTACCAACTCATGGTCAACAGCAGGCACTGGATCTTGCCAGATTAGTACTTCAGAAGGAACTTCCGATCCCAGGTAACGAGCACGTGGTCCCATATCACGGTGAGTCAACTTGAACCAGGCCCTGGCAAAGGCATCGGCAAACTGATCAGGGTTTTCGTAGAATCTGCGAGAAATTTTCTCGTATTCAGGATCAAAACGAAGAGAAAGGTCGGTCGTCAGCATGAATGGCTGGTGGAACTTCTCAGGATCATGTGCGTCAGGAACCAATCCTGCTCCGGCATCTCCTACTGGCTTCCACTGATGTGCACCTGCTGGGCTTTTGGTAAGCTCCCACTCGTATCCAAAAAGATTTTCGAAATAGTTGTTGCTCCATTTTGTTGGAGTGGTCGTCCAGGCTCCTTCGAGTCCAGAGGTAATGGTATTTTCAGCATTTCCACTTCCGAAGGTATTTTTCCATCCCAAGCCTTGCTCAGCGATGGTAGCTGCGGCGGGCTCTCTGCTTACGTATTTCTCTGGATCTGCGGCACCGTGGGTTTTACCGAAGGTATGGCCACCTGCAATCAATGCAACTGTTTCTTCGTCATTCATGGCCATTCTTCCGAATGTCTCACGGATATCTCTCGCAGCAGCGATCGGATCGGGTTTTCCATTAGGCCCTTCAGGGTTCACGTAGATCAATCCCATCTGAACTGCACCCAAAGGATTTTCAAGCTCACGGTCGCCAGTGTAGCGCTTATCGCCCAACCACTCTGTTTCAGATCCCCAATAGATATCTTCTTCCGGCTCCCAGACGTCTTCACGCCCACCTGCGAATCCGAATGTTTCGAATCCCATAGACTCAAGGGCAACATTACCTGTAAGTACCATCAAGTCAGCCCATGAAATTTTTCTGCCATACTTTTGCTTGATCGGCCAAAGAAGAAGGCGTGCCTTGTCCAGATTCGTATTGTCAGGCCAGCTGTTCAAAGGAGCGAAGCGCAGTGTCCCTGCACCTGCACCACCACGACCGTCAGCGATCCTGTATGTACCAGCGCTGTGCCATGCCATGCGGATAAAGAATGGACCATAGTGTCCATAGTCTGCAGGCCACCATTCCTGTGAATCTGTCATCAGCGCATGCAGGTCTTGCTTTACTGCTGCAAGATCCAGAGACTTGAACTCCTCAGCATAATCAAATTCCTCATCCATAGGGTTGGAAAGGACAGAATGCTGACGAAGGATGTTTAGTTTTAGCTGGTTTGGCCACCAGTCTCTGTTGGAGGTTCCCCCTCCTGCAGACTGGTTAAGCTGTCCATTCAAGAATGGACATTTGCTTTCACCATTGTTGGTGTTGTAGCTTGTCGAACCTGAAAATGACTCCATATTTATTTAGTTTTCGTTAATGCGTAAAGGCTTAGTTCCATTCACTAGATAAAGAAAAATTGACTAAAATGTTGTTGAAATAAGGGCTTACTTATTAAAAGAAACCAACCTATAATTAATTGTTATTGACTCCTTATTTTTATATGTTTTATTCCCATCTCGACTTTCAAATACAGGAATGAATACAGACCAACTCTTCAAAAACATCAATAAGCATATAAGCCTAAGTGCTGTTGAAGAAAGTCATATTCGAAGCCTGTTAGCAGAAAAGCATTTATCAAGAAATGACTATATCCTCAAACAAGGAGAGGCCTGTCCATTTATTTATTTCGTCAATTCAGGCCTGCTGAGGGCGTTTTTCCTCAATCCTTCAGGTAAGGACAATACGGTGATGTTTGCCCTTCGGGATTGGTGGATTACAGACATGCATTGCTTTCTGAATGGACTTCCTGCCATGGTCAACATACAAGCGGTAAAACCTTGCCATGTCCTCTGTCTTTCCAAGGCAAGCCTTGATTCACTCTTTGAGGATATCCCCAAGTTCAATCGTTTTTTCCGAATTCTCATGCAAAATGCCTATTGCAGGGAGCAGTTGCGCATGATCCAAAACCTTTCCTTGCCTGCCAAGGATCGTTATGAAGGTTTCTTGACTAAATATCCCCAAATCGCCAACATGGTTACCCTCAAGCAAATCGCTTCCTACCTCGGCATTACTCCAGAATTTTTAAGTTCTATAAGAAATCAAAAAAAGGGTAAATAAGGTTTCTTCAATTCTTAAACTATCTTATTTTTTTTCTCACCACATGGCTGCTAATTGAGAAAAAAAGAAATCCATGTTGATACTAATTGCTGGTCCCTACAGAAGTGGAACCAATGACGACCCTGTTTTGATCCAAAGAAACCTCGACAATCTGGAAGCAATGGCTCTTCCGATATTCCGCAAGGGGCATGTCCCTATGATTGGTGAGTGGGTTGCCCTTCCCCTGCTCAAATTGGCAGGCTCCCAAAAACCAGGAGATGATATCTGGAATGAAATCCAATATCCTGTAGCCCACAGGTTACTCGAAAAATGCGATGCAGTTCTCAGGATACCAGGAGCATCAAATGGTGCAGACCAGGATGTACGAATTGCCAAAGAGCGAGGCTTACCCATTTTCTATAGCCTGGATGAAATTCCAGACTCGGTATAAATTTGAAGCCCTGCCAGGAATTCGCCTTGGCCGGGCTTATTAATTTTCCCTTCTTGAAGGATATTTCTAAATGTTGGATAGGCATGTCTTTTAAGAAGGATATTGAGATAAAAATAAAAACTCAATTCAGCATTGCCCAACAGCCCATGGTCAATCAACTGTTGAGCGAATGTGTGGAAACAGGTTTGAATGTTGGGACTGACCAATTCCTTAGGGCAGTTTTATTTCTTTCAAAAGGAGACCTACAAAAGCTAAAACGAATATTAGAAAAAACGGATGACCCAAGAGACTTGCTTCACAAAGCTGAAGACAAATCTGGTAAGCTGGAGCATTGGTTTGCCATCCCCTTTGAGGAGATCGAAGAACTCAAAGGTCAAAAATACACTGGTAATGCCCTGGATTTTCCTTTGGAAAAGTTTGGAGATGATGAACCATTTTAAATTAATCCTTATAATGGGACATATCTAATAACCAATGGCACTCATACAGACACAAAGGGGAGAATTTAACATTCGCACATACGGAGATTCCCACCTTCCACCTCTCATTCTCGTTCATGGCTGGCCACAAAGCAGCTACTGCTGGCATCATATGGCTCCCTTCCTGGAAACTTATTACGTGATTGCGGTCGATATCAGGGGCATGGGGGATAGCAACCGAGCGATGGAAATCGAGTTGTACACAAAAGACCAGATGTCTGAGGATATATTTGCGATTGCAGATGCGCTGGGGATAGACAAGTTCTACCTTGGTGGACATGACTGGGGAGGAGCCATTGTCCAGGAAATGGCCTTGCGCAAGCCTAAACGTATCCTGAAGTTGATTGTGATCAACATGGTCATCATCAACAATCGAACAGGCCAATTGAAAGCCTCAGAGATCCTTGTCAAACAATTATACCGCTCATCCTGGTACCAGTTTTTCTTGAGTATTCCCCAATTTCCAGAAGCTATGATCAGTGGTAAAGAGGAAATTTGGGTGAGGTTCTTTAGCCGTGGGATCAGCAATCCCATCCCGGAAGATGCGATCCAGGAGTACATCAGGTGTTACAAAATCCCGAATAGCCTGACCACCATAGCCAACATTTACAGAACCCTCCACATTGACAGAAAACGCTGGAGACAATATGAAGGGATCAAACTGGCCATTCCTACCCTAGTCATCCATGGCATCAAAGACCCGGTTATCATCAAGGAATACATCATTGGCCTGGAGGAATGTTATCCAAACTCTCAGATAGTTCATCTGGATGGAGGGCATTTCATCGTGGATGAGCAGCCAAAAGAAGTTGCTGAAGCCATTACGGCCTTTCTTTCCTGAATGTAAGAATTATGATAAATTAAGGACTCCTTAACCCAGCTGATCTTCAAAAGATCCTATATTGGGCATATCAAAATCAACCATGAAACGAGTTCAAGTATTTCTATTACCTACATTGCTTCTGGCAATTTCCATTACATCCTGTGTTTCTACACCCAAAAAAAGACCTGTCTACTGGAAAAGCGAATTTCACGAAATCAAGGTCAGGTACCAGGCCCCATGGGGAATTGTGAGGATAGGCCTGGATACAAAAGAAGAGATACAGAAATTCTTTATTGATCAGAGCAATGGTTGTTCTTATGTCATTCATATTGAACCTGATGTGCCCATTTCAGAAGTACCTGATTCAGCATATGAGGAAGTCGTAATAGATGAAATACTAGAAAGCCATAAAGGCAATTCCCTGGTCAAACGAGAAAAGAGTATTGAGTATCACGGCTTAACTTTCAACAAACTCTCATTTGACATAAAATCAGGAAAATGGGGTCCAAGGAGACAGGAATTTTACATTCGACGAGATGGGAAAAACTTTATCAGAATAATCAGGATGTACATCAATTCTGAACCCTATACCCAACAAATGGAGGATTTTGAAAAAAATGTATGGCTTTTTGAAGACATGGGGCCACGCTCCTAATGCAGAAATGCCAAATAAAGTTGCTAGAAGCTATTTAAAAATTATCTTTCTTTTTTACAGTTGGCTTTTTAGAACCTGAGTTCATCATTTTTTCGAGCCTTAGCACCACCTGTAAACTCAAAAATTTAAATTTAAACAGCTCCTAATGAAAATACCTCAATTCCTCGAAAACCTGGATTTTGCATATGTCATTACCTACTCGGGTCTTAGGGGAGAGAAATACAAAAAATTGGTTGAGGAATCCGAACTTGCTATAATAGATTTTGAAAAGCAGCTTAAAACTGCCCGCTACATGCAGGCAAATAAAATCAACAAGGCAATTGAAGCCTTGCGCTCAGAAACTCAACTTTATCATCAGTTGATCATTGCCCCCCATGGGAAGCTCCACAAATCTGCAGAAGTAATCAGGAAATTAGAAAAAGGCGAGCCCGAACTCATTGAATTGCTTGATATCTTGAGAAAGGAGCATGGATTTGAAGTAGCTAGCCCCTGCATACCTGTGTTCAGAGATGCCATAGGATTTTATGCTGCCTCGGGCGATTGTGTCGGGATGTTGCACCTTTGCTTCGAATGTGGCCAGGTATACAATCAGGATCTGCAGTCCTTACCAGTAACTGTAGGTTTATTTGAAAAACTGAGGGAAAGCCTAATAAAAATTGGGCATAGCATTTAACATATCAGGAAAAACCAATCCCTTCTTCCAATAACTTAAAATAAACCTCTTCATCAAAGCTGTAGAGATAAGGGGCTTTATTGGCTGCTCCGGTCATTAGTTTTTCATGCCTTTTTAGGACATCCAGCTTGCGCATTTTGCGCTGAAAATTCCCTCGATCCAGGGGCTTTTGTAGAATGACTTCATAAAGGGTTTGCAGATCCATCATGGTAAACCTCTCAGGAAGAAGCGATTTCCCAACAGGCCAATAATTCAATTGGAGACGCATCTGAAACAAGGCCATTTGAATGATATTCTTGTGGTCAAGGATCAAAGAGGGCAGTTGATCGACAGGAATCCATTCACAGGAGTCGCTAAAGGGGTCTGGATGAAGATTCACCCGGCTACTTTCCAGCATAGCCAAAAATCCGGTCGTAATAAATCGCTGAGAAAGCCATTTCAGGATTTCCTGAAGGCGTGAAGGTGAAGCTGATTTAAAGATTTTTTTGAAGGTATCCTCCCTTAGCTCATCCTCTTTTCTGTGCCTATTCAATGAGCTGAAGGTGCGGAATTGCCTCAGAAAAATGTCTTGCAAACCAGTCCTTTCAAACAATACCCGATTGACAGCATCCTCCAGTTCCTCATCCTTACCCAAAAAACCTCCCGGAAGCGACCAAAGCTCTTGATACTTCCACCTTAACAGCAGGACGTGTAGCCGCTGCTGGTGGTATCCAAATACCACACAGTCAATAGAAATACCAGGAACGAAATCAACGAAGCCCCTCTCAGATATATAATCCACACTATTTTTCCGCAAATCCATAAAATACAACTTTCTATTATGTCAATCAGACATATTATCATTAACTTTATTGTGTTAAATAAACACATTACAAGTTATGACTTTTAAAATATTAAGAAAAACATGGGTCCTGTTAATCCTAATTGGCCTAACAGGGTGTCAGTCAGATAATAAACCTACACTCCATTCTCTTGTTAAAGAAAAGTCAAAAATAATTCTGGAACAAAATGGACAAGAATTTCGAGACCTGAATCACAATGGCCAACTCGACCCGTATGAAGATGCTACTCAGACAACTGAAACCAGGATAAATGACCTGATTTCCCAGATGACCATTGAAGAGAAAGCAGGATTGATGTTTATCACAGGGGTCCCAGTAAGTGTGGACTCAGATCCTAATAAGAAAATCGGTGTTGAGCCTTTTCAACAGAGGCTTCCAACAGTAGCTGAACATATAAAAACGAGGAACCTGAATCATTTCAATATTTGGGCGGTTGCGGGCAAGCCAGACCTATTGGCAAAGTGGTACAACAATACCCAATTGTTGGCAGAAAATACACGTTTGGGAATTCCGATTACTCTATCATCAGATCCTAGACACCACTTCAGTAAAAATATTTTTTCGATGGCTGCCACAGGATTTACTCAATTTTGTGAAACATTGGGTTTAGCTGCCTTGGGAGATGAGCAAGTTGTGAAGGAATTCGCAGAGGTCGTACGCAAGGAATACCTGGCTGTGGGCATCAGGGAATCCCTACACCCCCAGATTGACCTTGCCACAGAGCCTCGCTGGCCAAGGATCAATGGTGCATTCGGAGAGGATGCAGAACTCACTGCCAGGATGGTGAGAGCCTATATTGCAGGTATGCAAGGAACAAGTTTGAGTGATAGCAGCATAGCCTGTATGACCAAGCATTTTCCAGGGGGAGGTCCTCAAAAAGAAGGACTTGATCCTCATTTCATCTTTCAGAAAGGCCAGATTTACCCTGGAAATAATTTTGATTACCACCTTATTCCTTTTGAAGCGGCATTTGATGCCAATACAGCCGCCATCATGCCCTATTATGGAATACCTACAGGCCAGACAGATGAAGAGGTGGCCATGTCATTCAACAAGACCATCATTACCAGTCTTCTGAGGGAAAAATACAAATTTGATGGAGTGGTATGCACAGACTGGGGACTTATTTCGGATGCGAATCTGGGGCCGGATGTAGTCTGGAAGGCAAGAGCTTGGGGAGTTGAAAACCTCAGCAGGGCTGAAAGGGTACTCAAGGTAGTTGAGGCAGGATGTGATCAATTTGGTGGGGAGTCCGCACCTGATCTGATAGTTCAACTGGTCAAAGAAGGCAAGCTTAGCGAGGAAAGGATTGACATATCCCTAAGGAGAATCCTTAGGCAAAAGTTCTTATTGGGCTTGTTTGACAATCCATTTGTAGACGAAACCCTGGTCGACCAAAGAATTGCCAATGAAGAGGCGGTAAAACTGGGAAACAAAACCCAGATGGAATCCATGACCCTACTCAAAAATGAGGCTGTCCTTCCATTACCAAAGAATAAATTGAAGGTCTTCATTAAGAACATTGACAGTGCGACCGTAGCAAAATACGCCACCGTAGTTAGCAAAGCCGAAGAAGCAGACTTTGCCATTGTAAGACTAAATACGCCCTGGTATCCGGTCGATAGTAAAAATTTTCTGGCCTTGAGTTTTCACCATGGTGACCTTGATTTCAAAGGAAAGGAAAAGGCAGATATCCTGAAAACCCTGAATTCTGTACCGAGCATTGTTGATATTTACCTGGATCGCCCTGCCGTAATTCCCGACATCACAGCCTCTTCCAAGGCACTGATTGCAAATTATGGCGTCAGCGACAAAAATCTATGTGAGGTATTATTCGGCAATGTCTTTCCCAAAGGTAAACTCCCATTCGAACTTCCTTCATCCATGGAGGCTGTAAAGAAACAAAAGACTGATGTACCCTATGACAGTGAAAATCCATTGTTCAAATTCGGGCATGGCTTGAGCTACTAATAATAGCTGCTTCAAATCAAAATCTAGGCGCAGGTTAAACCTCAAGGGTTTTGACCTGCGCTTAATCATTTAATCCTGGTCATATTGAAGATTGTTTTGTAGCTTAAATCAACGGCATTAGTTTAATGCACAATCTTGCTTGTGCCCTTCTTTTGGCTCAAAACATAACTGTTTGGATTTTCCCCACCATTGACCATGAACAAAAAATACCCTTACGGCTCGAAATGGGCTCCACTCATTCTGGGACTCTTATCATTCCTTGCAGCCTCAATCGGTTTGCAATACTTCGCCAGGACCAATGATGAAGGGATCAACATTATGAGAATGATTTATCTCCCCCCCTCATCTGCCACCATTTTCTTTTGGGTGCTTTTCGGAGGTAGTATCCTACTTACACTAATGACCATCATGGGTATTTATTTTCGGGCGAAGGGAATCCAATACCTTGAAGTCAAGGAGGATAGGATCATCATACCGGGTCATGGATTTATCCAGAAGCCTGCCGAGATTCTTTTTTCAAAAATCCAGGAAATCACAGAAGTTCACGTCTATCAAAATACGATCCTGAACATCGAAACGGGAGAGAAAAAGCGAAGCATGCTCAAAAATTACCTGTCTAAAAAATCAGACTACGAGGAAATCAGGTCATTTATAAGCAAGCAAGCTCCAGTAAGATGACGGATTAAAAGGCTATAGCAATCCAGTTCCTTGAAGAAAGCCGATTTGGAAACAAAACCATGAAAGATAAAAATACACAAGCATGTACCACAAAAATCATTTATTAGCCCTCTTCATGCTCTTGGCACACGGCCTGAGTTATGCCTGCATCAACAAATTCGAAATCCATACAAAAGCAAATGGCGAAATCGTAGAGACACATTTTTATAATGAAGTTAATTTTCATATATCTCAGCTTGATAAACATTCCCTGGAGAAAGAGGCTGACCAGCACTTAAAGGAATATAAGACCAACGGAAGCCTGGAAGAGCTTTCGGACTATGCAGCAAACCTGATTTACCTAGGGGAATTGCAAAACGCAAAGAACATTTACCATGAAATTGAGGGAAAAAAGCCAGATTTATATGCCACAGCATCCAACCTCGGAACCATTTATGAACTAATTGGGAAGCCTGATTCGGCCTTATTCTGGATAAAGAAGTCAATGAAACTCAACCCTGACTCACATCATGGAACGGAATGGATTCATGTCAAAATCCTGGAATTCAAGCTCAATGGCAGCAACAATTCCAACTCATCCATTCTAGGGCTTGATTTTGGTAATGGCCTAATTCCCGAGAATAAAACTGGCTGGGAGGTTGAGGAACTATTCTATCATATTCAGCACCAGCTAAGGGAGAGAACCAAATTTGTGAAGCCTGAAAATCAGATCGTTGGGAACCTCTATTACGACCTTGGAAATGCGGCAACCCTTGCATTCAACCTTGAATATGCCCTGGAAGCCTATGCAATGGCCCAGGAATATGGATTTGAATCCACCATACTCAACCAAAGAATCGAAGAAGCTAAAAGGCTTGTAAAAAGGAATGAACCCGCTCGTAAAGCGAGGGAGTTTCAAAACTTCTTGAAGGAAAATTTCTTTGTTGTACTTATGCTGGTCTCCATACTTCTTTTTTGGGGGTTCTGGTCATTTTTAAAAAAGAAGCCTGAAAATAAAAATACCTAAATGTGGGCCCATGAAGAATTTGATTGGCACTTTCCAATTGCTACTTGTATGCGCTTTACTACTTGCTTTTAATGCATGCAGGCCAGATGAGGCAAAATCACCACCTACTTCTGAAGGTAATTCTACCCTTAACATAGCCCAAAAGCAAAATCCAGATGAAACTGAACCCAAATTGATGACAAAATTTGAGGCATTTATCGCGGATGTATTGGGGGAAAATAAGGCCGAGCTTAGCTTTCATCCAGGCAAAGATTCCCTATCCAATAGGCTTGGTTTTGAAGGTGCTACTACCATCAAAGCATACTTTCATCAAAGTCGAGAAAAATATATTCGGGGGATAGCAGCCGAGAAACTGAATCACGAAAACTTTATACTTTTTGTCTGGATTTATCCCAATGAAAATAAGGCAAAAACTGCTCTGGAAGCATTTCGGACCAAAAACAAACAATCAGATATACAAATTGCAAAAGCTGGAGGCCTAATTTCTCAGGCCTCCGGCTATATTTTTTTTCTGGTAGAAACTTGCCGCAATACCCCTGTGGGAGGAACATGGGAAGCCTATGAAGACCTATTTCTCAGAAGCATCTACCTGGAAGGAACAGAGGTTGCGGTTTTTGATGCAGATTGTGGCGATGAAGGATTCAGGCAGGAAGTCCGAATGGTCATTAGCCATTGAGGGCATTTAACACCCACAACATTCCATCTCTATCATCACCCCTCCAGAGACCAGGGGCGTAATGACCAAATCGCATAGATCAACAGTGGCATAAATGCGTTTGCTTTTTTCATCGTAGGAATAAATGTACTTGGAATTTGAGTTTTTCCAGCTTGCTTGATACACAGCAAGTACCTGCTGCACGTTGTTGTTTTCGAAGGTGTACCTGGAAAAATCACAATGCTCCCCACACTGATCAAGCACTTCAATTATTCCCCCCTCTAGTATATTGATGTGCTGACAATCATTTCCGCCCTCACTCTTTGCAGTAACTTTGGCATATAGTACACTAAAATGCTGGCGGAGATATTTATACATCCCTATAGGTTGACCTAACTCAGATGTAGTTACAGGTGGGAAATCGGAAAGATAAGCTCCAAACACAAAGCCCGATCTTCCCTTGTACTCCACTTCATACCAATTGTCTATCACAGGATAGCCTCCAAAATCCTTCAATTCCAGTATTTCAGAAGAGATTTGCTTGATCCTGACCTTTTCTCCATAAGGAATACTCAGGATCTTTAGGGCAGAAGGATTGGCTGAAGCCCTCATATTCAAGCCGCTTAAGGCATGGACGTAAACTTCATTGCTTTCCTCTTTGGGAGTAAAGCCCGACAGAAAGAAGGGCAACAGTAGCATGCCAGGAAGGAAATAAACAATAAATTTCTTCACAACTTTTTATGTTAAAGTACTGATTTTCTAATTTTTAAGACAGCTTACTTAAGTCCCCGTCTTTCAACTCCCTTCATCCAAAATCTGCGATCAACATTACTCCCAAACCGTGTACGGTCATTATGGTATAGTATTCCAGCTCTCCTTCGATGAAGATTTGATTGGTTTCAGCATTGTATTCAACATGAAGGGGATGATCTTTCAGGCTGAGTAACTTCATCATTAATAAGGCTACTTCTCTCATTTGCATATTTGGGAAATGATACCGGAATGTCCAGGATTCACTTGAACAGGTATTCGATTCTCGTAACAAGCCTTCTTTGTAGTATTCCCATCGATGGCAGGATTTACCATTTTCTTTTTTTCCATCAAAATTGAAGTTGGTGGTGTAGACGAGGGTATAATTTTCCTCAATGTACTGTCTGATCCAGTAATTTTTTTGATCAGAGAGAATCGGTTTCAATGCAGATAGGTACCCTTTAAAGGCATAGCCTCTTTTGCCCTTATATTCTATTTCAACCCAACCCTCAGAGAACTCATATCCGCCAAAATCCTTAACCTTCAGGCTTGAATTTGTCCAGTTGATGAATTTCACCTTTGCCCCATAAGGCATGGAGGTGATCAATTTGCCATCTGAGCCAGGGGTTTCTCGCAATTTCAAGCCACTTTGGGCATGTACATACAAGACATCCGAACGTTCGACATCATGGACCTGGGCGAATGCGAAAGTGGCCAGGGAAAAAGCAATTAATGTAATCAGGTATTTCATATTGGCTTCAAATCAATAGCATTTACTTGTTTGAACGGCATAATTCAGCTTAGGATCGTCCTGTGTAGGCCAAAGGGATTAAACGGGAACTATGTATTGGAATCTGTACCTACTCCTCAATTATTTAAATGGTTGGCATCTTCGATTGGCAGGATATAAATTTGCCTCTATGTACAAAGAGCTAGACCTCATCAATTGGAACAGAAAGTCCACCTATGACTATTTCAGGAGCTTTGAAGATCCTTTCTTCAATATTTGCTCTTATTTAGATGTGACTGATCTACAAAGATATTCAAGGGAGAAAAACTACTCCTTCAACCTTTGCATCTTGTATTATTCCCTCAAAGTCGCCAATGAAATGGAGGAATTCAGGATGAGGTTACTTGATGATAAGGTGATCGTTTACGATCGTATCAATTGTGGATCTCCTGTCTTGCATGAGGATGAAACTTTTTCATTTTGCTATTTCGTTCTTCATGATTCTTTGGAAGCCTTCGTTAGGGACGGCAAAGAACGAATTGCCCAACAATTGGAAAGCAAAGAATTGGACCCTAAGACAGGGGAATTAAACATGATTCATTATTCTGTGATTCCATGGACTTCTTTTAGTTCATTTAAGCATGCAAAGAAATTTATCGAAGGGGATTCGATTCCCAAGATTGTATTTGGCAAATATTTTGAAGAATCGGGGCGATTGAAAATGCCTATTTCAGTAGCGGTCAATCATGCATTGATGGATGGGTTCCATTTGGGGAAATACCTGAACAAGCTACAGGAGGCAATTGCTTTGCCTTCGTCGGGGACTAAGATAGTGTGAGATCCTTTGCCTATCCTCTGGATGACAAAGGGAATTAAAACGGATGACAGAAGGAATTGCACATAGAGCAAAGGGCAGACATCCATCAAGCGAGCAAGAAAAATTGCTCAGGACAACATAGGCTATAGCTTAGGATATAAGAGAGAATATGGGTACTAGAGTTGAGAGCGGCCTTCGGTCACAGAATGTTTCCTATGGCC
The DNA here is from genome assembly GCA_022760475.1 of Bacteroidia bacterium. GTDB lineage: Bacteria > Bacteroidota > Bacteroidia > J057 > J057 > JALEFZ01. The sequence continues at coordinate 172,662 of JALEFZ010000088.1, read as the reverse complement.
GAAGGATCTTTTCAGATATGTATCAATCCATTTCCTTTTCCAGGTCAGTCAAGGGTTTTAATGGATTCTTTTTCAACTCTTTGTTCATCTCCCTTTCCCTGAGGATATCCATCGCCAAATAAATGGACTGGCGAACACTGGCAGGGTCAGCAGTTCCTTTTCCGGCAATATCATAAGCTACGCCATGGTCAGGTGAAGTTCTTATGAATGGGATACCGGCTGTAAAATTCACTCCATGATAGCCTGCGATCAGTTTGAAAGGGATCAATCCCTGGTCATGATACATCGCCAGGGTTGCATGGAATTTCTTGTAAGTAAGTGCACCAAAAAATCCATCCGCAGGATAAGGCCCAAAAGCTTTGATGCCAGACTTTTTCAATTCTGTAACAGCATGAGTTATGACCTCTGCTTCTTCAGTTCCTATCAAGCCCCTATCTCCCGCATGAGGGTTCAATCCAAGAATGGCAATCATTGGCTTCTGAATAGAAAAATCATTTTCCAGAGATTCATTCAGTATCCTGGCTTTGGCAACTATTCTTTCTACAGACAAATTCCGAGAAACATCCCTGACAGCCAGGTGGTTGGTAACGGTTGCTACCTTTATTTCCTCTGAAACCATCATCATCAGGTTCTGAGGAACGTTAAATGCCTCCGCCAACAGTTCCGTATGCCCTTTGAACTCAGGAACAAATTCCTGCATGGATTTCTTGTCTACGGGCATGGTTACCAGCGCATCAATTTCCCCATGCTGGGCGTCCTGAATGGCTTTTTGCAAAGCTGCATTGGCTGCCTTCCCTCCAATTTCTGAAGATTTCCCAATATCCACCCTTTCCAAGCCTGGAACAGATTCGATGATATTCAGCTTTTTGTATTGGGCTTGAGAAGGCTTCTGGATCACCACATAATGAAACTTACTGATGTTCATTACTTTGCGGTAAATATTGATTACCCTTGATGAACCGTATACAATCGGGATAAAGCTCTCCTTGAAGCGCTGATCTAAAAATGCCTTTATGATTAGTTCGGGGCCGATGCCATTAACATCACCCATGGTAATACCAATCTTAGGTTTATGGTTTTGTGCCATAGATTCAAATTTGAGAAATAAAGTCTATCAATAAACGAACTCCCACTCCCGTTCCATTCTTCCCTCTGTAGCCATCCGGCTTGTGTGAAAAGGCAGAACCAGCAATATCCAAATGAATCCAGGGATAGTCCGTAAAGTGTTCTAAAAATTTTGCGGCGGTAATAGAACCTGCTTCCCTACCACCAATATTCTTCCTGTCAGCTATGTCGCTTTTCAGCATGGCGCCATACTCCTCCCAAAGTGGAAATTCAACCAGCCTTTCATATACCCTTTCACCTGATGCTTTGATTGTGGCCCTGGTCTCCTCATCAATTTTGTTTGCCATCATCGCCAAACCTACAGAACCTATGGCAACTACCTTTGCTCCCGTTAGGGTAGCCAAGTCAATGACCAATTTGGGATCATATTTTTTGGCATAAGCCAAGGCATCTGCCAGTAACATTCGCCCTTCAGCATCTGTGTTCAATACTTCTACGGTTGATCCATCAAACATTTTGATGACATCACCTGGAACGTAGGCATTTTTGCCAGGTCTGTTATCAGTAGAAGGAACCAGTCCAATCACATGTTTATTTAGTCCCAAAGCTGCGATCCCACAAAATGCACCAATGACAGCTGCTGCACCTCCCATATCCGCCTTCATGAAGTCCATAGAATTGGCAGTAGGCTTAAGGCTAAGGCCACCGGTATCATATACCACCCCTTTTCCGACTAGGATGATCGGTTTGTCATTGCTAGGATTTTCTGGTTTATACTCAAGAATAGAAAAGGTAGGAGGGTCTTCAGAACCGCGGTTTACGGCCAGTAAGCCTCCCATTTTCAGGGATTGGATACGCCCTTTGTGCAAGACCTCTACAGCAAAGCCATATTGCTTGCCCAGTTTTTCAATCCTCCGGCTCATCTCCACTGCAGTAAGGGTTACCAAAGGTTCATTGACCAAGTCTCTGGCATGGCAGGTCGCTTCCGCAATTTTTTTGCCTTCAGAAATACTCTCCTCCACTCCATTTCCAAGAAAAGTTAGCTGCTTCAAGGAATCTTGACCAGCTTTTCCTTTGTAATGGTCAAAGTTGTAAGAACTCAGGAGGGCGGCTTCAGTAGCTGCTTTGAAGTAATCTCCATGATTTCCCAAACCATCAAGTATAAGCTCCTCGAAACCCATTTCGTTGGATGTGGCTACTGCCTGATGGACAGCTTTTCGGATTTCTTCGGCCTCCATACTTCCCAAACCAAGAATTATGATAGGCCTTCCATCAAAGACCAACATTCTTTTACTTCCTTTTTTAGGATAGCCTGATCCCAGTTGAGCTTCCAAACTGCTGTATCTCCCACTTTGCGGGAAATTCTCTTTGGGGCTTGAAAGTAAGGCTAGCAACTGCTTTCCTGTAAAAGCAGGGAGTTGATCAGTCAGGTTAAGGTTAATCATCTTATTGGGCTTGGGGCAAAAGTCTCCTTTCTGCGTATATTTGTGTAATTCAAGCGTCTAAAATACAATTCTAATTGGATAAACTGAAACCGAAAAAATTCTGGGGGCAGCATTTCCTGAAGGATCTGAATGTTGCCAGAAGAATTGCTGAAGCCCTGGAGGCCGAGCCACCACAGCCTGTTGTTGAAATTGGTCCTGGCGAGGGTGTCATGACCCAGTTTCTTCTCGAAAAACATCCCAAAATCTCTGTAGTGGAAGTAGACCCGGAAGCAGTAGCGTTTCTTACCAGACGCTTTGGCCTGGATAAGCTGAGCATTCACCACCTTGATGTCCTAAAATGGAAACCCAGCGGAGATCAACCCCTATCCATCATTGGCAACCTTCCTTACAACATCAGTTCTCCCATTTTTTTCCTCCTCCTTGAACACAGAACCCTTGTAAAGGAAGGAGTTTTTATGATTCAGAAGGAAGTAGCTGAAAGGATGAGTGCCAAAGAGGGAAACAAAATCTATGGTGTATTGAGTGTTTTGTTACAGGCTTATTTTGACATAAGCTACGAATTCACCGTCCCCCCGACAGTTTTCCGCCCCCCTCCCAAAGTCAACAGTGGTGTTATCAGAATGGTCCCCAAGGCTGAAGAACCTTCGGTAAGCTTTCAGAATCTGCGCAAAGTGGTGAAACAAGCCTTCGGTCAGCGAAGGAAAACCCTCAGAAATGCCTTAAAGGGGATTGAATTTGAAGAATTTCCTGAATGGGAAGACTGGAAAAGCCTTCGGGCTGAACGCCTAAGCGTGAAGGATTTCATCTACCTGACAAGCATGCTTAAGCAAGAGCAGTCATGAAATATGATCTCGTCATCATTGGCACTGGGTTTTCAGGAACATTTTTTCTAAAGAAATACAAAGAAAAATATCCTGATGCCCGAGTATTGGTACTTGAACGAGGCAGAAAAGTAGCACACGCAGAAAGACTTACCGCAGCGAGGGAAGAAAAAGGGATCGACAACATGCCCAATCCCTGGCAAGCAGCCATTCAGAAAAATGACGATCGCCATCAATATCATTTTGACCTTGCATTTGGAGGTGGGTCTAATTCCTGGTGGGCATGTACCCCCCGATTTTTGCCGCAGGATTTTCGGCTTTTCAGCTTATATGGCCAAGGACAGGATTGGCCTATCTCATATGAGGATTTGATTCCCTACTATACCCAGGCCGAGCAATGGATGGAAGTCTCTGGACCCGCAGAAACTCCATTTCCCAAAATAGCTCCTTATCCCCTTCCTGCCCATAAAATCCTACCATTTGATGCGATCCTGCAAAAGAAATTTGGGAGCCTCGTTCACGCACAAGCTACCGCACGGAGTCCCAAAGGGGGCAGTCGTACGGCCTGCTGCGCAAATTCTACATGCCATGTCTGCCCCATCCAATCGAAATTCACCATTTCGGAGCATTTTTCTGAATGTTATGAAGGGGTTGAACTCATTAGCCAGGCACAGGTTGTTGCCCTGGATCTCCAAAATGGCTTAGCCCAAAAAGCCATTTACCTTCAAGACGGAAAAGAAAACACGGTTGAGGCAGAGCTTTTTGTCCTTGCAGCCAATCCGATATTCAACAGCCATATCATGCTGAATTCGGGAGACGACTCCCTGCTACTGGGCACAGGAGTCGGTGAACAGCGGTCGCTTTATGCAGAATTGATGCTTGGCATCGACAACAGGGGCGGCAGCACCACAATAACCTCCAATATGTGGATGCTTTATGACGGAGCTTTTAGAAAGGAAATGGCATCCTGTCTGATTGAGAGTCACAATCCACCTGAACTCATCAGGATTGAAAAGGGCAAGCTTAGGCATATCGCACGCTTCAAGTTCATTTTTGAGGACCTCTACAAGTTTGAAAGCGCCGTACGGCTATCAGCGAACAGGCATGTACCCATCGTTAGCTACAAAGGCCCTTCGGATTACTTGAAGAGATCGGTAAAGAATTTGCCATCAAGGATGGAAAAGCTGCTAAGGGACTTTCCGGTTGAATCGATTTCTTATGACCGGAGGCTGAGTAGTGGAGAATCTCATATTATTGGTGGACATGTCATGGGGAATGATCCTTCAACAAGTGTAGTCGATCATACGCAAAGGCATCATAAATTTAGAAATGTATATTTACTTGGAGCGGGGAGCTTCAGCAGCATGGCAGCAGCCAATCCCAGCTTGACCCTCTCTGCGATGGCCATTCGATCTGCAGATCTGATTTAAACATTCATGAACAGAAGAAGATTCCTGGGTATATTGATGATGGGAGCCATCCTTTTGGGCTTGGGGGGATTCTTTCTTCGAAATAAGGTAGCCTTGCTGCAGGCCAAATTAGAGTCTATTGGCTTTGAAGTTGAAAAAATAGAGTTGGAAAAATTCTGGAAGGCGTGGATGGATTTCAAATGGGGGGCCGAAGGCCGCATTTGGAAATACTACCTACTCATTAGCATGGAATATCTGAATGAGCCCCGGGATGAAACTGTCAGGATGTTTTTACTTTCTTCTAATGCCCTTAATGCTGCTAAAAATGAGAGGATTAAATTTGAGGAACTTTACCATCCCTATAAAAAAGTATGTGCCCATCCATTTGCCCAAAAGTGATCAATTATTTTCTCTCAATTCGGGTAATAGCCTGAATTTCAAAACCACTACATTTACCAACATCAGCATCCCGCCAAATATCCCGAGCATCCAAACGAAAGGCATCTTGGGAATGAGCCTATTCCAGCCTGGGAGAACAAAGTTTTGATTCCACAGGACAATCTCCAGGGCCATGTATCCCAGGTAAACCAGCAAGATTATTTTTTGGAGGTCCAGATTATCTCTATTGACGGACTTGAAGTTTAACAAAGGGAGAAAAATCACTGCAATCCCCAGCAAGAGATGGGGGATAAAGAGTTGATGGGCATACTCTTCATTCAAATAAACCATCCACTTCCAGAATTCGCCGGACTTGAGAAGCCATTGAATCCTGCTCACCTCTAGCAAGAGCTGCAAAACAGAAACCAATCCCAATGCAAAGGCATTTGAAACAAGAAGTCGCTGATCTTTTCTACTGATGAAAAGGCTCATGGCCAGGATGGCGATTGGAATGTAGGTAAGTGCTAATGCTCTCATATGGTATTGAAGAAGATACGCAATCGAAAACCAGATTTTTCATGTATAAAATGCACAATTAGTCAATGTTTATCAAATAATCCAGTATGGAGCACAAAGTATCCAGTGAGAAATAACCCTTGGAGCCAGGTAACAATTCAGGAAGAAAAACAGCTGTAGGGCTAGGCAATTAATACCTGCCCCCTACATAGGTTTAGAAGCCGCGGTAGAAGGCTGTCCATGTTGTACCCTCGCCATTCTAGATTTAAGGGTTCGAGTCCAAAAATCATAAACAATGGTTTCCTGTTGTAGAGGCCTGAGCCTAATGAAGCGGTTCAAGAACAAATCAAGGCCCCAAGACAGATCAGGGGGAATAATTCACCCTAGAAATGCTGACAGCATTTTCCCCTTGGTGAAATTAACTTAAATTGGATTTCTGGAATTTGCCTGATTCAGAAAAGATATTCTTATTCAGAATTAAGGCATAAGTTCGCAGAACAAATGTACTCTAAATTGGGTATAAAAGAGTTTATGGAGATCCAAAAAGAAGTCATTGAAAAGGTCAGGGCCCTTCCTGATCAACCAGGGGTTTACCGGTTTTTGAATCAGGATGGAAAGATCATATACATTGGGAAAGCCAAAAGTTTGAGGAAAAGAGTTGGGAGCTATTTCACCAATTCAAGAGGGCATTCCTACAGGATTTCTCATATGGTACGCAACATCAGAGATGTCGCTTATACCGTTACTAACAGTGAAGTAGAAGCCCTTCTCCTGGAAAATAACCTGATAAAGAACCATCAACCCCGATACAACATCCTCCTCAAAGATGGCAAAACCTATCCATACATTTGTATAAAGAATGAGCGATTTCCAAGGGTCTTCCCTACTCGCACAAAAATTGATGATGGCTCTACCTATTATGGCCCCTACCCCAGCGTGGCAACCATGAAGGCCATATTGGAATTGATTCGAAGTATTATCCAGTTGCGGACCTGTAACTTTTACTTGTCTGAGAAGAACATTGAGGCAGGAAAATTCAAAAGATGCCTGGAGTTTCAGATTGGAAACTGTGGTGCCCCTTGTGAAGGCAGGGTCAAAGAAGAGGAATATATGGAAGGAATTGCTCAGGTCAGGCACATTCTAAGGGGAAACCTTCAGCCTGTTTTGAAGCATGTGGAAGGAAAAATGAATGAAGCGGCAGCCCAGTTCGAGTTTGAAAAAGCAGATTTCTACAAACGTAGGCTGGAAAGTGTGAGGGCATATAAAAGGAGATCTACGGTCGTTTCTGAAAAGATAAATGACCTGGAAGTCCTGGCCATTGAATCTGAAGAACACCTTTCTGTTGTCAATCACTTCAAGGTGGTCAACGGTGCGATTATCCAGACCCACTCATGGGAATTCAAGCAAAAGCATGAAGAAAGCGAAAGTGAAATCTTACTTGCCACCATCGAATACATGATGGCTGGTGATGAAGAGCTTGAACAGGAAATCATTACCAATATTGAGATTGAAGAGGACGATGTTCTGGAAGGGTATAAGCTCAGTGTACCCCAACGTGGAGATAAGAAACACCTGGTAGACCTATCGTTGAAAAATTGCCGGACCTTGCTCACTGAAAAACTTTACAATCAGAATTTCAAAAAACGAAAGCCTGTACATGAGTCCATGATGGAGGAGCTACAGAAGGAGCTTAACATGAGCAACCTGCCGGATCATATTGAGTGTTTTGATAATTCCAATTTTCAAGGAAGTTCTCCTGTAGCTTCTTGTGTAGTATTCAAAAATGGAAAACCATCCAAAAGAGATTACAGACACTTCAATATAAAAACTGTCGAAGGGCCCAATGACTTTGCGTCCATGACAGAAATAGTCGGTCGCCGATACAAGCGTTTGCTAGATGAGGAAAAAGACCTTCCTAAATTGATCATCATTGATGGCGGTAAGGGGCAATTGAGCAGTGCTGCGGAGGCTTTGCAAGAACTCGGGCTACTAGGCAAGATCCCAATGATCGGCATCGCCAAGCGTTTGGAGGAAATATATCGGGTCGATGATCCCATCCCTTTGCACATTGACAAGAAGAGCCCGGCCCTTCACCTGATACAGCAACTCAGGAATGAAGCTCACCGCTTTGCTATTACCTTTCATCGACAGAAGCGCAGTAACACCAACCAACGCTCTAAGTTGACACAGATAAAAGGTATTGGTCCACAGGCAGAGAAAGAAATTATCAAGAAATTCCGATCAATTAAAAAATTAAAGGAGGCTCCCGTAGCGGAATTAGAGGCTAAACTTGGAAAAAAGAAGGCTGAAATCCTTCAAAAGGCAATCAAGGATGGGTTAATTTAAGGTAAGATTAAGCGCTTTTTTGACCAGAAAATTATCCACCTATTAAACAAAATTTCCATTCTGCCTCCAGAAAAGTAATTCTTGCAGGAAGGAATCCTGTATGCACAATTAGACGTAGGCACTTCGAATCTCCCTTCTCATCCTCTGGGCAATTAATTCTTTGACTAAAAAAAAAGACAGCTCATGACGGCCACATTTTTAGAAGATTGGCTACACAAATAATATTCCACAAAAAATACTTTTCCCAAATAAGAGGAAAAACAGTTGATTAAACGTGTAAAAATATCCATTCAGTAAAGAGAAAGTTAAGTAATGATAATATCTAATTATTATTGCAACAGAGAGAGAACAAATATACCCCATGAACAAGCTCCTGTTTTTTAGCTTTTTATCTTCCTTGCTGTTATTAAATTGTTCATTTGACTTTAAAGACGAGTCGCCGGCATCTGACGATGGCGAATGTGTGGTGTATATACCCGAAAGTATCAGTCCTAATGGGGATGGCATCAACGATCTGTTTCTCATAGAAACAGCTTGTAAATATGCTTCATACTCACTTAAAATTTATGACAATCATAAAAGACTGGTATTTCAGACCATTGATCCCAGAAAGGTGTGGGATGGTTCCGAAAACGGAATTCCATTGCCTCAGGGACACTACTCATGGGTACTACAATTCAAGATCGCTGATAATGGCAGTACGGTTCAAGAAAAAGGCGCAATAGCGCTAATTAGGTAAGACGATTCCCCCACCCCAATAAAAAGGGCTACTTCATTTGAAGTAGCCCTTAATTTTTTATGTAATGTTTTCTAATTATCCTAGATCCAACATTTCAAGAAGCGCAACAGCAGCCTCTTCACCTTTGTTGCCATATTTTCCACCTGCACGATCTTTGGCTTGTTGATCTGTATCTGGTGTAAGCACACCAAAAATTACAGGCTTGTGGTAATCAAGGCCAACTCTCATGATGCCTTGAGCTACTGCATCAGAAATGAATTCAAAGTGCCTAGTCTCTCCTTGAATAACGCAACCAAGACAAATCACTCCATCAAGCTCAGGTTGATTCTTCAAGGCATGATCAGCTCCCATTGGAAGTTCATATGAACCTGGAACGTCTACCCTTTGGATAAAATTGGGGTTGACTCCTGCTGCTATCAAGACGTCTTTAGCGCCTTGGAATAAGGTTTCAGTGATTTCTGTATTCCACTTACTTACGACTATGGCAACTTTTGATGCCAAGTGGTCTTTGCCACCTTCATAACGGATTTGGGAAAGGTCGTGGGGTTTGTTGACGCTCATGCTTACTCGCCCATTCTTGCCAAATACTTTTCAATATTTACCTCTTCAGCAGCTTTGGGAAAAGACTTCTGAATGCTTTTGTAAAGGCTTAGGGCTTTCTTATTGTCCCCAGCAAGTTCGTAGGCTTCACCAGCCTTTAGAAGTAAGTATGGAGTTGAGTAGTCAGTCTCTTTTGGTAGCCTTGATGCTTTCTCGAAGTTTTTACCAGCTGCTCCAAAGTCTCCCAAGGCCGCGTAAGAATTGGCCAGAGCTATGTGCTTCATGGGATCAAGAAGTGTATTGGTAGTTGATACTTTGTTGAGGTATTCGATGGCGGCATCAGGATTCCCTTGTTTCAGAGAAATGATTCCAGAATAATAGTTGGCTTGGTTTGCAGATTTGGTACCACCAAATTCATCGGCAATGTCAATGAAACCAAGATTATCGTTGTCCCCTTCCAGAGCTTTGGAAAGTGAATCAGCTTCAAAATAATAGGGAGCCTCTACCATCAATTCCTGAGCTTCGGTGTCCTGAGAAGATTTCAACAGGCGAAATCCGATAAATCCAAGTACGATCAAAAGAATACCTCCTACGATACCCAGAATAAGGTTTCTGTTGTCCGAGATGATCTCTTCGATGCTTTTTTGCTCTTTACCTTCAACCTCTTCGTACTCCAGATCTACGTCCTCTACTTGACTTTTCTTTGTTGCCTTTTTAGCCATGATAAGATTTGCTTGAAAAACTGGACTGCAAAAAAAGCAAAAAGGGCTCAAAACCCCAAAAGTTTCCACCAAATCTGCAAAACTTTAACATAAAAAAAGCAGATAGCCCATAGGACTATCTGCCTCATTCAGAATAATTTAATTTATTGTTTCACCACACGGTGAAATACATTCCTTGTTCCATCGGAAATCTTCACGATATAAACGCCTCTGGACTGATCGCTCAGGTCAACCTTCTGATCCAGTTGACCAATGAACTTCTCTGAACGATAGGTGTAAATTTTTCTACCTCTCAGGTCGCTTACCTCGATTTGAAGTTCAGCTAACCTAAGGTCATCCCCCCTCAGGTAGAACTCACCTGAAGTAGGGTTTGGATAGAGGGTAATGATTTCATCCAATGGATAAGCATCAACTGCCACATTCGCAACAAGAACTTCTACGGTAGAGGTGCCACATCTGTTCGTAACCTCCAAAGTTACGAGGTAAGTACCAGGGAATGGGAAGGTATAGACCGGGTTTTGATCAGTGCTTGTATTCCCGCTACCATCGTTGAAGTCCCACAGGAAGGTCGTAGAAGAATCAATTGGCGTAGACTGATTATTGAATGCTACGGTAAAGCCGTTGGGTTGGATAGAGTAGCTTGCAGCAGCAGCAGGGCTCTCAAGAATCTCGACCTCTACGTCTTCGGTTGTTTCGCAGCCGTCAGCATTGGTAACAGTTACTGCGTAGTTGCCAGAAGTATTTACGGTTATCATTCTGACACTATCTCCATTGCTCCAGTCGTAAGACATACCAGGGTTTCCTGCATCCAGCGTTACCTGATCACACTCAGCTATGCTGTCTGGAAGGTTGATAACCGGAGGTACACCTTCATCTACAACTACTGTATCTGTCCCGATACATCCCTGCATGGAAGTAACAATTACTGAAACTGTATCTTTAGTTGGGAATGGAGCTGTGAGCGTAACAGTCTGAGTTGTATCCCCTGTGCTCCACTGGTATGAAACTCCTGATCCTGCATCCAGGGTAAGGTCGCTACAAGTAGCTCTATCTGGTCCAAGATCTACTGCCGGTGGTGGGAATATGGTAACATTAACGGTATCCTTAGCTGTACAACCAAGTGCATTTACAGTCAGGATATAGGTACCTGATCCATTCGCCAAATAAGCGTTTTTGGAAGAATCCTGGTTATCTGCAAAGGTGGAGAACCAGAAGTAGTTGGCATTGCTGATTCCTGTAGTGTCTGCAGTCAGAAGAATAGGATCACAGGACGAGGAGTCTGAGCCAACCTCTGCAGTAGGTGCTTGATTGATAGTCAGCACCACAGAGTCAGTACCTGTACAGCCTACGGTATTGGTAACCAGGATAGAGTAAAGCCCCGTAGAATCGATGGTTTGATTAGGTCCTGTTGCAAATGGCACTCCATCTTTGAACCACTGGTAGCTCACTACATCAGGATCGCTCACGTCAAGTGCATAAGATCCACAAAACGCTCCATCCAATCCAAGATCAACTACCGGAGGAGTTTGCACGATTGCATCTACCCTTGTTCTTGGGCTAGGACAGCCTGTTGTACGTACCTTCCAGTTGTAGAAGTAATAATATCTCGTACTGGTCGCTCCAAACGTACTGTTGGTAATGCTCAGAATATCCTGCTCCTCATATGGATAAGTAGCGTTGAAGGTATTTCTAAACAGGCCATTACCGGGACCCAGATTGGTTCCTATGGCGCTAATTACATAGCCCGTAGCTGGAGTCAATGGTATATTCAAGGTCAATACCGTATCTGCAACCGAACCACTGAATGGGAATGTCCTGGTTTCAAATACCGGAGGTGTAGTCGTCGTATTGATGATTCTTACCCCGATGGTTCCAGAACCACCATTCTCAGGGAATACCCTGACTGATTCGAGTACAAGGTCTTCGAACACGTCGAATTCCAATCCTTGAGTAAAGTCTGTGTCAAATCCTCCGAAGGGGCTGACATTACTGAAGGTAACAGGGCCTACCGTGTAGTTTTCCGAATTAGATGCCTCTACATAGTAAACCTGAGAGTTGTTGAGGACTGGCGTAATGAAGGTATCACCTTCGGCTACAACACTACCTGCAACAGGTGCGTCGAACCACTGCATCCTTACACTCGGGGATGGTGGCTGTGCAATCAGGGTAAATGAAGTTCCACCAGCAGAACAGATGGAGTCAGAGACTGCTGTTGGTGCAGCTGTGATTTCATTGATCTGGAAGCTGGCAAAAAGGGTATCATTGAAGACGGTGGTATCACCCGGAAGGCTTGGATAGGCTTTCAATGTGTAGGTTCCACCATTAGAATTGCTGTAGAATCCAAAGTCTACGGTACCCACACCATCAGGTGCAATTGGATTTGCATAGTTGGTAGTGATGGTATCGGATCCGTTTGGCCCTGTAATCACCACCTCTACAGGGAAGTTAAATTGGGTATTAAGTCCGTCGTTTCTGATTTCGATCTGCAGTCTTGCAGAGTCATTATCACAGAACGTTCTTGGCAGGTTGATAAAGTTCACCCCAGCAATGTCATTGGTAGCCCTGTCCCAAATGAAGATATCGTCAAATGCGAATCCATCATCCTGGGTGAATCCACTTGAACCAAAAGCAACCCTAAGCCTTACAGAAGGCTGTCCACCCAGACCTGTTAGTCCATGCTTGGCGATGATCCATCCTCCCGAACCAGGACCGAATGTACCATTTCCTCTACCAGTCCATCCAGACTGCTGACCACCAGGACCACCAAAGATTGAGTTGTCATTGAACCAGTTTACCGGGTCCCCCACATTACCTACATTCGCCCAGGTATTACCTCCGTCAATGGATGCCTGAAGCACTGCTCCATCAGCGCTGAACTGACAGTTGTACCAGATAGCCAAAGAGATCTGTGGGTTAGCCAGGCTAGTCATGTCCAGACAAGGGCTGATAACCCAGGAATCTTCATTGGGAAAGTGGAACCCGGTACCGAGTCCACCAGTAACCCATGCATTCGAATCCGAAGCAGCCCCTCGTATGGTGAGCTTGTTTGGATAACCAAATGCCCATGAGTTAATCGTTCCGACTGAAGACCATCCATCCTGACCATTTTCAAAGTCCTGAACATATGGATAATTCCTTACGGTAGGGACAGCCACTGGAACAAGCGTTACACTGAGTGAGTCGTCCAACGATAGTGTATCTGTCTCAAGGCTGGTACCGAAGGTTACATCATAGTTGATGGCCAAGTTGCCCATATTCGCAGGCACACTAAAGGTGTGGAATCCGGTATCACCAGGCTGAAGTAAGCCAAAGGTTTCTTCTACTATAAATGGTCCGCCATTTACACTATAGAATACATCAAGGGTATCAAATGGCTGAGTACCGTTGTTGATGTAGGAGATAGTTACAAAGGTTGTTGAATCGAAACCACATCCCCCCGAAGGAGAAAGAAGTCTGTCTGCAGCTGCGTTGAAGTCTGGTTTTTCGTAGATAAAGATGTTATCAAAAGCAAAGCCGTCGTCAGTTACAGAGAAGTCTGTTCCAAATATTATACGAAGCAGAACGGCTCCCTGACCTCCAAGGCCATCCAGCTCGCGCTGAGCCCTGACCCAGCCATTACTACCTTCGCCTGCGAAAAATTGTCCGGGCGCTCCACGTCCAGTCCAACCTACTTGATCACCAAAGTTATAGTTGAAGTTACTAAGGCCATTGATGGTGTTGTCATTGTACCAGTTTGTGGGATCATTCAAATTCCCTACACGCTGCCAGCTAAGGCCACCGTCTATGGAAGACTCCAGTACCGCACCATCCCAACTGAATTCTGAGTTCCACCAAATGTCCATTTCAAAGATCGGAACTGAAACATTGGAAAAATCAAAACAAGGCCCTACTACAAAGGATGCCTCCGAGTTGTTATAGTTACCGGGACCGAGGCCACCAGTTACCCAAGCGTTAACACCTGAAGCTGCACCTATGATGGTGGTTTTGGCAGGAGTTCCGAAAGCCCATGAGTTATTGGAACCACCGGAAGACCACCCACCGGCTCCCGCTTCAAAGTTTTCGAAGTATGGAAGGGTCGTTACTGTGGATCCCAGGTTCCTTACAGTAATACTTTGGTCGTTATTGGTACCATTCTGATCGGCTGGTGTGGTTGAAGAAATTCTTGCATCCAGGGTATGGATACCTACACCAGCGAAGTTGGCCGTGGCATTGAAGGTATATATCACCGTATCTCCCGGGAATAAACTACCAGGGATTGTTTCATTGGGAATGAAGCCCGTCGCATCCGGGTTGAACGATACATCAATGCTTGTCAGGGTATCTGTTCCTCCATTTACGACCTCTATGATGACTGGCTCAGTAGCAGTAAGCCCACAAGAGGATTCAGGAGACAGGATTCTGCTCAACTGCCCGTCAAAAGCAGGTGGCTCAAAAATGTTGATGTCATCAAGAGCAATGTCTCCCTGAGTACCACCAACTGTCGTAACCCTGAATACCACCTGGAAAACACTGTTTTTGTAGGGAAGCAGGTCTACCAAGGCTGAGTCATATACAGTATTTGAGCCTGTCTGCTGTGGCCCTGAAATAGAAAATACGTTTACATTTGAAGAACCATTTCTAATAAACACATCCAAAGTCCCAATATCAGGACCAAACATGTGGTAGTAGAAACTTAGCTTTGGCGCCAGGAGGCCAGAAACATCGATACATGAGGAGGCAAGTTCAAACTCTTCTCCATTGACTGTATTGTTTGCTTCAATGTGCATGTACCTGGTACCAGTGGCTGTATTGTTACCGACAGGACCTGTACCAAAACTTGGCGTACCACCGGAACCCACATGCCATCCTTTCAGGTTGCTGGTATTGGTTCTTGTCCAGTTGTTGGCAAGGATACCAGGAATCCCGACAGAGAAGGTCTCAAATGTCTCCCGATTCGCTCCCACTGTTACAGGAAGATTTCTGACTGGAACTGTGGTGGTATCATTAAAGAAGTTGGGGTCAGCAGCTGTAGAAGAATAAGCCTTCAAGGTATAGTTACCTACAGCTGAAAAATCCGCATTGGTAGTAATGTCGACCTGGATAGAGCCAAAAGTAGGAATGGTTCCTGTATTTAGGACTGTTGAGTATGTATTATTCAAAGGTCCCGTAATCTGAGCTCCAACTGTAACAGGATTTACAGCCAGGTCTAAGGCCTGTGAGCCTAGGTTTTGCAGGGTAACAGTGATCGTTTCGTTTGGACCGTAACAGGTAGGGCTGGAAGGCGTGATCACAGCAGAAACACCGGGATCTACCGGAGCTGGATCAAAAAGGAAAATATCGTCTATAGCCATGTCTCCATTGTTGCCATTGCCACGGGTCGCCCGGTATTCCAGAGCAACTACCTGTCCGGCATAAGCAGATAAATCTACAATGGCTTCGATCCATGGATCTGCACCTGCAGTTTGTTGCTGTCCAACAATCTGCCAAGCGAGGGAGGTATCGTTGTTTGCAATTATATGAAGTTCCATGGTTCCCATCTGGGCACCGAACATGTGGTACCAGAACGAAAGCCTAGGTCCGTTGGTTCCTCCAAGGTCGATACAAGGAGAAATCAGTTTATGAACATCTCCCAGAGATCCTGAAGAGGACTCGGAGAACATGAATATCGAGCCTAGAGGTGTATGGTTACCAATAGGTCCAGTGGAGAAAGTAGGAGTAGTGTTGTTAGCAACGTGCCAGTTAAAAATACCTGTTGTAACCCTTCGCCATCCATTGTTAAGGATTCCAGGGTTGGAGGAGTTGGTTTGTGGGGTAAAGTTTTCAAATGTCTCCACAAACGGCAGTGCATTGGTAGCAGGAGAAAAGAAGTTAATCTGAAGTGTGTCATCAGTTGCATCTGTATCTCCGGGAACCGCGGTCCATACCTTTAAGGTATAAGCTGAGCTTGGGTTCGGCAAGGAAACAAGCGCAGTAAAGGTATAGGTGTCATTTGCACCACCCGCGATTGCGACGGCATTGGTTTCAGAAACCGCCGTACCACCCGAAACCTGGTAGCCTAACGGAACTGATGTAATATTGGTCGTACCGAAGTTGCTGTACCTGACAGTCAGAGGAATACCTCCGGAGTAGATACTACAATTCGTCAGGTCAAAGTTTACAATCGTTGTTACCCCCGCATTCTGGGCGTACAGCGATCCCCAAATCAGGCATAATAATGCCAGTATTCGTGTAAAAAATTGCTTCATGTTAAAGACTTTGGGAATTGGACATGCAGATTTAAAAATACATGGCTTACAAGGGAAAAACAAACATTAAAAGTGGATTTGTCATTTGAAACCAAAAGACAGCCCATCATACAAATTGTTCAAAATCAGATACTTATCTCTATTTTTTTCGGCTTTTCACCTCATAATTGAGCAATAGACTCTGGCAAAAATTCAAAAAAAAAAAGCACAGCAGGCATTGTTCTTACATTCAAAAATGCAAAACGCCCAAGTTTTTTGACAAATACTAGTTTTGTGGAGTTTGTAGGATATATGCCCTGATAATGCGATTATTTTTAGATAATTCAAAAAATCACCCCAACAGAAAGATTGCCATTTTTACCATTTACTTCCTCATGCTGCCAGTTTGAGGCTAAAGGTAAATGTAGTTCCCTCTCCTACTTTACTTTGAACCGTGATCTGCTCCCCATGCATTTTCAGCAGGTGCTTACAGATCGCTAATCCCAAACCGGTACCTCCTTTTTCCCTCGAACGGCTTTTATCTACCCGGTAGAACCTTCTGAAGATTTTATCCAAATGCTCTTGCTCTATGCCTGGACCGTCATCTTTTACACTGGTTAACAATTTTCCATTATCTTCCTTCAAAGCAATGACTACTTCACCTTCAGGCGCCCCATACTTTATTGCATTATCTATAAGATTGGTCAATACTTGCTGAATACGTTCGCGGTCAGCAAGAACCAGTACCTCCTCCAGTCCCTTGGTATCAATTTGGTAAGAAATATTCCTTTTCTTTTTGGTGAATTTATGCTCTAGGCTATCCAGGACATCACAAACCAATTCATAAATTGAAAATTTACGAATCTTCATTTCCATCTCACCCGATTCTGCCTGGGTAATGATCAAAAGGTCTTGAACAAGGCTGGAGAGGCGATCAGCATTCTTCATGGCTTTCTTGAGGAACTTCATCCTGACTCGTTTGTCCTCCATTGCACCATCGATCAGGGTATGGATGAATCCCTGAACGGCAAAAATGGGAGTTTTCAACTCGTGAGAAACCTCTCCCAGAAACTCTCTCCTGAAGGCCTCAAGGTCTTTCAATTTTTTAATCTCTCTCTGATTAAATAAATGCAGATTCTTAAGCCTCCTGAATACAAGCCATTCCAAAACTACAACCAAGGCTGTAAAACTCAGGAAGAAAAATATCAGCCCTTCATATATCGTAGCGTTATCCAGTGGCAAATTGATGGACTTGAGTACTCCATATAATATGGCAAGACCCATTGACAAGTATAAACTTACCAATATGGATGAAGGTAACTTGGGGCGCTGCCCTGACCTGAAGTCATTGGGGTTGATCAAAATTTATTGCGTTTGAGGTGTTTGGATAATACCTACATAAATGCCGGACAAGAAATTCAATTTAATCCCGACATATCCAGAATCAAATATGCTAAGCCAATTTTAACTCAAAATAAACTTCAGGTCTGTGATAGATATTTTCAAAAGAAAAAAGGCTGAAACCTAATCGCTTAGGTTTCAGCCTTGATTTCCAATCAGAATTATTTCAATCAAAGGTTGTTGGAGAACTTGTAGCCTACCCCCTTGATGGTCTGAATGTATTCATTTCCAAGTTTTTCTCTGAGCTTCCTTACGTGGACATCGACTGTACGGTCAACTACATATACATCACCCCAGACATTTTCGAGTAGTTTTTCTCTACTAAAAACCTTTCCTGCATGAGAAGCCAGGAAATATAGCAACTCAAACTCCTTCCTTGGAAGGGAAAGGGTACGTTCGCCTTTCCGAACGATGTACTCATCTTTGATGATCTCAAGGTCTCCCACAAAGAGTGTGTTGGGATCTTTGGAATCCAGTTCTCTTCTAAGGATGGCTTTGATTCGGCTGATCAGGATTCTTGGTTTAATGGGCTTTGAGATATAGTCATCACCTCCTGCATCAAAACCAGCAACTTCTGAATACTCCTCCGAACGTGCTGTCAAGAAAACAATGAATATCTTTTCCAAACCCTGGATGCTGCGAATCCTTCTACAAGCCTCAATCCCATCAAGATCTGGCATCATAACATCCATGAGGATCAAATCGGGAAGTTCCTTTTGAGCAACATCAATGGCCTCATTTCCGTTCATTGCTCGAATGGTTTCGTAGCCTTCTTTTTCGAGGTTGTATTCCAACAAATCAAGAATATCCTCTTCGTCGTCTACCAGAAGAATTTTTGTCTTCATATTTTCCCTAATTAAAGATTCTCATCTTATTAACTCTTATCAAGCAAGGCAGGCCAACAAAAATAAGTCTGGTACCACAAAGCCCTATAAGAAATTAATATGTAGTAAATACTACAAATATAGACTAATTAGCTATAATAGACATATGCTTTTATAAGAATATGGAATATTGAGGAACAAAGACTATTTAATTCGATTACTTACAGGAATTTTGATCCCAGAATTTTGCCCCCTAAAATGGCAATATTAAGTCCATAATTTCTCACTTACCAAATCTTGAAAGTCGTATAAGCAATCTGTAAGGTTTCTGAGCCTCTTTTATCTGTTATGCTGTTTTCTTTCTACAATGATTTTGAAGAGGTTCATGTTAGCTAGTGTCTTCTCACCCTCCTGAAAGCTTTATGCCTACATTCTGAACCTTCAACTTTTACCCCTTCTCTTCAATGGAAAAAAATCAACTGAAGCTATGGGTTCTACAAAAGGTCAATCTGGGTAGGGCAACATCCATCCATTCAATTTGAATTAATCCTCAATAAATAAAGTGTCAAAAATCCATTTCTACTACATGAACCTTTCTGGAATTGGTTTAATTTCTAGCTCTCAAAGTGCAATTTTTGATCAATTCCAATAGAAACCTGACATTAGCAAATTCATAAATCGAATATTTCTTATCTTAAACCAACAGACATACTACTTCCACCTATAGAAACTGAACTCTTCGCCCTGGATTCATGTTTTTGTGGTAGAGTTTTTATTACATGACTTTTTGTTAATGAATTCTTTAGAGCGAACCTCCAAACCCCAGCACCCGATCACCTTGCCTGAAAAAAAACTTAAAACAATCGATCATTATACAAAAGAAGAGCTGTATGAGCAGTTGCTTCAATTACAAAATACCGCTTTTACAGCACAAAAAGAGGTAAGAACAGATAATGATAGGTTACTCAAAATCTTACTTAACGACCATGCAGCCCCTGAGCAAGTTGAGGAGTTGGCTGGAGAGGTCAATGATCAACACAAAGAGCTACTTAGAGCGGCATATAAATTAAAGAAGGATGTTTTAGATCTGGAAAATCGCTTCAACCTGCTTGAGAAATTGATGTTGGAGAGGTCTCATGAATTTTCTGTCCAGGAGCAAAACCTTCAGGGTATACTGGAAAACACCCACGACCAGATCTTTTCGGTTAACAAAAACTATGAAATCCTGGTATTCAACACTGCGGCCAAAGAATTTGCTACTCAAGGAATGGGATTTGAATTTTATAAAGGAGTAAATATCCTTGAAAACCTCCCTCCCAAGGTGGTAGACTTTTGGAAAGTACATTTCTCCAATGCCATGAAGGGCATTCCATGTAAACATACCTTCGCCATGAATGTAGGCGATCGTACCCTACACTTTCAATGTTCCATTAATCCCATCAAGAACCCTGAAGGGGGAGTAGAAGGATTTTCGTTCTTCGGACGAGACATCACTGAAATTGTCGCCAAGACCAATGAAGTAAGACATCAGCAAGACCTGCTCTTCTCTATCAGTAAAAATATCCATGAAGGCATATTCAGGACTACCAGGGAAGCTGGCATAGAATACATCAACCAGTCTTTCATAGAGTTATTTGGCTACAAAAATCTTGAGGAGATCCAAAAAATTAACCTGGATAGCCTATACGCCAAGCCCGGCGAACGAAAAGAGATTGTCGATTTCATGCAGGAAAATAATTTCTTTGTGAACAGGGAAGTCAAATTCAAGAAGAAGGATGGAAGTACCTTCTGGGGCTTGATGAGTAGTACCAAGCTCCAGGATGAACATGGAAATCTGTACTTTGATGGGGCGGTGAGGGATGTTACACACCTCAAGGAAGCCCAAGAAAGCCTGAAAAAGAAAAATGAGGAATTGGATCGATTTGTTTGGAGTACCTCGCATGACTTGAGGGCTCCACTGGTATCGGTCCTGGGGTTGATCGACATCACACGAATGGGTACTGAGGATACAGATACCCTTAGGTACTTAAATTTGATGGAGGTGAGTATCAAAAAGCTGGAAACCTTTATAGACGACATCAAGGATTACTCTCAAAATGATAAGCTGAAGATTGAAATTTCTGAAATCGACCTTGCAGGTATGCTTAGAGAGACATTGAGGGATTTTCAATACCTATCGAATTCTGATAAACTGGACATAAGGGTCATCGAGCGAGGAAATGCTCCATTTTTCTCTGATGCCAAGCGGATAGCTATTATCCTTAAAAACCTTCTTTCCAATGCCATCAACTATGCAGACCTGAGCAAGGAAGAACCATACATCAGGGTAGAAATTCATCATAGTGCAGAAGAAACGAGCCTATGTATCAAAGACAATGGGATCGGAATAAGGGAGGACTGCAAAGACAAGGTGTTTGACATGTTTTTCAGGGGGTCGAAGAAAAGTAGTGGAACCGGGATCGGATTATATATTGTGAAAGAAACAGTTCAGAAGTTGAACGGCAGGATAGGCATGGAAAGTACTGAAGGTGTGGGTTCGAGTTTCAGAATTCATCTACCCAATTTTCAAAATTTGCCCAACACATAACAGAATGCTAAAGGGAGCATGCGATCACGAAAAAAGCCATCCCGAATAATCAGGATGGCTTTATGGCATATCACTTTAAAGAAGTTTCCTACTCACATTTGCTGTGTCCACAGGCCTTACAGTTCAAACAGCCTTCTTCATACACGAGTGCATTTTCACCACATTCGGGACAGCTGGTTTCCACTGGCTCAGTACCATCAGGGATGAATCTTTTCAAGGCTCTGGCTACACCATTCTTCCATGTGTTCAGGGAAGCGGCATCCAGGTGTAAGTTACTTACCAGGTGAACTACATGCTGCAGCGGCATTCCATGGCGCAATACGCCTGAAATCAGCTTGGCATAATTCCAGTATTCTTTGTCAAAGGTACGGGAAAGCCCCTCGATGGTGATTTTGTATCCGTCCCTATCCAGGTATTGGAAGTCGTAGCGGCTTTCACCTTGATCGTCTTTATTTTTTACTACCCAGCCTTTATCTACAAAAGAAAGAATAGAGAAGGAGTGCTCCGCATGCCCGGTAAAGATCTCATATGGCTTACCATTCAACAATCCAACTACAGCTACCCATTTCTCGGCGCCATTTGAGAACCTTACTACTTCCGCTTCCAGCTTGTCGGGACGTTTTGGTGCATGCGTCTCAACAAACTCTCCTTCTTTCTTCTTCTTACCTTTATCGTCATTGGTAACAAGTACACCTGAACGAGAACCATCCCTATAGATGGTAATTCCTTTACAACCTACTTCCCAACCAGTCTGATAAATCTTGGAAACCATTTCCTCTGAAATATCATTGGGGACATTTACCGTTACGGAAATAGAGTGGTCTACCCATTTCTGAACAGCTCCTTGCATTTTTACCTTTGCAACCCAATCCACGTCATTAGAGGTTGCGTGGTGGTATGGAGACTGCTTAATCAATTCATTAAGATCTTCCTGAGTCATCTTGGCTACCTGGTCCAGGTCATATCCATTGACAGATAGCCAGGTGCGGAAGTGGTGGTGGAATACGTGATATTCTTCCCATGAATCGCCTACCTCATCTACAAAGTCAATCTTCACATTCTGGTCATTGGGGTTCACCTTACGACGGCGCTTATATGAGACCATGAACACAGGTTCAATTCCTGAGGTAGTCTGCGTCATAAGTGATACAGTTCCTGTGGGAGCGATGGTCAGCATAGCAATGTTGCGGCGACCGTGCTTAACCATATCTTTATAAAGCTGTGGGTCTTCGGCTTTGATGCGCTGGATAAATGGGTTATTTTCTTCTCTTTTGGCATCATAGATAGGGAAGGCTCCTCTATCCTGGGCCATCTCTACAGAAGTTCTATATGCAGTCAAGGCCAGGGTCT
Source organism: Bacteroidia bacterium (assembly GCA_022760475.1). Taxonomy (GTDB): domain Bacteria; phylum Bacteroidota; class Bacteroidia; order J057; family J057; genus JALEFZ01. Next base: position 150,316 of record JALEFZ010000088.1, on the reverse strand, counting down.
TGTGTACCTCCACAGAAAATTCTGTCGCCTCATCAGATCCATACCTCTTGCCAAGCGCAGCTAGCATGTCTCCTTCTCCAGTGATTCCTACACCCGTTCTTCTTCCTTTGATACACTTTTCACGAATTTTCTCCCAAAGTATTCTTTCTGTGCGCTTGATTTCTTCATGCTCTGGATCTTTGTCAATCTTATCCAGGATAAGCTCGATTTTCTCAAGCTCAAGGTCTACGATGTCATCCATGATGCGCTGGGCCATTTTGACGTGAGCTTTAAAATTCTCAAAGTCAAAACTGGCTTCAGGGGTAAATGGATTCTTTACGAAGCTATATAGGTTGATCGCCAACAAGCGACAAGAGTCATAAGGACAAAGCGGAATCTCTCCACAGGGATTGGTAGAAACAGTCTTAAATCCAAGATCGTCATAACAATCAGGGATAGATTCTTTCCTTACAGTATCCCAGAACAGGATACCAGGCTCGGCTGAAGACCATGCATTGTGAATGATCTTATCCCAAAGACTTTTAGCGTTTATTTCTTTGGTAAATAAAGGATCATCCGATTCCAATGGATATTTTTGAAGGTATGGGCTTTCAGCCTTTACTGCCTCCATGAAGTCGTCGGAGATTCGTACAGATACGTTGGCACCGGTTACCTTGGTTCCATCCATCTTGGCATCAATGAAGTTCTCGGCATCCGGGTGCTTTACAGAAATGGAGAGCATCAACGCCCCTCTTCTTCCATCCTGAGCAACTTCGCGGGTAGAGTTTGAATATCTTTCCATGAATGGAACTACACCAGTAGAAGAAAGGGCTGAGTTCATGACAGGACTTCCTTTCGGACGGATGTATGAGAGGTCATGGCCCACACCTCCACGTCTTTTCATGAGTTGAACTTGCTCTTCATCCAACTTAAGTACCCCTCCATATGAGTCTGCACGAGAGTCATGGCCTATCACAAAACAGTTAGAAAGAGAAACTACCTGAAACTGGTTGCCAATACCAGCCATTGGGCCCCCTTGTGGAACGATGTGCTTGAATTTGCTTAGCGCCTCGTAGATTTGTTTTTCTTTATATGCATTGGGGTATTTGCTCTCAATTCTTGAGATTTCTTTGGCCAAACGCTTGTGCATGTCATCAGGCGTGCGGTCATATAAGTTGCCATAGGAATCTTTCAGGGCGTATTTGTTGATCCAAACATTCGCGGATAACTCATCTCCGTCAAAGTATTCCTTTGAAGCTGCAAATACCTCATCGTAGGTATAAGACTTGGTGCGTTGCCCTTTTTGGGGATTTTGGGCTTGAGTAGATATTACCATTTTTAGTTCCTGTGTTTCAAAAGTTCAATACGCTAAATATGTAGTAGGACAAGGGCTAGGACTAGCGGTCATTTTGTATTATGTAAATTACCCTCACTGTGATTCTTCATCAATAAGACTTATACACAACAGCTGGGGATAACCTTGAAGTACTTTTTCATATTTGCGAAAATGTTAATAACAAAATCCTCAGAGCTAGGAGTTTATTCTACTTATCCCCAACATGGAGATAAGGCATTAAGAATTTTGTTTTGATATCAACGCCTGGAAATAAAAAACTGTCTGCAGAACTTATCTACAGACAGTGGAAAAACCTAGTAGTGAAATGTGAATCTTGTGCTTGTGCCGTAGCCTTAAATTAGTGTTTCCCAGCACCCTAAACAATTGGCTACAAATCCTTTAACTCAACATCAATTCATCTATCAATAACTCCAGAGGTGGTGTTCATATTCAACCAATTCCAACCTGCGCTTTTCTGCTTCCCACAAACTTTTGACTCCTTTTCCTGAAACATTGATCACATAGCTGTGAAACATCCTCATGTCAAATGCTTGCTTTAGGTTCAGGTGAGCAGCGTCATTGTGTCTATTGTGCCAACGGGCATCCGCCAATACTTCTTTGGCTTCCCCCCACCTGAAAACTGCCAGGTACTTTTCCATGATTGCCCCTCCCGGATCAGCCCATATCAATTGAATGTCCTTGATTTGCTGAACCATCTTGCTCCTGTTTTTGTCAAAAATCCATTCCTCCGTCCATTGTACGACAGACTCATAATTGCTCAAGTCTTTGAGGGGGTCAAACTCAGAAGTTCCAGTATCAAAATCCTCCAGGATATCCTCGTCCTCCTCCTCGGGAAAATCTTCATCCCATTCATCATCTACCCAGTCGGTGTCCAGGGAATCAATTTCACCCAGCTCTCCAGTCAATGCCTGCTCAAAGTCCTTCATGCGCTGCACCACATCCTCATAGGTCATGACCTTAGTCAGGTCGTCGGGATCATAAGCGACAATTTTTCCTTCTTTTAATCCTTTGAGTAAGGCCTGAACCATGCCATTGGGTCCTCCATCCTGATCTGATGGGTGGCGACTGACTCCTCTATAAGGGACGTTAAACTTTTCGTCCAAATCCATTCTTTGAACCACCAGACGCTTGTAAAATTGGTCGTCTTTCCTGACCGATACCTGAGCGGGCAAAAGACTGCCCATACATACTACAATTAGAATTAAGATTCTCGTTTTCATTTTCTCATTAGTTATGATGTCTATTCAGTATCGGCCGTTTCTGATTTTCATTTGCATAAGTACTTTTCTTGCATTGGTTACAGATCAGTTTCATATTTTATCAAAAAATCTAGCCTAATTACCTAAAAGGCATTGTCTAACAAGCATTTACAGGCCAAGCATTACAATAAACTCTCTGGAATGAAAGTTTAATGAGCAATTGATAAAACCTTAGCTTTTAGAAAAACTTATCTTGCAGCATGATTTGGCCTCGAAACATAAAAGCCTTTCTCCTTTTGTTGGAAAGACACCTGCAACTCCTTTATCCCAAAGAAGAGGCCCGTGCCATTGTCCGTTATTTTTGGGATTACAGCTTTGAAATGCCCTGGAATATGGCCTGGGAAGACGAGGCAGACTTCAGTCAGGAGCACTATGAGATGGCCGTGGAGCGCGCCCAAAGACTGGAAAAAGGTGAGCCTGTTCAATATGTAGTAGAAAGCGCTCACTTTTATGGATACGATTTCTATGTAAGCCAGGGAGTCCTTATTCCCAGGCCGGAGACTGAAGCATTGGTGATTTGGATGAAGGAAAAATGGCTAAAGGAAAACAGATCAAAGGCACCAAGGCTGCTGGACATCGGAACAGGGAGTGGTTGCATCCCTATTACCTTGGGATTGGAACTGCAAAAGGAAGGCCTTAATCCATCTGCATTCTATGGCATGGACATTAGCGAACAGGCCATAGAGATCGCCAGAAAAAATAGTGAGGACAAAGCCTTGCTACTCCACTGGATCCAGCAGGATATTTTTGAAACAGATTCTACAACCTTCTCCGCTTTGGACATACTGGTTTCCAATCCTCCCTATGTTCCGCAAAGTGAGGAAATTGAAATGGACATCAATGTAAGGGAATATGAGCCACCACAAGCTCTCTTTGTTCCAGATGATGATCTTTTGAGGTTTTATGAAATCATTGCCCAAAGGGGAAAAGAATGGTTGATCCCGGCTGGACATATCTTTTTTGAAATCCACTTCAGTCAAGGGGAGGCATGCAAGGACCTTTTAGAAAAAATGGGATATGTTCATGTGGAAGTCCACCAGGACCTCGCAGGAAAAGACAGGATGGTATATGGTAAAACCCCAAAGGATTCGTGATAATCGCCCATTTGGGGGTTTTGCAATTCCCCCTGATTGGGGGATGTAATCCTTACAAAGTTCTCACAACTTTATCACAGATTTATATTATTGTGTCACATAGAAATAGTTGCTTTGCCAAGCAATCAAACAATCCTTCCGGCTTTGCAACTTCTGTCACTCACGTGACATCAATGTCCAATGATATAGGCCAACTTGAATGGTAGATTAAAGGAAGGAATGTTAAATTCCTCTTCGATATCATTATTTTCCAAATACCAACCTTTCTAAACATGCATGTCGTCATTATTGGTAATGGCATCGCCGGTGTCTCTGTAGCCAGGCATGTTCGTAAACTTGACAGCGATTGTGATATCACCATGATCTCTGCCGAAACGGACTTCCACTGGTCTAGGACCGCCTTGATGTACATTTACATGGGTCATATGACCTTTGAGAATACCCAACCCTACGAGAAATTCTTCTGGGCCAAAAACAGGATCAAGCTCATAAGGAAATATGTAACCCAGGTTGACCCTGAGAAAAGGACCCTTACCTTTTCGGATGGAGATGCCCTACCCTATGACAAGCTGGTACTTGCAACAGGTTCCAGCCCCAACAAATTTGGTTGGCCGGGTCAGGACCTAGCCGGAGTCCAAGGCATGGTATCGTACAATGACCTTCAGAGTATGGAAGAGTATTCCAGAGACCTGAAACATGCCGTGGTTGTGGGAGGAGGACTGATCGGAATAGAAATGGCGGAAATGTTTCACTCTCGCCACATCCCAGTTACCTTTCTGGTAAGGGAGGAGAGTTTCTGGAACAGGGTCATGCCGCCTGACGAATCAGCCATGATCAACCGTGAGATCAGAAATACACATGGCATCGACCTGAGGCTTGGCACAGAACTCAAAGAGATTTTACCTGATGAAAATGGCCGCGTTCGATGTATCATCACCAATGAAGGCGAAGAGATCCCATGCCAGTTTGTAGGTTTGACAGCGGGTGTACACCCCAACATTGACCTGGCTGCACAAGCTGGTATTGAAACCCACAGGGGTTTTTTGGTAGACAAATACCTAGAGACCTCTGTCAAAGACATCTTTGCAGTAGGAGACTGTGCCCAGCTTCGCCATCCGGCTTCAGGCCGCAGACCAATCGAAGCGGTATGGTATACGGGCAAGCACATGGGGCCAGTATTGGCTCAAACACTCGTCAATGGCCATACAGAATATGTCCAAAAGACATGGTTTAACTCGGCTAAGTTTATCAACCTTGAGTATCAGGTATATGGAGATGTCGCAAGTGAGATCAGAGATGGCGAAAGACACCTCTACTGGGAGCATCCCCATGATCATAAATCGGTCAGGATTGTCTACAACGCTGCAACGGGCATCGTCACAGGCTTCAACCTCATGGGCATAAGGTATCGCTCGGATGTATGCATCAAATGGATCGAAAGTCAGGCCAGCATCGAAGAAGTTCTTCAAAACCTGGGAGCAGCAAACTTTGACCCAGAATTCTTCCGCTCCTACGAACGGGAATTGGTTCGACTCTACAACGAACAAAACAATACCGACCTTAAACTGAAAAGGAAAAAAGGTTTAAGGAATGCATTCGCAGTCTTAAAATCATAATCCACTAACATTCTCAAATCAACATAAAACGATGAGTCAAGTAGATACCAGTCTTTCGCTGGCCAATCCACATCCACGAAATATGAGCACCTCTCAAAAAGTCTTTTTGGCACTTGTAGGGGTCGCTATCACGATGATTTTCATCTCTCTCTTTGGAGCGGCAGCAACAAGAGAGGCTACCTTTCTTTGGACAATCCTTGGATTGTTGACAGTTGGGGGAGTAGGGTATACCTGGGAAACCTATAGCCATGAGGCAGCAGGTATCAAAAATAATGGGGTATGGTTTTTCTCAGAAAGCAACAGAGGAGCCTTGGGATGGATTTTTGGCGTTGCCCTAACGGCCTTTTACATCTCACTTTACTGGTTTCCAGAATGGTTGGGTTTAAATAGTGAAGGTCCAAATACAGGTTTAATTGCAGTTTTTGATCCTTTGAGTAAAATGCTTAGTGGCAATCCTGCTTCTCAATGGTTTGTATATGGAACATTTTACACCATTTCCATCCTGATTTTAGGGGTAAAGTTCATTTGGAAATACAGACACTCCAACTACCACAAGATCAGAACCTTATCCATCATGTTTTTCCAGACTGCCTTTGCTTTCCTCATTCCTGAATTCATGGCAAGGCTAAACCATCAAGAAGCGATTCAAGCGACAGGGGTTTCGGTCCCCTATTACGATTTGAAAAACATGTGGCCCTTGAATTACTACAACTTTGACGGATACCGAATTGAAGCCATGACAAATGATGGTTTGAATTCACTCACAGGGAACCTTGGTTTCATCATGCTGGTGGTGGGCATCAGTTCTATCTTCATCATTTCGCCTATTCTAACTTATTTCTTTGGAAAAAGATGGTATTGCAGTTGGGTGTGTGGATGTGGTGGCCTTGCCGAAACGGCTGGAGATCCTTTCAGACACTTATCTGATAAATCCTTGAAGGCATGGCGCATAGAGCGTTGGTTGATACATGGCGTGCTGGCCTTTGCTGTGATCATGACGGTAGCGGTTGTATTCAGTTACCTCAATCAGCACGATGATGCAGGATACTGGATTACAAAGGAGATCTTCACGGCCATGGTTTCGATAACACTTTTGGGCCTTACCGCCCTGCTTTGGCTTCGTCCCAAGCTGTTCAGTACCATCAGCCCCAATGTCAAAGTGATTGCTTCCATCATCATGGTGGCGATCACTGGACTTACCATTCAGGCCTTGTTTGCCTCCAATGGCAAGATTTTCTTCATGGAGGATACCTATCCACTTCGCAAGTGGTATGGGTTCTTCATAGGCGCAGCCTTTTCTGGCGTAGTAGGGGTTGGATTCTATCCGCTTATGGGTAGCCGTGTATGGTGCCGTTTCGGATGCCCGATGGCAGCGATTTTGGGTCTTCAGCAAAGATTCTTCTCGAGATTCCGCATCACAACCAATGGTGGCCAGTGTATCTCTTGTGGCAACTGCTCTACCTACTGCGAAATGGGTATCGACGTAAGGGCTTATGCCCAGAGGGGACAGAATATTGTAAGGGCAAGTTGTGTAGGATGTGGGGTATGTTCCGCGGTATGTCCAAGAGGTGTTCTTTCTCTTGAAAATGGACCTAACACTGGAAATTCAAGAATGGATGATGTGAGGTATTAAGAAATAAGTTATTGATTTTAAATGGTTGAGCCATTGGGTTCAACCATTTTTTTTATCTTAGGAATAGATACAATACCAAGTAGTTAAATAGATCACAAAAAATTAGATTAACCTAAGTAGTAATGGAAAATGAAATGCAGGACTTTTTTAAGTCCGTCTCAAAATGGTTCAATGATACCCTTGAATCTGGTAAAGATTTAATGTGTGCCAGTGATTTACTCCATGATTGGAATCCATGGGTTTATACCAAGGAAGGAAGTTGCCTGCAAGAAAGAAGCTGCAAACGCTGCGGCAAAGAAGACAACCGCGTTGGAAAGCACCATTGGGGAACTTGGGGTCCCTCCCAGAAAAGAAAAACACGGATTTTTTACATTAATAGAATCAAAGAAATCAACTCTATATTTCAAAAGTATAGAGAAGATGAGATTAAAACTATCTGTGCTGTTATTGGGATTGAATATGAGAACTTAGAGGGGAATACAAAAAGAAGAAAAATCACAGAACTCATAATCGTTTGTTCGCGGAATGCGCGCTTAAAAGACCTGAATATTGCCTTTCTAAATGCTATCGAGGGTTTATCTGATCACCTCATTAGTAGAATTGAGGAAATTAACATAGATCTTCAAGGGCTAAAACATGACATTGATAATGGAACTTTTGATTGGGCATATGATCCGTCACTTACATGCCAAAAGGATCGTAGGTGTCAAAGGTGTGGCGAAATAGAATCCAAGGAACATCACATATGGGGAGTAGCTCAATATAGATCAAGCCAATCCTGTGAAAAAGTCAGATACTGTAAGTGTTGTGGAGTGCAGAATCCAGTCAGGGAAACATTTGTTGATCACAACTGGGGCGAATGGAAATATGAATACCCAAATCAATGTACAACATTCCGAAAGTGTGACAGGTGTGGAACAAGAGAAAGAGATAATATTGAACGACATCAATGGAGTCCATGGAGGATGGAGTTAGGTGTAAATGATAGAGAGGAAAGGTTTTGCCGAAGGTGTGGCAAACTTGATTATAGAGGCATTAGGATTTAAGTATTATGAACTCATTCGTAGAAAGACTCGCTACTCTGAAAAAATTCTTTAATCTTGAGGAGTTAAGGGAAATGAGTGTAAAAATGGGGATAGATCATGAGGAAATTGATGGAAAAACGAAATCTGCTTTTGCAAGGGAGTTAATTCTGGCTGTAGAAAGGAGAGAAAGAATTCCAGAGTTGGATACCTTAGTCAATTATAGTTTGGAGAACTTAGGAATAATCCCATTAAACAATACCCTAAAGGAAATCCCCCAAGAACTCATCAATGATTCAACCCAAAAAATAAGAGAAGCGATAAGCAAAAATAAGCTTCAAGAAGCCGTAAAGGAACTCCATGCTCTGAGCAAAGAAGGCTTTGTAGATAAAAATAGCTTGGCCATACTTCAAAACAGGTTTACCAGATTCGAAGAAGATTTATCCAAGGGAATTCTTTCCTTTGAAAATGCTGAAGTACTCAAAAACACAATTTTGAATGATATATTATCATTGATTCCACAATAATTCATATGAACCCCACCTTCATCTACATCACTTGTAAGGATAAACAACAAGCCCTTGAAATTGGGAAATCACTCCTCCAAAAACGTCTGGTAGCTTGCATCAATGTCATAGATAACATGATCTCAGCATACTGGTGGGAGGGAAAAATCGTGGAGGATCATGAATGTATCCTCATAGCCAAGTCTCAGGCCCAACTTGTAGACAAAATCAGCCATGAAGTAACTGCCCTCCATAGCTATGATGTTCCCTGTGTGATAAGCCTTCCCATTCAAAATGGCCATGAACCTTATTTGAAATGGATTGCTGAGGAAGCAACTAATCAGTAAGGAAAGTGCTTTTTCAATGAATTAATGGGTTTTTCTACCCAGCGATAGGAAACCCACGATATCAGAATGAGAAGCAGGAATTCTATCAGGCCCTTGAGGAAAATATTTTCAGGCCACGTCATTCCTAGCAATATGCCCGGAATAAAATTATGGAAGAGGTAGGTCGAATAGCTGATTTTCCCCAGGAAGACAAGGGGCTTATTTGCCCGAGCACCCAAGGTAGCCCTACCAACGATGAAGAAAAACAAAAAACTTTCAGCCAACCTGAAACCCACCGGTTCTAACGAATTGCCAGGAATATACATCAAGGCCAAAAGCAATATGCCTCCAACCAAAGCCCATGGATTGCTCAGGAGTTTTTGATACTTCTCAAAGGGCAGGGTTTCGTATAGCCATGCCAGCAAGGCTCCTGCTCCCAATACATCCAGACAGGAACTTGGAAAAATCATGACATAGAGGTAATTCCAATCCATTAGCCAGAAAAAAAGCCTGCTCAGGACTCCTAGCATGATGGCTACCATGATCACCTGAGGGAGTCTTTTTTGCCTAAAGAGCAAAATCAGAAATGGCCAAAGGAGGTAAAATTGTTCTTCAACAGATAATGACCAAAAATGTGTAATAACTCCAACCCATGCTTCGATTTTGAGCATAAAAAAGTTGGAAGTGTAGGTCAGGTTCCACGGCAATGCCTCCCTGACAAGACCATCATGAAATATTGCTGAGAGGAATACAACGAGATAATAAACTGGAAATATTCGGAGAACCCTCCTTGCATAGAAGGTCCTTAACGCAGCTTTGACATGGCCTTTTTCTTTTTGAAAGAATAAAATTCTGGTAATCAAAAAGCCACTGATCACGAAAAACAGGTCAACCCCAAGCCTTCCCAACTTCAGAGAAAATATCCAGTCTACCTGATGAAACCAGTGGCTGAGAATCACTCCGATTATGGCCAAAGCCCTGAGAACATCTATTTGGGGAAAATACTTTAGCTTGGGAGCCATAAATTGCAGAAGTAATGCTATCCGTTTTTAACTTCTCTGTTAGCGTAGGCTAACTTGTGAGATGCAAATTCAGTTATTTATCCCAAAGAGAAAAATCCACTTATGATACACATCAGAATGGCTATGGAATCGGACATGGATGCCGTCCATGCATTGGTTCGTGAACTTGCCGAATACGAAAAGGCTCCAGAAGCCGTCAAAACTACTGCGGAAATCTACAAGCGAGATGGATTTCAGTTAGAAAAACCTTTATTTCACTGTTTTGTTGCCGAGAATGAAGATAAACATATCATAGGCATTGCTCTTTTCTATTTTGCATACTCAACATGGAAAGGGAAGATGCTTTACCTGGATGACCTTGTAGTCAGCAGTTCATTTCGACGCCAGGGAATCGGGAAAAAATTATTTGACAGTTTGGTGTCTTTTGCCCTTGAAAATGATGCCCAGATGATGAAATGGCAGGTCTTGGATTGGAATAAGCCAGCAATCGAAATGTATAAAAAACTGAATACCGTTTTTGATTCCGAATGGATTGACTGTAAGCTCTACAAGGATCAACTTTCTGAATGGACATTTGATTGATATTTTCCTCCTTTAGCAAAACTTATGAAAAAAACGATACTGATTACCGGAGCGACAGCAGGAATCGGAGAAGCTACTGCCGAACTGTTTTCTCACCAGGGCCATAGGCTTATCCTTACTGGACGAAGGGAAGAACGCCTTGAGGCCTTGAAAAACCGCCTACAGACAGAGGTTCTTTGTCTGGCATTCGATGTAAGAAATCAAGACGAAGTAGGAAACAAACTGGAAAACCTACCAGAAGCGTGGCAAGACATTGACATCCTGGTCAACAATGCTGGCCTGGCCGTAGGTAAAGGGCCATTGCAGGAGGGACTGATCGATGATTGGGAAAGGATGTTGGATACCAATGTAAAAGGCCTTCTTTATGTCAGTAGGAGCATTGCTCCTGGAATGATTGCCAGAAAAAAAGGACACATCATTAACGTAGGGTCAATCGCAGGTAAGGAGGTTTATCCAGGGGGCAATGTATATTGTGCTTCAAAACATGCAGTCGATGCCTTGTCTAAGGCCATGCGTATAGATATGCTTCAGCATGGGATCAAGGTTACGAATGTAGCTCCTGGACTGGTGGAAACAGAGTTTTCTATGGTTCGCTTCAAGGGTGACAAGGACCGCGCAGACAACGTCTATAATGGTATGGAACCCCTTAGAGGTAAAGATGTGGCAGAAGTGATTGCCTATGTGGCCAGTACACCTCCCCATGTAACCATTAACGATATCGTGGTTATGCCTACAGCTCAGGCATCATCCCATCATGTTCACAGAGAACAATAGTTTAAGATTAATAAAGCCAATTTTGTATATCCAGAATAAATCAAATCAACAAAAATGAACAAAAGCCTTCGCGGGGTACTATTAGGCCTTCTTAGCTTAATCGCCCTTAACACATTCGCCCAATACAGTCCTAATCCAGGTTATGTAGAAGGGATGTGGATTCCTAACACAGTAGCTTCTCTCAAAGGAGAAGAAATGAAGAAAGTAGGCCTGGAAATTGACCCAGCTACCATTTACAACGATACAGCCAGATCACTAAAAGATGCTATCGTGGTATTGAATGGCGGTTCTTGTACCGCAGGTGCCATCACCTCTCAGGGGCTTCTTCTTACCAACCACCACTGTACCTATGATGAGGTAGCGGCTATTTCTACTCCTGAAACTGATCACCTGGAAAACGGTTTTTGGGCAGGTAGTTATGAGGAAGAAATCCCCTTGGAAGGAATGACGGCAGGTTTCCTGATCAAAATCGAAAATGTAACCGACCGAGTTATGGCCGGTGGCAAAGAGAAGATGGAAACCAATATGCAGATCATTGCTGCTGAGGCTGAGCAAGACGGAAAATATGTTGTTGACATTGCTGAAGCTTACCACGGCCTAGAATACTACCTTTATGTATACCAGGTATATCCAGATGTAAGGCTGGCAGGTGTACCACCACAGGATGTAGGGAAATATGGGTATGATACCGACAACTGGATGTGGCCACGCCATACTTCAGATTTTACCCTGATCAGGGTTTATGCAGGTAAAGACAACCAGCCGGCTGAGTATGCTGAAGACAATGTCCCTTACCAGCCCAAGCATTTCTTCCCTGTAAGCACAGATGGAGTGAAAGAAGGAGACTTCAGCATGATCATGGGCTACCCAGGATCTACCACAAGATACCTTACTTCTTATGCAGTCTCTAACTTGATTGATCAGAACTATCCTGACCACATTGCAATGAGGAAGGTTTCTACGACTGCGATCAAAAAAGCCATGGACGAGAGCGAGGAGAACAGGCTACGCCTGACAGGTGCTTACGCCAGCCTGATGAATTACTACAAGTATTTCAAAGGTGCTTCCACCATGCTTAAGCGCAATGACATTGTAGGCAAGCGCCAAGGAATGGAAAAGGCTTTCCAGGCCTGGGCTGAAGCGGACCCTGAGCGTAAAAAAGAATACGGAAACATCCTCGAGGACATCAAGGAGCTTTACGAAGTAAGAGAAGATGCAGACCACATCAATCAATTGTTGATTTATACCTTCATCTATCCTGACGCGGCCTCAGATGCACTTAGATTTACCTACACTAACCTTCGCAGATTGGATGCATTCATGAGTCGTGGTACCAAAGAAATGCAGGAAGCTGAAATTGGACGCATCAAGGAAGGATTAGGTGAGTATTATGATGATTTCCTGAGGACCATGGATAAAGAAATCTACATGGGCCACCTGGAAACTGTATTTACTGGGCTGAGGGATGAAATCAAGCCTGAACTTTTCAAGTCAGTGGTTGCAGGTACTAAGCCTTTCCCATTGAGTGAAAAAACTGATTTAACCAAAAAGGAGAAGAAGAAGCTCAAAAAGCAGCAGAAGAAAAACAAAGCCAAGTGGGCTGCCATGTCTGACCTGGAGAAGTTCCTCGCTTGGGCAGATACGGCTTATGATAGGTCTTTGGCTGGAAACCCTGAAGTAGTAAAAGCTTTTCTGGATAATCCTGATAAAGATAAATTGAAGAATGACCCACTTTTCATGATGCTCAACGACATGCTTGAGTTGTATTCTTCAAAGGCAGCCCTCGTGATGCAGGCCTTCAATTCGCAAATCGGTGATCTGAGAAAAACCTACATCAAGGGCATGATGGAAATGTATCCTGAACGCAGTTTCTACCCCGATGCCAACTCTACCACCAGATTTTCATACGGTAAGGTTCAGGCTTACAGTGCGGGGGATTCCATCACTTACAAATACTTCACAACTGCCAAGGGGCTCATGGAAAAATATGATCCTGAGAACCCGGATTTTGATGTTCCTGAGAAACTTAGAAACCTGATCAATGCGGGGGATTATGGTTCTTATGCTGACAAGGATGGCAAATTGAATGTATGCTTCCTTACCACCAATGACATCACTGGCGGCAACTCTGGATCTCCGGTATTAAATGGAAAAGGTGAGCTGATCGGTGTGGCCTTTGATGGCAACTGGGAGTCCATGTGTGGGGACGTAGAGGTACTCCAAGAAGTAAACAGAACGATTGTTGCTGATGTGAGGTTCATCCTGTTTTTGGTAGACAAGTATGCAGATTCACAAAATCTTCTGAAAGAGATTGTAGAAGGCAAATAATTTTTGTACAACCCTGTCAGGGTTATAAGCCTGACAGGGTTAATGCTACTCAGCATATTTCCAGCACGAATTCAATAAAATTCAGGTCGGATAAATGGTATGAAAGCCATGATAACAGCCGGCACATAAAGGCTGGTACGGGTAATGGTGTTATGGGTCAATAGGCCTATGGCACCATTTTTTTGTTTTGAATTTGTGGCACCAAACACCTTGTCGTCAGCTTCTCCCAATTCTATTCCACTGCGTACCAGTTTAGCCACCTCATCAGGCAAAAAGAAAGTCGCCGAACGGGCTTCTCCCCATTTCTCACCATCAGAGACCACCACCCAGGCAAAAGCAGCCATTTTTTTCCCAATATCCTGAACCCCACCTTCTATCCCAGCCCAATAATTGGCACTAGGGGAATGCTCTATCGCCCTACGGACACGATTTCTGGCCCCCTCAAGGGTCTCCATCTCGGTCATAGGCTGGGCACCCACGCCTGAAGGAACACTTAGCCCTATGATATCCGGGTCAATGTTAGGCCACAGTTCTTCAACTCCCTCTTGGACAGCATCTAATTTTACGGGATTCTGAGAAGCAACTACTATATTCATGAATTTAATTTAACCGAAAGAAAACAAGAATAGCTGCCCTCAAAATCAGCAGCCCCCTCAATAACTCATCTTTTTTTCGCGAAGCATTTTCCGAACCACCTTCACCGAATTTTCTGACAAGGTCTTTGGTAATTCTCCACCTCCAACAGCCTCAATCAATACCCGCTCCGTCAAAACAACTTCCAACTTGGTACCTCCACTCGTAGTCAGTACAAAAATTTCTGCGTCATTGTATTGCTCAACCTTTCCCGTGTCAAACAACTTCTTGATGACCGGAATTTTGTTGATCACCTTTTCACTGAAGGTATAAGTCTTCTCCGTCCTGGAAATCGTCTTGGTCTCCAAAGCTACAACATCCTTATAAAAATATTCCAGGGTACTTTCATTCAATGCATTTTCAGTGGTTGGGTCAAATACACATTGATATGCCACCAACTGGTGAGGGAGGAAGTTTATGATCGTAATGCCCAATGGAATGTAACGGATGTAATTGTCCTTCCCCTTTTTTATAGAAAACTCAGCTCCTCCAAGATTATTCAACTTAGGACCTGTAATGATCACCGAAGGCCTGATGCAATCCGAAGCATTGATGCTGGCCTTGGCTAAGGCCTTGTCATATAGTCCTTCATAGCTCTTCTCGATCAGTTTGTCGACCTCTTTATCCTTGGGGCCAGAAGTAAAAATGGAGTCAGAAAAGTAATTTTTAATGATTTTTCCGTTTTTGGTTACTGCTGTTGACATTTTTTATCCTTTAAAATAATTAACTATGATATGATTATGGATTCCCTGAATTTCCTCCAGGCGCTCAATTTCAGTACTGTCTATGCTTTTTGATTTTCCTGAGTTGACCAATTCATTTACCCCAGGCTTCCCATCAGACATTCCGTTCATTAGGTAATACTCATATTTGAGGTAGGCAAGGAAGCAATAAAATACCGCCTTTGATGGGCTTAAACTTATGCCAGCCAAAACAAGCTGTTCTATTTCTTTTAGTTCTGGCATGATCAGGTTGGAAGGCCTTCTTCGCTGCAACTTCGCCAAGGCAAGAAAGTAATAACTTCGTCCTTCATCTGGGTCGATTTCAATGGCCTTGGAAAGATTGTTTTGCGCCAGGTCATAAAGCCCCAGGTGAAGATTCACTAGCCCGATGCAATAGTAGGTCTCACTGCTCGTATTTCCATTGGTAATGTCATTCTTGAAATGCTGGATGTAAGTCAATAATTTCTCTCGACTTAATCCCTTTAGCTCACCAAAGGAAACCCGCTCCATATGGCTAAAGTCCCTGGATTCTTGCCCCTCACTTCCTTTTTCCAACTTATCCAGCAAGGCCAGAATAGCCATGTCCAATTTACTTGACTCCCTGCTTGCTTCATCAAAGCTCAATTGATTTTCAATGCGGGCTTTTTTAATTCGTTCATAGCGAATTTGAGTTTGTAAAAATTGGTTCCTCAATTCAGCTCCCCTTCCTGATTCCAGGATGAAATTTATTTGTTTAAATGCTTCTTCATGATCTTGCTGAATAAATAACTTCCTGATTTTATTGATGTCTTCAGTCATTTATTTGAATGGATTACGCTTGAATATTATGTAAATGCCTATATAATTGAATATTTCGAAAATAAAGCTCTTTTCCAATTTTAATACCTGTCAGAAAGTCCAAGTCGTCGAAGCCTTCCCTCCACACAACATCTCATTCCAAAAAAACTAGATTTTTCCCCACAAAATACTAATTTGGATATCAATAGTTGAGCATATGGAAGTTTGGTTGATAGGAATAATGGGATTTTTGGGTGGAGTAGTGATCGCCAGCCTAATTGTGTATTTATATTTTCAAGAGAGAGTAGGAAAAGAAAAAAGACTTCAGGTTCAGTTGGAATCTGAAAAACGCCTCCTCACGGATCAGTACCATAAGCTGGAATCCCAATATGGTCAAAGCAAGGCTGACCAGATAGATTATCAATCCCAGATACTGGACCTGACCAGTGAACTCAGCCGAATGAAGGAATCCTACAGCCAACTTTCCCACCAGATGGACAACCGACAAAAAGACCTTGGCCAGCTCCAACAAAGTTTCCGTCTGGAATTTGAAAGCCTTGCCAGAAATATCCTCGAGCGTAATAGCAAAAAGCTCGCCTCAGACAATCAATTCCAACTGCACCATTTGCTTCAACCCCTAAAGGATCGAATAGAAGATTTTGAGAAAAGGGTAGAAAACACCTATCAAAAAGAAGCCAGGGAAAGGTTTTCCCTTCAAAGAGAAATTGAAAAACTGGTAGGCTTAAACCTCCAAATGAGTGAAGAAGCCAGGAACCTTACCCGCGCACTTAAGGGAGACAAAAAGTTACAAGGAAACTGGGGGGAAATGATCCTTTCCAAAATACTGGAAAGCAGTGGCCTGCGAGAAGGACATGAATTCGTCGTCCAAGGCAAAAATATGGATTTAAAATCCCATGATGGTCGTAGACTTCAGCCAGATGTGGTCATTTGCCTACCCGAAAACAAGCACCTGATTGTTGATTCAAAGGTTTCTCTGGTTGCCTACGAAAAACTCATTCACGCAGAATCCGAAGCAAGAAGAGAAGCCTTACTAAAGCAGCACCTGGACGCGGTTCAGATTCATATCAACCAGCTGAGTGAAAAGCGGTATGATGACCTGGAAGGGGTCAACAGCCCGGAGTTTACCCTGCTTTTTATGCCCATTGAGCCAGCTTTTAACCTCGCCTTACAGCATAAAACAGACCTCTTTTCCTATGCATGGGACAAAAAGATCATCCTTGTTGGTCCTACTACCCTCTCAGCTACCCTGCGTACCGTAGCTTCCCTTTGGAAACTAGAGCAACAAAACGAGTATGCCCAGGAAATCGCCAGACAAGGAGGTGCCCTTTATGATAAGTTTGTGGGATACGTCAATGAAATGGAAAAGATTGGTGCCAGCCTGGAAAAAGCCCAGCGAAGTTATCACGATGCCATGCTCAAGCTAAAAGATGGCCAGGGCAGCCTGAGCAGCCGAGCCGAAAAGCTGCGATTGCTGGGAATCAAAAACAGAAAAGAACTTTCTTAACTTTTTTTTCATTCTTACCCAACCACTCCGACAAGCTGCACGTGTAGCTTGTTGGAAGATGTTACATCCTTTACAATTACATTCTAAACCTTCAACCGGATTTTTATGAAAAAATCAATTCTACTCATATCCATGTTATTTGGGTTACTGAGCATTGGCTTCGCCCAAAACAATGGCTTCCCAACCCGTACAGACTCAGTTGGCTGTAACAGCTTGACTTCGAGCTTTGCATTTGTACCCATGTCGGGAACTCCAGTATCCTACAACTGGATCTTTGGGGATGGAAATACCAGTACAATGGCTAACCCAACCCACACCTACACCGCGAATGGAACTTATTACCCATATGTTGTGGTAACCTTCACCACAGGAGGGCCTCAATCATTCTTCTTTGGAAGTGGACCAACTTTTGTTGGGCCTCCAGATATCTGGTCAATCCAGTCATTTGGGACGATCTGTGGACCTGACAACTACGAGTTCCGCGCCTTTACGGACTCTGCTTCACGCGGAGTTGCTACCTATAACTGGACCATGTTCTATCCCGATGGAACTTCTCAGAACTCAACGGCTCTGTTTCCTAATTTCAACATGAATCTTTCGGGAACATATACCCTACGTTATAGAACCTGGATTGATCCTGCCTGTCCTGATTCAATGGATCAGACTTTCACTGTGGATACCGTAAACTTTAACGCTGTCATTACTGACGCAAGCTGTGGTGCCAACAATGGATCAATTTCTGTCAGTCCTAGTGGAGGAGTCTTCCAGGGTTTTGTTTTTTGGTCTACCGGTGATTCAGGAAATGTCATCAACAACCTTGCACCTGGAACCTACGTTGGAGAATTTCTATACGGCCCTAACTTCCAGTGTGTAGCCAGAGATAGCTTCACGGTTGGAGTTTCAGGTACACTGGATTATAGCATCAGTTCAGTGAATGTAGCTTGTGAGCAAGATTCTACTGGAGAAATTGACATCACCATCAACTCAAGTGATGGCCCTGTAAACTTCCTTTGGAGCAATGGAGCAACTACCGAAGACTTGACAAACCTCCCTGGAGGAACTTATACAGTTACGATCTCTGACAACAGCTGTAGCTTCTCCGAAACCATCGTAATTGACGGAGATAGCCTTGATGTTACTTTCACTTCTACCGACTCTGACTGTGCAGGTAATGGAGGTTCCCTTGAAGTATTCGTTACAGGAGGTCAATCTCCTTATACATACTCTTGGTCTAATGGCGTAACTACCAGCATCAACCCCAATATCGCAGCAGGAGGATACTCTGTAGTCGTTACGGATGCAACAGGTTGTGCGGACAGAGAAGTTGCTTTTGTAGAGCCTGCTGACTCTTGTTTCTATACAGTTTCAGGTAAGGTATTTTATGATGAAAATGGCAACTGCATCATGGATGGAAATGATTTCTATATCACCAGTGGCCTAATGATCCTTGACAACGGTGCCCAGTACACCAGCCTAGACTCATCCGGTACGTATACTTTCACAGTTCCTTCTGGTACCTACGACATTGA
Organism: Bacteroidia bacterium; assembly: GCA_022760475.1. Taxonomy (GTDB): domain Bacteria; phylum Bacteroidota; class Bacteroidia; order J057; family J057; genus JALEFZ01. Next base: position 131,632 of record JALEFZ010000088.1, on the reverse strand, counting down.
GCCTTCCAGCTTTTCATTCCCATACTTCTCACCCGCTTGTCCAGCAGGAGGTTCTCACAATACAACCGTTACTTTCTCTGATGTTAATGGCCTTGACTTCGCTATGACGCCAGATACCAATCTGATCGACCTGGCTGTGTATATGACCATTGGGCCAATAAGACCTGGATTCAACCACAGATACTATGTGGTTGCCTACAACTTCGGTGCAACACCAATGAGTGGTCTGGTTAGCTTTACCCATGACCAGGCAGTTACCTACCAAAGTTCTTCCCCTTCGGCAGTCAACTACGACCCTGCCACCAGAACTGCAATCTGGAGCTTCAACAACCTGCTACCTGGCAGATGGGAGAGATACGAAATCACAGGATATGTTCCTCCAAGCACTCAGTTGGGCACGGCCATTACCAGCCTTGCAGAAGTAGGCCCCATCACCAATGATGTAGACCCAGTGAACAACTCTACTCAGCAGGTTCGCCTGGTAGTAGGTTCATTCGACCCGAATGATAAGCAGGTAATTCCAGAAGGTGAAGGCCCAGAAGGATTTATTGAGCCTACTGATGACATCATGGAGTACACCATCAGGTTCCAGAATACGGGTAACTTCCCAGCTGAATTCGTAGTGCTACGAGATACGCTTGATGCCAACCTGGCACTTGCCTCTCTAAAGCCTGTAGCTGCCAGCCACCCATACAAACTGACCATGAAAGGAAATGCCATGGAGGTTCGTTTTGACAACATCAACCTGCCTGACTCAGCTTCAGATCCAGCTGGAAGCCAGGGATACTTCAAGTTTGTGATCCGCCACGACGGAGTACTTGCTCCACTTACGGAGATATCCAATCAGGCGGCCATCTACTTCGACTTCAACAAGCCGATTTACACAAATACAGTTGTCAATACCATCGCAGAACCTTCATCTGTTGTAGATCCTGCCAAAGACGGAATCCTTCTTTACCCTAACCCTACCCGTGGTCTATTCCAGGTAAATGGCCTGAATGTAGATATCGAGCAGGTTCGCGTATTCGACATTACTGGTAGAGAAGTTTTGAGAACTGATCAGCAACTGATTGACCTTTCCGGAGAGAAAGAAGGCGTATACCTTGTTCAAATTCAAAGCAACAAAGGCCTAAGCGTTAAAAGAATCAGTCTGAGAAAATAAGATTAACAAAAACTAGTTTTAAGGAGTGGTATATCCTTTGGCGTGCGATGCGAATCGCACGCCTATTTTTTTGAAATAACTTCCCTACCTCCCCAACCTTTCAAAAAAACAAGACGTGTATGTTGGTACATATGGCACAACCAACAATTTCTTTTACCAACACCTATTAATTTGAATTTAATGAAAACACAAATTCTACTTTTCTGCCTATTCTTTTGCCTGATAGGATGGGGACTTTCCCAAAACACAGCGGCTATTACCAGATCTGACTCTTCAGACTGTACCTCCTTAACTGTTGATTTCGATGTCGTCGTTACATCAGGAACAGCTACATCTTTTGATTGGAATTTTGGAGATGGGAATACAAGTACGCTTCAAAACCCTACCCATACCTACAGTAGTACAGGAATTTATTTCCCATGGGTAACGGTAAGTTTTGCTACTGGCACCTCCCAGATCTTTACATTCAATAACTCCCAACCCATGTTTGTTGGGACACCACGGGTTAGGGACTTTAACTTCACATTTGGCAATACTTTTAACACCATATGTGGTACTGGTGATTATGATTTCATCATGGATGTAGATTCCTTATTGATCCCTTACCTTGATTATGAATGGATTGTTACTTTCCCAAATGGATCTACGACCAGTTCCACCCAGTTTATGTCAAGTTTTGACTTAGACCAAGTTGGAACCTACACCATTGAAGCAAGGGCATTTTTTGATCCAAATTGCGCGGGATCCTACAGCCGAATAATTACGGTGGATACCTTGGCATTCAACCCTATGATTACCGATGCAAATTGTGGGAGCAGCGACGGGGCCATTTCGCTAATGCCCAGCATCAACGGAACCAATCCCTCGGTAAATGTCAATTGGTCAAATGGAATGACTGGAACAAGCATCAGCAACCTTGCCATGGGAGCATATTCAGCTGAGGTGATATGGGGATTTCAAGGTGGATGTACTGCCATTGATACCTTCTATGTAGACGAAATAGGAACCCTCGATTATAGCATCTCTACTACGAATGTACCCTGTGAACTAGATTCGGTAGGCGCAATTGATATCACCATCAATGCCAGCAATGGCCCTGTCAGCTTCCTTTGGAACACAGGTGATGTTAGTGAAGACCTAAGCAATATCCCAGCTGGCACCTACACAGTTACCATGACTGATAACAGTTGTACGAGGACTGAAGATATTGAAATTGAAGCTGATAGCCTTTCGGTCACCTTCACAGCCCTGGATTCTGACTGTTCAGGTAATGGTGGTTCCCTAGAAGCTTTTGTCAGCGGCGGTCAAAGCCCATATTCCTTTTCATGGTCAAATGGGGTTACAACAGCTATCAATCCGAATATTACAGCGGGAGGTTACTCAGTAGTTGTAACTGATGCCACAGGATGTGCCGACCGAGAAGTAGCCTTTGTGGAACCGGCAGATACCTGCGCATATACGATTTCAGGTAAGGTATTTTATGATGAAAATGGCAACTGTATCCTGGATGGCAATGACTTTTATATCACGGAAGGTTGGATAAAGTTGAATAATGGAGCCGAGTATGTCCAACTGGACCCTACAGGTTCTTACAGCTTTTCTGTACCTCCAGGAAGCCATACCGTGGCACCTTCCATAGGCCGTTCTTTCCCAGCATTCAGTATTTCCTGTCCTGCCAATGGTTCATTTAATCCCACAGTTACTTTATCAGACATCGGAAACCTTGATTTTGCCCTTACACCGGATACCAACATCATTGACCTGGCTACCTCTATTTATACAAATGCTATTAGACCCGGATTCAACCATAGCTATCAGATTTTTGTTCAAAATTTAGGCACTGTTCCCATGAGTGGACTGCTGACATTTACTCATGATAGTCAGGTATCATACCAAAATGCCACACCTGCCCCAGTAAATTATGATCCCCAGACCCGAACCGCCATTTTTGACTTTAGCAACCTTCTGCCCTCCAGAATGATCAAGTTTACCGTAGTAGGTCAAGTGTCTGCCACCACTCCTCTGGGAACTTCGATTAACATTATTGCGGATGTAGGTCCAGTTACCAATGACAATGACCAATCCAACAATTTCTATAATCACCCAAGTACCGTTGTAGGATCATTTGACCCTAATGACAAGCAGGTATTTCCGGCAGGTGAAGGGCCTGAAGGCTTCATTGAACCTACAGAAAACATCATGGAATATACCATTCGATTCCAGAATACCGGTACATTCCCAGCGGAGTTTGTTGTGCTTCGAGATACCCTTGATTCAGATTTGGATTTAGAATCCATCAAGCCCGTGGCTGCAAGCCACCCCTACAAAATGAGATTAAAAGGTGATGAACTTGAAGTTCGTTTTGATAACATCAATCTTCCTGATTCCATCTCAGACCCAGAAGGAAGCCAAGGCTTCTTCACCTTTGTCATCAGGCATGATGGGGTATTGGCTCCCTTGACGGAGATTAGCAATCAGGCGGCCATTTACTTTGACTTCAACAAGCCCATATTCACCAATACCGTATTGAGCACCATTGCAGAACCTTCTTCTATCCTAGAACCTGCTAAAGACGGCATCCTTATTTATCCCAACCCAACTCATGGACTATTCCAGGTCAATGGACTTGATGCCAACATTCAGCTAATTCGTGTCTTTGATATCACAGGGCGAGAAGTTCTCCATACTAATGAACAGTCGATAGACCTAAGCCAGGAAAAAGAAGGAATCTATCTGGTCCAGATTCAGACTAATAGAGGAATCGTTGTGAAAAGAATCAGCTTAAATAAATAAGCATTTTAAGAACTAGTTTTAAGGAGTGGTATATCCTTTGGCGTGCGATGTGAATTGCACGCCTTTATTTTTGGAATTTTCTCATTAAATAATTTTTAATCAACCCAACCATTCTAAAAAAGGAAACGTGTAGGTAGTTACAAGGCCTTGAACTAGAAAACTTTACTCAACCATATTTAACATTCTCATGAAAAAACTATTCCTTTTCATGGGCTGGATTGTCGGTGCCATATCCTTCATATCTGCCCAAAACAATGCAGTCGTCACATGGAGCGACTCCATCGGCTGTAGCCCACTTACCATCAACTTTGGTGTAACTGCGACCTCGGGAACTCCTACGTCCTATCTCTGGAATTTTGGAGATGGGAATACCAGCACTCTGCAAAACCCAACGCATACTTATGCCACAAATGGACAATATTTCCCCTTCGTACAAGTCAGTTTTGCAGGAGGAACACCACAGAATCGATGGATTTATCCAGGAGAAGTAAGGATAGGCCCTCCCCGTGTCTTTCGTGTAGGAATTGCTGGCAACCGAGCCTGTAGCCCCGGTATCTATACCTTCGAATCTTTGGTAGATACCTCGGCGGCACTCCATGAGTGGAACCTGACATTTCCTGATGGGACTTCTTCCACCTCTAATACCCAGCAATCAAACTTTAACCTGAGTCAGGAAGGAACCTATACCATGGAATACCGAACGTATTTTGATCCAGCATGCCCATATATAGAAACTTTTTCATTCACTTTACTGAATACCTTAAACCTGAACCCAGTGATTATGGATGCCAGTTGTGGTGGAAGTGATGGCTCAATTACCCTTAACCCTACCCTATCTAATGGAACTGCCCTTCAGGGACCAATTGTCTGGTCTACCGGAGACTCAGGTAAGGTAGTCAATAACCTGCCAGCAGGAGACTACTTGGCCGAGGTTTCTTATGGTTATCTTTTTGGATGCTCGTTTTACGATACCCTTACTGTCGAACTAGACAGTTCAATCGACTACAGAATCTCCACCACCAATATCGTGTGCGACCAGGACTCAACAGGAGAAGTTGACATTACTATTAATGCCAGCAATGGTCCAGTGAACTTCCTTTGGAACGATGGCGCAACTACCGAAGACAGAACTGGTTTGCCTAGGGGAATTTACACTGTTACCATCTCTGACAACAGTTGTTCATTCACTGAAACAATCGAAATTGATTCTGATGTCCTGAATGTCAATTTCGCTTCTACCGATGCAGACTGTTCTGGAAATGGAGGAAGCCTGGAAGTATTTGCCACAGGATCTAATCCTCCCTTTGCATACTCTTGGTCAAATGGGGTTACCACCAGTTTGAACTCAAACATTCCTCAGGGAGGTTATTCGGTAGTGGTTACAGACGCCACTGGATGCGCAGACCGCGAAGTTGCCTTTGTAGAGGTAGAAGATAGCTGTACCTACATGCTTTCAGGAAGGGTATTCTATGATGAAAATGGAAACTGTATCCTTGATGGCAATGATTTCTACCTAAGCGGAGGAACAGTTTTGTTAGACGGAGGGAGTCAAACGACCTCACTGGACAACAATGGAAATTATGGCTTCTCGGTACCATCAGGAACTTATGACATCACCATTTCTGCTGCATCTTTCCCCAGTTTTTCATCGGCATGTCCTTCTTCGGGATCTTACACCCAAACCATCAACCTTTCCGATGTATCGGGACTGGACTTTGCCCTGCAACCAGATAGCATGATCATTGACCTTGCTGTTACGGTTAACAACACCATTATCCGTCCCGGCTTCTCCCACAGATATACCATTCATGCTAGTAATTTAGGAACCGTTCCTATGAATGGAATTGTAGAGTTTACCCATGATCCCTTGGTAACCTACCTAAGCTCAAATCCTACTGCGGTAAACTATGACCCAAATACCCGCACGGCAATTTGGAATGTCAGCAACCTGCTTCCAGGCCAAATAGCATACTTTCAGGTCTTTGGAGAAATAGACAGCACCGTCCCACTGAATACCCTGATCAATTACTCTGCAGAGATAGGCCCAATAACAAATGATGTTAACCCTGCAAATAACATTAAGGCTAGAACAAGATTCGTCCGTGGTTCTTATGACCCTAATGACAAGCAGGTAGATCCCATAGGAGAAGGATCTGAGGGCTATATCAAGCCTGAAGAAAACATCATGGAATATACCATCCGATTCCAAAACACAGGAAACTTCCCGGCAGAATTTGTTGTACTTCGCGACACCCTGGATGCAAACCTTCGTTACCAAACCGTCAAGCCGGTGGCTGCAAGTCATCCCTACAAATTGAACATGAAAGACAACATCATGGAAGTCAGGTTTGACAATATCAACCTGCCCGACTCTACCTCAGATCCTGAAGGTAGCCAGGGGCATTTCATCTTTGCAGTGAGGCATGAAGGGGTATTGACACCTGAGACTGAAATCAAAAATACCGCTGCCATTTTCTTTGATTTCAATGCTCCTATCATTACCAATACTGTTGTAAATACCATAGCAGATCCTACCTCTATAGCAGATCCTGCCCCTGATGGAATTTTAATATACCCCAATCCAAGCAAGGGAATATTCAATATCAGTAGCATAGATTCCAATATTGAGGCAATCTCTGTTTATGACCTAACTGGAAGGCAAATCCTTCAGACTGATAAGCAAATCATTGATCTCTCAGGCAAGGAACAAGGCGTTTACCTGGTACGTGTGAAAACAAATAAAGGGCAATTCGTCAAGCGAGTTAGCCTCAACAAATAAGTACCGAATTATTAGGCGAGGTAATTATCCTACTTACAATCCCGGGCGTATGATGTGAATCATACGCCTAAGTTTTTGATGGCCTGCTGAACCAAAGACTAAAATATTACCTAATGCTGATCTAAAATCTGGTGCATTTTTCCTACCTTTGATTTAGAGATTAAACAAAGCTTTTTAACAGCTTTTCATCTCTAATAGCACACCAAGCTTTTTTCACATAAAAAACAACCATTAATCATGAGAACACAAATCATTCTCATAGGTCTCCTATTGGGAGCCTTTTCTATTTCCTATGCCCAGCAATCAGCTGTGCTGACCCGTACTGACTCAGTTGGCTGTGATAGCCTTAGTGCGACCTTCACCATTTCACAAATTGTAGGAAACTTCCTCGACATTACATGGGACTTTGATGATGGCTCGCCACGAGTTCAAGGCCCATTAACTGTAACCCACACCTACAGCTCTCCTGGAACATACAATACTTCTGCCCTTTTAAAATTCTATGATGGAACCAACTTTGTCTGGCTCAATTATTACTTCCAGGGAAGGCCCTTAAGAGTTGGGGAGCAACCCATCATCAATTCTATTAGCTCAAACCAAAAAATCTGTGGCCCTGGTTTTTATGATTTTTCAGTAGATGTAGCCCCTCAGGCCAACCTCACCTATGAATGGAAGGCGACCTCTCCCAATGGTACAGTGGCTTTTTCCAACCAGACGGTCCCAAGTTTCCACTTTGACCAAGGAGGAACTTATGACGTCCAGGCCAAAGTTATCTCCAACCAAGCTTGTGCAGATTCTATTTCCATTACCGTTGAGCTGGACGAAATGGAACTGAATGAGGTCATTTTGGATGCTAGTTGCCAAAATAGCGATGGTCAAATTACCATCAATCCTTTATTGGGAGGAATGTCTTTACCCCAAATGCAAGTCAACTGGTCTAATGGGAATACTGGATTGATAGCTCAAAATTTATCAAAAGGAATATACACCCTTGAAATTTTGTGGGACAGCGCCGGTTCTTGCTCATATATTGATTCATTGGAAGTCAATGAATCAGGCAACCTGGACTATGAGATCATTATAGGGAATCCAAGCTGTTCTGCCACACCTAATGGGGAAATTATTGTCAACATAAACAACAGTGATGGACCTGTAAATTATGTATGGAGTACTGGTGAAACAACCAAGGACATCTCCAATCTCTCGGCAGGAAACTATTCGCTAAGTATTTCTGATAACATTTGTTCCTTCGATGAAAACCTAAGCCTGGATGTAGATAGTATGCACGTGAGCCTAAATACTCAAAACCCGGATTGTGCAGGGAATAATGGGGCCATTGAATTGGCTGTTACAGGTGGTCGACCTCCTTACACATTCGATTGGTCAAATGGAATCCAGGATAGCATCAACGCAGGTATTCCGGAAGGAGGATATTCAGTAGTTGTTTCAGATTCTTTTGATTGCAAGGAAAAATGGACTGTTGTCCTGGAATCAGACAGTTGTTTCTACACCATTTCTGGGCGGATTTTTCATGATGAAAATGGCAATTGTACTTTCGATGCAAACGACTATCCATTATCAGAAGGTTGGGTTAGCCTGAACCTCGGCGAACAATACACTCAACTTGATGAACATGGATTTTACAGCTTTCAAGTCAAAGCGGGAAACTATATTGTTCGTCCAGAACTAGATCGATCTTTTGAAAATTACAACCTAAGTTGCCCCTCCAATTCCCAAACCTTACTCGCAGTTACGTCCTCGGATATTTCCGAAAACAACTATGCGCTGTCCCCAAATGGAAGTATGCTGGATGTAGGGTTGGAGATCATTACATCTCCCATTAGGCCAGCCAGAGAACACTATTATCACTTATTTTTAAGAAATAAGGGTACAATTTTTCATGATGGAAGCCTCTCGCTCACACATGACTCTCTCCTATTTACCTTTTACCCCACTTTAATGCCTACCTCCTACAACTATAACTCTTCCATCGGTAAAGCGACATGGTCATACTTTGACCTATTGCCTGGGGAGAACAAAAAATATGAATTGCGTGGAGGGCTAAGTCCAACCATCCCAGGAAATACGCCCATCAAGGTAAAGGCTTCTGTACTAGCGATAGGAAATGAGATCAATCTAGATGACAACCAGGTGTCATTTACCAAAGAAGTCAAAAGGGCATCAAGTGAAGTTGAAATGGAAGTCTTGTCAAAGGGGATTGGGGCAGCAGGATTCGTAGATTCCACAGACAATATCAGGCAGTACAATATTTGGTTCAGCAATGAACAGGACTTTCAGGTAGAATATGTCACTATTCGAGATACCATTGACCCCAAACTTGACCTAACTACCCTCAAGCCCATTGGAGCCAGCCACCCTTATACCATAAAACTTGTAGGTCGAGTGCTTGAAATCAGCTTTGAGAATATTAATCTCCCCCCATCAAATGTAGACCCAGCGGCTAGCCAGGGCTTCATCGGGTTCAAGATTAATCATCTCGATGCCTGGCCCCATTCTCCGAAATTTCTAATCAGGCTGCGGTTTATTTTGATTTCAATGAACCTGTCTTCTCCCCAAAAGTCATCAATACCATTGCAGGGCCAACCCTAATCGATAAGCCCAAAATGGAAGAGATCACCCTTTACCCCAACCCCTCCTCGGGGATATTCCAACTAATAGCTCCTGACCTAAAAATTGAGAAAATAAGTGTCTTTGATTTGAGGGGGCGAGAAATACTCACGCATGACAAGCCAATACTTGACCTGTCGCCATATCAAAATGGGATCTATTTTATAAAAATCGAATCCAATCTGGGGGCAAGCATCAAAAAGGTCAGGTTAGCAAAATAAGGATAGAAGGATTCAAATAAACTCAAATGGGCAGGGGAAACTCTGCCCTTTTTTGTGGATATGTAGGTGGATAAAGGGGTGGATAAAAAAATTAGCAAAGGTGCAGACTCTTTTGGTAGATTTGCATAAAAACTAATTCCTTTTTCTGGATGACTTCCCAGGTAAATATCATTTCTCAGGAGCTTAAGCTCCAAAAGTTTCAAGTCTCTGCCGTCCTAAAAATGTTGGGGGAGGGAGCCACAATTCCCTTTATGGCTCGATATAGAAAAGAAGCGACTGGAAGTTTGGACGAAGTTCAGATCGCACAAATCCGAGACAGGTCAGAACAGCTTACCGCCCTTCAAAAAAGGAAGGAAGCCATTTTAAAGTCCTTGGAAGAAAGGGAATTGCTAACTGATGATTTGAAGGAGGCTGTGGAAAAAGCTCCTAACATGAGTGAGCTTGAAGACATTTATCTTCCCTACAAACCAAAAAGAAGAACAAAAGCGACCATTGCCCGTGAAAAAGGCCTGGAACCGCTTGCAAAGGAAATATTTGAGCAGAAAGGAAATTTTGACCCTGTAACCTCTGCTGGGAGCTTTGTAAACGAGGAGAAAGGGGTAAGTGATGTAACAGAAGCCCTAAAAGGTGCCCAGGATATCATTGCCGAGTGGATAAACGAAGACAAAGACGCCCGTTCCAGGCTAAGAAATATTTTTCTCAAGCGAGGAACCGTTTCTGCCAAAGTGATCCGTGGAAAGGAGGAAGAAGGTTCCAAGTACAAGGATTATTTTGAGTTCAATGAACCTCTAAGTAAAATTCCTTCTCATAGGTTACTGGCACTCAGGCGTGGAGAAAAGGAAATGATCCTTTCTTTGAACATCCGCCCCGAAGAGGAAGATGCGATCTATGCCCTCGAATATCAATTTGTCAAAGGCAAAAATGATTCTACTCCATTTGTAAAAGATGCCCTTCATGATTCCTATAAAAGGCTCATGGGCCCTTCTCTGGAAACTGAGGCTAGAATAAATAGCAAGGACAAGGCAGATGTTGAAGCTGTAAATGTATTTGCAGAAAACCTTCGCCAACTTCTACTGGCAGCTCCACTTGGAGAAAAGGCTGTCATGGCCCTTGACCCTGGCTTCAGAACAGGATGTAAGGTAGTATGCCTGAGCCCATTGGGAGTTCTTTTGGAAAAGGATGCCATTTACCCCCATCCCCCACAAAGACAAACTGCACAGGCTTCAGCTACGGTTCATCACCTGATTGAAAAGCATAAAATTGAGGTCATTGCAGTTGGAAATGGAACTGCAGGCCGCGAGACAGAAAGTTGGCTAAAAGAAATTGGTTTGCCCAAGTCCGTCTCTGTGATTATGGTAAATGAAAGTGGGGCATCCATCTACTCAGCTTCAGAAGTTGCCAGAGAAGAATTCCCCAATGAAGATGTAACCGTCCGTGGAGCGGTTTCCATCGGCAGAAGGCTCATGGATCCATTGGCTGAATTGGTAAAAATTGATCCAAAATCTATCGGAGTTGGACAATATCAACATGATGTGGATCAAAACTTATTGAAAAAGACCCTTGATGATACCGTAATTAGTTGCGTAAACAAAGTTGGTGTTGAGGTGAACACAGCTTCCAAGCAATTGTTAACCTATGTATCTGGCCTTGGCCCCTCTCTCGCAGAAAACATCGTCAAATATCGAGACACCAACGGTTCTTTCTCATCAAGAAAAGATTTACTCAAAGTCCCCAGACTTGGCCCAAAAGCCTATGAACAGGCCGCCGGCTTCCTGAGGATCAGAGAGGCCAAAAATCCACTTGATAGCTCAGCCGTTCATCCGGAATCCTATCACATCGTGGAAAAGATGGCGAAAGATCTAGCTGTTCAGGTTCAAGACCTCATGGAAGACGAAAAACTCAGGAAGAAAATCGACCTGAAAAAATACGCTTCTGACTCCGTAGGACTTCCAACCCTCAAGGATATCATGGATGAGCTCGCAAAGCCAGGGAGAGATCCAAGAGAAAAGTTTGAGGTGTTCAGTTTTGCAGATGGCATCAATGAAATGAGTGATCTCCGAGAAGGCATGACATTGCCTGGAATCGTAACCAACATTACCGATTTCGGTGCCTTCGTAGATATTGGAGTTCATCAAGATGGCCTTGTTCACCTAAGCCAAATGGCTAATCGCTTTATAAAACATCCTACAGAGGTGGTAAAAGTTCACCAAAAGGTAAATGTTAAAGTTATTGGCGTGGATATTGCAAGAAAGAGAATATCCCTTTCGATGAAAACAGAATCAAGACCTGCTCCCAAAAGTGATTTCATCAGAATAAAAAAATCACAGAATAAGGGCAGAAATAGATAAAGAGTTGTGCGTTGACACCAAAAAGTCCTTTTGGCTAACGTGTTTGTATGGCCCGTCATTGCGACGGGCTTTTTTTGTACCTTAGCTTCCAGAACATACCAAGCTCTTCATTTTTCATGAAACTGTTTTTCATTGCTGGCGAAGACTCCGGTGATTTACACACCTCAAACCTCATAGAAGCCTTAAGAAAAAGGCTTCCACAACTTAACTGCCGCGGGGTAGGCGGAGACAAAATGGCAGCCAAGGGAGTAGAACTCATTGCCCACGTCAAAGACATCAATTTCATGGGCTTTGCCGAGGTTGTATCCAACCTCTCCATCATCAGAAAACTTTTCAGAGATGTCGAAAGCGACATCCTGGATTTCCAACCTGACGCAGTCATCCTCGTTGACTACCCCGGCTTCAACCTCCGAATGGCGAAGTTTCTGAAACAGAAAAATATCAAGACCATTTACTACATCTCACCACAGGTATGGGCGTGGAAAAAGCGCAGGGTAAAAACCATCCAGGCCTTCACAGATAAGATGATGGTAATTCTTCCCTTCGAAAAAGAATTTTATCAAAAACAAGGATTGGAAGTAGACTTTGTAGGCCATCCCCTCCTGGACGTCATTCAGGATCAAGAACAAAAGCAGGAAGTTGATAAAAAAATCATTGCCCTTTTGCCAGGATCTCGCAAACAAGAGATCAGCAGAATGCTGCCGACCATGCTGGAAATCATTCCTCATTTTCCCGAATTTCAATTCATCATTGCAGGCGCTCCAAGCCAGTCCAAGTCATTTTATGAAGAAATCGTAGGGGATTCCAAGGTTGGAATTTGGATGAATCAGACCTATGCCTTACTTGAGTCAGCCAGTTACGCTGTTGTAACCTCAGGAACAGCAACCCTTGAAACAGCCTTATTCAAGGTTCCGGAAGTCGTCGTTTACAAAGGTTCAAAATTATCCTACAGCATTGGAAAAAGGCTTGTCCAGGTTGACTTTATATCTCTGGTAAATTTGATATTAGAACGAAAAGCTGTAGAAGAACTTATCCAGAATGACTTCAATAAGGAAAATCTAATATTTGAGCTCAAGAAATTAATGGAAGAAAAGCATAAGAAAAGGCTCAATCAGGATTATGAAGAACTGTGGCAAAAACTGGGTTCACAGGGAGCCTCAGAGCGGGCTGCTGACGTAGTTTTGCAACAATTAGGCGTACAGGTATGAAGGACAGAAAGCATATAGCTATTCTAGGAGGAGGGCTGGCAGGGACGTTTTTAGCTCTAAACCTGTGCCGTCGAGGTCATCAGGTTACCATGATGGATGATAGGAATCCAAATAGTGCTTCCAGGGCTGCGGCAGGCCTGTATAATGTAATCACAGGTCGCTTTGGAGCTAAGTCATGGATGGCAGAGACCTTACTCAAAGAAATCAATTCCTTTTTTTTTCATGATGAATGGCCTGATTTAAATAAATATATCCACCCAGAAGTCATTTATCGCCCATTCAAGACCATAGAGGAGTATAACAAATGGACAGTCCGATCAGCAGATCCTGAATATGCCCATTTGGTTGAATTTTCGGAAAAACCTATTTATCCGAATCTAATTGAAAATCCATTTGGAGGCATCAAAATTCTTCCTTGTGGCTGGGTAGAAACAAGGGCATTTGTAGATGCAGCACATGAATTCATGGAATCCAAATATCCATTCCATTTTATTCCTTATCGCATTGCCTACGACCAAATAGACCTTGCCAATAAAACAATATCCAGGGATGCTACCTTCATCAGGTTTGACCACATAGTCTTTGCCCAGGGACATTTTCTAACAGAAAATCCATTCTTCCCCAAAATAAAAGTAATACCCAACAAGGGCGAAATCCTTTTGATTGAAACAGACGGCTGGAAGTTGCCATTTACCTTGTCCAAGAAGATTTACATGGTACACCGGACAAAAAATCGTTACGTAGTTGGTTCTAATTATCAAAACCGTTTCGAGCACCCCAATCCCTCTCCCGAAGGAAGGGAGGAAATTGAATTTCACCTTCAAAAAGCCATCAGACAGGCTTATAAAGTAGTCGATCATTGGGCTGGAATACGTCCAACTACCCCCAATAGGAGGCCCATAATTGGAACGCATGCTAAGTATCAACATGCACATGTCTTGGGTGGTTTTGGTACCAAGGGGATCCTTTTAGGCCCCTACTTTTCCGGGCTCTTGGCTGATCGGATCGAAGGCTCGTCTCCTGACATTCCTGAGGAAGCAAAACTTGACCGTTTTCTCTAGGAAAAGTTTTGTGCTTTAATTCTCAAGAGAATACCTTCAATATGTCTTTAACGCTAAGTTTTGAGAGCTTGCAATCCTTACTGGCAAAACTTTATCTTTATCCTATATCATCCAGTTCATGAAAATCCGGCTTACTCTATTTTTCTTTTTAATATTTGCCTTCACGGGCTTTGCCCAGGTGAAGCTATCTCCTGAATCAAAGATTTCCCTGCTTACGGTAGCCCCTGGAGCAGAACTGTATTCTGCATTTGGGCATACAGGTGTTTGGATTCACGACCCCATAAATGGCATTTCACAGGTCTATAATTACGGAACCTTTGACTTTGTCCAGGGCAAGGAAATGGAATTCTATACCAATTTCGTAAAGGGAAGGTTAATCTACCGATTGGATACAGAATCTTTTCGCAGATTTGATAGAGTTTACCATTATTACAAAAGAAAATATGAATCCCAGGAGCTAAACCTGAGCCTTGGGCAGAAGCAAAAGGTCTACGAATTCCTGCTGCACAACTACCAAGCTGAAAATAGAAACTATCTCTACGATTTCATTTATGACAATTGTGCCACCCGAGTGGTAGACATGTTGGACTATGTCATGCGAGACAGTATCCGATGGTATAAGGAGGATGAAAAGGCAGAGGTCAGCATTCGTTCTATGCTTCGTGAGCCTTATTTGGTTGGCAGGGAATGGTCAGGTTTTGGTATCGACCTGATATTAGGTTCAGTAGTAGATCACCATCCCACATACGAACAGCAGTCTTTCTTGCCGGATTATCTGGCTCTTTATTTTGACAACTCTCAAGTCATCAACAGCCATGGCGAGCAAGAACCTCTGGTGCAGCAAAAAAGACTTTTGTATGAAGGAAATCCACCTCCTGGCCCTTCACCATTTTATATGAATCCTGGTTTTGCCACATTCCTGCTTTTTCTATTGGTATTCCTTGCAACCTTCTCACAATGGAGAAAGGATAAAAAAGGAGTTTGGTTAGACAGGCTTTTGTTCTTCCTGGCGGGGCTTGCAGGCTTAATATTGTTCCTTGCATGGTTTGCGACCGAACATACTTCCACAGAATGGAATTACAATATTCTATGGCTATTTCCATTACATATAGTAATGGCATTCTTTATCAGGACGGAGATGAAAAACTGGCAAAAAAGCTACTTCCTCCTTTCAGCCATTCTGATTGGTGTTGCTTCTCTGGTCTGGATGTTTGGAGTCCAATCTATGAACTTGGCTTTCATCCCCCTTATGGCCATCCTTCTAATGAGAAGTATTCTTATTTATCTAAGAAATTAATCAAAGTGTTACTTCTACAACCCCTAATCATCTAAAAACTAGAAACGAAATTCAATTCACTATGAAAAGATTAGTTCTACTCCTGGCGATGGCCTTTCTTGCTTCTACCCTATTCGGGCAAAAGGCTTATGAAAACAAATTTAATTTCTACAAAAAAATCAGCCCTGTAGCGAATGGTGTAGGTTTAAAAACCAAAAAATCACCTGAGATCATGCAGGAAACCATAGAGAAAAAATTCTCCGCCTCTGTAAAAAAGGCAAAAGCAAAAAAAGTAAATAAGAACATCTTCGTATTCGAAGGTGTGGTCCTTCCAGAAGTTTCCTCTTCTACCATGGACTACTATTTCAAAATTGAGGAAGTGAGCAAGGAAAACTACCTGGTTGAGATGTTTCTTTCACTTGGTAACAACAACTTCATCAGCTCTTCTAAATTTCCCAATGAGATGGAGGCGGCCAAGAGATTTATGGAGAAGCTAGACAGCAATGCTGAATTGACCCGCATGGCCCAGATGATTGCAGATCAAGAAGAAAAAATCAAAGATCAGGAAAAAGAAATCGACAAATTGACCAAGACTCAACATGACTTGGTAAAGAGCCACGAAAAAATGGTTGAGGAGATCAAAAAGAATGAGGCGGAGCAGCAAAAGGTAGTAGACAAGTCAAAAACTGCCAAGGAGACCCTCGAAGCCATGCAAGAAGAGCTTAAGAAACTTCAAGCTGAGATGAAAAACCTCAGGTAAAAGCGAAATACGACAAACACCGTAGAGCTGCCTTTCAAAGAGGCAGCTTTTTTTGTTGTAGGAAGGGCATCCAAAGTGGGATTGTCACAAAAAAGGCCAACTCAAAATGAGTTGGCCTCGCAAATTTTATCTCGTTAATCCTTAGAATCTATTCTGCAGCATCCCGATAAACTCCTTCACGACACTATCATCGCGATTCAGCTTGTCGTTGTTCAGTACAAACTTCTTAAGGATGTCTTCTATTTCACTGGCATTGCTGGCGTTGTTTACCTTGTCGACAATGATTCTAAAACGAACATTGTTGCCTTCAAATACTTTCTGTACATACTGGTATTGCTTGTGAATGGGGATCTCATCCAACTTGATTTTTCCAGTTGTGGCTTCGTCCTTACTTTCTGTATTGGAATTGGCTCCTAGAGAATCCGCAATCGTCTTGGACCGCTGGTTTACCATGTCCAAAACAGATGTTTTCTGCTCCTTAGGATTGTCGTTGTCCTTGTCTCTAAACCTATCAAGTAAGTTATTGCTAACGTTTTCTTTTGGTTTTTCATCCTCAATGACCTTAGGTTGAGATTCCTTTTTCTCTTCCACTGGAGTCCAAACATAAGAACCATTGCCATTGCTATTTGAATTGGGAAGCACGACGTCTTTGTTCTCTACTGCTGGTTTTTCCTCTACCACAGGTGTTACTGGAGCTTCTTCCTTCAGCTCTTCTTTTACAACATCATTTTGAGGTGCAACAGGTGCAATTTCTTCTTTGACTTCTGCCCCTGTTGTTTCTACAGGAGTTTCTTCCTCATCATCATCCAGGTCAAAGAAGTTGTCAACAGATCCCAGTGAGTCAAAGAAGCTGCTTTTGCGCTTGCGCTCTTCTTCTTCTTGCTGGCGCTTTTTATTTGCCTCCTCTTCCTGGCGACGACGCTCTTCTTCCTGCTTGATTCTCTCCTCCTCCTGTTTTTTCAACTCAAGCTCTCGTTGTTTACGCTCCTCCTCCTCTTTCTGCTGGCGAGCTTCCAGTTCTTTACGGCGCTCTTCCTCTTCTTTCTGACGAATTAACCTTTCGGCTTCTTCTTTTGCCTTGCGCGCCTCTTCGTCCAATTGAGAAATGGTATTTCCAGTTAATGCACGAAATTGCGCATCTCGGTATTGATCAAAAGTCTGGCCTGATTTCTTGTTATAAACCTCTACTGCCTTCTTCATTTTAGCAAAGAAAACATCCTTATCTACTGAGTCCAGTTTATTCTTTTGGAAATAACGGAGGATGCTGTTGACAATAAAATCCATGTCTGAAAAGAACTGAGAATATCTTCCGTAGACTTCCATGGGGATTTTATCTGTCTGGGCAAAGAAAAAACGTTTGAAGGTTTCTTCAGGATCCAACAACAACTTTAGGTTGTTATAAACAGCCCTTTTAAGTAAGGGTTGAAACTCCTCTTCAGAAATAGATATATGCTGAGAAATCTGGTTTTTTAGCAACGATACAGTCTCCTGGATTTCGGGATTCTCCAGGTTAAAGTAGGGATGGGATAGCTTGTTGATCTGCATTTCCCAAATCTGAAAGATTTGAAAAAGTAAAAACTTATTAACTTGTTGATGCTCTGCGAAGCTCTTCAGTCCTTCTCCAGTTATTTTTCCTTGTTCAAAAAAATGGCGAGCAAGAAGTCTGGTACTCACCTCTTGTGCAAGTTCGTTAAGTTTCTCTTCTGGAATGATGTTTTTTTTCATGCTACGTCTTTCTGAAATGCGAAAGCAATCTATTTGCGCTAAATATAAGTGTTTTGTCAGTGAAAGAAAATTACATCAATTGTGATATTTTAGCTCGCAATCAATGTTTTTTTATCGTATTCAACAGTTTCCAATCTATGGAGTTTTCTACGAAAAATTTCGGTCTATAGTTGTGAATGGGAATTATAACTACCTGAAAGGAAGGTGATTAAGTTTAAAAAATGCGAATATTTAGTTTTCGATTTTTTAAGCTTCCCATTTTTCTTAGCCCATGTCTCACGTTTTTAAATAAAATAAAGTAAATTTAGTACGTGATTCCTTACAGGTATACATGGCTCGTGTGCCTATTGGCTTGTGTCTCTTGCAGCCAATCAGACCCCCAAATCAGCTGGGAAAAGACCCAGGTGGATAACCTATATACCGTAGACCTGCCTTCCAATCTCCAACCTGGCTATGAAATGCATGACTATGCAAGCCTGCAGTACTACAGCCTAGAGGATCAAATCTATGTCCTGGGAATTGAAGATGCCAAAGAAAATCTAGGGGACATAAAACGAAAACGACTAAAGCTAAAGGCTTATTTTAACTTTGTCGAAAAGAATGTCCTCCAACCCATGGATAGCTCGGAACGAGAATCCCAACAAATCTACACCAGTAAGGATGGATACTCCCTAAGGGTAGGCGATTATTATGCCAATAGCCGAAAATTCGACTGGAACCCCCTATTCTACCGTATCAGTGTGTATGAAAGTGTAGACTATTTTCTACAATTGGTTGTCTGGATGCCCTATGACAAGCACTGTGAATACATGCCCATTCTTGATACCATGACCCATTCTGTAAGATTCCTGGAAGCCAAAAGATAATCTTACAAGCCAGCATCCAACTTTTTTTAATTACCCCTTCCCCAATTGTTTCATTCCCTTTCCATACTTGTTTTTACTTACTACTTTTGCCCTTTGCAAAATTGACAGCTATGGTTTTATCTGAACTTACAGCAATTGGCCCATTAGATGGTAGATACCGAAAGAAACTGGAATCCCTTTCCGGTTATTTCTCCGAATTTGCCCTAATCAAATATAGAATCAAGGTTGAAGTGGAATACCTCATCACCCTCTTCGGCCTTGGAATCCCTCCCCTATCTCCCATTTCTGAAGAAGATGCCCAAAGCCTCCGTGGCATGTATATCAACTTCACCCCTGCACAGGCAGATGAGGTAAAAGCATTTGAAAGAACTACCAACCATGATGTAAAGGCAGTAGAATATTTCATCAAAGAATTCATCAAGAATTCCAACGTTCAGGATCATGTAAAAAATAACCTTGAATTTGTTCATTTTGGCCTTACCTCACAGGATGTGAACAATACTTCCCTTCCATTGATGATCAAGGACTCACTCAAAGACGTCATTCTGCCTTCTTTGCATGAGATTCTGTCTCAATTGGAAGAAAAGGTTGCCCTTTGGGCGGATATTTCCTTGCTGGCAAGAACCCACGGACAGGCAGCTTCGCCTACAACACTGGGCAAGGAGTTCCTCGTATTTCACCAAAGGCTAAAAAGCCAGATCGAAGAACTCGAAATGCAAGCAATTCCAGGGAAATTTGGAGGGGCAACGGGCAACATGAATGCCCACTACATTGCCTATCCTGAGGTAGATTGGCATGGCTTTGCGAAGGATTTCGTAGAAAATACACTCGGTCTCACCAGGTCCTACCCAACGACCCAAATCGACCATTATGACGGCTTGGCAAGGATTTTTGACAACTTTCGAAGAATCAACTCCATATTGACAGACCTCTGCCAGGATGTTTGGATCTATGTAAGCATGGATTATTTCAAACAAAAGATCAAAAAAGGAGAAGTAGGTTCCTCAGCCATGCCACATAAGGTCAACCCAATTGATTTTGAAAATGCTGAGGGGAATTGTGGCCTATCAACTTCTTTGCTTGAGTTTCTGAGCAGAAAATTACCCGTTTCCAGGCTACAAAGAGACCTGACCGATTCTACCATTTTAAGGAACGTAGGAGTAGCATTGGGATACAACTTACTTGCGCAGAACTCCCTAAAAAAAGGCCTTGGAAAGTTATTGGTTAACCCTGAAATCATCGCTGCAGACCTCGAAAAAAACTGGGCTGTACTTGCAGAAGCCATTCAAACCATATTGAGAAGGGAACAATATCCCAATCCTTATGAAGCCCTGAGAGACCTTACAAGGGGGAATAGTAGAATCAACTCCCAGATTTTGGAGGGGTTCATTCATGCTTTGGATATAAAGGATTCTGTAAAAGAAGAGTTGCTAAGGCTGACGCCTTCCTCTTATATAGGCAAACCGTAAACTTGGAAGCTGCAATCTCTCTCAGGACATCTCCTCTTCGATCTTGGAAATATCATAAGGGACGAATACGAACTGAGCAACCTCAGGGGTGAAAATAAAGACACATGCCCTTTCTCTAGGATCATTGTAAGCTTTTTGGAAGCCCTTCACACCTTCTTTGGAAATGAGGTCTTTCTTCATGAACTCCTCTAGGAGGGATGCATAGAAAAACCAATTTAGAGAGACCTCGTCTCTATCAAATATTTGTCGACCAAATGGAATGATCTCCTGAGCCGCCACAAAGATTGGGTACTCCGAGATACCTTCCTCAATAACTTGTAAGGCAATCGCCTTCAGGTCATCGCTAACCTGGGCGACATCATTTCTCACGGATTCAAGTACGGTAGGGTTGATTTCAGGAGTCATACATTGATTTTTGGTAAGCGAAATAAACAATTATTCCCAATAATTCAGGTCTTTGTTTTTCCTTCTTTTCGCCTTATCCACGATGTACTGGAGCATCCTCACGGCCGAAATTGGGTCAAGACCGGCCGTAGGAATCAAATTTTGGTTCTGATATTGGGTATAATAACGCTGTCTGGCGACCATCAGACGCTCATTACCGCTGACAGGCAAAGACTCCATGATAGAGTGCAATACCTTGGGGTCAAGGTTTTCTCTTGCACGAGCAATCAAAGAATTGGGATCTGTATCCATATTGATGGCCGCAGTCCTCAATTCCTCTGGTGTGTCATAGGGAAAAATGTAAACTGTCTGAACATAAGAGGTGTCCGAATAGAGGTAGTTTACCACATATACATACTGAGATTTATTTCCTTTATACTGCCTCAAATAATCCTTTACGACCAGTTTGCTGGGCTTATATGCAATGTGGCCAAAGTATAGGGTATCATTTTCTGAAACAGGTATGCTGTAGAAGCCTTCTTCATTTGTCAGTGTACCATTTCTGGAATGATTGATCTGAACCCTTACAAAAGGAATGGGCTTCAAGCTGTCTGCATCGACGATCATTCCAGAAAACTGATAAACTTTCTCCTGACTTTGTGCCAATGAAAATGAGGCCGACACAAAAATCAATGCAATAAGAAGAAGTGAGTTTTTCATAAATTAAAGATAAAAAAAGTATAGCCCTTTGAAAAGCAATTACGTGAGGGAATGGCGAGGGTTCATTATATTACATAATGATTACTTATTTGTCTCATAAGCGAGCTTATTAAACTGAATCGAGACTGCCTTGAAGCCCTTTTGTAAAGCAAGATGCGTTGGACTCATATAAAAGTTGCTTGACCAAGAAGAATTTTCCATGGATTTACAGACAGCTACTGATATCATTCCCATAAGACCCAGCCTTACCTATAATAGCAAACTACTTTGTATGGGATCATGTTTTGCAGATCGTATGGGGCAGAAACTCCGGGAAAATAAATTTCAGGCGATGGTCAACCCCTTAGGAATTGCCTTTAACCCAGTTTCTTTATTCAAACTGATTGAAATTGGGCTGGATCAATCAAGTATCCAGCCCCTAAAGCACCCCAGATTAGCCTATTCTTTTAGTTTTGATCTCCATAGCCAGCTCAGTTTCCGCTCAGAAGAAGATTTTTCCCAAAACTTAGACAAACTTAAGGCGCAGTTTATTCCCCATCTACAACAATTGGATTTTTTGATCCTGACTTTTGGAACGGCACATGTCTATGAAAGAGTGGATGACGGGAGGCTCGTCAACAACTGCCATAAATACCCTGCCAATTTCTTTTCCAGAAGGATGTTGAGTCCAGATGAGATCCATGAGGCTTTTTTTCAGACCATAAAACCCATCTGGGAAATGAGGCCTGAGCTGCAAGTCATCCTTACTGTTAGCCCCATTCGCCATGTAAGAGATGGATTGACAAGCAACAGCCTCAGCAAAAGCATATTGAGATATGCCTGTTCATCAATTACTCAAAAAGAAAGCCGTGTCTCCTATTTTCCGTCCTACGAAATCATGCTGGACGAACTGAGGGATTACCGTTTTTATAAAGAGGATATGATTCATCCCAATGAGCTGGCAGAAGGCATCATTTGGCAACGCTTCATAGAGAACTTTCTTGACGAGGCTAGCTTCGAGAACTATAATAAGTGGGGAAAGTTGAGGAGGGAATTGGCACATAAGCCCCTCCATGAATGGTCTGAAGAATATTTTATTTTTCTTCAGAAGCTAAAAATAAAGTTGGAGAATTTGTCCAAAAATGCGCTTAATTTAGATTCTGAGCTACAAAAAGTATCTGAATCGTTAGACCATTGGCAAATAAAATATGGCACAATGCAAAAAAAATAGGACCGTCTGGCATCCTTTTGAAACTTTGTGCCGTTATCCGAGTAAAGTGAACCAAACTATTACACGGGAATCCTGCTCACAGTAGGTTCCCTTTTTTTTAATAGCCACATCCATGGTTCGCAAACTCACCTTCCTTTACATTCTCTTCCTGCTTGCTCTTCTCTTTTCTGTTGATTTTGGCTTCCATGAAAAGATCTACCAGGTGGTAGGGCTGGTTCCAATGGGAGATAAAATCGGACACTTCCTTTTCATGGGTACACTTGCATTCGGAGTGAGCCTCTCCATTAAAAAGAAATACCTCAATATATTTGGAAAAAAATTCCTCAAAGGCAGCATCATCGTCTTTGCGATTGTTACCCTTGAGGAATTAAGTCAGGGACTATTGCCCCATCGCACCCTGTCCTGGCAAGATTGGATGGCTGATACACTTGGAATTCTACTAGGTAGCTTCCTTGCGCTCAGACAACTGGAAAAACTTAGTCATTCAGACTCCAGTCATAATCCAAATAGCTAATTACAGCGTCTTTGGCTACATCTACGCTTGTATATTTATTTACAAATGCAGCTACTCCCCCAGCACTGTTAAAGTCATCCTTGTACCACTTAAATATCTTTGACAATTGAAGTGAATTTGCAGCGACTTTGTTGTCTTTGCCGTTGTTGAGGTATGATCGGGTTTGCTTGTTGAGTTGGCTTTCCAGCTTGCCTGCTGTGTATGCTTCGTTGAGCAACTTTGGACAAGAGCCAGAAGCACAGTTTACAGCAAAGTGGATTCGGGCGTCTTTGTAAGTAGGCCTCAGAATTTTATGCTCGATATCATTTAGGGTATATGCCTTTCCTCCAATATTGATAAATGCAGTATCCCAGGGTTTATCCAGTTTGGTGATGCTAGAAATCGGAAAATTATCCAGGATCAATTTTACGGTGAAAGCATTGTATGCGTTGATCCAATATGCTTTCGTTTCTTTTGCAGACCAGGAAGAACCTGGAGCCTGGCTTTTCAACAATTCCAGGTACGTGTTCAGTTTACCAACTTCAGCTTTGAGGCCTTTGTAATTGACCTTTCCTGAGGTTGACACATATTTTTTCAAAAGTCCATCCCAAACCTGATGTGAAGGGGGGGTGGATACATTTTCAGCAACTTTGTCTCCTGTTGGAAGGTCTTTTGCATGTCCAATGCCAGAGATGCTTAAAACGATGGTCAGGACAAAGAAAATTTTAAGAAATTTCATACAATTCATAAAAAAGGATACATTTTTACGGTACTAAAGAAACAGGCTTAATCCGTTGATTTCGTCCGAAAACAGACAAGTACCAAACTTCTTTACAAGACCAATACATTTTTAACCTCAACACTTATGAAAAATTACTTGTACATCATCCTGGCAGTATTCATGACAATCGCTGCCATGCTGCCGAATTCTGCCCAAGGACAGGTTTGTACTCCTGATACGCAATTTACTACCACAGGGATATTTCCGGTGGTTTTACCTCCTGTTTGTAACAACAGCCCAGTGAATGAAGTCATCACTGTAGTTATTCCTACAGATACTGCCATCAATATTCCTCCTTTTGGAACAACAAACGTGATTGTTGACTCCATCGTTATCAACAATATCACAGACCTTCCTCCAGGAGTTTCTTATTCGTGCAGCCCTGCCAGCTGTACCTTTAATGGAGGAACTTCCAGTTGTGTGCTGTTTTCGGGTACCCCTACAATGTCCGGCACCTATCTGGTAGACTTTGATGTAACTCTGCACGTGGTATTCGCAGGAAACTCAATCGCTTTCCCTACAGTTCTGACAGACACCATTGAGATTGTGGTAAATGACGAACTGACCGCAAACATTACCACTACTGATGCAGATTGTGGGGTTCCAAACGGAACGGCGACTGTAAGTGTAACTTCTATGGCTGCGGCCACTTCATACCTCTGGAGCAATGGAGATACCACTGCCAGTGTAACTGGCCTTGCAGCAGGTTCTTATAACGTAGACGTCACTGACGCCAATGGATGTATCAAATCATTTACAGCAGTAATCGGTTCTGCCGCGAATGACCTCATGATCGACTCTGCTGCCTCTGTCATTGGATGGGCTGGATGTCTGGAAGACAATGGCGGTGCCATTGCACCAATTGTAACCGGATCAGGAGCTCCATTTAGCTTTTCATGGTCTACCAGTTCTGTAGATTCTATCATCACCAACCTGACAGGTGGCACCTATACACTGACTGTAACCGATGCCAATGGCTGTGTAAAAGTTCAAACCTATGAAGTAGTCGCTCCTGATACCCTTACAGCAGTTCTTGATGGTGCCATCACCAATGTAGACTGTAATGGCGAAGCGACCGGTGCTGCAGCCATCCTTGGCTCTGGAGGAGCGGGAACGTTGACTTATCTCTGGAATACGACCCCTGCCCAAACTACCCCTGCTGCTACAGGCCTTCCTGCAGGTATGTACATGGCTACGGTTACTGATGAAAATTCTTGTACCAAAACGGTAGATATTACCATTACTCAATCCTCAGAAATTCAGATCACCGTCAATGTAATAGACGAAACAGCAGGCGGTGCCAACGATGGAGCAATCTCTACAACTGTGGCAGGTGGTGTACCTCCATACACCTACAACTGGAATGGAAATGACACCACCGCGGACCTGACTGCCCTTGCTCCTGGCAACTATGACTTGATCGTAACCGACTCATTGGGTTGCTCGGCTACACAAATGGTAACAGTCCTATCAGGCCCGGGATCTATCGAAAACCTAAGTGGAGTAGTGAGCTTAAAATTATTCCCGAATCCAAACCAGGGGAACTTCACCCTAAGCATGGAACTTGAGCAGCCCAAAGCCTTGGAAGTATCCCTGTTGAATATGCACGGGCAATTGATCGCTGAAAAGAACCTGGGAACCCAGTCTTATGTGAATGAAAATTTCACCGGAATCCAAAGCGGAATGTACCTGTTACAAATCAAGGCAGGTGAAGAAGCTACAACTATGAAGATATTTGTAGAATAAAGAAAATAGAAGATCTAGTGGGGAATGGGGCAACTCATTCCCCTTTTTTATTTAGACGCCATTGCCAAATCAGCCTTGCATCGCAAGAGTCCCTCTTCTGCGGATTGAATACTTTGAATTCATTTTCGTGCCTCCAAATTTGCCTTTCTCGCTCATTTTCAAGCACCTGAAAATCGAACAACTGATTGTTTGGCTGATCTATTTCCTCCTGTTCAAGGTCAAAGCGAATTTCTACTCGGTTTTCTGTAGCAGCCCACCTGAAGCTGTCGCCTTCGATGATATCTGTTTTTACCCTTATCTTTCCATTGTCCCAAAATCCACGGCCATTCGCCAAAAACTTCATTTCACCTAGGGTATCTATATCTGTACTTTCAATTAGAGAAAAATCCCAGGTCAATTCATAGGTTACACGCTCTACTTCCCAGTCGGAATTATCTCCAGGAAGAAGGTTTTCCAGACTTGGCTGGCACGAAATGGCAAAGAGAGGCAGGATAAGAATGAGGAAATACTTTTTCATCGCTTTGAAATTGTTTTTTTTCTGTTTGTAAGGGGAAAAAACATTGCGTTAGCGTATCCCAAGATAATACAAGTAAAGGATTTTATCCTGCGATAAATCATTCACCAAATAATTCCAGCTGTTTCCCAATTTCATTTTCTATAATTAAGTACGCTTGATTATATTCGGGCAAAATCAACTTGCAGCATGAAGCGTTTGGTTGTTTTGACGGGATCGGGTATTAGTGCCGAGAGCGGATTAAAAACATTTCGAGACTCCGGTGGGCTTTGGGAAGGTTACAAAATTGAAGATGTAGCCTCTCCACAGGGATTTCATGCCGATCCTGAAAGGGTCTTAAATTTCTACAACGAGCGCCGTAAGCAAGCGATGGAAGCCCTCCCCAATGCTGCCCATGAGGCTCTGGTAGAGCTTGAAAAATATTTTCAGGTAGTCGTAATTACCCAAAACGTTGACGACCTGCATGAACGTGCAGGAACTCAAACGATCTTGCATTTGCATGGTTCCCTTTTTGAGGGGAGATCGGTAGCTGACCCTGGCTGTATTGTCGAGCTTCAGGATGACATACAGCTCGGAGATTTGGCTCCGGATGGCAATCAGCTTCGTCCCAATATAGTTTGGTTTGGAGAGGCAGTACCCGCCATTGAGTATGCCGTCCAATTGGCGGCTATTGCAGATATTTTCCTGATTATCGGAACTTCCTTAAGTGTTTATCCTGCAAGCAGCCTGGTAGATTTTGTAGCTACTGAGAATCCCATTTATGTGGTTGACCCTGTAATCCCTGATGTCAAAATTGATGGGAATGTGAGCTACCTCCAAAAATCTGCAACTGAAGGTGTGCCCATGTTGGTAGCCCAACTGATAGAGGAAGAAAAAGAATACCAGCTCAATGATTCGGATGAATCCTGAAATTTGGACTAACTTGAGCTGAAATGTTTACTGAATAGTTTTTTGCAAATGAATAACCCCCTTCACATACTGGTATCTAACGACGATGGAATCCATGCTCCTGGTATAGCAGCATTGGTAGAGGTCGCAATGGAGTTTGGAGAAGTTACTGTGGTAGCTCCCGATAGCCCTCAAAGTGGCATGGGACACGCCATCAGCATTGGCAAACCCCTTCGCCTGACCAAGGAGAAATTGCCTTTCGATGTACAGGCGTTTGCCGCTTCAGGAACGCCTGCTGATTGCGTGAAACTCGCTACAGGGGTGTTAATGGATAAGACACCGGATTTGATTCTATCAGGAATCAACCATGGCTATAATTCTTCCGTAAGTTCGATTTATTCTGGGACCCTATCGGCTGCTCGTGAAGGTGCCATCCAATCGGTGCCCTCTGTGGGATTCTCCCTGGGCAACTTCCAGCATGGAGCCGATATGAACCCTTCCAAGGCTGTTGTGAGAGCTATTCTAAAGGAAGTTACAACCAACAAACTCAAGGCAGGCCAACTATTAAACGTCAATATTCCCTATCTACCTGAAGATGAAATCAAAGGCATCAAAGTGGTACGCCAAGCCATGGGAAGATGGGTAGAAGAGTTCGACGAAAGGGTCGACCCATATGGCAGGAAATATTATTGGCTTACGGGTAATTTTGACCTGCAAGATGAGGGGACTGATACAGATGTCCATGCCTTGACGGAAGGATATGTCTCTGTAACTCCCATGACCCATGACCTGACTGCGCTTTCAGAGATTGCAGATTTAAGCAAACTGGATTTTAAGTTGTAGGTTTTACATCCCATCATTCAAAAAGCGAATCAAGGGGCTTATGGCTTCAAATGCTTCCAGGCATAATGGAACCATTTTCTCCGAGTTCATGTCATCAAGGTTTATAGATTTGATGGCGGTAAAACTCTTCATTCGCAGAAAATGAATGTGTGGATGATCTTTGGGGAATCCTTTGGGGGCAGTTTTGAGGCTTTTCCCGGCATCCAGCTCACCAAATATCTTTTTGAAGGCAGGCGTACTTACTGCCTTTTCCAATTCTTCGCCATGAAGGTCTATATGGGCACGGACTTTTTTCAGTATGGGAGAAGGCGGCATGTAGAATCCTCCACCGGCAAAGCCTTCAGCGGGATCAATGTTTACATAATATCCGGCATTGCCGGAATTTTTCCCTCCACTGGCCATTGATATGCCAAAATTGGTTTTATATGGATCTTTATTGTTGGAAAAGCGCACATCACGATTGATCCTGAACAGGCACTTTTTCGGTTCTATTCCTTCCAGTGAAGGGTCGAACTCTGCAATTCCTTCAAGTAGTTGATCGGTAATTGAAATGACGTTGTTTCTGGCCTCCTGATACCTGCCGCGGTTTTCATCAAACCAATCTTTGGTATTGTGCTCCTTCAGGTCAAGCAGGAAATTGAATGTATCCGTGTGAACCATATACAACTAAATTAAATCAAATGGGAATAGGTGAATAATTGACAACAAAATACTAAAAAAAATAGAAATGCAAATTATTTTAACAAATCTGCACTACTGATACAATCTCAGTATTGAATTTCTACCTCAGCTTATGAAGCTTCTATGAATGGATAGAACTTCATTTTCTGGATAAAAGCATTATTTTAACATTCTACTATCAAACCCCCTCTTAGCAATAATCGTTAGACATATATGCGAAATCTTTTATTGATATTATCCTCATTTTTCCTGTTCAACTGTCTGCAGGGACAGACAGGTTCTGCACATTTCAAAATCGGGAAACTCAAATATGAAGGAGGGGGAGACTGGTATGCCAACCCTACATCCGTGCCGAACCTGATTAAGTATATCAATAACCATAGCACGACGAAAATCGCCTCCCAGGAAGAGATCGTAGAGGCAGGAGGATCGCAAATTTTCCAATACCCATACGTCTACATGACTGGACATGGAAATGTTAGCTTCTCTGACAACGAAGCCAAAAACCTTCGCTTATACCTCATCTCAGGTGGATTTCTACACATCGATGACAATTATGGGATGGACAAATTTGTCCGTAGAGAAATGAAGAAGGTTTTCCCAGACCTGGAATGGATAGAACTGCCATTTTCGCATAAAATTTACCATCAGCATATTGACTTCGACAAAGGCTTACCCAAAGTCCATGAGCATGACAACAAGCCTCCCCAAGGACTAGCCCTTGTTTATGAGAATAGGGTAGTTTGTTTCTACACCTACGAATGTGATTTGGGAGATGGCTGGGAAGACAAGAATGTCCACAATGATCCCATTGAATTGAGGGAAAAAGCCCTACAGATGGGCATGAACATTGTCCTTTGGGCCATCAATAATTAGAAAGCTACCTGAGGGAAGCCTTGATTTCGCCATCCAGGAAATAGGATTTATCCTTCAGGAATTTGTCTATCACAAAGGTTTGAACGGTAATCAATTCATTCTTGCCCTTGATGTATCCGAAATAATTGTTCGGGTTGTTGTTTCTCTTAAACAAATATATCTCCCTTTCGGTGCCGTCTAAATAAGTTACTTTAATCTGAAATGTGGGCTGCTGCTTTTTCAGCTTTTTTAATTTATCCGGGTAATCAGCCCCCACAAAGGTTTCGCCAAATACCTTCCCCTTGAAAAGAGAAAAATATTGACTGGTCTTTAGGCTTCCAGAAGTTCCATCAGCCAGTTTGGGATCATCGTTTACATTGACCCAGCGTAGGTTTCTTTTTGCAGGAAGAGAATCAAAGACAATCTCAAAGGATAGAATATCTTCCTTGGTAGCATAAAAAAGCAGATTCTCTCTCCAAATATTTAAATCCATTGGAAAGTAGACATTCAGATATCCCGGCAAGCCTGGTATTTCCAGCACATAGGGACTGTTGCTGCCATTGATCATCATGACAGTTCCTTTCGCATCCTTGGTCTGTGTTCCGATCAGAATGCTTTTGGAGAGCTTTCCCTCCTGATAAATGTCAAGCCTTGTGTGTAAAGCATTGAAGAACTTTATCCCAGACTGCTTTGCAGAAGCTGTAAGTGCCTCTCTCACCTTCATTTTGTACAATACATCCAGGGTCTGCTGAACCCTTGGCTCGAAAGCATCAAACTTTTCATTGACCCTCCACTTCCCTCCTTTCTTTTCCAGGCTCAATCTCAATTTCTCTTCGCCCTGGATAACCCTTGTCAGGGTCATCTTACTCACCGAGGCCGTATCTTCCACAGAGAAATTACTTTCATTAAACGAAAGGCTACTTCCCTCTTTTCCATAGAAAAAGAAAAAGTAAACTCCGGCACCAAGCACCAATACCAAAAGCAGAATAAGGGTTCTAACGTTCATAGGTTCATCTTCTGAGGTGCAAAATAAAAAAATGCAGGAAGCCATTAAGGATTCCTGCCTACAGAATGATATTTTTTAAAATTTAGAAATTCTTACTTACCGAAGTCGTCAATTGAGGCCTTTGAAGCACAAAGTCATCGAGCCCCCATGCAAGATCAAACCTCGCTGTCCAACTCAGTAATTTTATCCTCAAACCACTTCCCATTCCAATAAGGAAGGGACTTTTGAGGGTTTGCAGCTTAATTGTCACATTTCCACTTGTGATAAACTGTGTATCAGTGGGTTTACGTTGGGAGAATGGATTTCCTTCTGTCCAGACCGTACCTGCATCAATGAAGGGAACGATTTCGATGTTGTACAAAGAATTCGGTTGAAGTGAATACCTCAGTAACCTTGAAACCGGGATTCTAAGCTCCAGGTTAGCGACGACATAGCGAGAACCCGAACGGGTATTGTATCTAAAGCCCCTCATGGGATTGATAAATTCTGCAAAGTGCATGGCATATAGGGCGGTATCTACCCCATTGGCTCGAATCCTGTTATCATCCCTGCGTTGGAATACCAGGGGATTGTGAAGCTGCCCGGGTACACCTCCCAGGTAATATTGGGGTACAAATTTCGCAGAACTAAAGCCACCTGACAATTGCAGGGCAAATACCATGTTTTCGTAGACCGGCTGGTAGAAATTCAGTTTGGCCTTGGTCCTGAAAAATGCAGGTTGGTTGTTGTTGATGGAATAAAAGTAGTTGGCTGAAGCTTCCGCCTTAAAGCCTTTTATCTGGAATCCATCTTTCTCCTCCACATTTTCATAAGCAGCTTTGATTTCTCCATTCAATAAATTATCCCTGTCGTTCAGAAGGATTAACCTTGTCAATCGCTGGTCAAGCCTATCCAGATGCAGGATACCAACTTTCCCCTCTACATAGGACTGGGCAGATAGCGGATATCGCCCCCCTACATTGGCATACACCTTATTGTATCTGAAGATCAAGGAGTCCAAAGAAGTAGAGATATCCTGAATCCACAAAAACCTTGTGGTGAGTCCAGCATCTCCAATGATGTCGATCTTGTTTTTCTTATAAGCATAACTTGCCTTTACAATGTGATCCCTGGGCGAAACCCTGAGTCTGATAAAAGGAATCCACTGCAGGTCTACTTCGTGATTTTTGGCCAAGTCTTCAAAACCCAAGTCAAACTGCAAGCCCAATGTTGAGATGGGGTCATAGTAAAAGTTCAAGCCTGTGAAGTCGGTCCTGAATGGACTTCCAGCAAATTGAGCCCTTGATACATCAATGCTCTCCAGGGATGGTTTGGGTGTCCTTCCAAAAACTGTATTTGGAGATTTATTCTGGACCCGTGGGGTACTTCCACTGATCGATTCTTTGTCAGCGGTTTTTACCTCGTAGGGTTCATCTTCATCATCAAAGATGTAATAGCGTGGTGATTTCTTCTTTTTGGGCTTGCTTTCTTCTTTTACTACCTCCTTTTTACCTTCCTTCTTTTCTGAGATTTTCTCTTTCTCGAGGAGGATTTTCTCAAGCTTCTCTTTTTTGAGTTGTTCCTTTCTCTCAGCAATTTTTCTTCTGGAATCATCTTCCAACCTTTGAATGGTGGGGTCAGGATACTTTCCCTTGCGGAATTGAGATCTTTCTAACAGGAATAGACTCACGGACTCGCCTTCCGGCTGAGCTGCCAGGAGTGTCGACCCATCCAGTCTTTGTCCGCGAAGCCCTACAGCCAGATTGGTCAGGCCTCTGCTTTTGTGAGAAAAGACATCCATGCTCTCCAGATTATAGATACCGGACCTGTCAGACAAATACCAGATCTCAGAGGTTCCTGCAACCTGAGGGTACCTTTCATTTATATGCGGCGTAGTACTCAGGTTGACTACAAGTGAGGTATCTCCAGTAGGTATCAATTGATACAGATCAAAGGCATTTTGATAGGAATAAAGCTGGGCTTTAACACTCCTGTCTCCTTTGGGATTCCTATTTGAAACAAAAAATATGGATTGATCATCCTCGCTCCATACGGGATCAAGGTTATCAAAGGCATCGTTGGTGAGGGCTTTGAAACTACCCTCAAGTGAAGGCCCTGCATAAATGTCTATCCTGCCGCGATGCAAGGCTGAAAAGACCATCCTTTTTCCATTATGGGTAAAGTCGATCTGATAAATCTGATTTACATTTTCAGGAAGCTCTCGATATGTTACTTTTTTCTCTTCCAGGTCATAAACCGCCAATTGGTAGGTGGCATTTTTCAACACAGGAGCATAAATCATGGCTTTGGAAGGGTGCCACTTTACTGGAAGACGAAACGCTAACAAATCCGCATGGCCATGCTTAAAATTACTTTTTATAGGAGTGGCTTCCCATGTCCTGCTATTCAGGTCATAAACGCTCACTTGTAACAGGCCATTGGCATTGAGGTAAGCCACAATTTTGCTAGAATCCTGACTAAAGTCCATCCCAGCAAGGCTCTGCCCCTTGGGAAGTTGGATATCTGCAGAAGGAGAATAATCATTGATGGGATCTCTGTTGACAATCAGATTCTGAGAGCGGGTCTGAAGAAATTTTTCCCAACGAAGGGTTAAGGTATTCAGGGTAATGCCCAATACAGAAATGATCCCAGACTCAATGGAGTGTGAGATAT
Source organism: Bacteroidia bacterium (assembly GCA_022760475.1). Taxonomy (GTDB): domain Bacteria; phylum Bacteroidota; class Bacteroidia; order J057; family J057; genus JALEFZ01. The sequence continues at coordinate 98,563 of JALEFZ010000088.1, read as the reverse complement.
TCACCAGGTAAACTATTTCAGAGATTTTTTGCTCTCCATATTCATGGACGATGTAATGCCAAATGGATTTCCTGAGGATACGGTTCACTTCTCCATTGCCCTCAATGGCCAAGCCGATAAGATCCTTTTCCAAGGCTCCGGCAATGATGCTTTCTTCTGCATAGCTGAGTGGAGAACCTGTATACTCAACCAGCCCTTCAAGGAACCATTGGGCGTCGTAGAGCAACATGTCTTTCTGCAGCATGGTGCTGAATCTGTTACCCGAGGCAAATTCTTCCAGAATTACCCTGGCAACTGCTTTCCTGACTTCCTGGTAAAGTCCGCGGCTGGTTCCCGGGTGAATGATGATTCCGGTTCCATCGGGTAGCTGAATTCTGCCAGGATGATATTCTTCTTCCCCCCACTCCAGATTTGAATGGGTAAGGGCCTGAGCAGAAGGAAAGTAAACAAATTTATAATCACCGATAGGACGATAATCATAAAGAATACCCAACTCGTAACGAGCTTGCTCAGCCATCCTTGCAATTTTATTGGCTGCTGGTATATCTTGCTGGAAGGCATAGACCTCAAGGTGCTCAGCCTCAACTTTGAATAACTTTCCCCTGTTGGAGGTAGGCTGGGCCAATTGCGCTGAGGCAAAAGAATAGATAAGCAAGCAAAAGCTTATTAAGACAAAGCGTAGCTTCATGTTTTGTATAACTTACGGTTCCAGGGCTCTCTAGTCGTATTCTCCTATTTCCAATAGGAGGGTGATTGGCTCCACATTCCACACATTCAATAGAGGAATATGGATAAGATGCAGAAATAGCTATAAACTGTTGCGTTCTTAATAGAATATAAATATTTCTACAAATATATGTTTCAGAAATTAGGGACTTTAAATGAATTTTGGGAGTTAAAACTCACCCGTATCTTTTCTTTACGGATTCTACAGATCGTAGGATAATCTCACGTAGGACATTTAGGTCAATATCTCCCAATTTGTTCACATACAAGCAAGACTTCCCGCTTTTGTACTTGCCCAGGCTAGATAGAAGTTCATCATAGCCTTCTGCCCCTGCCAGGTTATAAAACGAAAAGCTGGTTTTTCTTGGGGAGAAGCCGGCGATGAACATATCCCCTTCTCTCCCTGACTCATATTTGTAATGATAAGAACCAAAACCAATGATGCTACTTCCCCACATCACAGGCTCTTCTTGGGTCAGTTCTTTAAAGAGTATAACCAATTCCTTGCTCTCTTCCTTTCTACGAGGCTGTTGTATTCCCTCGAGAAATTCATCCACACTCAGCTCAGTAGGTATGGTCTTATTTTTTGACATAATCCTTCTCTATTAAACAGCAATTTTGCAAGAGAAGAATCTACAAAAATTAATTGAAAAACAGCTTTCTAACAGCCACTCTGCCATCATTAAGTTCTATTTCAAATGCATATAGGCCAGGGCCTATGTTTGCCATGTTCAGGATTTCTGTTTGTCCATTAAAGTTTACTTCACCAGACCAAACCTGTGTACCACGGAGATCTATCAAACTCATTTTGGCAATGCCTTGATAAAATGGCAACCTGATGTTAAGCGAACCGGAAGCGGGATTAGGACCTATCCGGAGTGCGTCCAGTACATCTCCTTCAAAAGGGATGACTTCGTAATCAAGATTAAGGTTTCTGATCTCTAGGATTTTATCATCTTCGGGTTGAATTACCTCCTCGCCATTCACCTCGCGATTTGAGGTACAGAAAAATATCCTTCCATCAGGAGTCGCCATCACATCGCGGAGACGTCCGAAAGTCTTGGCGAAATGCTCTTCTATCCAATTTACCTTGGTACCGGGCTCATCCAGGTGGAATATCTGAAGGCGCTGACCAGAATTGCCGGGCCCTGATTTCAAGGTAGCCTGTAACAAAGAGTTTTGCCACTCAGGTATGGAAGGATGATCATAAAAATCCATGCCGCAGGCAGCCACTGTCCAGGTCCAGTCATAAAGGGGAGCTTTGATGCTGTCGCGGTTACAAACAAATTCTTCTGGTGGGGTATCGCACCAGCCTTCTACATTTGGCCAGCCATAATTTCGTCCTTTCTCGATGATATTTATTTCATCGTGATTGGCAGTTCCATGCTCAGAGCTATACAGGATACCATTGGGACCGAATACCAGCCCTTGGGGATTTCTATGGCCATATGACCAAACGGGGCTTCCCGGAAAGGGATTGTCTTCAGGGATGCTCCCATCTGCATTATACCTTAGTATACTGCCGTTCAGATCGTCCACGTCCTGCGCCCTTTCTGCCTGATAGCCATCTCCAATGGCTACAAATATTTTACTTCCATCGGGTGAAAACACAATCCTTGAGCCATTGTGGGAACTCGAGCCCCAGATCCCATTTTCGATCACAAAACGATCTTTCAATGTGATGTTTTCTTCGTCAAAGGTATAGCGAACAATCCTGGAGGAGTCCCATGTGAAGGTAAAATGGACATAAATGTAAGGCACTTCAGGAAACTCGGGATGGAGCGCTAAGGCATGCAAACCAGAGTTTTCAAAAGACTCGAAGGAATCACTGATTTCAAAAACTTCTTCGATATAGCCATTCTCAGGCCTCATTCGCATCACCTTTCCATTTCTCTGAGAAAACCAAAGCCAGCCTTTGGGCGACCAAGCAAGATCCCATGGGATGTAACGATTTTTGGCTACAACTCTTACTTCAAGCACTGTTGAATCCAGATATAGGGTATCTACCGGATATGGAAGTTGAGCTTCGGCAAAGAGGCAAGCAAAAAATATGAGGGTGGTGGTAAGGAAAATATTTTTCATCGCGGAGCCAGGTATATTTTCTGGTAAAAATGTCCTTTAGGACTGACAATCGAAACAAAATAATAGCCTGAAGGCCATTCAGATAAGTTAACCTTCATACTTGAAGGTCTCGGGGAGATAATATCCCCCTTAAGTTTTTTCCCATCAAGGGAAAAAAGATTCCATGACAATTCTTCTTTGAAGCCATCTTCATCAAGTACATGGAGGACTTTTTCATATACATAAACCTTAATTGAAAGGTCTTTAAAAGACAGATCATTGGAAACAAATCCCGTAAACAGCTCAAAAATCTGATCATCTTCAGAACTGACCGGGTTTTGGCTTTCAACATTGGAAGTAGAAATAAAGATTCTGTTGTCACCTGTAACCAGAACATCCCTGATTCTCCCAATAGAAGTAGGAAGTAAGGTGTCTATTTTGTCAATTCCACTTTGTGCAGCATTCAACTTTACCCAATACAGCGCTGTACCCCTTAGCCCCGCCATCAACAGACCATTGTCTAGCACCTGGCTGTTGTCTACATATGCCAATCCACAAGGTGCAATGGGAGGAGACCATGTATTGAGGGGATCGACCAGGTTGAGGGCCTGGCAGGCAGGTTCTCCATTGCAAAAGCCTGATACTTCAGGCCATCCATAGTTTCGCCCCTTCTCAATTAGGTTAATTTCATCATTGGCTGAGGCGCCATGCTCACATGAGAAGAAATTCCCTTCTGGAGAAATTGCCAATCCTTGAGGATTTCTATGCCCAAGGGTCCATATAGGAGAGCCTGAAATTGGATTGTCATTTGGGATGCTGCCATCAAGATGAAGCCTAAGGATCTTTCCATTGAGGGAGTTGGTATCCTGGGAAACAGTCCCAAGGTTGATGTCGCCTGTACTCAGGTAAACATGCTCGCCAGAAGTAATAACCCTTGCACCTGTGGTGGTAGCAGCGCCGGGTATGCTATCCAGCAGAATAGAGCTTGAAGCCAAGCTGTCTTTACTGGGATCAAACATCATTTTCTCCAGGCGAATGAGTACCTGAAATTGTGCATCATAAAAGGCATAAGCTACAAATATCTCTTTCTCGCTAGGCCAATTAGGATGTAAGGCCATGCCCATCAAACCGGAATGTTGAAGTTCTGCCACACCTTCAATCACGAAGAGCGTATCAAGTTTTTCGTTTTGGATATCAAGCCGGATGATTTCGCCACTTTTCTGGGTAAAGATCAAGGTATCATTCCCCCAGTACTCCAAATCCCATGGAATGAAGAGGTTTTTAGCTACTGATTGGGCATTTACAGCAACATTTTGAGCAATTAATGAGAAAGAAAGTAAGAAGAGAAGCCCAAAAACTATGAAAGTTTTATACTGTGTTGAGTAAGGAAAATTCATGTATCAAATATAGAAAAAGATATAGGCCTTTGTAGTACCTACTCATTTTTTCTCCTGTGTTTTTGCGGCCTTCTTTGGGCATCTGGGCCATCGAGGTAACAATTTCGGCACCTAGGCTCATAAGCCTCCTTTTCTCCAAGGAGTAATTGGGACTGAGAATCCGACAATCGGTATGAATAATTGGCCAAGGCACCACATACCTGGCAAATGGCATGTACCTTGGTTACAAATTCTGCCCTTGCAAGCAAGGCAGGCATCGGCCCAAAAGGCTGGCCTGAAAAGTCCATGTCCAATCCTGCGACAATTACCCTTACCCCATTGTTGGCCAATTCCTCCACAACCTCCACAATCCCCATGTCAAAAAACTGTGCCTCGTCAATGCCTACCACATCAACCGTCGAGGCAAGCAGCAAGATTTGTTGGGAAGAAGAAACAGGCGTCGATGGAATGGAGTTCTGATTGTGAGAAACGATCTGGTCTTCGCTGTACCTGGTATCCACCGCAGGTTTGAAAATCTCAACAGATTGATTCGCAATCTGAGCACGTCGCATCCTGCGGATAAGTTCTTCGGTTTTACCGGAAAACATGGAACCACAAACCACTTCGATCCATCCTGATTGCGGTGGGGTGGAATTAAATTCTATGAACATGGGTACGGAGACTTTGAAAAGGGCTATCTGCTTGGGTTCAAATATAGTTCTTTTTTATTGAGCGATGGGAATGTCGTTTGTTGATAGGAGTAAGATTATAGACCAATGATCCAGGGAGTTTTAAATTCACGCAACTTGTTAGTACTAGGAATATTCCCCAATCCTATGGATAATTGCCAAGAATAAAAATTTCATATCCTACTCATATTATTTCATTATGATAGCTTTAAGAATAATAATTTTCTCCATTTCACTTTTATTTCTCAACAACGCACTCTCTCAAACAGGATATCTGGAAAGCATGCCTGGGATCAAAAGCGTAGAGAATTTTGAAATTTCATATACCAAAGGAGGAAAAGCCAGAAAAAAACTCGTTACGAAGGATTCTTTTAATGTGGAAGGCAATTTGGTACTGAAAAGATATTCCTATGGAGGTGGCTCAACATTTGAGCATAAATCAAACGAGATCATAAGAGGTAGTATCAACTACCCAGGAAGTACTTCCAAAATCGAAATCAATAAGTCCTCAGATACTACATATATCTCAGAAAAAGTGATCAAAGCTGATGTCATGGCAGATATGCCACCACCTCCGCCACCGATGAGGAAGGTAAAAACCTATGACTCTTTATTTTTAGATGTCAAAAAGAAATTTCCTAACAAGGAAAAACACTTTAGCCGCCAAATAATCATAAACAATAAAGGGCAAAAAACCATCCTGAAGTATAGCAAACCAAGTTATTACATGGGAAGCAGAAGATTCTTGGTACTGAGTGGGATAGAACAAGAAGAAAGACTCAACAAGCACATCCGCATCAAAAGGTATTTTTCTGTTAGAGAGGACAAAATAATTCTCTCCAAACAAATGGTTCTTGACAACTATGAAGGTATCCTGAAATATAATCGATTTAAAGATTTTGACCCCAGTTCACTTGAATGGTTTTCCGCTTCAGAAAAATATAAAAGGAAGTTTAAATACGAATTTGACAAGAAGAAAAACTGGATCAAGAGGTTGGATGGAAACAAAAAGGTCATTGCAGAAAGGGTGATCACTTACTATTAGCAAAAGGCTATTTATTCATTTCAATCAAACTTCAAACAAAAAAGGAGATTTGCACCAAAACCGATGCAAATCTCCTTACTCATTTTGAGCTTTCAGGTTTACATGCTCCTTCTATACTGTCCGCCTACTTCGTACAGAGAGTTTGTAATCTGCCCTAGAGTCAGCCACTTGCTTGCTTCCATCAATGCATCAAAGATGTTGATGTTGGTAACTGCGGCATGCTGAAGCCTTTTGATGGCCTCCATGGCTTTTTCGGGATTTCTCTTGTGATAATCCTCCTTTTGAGCGATTTGGTAGTTCTTCTCTGCTTCGGTAGAACGAATTACCTCTTGCGGGATAATGGTTGGAGAACCTTCGTCTGATAAAAAAGTATTCACTCCCACGATGGGAAGTTCGCCCGTATGCTTCAGACGCTCATAGTACAGAGATTCTTCCTGAATCTTGCCTCGCTGGTACATGGTTTCCATGGCTCCCAGCACCCCGCCACGCTCGGTGATTCGATCGAATTCCATCATGACGGCTTCTTCCACAAGCTCTGTAAGTTCCTCTATGATGAAACTTCCCTGCAAGGGATTCTGGTTTTTGGCCAATCCCAATTCACGGTTGATGATCAACTGGATCGCAATTGCCCTTCTTACAGATTCCTCTGTCGGAGTGGTGATCGCCTCATCATAAGCATTGGTATGCAGTGAGTTACAGTTGTCATAAATGGCATAAAGGGCTTGTAGGGTCGTCCGGATATCGTTGAAATTGATCTCCTGGGCATGCAGCGAACGACCGGAGGTCTGGATGTGGTACTTCAACTTCTGTGCACGGCTACTGGCCTTGTACTTTAGCTTCAATGCCTTGGACCAAATTCTCCTTGCGACCCGGCCAATAACAGCATATTCAGGATCTACTCCATTTGAGAAGAAGAAAGAGAAGTTGGGCGCAAATTTATCAATGTCCATCCCTCTGCTGGCATAATACTCCAGGAAGGTAAAGCCATTGGCGAGGGTGAAGGCCAATTGGGTAATGGGGTTCGCACCAGCTTCTGCAATGTGATAACCTGAAATGGATACCGAGTAGAAATTCCTCACATTGTGGTCTATGAAGTACTCCTGCACATCCCCCATCAGCTTCAATGAAAATTCAGTTGAAAAAATACAGGTATTCTGCGCCTGATCTTCCTTCAAAATATCCGCCTGCACTGTACCACGAACCTTGGAAAGTGCCTCAGTTTTGATTTTCTGATAAACCTCCATCGGAAGAACCTGATCCCCGGTAACCCCTAGCAACATCAGCCCTAAGCCATCATTTCCTTCAGGCAGTTCTCCGTGGTAGGTAGGAATTTCCTTGTCCTTATAAATGTGGGCAATTTTTCCTAAGACCTCATTTTCAAGGCCATTTTCCTTGATATACAACTCGCATTGCTGATCAATGGCTGCATTCAAAAAGAATGACAAAACCGTAGCCGCAGGTCCATTGATGGTCATGGAAACAGAAGTACGTGGATCACAAAGGTTGAAACCCGAATAAAGTTTCTTTGCATCATCCAGACTGGCAACAGAAACACCCGAATTACCAATCTTCCCATAAATGTCAGGCCTGTGATCAGGGTCTTCACCATAAAGGGTTACGGAGTCAAATGCCGTAGAGAGACGTTTGGCTGGCATTCCCAGGGACACATAATGGAACCTCTTGTTGGTTCGCTCAGGTCCACCTTCTCCCGCAAACATCCTGGTAGGATCTTCTCCTTCACGTTTGAAGGGAAAAACCCCGGCTGTGTAAGGAAATTCCCCAGGGACATTTTCCTGTAGGGACCATTTGAGGATGTCTCCCCAGGACTCATATTTTGGAAGGATTACCTTTGAGATCTTATTGTGGGAAAGTGTTTCAACCTTTGTATCTACCTTGAATTCCCTTCCCCTTACCAGGTACACATATTCATCGGCAGCATATCTTCGCTTTTTATCCTCCCATGACTCGATGATCAACTGATTGGGCTTTTCCAGTCCCATGGCAATTTTCTCATAGGTCTCCTCAAGGCCTTTAATGAGCCTGTCTTTGTCTTCTATATCCGATTCCTGCAGGGTATCAATAGAGGTCTTGATTCCAAATAGTTTTTTGGCAATCAGGGCCTGGTCAATGCCATGTTGGTTGTATTCCCTGATATTTTCAGAGATTTCAGAAAGGTACCTGACCCTGTTTGGAGGAATGATGTGGATTTTCTGAGAAGGCTCATCGTCCGCCATCCAGTCAGTTTTAAGGTCTGCCTGGGTTGCATCTGCGATTTTATTCATGATCGCCCTGTAAAGGCGATTCATGCCCGGGTCGTTAAACTGAGAGGCTATGGTTGCAAAGACGGGCATGTCATCAATGGCCTTGTCCCAAAGTCCATTGTTACGCTGATATTGTTTGCGGACATCTCTGAGGGCATCCAGTGCTCCACGCTTGTCGAATTTATTCAAAGCGATCAAATCCGCATAATCCAGCATGTCAATCTTTTCTAGCTGGGTCGCAGCTCCGTATTCAGGCGTCATCACGTAGAGCGATACATCTGAATAATCGATGATTTCAGTATCCGATTGGCCAATACCGGAGGTTTCGAGAATGATCAGGTCAAATTGTGAAGCCTTCAGGATGTTCAGCACTTCTGGAATGTGCTTGGACAAAGCAAGGTTAGACTGCCTTGTAGCCAAGGAACGCATGTATACCCTGCTATGGGTAACAGAGTTCATTCGGATACGGTCACCCAACAATGCACCACCGGTTTTTCTCTTGGATGGATCAACAGAAACAACAGCGATATGCTTGTCCTCAAAATCCATCAGGAACCTTCTGACCAACTCGTCAACCAGCGAAGATTTACCTGCACCCCCTGTACCAGTGATCCCCAATATAGGAGGCAGTGGCAAACCTTTCATGCGCTCATGGATGTCATCCATGATGGGCTGTACGAGTTCTGGAGTATTTTCAACTGCAGAAATCAACTTTGCAATGGATCTGGTAGAGATGTTCTCTCTTACCTGATGCAAAATACCAGTCGCAGTACCTGCCTCTACATTGCCATAAGTTTTTTGCAAGGCTTCTTTCCAACGTCCTAACTCAAATTTTCCAGTAGGAAAGTCCGCCCTTTCAAGGAGGTCATTGATCATTCCTTGCAAGCCCATCTCCCTACCATCATCAGGCGAATAAATGCGGGTAATTCCATAGGCATGTAGCTCATCAAGCTCCGTAGGAAGGATGGTACCGCCACCCCCACCAAAAATCTTAATGTGCGAACAATGCCTTTCCTTCAATAGGTCATACATGTATTTGAAAAACTCTACATGCCCACCCTGGTAAGAGGTAATGGCAATTCCCTGAACATCTTCCTGAATGGCAGTGTTCACAATTTCTTCTACAGACCGGTTGTGTCCAAGGTGAATGACTTCGGCACCTGACGCCTGGAGAATTCTTCGCATGATGTTGATGGCTGCATCATGACCATCAAAAAGCGAGGCAGCAGTTACAAGGCGTATCTTATTCTGAGGAGTGTAAGGAGCCTGTTGTTGCATATCTAATATCTATTTAGCATTTGAAGGAAACTAACATTCGTTAGGTACAACAAAAATAGGACAAAAATGATTGATTCTCCTACCTTTCCCTATGTAGCACTTACAAATTTGCTAAAAACCAGTCGTCAAATCTGATTACTTCATGGCTTACAGACATCCATGGCAACTTTTGTTTAAGTTCCTCCACATCCTCTGATGCTTCTGAGTAGGCCAGCTTAAAATCAAAATGATTTCTTTCCAAGACCGTAAGCACCCTATAAATCACATTCATCCTGTCATCTACTTCATATCGGGCCAAATGCTTTCTCAGGTTATCCAGTTTATTGGAAATGATGTCCAACTTCCCCAGATCTATCAAGAGTATGATTTCAAAGATCCTGATACCCACATTCCAGCCTTCTTTATCATTCATGAGTTCCGAAGCCTCTAGTAGAATGTGATAAGCAGCTCTGGGATCATTTTTTAGATAAAAAATACAAGACTTTAGGTATATAATGATGGCATACTCTATCCCTTCTCCGCTACGCTCACCATTCTCAATAAGGCTAATGTCCGCTAATCCCTCCTCATACTTATTCAGATAAATGCACGAAAAACATTTGTAGATGATGGCAGCCCTGAAATTATGCCGCCTTGGATTCAGCAATTTTATGGCTTCACAGGCTGCCTCGAACCCCTGCTGATATTGATGGGTAATGATCTCAACATTTGCCAGTTTGATATAGAGTGCCCCCAGGCGGTTCCTCGCACCTAGGCCTGGAAACAATTGAAACAATTGATTGACCTCTTTTAATGCCTTTCTCGCCAAATCAAAATCTCTTGTTAAGATAGAATGGTCAAAACTCAAAGAGTAGTAATAAAATAGTGCCCTTGGTGAGGGAAACTCATCTAACCTGTTTTTCAATATAGCTATGGCATCCTCCAAAAAGTCCAATTCTTCGTCAGGGACTGAGGCACGACTTCCCCTCAGGAGCCTGTACTCATCGAACTTTTGAATAGCTAGGAGGTCGCTCATGTACTTCTCCCTGGATTGGGTAATCTGAGGTAATAACTCCTCTCTATACTCCTCAAGAGATTTGACAGAATTTTGTAGAGAAATAAGAATACTCAAGGAAAGTCCTTCCGCAGAGACTTCCTGGCTTGACTTGAGTGCCTTCTCATATAGCTCAACCGACAAATCGCTGAGTCCACGCCTCCGCAAAAGGGTGGCATGAAGCATCATTTTCTGGGTTTGGAGTATCAGGTAAGAACCGGTATCGTCTTTGATGGAGGGGTTATTTTGCAAATTATTATTCAGGGTAATGGTTTCCAACATCCGTTCAAATAGGCGATTCTTCAACATGGAGAAGGCTTTTGAACGAGGATCACCATACAACCTCTCAGCCATTTCATGATTATTTATGGCTGGCTCAGTTTCCAATATCTCTATCAGTTCCAATCCCCTATTTGGACCCTTGGAATGAAAAGCGGCTAAATATTTCTTTAAATACCGTGCTTCTGTCTTGGAAAAGGAAAAGTAAAGTTTACGAATTTTGTCCACAAAAACGACGTTGTAGTTGAGTTTCGGGCGAAATCAAAGACATAGCTAGCTAGCATTAAAACTATTATTATTTACCATTATTTTCAATGTCCAGATAACCTTTAACGGTTAACATCAGATTGCAATAAATCACAAATTACTGACTATCAAATATTTACATGCCCCTCCCAGGTCTAGCGTTTTAAAAAAATCTTCAGTTAACCCCTCTATGCTTACATTTCTCGGTTACCTCATCAACTTTTTTTCCAATGAGATCTAATTCTAGACTTGCATATTTATATTGAGTGTTAGGGAAATATTTTACAAAAGCTACAATAACCTGAGAAGTCGTGAGATTACTCAGGTTTTTTTATTTCTTAAATTAGGGGGTCAATCATTCTTACCAAAGAATACTCCACAATACTAAGCCTATAAAAATGAAGACTATTCTCCCTAGCCTCCTGATTTTCCCTATCATTCTTTTTTTCCTGAATCCTGCTTTTTCCCAAAACCCAAATGGATTGGACCTGGACGGCATCAACGATTATGTACAAACGAGTTTTCCTGCTATGGGAGGCAACGTTCCTAGGACCATAGAAGCGTGGATAAAAACAACAGCAAATGCCAATCCGAGCAATGGGGGCGTCCAACAGATCATTACTGACTGGGGCAGCTTTGTCACAGGAGGTAGATTTACCTTTAATGTCCTCTGGTCAAATGCCATTCGTGTGGAAGTAGGTGGTTCCGGACTCAGTGGCAGCATTCCCGTTAACGATGGCATGTGGCACCATGTAGCAGTTACCTACAACCCCTCAGCGGGCAGTTCTCCTTTTCGATTGTATGTAGATGGAAACCTGGACGTAAGTGGCAACATTACTACCCCGGTAAATACTGTGGTGGGCAACATGAGAATTGGCCAAAGGGTAGATGGAGCTAGACATTTCGATGGTACCATTGATGAAGTAAGGGTATGGAACTTTGTCAAAAGCCAAAGTCAGATCATGGCAGAATTGAACAACGAACTCTGCGGAACTCCTACAGGACTGATGGTATATTACAATTTCAATCAGGGATCTGCAGGAAATAGCAACATCGGTCAGACGACCTTATTCGACCAATCAGGCAATGCAAGAAATGGCAGCCTGATAAACTTTGCCCTTTCTGGAAGCAGTTCCAACTGGGTTTCCGGTGCTACGCTTGGCCAAGCTTCCGGAATTTTTAACCTTAGGATAAACAGTTGCGGTCCCTATACAAGCCCTAGTGGCAACAATACCTGGACCAGTTCGGGAATCTATACGGATACCGTAACAAGTACAACAGGCTGCGACAGTGTTTTGAATATCGACCTGACCATTAGCAGTAGCAGTACAGGAGCCCTGAATGCGCTGGCATGTGATTCTTTTATCAGCCCCAGTGGACGTTACACATGGATGTCTTCAGGGAATTATTCAGACACATTGGTCAATCAAAGCGGATGCGACAGCATCATCAGCATCAAACTGGAACTGGGAAGAACAACCTTTGATTCGTCAATGGTCATATCTTGTGGCCCACTCCAAAGTCCTAGTGGAAAATACCTCTGGGAAGATTCAGGAACTTACCATGATACCCTGATAAGCCCCCAGGGATGTTTTTCATACCTGGTGTATGAACTTACAGTCGTTGAGCTTGATACCACAGTAGTTTTGGCAGGTGATACACTTTCAGCCAATCAATCCCAGGCTCAATACCAGTGGTTGGATTGCAACGATTCTTATGCCATCATTCCCAATGCCAATTCTCCTCAATTTGTTCCTGACAGCACAGGCCTTTATGCCCTTGAAATCAGCGATGGGAATTGTATAGATACATCAGGATGCCATTTTGTAGAGAAAATATTTTCTTCGGTAAATGACCACTTTTCTGGCTTAAAAGTTTACCCAAATCCAGTGACTGATCGCTTGTTTGTCGACTTTGGAACTTACTTTGAAGGAGCAAAACTAGACTTGTACAACTTCAACGGACATAAGCTCAAAAGTTTCCTCCATTCTGGAGAAAATATGGAAATAGACTTTAGGTCTTTGCCCAGAGGGAATTACTTACTCCGTATCCAACAAAATCGTTATACCACCGTCTTAAAAGTATTGGTGGAATAAAGAGTTACTTAAGAATCAACCATCATTCAACACACATTCGCTAAATCAGAATATGAAAGAATTCCTAGATACTTCAGATAGAAAACTAAAACGCAACTTCCTGCCTGTAGACTTTGTTATTGGTGAATGGGAGGCACTTAAACCCTACTTTGATCAATTGATGGCGCATGAGCTTGACAGCAAAGAGGCCCTACAAAGTTTTCTGCACAAGCGAAGCGAGCTTGACTCTGCCATCGCAGAAGACTTTGCATGGCGATACATCAATATGACCTGCCACACGCAGAACGAAGGGTATCAAAAATCCTATCAATCATTCCTCGAAAATATATATGCTCATCTTTCATCCTACGACGATAAGTTGAACCGGAAGATGGCCGAATCTCCCTTTTTCGAACAATTACCAGAAGACCCCTACTTGACCTTTGTGAGATCGGTAAAAAGAAATATTGAGTTGTATAGGGAGTCAAATGTGAAACTCTCCATGGAGGCACAACAGATTTCCAAAAAATTCGGAGAGATCAGCGGTGCCATGACAATTGAGCATGAGGAAAAAACCCTTACCCTACAACAAGCAGGAAAATTCCTGGAAGTTCAGGATAGAAACGTCAGAGAAACAGTCTGGAAGAAGGTACAAAGCCGCAGGGATGAGGATACAGAAAAACTGGAATCCGTATTTGATGAGTTGGTGAAGTTGCGTCATGAAATGGCGATAAATGCAGGCTACGACTCTTACACCAGCTTTAAATTTGACAGCATGGGCAGGTTTGACTACGGACCTGAAGATACCAGGGCATTCCATGATGCTGTAGAAAAGGTTGTAAAGCCCGTCGTAGAAGAGCTTGCAGAAGAAAGAAAGAGTAAACTTGCTTTGGATAAGATCAAGCCATGGGACAACGGTGTAGACATCTATGGTGATACTCCCCTTGTCCCCTTCAAAGAGGCAAGTGAACTCCGAGAAGGAACAATTACTGCATTGGGGCAGCTGCGACCTGAACTTGGACAGATGATCAGGATCATGGATGAAAAAAGCCTCCTTGACCTAGAAAGTCGGGTCGGGAAAGCTCCTGGGGGATATAACTATCCACTCATGGAAACGGGGATTCCTTTTATCTTCATGAATGCTTCAGGGACCCAGACTGATGTCGTTACCATGTTTCATGAGAGTGGGCATGCTGTGCATACCTTCCTAAGCAGGGACTTACCTATATCAGCAGTAAAGTCTACTCCCGCAGAGGTTGCCGAACTGGCTTCGCACTCGATGGAGTTGCTACTGTTGGAAGGCTATAAAGTATTTTACGATGATGAAGTAGCCATGAAGCGTGCCCAAAAGAGGCAATTGAGGAGGTGTATCACACTTTTCCCTTGGATTGCGACCGTAGATGCCTTCCAACAGTGGATTTATGATAACCCGAACCATAGCCGGGAAGAGAGATATGACAAATGGAAAAAACTATATTTCAGGTTTCACGGAAATGAAACTGACTGGGAGGGACAAGAGCATCACCTGGAAAGGTTGTGGTTGAAACAGATACATATCTTCGAATACCCATTTTACTACATTGAATATGCCATTGCTCAACTAGGAGCCTTGGGAGTATGGAAAAACTTCATAGAAAGTCCACAAGAGGGGCTGGACAACTACCTTGAAGCCCTAAAATTGGGGTACACACAGCCTATACCCCAAATTTACCAAAAGGCAGGCCTTAAGTTCGACTTTGGAGCCCAGTACATGAAAGAATGTATTGATTTTTGTATGAATGCCTACAGAGAAATTAAGTGGTAGCACTGGCAACATTCCCCCAGACTCAAATAAAACGAAATTTTAACTTTTCGGTAAGGGAAAATTGTTTTTTGCCAATTTGAAAAAATGGGCAGCATTTTTTGCCTAGGTTTCGTCCTTAAATAGTAGTAATTTGTTTTTATAACGCTTAGTCAGATTTTATCTACAGCATATATCAAACACCATGAAGAAGTTTCTTTTACCCTTTACATTGTTGGTGCTGATACTCTTATTGGCAGCAACTCCCTTTGTTCCAACAAGTTATGGCCTATTCTCTACGCTAGAGGCCACTGATAACGGTCCAAGCCCAGTCCTGCCTGCAAATGGATACGAATATGCGAATCCTTTGCTCCCCCATTACCTCGAAGACAACCAAAATGGCTTCGGAGATCACTACAATCCTCCAACTAACACCCTGACCAATGCCGGAGCAAGGTTAGGAAGGGTTCTCTTTTATGATACCCGTCTGTCAAAAAATAAAGAAATTTCATGTGCTTCCTGCCATGTTGCCTCCTTGGGCTTCAGCGACTCTTCAAGGTTCAGCAAGGGATTTGATGGCGAAAAAACAACTCGCCAATCCATGACCCTTACCAATGCAAGGGTCCAGCCATCAAGGACATTTTTCTGGGATGCGAGTACTACCGTTCTCCAGGATCAGATTTCCATGGCGATCACTTCTAGTGTAGAAATGGGCATGGAATTCAGAGAAGTCGAGCAAAGACTAAGAGAAACTGATTTCTATTCCGGTCTTTTTGCAGATGCTTTCGGAACAGCCAACATCACTGAATCGAGAATTACAGCAGCCATTGGTCAGTTTGTGAGATCTATGATCTCTAAAAACAGTAAGTTTGACCTCGCCGCGGTTCAGGAAAATAAGTTTACACCTCCTTTCCAGACTTATACGCAGTTGGAAAATGACGGATTCCAGTTATTTGTGGACTTGCAATGCCAAAATTGCCACCTCGCGCCACACTTTGCCGGTTCACAACCCGCTAATAATGGCCTGGATGCCACGAATGACAAAGACAAAGGCCTGGGAGAACATACCACCAGTACATTTGACGACGGGCTTTTCAAAGCGCCTCAGTTAAGAAATATTGAGTTGACTGCTCCATATATGCACGATGGTAGATTCAATACCCTTGAAGAAGTCATTGAGCACTATAACTCTGGAATCGAAAATAATCCCAACCTAGCCCCCGAACTCAGAGATCCTTCAACCAGAGGGCCCAGGAGGATGAAACTATCAACCTATCAGAAAGAAGCACTTATTGCCTTCCTGAAAAGTTTGACAGACCCATATTTTGCTACTGATCCACGATTTGAAGATCCATTCGCAATCACAGAAGCCAAAGAAATGGAGTCTACCCCGATGGACAAAGTCCTTAACCGCCAGCGATTTGGCATCAATGGGCTTGAAGCAGCCAAAGTAAACGTTTTCCCAAATCCATTTACTGAACTGCTTACCGTAGAGCTCAATAACCCAAGTGGACTTAGAATCGATATCGAAATCTTTGATTTGTCAGGAAGAAAAGTCTTTTCTCAAAGCGAAGCAGGAAGCTCTTTCAAGATTGCACGTGGAGACATGCGCCCAGGAAATTACGTGTTGACAGTTAATAGCCTAATGCACTCCTGGTCTCAGAAAGTAGTCATAAAGTAAATCTGTATACAAAATACTTGAAATCAGTAGACTAATCCCTACAAAAAAACCAAGGCCTTTCCACTTCATTTTGGAAAGGCCTTGGTTTTTTAATGAATCTAACAAAGCTGTACCAGGAAATCTAACAGGACAATATTTAACTACAAACTCATGATGAAAGGTAGAGACCCAACATACTGATCATCAAAGAAATCAATTTTTTTGCCTTCATGTTAAAATATATTAGATCCTGATTGTTCAATCGACCAACCATCATAAATGATACTCCATTGAAACGAGAAAGATTACTTTTTGAATAAAGTAGCTTTTCTGAGCCATGATTTTGAAACAAAGGAATTTCCTCAGCTCGACCCACAGGTTAATCTCTTCGGAGGTTAACCTGTTTCTTTTGGGCAATTGGGTAAAAATGGAAAAACTGAAGCAAGCTTGTCTCTAACTTTTTCGCTGTTTTAACACTTTTACTTATTTTGGTGGTTTAGGACAAAAAACACAGAGATGAAATATTTTTCAATTGTCGTAATTCTCTTGGGAATGCTATCACCCAACCTATTTGCAGCGGACTATAACTATACCCTCAATTGGCTGGAGCCACATACCCGCACCTACGTCATTGAGTTGGAGACCATGGCTGAGGAAGGAGAATATACAGACTTTGCCATACCTGCATGGAGACCCGGAAGGTATTACCTTCAGGATTATTCAGCGGCAGTTACAAATTTTGAAGCCTTCAATCAGGAAGGCAAAATGCTTAAATCGCAGAAAATCAACAAAGATACCTGGAGGGTTTTCCATCCTGCCAATTCAGAAAATATCAAAGCCAAGTATCACTACTTTGCAGATAATCAGGATGCAGGTTCCAGCTACCTCTCGGCTGATGAAGTTTATTTTAACCCTGTCAACCTTTTCCTTTACAAAGTTGGCAACTTCACCGGAAGTGTTTCTCTAAGTATCCCTAATCTGGACAACAATTGGAAACAGGCCACTGCCCTGAAACAAGATGGTGCCCATAACAAGTTTAAGGCGGAGTCATTTCATGAGTTCGCCGACAGTCCCACTGTGTTTTCCTCCAAAATGAAGCAGTGGAAATTTGAAGATCAGGGTACTACCATCTATATACATATCCAGGGCAACTTCTTAGGAAAAGATGAAGATGGAGAAGAGTTGGTAAAAATGCTAAAGAAGGTTTGTGCTGAGCAAGCTGCCATTTTTGGCGGCTACCCTCTGACGGAATTCCACTTCATCTACCGCCTATTGCCTTACAACATTAGCCATGGAGTAGAGCATAAGTTTTCGACCTCCATCGCCTACCCTGAAGCTGCAACCAGGAATGCCAATGCCCTGGTTTCCAAGTTTAAAGGAACTTCTACCCATGAATTCTGGCACCTTTGGAATGTAAAAAGAATACGTCCGGCTGCACTTTGGCCTTACGATTACAGTCAACCCCAATACACAGGTCTACACTGGTTTACAGAAGGTGTTACCAGCTATTACACTTCATTAACCTTGATGCGGACTGAAATTTACTCAGAAGAGCAATTTTTGAACCTGCTTGCCAGAGACATTCAAAGTATGGAAAATAACTACGCAGGCAAGGTAGTTTCTCCTTCTCAAATGAGTTTTGACAGTTGGCTAAGTTCATCGCCCTACAGCATGGGACACCACAGGGTATCCTACTATACCGCTGGTTCTCGCCTTGGGCTGATGCTCGATTTGAGCATTCGCTCTGCGACCAAAGGCGAAAAATCCCTCGATGATGTCTTCAGATATCTATTTGAGAATTACTATAAAAAGGACATGGGAGTTCCCGAAGATGGAGTGATGCTGGCGACAGAGGCAGTTACTGGCAAGTCTTTTGAAGAATTCTTTGCCATTCATGTAGATGGGACCGAATCTTTTGATTATGACAAGATTTTCAAACCCTTCGGTTTGAAATTGGAAAAGATAGAATCTGAAAAAGCCGGCATGAGAATGCTGGGAATTGTATCAGCTGACGCCATTTCGCAAGGAATTTACATCAAAAGGATACACCGATTGGGAGATGCCTTTCTTTCAGGTCTGACAGAAGGAGACCTGATCCTGGAAGTGGATGGACAGCCTGTGGGCAACATTGACTTTGATGACTACATCAATGAAAAGCAAACAGGAGATCAGATTCAGTTGCAGGTATTTTCAGGTGGAGAAGTTCGCTCACTTAACCTGGATTATCAAAGAAGTTTTGGTTCCTATACCTACAAACTGTCAAGAGTAGATAAACCCAGCAAGAAGCAGGAGAAAATGTATCAGGATTGGATAGGGACAAAAGTCAAGTAAGATTCCAGCAATTCTCACCCCTAAATGTTCAAAATATTTGTTGAATTAATTCGACAATAAAACTGATTGGCTTCAACCCTTGTTAAAAAAGTCGATCTGTTTTATTGTAATCCGTTTTAATAATTAACAAACAAACTATGCTTGGCTTTATAGGATTTATTTTCTCGGCTATCTGGTCTATTGTTGGTTTTATATGGCTAATCATTACCATCGGAATTTTGTATAACCTTTGGGTTGAAAGCTCATTAGAACCTACCAAGAAAGCATTTTGGACTGTAGGAATGTTGATCTTTCCATTTTTTGGGCCCCTGGCCTGGATTCTATTTGGAGAACGTACAGGAAACAGTGCCAAATAATGTACTGACCTTTCTAAATGAAATATAAATGAACAAGGCTGTCCCTAAAGGAGACAGCCTTGTTTCTTTTAATTCCTTCCTTATCTAATTATTCGCCTGATTCCCATAATGCTTTCTTGCCGGTTATAGAGCCTTAACAGGTAAACCCCTCTAGGCAAATTGGAAACATTGGTCTGGCTTGGGAAGCCCCGAATGATGGTTTCATGAACCCTTCTTCCTTGCAAGTCCCAAATTTCCAGCCTCGCTGGATTTTGAATTTCATTTGTAGACCCAATAAGCAGCATACCATCCTCCATGCTAGTGTAGAAGGAATTATTTTCAAACCGCTTTTCATTCGATAGACTTACTATTCGAATGGTATCCAATAAGGTATCTGCACCACATGGGCCATATACTTCAAGGGAAATCGGAAAAACGTTCTCCCCCGCCGAGACCATGTAAGTATGACTGAAAGCCGAATCAGTTGAGGTAGTCCCATCTCCAAGTCTCCAGAACAAGCTATCCGCATCCAGACTCACGGAAACAAAAGAAAAAGTATGGGTAGAATCTATTTCGATCCCAAATGATGCAATTGGGGGATTCAGAAAATCCACCTCAACAGAGTCTTCTGCCAAGCAACCATTGTTGTTAATGGCTCTTACATAAATCTTTCCTTCCTGCCCTCTATCAATTGTAGTCGAAGCACTGCTATCCCCCGTTGACCAAACATATATGCTTCCATCATTAGGCAATGAGAGGGTAATGGAGGGACCGCAACTTGCACTATCATTTAAAAATCCTTCCAATGAAAACGCGGGACTAAAGTCAAAGCTGCGACTGCTTCGTCCAAGGATAAGCTTTGACAGGTAAGTTACAGAGGCTGTATAAAACATTCCAGAATCAGCCAGGACACGGATTTCATCTGCTTCTATTCCCCCGGGAAACCAGGTAATTTTAAATCCTGGAAGACCTGAAAAGTTGGTAGTGAGCAAAACAGAATCTCCTTCACAGGTAGAGATTTCCCTTTCGACTCTGCTGCTGTTTATGCTTACTCCCAGTTGATTTACACCTACCGGGACCAAAGAGGAACTATCAAAGTTACAGCTGGTGAGCAATGAATCTGTAATCTGCACCTGCATACTTAAAAGTTGCTGTACGGTAAAAGCAGAATCAAGGAATAATTCTATGGAATCAGTCATGCCCGCATTACAGGAAACTCCCTGTACAGAGAGCAGGGGGATTTGTACCCCAAGGCTGTCGAATACATTAAAATCACCAGTATCCAATTGGGCACAAAATACCGGGCTGGTCAGGTTTAATAGCAGCCCATTTTGATTGACAAGGTTACTGACTGTATCAATAAAAAGTGAAGTACTATCCCCAATTCCAGCAGTAGAAGTGGAAAAGTCCAAAGAAAATCCACTGGTTGAGCCCGAAAAATTGGTAACAACAAGTACGTATTTTTCTCCTGCAAGTACGTTGATCCCGGGTTCAATCTCTGGATTATTGGCTGATAGCGAGGTATTCATCCCGGTAGAACCAGTTATCCCGGTATTGATTGAGAAATTACAGGATACTTCAAGGCCTGGCATGGTTGGAATATCCGAGCAAGAGGCATTGGTCAAGTCCATCAAGGCAAAGTCGTAGTCGTCAAATTGGCTGTTTGGAATGAGTAAGAACTCCAGGGACCCAGGACTCTGTATTTCTACACTGAACCAGACACTATTCACCTCCCCGGTAGCCAGGCAGGATTGGCTAGGGTTGATTTCATTGGAAGCCAATCCATCTCCTGAATAGGAAAATGGAACAGTTACAATTTGACTACAAACGGGAATGGCATTGACACAATCCTGCTCTGGCCGATTGACTTGACCAAAAAGGTTGGAACAAAGGAGAGATAAGAATAGGAATCCAAATAGATTATTTTTCATGGCAGTAAGCAAGATATTATAGGTTAGTTGCATATAAAATTTACTTACTCTATCTGCCTTTTCAAAAATTATCAGATTTAGAGCTGTTTAAATTAACTTAAACTCCGTTGTCCCTCCATAACAAGCAATCTTATCATTCCAGTTCAACAATTTCTTTGACCCGGTCTTTCATAAGATCTACCCATTGGGCATACATCTTGCCCGAAGGATGTAAGCCATCTTTGGCGATCAAGTCTGGATCATCCAAGCCCTTCCTTGAAATGGGTGTAATGTCAAAGAATGGAATCCCACGCTGTGAACAGATCAGTTTTGCGTAAGCATTGTACTCATCAATCTCTTTTGCCACTTTCTCAACATTTCGGCTTTGCCCAAAAGGAGTAACTCCATAATCAGGTATCGAAACGACAAACACCTTGTCACCTCTGCCTCCTGCCTTCAAGATGGCAGTATCTATTAACTCCACAAATTCCTTTTCATATTGCTCGAAATCATATCCCCTAAACTGATTATTGACTCCTATCAAAAGGGAAACCAAAGCATAATCACTCTCTGGCATTTCTTTCTTGATCCCATCCTTCAACTCATTGGTTGTCCATCCTGTCCGTGCGATGATTTTGGGAGCAATTACATTTAGGTTTGTATCTTCATTCAAGGCATTTTGAAGAATTACAGGCCACCTTTCATTTTCATCTACACTCTCCCCAATGGTATAAGAATCTCCAAGAGCCAAATATGAAGTTGGGGGTTTTATTTTAATGCTTGGACCAGGATTTTGTGGCTGCTCTGGCGAAGTATCACAGCCAAAAAGGCAGACAACAAGCAAAAGTGTCAGGGAAAATCTGGATATAAGGTCGTTCATGTTGATTGGCATTATTTCGGTTATAAGTTAACTGGAAAATAAAAACTGCAAAGTTCAGCTGAGGTTTGCAATATTATCCCAGCTAGAATCGACCTCCCAATTAGAGATAAATTCTCAAAAGAAATGTACAAAATGGATGCTCAAACATATAAATCATACCAAAGTCTTCTGTTTCCAATAGCGTATAACATGCTGGGAAGTCAGGATGACGCTGATGACCTTGTTCAGGAGACGCTCATAAAGTGGTTGGATGTAGACAAAGAAAATATTGAAAACCAAAGGGCTTATCTTGTCCGTATCCTGGTAAATAAATGCTTGAACTTCCTGAGATCCAGGCAAAAAGAGCAATTGGAGGAGGCACCCGAAAGCAATGAGACGGTGACTATGCCCTTTAGGGTAGACCACCCCTTCAGTCTTTCGATTAGCTTTAAATTGATGCTGAGCAGGCTTTCTCCCATGGAAAGAGCAGTTTTCCTACTTAAGGATGTCTTTTCATTTTCTCACAAGGAAATTGCAGAAATGCTCAACATTAGCCAGGAAAACTGCCGCCAAATCTTGGTTAGGGCACGTCGCCATTTGAAAAAAGACAAAGAAAGGTACTCAGTTGCTCCACAGCATCATCGAGAGTTGGTGAATACCTTCATGGAGGTAGTCGAGGGAGAAGATTTGGGACAATTATTGGAACTTCTTAAGGAAGATATAGAACTGGACATCCTGAAACCTGCCGCTCAACTTTCCATGAAAGGACGTTTCAGAGTGGGAGAGTACCTGAGAAGGCCAACCTACCTAGGCTACAAACTAAAACTCATAGAATTAAATGGAGTACCTACACTGGTTTGGTACAATGGCAAGGAGGCAATCTTGAAGCTGGATATTTTCTGGGAAGGAGAGGAAATTCAACGAATAGAAAGCGAAGAAATCGCCCTCCTGGATTTCCCATTGGAGCTTGATTATATCTGAAAATCTTTCTCTTCGCTCGGAACTTTTAGCTAATTCGTGTAACTTAAGGTAAACCCCATATTAATCGCGCATCTACCCTATTTTTCAAGAATAGACAATGATGCCTAGAATTTTTGTACTCACCTCTCTGCTTTTCTTTACCCTTTTCTCTTTTGCGGGTTCTCCCGGAACCTCCTCTAATCCAAGCTCAGAATCGAGCTTAAAACTTCAACAGAAAGAAAACAAAAAGCTACTGCGAGCACAGAAAAAACTTGCTCGTAAGCTTAGGAAGGACGACAGTCCTAAAACAATTTTTGGTTTTGAACCCTTTACAATAATTGGTCTTGGCCTCCTTGCCGGAGGATTTTTCTTGCCTATCCTTTTGCCTTTAGGAATACTTTCTTTGGTATTCGGCTTTGTTCGTTACAAAAAGCTCAAACCAGATACATTTAAAGGACAGGCGTATCACGAAAAAATATTCATAATTGGACTTTTGGTCCCAATACTGGCCTTTGTAGGAATCTATATGGTTCAAGGCGGTGTATAAAAAGAAAGCCATTCCACATCAGTGGAATGGCTTTAACTTTTCTTTACCTAAACCCTAGGAATTTCCTCTTTTGGCTTAGGTTCAGGCTTATCTCATGCTTCTTCGATCAACCATTTGATGATGATGAACAAGCCTACACAACCGGCGATGAATGACGCCAATCCGGTAAGTAGACCTAGGATCGCCAAAGGTCCAAGGAAAGAAAGGATGGTTGTAACGATACCAAGTGCTACACCAATACCTAGCCATACCAATCCTTTTTTCAAGGTAGGATCCAACTCTTTGCCATCTTTCTTCTTATTGAAGATTGCTTTACGCACAGCTTTGCGGAACTCTTTCTTTTGAGCTCTTAGCTCTTTTTTGGTAGGCTTGAATTCAGTCTTGGCGGGGGCAGTAGCAGAAGCCTGACCAGCAAAAGCTGGAACAGCCATCATCAGAGTCGCCACCATCATGAAAAAAACGTACAGCTTGTTCATAATTGCTTACTTAAATTAATAGTGAATTGAGTTTTCTTGTTATGTATAAACGAGGCTCTCACCTGTCATATTTTCTTACACATAGCCTAGAAGCTACTATATTTTTCGGGAAAAGTACAATACTTTATCCACTATCTCCTCTTGGGAGGATATTGCGCTTCAATGGCCTTGCTCCAGATTTCTTTCCCTTCCTGATCGAAGAACTTGAAGGTTAATTTCCTTTCAAGTCTTTTTCCGCTGATGCCCATGGTTCCAAAGTTTCGGACTCCTACATGAGAACCCTCCACCCTGGTTTGATTGGCTTCTGCAGAAGCATCGTGTGAACCTGAGGTCAAAGGAGAGACGGTGAAGTCATAGACTTTTACACCTTCTTTCTCCCAAAAAGACAATTCAGAGTGGTGTCTGTCGCCTGTAAGGAAGATTACATTGTAAATTCTTTCTCTTGCGATGGCATTCAGCAAGTATAACCTCTCCTGTGGAGCCAGATTTACCAGATTTTCAAAGGCCTCTACGGTATTCAGTACTTGTCCTCCAATCATGACAAACTTGAACCGGGCATTTGAACTGATCAAGGCATCTACCAACCAATCTAACTGTTCTTTTCCGATCACTTCGCGTTCACCGGTTTTCTTGTTGTTGGGTGTGCGGAAGTAGCGGTTGTCAACCATAAAGAACTGTGCATCTCCCCAAACGAAGGTAGAAGTAATCCCTTTATGGCCATATACCCCATATGAGGGGTTTCCCCAGAATAGTTTAAAAGCCCTGAGGGTTTCATCCTTCATGATGAAGGTCTTATCGCTGTTGTTCGGGCCATAATCGTGGTCATCCCAAATGGCATAATTGGCAGTAGAACCAAGTAAGGCCTGCATTTCTGGGGTATGACGTGTGTGGGTATATCTATGGATGATGCCAGTAGTGGTATAAAAATCGGGCTCGCGAAGGTAAATGTTGTCCCCTAGCCACAGCATCATATCAGGCTTTTTGGCACTAATGGCATTAAAAATCCCATAATCGCCTCCATATCCTTTTCCTGGACGGTCATATCTTTCTTCATTAATGAAAGTACAGCTCCCTAGGGCAATTTTCATTTCAGGTGGATCTGACCTCCACTGCCACAAGGGGGGAGTTTTGAAAGTCAATGGATAATCCCTTTGAGCTTCCTTTCCTCCGATGAATACCTTGTAGGTATATGTTTTACCGGGTTGGACCTGATTTGCGATAAGGCGAGCTGTGTATGCCTCATCTGCATTTGTCAGGTATACAGGAGTCCTGAAGGCAGTGGCCGAAGCATTATCCTTCTCTTGATACTCAAAAAATACCTGTGCAGGTCCATTGGTTTGTACCCATAATAAGGCTTCACGCATTTCAGTATACCCTACCATGGGTCCTGAAAGCAGTAAATCACTTGTTTTTGCTTTTTTCTGGGCAAATATCCCATTAGCAAAAAGCAATAGAAAAACTAGCAGTAAGTTGAATCGATTCATGTGCCAGGCTAGTAAATAGCGTTTGGGTTTGTGTAGTATACTTTTGGCAAAATATACAGGAAAATCCTTCTGTGCTTTAACAAAAGATTAAATGTTATCCCAAAAGCATTAAAAGCCTGTATTTTGTCACTTTAGACTGCCTCATAGCTCTCAAAAATGGCTCAAATAGGGCGTGTGGAAGGCTACAAATATGAAAGCCAACTGTAAAAAAGAAAGCTGGTTTTTAAACAGTTTCTTAGTCTTTATTTCATAAACTTGGATATGAGAGAATGAAAATGGTGAACGGCAGGCTCCATTTTGGGTGAGAATCGCCCTCTCTTGTACAAGCGAGACCTCACCCCTGCTTGAACTGCTTCAACAACTTCTTCATCTTCCATCTCTGTAACATGAAGTAAATCTTGAGACCTTGGATCAAACAGTTCTTCTTTCCAAAGGAAGGTCTCAAAACGAATTTTGGTGTGTGTCGGGCTGATAGGTTCAATGAGATTCAGCGACAATCCCCAAGGGTAATAATTAAGCATGATGTTGGGGAATAGCCAAAAATAAAAGGCCCTTATCCGCTTGCCATAGTCTGGATGCCCTTCCGGCAGATCAAATACGGTTTCATCGGGCTTCCCTACTCCTAACTGAAGGTTACAGTAATCAAAAATTTCATACCCATAATCTGAATAGGAAAGAGACTTACTTAGGGCAGGGTGCACAAAAGGCAAGTGAAAACCTTCAAGGAAATTATCTACATACAAAGCCCAATGAGCCTGTACTTCATACACCTGCGAATGTTCAGCCGAGTATTGGAAAGACTCTAATGGCATCCAGCCTACCCGCTCGCGTATAGGGGCTACGGCTTTCTCAAAGTCTACGGCTGGATCCAGGGAAGTAAAAAGCAAATCTCCAAGATTATGAAGGGGCAAAGAAGGAAGGTGGTCTTCTTCTGAAGGGAAGTTTTCGGCTTCCTTGAACTCTGGCATGGATTTGAACTTGCCCTTCAGGTCGAAACGCCTGCCATGGTAACGGCAAACCAGATCCCTGCAAGGCCCCGCCTCATGTACCATCAGGTTCCCACGGTGGGTGCAGACATTCGACAAACAATGAAGCTCATCATCATTGTCCCGTGACAATACCAATGGCTCACCCAAAAACCCATTAAGCATCACAAATGGCTGGACATTGCCAGCGGTAGGAGTAAGACTTTTCAAGCCAATACATTGCCAGGTCTTCGCGAAGATGCTGTCCTTACTTTTCTCAAAAAGTTCGGCATCCTTGTAAATTTCTGTTGGAAGGGTATAAGCCTGACGGATATCAGGGTTGATACTCAAGTCAACTGACTGGTTCTTAGGGTCGTGGTTAAGGGTATCCATAAATCGAATTTCTGCGAAAATTTACCAAGAATCAGACCAAAACAGCTCAGTAGAATTTAAGTAGTGTTTTGGCCCAACATAATTATTCATTTCCGTATCATTAAAATCTTCCTTTCATTTGGAAGAATTTAAATCGAGAACAAGTTTATGAAAATTATAGATACCCATTCACACCTTTATAGTGAGAAATTCAATAAAGACCTTCCCGAAGTAATTGCAAGAGCTCAAGAGGTGTTGGAGGCTGTTTTTCTTCCCAACATTGACCTAAAAAGTATCCCTTCCATGCTCGCACTTACAGAAAAAGCACCTGACTTTTTCTTTCCCATGATGGGACTTCATCCTTGCGATGTAAAAGAGGGCTGGGAAAAGACTTTGGAAGAGATGAAGGCTGAAATTGAGAAAGGAGAGGTAAAGTATGTAGGCATTGGTGAAACAGGAATAGATCTTTACTGGGACAAAAGCACCTTGGAATTACAAAAAGAGGCATTAATTGAACAAATCAAGTGGGCAAAGGAATATAACTTACCCATCATCCTGCATGCCAGAGACGCCATTGATGAAACAGCTGATATCATTGAAAGCCATCTGGATGAAAACCTCAAGGGAATATTCCATTGCTTTGATGGTACGATAGCTCAATCAGAACGCATCCAATCCTTCAAATCATTTAAAATGGGTATAGGTGGAATCCTGACTTATAGAAAGGATGTCATGGAGACTGCGAGCAAGACTCCACTAGAATTTCTGGTGCTGGAAACTGATTCCCCTTATTTGCCTCCTGTCCCCCACCGGAAAGATAAGCCACGAAGAAACGAAAGCAGCTACACAAAATACGTAGCCTCAAAGCTCGCCGAATTAAAGGCTGTCACATATGAGGACATTGCAGGTGTCACCAATAAAAATGCCTTAAGTTTATTTCATACTGCGAAGGTTCCAATGTAAGAAGAATGTTAAATTTTCAGCATAAGTAATTCATTCTCAGGAGGACTTTTTTTAGAGGAATATTAAAGGCTATAAAAGCAAAGAAATAATCTTATCTTGAGTTTATGAATCAATACATGGCAGAGATTTATCTGCCGCACGTGATTCCGCAGGACTTGATAAATTTGATTCCTGCCCAACGCGCGCAGGTAAACAAATTGTTTGAAGATGGATCTCTCCGATCCTATTCCCTTTCTTGGGACAGGTCTCGCTTGTGGGTGGTCATTGTAGCAGAATCCGAGCATATAGCTTATGATGTCCTGGACACCATGCCGATCATGCCATACTGTAACGCAGAAGTTTATCAATTGATGTTTCATGACATGGCAACTCATGAGCTGCCACGCCTTTCCCTCAATTAATTAAAAAAATGGACATACTCTCTATATTACAATCCAATGAAGACATTGGCCATGTGCCTGTTGAACAGCTTCAGTGGTTGATCGACAATTCTACCTGCAAAGAGTTTAAAGTCGGAGACCCCCTGTTTATCAGAGGTACCGAAAGCACCCACATGTTCGTCATGCTGAGCGGTCGCTTCAGAATCTGGCTGGGAGAAGCAAACAACACCCGCGAACTTGCGCGAATTGAGACAGGAGACATTACAGGAGTGCTCCCCTATTCCAGAAGCCGCAACTCCATTGCCTTTAGTGCAGCGCTTGAGCCAAGTATTGTCCTTCATACCCATAAAGACATCTTTCCACAAATGATTCGGGAAAAGCATGAACTTACCACTGCATTGGTACATGTCATGAGCAATCGAATTAGGAATTTCACTACGCTTCAGCAGCAAAATGAGAAACTGGTTTCATTGGGGAAATTATCCGCAGGACTAGCCCATGAATTGAATAATCCCGCTGCTGCATTGGTAAGAACAGCACAGGAGTTGAAAAACCACCTTTCCTACCTTCCTGACAATTTTAAAAATGTCATGAGGATCCAAATTTCACCTGACGAGGTGGATACTGTCAATGACTTGATGTATTCCAAAATAGCAGCTGGGACAGTTGAAGAAATGAGCCTGATGCAGCGAACAGAAAAGGAAGATGATATTCGGGATTGGTTGGAAGACAACGACCTGGATGATGATGATGACCTGATTGACAACCTCGTGGAATTTGGTTTTACCACAGATGAACTTGACACAGTCCTGGAAAAATGTGGAGAAAAGGATATTGCTCCGGTAATCCGATGGATAGGCAACAACCTCAGCACCGAACGCATGGTGGAAGAAATAGAAGATGCTTCCAAGCGTATTTCTGACCTGATTGGCTCCATCAAATCCTACTCACATATGGACCAGACGACAGACAGACAGCTGGTGAATATACACGACGGCATCAAAAACACCATCATGATGCTGAAGCATAAATTCAAGAAGAACAATGTTCAAATCGTAAAGGACATTGATCCCGATATATCCAAGATTTACGCCTATCCTGGAGAGTTAAACCAAATCTGGACCAACATCATCGACAATGCCCTGGATGCCATGGAGAACACAGGAGGAACCCTTACTCTTAGGTCTGGAATGGATGGTCCTTGTGTAAAAATTCAAATAGAGGACTCAGGAAAAGGGATTCCTGAAGATGTAAAAAGCAGGATTTTTGATCCGTTCTTCACCACCAAACCTATGGGTAAAGGAACCGGATTGGGATTGGATGTAGTAGCAAAGTTGGTTGCACATCACAGGGCTGATATTTCGGTAGACTCGGAGCCGGGAAAAACAGTATTTACCTTTCTTTTCCCTGTTGAATAAAAATTGGAAAACAAAAAAGGGGGTGCTTCAATGAAGCACCCCCTTTTTAATTGGATTTATCAGGATCAACCAGCCAGAATTTTTGGAGCGGCTGCTTTGATTTCCTCATTTGCGAAGTCGCTATACTGAGCAAAATTATCGTTGAACAGGCGAGCGAGTTCTTGCGCTTTCTTATCGTAAGCACCTTTGTCTGCCCATGTATTTCTAGGATTCAATACTTCATTTGGCACATTAGGCACAGATGTAGGCATAGAAAGGTTGAATACCGGATCTGTGATATACTCTACCCCTTCCAACCAACCGTTGAGGGCTGCTGTGATCATGGCTCGGGTAAATTTAAGTTTGATCCTTGATCCTACGCCATAAGGACCTCCGGTCCAGCCTGTGTTGATCAACCAAACATGGGCTCCATTCTCAGCTTCGTTCAGCTTTTCTCCCAACATCTCAGCATATTTGGTAGGGTGCAATGGCAAGAATGGCTCCCCAAAGCAGGATGAGAACACAGCAACTGGCTCATCAATACCTTCCTCAGTACCCGCAATTTTGGCGGTATAACCTGAAACGAACTGGTACATCGCCTGAGGTACAGAAAGCCTGGAAATAGGAGGTAATACCCCAAATGCATCACAGGTAAGGAAGAAAATATTCTTTGGTGTCTCCCCCATCGATGGCTTCATGATGTTCTCAATGTGATGAATAGGGTATGACACACGGATATTTTGTGTAATAGAATCGTCTTTGTAATTCAGCCTTCTGCTATCGGGATAGAAGTTCATGTTTTCTACGATAGCACCGTGCTTGATGGCATGGTAGATATCAGGCTCCTTTTCGGGGGTAAGATCGATGGTTTTGGCATAGCATCCACCTTCGAAGTTGAATACTCCGTCCTTGGTCCAGCCATGCTCATCGTCTCCGATCAATTTTCTTTCTGGATCTGCAGAAAGGGTAGTTTTTCCCGTACCAGAAAGTCCAAAGAAAATTGCTGTATCGCTTTTGCGACCTACATTGGCAGAACAGTGCATGGAAAGTACGCCTTCCATAGGCAATACATAATTCATCACTGTAAAAATGCCCTTTTTAATCTCACCTGTATATCCTGAACCACCAATAAGAATGATCTTTCTGGTGAAATTGATCATGGCAAAATTTTCCTGGCGGGTGCCATCAGTAACGGGATTTGCCTGGAAACCACGAGCAGCAATTACAGTCCATTCAGGCTTGAAGTTTTCAAGGTCTTCTCTTTCAGGGCGGATAAACATATTATTCACAAACATGTTTGCCCATGGAAGGGTATTTACCACCCTGACATTCAAGCGGTAGTTGGGATCTGCACCTGCGTATACATCTCTGATGTACAATTCCTTCTCTTGAAGGTAGGATTGCATTTTAGCAAGGATTCTTTCGTATTTTTCCACCTCGATTGGGTGGTTGACATCCCCCCACCAAATGGTGTTTTCGGTGTTGACATCTCTTACGATGAATTTGTCCTTCGGAGAACGTCCGGTGAATTTCCCTGTACTAACCAGCAAGGCACCATTGTCTGTGAGCACGCCTTCCCCTTTCAGGATTGAATGCTCTACCAGAGAAGCTGGGGAAAGGTTCCACCATTGCTTTCCGGTATTGGTTAATCCAATAGATTCAAGGCCAATTTTAGGGATAATCTCAGTAAAACTCATGAGAGGTGTAATTAGTTATAAAACATTAATGAGGGATAGCGAATATTCACAAATAAAAGATTTTTCGCTATTCTATTCAAGAATTGCTTGAGTAAAATTATCTTCTTATTGTACAATAACAAAGAACTAAAAGACTGCCTTAGAGATAAATGACTATTGTCATGGTAATACCCATTCCCTGGTTATATTTACCCTGATTTGAGTCATACTGTTTTCACATAATTTAGCCAAAATCTAAAACTAGGATGCAAATTTTTCTTGCCGAAGTCCTCGAATTTCCTAAAGCTCGGCTTACAACTGACGAAAGTCGACATTGTATCAAAGTCTTGAGGCATCAGCCTGGGGATCATATAAACATTACAGAAGGCAAGGGAAGCATGTATGTCGCAAGGATTGTTTCAATTGAGAAACAGGAAACCCAGCTTGAAATCATAGAGAGCAAAGAAGCATTTGGAGAGCATGGCTTAAAAATCAACTTAGCCGTTTCCCCTCTAAGGCTCAAAGACAGGTTTGAGTGGATGATGGAAAAGGCCGTAGAATTGGGCGTTAATCACATTTTTCCTTTACAATGCCAGAGAACAGATGTCTACAAAGCGAAATTCAAAGTCAGCAGGATAGAAACCATATTATTGACAGCACTTAAGCAAAGTAAGAGATCCATGCTTCCCTCATTACACGAGATCCAAACATTCGATAGATGGATCAAGGAAAATCATAAAGGGGTAAAATTTATAGGTTGGTGTGAAAGTCAAGACCCCATTCAAAGTTATTCCAAGCAAATAAATGAGGCAGACGAAATTACCTTACTCATTGGGCCTGAAGGAGACTTCACCGAAGCAGAGGTTAAACTAGCTAGCCAGGCTGGCTTTTTACCCATATCACTCGGAGAAAACAGGCTGAGAACCGAGACTGCTGGCATTTTTGGCTTGGGTATCCTCAAATTCTTAAAGGCCTATTAATTCATAGGTTCAGAAAATTTATTATCAAATAGGGCGAAAAATTAACATCTGTAACTTTCCTTGGACAATCATTCCCTAATTCCACCTCTAACCTCTTAACTTTCAAAAAAGCTTATTCCAGCATACCTTATTACCAATCAGAACGTTATATTTTGAAGAGTGAGCAGGATTGGTCAATTTCCTGATTGTCCTGTCCTGTTTTAAACAGTAGGCATGAAATACATCTTCCATCTTCTGCTTTTCGCTTGCATCTTTACACCTTCTACCATCTTTGGGCAATCAAAGCCGGGTGCACCACGTCTTGGCCTTGGGTGGACAGGCCTACTATATACTGGAGACCTTACGGTAGACGAAACCGACTATCTCAGGCTATATCCTGGAGCAAATATGTATCTTCAATTTGCAAACCAAAAGGCATTCAGGATGCGGATAAATGCTGGATTTGGAAAAGTTGTCGAACAATTGGATACCAAGTTCCAGACGCAGGAAGAGATTCGCCGAACCAATACATACTTTGAAACCAACCTATTCTACCTGGACTTCCGCCTGATGAGATACTTCTTTAGGAAAGGGCCTGTGCATCCTTACCTGGGTATTGGGCCATCGGTATTTTTCTTTAATCCCAAGGATGAAAACGGGAATTTCCTAATTGACAATATTTTTACAAGGGAATTAGGAGAAGAGTTTCCCACCACAATTTTTGTCTGGCCTGCTACGATAGGACTTAATGTACCGCTCGGGAATTCCCTTAGCCTACACGCAGATTATACTTACAGGCTCAATATGTCAGATTACATTGACAACATCGGCCTCCTTGGAAGATCAGCAGGGAATGATCAACTTCATGCCTTCCAGCTTGGTTTTGACGTTCGCCTGGGTATCAGAAAAAATCCAAAAACAGATGCTCCTGTTGACAACCAAGCCCTCCAACCTATCATATTGGCTTCTAATAAGCCGCAAAGATCACTTTCTAACCAAAGAAATCTTCAATACCGCAAAATTGAAAAAAGGCATCATGTAAATAATGACCATGTAAACGAACTTGAGGTAGACTTTATAAGGTATTATGAAATGCCAAAAAGCACTTCTTTAAATCCTGCCGAGGTTTATACTGCCGAGGATCTCCAAAGTTTTGAAGTGAAATTTCAGGGATACTATTTTGAGCAATTGGTCAATATTGCCCGCAAAAAAAATCTGTATCGCAAGGTAAAAAGCAATGGGACGCTATCTGCTGCCGCACTAGCAGAAATTTATCACCTTGACATCAAGGAGTTCGAGCGACTCAATCCTGACTTGGCCGAACCCGTTCCCCACGGACAAGAATTAACAATCCCGAATTGGGAGGCCGTTATCCGCCTACTTGAAGATTGAATCAGATGCGGGTCCAGAAAATCTCATTGGATGTGGGGAGGAAGAAGAGATAGGGTAACTGCACAAAAAATGGATCCATCAATAATGATTGCTGACTGACCGAGATGAGCTTGGTAAATGTTCGTGCCTGAGCATGGTATAACAGCCAATAGGCCTTTAAGTCCTCCTGAAGATTTCCAGTATATGCTTGGATGATGTATGTATGACCATGATTCGCTAAGGCCAATTGTAAACTGGGTTCATCCCCAAGGAAATCACCAAGGGACGTCTTCCAGTGCTGAAACACCTCACTCTCCTGTAGATACAACTTTGGGAAAACTTGTTGAGCAGCGCGAACCCCTTCCAGGGGCTCGAAATCCTCCCGCTTTATGACTTCGCCACTTCTCCACTCAAGTATCTCACCTGATTTCATTCTCAGGCTTTCCACCCCAGTTTGTTCAACCGAATCCTGAGAATTCTTCCACAAAAATTTATTAGGCTTAAGTTGGTGAGCTTCAACCCCCATTTGTACAGGCAAACCCTCATCCTCATAGCCGTGGATCAGGACAACATTGTCGAAGAAGTCAAGCATTCCTGTCCACCATGAGCATGGCCTTGTAGAAATCAATTTTTGATAAAAACCCTGCTGTAAATCCAGGAAACCATATTCCACCTGCTGATCTTGCTTTTTCCGGAGTTCTACCATCAAGAGTTCGTTGGCTGTATCCGGGATGACTTTCCAAATGATTGATTGAAATTTTTTTTGCTGAAGGGAATTCATAAAAAATGTGGAGAAGGTCTATGAAATCAACAAAATCTTACAAATAATTTAATGAAATGTTCAAAAAAATGGCATAAATCTTAAAAAGCTAAGTGTTTGAAAGAGAGATGAATACATGGAGATACATCCATATTGTAAAGACATTAAACAAAAAAATTCAACACAAATATTCAAAAATATATGTAAATCCTACACCTCTATCTTATAGCAATTACCAGATATTCAGCTAATTATATTGATTAATGTTTTAACACTATTTATTAATGCCGCTTGGAGCCTATATTTTTTTTGTTTAACTTGATTACATAATCGTTGAACAAAATACTTGCAAAGAAATTTCTAGTTTTGTTAATTGCGATTGTACTTTCAATAAATACCATAAGTTATGACTTCAATCGAATTCAACAAAGCAGTAGTGGACATTCAGACATCTCTGAAGCCCATCGCATACAAATTGACACGTGATTCTGAAGAGGCAAATGACCTCATCCAGGAGACGCTCCTTAAAGCGATTGCTAATCGAGAGAAGTTTACTGACGGAACTAATTTAAAAGCCTGGTTATATACCATCATGAAAAATACCTTCATTACAAACTACCACAGGTTGGTGAAGCGTAAGACTTTCATAGACACCACTGATAATCTTCACTTCATCAACTCTTCCAAGCACATCACAGAGAATGCTGCTGGTACAAAGTTGGCCATGGATGAGATCAATGATGCCATCAAGGACCTGTCCTACGAATACAAAACTCCGTTTTTGATGCACTTCAAAGGTTATAAGTACTTTGAAATTGCTGACATATTGAACATTCCAATTGGAACGGTAAAGAACCGCATCCACATTGCGAGAAAAGAATTGAAAGGAAAATTGAAAAGTTATAAAGGAGCCTGATCCTCAACAAGATCTAGCTTTTGTTGACCAACTTTTCTTTATACCCCAAACAATTTGCACTTTTAAGCCGTTTGGCTATTATCTTTCAGATATCAAGCCTTAGGTATTGTGCAATTTGTTCAGAAAGTACAATTGTTCTAAGGCCATACACGATTTAAGTGTCTGGCCTTTTTTTTCGCCAGAATGTCAACTGTGTTTGGATAAAAAAACGGAATTATGAGTACCCATCACCTTCCCATGCAACTGTACAAGTCTACCTGTATGGAGTGCAGCAAGCTTATCACCCAAAATTACAGTACATCCTTTAGCCTGGGTATCCGGACCCTGGCCAAAAAATACCATGAGTCCATCTATGCCATATATGGATTCGTGAGATACGCAGATGAAATTGTGGATACCTTCCACAATTATGACAAGGCTGCCCTACTCTCCCAATTCAGGGAAGATACCTACCAGGCCATTAGGACTGGCATCAGCCTGAATCCTGTTTTACATTCCTTCCAGGCAGTTGTGAATGAGTATAATATCGAACAGGAACTTATAGATGCATTCCTGCACAGCATGGAGATGGACCTACATGACCAGAATTACAACCAGGATCTCTACCACGAATATATATATGGCTCTGCAGAGGTGGTTGGCCTCATGTGTCTAAGGGTATTTCTGGAAGGGGATGAACAAGAGTATCAAGACCTGAAAGAGCCTGCCAGGGCATTGGGTAGCGCTTTTCAAAAAGTAAACTTCTTGCGAGACATGAAATCGGATTACTACGATCGCGGAAGGGTTTACTTTCCAGGTGTAGATTTCAACGAATTCAATGCAAGCTCTAAAAAAATCATTGAAGATGACATTCAGAGAGATTTTGATCATGCCCTTGGGGGAATCATGAGATTGCCCTCTGGCGCAAGAAATGGAGTTTACCTGGCTTACAAATATTACTTAAAGCTATTCAAAAAGATTAGCAAAATGCCGCCTGCAAAGATCCTCCAGGAAAGAATCAGAATTCCAGACCCTGAGAAAATGGTAATCCTTTTTGGAACAGTAGTTCGCCAGCAATTCAGTTTTCTATAGATAATGCCCCAAACGCTGGACCAACTTAGAGCCGCCTATCAAAAGGCTGTGGATCATCCACACAGAGCAGGAAGGTTGTGGGAGGAGCTAAAAAAATACCGGGGAGATCAAGGGGTCGTTTTGGCATACAAGGCATCAGCTTTGGCACTGAAAGCTAAACATGATTGGAACCCCTACAACAAACTCAATTGGCTCAATGAGTCCATGAATATTTTCCGGGAGGCAGTAAAACTCGACAGCCAAAACATTGAAATTCGATTTTTGAGATTTGCCATTCAGCATTATAGCCCGGAATTTCTCAACCATAGTCAGCATATCGATGAAGATAAAATGGTCATACTCACAAACTTCGGAAAGTACGAAACCTATGAGCTTCAAAAGGATCACCTCAAATCTTTTTTTGAATTCTTTGAAGAGAGCAAACGCTTTTCCAATGATGAACTGCTGGCAATCAAATCATTTATAGAATAAACTAACCCAACATTGAATACCTATCTACTTCTGAATATCGGAACATTGATTTTCCCTTTCCTTTTATCCTTTGATAAGAGAGTAGCCTTCTTCCGCACATGGCTAGCCCTTTTTCCAGCCATATTGATTGCTGGAGGGGTTTTTCTGATTTGGGATGAATGGTTTACAGAAATGGGTGTTTGGGGATTCAATCCCGAATACCTTGTGGGGATCTATGGTGGGAGCCTACCGCTGGAAGAATGGCTTTTCTTTCTGACTGTACCCTACGCCTGCGTCTTTGTCTACGCCTGTCTTAACCATTATGTAAAAAAAGATATCCTGGGCCCTATAGCCCGGCCTGTTTTTGGAATCCTGAGTATTGTACTGATTGTTTTGGGAATCATTTTCTATCAACGGATCTACACCATGATTACCTTCTTTGCGCTTAGTGGATGGATACTCATGAACCTCTTTGTGTGGAAACCCCACTGGCTAGGAAGATTCTTGTTAGGCTATCTGGTATCGCTGATTCCCTTCTTGATGGTAAACGGAGTACTTACAGCTCTTCCAATTGTATGGTATAACAATGCAGAAAACCTGGCTCTTCGACTTGGAACTATTCCAGTGGAAGACACCATGTATATGATGCTTTTATTGATGATGAATGTCAATATCTATGAATGGCTTCTTGCCCGTCGTAAAAGAACGTCTTTACAGATGGCTTCAACCAGCGCCTGAATCTCTTAGGCTCCAAGTGGATATAGATCCAGCCTCAGG
Organism: Bacteroidia bacterium; assembly: GCA_022760475.1. Lineage (GTDB taxonomy): Bacteria > Bacteroidota > Bacteroidia > J057 > J057 > JALEFZ01. Next base: position 61,095 of record JALEFZ010000088.1, on the reverse strand, counting down.
CTTTTGCTTTGGGGTGGTTTATGCTGTAGAGATGGCAGAGGAAATCTTGAGGAGTGAAGGTAAACTTTACTGCCTGGGAGACATTGTACACAACGATGCAGAAGTTGAAAGGCTAGCCGACATGGGACTTATCATTATTGACCATGCCCAAATGGCCAAACTCAGGGATGAAAAGGTATTGATACGGGCACATGGGGAACCTCCTCAAACCTATAGACTTGCTATAGAAAACAACCTGCAGTTGATCGATGCTTCTTGTCCCGTCATTCTGAAACTCCAACAACGCATTCGCCACTCTTACGAAAATGGCGAGAATGTCTACATCTATGGCAAAAAAGACCATGCTGAAGTGGTAGGGTTGAAAGGCCAAACCAACAATACCGCCAGGGTTTTTCTGGATACCAAAGAGTTGGAAACAGAGGGCTTACCGGAGAACTTGACACTCTATTCTCAAACTACCAAAAACAAAAGACGCTTTAGAGAAGTTGCTCAAGAACTGGAAAAGAAAGGGACAAAAGTGAAGGCACATGATACCATTTGTCGACAGGTATCACACAGAGATCAGGAATTGGGGAGCTTTGTAACATATTTCGACAAGGTAGTCTTTGTCGCCGGAAAGAAATCTTCGAATGGCAAGATGCTTTTTAATGTCTGTAAGAAAAAGAATCCCAACACCTACTTTGTCTCTAGCAAGGAAGAACTAAGAAAGGAATGGTTTCGCACAGGAGATAAAGTCGGTATTTGTGGAGCAACCAGCACACCTCAATGGTTGATGCAGGAAATCAAGGAAAACTTAAAACAATGGTAATAGTCCAAAACATCCTAATTGTAATTGCCACCTTTGTATTGATGGAAGGAGCAGCCTGGGTGCTTCATAAGTACATCATGCATGGTTTTTTATGGAATCTTCATCATGACCACCACAATCCAAGCGGTCATCATTTTCAAAAGAATGACAGTTTTCTTTTGATTTTTGCTGTTCCAAGTTTCTTATTGAGTTTCATCGGCTTACAAAACGGACCCGAGGACTATAGGGTATGGATCGCGGTTGGGATTGCCATTTACGGTTTGATCTACTTCATCGTTCATGATGTATTTATTCATCAGCGATTCAAAGCTCTCAAACGCAGCAATAACCCCTACCTGATCGCAATCAGGAAAGCACATAAGGTTCACCACAAATACCGTGAAAAAGAAGATGGGGAATGTTTTGGAATGCTTTGGGTACCCATTAGGTACTACCGGGAAGCCTGGGAATACACCAAAAAATTGAAAGAAGCCAAGCGTTAAATCTTGATGGAAAAAATTGTTAAACAGTGGACCTCTCATCCCATGACAGGTACGCGAATCGGAATTGGAATCATCCTTCTTTGGGCCATTACCCTGGTATTCAACCTTATCGTCCCAATAAACTGGTACAATCCATTTACATATCTAATGGTCTTTGTCCAGGCTCACCTATTCACAGGGCTTTTTATTACCGCACATGATGCCATGCATGGAGCAGTTGCACCCAAGAAACCTAAACTGAATCATGCGATTGGGAAGGTCGCTTCCTTCCTTTTTGTATTCAATTCCTACAAGAAATTGAAGCCAAAGCACTACGAGCATCACAAACATGCAGGAACTGAGCATGATCCTGATTTCCACAATGGAAACCCCAATTTTTTCCTATGGTACTTTGATTTTCTAAAGGAATACATCTCGATCAAGCAGATTTTGCTAGCTGCTATTACCTTCAATGTAGGCAAACTGCTATTGCACATCCCACAAGAAAACCTGATCCTCTTTTGGATCATCCCCTCCTTCATGGGAACATTTCAGTTGTTTTACTTTGGGACATTCATCCCTCACATGGGGGAACATAATAACCGTCATAACGCACGAAGCCAATCCAAAAATCACCTTTGGGCATTTCTAAGCTGTTATTTCTTTGGTTATCATTATGAACACCATGACTCTCCGATGACTCCCTGGTGGAAATTGTGGGAGTTGAAGTAAATTTTGGCCCTATCATATAAACGTACTTTCATCACTATCCCTCCTGCGTAGATACATTATCTTTAGGTAGTTGTACATATTTATGATTGTTCAATTGCCTATCCTTCAGCAAAAGTGAAAACAAATCTGTATCAATAATTCAATAGATTTATTCATTCCTCTTGGCCTAACAATAAAATCCAGGAGGATGAGTTCGAATATTTGAAATGGCCTAGGCAGTAGACCAAGTGCTCCTATTAAAAGGAAATATACATCGCAGCCAACCCAATTAACACAAATTGCATGAAAATCCTCCCCCACAACATCCATTTGGGAAGGTCAAAAGGAGGCCTTGGATTCTTAAGCATGTCCACATGTACCGGAAAAACCCCAATCAATAAGATGATAATTCCGATGGCAGCATAGCTTCTGGTGGGCTCAAGCAACAGGCCTATTGCAGCTAGCGTTTCCGCCACCCCAACAAATAAATTGATTGGCCTACGATTTTCCCTGGGAATGAATGGGGGCATCATCTTGTAGAAAAATTTTGGGAATATAAAATGGCTCATCCCAGCAACGAAGTAAAAAATCACTTGTAAGCCGAGAAATATATATTCCCATGTAGAAAGGGTAATAGAAGTTCCCATAAATCATTCATTTAGCTCTAACAATACCAATAACCACTCTCTCCCATCATTGGTTTTATAGGTCTTGATGGTTTCAAAGCCCACTTTCTCGTGTGCCCGAATAGAACGAGTATTCCTGGCATCTATTTCTGTGATGACGAAGGGGAAATGCGCTCCCAATGCCGTTTTCATTTCATCATAAAGACCTCTAAATATCCCCTTTCCACGAAATGCTTTATCTACGCAGACCTGCCCCATCACAAAATAATCCTGTTCGCCCAAAGGCCTGCCTTGATAGATGGTGCTGTCAATCTCCCTAAACATCGGCACCAAAACAGGAATATCCGCTTGCCACTCTCGAAGCATCACCAATGCATATCCACAAATCCCTTCCCCAGTGCTAGCTATCACATGTCCATGTGGATGGTTCATCCTTTTCAGCAAATCGAAGTCGTGCTCTACGGTTACGAAGCCTTGAGATACCGCTTCATCTTCAGTAATGTTTTTGGGAAGATTTCTCTGCTGAAGATCCAAAATCTGTCGCAGGTCCTGCTCAGATGTTGCTTGGCTATAGATGATGTTCATTTCAATTTCTAATTGACCCTCCAGGGTGGATTTTTTCGGTTCTCGCCAGCATGATACAAAATCAGACAGTTCCCATCAGGATCTTTAAGTCTGGCCTCACGCCATAGCCAGGATTGATCTATGGGCATCTGGTCAAATTGAATCCCACGCCCCGTCAACTCATCCACCCATTTATCCAGGTCTTCACATTCAAAATATACACTCACTCCTTCTCCTAATGGCAATTTTTCTACCAGATGAACCGAAAAAGTAGCCTCCCCTTCTGGGCATTCAAATCTCGCATAATGAGGTAAAGCCCTGACAATGAGCTTTAATGATAGTTTTTCATAAAACTCAACTGACTTTTCTAAATCCAGTGATGGGACGGTTACCTGATTGAGGTTCATTGCACGCCGAATGGCTTTTTGAGGTAAGTATTTATATCAGCCAGAGCCAATCTCCCTCTTGGGGTCCCAATGGCGTATGGCCCAACTTCATAAGAGTCAAAAGCAAATTGAAGAGAATCCTGTCCTATATTGAACTTATAGGGATAAAGCCTTCTCACATCAGCATAATCGGGCACAGCACTGTTGACCAAATCAAGAAATTGAGCAGAGTCCTCGGTAGTTTTAAAGGCAAAGACATCCTCAAATTTGATTTCCTCCATGGACGGCAATTTGATGTTGATGTCGAGGTATCCGTGGTTGGGGTGTGCGGCAGACTGGTGCATGCTGGAAACAGAAAAAAGGTAACTTGCCCTTTCCTCATCCAGATAAACAAACTCTGGAAAAATATACAAGGAAGTTTCCAGAGAATCCTCTACATAGTAATCCAATCCCTTTGTAAAGTCCCTCCAAAGGCCTTCAAGTTGGCCTTTCATAAAAGCATCCACTTCTGGATTCCCACTCAAAGGCAAGGCCTGCTTACGAAACGACAACAGGCTGTCGTAAAATACTTCCATGCTGTCCAAAGTAAAGCCATCTGGCAATTCAAAATTTTCCCAGGAAGTAGAAATGGGAGTCTTTGAAACTTCAGGCTCTTCCTTTTTATCAGGAGTATGGCCTTCTCCATCCTTAGGCGAGGCATTATTCTGACAGGACGAACAAAAAAACAGGCAGGCAAGGAAATAAAATAGGAAATGTTTATTCGTCATTCTTTTTTAAATAATCATCTGAAAAGTGCCCTTTGTGCTTGGGCTGGGAAAATTTCTGTTGGTTAAATTCTACCGATTTCCCTTTGGGAATTGATAAGCTGGCCCAATCATTTGCCTTTAACATACGCGCCAGATAGATGATCTGACCGATGTGATAAGCATAATGATTGGTCTGTCGGTTCATGGCTTCCAAAACGGTATGCCCCATGTTGCGGATATAAATGGTTGTCGCGAAGTTGTCATGGTTTACAGAATCCAGGGCTTCAAATACCTTCGCCCAGCCTTCTTCCCATTTCTTCATCAAATCCTCTCTGCTTTCCTTTCTCCACTCAAATTCTTCGTCTCTTTCACGCCACTCCTTTTCTCCATCGGAAGTCAAGAAGTCGGTAAAGCGAGACATCATATTGCCCCAGAGATGCTTGACGATGATGGCAATAGAATTACTTTCTGCATTGTACTGCCAGAAAAAACCTTCATCATCGACCTGAGCCATGGCCTTTTCTGCAATGGTCTTGTAGTATTCAAACTGCTTGCGGGTGCTATCAAGATAATTTTCAACCATTACTTTAGTCTCTTACTTTGCCCCTAAATACACTGATTTTGGAATTAATGGGATTCCCTGAACTTCTCCTAAAGGTAACTAATTGTCCTGTATGATAGATCCCATCAGAGATCTGACCATTGATCAGGTACCATAGATCGAAGCCATTCGACCCAGCTCTGCCAAATTGTATCTTCAAGGAAGCAATTTCTTCATCTGATTTTGATCGGAAATTCTGTGCAGCATTGGAAAGGTTTTCAAGGGTTTGTTTTCTGATGTCCTGATAAGATAGCTTATCGAAGTCTCTGGTATTCTTGATGGCTTCCCCTTTTGAAGTGTAAAGCACTCCTTCGGATAAATTAAGGATATGCTGGAGAGTCTCGATGCAACTGCGGGCATCTTTACTGGGCTTATAGTCCAAGTCTTCAGCTCTAAGTCCTTCTGAAGCCCAATAATACCTGAACCCAAACCCTTCGACCAGCCTGCCAAGTACATTTCCAGCTGTATAGGACTCCGGAGCATCCGGAATTTCCCTTAGAGGAAGATCCTGTGCATGTGTATTTATCATAAGCAAAGCACAAAGTGGAATCAGTAGTAGTAGTTTCTTCATATGTAAATATGCTTTGGGTGAAATTTAGAGAAAAATGTAGTGTAATTCAGTATTTTCTATGACTTCACCGCTCGCAAAAACAAGTAATCCCCATTCTTATTCCTAAAAGAATCCATGATATCCTGAATTTGACCTGATTCAATGTCCTTCTCCAGTTGTCGAAGTCCCGCCTGAACCTCTTTCTTCAAGGCTAGGTCTGAGAAGGAGGATATTCCCATACGGATACCTTCCTCCAAATAGAGTTTGGGGTGATTTTTCCCTACGTACAGAAAGTGATCCTTCAAGTCATCCCTCACTGCATAGCTCTCTTCTTTTTCAATCTTGAAACCAGCATGTTGCAAAGAAGTCCTTATGAGATTCAAGTCAGGCATTTGACGAATGGAGTCCTCCAGCATAGTCGGAAAATAGTGATTGAGCCAATACCCCTTCATTTGCTCAGGATCTGAGGTAAAAATCACTAAACTCCCACCAGGCTTTATCACCCTGGCAAGCTCTTTCATGCCTCTACCAATATCTTTCCAATGATGAAGGGTCAAACTCGCTAAGGCTCCATTTACCGCATCCCTTTCCAATGGAATGCCTTCAGCCTTTCCTTGGAGCCACTTTACATTTGTATGTCTCTGCCGAGCGGTTTCCAACATCTTAATAGAAGGCTCCACCCCAATAAAGCTATAGCCTTTCTTGGCAAATTCAATGGTGTAATTTCCTGTGCCACAGCCAATATCCAGGTAAATCCCGGATTGGTTTGCTTGCATGAGATCTTCCATCCTGGAAAAGAGGAATGGATCTGCAACTCGGGTACTATTGTATCCAGTACCAATGCGGTCGTACTTTTCAGTCATCTGATTAGTTGTCTGAAAGTAAGTTAATACTAATACCGCTTTATCGTTTCGTGATTTTCCTCATCTCCCCCGAAAGCTCTCGGATGATCCCCTTGGATTTAGGATCGTAGACCCAATTGGTGTCGAACGTCAGGATCACTTCAGCATTGGGGTCTTCATGCAGGGTTAAGCTATGAAATTGGGTACCATTGTTTTGCTGATGAAAACGCACCCTATCCAAAATTTCATCTGCCACCTTGTACATGATAAAATCTGAAATGATCAATACGTCTGCATCTCGGTAGGATTCGCTTTGCAGTTGCCTCAATGCCTCATGCAGAGCAAGCGTTATGTCCGTTCCCCCATGAAAAGACATTCTTAAAAATCCAGCTATTTCATCCAACGAACGACCAATGTCATACAAATCAATCGTTTGTATCTGAGTAGAGAAATTGATCAAGTAAGCCCTACGGTTGTCTTTCGCAGCCATCTTCAGGATACCAAAACACAAGACCTTGGCAATTTTTTCGGGCAGGCCGTGCATGGAGTCCGATGTATCCACACAAATGATGAAGGGACCTTTTTCTTTGAGCTTGGTCTTCAGGTTGGTTTCGGTAAATTGATCTTCGGACTGGACCAGGTATTTGTCCTGATAACGGAAGGTTTGCAGGCCTTTATCGGCATATTTTTTCAAAAAAATGCTCTCGGTTTCTTCATCTCCCAAATAACCAATTTCTGAAGAGACCAAATTGGAAAGGTCGTCAGACTCATGGATGCCGACTATTTCGGCCTTATTTTCATTGTCATCCACCCATTCCTTCCTCACAATTACGCGCTCATACTCCTCCTCTTCTGTAATGATCTCCGCCTCCCTCATTTGCCCCAACAAATCCGCCAATTCCTTGATGCTGTCTTCCTTTTCGAGCAGGTCGTTGTACTTTTCAAGAACCGAAAAGCTGGTGTCCTCCCACAATTCGCGAGACATGTCCCAATATTTTCCCACATATTCAGAGAAAGGCGATATCAACTCAAACAGCTTTTGATATTCGTCAGCCTTCTTGTCCAGCAACTCCTTAAAATCCTCTGCTTCGTCCTCCAGTTTCCCCAATTGAAATTCCAATAACTTTGCGCTCAACAAGGCATCCCATTGGGCAAGCATGTCCTTGAAAATATCTTCCAGATTATTCCTCTCTTCTGTTTCTAGTTGGGCAAAGTCCTTCTGACCAATTAATTCCTTGAATTTCTCCTCATAAAAACCAACATCCAATTGGTCTTTCTGGTATTCATTCTTCAGGAAATTGGTAGTGTAAAACCACCGCTCTACAAATGCCCGAAGGGGCATGACCGAAGCAGCATTCAACCGTGAGGTTTCTTCTTCGAATGGATTTTTTTCACGGATCTTGCCAAAGGTCTTCCGCAGCCAATATAGCGTATCTGAAGCTACCTGAAGGGTAAGTCCGGCGCGCCCCTGCAGGAGATTCACGAGTTTTCCTTCGTCAAACAGCTTGTCCATAGACTTGCTGAAATACCTGAAATACGTATCATTGATTTCAGGGAGTTCGATTGCCTTGAGGCCAAGTTTTGACTTCAAGTATTGGACAAGGTATTTTCGCGTCTGGCTATCCAGGATGGCCCCAAACTGTACAAAGCGCTCAAACTCTTCCTGTAATTTTTCTTCTGCTACAGATTTCGCCATATCACAAACTCTCGTAAGCGTACCTTGCCTTTTCTAATCTCAATTTTAAATTTCTAAGGGTCTCTCGAACTTCACCCAGGTTTGCCATGACAATTTCGGCCAGTTTTTTGTCAACAAAGAGATTGGTTTTCAAATGCTTGAATTCCTCAGGGCTGTCTTCTGATATTCTCTCCTGCTGGGCAGTGATATATTCCATCAATTTGTCATATCGCTCATTCCAGTGTGCAGCTACAAGTTTGTGAGGTTTTTTATAAATGACCTCCGTTTGTTCGACCTGGTGACATTCCAGGTCATATTGATACTCTACAGAGTTATATATCACTTCTACTGCATGCGGCCGCCGTGATCTTCTGAATTTCAGCCTGTGCCTGAGGACTTCGTCCTTGTCGTAGATATTCAAGACCTCAAAATCCTCCGTGTTCAGTTTATTGTATTCTGCAATCTTGATCAGGTCTCCCTGAAACTGTTTTTCCTTCTGAATAATGTGATAATAGAGGTCTTGGACAGGCAACAACCTATCCTCGGAATGTACCCGTTTGATTCGGGTTTCTTCATCCACTTCCTGCTCAAACTGCTCGATCTCCCTTCTCAACATCTGTAGGTTGATCGCAATAGAGTATCCATGTTTACGAATGGTCTCTGAAACGATCTCTTTTACCTCCTCCAATTGTGAAGGATGGTTCCAAAGGGCGTGTATCATCAGGAAGCAATCCATAAGGTCTACCTTGCTCCGCCCATTCAGAAAGGCAGAACTGCGAAGCAAACGAATAATTTTCTTCCAACGACGGTCATAGACGTGCAAGGCTTCTGTCTCACGGTTGGGTTTGGCATTGTTTTGCTCCAGCTTTAGGCGGATCACCTGAATGGAATTCAGAACTTCATCAGGTACTTCGATCTTGTCAATGGCCTGATCCCAGGTTTCCAACTCATCTGCTGCAATTTTGTCCTCAGCCGAAAGCCCATCCTCGTACACATCTCTGGTGTCAGTAATCATTTGCAGGAAATTGCGCTGATCACGAATTCCCCCCATTTCATACCTGATCAATAACCTGTCCCAAAGAGGAGAAAAGCTCTCTCTGGCTGGTGGCAACTCATTGGATGCAGTAATTATCGCCTTGAGATCTACCCCGATTTCCTGCTCTCCATTTCTATATATTTTCTCATTAAGAATGGTTAATAAGGCATTTTGAATGGCAGAACCCGCCTTCCAAATCTCATCCAGGAATACGATGTTCGCACCAGGTAAATATTTTTCGGTCAAACGCTCATACTTATCTTCTTCCTTTAGTTTCTTGATGGAGACAGGCCCAAAAATCTCATCAGGAGTAGAAAATTTACTCATGAGATACTCAAAGGATGTACCATCTCTGAAGGCATATTTAAGCCTCCTGGCAATCAAACTTTTGCCTACCCCTGGAGGACCTAATAAAAAGATACTTTCTCCGGCAACTGCACTTAGCAGGGCCAATTTCATTGACTCCTCCCTTTCATATAATCCTTCACACAATCCTTCGATGAGCTTGGCGGTTTTTGAGCGGATGTCTACCATCGTTTGTTCCATGGACTACTTAACCCAGTTCTGAGCTATTGGTTTTGTTTTCTGAAAAATGTAGATGAGCTTTTTGAACCAATTGTACCAAATAGCCTGGATTGATATCCCATTCCCTCACATCGAGTTCAACCAAGGTAAATTCTTCATCCCGCATGGCTCCAATTTCGACCCCTTTTACATTTTTGTCTTCCATAATCCTTTGAACTGACTTTACATGCTGCCAAGGAATAAATCCAACATGATCCTGTGCAATGCTGATGCCTTCTCTGCTTATTCGAAATTGAGCTTCTTTTTTCCTTAGAAGGCTTATCCTTTTCTGCATGGGGAGATTGTCATTCAATTTACTGGGAAAGAAAAGGATGAAAAGAGGTACAAAAAGCAATCCAAGACTTATGGCTATGTTTTGGAGATCTGTTGGGTCGTCAAAGAAGAATTTGATACAAAGAATTCCAAACAAGAGTAAAAGCACATTCCACCATAAGAGTTTAATTCCAGAATAATAAATGAAACGTTCTTCGAGTAGGAAGTTTTCGCTCTCTTGTATTCTCTTCCTTAATTCAACCCATTTCCGATGCTGCTTAGAATTGGCAATGATTATTCTTTCGAAGAAGAATCCAAGCCCCCTGCTGGTATCTTCATAAAGGATCATCCAGGCAATGGCAAATGCATGAAGTTCTACAGGATCGCTCACCCTCGAAAATGCCCAAATTCGCCAAGGCATGACGGTAAACATCCACCAAAGGCATGCAAGAATCAATCCGAGCAGGAATGAGATAAAAAGAGCAGCAGGTTCAGAAATTCCCCAATCAAACTCTAGAAACTCAATGGAATAGACAACTCCACCAAATACAAGCCCAAACAAAATAAGTGCTGGAATGACTACCCATATCAATCCTATCCTTGCTGCATATGTAGGAGAAATCGTGTTTCCTTGTTTATGACTCATTCTAAATGATTTAAATAAAAGTAGCTTCGTGTCTTTATCTTCGGGTATCAATGACCCGTTTCAATTTCCCACCCTGACTCCTTGGAATTGCGCCAAAATACTCTAGGGAAATGTCCATATTCAATCCAATGGTACTTCTGATCTTCTCTTTTAAGCGATGTGCCAAGGCTTCATTTCCGGCATCTACCCCTTCACCTGTTTCCACCTTGACCAATACCTTATCAAGATTGCCCTCGCGACTAACTATCAATTGATAATTGGGCACCAGCAAATCAAACTCCTTGATGATTTCTTCTACCTGGGTATAAAATAGATTCACTCCGCGGATGATCAACATATCGTCTGCCCTACCCTTGATGCTACCCATTTTTATGTGGGTTCGCTTGCCATTGGGGTCATAGCGGAGACTGCAGATATCATTCGTCCAATAGCGAAGCAAAGGCATCGCTTCCTTGGTTAAAGTGGTGAATACCAATACTCCTTCTTCACCATAAGGCAAAGGCTTTCCAGTATCTCTGTCTACAATTTCTGGAAAAAAGTGATCTTCCCACACATAACTTCCAGTTCCCTTCTCTTCGACATCCTCCTGCGAAACACCAGGCCCGATGATTTCACTCAACCCATAAATATTGCTTGCTTTTACTTGCAAACCATGCTCCACCTGAATCCGAATGGTCTCTGTCCATGGCTCCGCACCAAGGATGGCGTATTGCACCTTGAGTTCTCTTGGATCAATGCCACGCTTCTTACACTCATCCGCCAGTGTCTGGGCATAAGATGGTGTACAGCAAATTACCTCCGGCTCAAAATCCTTCAAAATCATCAACTGTCGATCAGTCATTCCCCCAGAAACAGGTATGACTGCCATACCGAGCTTAGTAGCTCCTCCGTGCATCCCTAAGCCTCCAGTAAACAATCCATAGCCATAGGCATTGTGCAACTTCATCCCAGGCCTTGCCCCACCTGCATACAGAGACCTCGCCACCACTTCGTCAAAAATTTCAAGGTCATTTTGATTATAGCCCACTACCGTAGGCTTGCCTGTCGTACCACTTGAAGCATGAATCCTTCGGATTTGATCCATGGATTCTGCAAGCAAGCCAAAGGGATAGTTTTTTCTAAGATCTTCCTTCGTGGTGAAGGGAAGTTTGTGAATGTCTTCGATTCCCTTGATGTCTTCGGGACGAAGCCCCTCTTTGGTAAATAGTTCTTTATAGAAGGGAACTTGATCGTAGAGCCGGCGCAGCATAGATTTTAATCGCTTGCTCTGAAGCTCACGCAGTTGCGCGAGGGGCATGGTTTCGATACGGGAGTTGTAGTACATGTCAAAAGATTTCTGAAAGAAAGATAAGGAGATCTAAAATCTTTGCAACCATCAATTGTTATCCTTACCCCTCAAATTATCACAAAAGTATATGCTTTTTACAGATATCGTTCAGACGACATCAATCGCTTAAGACAAGATTTATTTTGAAGTAAACAATTCTAAATCAACCCCTTCTCGGGAGCAAAATACAATCAAAATGACCAAAATAATTTTTACAGCCGCCTCCTTTCTCTTTGCCTTCAACATGTTCTTTTTCCTAAATGAGACACCTTCAAAAACAGCTAAAAAACTTGATCCTGTGGTTGTTGATTCCATGGAAGATGCAGAAGGAATAGTAGTTATAGAGCTATTTACCTCGCAAGGATGTTCCAGTTGCCCCCCTGCGGATCGACTCCTAAGTTCTCTCCTGGAAGAAGCTGAAAAGAATGGGCAAAATATTTTCCCTCTCTCCTTCCACGTTGATTATTGGAACTACCTTGGTTGGAGAGATCCATTCAGCAGCAAAGTTTATTCTAACAGGCAAAGAAGATATGCAAATGCCCTGTCTTCTGGTGTATATACCCCACAAATGGTCTTCAATGGAAATTCTGAATGTGTAGGTTCCAATCGCACAAAGGCAACTTCCTTGATTAAAAATGCCCTGGATAAGGCACCCAAGGATAAAATTGCCATCGGTGTGAAAGGGATGGAAGATAAAACAGCTTTGAGGGTAGACTATGAAGCAACTGGATCAAGCAAAAACAAGATTATCAATTTTGCCTTGGTAGAAAGGAATATAAATACCCAAGTCAAGAGAGGTGAAAATGGAGGGAGAAAACTTCATCATGATAATGTGGTCCGTGAGTTCAAAACATTGGAATACACTGGAAAAGGATCAATCATTCTAAATATTCCAGATGGATTGGATAAAAGTAAAAGCCAGGTGATCGCTTATACCCAGGACAAAGGATCGCTACAAGTTCTAGGAGCATCAAGAAAAGGACTGTGAGCAAGGGACCTAACCAATATGTAATTAAGTAGCCCCGAGGAAATATGGATTCCTCGGGGCTATATATTTCTACCTTAAGTTGATTACTGTTTCTTCATAATCCACTTAAAGATCTCTTGGAACTTAGGCTTTTTACCATACATCAGGATACCTGTTCTGTAAATTCGTCCTGCTACCCAGATACAGCCAAGGAAGGTGACCACTAATATCACGATTGACAATGCAACCTCATACCAAGGCACTTCTGTTACAGACATTCGGAAGAGCATCGTAACCGGGGAGAAAAATGGGAATAGCGAAGCAAAAGTCGCAAAGACCCCATTCGGATTCTGCATCAGGTTAGAGAAAAATAGTGCAGGCAATACCATCAAGATGTTTATAGGAGCAAGAAATTGCTGGGCATCCTGAATATTATCTACCGCTGAAGCTGCACCTGCCATCAAGGAACCAAACAGGAAGAAACCTCCCAAGAAGAAGACCGGGAAAAACCAAAGGATGGACCAATCAAAGTTGGCGGCCTGCACCATGATTGACTCTACTTGAGACATCTGTGCTTCTACATCTACCGTTGGCTGATTTGCCATGGCAGACTCATCAGGCATGAATCCAAACAAGAACATGGTCCAGAAAATCCCTGCTACGAGGGCCACCCATAATAAAAACTGGGTGATCCCTGCAGAACCAATGGCCAAGGTTTTACCCAAAAGTAGTTGGAAAGGCTTGACGGAAGATACAATTACCTCTACGATTCGATTTGTTTTTTCTTCTACTACACCTTGAATCAAAATAGATCCATAAATCGAAATGAGGGTGTACATCAAAAAGAAGATCCCAAGGCCAATGAATGTTGCAATGTCTTCATTAGATTGACTAACCCCTTCATCCGTTTGTTTCTTTTTCTCAAACTTCACCTTGACATCCAATGCCTTGGCTTGTTCAGGGGTAATATTTGCGATATCTCTCCGATAGGCTTCGATGGCCTTCTCAGACTGCTTTTCGATTTCCCGACTTACAGGACGGCTGGGAGTTTTCCCTCCATAATGGAGTTGTACATCTTGCTGCTGCTTTTCAGCTAGTAGACTTGGTGAGGGAAAGTTGAGGAAAAGTTTTTCCTGATTCTGCTTCACCGTATCCATGATGGCATTCTGAGAAAGATCAGAAAGCTCAAATTTCAAATTTTCAGTTGATTGTAGCTTATCAAACAAGGCTTCATTTTCGCGCTCCACCAAAACGGTGAAATTTTCTTTTTCTACCAGGGTAGAAGAAAGAATAATGATACCGAAGTAGGCTGCAATAGCTAGGGGTACCAGGAAGGTACCGATCAAGAAGCTGGGTTTACGAACTATATTGAGGTATTCACGTTTGAATACGATCCAAATTTTATTATTCATGGCTAGGGTTAGTTAGAAGTGGAAGGAGTAGAATCGATGGTCATTCTTTCTTCGAGGGTCATAGGGGCTTTTCCTGTGACAAGCTCAATGAAGATTTCATTCAGCCGGGGTAGATGCAACTGAAATGTGATGATTTCCAAAGGACTTTCTATGAGACGCTTCATAATCTCTTTGGGGTCCTGGCCTTCTCTCAACAAAATCATGGCTGACTTATCTGTGATTTTGGGAACGTCAAAGCCAGGCATGTCTTCAAGGATTTGCTTGTCTCCGACAAAGTCTACTCGGTAAATCGGCTTCTGAAATTGTCTTCTAACTTTGGTGATGTCATCTTCCAACATCATCTGGCCCTTGCTGATCAGTCCAATGTAATCACAGAGTTCTTCAACCTGTTCCATCCTGTGGGTTGAGAAGATGATGGTGGTACCTTCCTCCTTTAATCGATAGATTTCCTGCTCGATCAACTGGGCATTGACTGGGTCAAGTCCTGAGAAGGGTTCATCGAGGATGAGCAATTTGGGGCGATGTGCCACGGTAGAGATAAACTGTACCTTTTGCTGCATCCCTTTGGAAAGGTCGGTGGTTTTGTGGTCTTTCCACTCGGTCAGGTCAAGTTTTTCCAGCCACTCGTCGGTTGCATTTGCTGCATCACGAACGGGCATCCCCTTGAGGCTTAACAGATAAATGATCTGCTCCCTAACCTTCATTTTTTTATAAAGTCCTCTCTCTTCAGGCATGTAGCCTGTCTGACGGGCGTGGTCAGGATTGAGAGGTTCGCCATTGAAAAGAATTTTACCGGAATCCGGCATGGTAATCCCAGTGATCATACGGATGATGGAGGTTTTTCCAGCTCCATTAGGGCCTAAGAGGCCGTAGATTTTTCCGCTTGGAACACTTAGGGATGCTTGATTGACAGCAATGTGCTGATCATAGGCCTTGGTAACGGCCTCGACTTGTAGAAATGCTGGGTCCATAAGCTAAGTTATACATCTAATTCTTAATCAGGGTAATATCTCCCAGATCAAGGCTACAAATTACCTTGGTAACCTGCTCCGGGTTAGAATGGTAAGCCCTATTCACATAGACTTCCATTTTTTCGTTTTGCAATTTTTCAAAGTTACCCTGATTATTCAGTTTTGAAAACAATCCTCGCTTTAAAACGATCATTACGGGTTGATTCTCACTGATTTCCAGGGTACAATTGCCAACGCCTGATTGAAGATAGATGGTAGACTTGCTTTTATTTCCTTTCCCAAGGGACACATGGGTTTCTCCCATGTCATTTTGAACCGATACCAACTCCACATTCGCCTTCTCCAGATTGGTTAACTTCACATTCGCCCTTGTTGCATGGATGTCCATTTTCTTCATCCTGGCCTGATTCGGCAATTGATATGTAACAAAGACGTCAGCAAAAGCTGAACGGACGGAAAAATTTTCAAGAGTCATCCCAGAAAGATCTAAATCTGCCCTTCCTACTCCCAGTTGGAGGTTCAAATCTGTGGAAAGATTGGGATCGTGTTGGTATTCTGTAATTATTTCTTCCTCAGAAGTGTAAGAGTTGATATTGACCAATTGGTCTGTAGTTCTCAAGTTCGCTCCTGCACCTGACCATGAGTGGGCATTGGTGGTATATTTTGTTTGAAGCTGAACCTTTCTATTTTTTATCCCATGTAACTTACCATCCTCAGACTCTTGCTGAGTGGTCGTCATATTCGGTATCAAACTGCTATCAGGAGCTTGGAGCTTTGTAACACTAACTCCACAGCTACCAGAGGACTTTATTTTGACCTCCCCGGCCGGCAAATCCAAATCCACATACATGTGGTTGGTTTTGGAGTCAGTACGCTCCATTTTTTCACGCTTTACTCCCTGTCCTCTGAGTCCCGTGCACATAAAGCCTAAAATGGCCACTGAAATTATTATCCTTTTACTCATAACACCTGTATTACGTAGCTTATGTCTGTTTGTTTGTGCTTTAGAGACGCAATAAGTCATATTTGGTAACAAAGTATGTCAGTCAAGAGTTAGACCAAGCTTACTTGATACACCATATGAACCTATTACAAGGACTGTGTTACATGTACCTTGATGCAAGCCCTGGACCTATTCGGCAATTTTCATCAAAGGTTAATGCAAGAATAAATTTTTTCAAAAAGATGTTTCTTACCTGGGAAGCTGCGTAAATTTAACAAATTAATCTCATAGACAGACAGCAAAAGCAAAATTTGCAGGAATTGCTAATATCATAAAGAGCATGATGAGGAAGGAGTTACATGATATTGAGCCTTTTTATGGGTGGCTAGCCATGTACAATCATGAGATGGACGAAAAGTCTCCCTTTCATGATGTGGAGCACAATATGTTCTATTACGATCGGAGCATCAACAACATCCCCGCACATCCTCTCTGGGATGACTTTGGTTCAGAAAGCCTCTTGGTAAAGATACAATATGCTGATTATCAGGAAGGCTACGCAATTTTGGAGTTTTTTGGGGAATGGAATGACCTTTATGACAATGACTTCAAACTGTTAAGTGAAAATGTCCTTTCGTTTTTGGTGGATTTTGGGATAAATAAATTCATTTTCATCGTTGAGAATGTTTTTCATGCCTATTTCGATGCAGACGATTACTATCAGGCCATGGAAGAAGCCATCGAGGATGGCTGGATTTGTCTATTGAAAAGTAGGGAAGAAGTAAGGGAAGACATGGAGCAGTATGGCATTGACCAGTATTTTTATTTCAACCCGAAGCTTGACCAGTTGAACTGGCGGAAGTTGAAGCCATATCAAATTTATGGACTGGTTTCCAACCGGTTGGGGAATTTGCTTGAAATGGGAAGCGACAAGTAAAATTCTCAGGAATTAGAGTGAGGCTTCAGGATCTTCATTAATGATGTATCTTCCTGATTATTAAGCCGTCTAAGAGTGGGGCTTTATTCATTGATCTAAAAATTCCTTAAAAGCAGTACATCTATTTTGTGTGCTTTTCAGAATTTCTGGTTAATTTTTTACCCAAATAACTAGCGTACAGGCCTGGGGATTAACCAAGCCTACAAATCCAACCTCTATGAACCGTCAGATAGCGGCATTATTTTTTTGCCTGATGTTTGGAAGCTTTCTTTCAAAGGCTCAGGAAAGCTATGTACCTGATACGAGCCTTACTTATCCAACCTTCCTACGTCAGTGTCAGGAATTTACCACACGTTCTGCGGAGAAAATTTGGGTAGTAAACTTTTGGGCGAGCTTCAACACACCATCTTTATATTCTATTCCAAGACTAAAGCAACTCAACGAATCTTACGAGGGAAAACCCATTAGATTTGTCAGTATATCTGTCGATAAAAACAGAGACGCATGGAAAAATGCATTGATGCGCTTCAAAATGCCCTGGGAACAACTGATTCTACCCAGCGATGAAGAATATGCATTCTTAAGGAAGGCTTTTAAGCACCGATCTTTCCCGGCAATTTTTGTAGTTCACCTGGACGGACGAATTGAACGGGTGGTCGATGCAAAGGAATTGCAATTGGTCCTTTCTAACCAAAAAAACCTTCAGCCTGACGAAGATGATATTGTAATAGACGAAGGCATTGATGATGAACAAGAATACCTTGAGCACGAGGTGGTTTCGGGTGAAACCTTGTACTCACTCCAACAAAAATACAAGGTCAAATGGCAGGAGATCAAGAAGTTTAACAAACTTCCAAATACGCGAATCAAGCCGGGTCAAATTCTAAAAATTCCCCAGTAGCCATTGACTATTGCCTTCTTAAAGGCCAAAAATGTTTAAATCTGTAAATGGATCTTCATCCTCCCCCTCTTCCATCTTAGAGGGTTTCCCTTTGTATTGCCTGAGCTGTTTTTTGGTTTTGCCCAATTTGTCTTCCAGCTGCTGTACGACAGCGGCATAGGCTGACTCGGAAATTTCGATGTGCTTTTTGAGGTTCAGTACTTCATTGGCCCAGCCCTCCATCTGGAGTTCCAGGGCTGGAAGAATGGCTCCCAAAGACCTTTGGATCTCCTGGTAACCGTCCAGCATTGTATTCACCTGATCGTTGATTTCATTCAGGTTTTCTACTTGTTTGCTGAGCACTTTCAGGATGGAGTCTTTGTCAATGACTGCCGATTCCTGGGCAAGGCCATTTTCCTGGGTAAGGAATTCGCCTGCCGCAATTCTCAAACGCTGATTTTCTTTTCGCAAGGATTCTATCTCGGAGTGAAGTTTTTGGATATCTTCCTCTGCCATACCGTTAATTTCTAATCCTAGTTACTATCAATACAAAGGAAATGCCATTGATATTTGGAGAATTCCTTACCAATTCATTTCTGTGGGAATGGGTACAAGATAGGCGGGTGAATAAAGCGGGAAAAAATATATCTCCTGAACAGACAAAAATTTGGGTTCACCAGCCATTTCGGACTTGGTGAACCCAACGTATTATTTTCTATACAGAGTCAAACAGAAATCAGGAAGCACTGATATCTCCCAGGAAGTGGTGAAAGGTATCTCCTCTCAATCCAAGACGGATGGTCTCAAGTGGAATAATCTCCGCAGGTGCAATGTTCCCAAGGTTTACATTCGCACCAAGGAGTTTGATGAACCAAACCTGTTGTACTTTTTTGGGAGCTTCCCAAAGGATCTTGTCACCGGGCACATCCTGCAGAATTTCTTCTACCAAATCTGACCTTACCTGTCCATCTGCACGGAACATTCCTACGTTTCCGGATTCGCGCGCTTCGGCAATTACTTTCCATGATCCGGCCTGTAGCTCAGACTGCATCATATTTACCCACTGATAGGGAGGGATAATCTTTCCAGATTTTTTGCTACCAACCTCAGATAGAACTTTTCTATCTCCAGCAAAGGCCTCGATCAGCTTGCATTTTTCCTCCGTTTCCATTTCTACGGAACCATCGGAAATCTCCATGAATTCGGCGTCATACCTGTCAAGGATTCGGCGAAATTCGTCTAGTTGCTTTCTGATGTAAAAAGCTTCAAAAAGTGTTCCTCCAAAATAGAATGGAATGTTATGAGCTTTATAGACATCAAGTTTTTTCTGCAAATTAGGAGTTACCACTGAAGTAGACCAACCAAGTTTGACTACGTCGGTAAATTCGGCACCTACGGACAGGAAGTCTTCTGCCTCGCGGACGCTCAAGCCCTTGTCCATTACCATTGTAAAGCCTGTTTCCCTTGGTTTCGAGCTTCTGTCGGGAATGTGAGAGAGGGGAAAATTGATCATAGTACGTATGTTGAAAATTCGCGTGCCAAAGTACAAGCAAATTGAAGGATTTACAAATTATCTACTTTTTCATCGCAGAATTCTCAAGCATATCATCACCTTGATGAAAGGCTTCAAGAGCTTCGCTGGATGTAATAGTTGAGTCGCCTGACGATCGCATTGAGGGACTTGCCTGGATATTTCTTGCGGGCAATGGTGACAAGGGTTTCAGGATACAGGCTCTTTCCTTCCCCTTTTGCGATCAGTGTTTCAAACATGATAAACTGCTCCATTTTCCTCGCTAGAACCTTCACTTCCCAAGGATCTTTGATATCTGGATAGCACTCACATGTCCATGGGTCGACTATACCAGAGCACTTGGGTGGGGTGCAATCTTTGGCGGCGCTTAGAACAACACTTGCGGTTTTCTTGAACCTGGGGGAAAGCACTTTGGACGTTTGGATCTTTCGATTGGCTTTGCTTGCGTTGGTGATTGCTTGTGCATGCCCAAGAGAAAGGCTTATCGCAAACAAGAATAAGCTGAGAAAAAGAGTTTTCATAAGGATAGGGACTTTTCTAGATGGAGATTTATACCCTTCGTTCCTTATGAAAATCAAAATGTAACCTGAAATGGAAAGAATTTTTCTTCCCAGGTATTCCGAGTCCAAAAAATGTTCAAAAATTTCATCTACCTACTCTCCAACTACCAATCTGAAACCCCGGCTGTGGACATTCTCAATTTTGATTCTGGGATCGGGCTTGAATCGCTTTCTCAATTTGCTGATGAAAACGTCCATGCTCCTGGCATTGAAATAATTGTCATCTCCCCAAAGGGCTTGTAGCGCTTTTTCTCTGGGCAGGAGATCGTTTTTGTGGATGAGCAATAAACGAAGCAAGTCAGCTTCTTTAGGGGAAAGTTTGTGGAGTTCACTTCCATCTTTGATGGTATGTAACCTATAATTGAAATGAAACATTCCAAAAGAGAACTCATCTGGAACTTCCTCCACTTCGGTACTTTGGCTTTCGGTTCGCTTTAATACGGCTTTGATGCGGAGCAGCAATTCTTCTGAATGGAAAGGTTTGGTGATGTAATCATCTCCACCCATCTGAAAACCTTTGACTACATCTTCTTGCATAGACCTGGCAGTCAAGAAGATGATAGGGATATCTGAGTTGATTTTTCTAATTTCTTCTGCAACTGTGAACCCATCCTTTTTGGGCATCATCACATCAAGAATAATTAACCTGAAGGCTTCTGTTCTGAATGCCTTGAGCCCTTCCTCACCATCTTTGCAGAGGGTGACGTCAAACTGGTTCATCTGTAGGTAATCCCTGAGTACTGCACCAAAATTTGCTTCGTCTTCGACGAGTAGGATACGTGTCATACTTAATTCAATTCCTTTTCATTTAATGGGAGCGCCAGGGTAAATATACTTCCTTTTCCCAAAACACTCCTCACGTCTACCTCTCCTCCGTGTGCCTCTGTAATATCTTTGACATAGGACAATCCCAAACCGAATCCCTTGACTTCATGAAGATTTCCGGTCGAAACGCGGTAGAATCGGGTAAAGATCTGCTGTAAGTCCTGCTTACTGATGCCAATACCTTTGTCTTCTACTTCTACGATGAAATAATTGTCCTGATTGTATGTTTTTATTTTGATAGAAGGAGTTTCCGGGCTGTACTTGTTTGCGTTATCAAGCAGGTTGTAAATCACGTTGCTAAGGTGAACAGCATCTCCCTCTACTCGGAAGGCATCCGCCGAACAATCCATTTGCAAGACTCCTCCCCTATTTTTCACTTGCAGCTCAATGTTTCGCACAGCCGTACTGATAACTTCATGCATGTCCACCTCCACTACCTTCAGTTCCATTTCCTTCCTGTCAAGTCTGGCAGCAAGGAGTACCCGCTCTACCTGCCTATGCATGCGGCTATTCTCTTCCTTGATGATTCGGGTATACCGTTCTATTCCTCCCTCCATCGACCTTACCTGAGGATTATTTATCGCATCTGTAGCTAAGGAGATGGTAGCAATGGGGGTTTTAAGCTCATGGGTCATGTTATTGATGAAGTCGTTTTTCATCTCGGAGAGCTTTTTCTGCCTAAATACCACCTGAATCGCAATTCCAAAACACATCATGATGATGGCGACAAATAATACGGAAAGTGCCATTTGCCCCCATACATTCTTAAGAGCATACATTCCTTCATTGGGGAAACTAACATTAAGGATATTTTCTTCATTCCCACTGGAATAGGGAAATAGTTGTATTTGATGCTCGGCTTTTAGTTCGGCCTCTGAAGAGTTATCAATCCGTTGGATGGGGGTTCTCAGGTTTTCATTCTTCTGAACCCAAAAGTCGTAGTTCAACTCAATCCCTCGGTCTACCAGAGCTGCATTTAGTAGGGAGTCTACTTGCTCTACACTTGTACGGTTTTCGATACCTATTGCCGGTGGAATGGCGTCCTTAAGTGCTGTCGAAACGATATTCAGAATCCGAGGATGACCACGAAGTTCCACAGACATGTCATCGGCAGTTTTTGTCGTATCAGCTCTGAAGAAGGTATATGAAAGATTGCCTCCATCAGGCAAAATCGAATCATAGGGAAAGCTTGCTTGTCTCTCCGTAACAATGGCAAGGCTATCTCTGATTGTCACCTTTTGCTGTCGAATCCTAGGAGTCTCCATTTCATCGTCAAGGGCTATGACAATGGAATCCCCCAAGCGGTCATACTTGCTGCCATTGGGTGCATCTATATCCAATGCCCTTGAAACCTTGACAAAACGGGTAACCAATTCAG
The DNA here is from genome assembly GCA_022760475.1 of Bacteroidia bacterium. Classification (GTDB taxonomy): domain Bacteria; phylum Bacteroidota; class Bacteroidia; order J057; family J057; genus JALEFZ01. The sequence continues at coordinate 38,875 of JALEFZ010000088.1, read as the reverse complement.
TGCCTTCCAGGTCTTCGGCTACCTGCATCAGGGCATCGCCTACACTCATGTTGAAGCGTGATTGATTGAGCTCAATGGTGCGCATGATCTGCTGGACCTGAATCACGATGATTCCGATTAGCGCCAAGGACATAAGCCCTATGATGATATGTATCCGAGCGATTTTCACCCTTGATAATATATGGTGTAGACAAGGATACGAAAGGAATCCTGAATAAGGTATTCGAAGGGATTGATTAACTTTATTTTAACAGGAAATATGCTTAGAGGTTGGTTGGAAAATCCTTGGGTAGTCTACCAGAGCCTTTACACCACTCGCATTTTTCTCTGTTCCGAGTATTTTGCCACCAGCCTTTGCCATCACACCTGCTACATCTTTTCGTACTAGAAAACATATCAAGAAGGCTGAATTGTGGGCTGCCACCTCCCATTGAACCTGCCAGAAAACGGTAGATTACATAAAATATGAGGACGAAGACAAGAATTCTAAAGATAATGAACATTGTTTTTTGGTTGATGCTTTGAAAAAGTGATCCGAACTTAGGTCTTTAAAACCACTCTGATTTATCAAAGCAGATAATTAAATACGTAAATCTTAAGACTCCTTTTAGGTCGAAATATTTTAATATCGTAATTCAAAGATATAAAATTAAAGCTGGAATTCAGTCCAAAACTCCCATGCTTTTTCTGCTTGGCCAAGCAGCATTCCCATTCCATTACGGCTTTGGGCTCCATTCTTTTTCGCTAATTCCATGAATTTGGTTTCAAATGGATTGTAGACAAGGTCATATACATATGACTCCTCGTGAAACTGGAATTTCTCATAGGGGATATCAGGTGCTTGATCTATGGAGGGATACATGCCTACAGGCGTAGTATTAACTACCAGTTTCCAATAGCGATCAGGTAAATCCATTGCATCCTGATAGCTGCACACCTCAATGTCCATGAATCTGCGCCCCCCTTTTCTTGAGAGGCAAATACAATCTTCTACGCCCATCAGGTGTTTGAGGGCATATACGACTGCACGTGCCGCACCGCCAGTTCCAAGAACCGTGGCAGCAATGGGCCTGGCTCTCCCTTCGAACCATTCTGATAAATCATCACTAAATCCCCAAAGGTCAGAATTGTATCCAATTAAGCCTTGAGTTGACTTTTTAATGGTATTCACTGCACCAATGGCTTTTGCCTCGGGAAGGACCATATCCAGAAAGGGCATGACTTCCTCTTTGTAGGGAATGGTAACATTCATCCCAACGAGATGAGGATTCTTCTCCCACAATGCTGGAAACTCGCTTATGTCTTTTAGCTCAAAAAGCTCATACCTTGCTTCAATCCTCTCCTTATCAAACTTTTCGTTAAAATATTTTTTTGAAAAACTATGGCCTAATTTCTTACCAATTAGGCCATGAGTGAGGTGCTTTCCCGGCATTCGATATTTTATTTAGGCTACATTCGTTCTGAAATCCAATTCTTGAGCATCTCGATGACCTCTTCCTTTCCAATTTCATTATGGATTTCATGAAGATGGCCTTCCCATTCCTTAAAAGTAACATCCTGATTCTGATGAGGGACTTTTTTAATGAATTCTTTGGAAGCTGCCAATGAGGTAACCGGATCTTTTTCCCCATGCATCAACAAAAGGCTTCCATCCCATTGACTCGCATGGTTCAAGACCCATTTACCTGCTTCCTCGACCCCAAGGAAAGCAACTGGACTGATCATGCCATGCACCAAGGGATCATCCTTGTAGGCTTTTACAACCGCCTGATCACGGCTCAGACCCTTCGCATCCAGATTGGTAGGCTGGGTCAAGGCAGGCATCATTTTAATAGCGCTTTTGGCTAGCATCACCTGGAAGGAAGAGGGCTTAAATGCCAATTGAAAATAAGGACCTGAGAGAATCGTTCCACGAATTTGAGGTTTTCTTTTCATGACGAAATTGGTAACGATGTTTCCTCCCATCGAATGGCCATAGAGAAAAGATTCCTGTTTCGCGAACCTTTGTTGCATCCAATCCAAAGCAGCTCCTACACTGTCCAGGTAAACATCGTAAGAAGGCACGTGCCCCTTTTTGCCCTCAGATTTGCCATGTCCATATAGGTCCATCGCCAGCACGGCAATGTCATGCTTTGCCAAATAATCTGCGACATGGGTGTACCTTGAAGAGTGCTCTGCATGACCATGAATGATCAATAATGAAGCATCTACCTTTTCGGGTTCCCACAATTGGGCATAGTAGCTGTATTTTCCCTGTTTAATGGTATGGATAGAATGTTGCATAGTTTTTTGCTGAGTAAAATAATAGCGATTCTTAAGATAGTACAATCCTTGGAAAACGGCCAAAATTATACTTTTGTAATGCTTGATAGGATAATAAGAATGCAAAAAAATACTGATTACATTTGCAGCCATGAACCGCAGAATCCTTTATCTGGCCATTCCGAATATCCTATCTAACCTATCCATACCCTTATTGGGTATGGTTGATACGGCTCTCATGGGACATCTGGATTCTCCGGTCTACCTGGGAGCTGTAGGAATCGGGGGAACCATCTTTAGCTTTCTGTACTGGAGCATGGGCTTCCTCAGAATGGGAACTACAGGTCTGGCAGCACAGGCTTATGGACAAAAAGACCAACAACAACTGGCTCGAATCTTGATCCATGCAGCATTTGTGGCCTTGGCCTCTTCATTATTGTTTATCCTCTTCCAAATTCCAATCAACAATTTTGCACTCGGTTTTTTCCCGGCAGAGCAAGAATTACTGGAAAAAACTTCGACTTACTTTTATGTAAGAATTTGGGCTGCTCCAGCTACCATAGGACTTTACGCCCTGAATGGGTGGTTTCTGGGGATGCAGAATGCTCGAATTCCCCTCATCATTACATTGATAGCCAATCTGGGCAACATCATTCTTTCATATCTTTTCGTGAGGATATATGGATGGGGAATTGCTGGGGTCGCCTCTGCGACCGCCATTGCACAATACCTTGGGTTAGGTACTGCTTTGGTGCTAATGTATATTCATTATAAAAAAGATTGGGTCATGCCCTCAAGGGCTTACCTGACAGATTTAGGAGCACTGAAGAAGTTTCTCTTTGTCAATGGAGATATATTTATCCGAACTGTCTGTTTGATTTTTGTATTTGCTTTTTTTACAGTCAAGTCTACCACCTTCGGAACAGCCGTACTTGCTGCGAATCAGGTATTGAGACAGTTTTTGGATATGATGGCATATGGGGTCGATGGATTTGCCTTCGCTGCTGAAAGCCTTGTTGGACGCTATTTTGGGGAGAAAAAACAGGAAAAGTTGAACCAAGCCCTTCGCTTACTTTTCATCTGGGGAGTCGGCCTGGGAGCCCTGTTTTCTATGCTTTTCTGGATCTTAGGGAATAACTTTCTATCCTTTTTTACAAATCAGGAGGAAGTCATTGAAATTGCCAAAGTCTATTTACCCTGGCAGTATCTCTTACCCCTTGTTGCCTCGATTGCCTTCATGCTTGACGGCGCATACCTCGGAGCTACTGCCTCTCGTCCTATGAGAAATATGATGCTTCTTTCCACCTTCGGGGTATTCCTTCCTGCCTGGTATCTGGGAGAGGAAACACTTGGAAACCATGCGCTTTGGTTGGCGATTTTCCTTTTTATGCTTGTACGTGCCATCAGTTTGGGAGTAGTAACAGGAAAGTATTTACGAATTGAAAACTCTTGAAGATGAGTTGGATGTAAGAATCCTGCATTAAAAAGTGATTTACAAAGGGATTAAAACAATGTTCTGAAAACCCTGAAGGCACAAATCCATTTAAAACACAACCAATTTATTTATCATTTGAAGAATCCGGCCTGTTCCATTTGACGCTCAATGTGCATCGTAGGAATGAGAAAAATCCTGATCATTAGCCATCAGACAGCACAACAATAAATTCATGGCTACGAAATATCAAATGGAAGATGTTCAAACAGATGCTTGGCACCTTCTCAACCTTCTGAATCAAGAAACAAAATCCCTGACAACTTCCAGCCTCATCAGGATCTCTAAAGGAATGAGTTTACAGAGACCTCCAAGGGCATTGAATCCTAGCCGAGGAGCATTGGCAGCCAGAGATTCCGACCGAATAAGGTATTTGATAAGGTATCTGGAGGGTAAAGCCTTTATGAAAAGAGATACCAACGACCATGGGGACTTATGCATCACAAGCAAGGGTATGGACTTTGTCTGCAGTCCATATCCCCTAATAGTTCATCCACGCCAATTATCACAAAGTAAGTATGAAAAGGAAGCGTTTAGCAGGCTTAGGCAATTAAGAAGAAGTCTTGCTAAGGAAGATGGGTGTCCAGCATATTTGATCTTTACAGATTATACACTTGAGCAATTGGTTTACGTCCAACCCCAGGACCTGACACAGTTGGCTGGTATTCCTGGAATGAATGATTTCAGGATCAACAGATACGGTTCCGGAATCCTAAAAATCCTGATTGAGATTGCGCAAAGGCGAACATTTGAACGCCTTGAAACCCTACAGCAAAAAATCAAACGCCCTAGTTATCAAGAAGTGAAGGCGCTGTTTGAAAGTGGAATGGAAACGGTGGAAATAGCGAATCGCCGCAAGGTAAAGATCAGCACCATCCATCAAATGTTACTCGATTTATTTGAGACAGATCAAATAAACCTGAAGAGCTGGATTGAAGATTCCCTGGAGCCTGAGGTGTTGAAAAATGGCAAAAGCTATTTCGAAGAAGGTAGAGATCAACGTTTACTACATGCATTTCGTGAACTGGGAATGGGGTATGAAACATTAAAAATGTGCAAGCTATATGTTTCTCATTTTTCCCAAAGCGAGGAGGTTCTACAAGAGGGAGACTAGCTAGGGCCATAAGATTTGTTTACTCTACTGGCAACATCATTTGCCACTTACATAACTAATTCATAACCATGGAAAAAACAAAAGACAGGCTTCAGCAAGAGCTGGATCTGCAACACGAGGCTAGCCAAATCTTGCTAACCATTAAAATGTTGGACAAGGCCTATTCAGGAACCTATATTTCCAGAGTCCTGACTGGCGAAAGTCAATTTGGTTGGAAAGACGAATCGCATACCCATATCGAAAGTTTTGGTTCGCTGGATAATTACTACCCCTCCCAGGTAGAGGACATCATTTACTTTCTCACCAGACTTGGTTTTATAGATGTAAAAGATGCCAGTTTTGGAAGCCTGGAAATCGCACAAATCGGTGAGGCATTTTTGGCTGAGCCAAGAAAACTCTCAATTACAAAGGATAAGCTCTTTAAGCCTTGGTATGAAATTGAACTTAAAAAGCAGATTAGAACTTGGCGGCTAAAACTCGCAAATGAGTTTTTCAAAAGGCCATATCAAATCTTCACCAATTATACCCTGGATCAATTGGTAAAGCGATTGCCTAAGGATCAAGACGAAATATCCAAGATTGCTGGTCTAGAGATCTTATCAATTGAGGAAAGTGGGGAGTTGTTGACCATGATTGGTGATATGATCAAAAAGATCGAAATCGATAAAAAAACGGGGATATATCGCAAGGCATATGCCCCTTCAAAACGAAAGGTAAAGGAGCTGTTTGAAGCAGGACTTTCTCTTGAGGAAATTTCCCGAAGAAGGAAATTGAAACTGTCTACGACAAGGTCATATTTGGAGATTTTGCATAAAGCGGGAGAGATTGACCTGATCCCATGGATAGAGGAAAAGTTGGAGCCACTGGTTCTTCACAAGGCAACAGAATACTTTCGTACTGCTGAGAATAAATCTCTTAAGGTGGCTAAAAACGTACTAGAACTAGATTATGACACACTCATTTTCTGCAAAATCTATGCAGATGTAGCCTCTACTCAAGTAGTTTAATTGTATCTAACTCAATCATTTCTCAACAATAGAGTAGCTGCATACATAATCAGGGTATGGAGAGAAAGAGGAAAAAATTGAGCGGATTCAAAAGATAAATGGATACTCCTACGGCCAGAAGCCCCAAGGCTGTAGCCAACAGTGCCTGCCCTATTCGGGAATATTGCCGAAACTTGTGTTTTGTGGAAAAGGATACAGGAAACAATGTCCTTTTTCGTGGCAATTCCTGGATCTTGGGCAGGTTTTCCTCAAAATAGTACATTCCCCAAGGGAGTTCATTATCCTTATTTGAGTTACACTCTACCCTGTCCTTCTCTATGTTGTAAGTAACAGGGATCATCGAGAAATTGTCATATCTCTGAGACGTTTGCCAAAAGGCTTCGAGAACTGATTTACCTTCTGAAAGTTTGTCGTAAAATGTCTTTGCCAGTAAATGTGAACGATTATCCTGCTCGTATACATTTGAGCCAATGACTGCCGGGACATCTTTCTTCAAGAAAAAATCCAACAACTCAGGTGTAGCACATCCATCAAGGTAAACCAATTTGAGATGAGGAAGCTGCTTGATAATCAAGCCCATTTCCTCCATCGAAAGTTTGGTTTCAAAGTCTTCTGATTCTACAAATATACCGTTCGGATTGGTCGGTCCAATTAGATGAAGAACCTGTACTTTTCGATGGAGTCCTAAAGAGGTGAGTTTATCAAGAAAAAATTGGTGGGAACGGTTACCTTTTTGTACGGGGGTAAAGTACTGAAAGGGACTCTTCCTCTTGATAATTTGCGCAAGACTCTTGCGCTCTTGTACGAGATATCGAAGCCTTTTTCCCTGGGTATAGCTGTTTACACAAGCCAAGAAAACAATCGGATTCCCCAGATAAGGTAGCATGGTGATAAGTTTGTAAGTTCAGGCTAGAGAATTTACATCATAAGGATTTAATCCATAATGGTATATTCTCAAGGTTTAAGTTCTTTCAATTTAAAATTATTTAAAAAAGAAAGAAGATCTAGAATATTGGCCATGAAAGGTCACCAATGGCTTGCCAAACGCTAATTATCAAGATGAACAGTATCGCAATTGATAAAATTCCCAGGCCAAATCGCCGAACTCTTCGTTGTCTTTGCTGGCCTCCGCCCAGGGCAATATCTTCTGTATTTCGAACCGGCGGAATGGGCAACTTCCACTCCAGGTCAGCCCTGTTTTCAAGGGCATATGCTCCCCAAGTCACCTGATTTTGCTGATAATGAAGGCTTTTCCCTTTCCAGTTAAAAGCATTCCTATCAATATCATAGGAAACAGGCTGAAGTGTAAACCTCCCAGGATAATTTTCTTTTACCTGGATCAAAGAATCTTCGAGACTCAGCCCCTTCCCCAATTCAGAGTAGAATACGTGAGCCATCTCCCTGGCAAACTGCTTGCTCTGCTGAGTTTCAGTCATGATAATCGCAGGGATATCTCTTGTAAGCAAGGCATCCAATAATTCAGGGCCTCCAAATCCACTTACATATAGCGCCTGTAAGTAGGGGAATTGACCTATGTAGGAAGCCAATGAGCCTATATCATCTATGCCTTTGTCAATGGTGCCTTCCTTGATTCCAGCTAAATGAATCATTTTCACGGAAGGATTGAAGCGGTAGGTTTGGATGGTTTCAAGGAAGGTCTCATCCGAAAGAGGCCATGATTTTACCAGCTGGAAACTTTCCAGGACAGCAAAGCGCATCAACAGTTTTTCAACCAACATCAATTCTTGCTCCACCCAGCGAATCTGAGCAGTCTGCCTTAAATCTTGTGGGCATCCTAGAATAATAATGGGGATTTCAGCATATGCATCCATACTGGCAAAATAATTTAATTTGGAAGGCTAACAGAAAGAATTTTCAATTTGGAATTACTCCCTAGCTAAAAATTCCTTTTTTTTAAGATCTAAAAAATAAATTATGAAAATAACGGCTTTGCTGGCAGGAATAGTCAGTATCTTCTGCCTTGGTGTACAGGCTCAAACCCAGGAAAGAAATATTCAAATTTATCCCGAATACCAAAGGGCTATCCAAAAACGTACCAGAAGCGTTGATGGTATGCCTGGGGAAAAATATTTTCAAAACAGAGCTTCTTACAGCATCAAGGGTAGTTTCCTTCCTCAAACAGGTAAGCTGACTGCAACTTGTGATATACTTTACTATAACGACAGTCCAGACAGCCTTGACAAACTGGTCATTAGGCTTTTACAAAATTATTATCGCCCGGACAGCCCAAAAGATGATGGAATCAGCGAATCCGAGTACACCGATGGAATCCGCTTCGATTCTCTCTTTGTGAATGGGGTGCCTTATACCGATAAATATATTTTCAAAGAGAGCAGTACCAACCTGAATTTAAAACTGAAGGAAGTATTATTGCCTAAAGACACCATATCTCTACACATTGCTTATCACTTTGATGTAACTAGTGGTTCGACCCAGCGCATGGGCAAATACCAGGATGATGCATATTTCATTGCCTACTGGTATCCCCAAATTGCAGTCTATGACGACATTTATGGATGGGATGAAGTTCCCTACCTTGGGATGGTTGAGTTTTATCAGAGTGTGGCAGACTTTGAAGTTGAGATGAAGATCCCCAGGAAATTCCTGATGTGGGCTACCGGAACACTAAAAAATGCAGAGGAAATCCTCACAGAACCCTTCCTTGAAAAATACCAAAGAGCCATGCTTTCGGATACTGTAGTAAAAATCATCGCAAGGCAGGATTACAAGGATGGCTATCCTATCACTCAGGAAAATGAATACCATAGCTGGTCATATAAGGCAGACAATGTTCCGGATTTCGCCTTTGCTGTAAGTGATTATTACTATTGGGATGCCACGAGTATAAGCATCGACTCTCCATCAAGGAGGGTATTGGTTGACGCTTGCTATAACCCAAAATCAAGAGATTTCAGGTCTGTAACCCAGTTTGCAAGAGATGCGATTGAAGATCTGTCCAATGAAGTACCAGGTATTCCCTACCCTTACCCTTCTATGACAGTCTTCAATGGTGATTTGGGATTTGGTGGGGGGATGGAATTCCCGATGATTGTAAATGATGGTTCCAGTTTTAGCCTTGGTAGTGCATTCAGGCTTACCTACCACGAAATTGCTCATACTTACTTTCCCTTTCTAATGGGGATCAATGAACGAAGGCATGCCTGGATGGATGAAGGTTGGGCGAGTTACCTTCCCTCACGCCTTACCAAAGAAAAAGGCTTTGACCAGACGCCAATGTCTTCAAATGTAGCTACTTACAGGAGAATTAGTGGAACTCGAACACATCAAGCCCTCATGAAGAATTCCTTTGAAACCCGTGGCTATGGATATTATGTACAGGCTTATTATCATCCTGCAACTGCCTACCATACATTGAGAAATGTCATGGGGGACTCTTTATTCATGGAAGCTCTGCAAACCTATATCAAACGATGGTCGAATAAGCATCCACAGCCTTATGATTTCTTTTTTACGTTCAATGATGTCGCCGGAGAAGACCTTTCATGGTATTGGAAACCATGGTTCTTTGAGACTTTGACACCAGATTTAGCAATGACTGACTTGAAGGTCAAAAAGAAAAAAATAAACTGTGTAGTTGAAAACAAGGGTGGACTTCCCATTCCTATTAACCTTACCTATGTCTTTGAAGATGGAAAGCAGGAGGAGGAAAGGATTTCGGCTGCCGTCTGGCGGGATGGAAACAAAACCTATGAAATCCAAAGATCCTTCTCTAAGAAAGTAAAAAAGGTAAAGCTGGGAGCCACAGATATCCCAGACAAAAACAAGCTAAATAACTAGTCTACTTAGTTTGAATACAGCTTCCCTTCATCTGCGAAGGAATAGTAAGACCTATCAGATACAATTACATGATCCAGTAAGCGAATATCGAAATAATCGGCTCCTTGCTGGATTTTTTTTGTGATTTGGATATCTGCCTGGGAAGGAACCAAATTTCCTGAAGGATGGTTATGAGCAATAATTAGTCCTGAGGCAAGGTGAAGGATGGCTTCCCTAAATACAACCTTGGGATCAATAATGGTCGCAGCCACCCCACCTACAAACAATTGCTTTTCGGCCTCTACTTCATTATTTCGATTTAAGAATAATACGTAGAATACCTCCTGAGAAAAGTCTCCAAGCTTCGCCATAAGATAGCGAGCAGCAATCAGAGAAGAGGAGATCTTTACCTTTTCAGGAAAAAAAGCCGTTTTGCGACGAGACAATTCGAAAGCGGCGATAAGGCTCATGGCTTTTGCGTCTCCAATGCCTTTGATTTGGACGAGTACCTGTAGGCTTGCCTTCGCCAATTTCTCAAGGCCACCGACTTCTTCAAGAAGGACTTGGGCCAATCCTATGGCTGAAGTTTCACGGTTTCCTGATCTTAGGAGAATGGCTATCAATTCCACATCAGTCAGGGCTGAAATACCCCTTTTGGAGAGCTTTTCACGTGGGCGCTCTTCCAAAGACCAGGATTTGATCGGGCCTTTGTATTGATAATTCATGCTTGTGCTATTTCACGGAAAATCGGAAATAATTTCCCCTTGCCCAAGCTATCAGAGGTCAAAACAAAAAAATTGGGAATGCCAATCGGCATTCCCAAACGCACAATATAAATGTTCCTTTTTTATACAAATTAAGCGTTGGCGAGAGCATCTGCCCCAGAGGAGATTTCGAGGATTTCCTTCGTAATGGCAGCCTGACGCGCCTTATTGTAGGTAATCTTCAACTCCTTGAGAAGTTTCTCGGCATTTTCAGTAGCGGCATCCATCGCTACCATTCTTGCTCCCTGCTCGGAAGCATTGGACTCTAGTACAGCCCTATAGGCTTGAATACGTAGAGCCTTAGGTATCAAATCAGTAAGAATTTCTTCCCTGCCTGGCTCAAAGATATAATCGGTATTGAGTCCTTCTTCCTCCCCATCATCTTCTCCTAGCCCCTCTACAGCAAGAGGAAGCAAGGTATCAGCCCTACGAATCTGACTCATTACGTTTTTAAACTCATTGAACATGAGATATACCTTATCGACCTCTCCATTTAAGAACATGTCAACAGCGATGTCAGTAGTCTTATCAACTGTGTCGAAATTCAGGTTGGATAGTACATCAAAATTCTGGTTTCCAATAACTTCGTAACCTCTTCTTTTGATGTAGTCGTAGCCTTTTCTACCTAGACAAAGGAATTTCACCTTACCGTTAGCCAGATCTTCCTGGTGGTTTTCATTCAAAAACTCCATCGTATGCTTGATGATGTTGTTATTGAAAGGACCACACAATCCTCTGTTAGAGGTAACCAGGATAACAAGGATATTATTAACATCGCGAACCTCAACCAGTTGGCTAGGAATTTCCTCTACATTCAACACAGAAACCACGTTACCGATAATTTCGCGGAGTTTCAGGGCGTAAGGCCTGAGTTGTAGAATCCTATCCTGGGCACGACGCAGCTTGGATGCGGAAACCAGCTTCATTGCTTTGGTTACCTTCTGCGTACTTTTTACTGATTTGATTCGCCCTTTTATTTCTTTAAGACCAGCCATTAAGCTTTCTTATTCTAAGGATGAAGGGAATGAGGCCGAGGCCACATTCCCAATAAAAATATTAGTTATCAAAGGCCTTGGCTACCTCGAAGGAAACCTCTTTGAGTTTGTTCTTTACATCATCAGTCCACTTTTTGGCAATGATGGTATCCAATACATCTTTGTGGTTCAATTCAAGCTCCTGAACAAGACGCTGCTCATACTCGGCAACTTTGTCTACAGGTACGGAATCGATGGCACCGATGGAAGCCGCGTAGATAGCCGCTACCTGATGCTGAACCGGAATTGGAGAATACTGCTTTTGGATAAGAAGCTGTACGTTACGCTTTCCTCTATCCAAAGCCTGTTGGGTTACTTTATCCAGGTCTGAACCGAATCTTGCAAATGCTTCAAGCTCACGGTACTGAGCCAGTGAAAGTTTCAGTGTACCTGCTACTTTCTTCATGGGCTTGATCTGGGCAGAACCACCTACACGAGATACGGAGATACCTACGTCAATGGCAGGGCGAATACCCTGGTTAAACAGATTAGACTGTAGGAAGATCTGACCATCGGTGATAGAAATCACGTTGGTTGGAATATATGCAGATACGTCCCCTTCCTGGGTTTCGATGATTGGCAATGCAGTTAGGGAACCTCCACCTTTTACCTTATCCTTAAGAGAGTCAGGAAGGTCATTCATATCCTTCGCAATGTTGTCATCAGCAATGATTTTGGCTGCACGCTCCAACAAACGTGAGTGAAGGTAGAATACGTCCCCAGGGTATGCCTCACGGCCTGGAGGACGACGAAGAAGTAGAGACACTTCACGGTAAGAAACAGCCTGCTTGGAAAGGTCATCATAGATGGCCAAAGCTGGGCGTCCTGTATCACGGAAGTACTCTCCAATAGCAGCTCCTGCAAATGGTGCGAAGAAGATAGAAGGAGATGGCTCAGAAGCAGGTGCAGCAACAACCACAGTGTAAGGAAGGGCACCGGCTTTTTCAAGTTCTGCCACTACCTGAGCAACTGTTGATGCTTTTTGTCCACAAGCTACATAAACACAGAATACAGTCTCTCCTCTGTCGTAGAACTCTTTCTGGTTGATGATGGTATCAATGGCAATGGCAGTTTTACCAGTCGCACGGTCTCCAATGATAAGCTCACGCTGTCCACGACCGATAGGAATCATTGAGTCGATTGCCTTGATACCAGTCTGTAGAGGCTCGTTTACCGGCTGACGAAAGATTACACCAGGTGCTTTCCTTTCGTAAGGTACTGCATAAAGATCTCCTGTGATAGGGCCTTTTCCATCGATAGGCTCACCCAGGGGATTGATTACACGACCAAGTAGACCTTCACCCACGTTGATGGATGCAATCTCACCGGTACGCTTTACGCTATCGCCTTCACGGATACCTTCAGACTCTCCGAAAAGTACGGCACCTACATTGTCTTCTTCAAGGTTCAATACCATGCCTTGAAGGCCGGTTTCAAATTCGATCAACTCACCAGCTTGTACCTTGGTAAGTCCATAAATACGAGCAATACCGTCTCCAATTTGTAGTACGGTTCCTGTTTCTTGGAGCTCGGTGGTGGATTTGAAGTTGCTCAACTGCTCTCTGAGGATCGCTGAGACTTCATCTGGTCTAACCGCTGCCATATATTTTGTGCGTTATAAGTAGTCTAGGTGTAAAAATGATTAACAAAAAGATATATTAATTGGCTTTCTCGAAAGACTTCTTCAGTCTTTTCAGTGAGCCTGCAACTGATCCATCAAACAAATCATCTCCGATTTTCAGGGTAAATCCTCCTATCAGTTCGGGATCTACTTCTTCATCAATGATAAAGGTTTTTCCTGTTTTTTCGGAAAGTGCTTTTTGTACCTCCATTGCCATTTGGGCATCCATCTCAGAAGCTGAAGTCAGGGTACCTCTTACAATTCCCTTTTCTTCATCATAGAGTTTTAGGAATGCACTCGCAATCTGGGGTAAGTACATTTCACGCCCTTTGGATGTAATCAATTTTACAAACAAGGGAGCCAGTTCTGATTTATAATGAGAAGCAAATACCTGATCAAGTACTTCCTGTTTCTTGCTACCATTGACGATGGGGCTTTCGATCATCAATTTGAGGTCTCTATTTTCATCAACTACCTCAGTGATCATGGCCATGTCATCGTGCATGGTCTCAAGGCTGTTTTTCTCCTTCGCTAGCGCAAAGACTGACTTTGCATACCTATAGCCAATTCGTTCTTCAATCATTGTCTTGCCTGATTTAGTTTTGGCCTAGGTCAGCGATTACTTTCTTGGCAAATTCCTCTTGGGTGGACTTGCTTTCAAATTCTTTGCGAAGAACCTTTTCAGCTACATCTACTGCAAGGGCAGATGCAGTGTTTTTGATCTCATCAATAGCAGCACGCTTTTCAGCTTCGATCTGCTGCATAGCCTTTTGACGCTCAAGTGCTGCTGCATTAGCGGCTTCGTCTCTGGCATCCTTGACGATCTTGTCCTTCATATCATTGGCCTGACGGATGATCTCATCTCTTTCAGCACGCGCTTCACGAAGAAGGGCTTCATTGCTGGATTGTAGATCAGCCATTTCCTTTCTGGCTTGCTCAGCTTTTTGCAGGGACTCTTCAATCTGAGCCTCACGAGCTGAAATAGCATTCAGAATGGGTTTCCAAGCAAAGCGGCGAAGGATAAAAAAGAATACAAGAAAAATAACTGCGGACCAAAAAAACAGTCCTACTTGGGGTTGTATAAGAGCGCTACCCATATGTATAATTATTGAAAGATGGAGTCAAACAAAAAAGCGGCCGGGGCATTCCCCCGGCCTTTTTCTTACTTGGTAAGTACAGCAAGTAGACAGATTACCTCACCGAAAAGGGCAACACCCTCGATGAATGCAGCTGTCAAAATCATTGCACCACGGATATCACCAGAAGCTTCAGGCTGACGAGCGATAGACTCAACAGAAGAAGCAGCTAGACGGCCAATACCCATACCCGCACCGATCGCAGCAAGACCAGCACCGATACCAGCACCTAGTACGCCGATTCCAGTTTGTACAACGCTTTCTAATAGAAACATAGTTGATAAATTATATGTGTATAAAACTTTTAAGTCTAAATCAGTGATGGTCATCATGGCTCTCCATAGCCATGCCGACAAATACTGCTGTCAGCAGGGTGAAGATGAATGGCTGAATCACAGCTACAATCATTTCCAGCATGAAGATGATTACCGTAAACAAGAATGACAATGGAGCGATTCCAAAAGCAGCTCCTGCACTCTCTCCACCGTTCCCCAAGATGAAAATCAAAGAGATCAAGCCGAGTACCATAAAGTGTCCTGCTGTAATGTTCGCAAACAAACGAACAGCAAGTGCAAAAGGCTTGGTGAACAGACCGATAAACTCCACCAGTGGCATCAAAGGAATACCGAACTTCAACCACCAGGGTACTCCAGGCGTGTTGAAAACGTGAACCCAATGATCCTTACTTGCATTCACCTGAGTGATGATGAAAGTCAAAATTGCCAATGCAGCCGTAAAGGAAATGTTCCCAGCAATGTTAGAGTTGAATGGCATCAAGCCAAACAGGTTAGCAAACCAGATGAAGAAGAATAGTGTCAGCAGATAAGGCAGGAACTTGGAAGTATTCTCTCCCAGGTATGGTTTTGCCACTTCGTCTCTTACAAAAATAACCACCGGCTCGATGAATGATTGCAAGCCTTTGGGGGCTTGTCCTTCACGCTTCTTGTAAGCATTCGCAACTGAAATCATCACCAATAGTAGGATCAAACCTACCAGGATCATTTGAGAAACTGTTTTGGTGATGGAGAAGTCAATTACAAAAGCTTCTTCATCTATATATTTTTCCATTTCACCTTCTTCAAGGTGAACCATTCCATGATGATTTACGTGAAAGTGTTTTTCAACTCCCTCTTTAAGGACATAAGGCTTTTCATGTACGGGAATGATGCCTTTTTCAATCAATTCTTCAGAGTCTGAAGCATAAACAAAACCAGTCTTGGAGGTATAAACCATCCATGGGAATTCGATGCCAATTGATTGTCCACCTGGCAGGTCTGTGATGTGCCAATTGTGGTTATCGAGTATGTGGTGGATGATTACTTCAGAAGGATCTTCTTTATGTCCATGTTCAAGGGCATCGCCCTCATGTGATCCTTCATGCTCATCGCTATCTTTAGATTCGTCCTTCTTTGCTTCCTCATGTCCTCCATCTTGAGTTTCCTCAACCTTGTGTTTGTCGTCGTTTTGGTGGGTCTCCTGATCATGATGATCCTGGCTATAACCCAAGCTAAGTGCCAGAGACAAGATACCGAGAATCAAAAAATTCTTTAAGGACATATTTGAGTTTTTAAGAAGAAATTCTTATTTTAATTTATTTGCGCGCAATTTACGCATTAAGCCATAAACTTCAAATCCAGTGAACACAAAGTAAGAGATCATATAACTTACTACATATTCATCTCTTATTTCTCTGAATTGCAGAGCCACAAGTACAATAGAAAGGACGCCAATCAGCATCTTTACCAGCATTCCCCCCAACAACCTTCCGATAAAGGCTGTGGTTTCTTTTTCGAGCCCGGAATAGGTAATTGAGTAAGCTACAATAGTGGGAAGGAACGCAACCAATGTAGCTATGACTACCGCAGCGAAATTACGCTGCAATATTAGAAAATGAGTGAATAAATAGCCAATAAAAATCAGGACTAATTCGACGAGTAAGATTAATAGAAAAAAGCGACCGATTTTCAAGACTTTTTATTATTTCCAAGTGAGCGAATCATCAAATAAAGGGCGATCCCACAACCAAGGAGAGAAAAGACAAGTGTAAACCATGGAATCTCGGTTTTGAAGTACTTGTCAAGTCCATATCCTGCACTGATACAAATCAACATTGCTGCCAGGATCTCAAATCCCATCCCCGCATACCTGATTAGGTCTTTATTTTTATTGGGTTTAGAATCTGACATAAGGCCTTGATTTGTAGGGTCATTCCTAATTTGGGGCGCAAGATAGGATATAGAAAAACAAAGAACAATGAACTTTGTCATGTTCATTGTTCTTTTTTAGGTCTTTGGCTTTTTTATGTCTTCCAATCTCTGTCAATATGGATTTTGAGGAATTTACTTTCTTGAAGCATTTCCACCAAAATCGACATTTAGGCAGGATGAGAAATCAAAACGGTACTTTATCCTGCCTTACTGATTTTTTCAGGTTCGATTTTTCCGTTTTTATTTTGGTTCAGGTTTCTGGCAGAGGACTTGGCCAACAAGTCTTTCGCACGCTGAGGAGTTTTGGTTAGCATGTCCTTAGCGGCTTCGGCCATCTTGGAAGTACCTGTGAATACAGCTCCCATCTGAACAACCAATTTCTGAGTAAAGATGTCTCCGAAAATTTTTCCAGTCTTATCGATGGTTAGCAACTCACGGGTTACAACATTTCCTTTGATCTCACCCTCGACAGTAGCAACTCGAGAATCTACATTCCCTTCGATATAACCAGTTGCACTTACAATCAATTTAGAGTTACATACAAGGGTACCAATTACTTTTCCTTCAACACGAAGATCTCCTTCGGCGTTGATGTTTCCCACGACAACAGTTCCTTCTGCAATACGGTTTACACGTCCCTGAGAAGCAGGGTTTGAGCTAGAGGTTACTTTTGGACGAGCTGATTCGTTCTTTGTTCCAAACATTCGCTTTGGCTGGTTATTAATTGAAGTTGATGTAGTATAAAGGGTCTAGTGGCTTTCCATTTTGCCACAATTCAAGATGAAGGTGTGGGCCAGTCGAGTTTTCTCCTGTATTCCCGATAATCGCCAGGGGTTCACCTGCCAGCACATACTCTCCCGCGCGTTTGAGTAGCCTGCTGTTGTGTTTGTAGAAGGCAATGATATTGTCTTCACTTAAAACCCCAATTACCCATCCATTTTTATCAGAGTATTCTGATATGATCACAAAACCATCAGCTAAGGAGCGGATTGGTGTATTTTCTTCCGCCACAATATCTGTCCCATAATGCCGGCTCTTCTCATTGAAAGGCTTTCGAATTTTCCCTTTCACCGGAGGAAATAGCTGTAGCAGCACAGGCCGTCGAACCGTCCTGACTGCAGGGATGGATACCTTCTCAGTTATTGGTTTGGAATCAGTAGATAAGTTATTTACCAAAGAACTTCCTTCATCGGGTGCTCCAGAATTATCCGGGAGACTTGACAATTCACCATCTGCATCTTTCGTGCCAGAATTAGTGCCTGCTTTACGTAATTCTTCCTGAAGCTCGGCCTGGCTGATCAACGAGATGTTATCTCCTCCTACACCTGCCAAATGTCGGAAAGTAGCCAAGTAAGTTTCATACTTATCTTTGACATTTTCTAACGAATCCAGGCGATATTCGTAAGTCTCCTGTAACTCCTGGTGATAAGAAGGATTGATATATCCCGGAATCATACTGTGCAGAGCTGGAGACAAAATAACAAAGGTGGCAGTCCCCACAACTATACCAATAAACAGCAAAGTACCCCATAGTACGACTGTCAGGGGTTTTAGCTGAAACTGCCTTGAACTTGAAAGGGTAACATCATCAATGAATTCTACCCTATAAGTCCTGTTTAACCTCTCTCGCAAGCGACTGTATAAGTTTCGCAGCATATCAATTCAATTCCCTCTTTTTTTTTGGATATATTTGCCCACATCAGGGTCATATATTTGTATCAATTCGGCTCTTATTTAAGCTCTTACAATTATGATGCGAGCATTTAAATTGTACAACAAACATACTAAATTTTTCCTAATTCTTGCTTCCATCTCTTTGCTATCCTGTAGCAAACAGAAGGACACCCTGCCTGCAAGGCTTTATCATACCACTACTTCCTATTTCAATTGGTATTACAATGCTAATGAACTATTTAAGGAGTCAGTAGGTCAGCTAGAGCAAGGCTACAAGTATCCTGAATTGGGCTTTATTGATGTGGTATACTACGGGAAAGAAAAAGATGGACAGTCCATGAAAAGCAACATGGAAACCATCATCAAAAAAAATGACGCTGTCCTATTTAAGCATCCAAATGGCAATTATATAGATGAATGTCGTTTGCTAAATGGAAAATGCTGGTTCTATACCCAGGAATATTCCCCCGCCATCCAAAACTTCGAGTTTGTAATTGACAAATTCCCTGACTCTGAGGTACTTGCTGATGCATATCTCTACCTGGCCAAGACCTATTATCGCATGGATAATAAGATCATGGCCAAAGATATCCTAGAGCAAAAATTGGTCAACAACGATACCCTAGAATTTTCAAACCGTACATATGGTGAGCTAGGTTTATTCAGGACCCGCCTGGCCATCGAAGATGAGGAGTATGACAAAGCCCTTGAGATTTTACAAAAACACCTGGAGTTTGTGAAGGGCTATGACCGTCTTACCAAAGCCAATTACCTGCTGGCACAGCTTCTATTTAGCCAGAAAAAATACACGGAATCAAAATATAAATTCGAAGAGGTTGCCAAAATGTCTCGAAATTATGACCTGACATTCAGTGCAAAACTGGCTATTGCGAGGATATTTCTGGAAATGGAAAAGGCGGATATCGGGAAAGGAGAAGATCCCTATCGCTACCTGACCAAATTACTGAAAGACGAAAAAAACAGAGAATATCAAGATCAGATCTACTATCAATTTGCCCTGATAGCACTGGAAAAGGGAAAAAGAGATGAAGGCCTGGATCTACTTAGGAAATCAGTAACATTTAATCTCGGTAATCAAAGACAAAAAGCACTTTCTTACTACAAGATTGGCCAGATTAATTTCTACGAACTGAATGATTATCCGGTAGCTCAGGCATACTATGATAGTGCAGCAAAATCTATCAGACCTGAAGATCCCGAGCACGACGAAATCAAGAACCTTGCTCAGACATTAGGTGAATATATTGGCTATCTCGAAACGATTCGTTATCAAGATAGTATGCTCTATGTAGCCTCCCTTTCAAAGGAAGAATTAGACAAAATTGTAGATAAGTTAGTCGAAGAAGAAGAGCGCAAAAAAGAAGAGGAAGCCAAGGCTTTGCTTGCGTCCAGCAACGAAGAAAATGACCCCTTCTTCAATGAGCAATTGGCCCGCCAAGGCAGGAATAACAACAGAAATAACGGTGGAGTCTGGTACTTCGACGATCCAGGAATTGTATCTCAAGGAAAGAATGAGTTTCAAGGAAAATGGGGCAGCAGGCGCAATGAAGACCATTGGCGGAGGAGTACCAAGGCACAGACAGGTACAGGAAATAACAGTACCATCGCAGGAAAGCTGGAAAAAGAAGGAGTCGAAAAGAAAGCAGAAATAGATAGCAGCCTGGTAAAAGAGTATGGAGATAAGGCTAAATTTTACTCAGATATTCCTAGCACGGACGAGGCCAAAGAAGCAGCACATTTGGAGATACAAAAAGCCTATTATGGCCTAGGGCAGCTTTACTACCAGAAATTGCAAGAGCCTGATTCTGCTGTAGAGAGCTTTGAAACCCTCTTGGAAAAGTATCCTGAAACCGAGTATTTCCTTCAAACTCGTTATGCTCTGTACAAATTATATCGTGAAGAATTAAGGATTCAGGCCTATAGGGTCCACATGGACTATATTTTAAATAATCACCCTAATACAGTTTATGCGTACCTGATTCTGGGTAAAGATCCAAATGACCTGAAAAAAGGAGAAGAAGACTTTTATTTTGCCTACGATGGACTTCAAAAAGCCTATGAAAACAAAGAGTATGAATCCTCTTTGGGTTTTAGCGAATTTCTACTCACCCAAGAAAAATTTATTACCCTTGAAAATGTAGATGTTGCCAAGGTAAAGTACATTAGAGGGATGTCTTATGGCTACCTCCAGGACAAGGACAGCCTTTTCGCCATCTTGACTCGATTCGTAGGAGAATATCCCGAACATGGACTCACGCCCATGGCCAAAAAGACACTTGGATACATGCAAACAGGTATTCCAGAAGATACAGGCGTCTCTTCTCTTACGGATGAAAGTGGCAACAAAACAGGCGAAGCCCTGCTGAAAGATCCGAAAAATCCAGATTATGCAGGCTTTTCAGATAAGCTGAAAACCAAAGAAAAAATCTTTGTGATTTTTTACGTGGACAAAACAAAAACCAAAAAAGAAGCCCTCAAATCAAAAATTTCCAATTTCAACAACAGCAAATTCAGCGGAAATGGACTAAAGGTGTATGTTTTTCTATACAAACAGACACACTGGCTACCATATATCGCAAGTTTCAAAAATCTTGAGGCTGCTAAGGATTACCTGGATGAATTCAGGGAAGACCCAATCCATGGAGAGTTGATCAAGGAGGGCGATAAAATTATGTATATGTCCCATACAAATTTCAAGGTTGCCTATGGGCAGAAACGCATGGCAAACTACCTTAATTATTATGAACACATTTTGGGAGAGGGACAATAAATCAGAACTTCAAAAAAGGGGAGGACTTTTACAGGTTCTCCCCTTTTTTATTTCACTAGCTTCCCTGTGATGGAAATGTCAGATTTTTTTCAGACTCAAGAATATAAAAACAGTTTTCAGTTGAGTACAAGGGGACCTTATGGGTATAAACAACAGCCAAAAGCTTTAAAAAATAGTTCTTCCTTTGACTTTGGCAATTAGAATTTCTCCATGTCCTGACCTTATGCAATAACATTTGTTGAGAAGCAATATTGAGTCTACCATGTAAGCTCACACAACAATTTGTCCTTCATATGGCTTTTTGGTATTTTGCATTACAAAATAGACTTGAATGGAAAGAAGATAGTCTGGTAGATAAATTAGAAGGAAGAAGGGACTGAAACGAGGCATCTCCATGGCCTACCTGTCAAGGGCTTAGGTACATCTTCTTCCAACATAGTTACCCTACCTTTATTTTCCGTCCAATTATTTAAGTAGTCTCATTTTTTCACTTAGGTTAATACTCCATGACCAATCCGAATGTCCTGGATTCTGAGGGGCTTAAGAACAAATCCAAGGAAAAAACGCCCAAGAACAAGAAAAAAAGGTCTTATCGAATTCCAAGGCTTTTCTTTTTGTCATTGGTTTTCATTGGCTTCCTGGGAATTATTGGATTCATTGCCCTGGCCACAACAGATCTTCCACCACTGGACGAAATAGAGAATCCACGCTCCAACTTCTCCACACAGGTTTTCTCTGAGGATGGGGTTATTCTAGATAATTTTTATACAGAAGAAAACCGTGTACCAGTCCGCCTAAACGATATTTCTCCCTATGTACCTGATGCCCTTATTGCCACTGAGGATGTCAGGTTTTACAGCCACTCAGGAGTTGACTACTGGTCTATTCCTGCCTTGATCGTAAGGAACCTTGTTCGTGGGACTTCTTCTGGTGCGAGTACCATTACAATGCAGCTCTCCCGTAACTTGTTCAATGCAGTTGGAAGTTCTCGTACGGTAAACAGAAAAATCAAAGAGGTAATTGTTGCTGCGATTCTCGAAAAGAATTATACCAAGCAAGAGATCATGGAGGCCTATCTGAATACGGTCAATATTTACTCTAATGCTTATGGGATCGAAATGGCTGCTCAGCGTCTCTTTGGTAAGCCAGCAAAGGACTTGACCATAGAGGAATCTGCTACCTTGGTAGCTATGCTAAAGGGTCAGGGAGTCTTCGACCCTATCCGTAAGCCCAAAAATGTGATTGAGAGAAGAAACCTCGTGATCAACAACATGAAGCAGCATGGTTTCCTAAATGAAAATGATGCCTTCATAGATAGCTTGAAAAATCTTCCCCTGCTTACCCAAAAGCAAGGACTGTCTCACCTTCAGGGAACTGCTCAATATTTCAGGGAGCATGTAAGGAAATTCATGCGAAACTGGTGTGATAATAATTTAAAGGAGGATGGAACGCCTTACAATTTCTATACTGATGGCTTGAAGGTGTTCACCACCATTGACCAGCGACTTCAAAAGCATGCTGAAGCAGCTATGGTGGCACATCTGTCTGAACTTCAACCCAAATTCAACAAAAGCATCAAAGGGCATGAACCCTACAAATATGATCCTACGATCATTGATGACCTGATGCATCAGAGTTATCGGTACATCAAGGCAAAGAATAAGGGAAAATCAGAAACCGATATCAATAAGGAGTTTACCACTCCTGTGAAGATGAGAATCTTTTCGTGGCAAGGCGAAATCGATACCACAATGACTCCCAAAGATTCCATCAAATATTACTCTCAGTTTCTTGAAACAGGTATGGTATCCATTGATCCCAAAAATGGAAAGGTCAAAGCCTGGGTAGGAGGAATTGATTTCAAATTCTTCAAATACGACCACGTAGCTCAGGGTACCAGACAGGTAGGATCAACATTTAAGCCATTTGTATATGGAGCAGCCATGCAAGCAGGCTATGATCCCTGTACACAGATGCTCAACCAACCCGTGACATTTGAAAATGTAGATGGAAACGGAGAAAGCTGGACACCTAAAAATGCCACAGGTGAATTCGGAGGTTTGATGACTTTGAGAAGAGGGCTTGCGACATCTACCAACCTGATCACTGCCAGGTTGATGAAGGAAGTTACTCCATTCAATGTGGTTCGATTCGCTCGTGCTGCTGGTATCAAATCGTCTTTGGAGGCTGTGCCTTCTCTTTGTTTGGGTACGGCAGACCTTACTGTTTTGGAGATGACCGGAGCTTACCAGACCTTCGCTAATGAGGGTGTTCACATTGAGCCTTTCTTCATTTCCAGAATTGAGGATAAAAATGGCAATGTCCTGGCTTCCTTCGGAGGGGAACCCAATACTGCGACAGATAAGCAAACAGCATTTAAAGTTGTAGAATTGTTAAGAGGAGTTGTAGACGAAGGAACCGCTGCAAGGCTTCGCTATGAATACAAATTCACCAATGAAATTGGAGGTAAAACCGGTACTACTCAGAATCACTCCGATGGGTGGTTCATCGGTGTAACTCCTAACCTCGTTTCGGGGGTTTGGGTAGGATGCTCAGACAGGAGGATGCACTTCCCGACCATGAAAAATGGTCAAGGTGCAGTAATGGCCTTACCCATCTGGGCCAAATACATGCGGAGTGTTTATGAGGATGAAAAACTTGACTTCCCACAGGATAGATTCAAGCGTCCTGGCAGATACTTTACTGACTTCAACTGTGGAGAGGCAGAGGAGAGAAGAATCATTGATCCATCCCTGATCGATGCCGATAAGAATAAACTACCGAGCTCGGACGACCTGGACTCTTTCGATTGATAGAAAATTGATATGAAACTTCATCTCTCTTGGGAAGGATTACCTGAGAGAGATGATTTTTTTTAGTAAAAATCTGCCTGCCTACTATCAGGCTGATACCTCAGGACAACTTCTTCGTTCAGGGCATCTTCCAGGGGTT
Source organism: Bacteroidia bacterium (assembly GCA_022760475.1). Taxonomy (GTDB): domain Bacteria; phylum Bacteroidota; class Bacteroidia; order J057; family J057; genus JALEFZ01. The sequence continues at coordinate 15,023 of JALEFZ010000088.1, read as the reverse complement.
CAAATCCCATCTCTGCAAAAAAGCTGGATGCGGCATAGTTGCCTTTGGCATAGCTGGTACGAATTTCCTTGCAGGACATCTTCCTTTCAAGTATTTCTACCAATTGCCTTAGGGCTGTAGAGCCAATTCCCATCCGCTGGAACTCCTGATCAATCAAAATCCTCGATATCCAGCATATTCCACCAAAGTCTCCATACATCATCATACCCACCATTTTGCCCTTATAGGTAATGCCATATGGAATGAGATTTTCAAATTTCGCTTGAGCCAGGGAATACATCACCGAGGGCGTATATACCTCTTGCTCAGGGCTTAGGGAAATATTCAGGGCTAGCTCCCAGTTGTAACGATCGAGTGAAATGATTCGGGTAAAGGACATTGCTTATTGGGGAGAAAGTGTATTTGAGGGTAAAAATAAACAAGGGCAGGGAAAATTCCCTACCCTAATTTATTTTTTATGAATATTTAGTTAAAAAATCAGAAAGTAGTTTTGTATTGCAAAGTCAGCTTACGCTGTGGAGCCAAAAAGCCAGGGATAACCAAATATTCTTCATTGAATACATTGTCCAGTGTCAAGGAAATTTGATTGCTCCTATTGATATCATAAGCAAGGATCATGTCAAAGACGTTGTTTCCTCTCTCATTCATCGCATCAAATTCTCTGAATCCTAGGATAAAGAAGTAAAGAATCTGGTCTACCGTTTCTGTATATGACTTATATCGGTAATTGGTGGTGAAGCTAATGGGACCGCGACCGACTGAAGCCGAAGCCCTAATGGTCCAGGTTTGGCGATATTTAAGCCTTGATGGATTGTCTACCTTCTGTCCATTGGCATAGAGGAATAATTCCCCATTACCAGTTTTGAGGTCTACCTGAAGCTCCTCAGGAGCAGGGCTCAGGTTTTCAGGGACGATATAGGTTACTCCTCCATTAAGGGTTAGGAAAGTTTCCCCAAATTCCATGGCCATCAAGGTAGTCAATTCCAATCCTCTGATTCTTGCATCAGAGATATTCAAGGATGAAAAGGTCAGGTTATTGATATCCGGAGTGGATACCCCAAACTCTACCATGTCATCAAAGTTCATCTGGAAAGCTGCAATGTCAAGGAATCCTTTGGCATTGAATTTACCACTCTTGGTTTTGAAGCCCTGACGGAAGGCCGCTTCAATGGAGTATCCGGTTTCATTTCTAATGTCGGGATTGGGCTCAATGATAAGTCCTCCTGCTCCAGTACTGGTAAATCTTTCGGCAATGGATGGTACCCGGAATGCTTGTCCAAATGATGCACGGACATTACCTCCTGGCCACAACTTATAGTTCAATCCGGCTCTGAAGATCGGTAAGCTGGCCCTCGCCATGTCGTCAATCTGAACAGATTCATACCTCGCTCCAAGGCTGGTATTCAGCCTCCCAAACTTCCCATCCAATTGGGTGTACACCCCAAAGGAATTGCTACTGTGGTCTCCTCCAAACAAACTGTCTCCATCAATCCTTGAAACGGTATAGGTAACACCCGAAACCCAGTTTACCTTATCAAACAAGGTTTTCTGGTAAAGGAAGTCATTGTAGCTGATGTAGTTTGAGGTTGATTGGCCAGTATTATTCGAGTTGCTGATGCGCAGCAAACGACCACGATACCAGAACATGTTGCCCTTCTTGTCAACATATTTTACATAAGGATCAAGGGCAACCTGCACACTCAACTGTTTTCTCAGTCCGCCGTCATTGGTCGTTGGGGTTAAAGCTCCCCCACTTACCACAAGCTCCCCATTTACTTCGGTGGTATCGGGATCATAGCTTCTCCAAAAAAGTATTTGCCCGGATGAGTCTACCGCAAGACTCGCATTCAACCCAATGGTCAGACCTTCGCGTGGTTTCCACTTCAGCATAGCAAGGCCCCTGTATTGCTCAGTATCAGTACCCAGGCGGTAACCTGTTTCTTTGATGGCATTGGCCTGTATGGTCAAGCTGAATTTACCCATCTTTCGGGCATGGAAAAGGTGAATAGAGCCTGACTTGGCAAAATCATTTCCATCCCAGTCAAGTGCCTTGTTTCGAGGTTGGTCAAAAGCTCCTCCACGAACCCTTAGCACTGTTTTGGGATCATCGTCAGGATCATCAGTGATGATGCTGATAACCCCCCCAAGGGCTGATGAACCATACAATACAGAACTCGCTCCTTTCAAAACTTCAATCTGAACGATATTGTCTACTGGTACTAGGTCCAGGGCTGCTCCACCAGCATCAGCAGAAATCAGGGGCAGTCCATCCAGGGTAACCATCACACGGCTACCTACGCCGTAGGCATAGCCTGAGCTTCCTCGAATATTGATTTGGCCATCCTGGTTGTCAACACCTGGAATCTGGGTAAGTGCCTTGTCTACGGAAGGCAGGGCTTGAAGGTCAATTTGCTTGGGTTTCAGGACCTCAATGGATACCGTAACGTCTTCCTGGGCCTGCTTGAACCCCTTGGTTGCTGTAATAACCACATCTTCAGATGTAAAATCCACTTCCTCCAACCTGATGTCATATTTGGGTAAGAGGCTGCCGACTTCCAGTTCTTTTTTGAAGGTGGTGAAGCCAGAATAACTTACTTCAAGGGTAAATTTTGAAAGGCCTTTGGGGTCAAATTTCAAGCTCAATTGACCGTTGGCATCTGCCTGCCCTCCTACTTTCAGTTCAGGGATAAGTACTGTTGCCCCAATAAGCGCATCTTGGCTAGAGGCTCCTGTGACATTTACCTGAATAGTCGTTTGCTGGCCCTTAAGGATTTGAGCCATACCTAATGCCATCACAAAGATCAGGCATTTATACAATATTGATTTAACCATAAGCATTCTTTTGCAAATAAAAAGCCCTCAGTAAATGAAGCTGAGGGCTTTTAAAGTCCTTTTCTACAGTTATTATCTTCTCACCATCAATTTTTGCGTACTCATTCTGCCATTGTCCAATGAAAGCACGCGTACCATATAGAGTCCTTCTGCCAGTTCACCTGTAGAGAATTCCACATTTTGCTTACCAGGAAGGAAGGTCGCTTGCCTCACAGCTTTTACAGTTTTACCGCTTAGGTCCAGTACCTCAATCGCCACGTTTTGAACTTCTCTGATCTCAAAATCAAGTTGAACAAGGTCAGAGGCAGGATTAGGCATGAGGCTAACAGTCCCAAATTCTGCTGAATTCGAGATTGAGTTAGACAGGAGAATCCTGAAGGGAACCTTGAACTCAAGTGCTTCAAAGGTGGTAGAATCCGTAACTGTACAGCTGGTTCCATCGAAGTTTCCGATCGCAGCCTTTACAAAAACTACAATGGAATCATTAAATGTTTGGGTAGGGGTACCACTTACCACCACGCAACCGAAATTCAATGGCTTCGAATGGTCTACGGTGTACTGACATCCTGGCTGATCGCAGTCAAACTGCAAGCCAAGGGTAGAAAGGTTAGGCTGGGTACTGTCGATTCGATAAAAGCAGAAATCAAACACCTGTCCGATGATGGTTGTATCTCTTGGCAATCCTGCATTCAGGGTAGATGAATATGGGCTACCCAGAAAGCCATCGGGAAGGGAGCTGGGAAAAAGTCCCAAAGATGGAACGGTGGTATCCGGCTCACATACCTGCGCTTGCAGGCTTCCGAAGAAAACAACAAATACAACGAACAGAAGACTTCTCCAATAGTTCATATTTTTCATAAGGTAAGGATTTGGGTTAGCATTTAGTGTTAACTTACACAAAAATGAATTTTTATTTCTGTCAAAGGCCAAGTGATGGCTACTGTACATTACCTGACTGAACCTTTGGGATTTCTTAAATGACAGGAATAATTTATTTTAGCTTTTTGAATTACGTCAAAATCTAAGCTTTTATTGTTTATGGCCGAGCTAAATATAGGAGATCAGGCACCTTCATTCACCCTACCCAACCAAAAGGGCGAAATGGTTTCTTTAGATGAATTCAAAGGTAAGAAAGCCCTTGTAGTTTATTTCTACCCTAAAAATGAGACTCCCGGCTGTACGGCAGAGGCTTGTGGATTTAGAGATTCCTACGAAGATTTTCTAGAGGCAGGCGCGGAAGTCATAGGAATAAGCGCAGACTCTACAAAATCCCACCAAAAATTTGCCTCAAATAGGGATTTGCCCTTCATTTTATTGAGCGATAGGAATCATAAGGTACGTAAGGCCTATGGTGTAAAAAGCCTCTTGGGTATCCTTCCCGCCCGAGAAACATTTGTTCTTGATAATCAAGGAATTGTCAGGCACAAATTTGCATCACAGGGGCAAATCGGAAGGCATATCAAGGATGCTTTGACGATTGTTCAAGAATTGTCTGACAAAGAACGTTCCTAAGCAAAGACCATTAACTTTCTGCAGGCTTGCACTCTCTCCATTCTGGAGAAGGGTTAACTTTTGCTTTTTTTAATAAACTATGTCTGGAAATTGGTCATGGTGATAATGGCAGGAACATAAGCGACTGTTAGCATACAATTTCTAACATTTCGATTATGCGAACCCTCATATCAACAACACTAATTTTTATCATCCTTCCTATTTTGGGAACTTTTGCCAGCCCCAAAGAATACCAAAGTATAGATTGGTATAGCTATCTTAATGGTTCCAGGCTAACCTTCATCAACTCCAACTATACAGGTGGTTATGGGGGCGGAGGAGCTAAGGTGACCATTGACCTATGTAGAAATGGTTACTTTCATTACCACAGTGAAAGTTCCGTGTATGTTCCTGATGCTGGGGGTTACGGTTCTGCCAGCAATGTCCATGTGTATGGAAGTTGGAAGATTATCCGAAAGAACGGAATAGATTTATTATATGGCAAAGATACCCAAGGTCAGGAGGCTTATTATCGCCTTCAGATGGGTTCTAATGGAAAAATTTATGTAGAAGGGGCCAAGTATTATGTTCAGCGAGGAAAGGCCAGGTGCTAAGAACTTTTCCCCATTTCAAATAATTCGTCAGGGCAATGCGTATAGATCTATGACCTATTCGCGTAAAATCATCCATACTAATGCGAGAAGGGCCGTCGGAGTGGGGCGGCCCGTTTTTTTGTATTTATTTTGACAAATCAGACTACACCCTGTCAGGGTTAAAACCCTGACAGGGTGTAGTCTTGTCTCTGCTAGATAGCTGATGTATCTTTGGGCGAAATCATCAACTGTATGCCTGCAGCGCTTATATTCCTTCCAATATTTTTATTGATTCCCGGAGTACTGATCCACTTCGAAAAAAGGCTAAAAATCATTCAGTGGCTAAGTGTAGCTTTTTGGTGTTATGTACTTGGGATCATTTTGGGTAATGTCTGGGAAGTCCCACGGGACTTCCTCCACACGATGACAGATACCACCGTCGCTTTGGCTATTCCAATTCTTCTCTTTTCTGCCAATGTCCCTCAATGGCTCAGATTAGCCAAGCCTACCGCAATATCCTATGGTTTGTACCTCATAGCTCTGATTTCAATGGCTCTGGTGGTGAGATTTATCGGAAGCAAATGGGTTGAGTTCCCAGCTATGTCAGCTTCCATGACTGCAACTGTTTGGACAGGGGGAACTCCCAATATGACAGCTGTAGGCAAAATGATCGGAGCGAGTGAGGATATTCTGATTCCAGGAATTACCCTGACAGACCTGATGCTATCAGGTATGCTGTTGATCTTGGTTTTGTCTGTTTTACATTCCTTTTACAGACTTTATTTACCTGCATTCCAACATTCAAAAGAAGCATCAGAGGAATCCGATGAAGATAATTTCGGTCAATTAAGCCTGAAACAAAAATTTATAAACGTGCTGATCAGCCTGCTCATTGGAGGGCTATGTCTAGGAATTATTGCAGGCTTGAGTATCCTAATCTTCGGCGAGATCAATCTGATTTTTGTAATGATTGGCCTGACACTTACGGGAATGGCGGTATCATTTATCCCAAGAATCAGGAAAATGCCCGGAACTTATGAGACAGGGGAATATATATTCCTGATTTTCTGTATTGCCATTGGGGCAACAACCAATATCGAAGCATTTCTACAAAAAGCCGTGGGACTTACTGCTTTCATGGGTTCGATACTGGTTGGCACCTTGTTGATTCACAGTTTTTTGGCCAGAATCTTTAAAATCGATGCAGATACAGTCATGATCACACTTGTCTCTGGGGTATTCAGCACTCCCTTTATTGGGCCTGTCGCCAACCGCCTTCAAAATAGAGAAATTGTGGTTTCGGGTCTAACCCTTAGTGCCATCAACTTCGCTATTGGTAATTTTGTCGGTTTGGGGCTCTGGAGCTTTTTAGGCTAAAACCTTGTTTACCCTTGGAATCACCTCTTTGCCAATCAATTCAATGGCCTTCATGAGTTGTTCATGGGTTAGCAAGGCATTATCCATTTGGAAACTGAACCTGTTGATTCCCCCCAAAGCCTCACTATGACGGATGATCTTTTGAGCTACACTTTCTGGATCTCCCACTACCAAAGCACCTCGTTCAGAAACCTGAGGATCAAAACTCAGCCTGGTTACGGGAGGCCAGCCTCTTTCCTTCCCTATTTCTGTAAACATCTTGGCATAGCCAGGATAATAGGTTTCGATTGCTTCATCATGCTTTTCTCCTACAAATCCTAATGAGTGCAGACCAATTTGCATTTTCTCTTCCGGGTGACCTGCTTCTCGGTATGCTTGTCGGTAAAGGTCTACCAAAGGACGAAAACGTTGGGTAAAACCACCAATCACAGCTACCATGAGTGGAATGCCTTTGATACCGGCCTTAATAAATGACTCAGGCGATCCCCCTACTCCACGGTAAATCATCATTTCCTTTTGAAGAGGTCTTGGATAAATGGTCTGATTTTTCAGCGGGGCACGAAATTTTCCTTCCCAATTGACAACTTCGTTGTCTCTGATCTTCAGGAGCAGGTCGAGCTTCTCTTCGAATAATTCATTGTAATCATTGAGCTGATACCCAAAAAGTGGGAAAGACTCAATAAATGATCCCCTTCCAACCACCATTTCAGCACGACCATTTGAAATGAGATCAAGGGTTGCGAAATTTTGGAAAACCCTGACTGGGTCTGCCGAACTAAGCACCGTAACGGCTGACCCCAGCTTGATCCTTTCTGTACGAGCAGCTGCAGCAGAGAGAATCACAATATTGGCTGAGTCCAAAAACTCTTTGCGATAGTGTTCGCCGATGGCAAATGAGTCCAATCCCATCTGATCTGCATGCACCATTCGATCAAGGAGTAGTTGAAGGTCTTTTTCAGGTTCAATGACCTGACCTGTTTGTGGGTCTAAATGGGCCCCTGCAAATGAATCTATACCTATTTTCATATTTTTTATTATTAACTTCAATGTTTAAACGTTGATATTCCTAAATAGGTTTATCAAAGCCTACTGTCTGCTTCATTTCTTAATTTAGATTAAGAAGCAAATCAATCAAAAACTACTGTTTTGTTTTTATATGGCAACACCTTCTGCTGAATCTCCAGCCAAATGGCCTGTGAAAGCACAATTTTCTCAAGGTCTTGGCCTTTTCGGATCAAATCTGAGACGGTTTCCTTATGGGTTACCTTTTTGACATCCTGGGCGATAATAGGCCCTTCATCCAGGTCTTCGGTGACATAGTGGCTGGTAGCTCCAATTAGCTTAACTCCACGTCTATGGGCAGAGTGATAGGGTCGGCCACCTTTAAATGCAGGCAGGAAGGAATGATGGATATTTATGATCTTATTGGGGTAGGCATCGATAAAATCCTTGCTCAAAATTTGCATGTAGCGAGCCAAAATAATCAGGTCTATGTCATGCTTCTGAAGCAGTTCAATCTCCTTTTTTTCTTGTAAAGCCTTATTTTCAGGATTGATGGGAAAAACATGGTAATCAATATCAAATCGCTTGGCAATATAACCCAGGTTCTCATGGTTACTGATGATCAAGGGAATTTCAACCTGCCATTCTCCAGACATATAGCGCTGCAAAATATCATATAGGCAGTGAGATTTCTTCGAAACAAAGAGTGCCAGCCGGGGCTTCTTCTCACTAAAATGTAACCGCCATTGCATATCAAATCGCTTTCCGACAAGGGTTGCGAAGTAATCATCAATCTTCTCCTTGGGTATCATGAATTCAGCCAGGTCCCAAGCTACCCGCATAAAAAAGCGATTGGCTTCCTCATCTACATGTTGGTCCAGGCTAAGGATATTTCCATGATTTTTATGGAGAAAATCGGTGATGGCGGCTACGATCCCAACTTGGTCGGGGCAATGGATAAGGAGGGTGGCGGTTGCTTTGGTGTCTGGCATAAGGCAATTCTATAGATCAAACCCTTGATAGTCCGATATTCATAAAGGGAATTCTTTTCAAATTTAATGACAAGAACTTTCTTTCCTACTCATTCTGTCTATAAGCCATCCTGCCTAGCCTTAAAATGTTTCAAGGCCCTACGATTTGCCTCAGAGATGGCAAATGCAGGGCACTTAAAACTTTACATACTCTCAATACTAATCTTATATCAATGTGGTCCTTTTTCTAAGATATATTTTAACGTGTGATTTGAAGCTCTTCAACAAAATGTTGTGTCCTAACAAGCAAGCTGTATTTACCTGCAAGCAGGTTTTCAAGGTTAAAAGCGCGGTAATTGTTGCCTGAATTTTCCCCATCAAATTCATATATCATTTTTCCAGACTCGTTGTAGATGCTCAATCTAATATTTTCTTTTACAGAAGACCTGCTTTGAATGATTAGCCTCTCATTAATAGTTCTGATCAATGGTCTTTTAAAAGACTCTGTCCTGGCTAAACGAACAATGCCTTTAGAGATGTCGATCTCATGCACCTCTATAGAATTCTCCCCAATTAGCCGAATAGTATATGCCCCATCGGGTAATTGATTTAAGTCGTATTTGATCCTGTTTTTGTTCTTACCAATTTCATCAGAATAAATATGATCTCCATTACCTTCGCTAATGACCAGGGATTCAACCCTTCCCATTTGACTGTTGATGTTCAAAACAACAGCCTGTTCATTTGCGGGAAAATATAGAGCGCTAAGTTGAGGGTCTACACTCGCTGATAATGGATTAATGGCTGTGATTAAGACAAGCCCGATAAAAATTAAACTTCTCATGATAATGTTTTCAGTGTGTCATAAATAATTTACACTTCAAATATCAGTGCTAGAATTGGTTTAGTCTTTGTTAGAATTGGCATGTTGTAGTTCTATATTGATCAAAGGGGTTAATTTTGTTTAGAAACCGGTTAATTTTGAATAGATAGATAGCCCGGCTACCCATTCATATAAGAAAAAACAATGCAATATTTGATTCCAAGGCTAAAGAAAGTAGAGCCTGATCTTGGTTCTTCTTTACGCTATTCCAGATTTACCCAAAGGGCACCTGATGCAAAAGCCTATTGGCATTATCATCCTGAAGTAGAGTTGGTTTACATCAAAGAGGGATTTGGGAATAGATACGTAGGCAACCACATATCCAAATTCGAAGATGGGGACTTAATTCTAATGGGGCCAGACATTCCACATTTTGGCTATGAGTTTGGCTTACAGGGAGTGAATGAAGAAATTGTCGTTCAGTTCAAAAAAGACTTAATCAAGTCATCAGTCCAGATTATGCCTGAACTTGAAAAAATTGATGGATTGATAAATAAGTCAAAATCAGGAATTTCATTTTATGGCAAAACCAAGGTTACTATTGGCAAAGAGTTGGAACTGATGGAATCCCAGGATCCCTTTGATCGCCTTCTGAGTATACTCAAGGTACTGCAAATTTTGTCTGAATCTACAGAATCTGAAGTCCTCAATGCGGCAGGTATGACCTTAATTATTCAAAACCAGGATGATGACAGGATCAACCAGGTTTACAATTATGTTAAAGAGTATTACCAATCAGAAATAAGCCTTGATCAGATAAGTCAGGTTGCATCGATGACGGTCCCTGCTTTTTGCAGATACTTCAAAAAATATACAAAAAAGACCTTCACCCAATTTGTGAATGAGTTTAGAGTAAGGCAGGCCATCCGCTTGATTTCCCTTGGAAGCAAGTCAATTACAGAGATCTCTTTTGAGGTCGGATTCAATAATTTTTCGCATTTCAACAAGCAATTTAAAAGAGTGACAGGAGTTGCACCTTCTGTATATAAGAAATCGATGTATCAAATTATTGATTAGGTGTGGATTTGGATTTGATGGAATAGAGATGCAAGCGAAAAAATAAAAAAATAGCCCCTATGTTCAATAGAGGCCATTTGTACGGATGAGAGGATTATACCTTTTGGGGGCAAATGCGGCTTCATAAGCCCCTGATTTACAGGAATGAGGGTTTATTTTTCATCATTTTAAAGAAAATGAAATTCATTGGCACTCACTTTGGCACTGGCCAGAGGGGTGCCAAAGCTGTTTTTGGTGGGCCGGGTTTTGCCCTTTAGGGCTTGCTTGAGAAGCTCAGGGAGCTTGAGGGCAGGCTGCCATTCGGCAGTTTTGCGAATAGGGAAATTATTTGGTGAATCGGCGGCTTTTATGCCGTTGGGCTGTGGGCTGGTAAGGGGGATGGCAAATGTCTGCAACTAGTATAGGGGTATGGTTATTCATGCTGCCCCATAACTGGCAGTCCTAGCTTGATTGGACTATCACTCTGACAAATGGGATCACGACTAGAAAAATCACCGATCCGTCGCAGTCCTACCTTAAATGGAATGCCTCTCTGACGGATGACGTGTCCGAAGGGGCCGTCGAAAAGGAGAAGTCGCAGTCCTACCTTAAATGGAATGCCTCTCTGACAATATCGTTATGTTTACTACAAACTTCCCTCACGCGTCGCAGTCCTACCTTAAATGGAATGCCTCTCTGACGTGGACAGCCTACAATAACTCAATCGAAGCGATAGATGTCGCAGTCCTACCTTAAATGGAATGCCTCTCTGACAGATTTACAATGAAAAAAACCATCAGTCTTTTAACGTCGCAGTCCTACCTTAAATGGAATGCCTCTCTGACGCAGGATTGCAGCACCGCCCTTACAGCCTTGGAGGCGTCGCAGTCCTACCTTAAATGGAATGCCTCTCTGACTAGGATTCGGTTGGAACAGCTATAGGCCAAATAACCTGTCGCAGTCCTACCTTAAATGGAATGCCTCTCTGACAGTATTTCTTCACACAGGAGCTTATTGTGAGTAGATTGGTCGCAGTCCTACCTTAAATGGAATGCCTCTCTGACTAATTTTGCGGAAATTCAGGGTAATCTTTTAGAAGGTCGCAGTCCTACCTTAAATGGAATGCCTCTCTGACAGGAACTAGCAGATGTTATAGAGAAATTGAAAGAACGTCGCAGTCCTACCTTAAATGGAATGCCTCTCTGACGCGTATTGGAAAAATTTCTCAACCGCAAGGAAATTCGTCGCAGTCCTACCTTAAATGGAATGCCTCTCTGACTCACATCTGCAAACACTCCAAATTCCTCGAATATAAATGTCGCAGTCCTACCTTAAATGGAATGCCTCTCTGACATAGACGCCAAGGTTTCTTATTGGAATACATATCTGTCGCAGTCCTACCTTAAATGGAATGCCTCTCTGACGAAATGAGAGCTAAGTATAAGCAGGCTATATTATCCGTCGCAGTCCTACCTTAAATGGAATGCCTCTCTGACTTTTTCACCTTACCAAAGAAGAGCAAGAGGAAGAGGTCGCAGTCCTACCTTAAATGGAATGCCTCTCTGACCCGTAAATTTTCAACCACCTGCAAATCAACAAAATAGCCATCAAAAATTCCTTAAAATTTGTCTTTTTTTGCATAACACTGTTAGAATTGAATGATCATTCAATCTTTCAGACGTCCTAAAAATGAGCCTGACTTATCCACAAAAGTGCTTTTGCAGCCTCTCAGGCTTGATTTTTTTATTCCGAAAAGCTGTCGCAATTTTCGCACATAAAAAATACTTGACCTTTTACGAATTACACAAATTTCTGGAAGAAATGAAAACAAGACCAATTCTGTGCTTACCTACAAAATACCCACTCGAAATATCGAATATTTTAATCAATGGAATGGGCATTTTTTGAGGGGCAAAAGGGCTGCTTTTTCCTTCGGAAACGGGAAGGATTACAAAAGTTTCTTTTGATTCTTCAAAATATGTATGTCCGGCTATAAGATCAGGCTGCTCTTACTTCCCGAAATCTCTCCGGGGTCCAGGTCGTTTTTGCCGTAAATCCGCATTTCGTCAATCTGACTTGCTGTAACAGGAAGAAAGATCAAACTATCCGTCTCTTTGCCTTTATCTTTCAGCATGGCTGTTAGTTTATCTTCCAGATACGTCAAAGAGCGCTGTTCGATGTTTCCTAAATATACCGATAAATTGATTCTCTCGAAACCATGATCCAGAATCATGTCTCCCATTTTTTTGCGTAAGTAGTTGTGTTCAATGTCGTAACAGATCAGATATGCCATAATTATCAATCTTCAAATCCAGAATCGAAATCTTCGTCCATTTCAAAGGTGCGAATGCGCTGGGCGAGACGAGAAGCCAAATAGTAAATGTGGTTTTTGACAGAGCTGTTGTTTGTCAGCCAACTCCGTTCGGTTCTTAGGAAGTCGTTAAACAATGGAATGATGTGAGCTTTGCCAGACTTGTTTAAAAAGAGCCCAAACTGATTTTTAGTGAAAAAAGACTTCTCCAGGGTATGAACCAAACACTCTCCAAGTAGCAAGTGATCTACCCAAGGGCGAAATGCCTCGATCAAATCAAATGCCAGTACAGGTTTGTTATACTCGTCGCTGTGGAGTAAGCCTAAATGAGGATCAAGCCCTGCGCTGAATAATGCCCCCTCTACTACTGAGTATAACATGCCGTACATATAGTTGAGGACAGCGTTAAACTCGTCTGCTGCAGGTTTCCTGCTACGTTTTTCAAAGCGATATTCAACAGGAATAGCTGTCCCAAAGGCTCTCCAATAAGTTCTGGCGATGTTTCCTTCTATACCCATCATCTTTTTTTGTACCTCTCCCAGGAGCATCCCCTCGAACTGGCTCATCCCCTTAAATTGCCTTTGGATGGATACGATAGCTTTATCCAGATTGGCATTCCGACTTGATAACTGGCTCGCCAAATACTTCAAATTGCTCAGTTGTCCCTCCGTTTTCAACTGAAAGAGCTTGATCATCCACTCCGTGGCCCTGGGGCTTTCGCCAAACTTCACCTGCATCCGCCTGAGCGTGGCAATGCTTCCAAAATAGGGAGACCAGAGCCTGGCCTGTGCCTTGCCGATCCGGTCAAAAAAGAGGATGGGCACTTCGTTTTTGATGGCCAATACCACAGCCTCGGAGGAGATCATTACCGATTGGGTAATGGCGATGCTGCTGAGTTTTTTGGGGCTGATGGTTCGGCTGGCTCCCTCCTCGGGTTCGATCAGGAAGGAATTTCTTTTTTTGAGGAGCTTTAGTCCTTTGGTGTCCAGGATGAGTTGCATGGATTTGCTTGTTTTTGGTGAAAGAGCTTGTGCATTTGATTAGGGACTGTTTGAGTTTGGAACTGAGGTTCTTGCAAGACAACTGTAGTCCGGAAGGATAGATTTCAAATGGCCTACTAGATGTTGTAGGGAAAGGATCGCCAACTGACCGCGCCAAAGTCTTCCTCCGGAGGATTGATGGCACCGTAGTATTTGTCTTTGAGTTCGAGGTACTTTTGCTTGCGTTTGCCCATGACAAAGCCGGCAAAGTTGAGTCGGCCACGTATCTGAATCTTCATCTGATCGACCCATTTGGAATCGATCTCTCCCTGAAAGTTTTGGGCAAGCATGACCTTCTCCAGGGCTTCAATGTCTTTCTCCAGGGTCTCGATATAGCCAGGTGCCAATTCCACCCGCTTACTCACCAGGAGTCCTGTTACAATTTTGGGATCTTCCGGACCGAAGTGTTTTACTTTTTTCTCATTGACCTTGAAGCGCTGCTCCTGGATGATGTGGCGGATGAGGTTGACCTGAATCTCACCAAATTCTTCTTTGCCCGAAAAACTCATGTCATCGGCATAGCGGGTATAGGTCCATTTGTTTTTGGTGGACAGTTCTACCAGGACTTCGTCCAGTTGGCGGCAGGCCATGTTGGAAAGGACGGGGGAAGTAGGTGCGCCCATGGGAAGGCGGCCTTTGTAGATGGTGAGTTGGGTGAGGATGGAGGCCAGTTCCGTCTGAAAGCCAAAAGGCTCCCCTAAAAACATGTCCATGACATCCTTTTTCTTGACGGCATGGAAAAAGTCCTTGATGTCGACATTGAGGAGGTAGGGATTTCCGATGTGTTTGCGGGCATTGGTAACAACATTTCGGCGATCATCTTCATTTTTCACACCGACGATGAATCCATAGGAAGCGGCGGATTTTTCAAAATAATAAACCGCTTGAAGGAAGCGGTTGAGGGCGGACTGGATCTTTTTCAGGGCGGGTGAGGGAGTTTCAATGTGGCGTTCGCCGCCGCCTTTTTTCGGGATAGAAAAGGCCTTGTAGCGCGGCTGGCTTTTGACAAGCATGAGCCTTCTCTTGTCGATTTTGAGGAGTCGACAGAGGTCATTGACATGGCGGATGCCCAGAAAGGCCTTGCGGAGCTTTAACTGCCGTGCTTTGGTCTTTTGGTTCATGGATGTTTGTGTTTGTGGATACTTAATGATACGGGAGGGCCTGGAAGAAAGGTCGGAATTTTAGGTTAAGGGATTGTAAAACTTATGCGGGGATGATCGCAGTCCTGGCTTGAATGGAATGCTTCTCCTACGTAATGATCATTACCTTATTGAGGTATTTAGGTAAGGTCGCAGTCCTACCTTAAATGGAATGCCTCTCCTACCTTGTTACAGCAAGAGCATCTTTGGAAGCAGCCGAGGGTCGCAGTCCTACCTTAAATGGAATGCCTCTCCTACTTTTGCAGCTTGTTCAATTCCAGAGACTATAACAGGTCGCAGTCCTACCTTAAATGGAATGCCTCTCCTACCTGGATTCTCTCCAGAACACTTTACAGACATTGAGTTGGTCGCAGTCCTACCTTAAATG